>JAZJZH010000009.1:0-252875 GCA_040389985.1 Pseudomonadota bacterium
CCCAGGCGAGCAACGCAGATCGGAGCCAAAATGGCTCCCGGCAGTCATTGGGTCTCATCTATGCGCTGATGGTGCTGCTGGGCATCAAACTGATGGCCGACGCGCTGATCGCCTGAGACGACGGTCGACACGAAAAACCCGACGAAAGCCTGATGCCTTCGCCGGGTTTGTTCGTTCAGGGCGAAGGATCAGCCTTCTTCCTTCTCGCGCTTCTTGCGATGCGTGTCGAGGTCGAGGACGGTGGTGTCCAGTCCTTCGGGAAGCAGGCCAAGACGGCGCGCAACCTCTTGATAGGCTTCGACTTCGCCGCCCAGGTCGCGACGGAAGCGATCCTTGTCCAGCTTCTCGTTGGTTACCATGTCCCACAGGCGGCAGCCATCCGGGCTGATCTCGTCGGCCAGGATGACGCGGCTATATTCGCCGTCATAAAGCCGGCCGAACTCCAGCTTGAAATCGACCAGGCGGATGCCGATGCCCGCGAACAGGCCGCACATGAAGTCGTTGATGCGGATCGCCATGTCGGCAATGTCGTGCATCTCGTCCTGCGTCGCCCAGCCGAAGCAGGCGATATGCTCTTCGGAGATCAGCGGGTCGCCCAGCGCATCGTCCTTGTAGCAATATTCGATCAGCGTGCGGGGCAGCTGCGTGCCTTCCTCGATGCCCAGCTTCTTGCTGAGCGATCCGGCGGCGACGTTGCGCACCACGACCTCGATCGGGATGATCTCGACCTGGCGGACCAGCTGTTCGCGCATGTTGAGGCGGCGGATGAAATGGGTCGGCACGCCGATCTGGCCGAGCAGGGTGAAGATATGCTCGGAAATCCGATTGTTCAGCACGCCCTTGCCGGAAATCGTACCCTTTTTCTGGGCATTGAAGGCCGTAGCGTCATCCTTGAAATATTGGATGATCGTACCTGGCTCAGGGCCTTCGTAAAGGATCTTTGCCTTGCCTTCGTAAATCTGGCGGCGACGGGCCATGCGCGTTCCTGACTTGTCTTAGAAAACACTGCGCCCCGGCAATCGCGAATCGTTGAGGATCAGCGGGTGCCGGGGCTGCTTGGGCCGCCCATAGAGCAAAGTTGAAAGGCGTGCAATTCCATGCGTTCTCCAAGCGCGCGTATCACGCGCCCTTCATCTTCCGAAACTCGTCGAACAGCCCCAGGAAACGGTCGATATCCGCCTTGCTCAGGAAATAGGGGGTCGCCAGCCGAAGCTTGCTGGGGTTGCCGCCGCGGATGCGGACCTTGTGGTTGGTCCACAGCCACTCCTGCAATTCCATCCGCTGCACCGGCGGGACGTTGACGGTGGCGATCGCCCCGCGCAGCGCCGGATCGGGGGAGGTCCAGCTTTCCGCCCCGCGCTTCATCATCTCGCCATGAATATAGTCGGCCAACAAGCGATTGCGCGCCTCGATCCGCTCCATGCCGATATTGTTCGCCAACTCGATCGCGGCATTCAGGCCCATCAGCGTCGGGATGCAGGACGACCCGATCTGCATATAGCGATCCGCCTTGCGCGCCGGATCGTCATAGCCGCCCGTCGCGACCGTATTCCACACCCGGTCCATCACGCTTTCGTCGCGTAAGTAGAGGAAACCCGTTCCCTTCGTCGCGAACAGCCATTTGTGCATCGATCCGGTGTAAAGATCGCAGCCTATATCGTTGAGATCGACCTTTATCATGCCCGGCGCATGGGCGCCGTCAAAGGCGGAGACGATCCCCTTCGATCGGGCCAGCGCGGCAATCTCCTTTGCGGGCAAAACGACGCCCGTCGCCGTGCTGATATGGCTGACGAAGATGATCCGCGTCTTTGGGGTGATGGCATCGTTGATCCGGTTCAATATTGCCGCCGCGTCCTTGGGCGGCTTGGGCATGGCGAATGTCTTGACCACCACGCCATAGCGGCGGGATCGCAGCATCCACGGCATTTCGCCCGACCCATGTTCCTCGTCGCTCATCAGCACCTCGTCGCCGGCCTTCATGTCGAAGCCGTTGGCGACATAGCTGTTCGCTTCGGTGCAATTGCGCAGGATCGCCATCTGGTCGACCTGCGCGCCCATGAAATCGGCGAAGGGCTTGCGATAGGCCTCCCACGATCCATAGCCCCAGATCGGATAATCTTCCGATCCCGCCTGCGTCATCTGCTCGGTCTGCTCGAACCCGTCGAAAATGGCTTTGAGCACCGGGCGGGGGGAGGAGCCGACCGTGCCGACATTTAGGTTCACGACATCGGCAGGGATCAGGAATTGCGCGCGCAGCGCCTTCCAATAGGCATCCTCATCCCGGCCATGCAGGTCGGCGGCGGGTAAGGGCACGGCCTTGAGCGCCTGCGCAGCGGCGGGCGAGGCGAGGGAAGCGGCGGTGGCGGAACCGAGGAAACTGCGACGATCGAACATGGGCGCCTTTCCGGGCCTGTATGGCCCACTGACAAGTCTGCCCGATGTTCAACGAGGCTCAAGCGGAAATCCGCGCGCTATTGCATCTACAGCACATCCCCGAACATCGCCCACAGCAACGCGGCCCACGCCACCATGCCTACGGCCGCGATGATGACGCCCGATCGGGCGCGCATAGCGGCGATCAGGCCGCGGGGTTCGTCGTCATCCTCTGTCATCGGCGACAGCGTTAGCCCGCCGTCGGCTCCGGCTCAACCCGTCCCATGTCGCGTTCGACCGCCATCAGCCGCCCGGTGAAGCATTGCCGCCACCAGCTGATGTCCTGCCCCTCCACGCTATCCATCATCGCCCGCCAGCGCCGCTTGCGTTCGTCCAGCGGCATCGCCAGCGCGCGCAGGATCGCGTCGGACATTTCCTCCGGGCTATAGGGGTTGATGAGCAGCGCGTCCTTCAACTGCATCGCCGCCCCGGCGAAGCGGGACAGGATCAGCACGCCCGGATCTTCGGGGTCTTGGGCCGCGACATATTCCTTCGCGACCAGGTTCATGCCGTCGCGCAGCGGCGTCACCAGCCCGATCTTCGCCGCGCGATAGATGCCCGCCAGCTTGTCGCGCGGATAGCCCTGGTTGACGTAACGGATCGGTGTCCAGTCGACGTCGCTATATTCGCCGTTGATCCGTCCTGCGAGCGAATCCAATGTCGCGCGGATCTGCTGGTAGCTTTCCACCTCCCCGCGCGACGGTGGCGCGATCTGGGTCAGCAACAGCTTGCGATGATGTTCGGGATGGTCCTTCAGGAACCGGGCATAGCCGTTAAACCGCTCCTCCAGCCCCTTGCTGTAATCCAGCCGATCGACCCCGACGATCATCGACCGGTCCTGCAACGATGCCCGGACCAGGGTCAGCATGTCCTGCGCCTGCTCACTCTCGGCTGCTTCTGCAAACTCCTTGGCATTGATACCGATCGGGCAGGCGACCGCCTGGATGGTACGGTCGCCCACGGTGACGAAGTCGCCATCGACGGTCCCGCCCATTTCCCGCTCGACATAATGGCGGAAGGATTCGAGCCATTCCTCGGTATGGAAACCCACGACATCATAGGCAAACAGCGTGCTGACCAGCTTGCTGTGATGGGGTAGCGACACCAGCAGCCGGGTCGGCGGCCAGGGAATATGCAGGAAAAAGCCGATCCGATTGTTCAGCCCCTTGTCGCGCAGCATCTGGCCCAGCGGGATCATATGATAGTCATGGACCCAGATGACGTCTTCAGGCTCGATTAGCGGCGCCGCGGTGTCGGCGAAGCGCTTGTTGACGCGATTATAGCCGCCCTCGAAATCGCGGGCATATTCGGCCAGGTCGATGCGGAAATGGAATAGCGGCCACAATGTCTTGTTGGCATAGCCGTTATAATATTCGTCGACATCCTGTTCTTCCAGATCGATCGTCGCTGTCTTGACGCCTTCATCCTCGGCAAAACCGATATGGCCGGTGAAATTGTCGGTGACCTCGCCCGACCAGCCGACCCAGATGCCCCGGCTTTCGCGCAAGGCTTGCGACAATGCGACGGCAAGGCCCCCTTGGTTGCCCGACTTGCTAGGGCGACTGACCCGGTTCGATATGACGATAAGGCGGCTCATCGCATCGCGCTCCATGGTTTGCTCAGCAAGACGGCGCAATTGATGATGCCGACCAATGAGTATGTCTGGGGATAATTGCCCCATAATTCCCCGGTTGCGGGGTCGATATCCTCGGACAGCAGGCCCGCGGCGGTGCGGCGGGACAGCATCTCTTCGAACAAGGCGCGCGCCTCTTCGGTCCGGCCGGTGCGATGCAATGCCTCGATCAGCCAGAATGTGCAGACGTTGAACGCCGTCACCGGCTCGCCAAAATCGTCGGGCGCGCTGTAACGCAGCATGTCGTTGCCGCGCCGCAGGTCGGTTTCCAGCGCCGCCAGCGTGCCGATGAACATCGGATCGTCGGCCGTCAGGAAACGCAGGTCGAGCAGTTGCAGCAGCGAGGCATCGCGCGAATCATCTTCGAAATTGGCGGAGATCGCCTTGCTGTCGGTGCGCCAGGCGGCCTCCAATATGCGCGCCTTCATCGTGTCCGCGCGGTTCTGCCAATGGGCTGACCGTAATGGCAGGTCTAGCGCGGTGGCCGCATGTGCCAGCCGATCGCACGCCGCCCAGCACATGACCGCGCTATAGCTGTGGACGTGGGCGCGGGTGCGCAGTTCCCATAGGCCAGCGTCCGGCTGGTCATACACCGCCCAGGCGCGTTCACCCACGGCCTCCAGCGCCTCGAAATCGGCGTGGCCGGCCATGCGCAGCAGACGCTGGTCGATAAAGCCCTGCACCGACGACAGCACGATCTGGCCATAGGCGTCATGCTGGATCTGTTCATAGGCGGCATTGCCGACGCGCACCGGCCCCATGCCGCGATAGCCCGGCAGTTGTTCGGCTTCCCATTCGGTCAGCGTCGCATTGCCGCGGACATCGTAAAGCGGCTGGATATGCCCGCCACGCGCGCCATCGACGATGTTGCGCAGATAGACGAGGTAGCTTTCCAGCACGTCGAGCGCGCCCAGCCGGTTCAGCGCTTCGACCGTGTAATAAGCGTCGCGGACCCAGCAATAGCGATAGTCCCAATTACGCCCGCTGTTCGCATGTTCGGGGATGGAGGTGGTCAGCGCGGCGACGATCGCGCCGGTTTCCTCATGCTGGCAAAGCTTGAGCGTGATGGCGGAGCGGATCACCGCTTCCTGCCATTCGGCCGGGATGGCGAGGCCACGGACCCAAAGCTGCCATTCGTTGATGGTGTCGTCCAGCATCCGCTCGATCGCCGGGCGCAGCGCATCGGAAAAGCCTTCATCCGGCCCCATGAAGAAATGCGCGTCCTGCTCCAGCCGGAACCAGCTTTCCTGTGCGATCAGGCCGATCGGCGCATTGGTCGATATGCGCATCGCCATATAGGACAGGATCATGCGGATATGGTTGGAACCATAATTGACCGGCACTTTTTCCGCGTTCCAGGCGGTGGTCGGACGCAGCTTCACCCGGATGCGGGGGGAACCGGCGACCGGCCGCACGATGCGGATGAAGGCGACCGGGCGATAGATGCGACCCTTATGCTTGTGGCGCGGGCAGAAATCGATGATTTCGATCGCATTGCCCTGCGCATCGCTCTGGCGGGTCACCAAAATAGGGGTGTTGCGGATATAATGTTGATCGACCGCGACGCAATTTTCCAGCTCGATCGCCCAGAAACCGCCTGCCTGCGGATCATCCCATGCCTGGTCGTCCAGCAGAGCGGAAAAGACCGGGTCGCCATCGACGCGCGGGACGCAGGCCCACACCATGCGACCCATGCGGTCGATCAGCGCGGACGCCTGGCAATTGCCGATGGGCCACAGGTCGAGCGTGCGCTCGTTTCCGGCTAGGATGGAGTCTGTTGGTGCTTGGATCGGTCTGCCCCTTTCGTTGCTCACGACAAGGGACGCCGAAAATTCTATCCGGCGACCCCCTCAGCCAGATAATGCCTGACGGCGGCAACCTGTTCCAAAGAGAATGTCGCCAATGTCGCGCGCGGCGCGCCGACCAATATGCCCGCGCCGCCCAGTTCGGCGGCGGCGGCAAAGCCTTCCTCGTCGGTCACGTCGTCGCCGATGAACACTGGCACGCCGCCCGCCATCGGCGCGCTCTGCATCAGGGCAAGGAGGGCGCTGCCCTTGTCCGCGCCGCCGGGGCGCAATTCATACAGCATCTTGCCGCGCTGGAGCGCCAGGCCATGCGCATCGGCCAGAGCCTTCGCCAATTGGCCCGCTTCCTCGCCCCATATCGGTGCGCCGCGGAAATGCAGCCCCACGCTGATGGACTTGCGTTCGACCAGCAGGCCGGGCTTGCCCTCGACAAAGGCGTTGAAGGCGGCCTCCACCGCATCGATCGCGGGCAGCCGGGGCGGGGCGTCCACAGCCGCACCGGGCTGGGCGAATTCCAGGCCATGCGTGCCGGACAGCAGGAAGTCGCCAAAACCCAACTCGCGCAGGGTAGCGATCGACCGGCCGCTGACGATCGCCAGCCGCCCACCCAGTTGATCGCGCAGCCGGGCCAGCAGCAAGAGCAGGTCGTCGCCCACATCGACCGCGTCGGGCGTTTCGGCCAGCGGTGCCAGCGTTCCGTCGAAATCGAGGAACAGCGCCGCGCCGTTCAACAACGCGGTCGGGGGAGGGGGAAGGGCGGGAAGGGGGGCAAATGCGGATTCGGACACGGGCGCAAAGTGGCGTTCCCGCCCGAAACCGCAACCCCCGATTTGCCGCCGCCGGTCGATTTTGCCGCCGGCTGGCTCAGTGACGGCATCGGCGCTCATGGATAGCCCAGGGTGCGGACCAATGGATCATGTGCAGCACGCGGAACGCCTGCATGATCCTGGCCAGCAGTCGGTCGATGCCGCTATTAATCTGCGCGCGGCCGTCATGCCGCAGCCGGTCGTCATATTCGTCACGCATGATGTCGTCCTTTTCCTGAAGCGGGAGGCGGATCGGAAAGACCGTCCGCGCCTTCGCCTCTGCCCGATTGCCGCTACGGTCGCCAACAAAAGCTGGACGCCTTAGATAAGCTCAGCTTATTGATAAGGGCATGTCGACCCTGCCTCCCCTGTCCGCCATCCGCGTGTTCGAGGCTGCGGCTCGCCGGGAAAATTTCACCGCCGCCGCGCAGGAACTGGGCATGACCCAGGCCGCTGTCAGCTATCAGGTGAAATTGTTGGAGGAGCGGCTGGGCCTCAGCCTGTTCCAGCGCATCGGGCGAAAGGTCGTACTGACCGACAAGGGGCGGGACATCGCGCCCATCCTGACCCGCGCCTTCGACCAGATGCGCCAGGGCTTCGCCGCCCTGACGCAGGATCATTCGGCCGTTTTGACGATCAGTTGCACCAACAGTTTCGCCCATCTGTGGCTGGCGCCCAGGATCGGCGCCTTCCAGACGCGCCATCCGCACCTCACCGTGCGTATCCAGGCGGAGGACGGCGTCGTCGATCTCGCCCGCGACGGCGTGGACCTGGCGATCCGTGGCGGGAAGGGGCAATGGCCGGGGCTGGAGGCGACGTTGCTGACCCACAACCGGCTGGTGCCGATGTGCAGCCCGGCCTGGCTGGACCGGCATGGTCCCATCGCCGATGCGCAGGCACTTCATGCCCTGCCGCGCCTGTCGCCCGACGACATGTGGTGGCATGAATGGTTCGCCGCGATGGCGGTGGAGGCCGATCCCGCCGACGGCCCGCCCGGCATTGCGCTCGACAGCCAGGTGATGGAGGGGCGCGCCGCGATCGGCGGCCAGGGCGTCGCCATCCTCAACCATTTCCTGTGGAAGATGGAGATCGAATCCGGCCTGCTGGTCGAAGCGGTGCCCTCCTATGTTCGGGAAATCGCCAGCTATTGGGTGGTCTATCCGCCCCACGCCCGCAACACGCCCAAGGTGAAAGCCTTTCGCGACTGGATCGTGGCGGCATTCGCCGCCGAGATCGCCGCAGATCCCGAAGGCCGATACTTGCCGCGCTGATGCGTCATGCGTATGTTTGTGCGCATGATTAATGCAGGAGTTTGTGATGACCAGGCATGAGCAGATCGCTACGCGCAAGGCGACGAACCTGTCGCTGGATGTTGCTCTGGTGGCGGATGCGAAAGAATTGGGCATCAATCTATCGCGCGCTTGCGAGGATGCATTGCGCAGCGAGATTGCGGCGGAGCGGGGACGGCGCTGGAAAGAAGACAATGCCGCCGGCATCGCCGCCTCCAACGCCTATGTTGAAAAACATGGATTGCCGCTTGAAAAATACCGGCAATTCTAATGGCGCGTTTCTGCGTGCACCGCCTGCCTGATGGCGCTTATGTTCTGGATTGCCAATCTGATTTGCTGGACCATCTGACGACCCGCTTCGCGGCACCCTTGGTCCCGCTCGATGACGTCGGAACGCCGATGGCGCGCCTCAATCCGCAATTTGACGTCGATGGGCGGCGATTGGTCATGATGACGCAATTTTCCGGCGCGGTGCCTGCGCGGTCACTCGGCAATATTGTCCTGTCTCTTCGGGATCAGGATTATGATATTTCCAAGGCCCTCGACATGCTTCTGACCGGCTTCTGACCAAATCCGTTTCCGTTTCGTGCCCGTCCTGCTATCCGACCTGCGATGACCGATTTTAGCGACCCGTTCGACGCCATCAGGGACCACCCTTTCGACGAAGCGCTCTCGCAACGCTATCTCGTCTATGCGCTATCCACCATCACCGCCCGCTCGCTACCCGACCTGCGCGATGGGCTGAAACCGGTGCATCGCCGCCTGCTATGGGCGATGCGCCTGCTCAAGATGGAGCCGGGCGGCGCATCCCCGGACGTGCTGGTCGCCAATCCGGCGCGCAACACCACCAGTTACAAGAAATGCGCCCGCGTCGTGGGCGACGTGATCGGTAAATATCACCCCCATGGCGACCAGTCGGTCTATGACGCCATGGTGCGGTTGGCGCAGGAATTTTCGCTGCGCACGCCGTTGGTCGACGGGCAGGGCAATTTCGGCAATATCGATGGCGATAACGCTGCGGCCATGCGTTACACCGAGGCGCGCCTGACCCAGGCCGCCGCCGATCTGATGGCGGGCCTGGACGAAGGCACGGTCGATTATCGCCCCACCTATAATGGCGAGGATGAGGAGCCGGAGGTTTTCCCCGGCCTGTTTCCCAACCTGCTTGCCAACGGCGCGACCGGCATTGCCGTGGGCATGGCGACCAGCATCCCGCCGCATAATGTCACCGAACTGATCGACGCGGCCGGCCTGCTGATCGACGATCCAGAAACCGATCATGCGGCCTTGATGCAGGTGGTGAAGGGGCCAGATTTTCCGACAGGCGGCGTGCTGGTCGATAATGTAGCGATCATCTCCGAAGCCTATGTCACCGGACGCGGCGCCTTCCGCACGCGCGCGCGCTGGCACAAGGAAGAGGGCGGACGCGGCACCTGGATCGCGGTCGTCACCGAAATTCCTTATCAGGTGCAGAAATCCAAGCTGATCGAACAGATCGCCGCGCTCATCAACGACCGCAAGCTGCCGATCCTGGCGGATGTGCGCGACGAGAGCGACACGGAAATCCGCATCGTTATCGAACCGCGCGCGCGCACCGTCGATCCGCAGATGCTGATGGACAGCCTGTTCCGGCTGACCGATCTGGAAAACCGCTTCCCGCTGAACCTCAACGTCCTCGACGCCAGCCGCACCCCGCGCGTGCTGGGTTTGAAGCCGCTTTTGATCGAATGGCTCAAGCATCAGATCGACGTGCTGGTGCGCCGCGCCCAGCATCGGCTGGAAAAGATCGCCGGCCGGCTGGAACTGCTCGACGGCTATATCATCGCCTATCTCAACCTCGACCGGGTGATCGAAATCATCCGCACCGAGGATGAACCAAAGATGGTGATGATGGACGAATTCGCGCTCAACGACCGCCAGGTCGAGGCCATCCTCAACATGCGGCTGCGCTCCCTGCGCAAGCTGGAGGAGATGGAATTGCGGCGCGAACATGCCGAACTGGTCAAGGAAAAGGAGGAACTGGAGAAGCTGGTCGAAAGCCCGGCTCGCCAGCGCACCCGCCTGAAGCGTGACCTTGCGGCGCTGCGCAAGCGCTATGGCCCGGAAACCAACCTTGGCCGCCGCCGCACGCTGGTCGAGGAAGCAGCGCTGGCGCGCGAAATCCCGCTGGAAGCGATGATCGAGCGCGAACCCATCACCGTGATCCTGTCCGAACGCGGCTGGATCAGGGCGATGAGCGGCCATCGCGACCTTGCCGCCGCCGATACGCTGAAATTCAAGGAAGGCGACGGCCCGCATTATGCGTTCCACGCCTACACCACCGACAAGCTGCTGCTGGCGACCTCGACCGGCCGCATCTATACGCTCGCGTCGGACAAGCTGCCGGGCGGACGCGGCTTTGGCGACCCGGTGCGTTCGCTGGTCGATATGGACAATGAAGGCGCGATCGTCGCCTTCATGCCGGCGCGCGCTGGTACGGACCTGCTTCTGGCCTCATCCGACGGCCGGGGTTTCGTCGCGGCGACGGCCGAACTGATTGCCGAAACCCGCAAGGGCAAGCAGGTGGTCAACGTCCGCGCCGGCGCAAAGCTGAGCATCATCCGCCCGATCCCGGCAGAGGCGGACAGCATCGCCATCATCGGCGAGAACCGCAAACTGCTCGTCTTCCCCCTCACAGAAATGCCGAAAATGACGCGCGGGCAGGGCGTGCAGATGCAACGCTATCGCGACGGCGGTCTGTCCGATGCGATAGCCTTCCGCCTGTCCGATGGGCTGAGCTGGACAATGGGTGGCGAATCGGGCCGCACCCGGACGGAAAGCGACATGTTGCCGTGGAAAGTCGCGCGCGGCGCGGCCGGGCGCATGCCGCCGACCGGTTTTCCGCGCGATAATCGCTTCTGATTTCAGCGATTTCGCCTTTAGTCTAAGTTCGTCCCATTCGGTCGTTAGCGTTTCCCGAAAATTTACTCCTTCTGGATACAGCGGGGGTATGGAATCGACGTCGGTGCGCAATTTGCCGGTCAAACAGGCCAGCGCCACCCCCTTGCAGGGGGGGGATGACGCACATCTGGCGTCGGGCATCAGCATGCCAGACTGGCTATCGGCCCTACCGCAGCTTGCAGCCATATTCGCATACGAAAACAATGAAATAGCGCTGGTTGGCGGGAATGTGCGCTTCGCCGCTGCCTTTCAGGCACAATCCGAACGGACCGATGCCGCCGCGAAGATGGCGGCGGCCTGGCGTGACCGTGTCCTCAGTTTCATCCGGTCCGGGCGCGATTCGGACAGTTTCGAATTGCGCCGCGACGGCAAGCTGGGGCCGGAATATTTCATGTGCACCATCGGCCGCCTGCCCGCAGCGGAAGGGCGCCCGGAACATTATCTATTCACGGCCACCGACCGCACCGGTGAGCGGACGATCGAAAAGAATCTACGTAGGGAGCTGCTGTCGGACGGTCTGACCGCGCTGCCCAATCGCACCGGCTTTGGCGAAGAGATTGACGATCGTCTCGCCAACTCGGTCTGGCCCGACCAAGCGCAATTCGGCATCATCGCGATCGATCTTAGCCGTTTCAGCCGGGTCAATGAATCGCTCGGCCCAATGGCGGGCGACGAATTGTTGATCACCGTCGCCAAGCGCCTGAAATCCAGCTTGCGCCAGGGCGATGTGCTGGCCCGTATCGGTGGTAATGATTTCGCCATTTTTGCACGCTTGAATAATGGCTTATCAGACGCTCTTCATATCGTTCAGCGGATCAAGGAAGCGCTTAGTTCGCCCATCCGCTTGAGTGATTTGCAGATCCGCGTCGATTGCGCGATCGGCTGCGCGCTCTCGCTCAACCTGGACGATGATCCCGATGACGTCGTGCGCAAGGCGCAGGCCGCGGTGAAGATCGCCAAGCGCAGCGGCAAGGTGGAAATCTACCGCAATGGCGTACTCAAGGAAGCGCAGCGGCGCTTTTCGATCGAAAGCCGTCTGCGGGAGGCATTGGCCCAGGGCGGGCTGACGCTCGCCTACCAGCCGCTCATCCATCTCCAGACTGGCGAGATCACCGGCTTCGAAGCGCTGGCCCGATGGAATGACGAGGAATTGGGCCATGTTCCCCCGGTGGAGTTCATCGCCGTGGCGGAGGAAAGCGGACTCATCACGCCGCTGGGCCGCTGGGCGGCCTATGAAGCCGCTCAGGCTCTGTCGCGCTGGGATGCAAAATTCGGCCAGCCGCTGCCCGTAGGCGTTAACGTCAACCTCTCACCGATCCAGATGGCGCGCGACGATGTCGCCTCCATGTTCGAGGAAGCCTTGCGCTATGCCGGGATCAGCGGCCATCGGCTGACGGCGGAACTCACCGAAAGCGCGATCATCGCAGACCCCGACAAGGCGCGGAAACTGCTCGTCGCGCTCAAGGGATTGCAGATGCCGATCGCGATGGACGATTTCGGTACCGGCTTCTCCAACCTCGCCAGCCTGCACAGCCTGCCGATCGACATATTGAAGATCGACCGCAGTTTCGTGTCCACGATGCTGGAGGATCATGACAAGGCGGTGATCGTCCGAACGATCCTGTCACTCGCGGAATCACTCAATCTCAAGGTAACCGCCGAAGGGATCGAGACGCAGGCGCTTGCTCTTGCTTTGCAGCAGATGGGTTGTTGGCAGGGGCAGGGCTATCATTTCGCCAAGCCGATGCCCGAAGCGGAAGCCTTCGACTATTGGCGCGCGCGCTGGAATTTCGAGACGATCTGATCCGCGATTCCCGCGACGCGGTTCGAGTCGGGGAAATCTTCCGCCACCCATTGATCCTGAACCGCACGCAACGCCTTGGCCACATCCGGACCGGGCGTCAGGCCGCGCGCAATCAGCGCCCCGCCGCCGATCGGCAGGGCAGGCGGGGTCCAGTCCCGCAACTGTTCGAGTGTCGCCAGCGGCTTGTCCGGATCGAGCAGCAGTCGATCGATCGCGCCTTCGACGCCGATCCGATGGGCGAGCGCGCGCGGACTTTCGATCCCCGCCGCCGGCTCCAGCGCTACCACCAACCGCTTGCGCGCCTTGTTCGACAGCTTCAACCGCGCCCCCACCGCATCGGCCAGCGCCGCGTCGGCCGGCAACAGCGCAGCCAGCCGCCGCAACGCGGACGCGCCGATCCCGGCCTCCGCCTCGCGCGCCATCAGTCGGTCGATGCGCTCGACCCCGGCCGCATCCACTTCCGGTAGCACCGGGCGCAATATGCCGCCCTCCACCATCAGACGCAGCGCATGGATCGGCGAAGCAACACTCAGTAATTTCAGCAATTCGTCCGCTATCCGCTCGCGCGACAGCGCCATCAGGCTGTTGGCCGCGGCGACGCACGCATCATACGCACTACTGTCCAACTCGTTGTCGCCATAGCGGGCCAGGAAGCGGAAATAGCGCAGGATGCGCAGATGATCCTCGGCGATCCGCGCCGACGCATCGCCGATGAAGCGCAGCCGCCGCGCCTCCAGATCGGGGATGCCGTCGAAATAGTCGCTGATCGCGCCGGTCAACGGATCGGCATAAAGGGCGTTGATGGTGAAGTCGCGCCGCGCCGCATCCTCTTGCCAGTCGTCGGTATAGGCGATGGTCGCGCGCCGCCCGTCGGTACTGACGTCGCGTCGCAACGTAGTGATCTCTACCGGTCCGTCGGGCAGGACGGCGGTGATGGTGCCATGGTCTATCCCGGTCGGCACCGCCTTGATCCCCGCGCGCTTCAGCCGGGCGACGACGTCATGCGGGTCAAGCCTGGTGGCGATGTCGATATCGTTAACCGGTAGGCCGAGCAGCCCGTCGCGCACCGCGCCGCCAACGAAGCGCGCCTTGCCCTCCGCCGTATCCAGCGCAGCGAACAGGCCGTCCAGGCCGGGGCGATGCCGCCATGACGCATCAGGCAGTTTCATGGTCATGGCCCAGCCTGCGCGAAAGATTGGCGAGAATGGCGGCGGTAATGCCCCAGATGCGGCGGCCTTCCCAATATATCTCGTAATAATGCCGCTGCCTGCCTTCAAATTCGACGGCATGGCGCACCCGCCGTGCGGGGTCGAGCGCATAGGCGAGCGGCAGTTCGAACCAGTCGGCGACCTCGCTTTCCTGCGCGCGCAGCGGCAGGTCCGGCGGAATGACGCCCAGCACCGGGATGATGTCGAACCCGGTGAAGGTATGATAGCGATCCGATGTCCCGATCACCTGCACTCGCTCGGGCGGCAGGGCGATTTCCTCCTGCGCCTCGCGCAACGCGCCTGCGATTTCGTCGGCATCGCTGTCATCCACCCGGCCACCGGGAAAGGCGATTTGCCCCGCATGCTTGCGCAGGCGCGACGATCGCTCGGTCAGGATCAGGCCCGGTTCCGGCCGGTCGGTGATCGCCACCAGTACGGCCGCGGGTGCCAGCGCGATCTCGCCGTCGATTCGCGGATCGCGCATGTCGCTGGGCGCCAGATCGTCCCGCCTGTGCCCCTCGTCCAGCGCGGCGCGCAGCCGCTGCGCCAGCGTCATGCCGCCCCGTCCAGCGGGAAGAAGGCGCCCTCGCTCCAAAGGCCGATCCGCTCGGCGTCTTCCTCCAGCGCCAGGTTCATCAATTCATAATAGACGCTGCGCGCAACCAGCGCCTCCATCCCGCCGCGCACATGCAGATAGGGATGCGGGCCGTCCGGCGTCTCGCGCAGGATCAGGGCATGGGCAGGTCCAGCGGTCACGATATCGCCATTTTTGATTCGGAAGGCGAGCGTGCGGTCCCGGCCTTCGCCCTCGCTCTTCAGTTCGACCGCGACGAAGGGGGCATCCTCCACCGCAATGTCCAGCTTCTCGACCGGCGTCACCAGCACATGGCTGCCATCCGGCTCGCGCCGCAATATGGAGGAGAAGAGGCGCACCATCGTTTCCCGGCCGATCGGCGACCCCTGGTGGAACCAGGTGCCGTCGCGCGCGATCCGCATCTCGCTGTCGCCGCAATGGTCCGGGTTCCATTTCTCGACCGGCGGCAAACGCTTTTCGGCGGCCAGCCGGGCAATGTCGGCAAGCGAGAGGGTCGACAGGTCGGGCAGGGGCTCCATGGGCATGGGGCGGAGATAGGAGCCTCTTGCCCGAAGGCAAAGGGCAAATCAGGCGGCGACGGCGATTCTGGGTCCGAGCATCCCGTGGCCGCCGATCAGACGGCCATCGACCGACAGCGCCAGCAACCGGCGCGGCTCGAACGGACCGGGCGCGTCCCAGCCGGCCGTGCCGTCCGCGACGAAGCCCCAGAAGCGGCCATAATATTCAGGATCGCCGATCATCATCAGTGGCTCGCTGCCCTGAGCGCGGGCGGCGGCGACCACCGCTTCCATCATGGCCCGGCCATGGCCGCCAAATTGATGCGCCGGATCGACCGCGACCGGACCTACCATGATGAGCGGCATCTGCCTGCCGTCGGCTTGGCGCAACGCGACCGGCCAGCTTTGCAGCGATCCGATCAGCGCGCCGTCGGCATCGACCGTGGCGAAGGAGAGGGCGGGCAACCACGGCATCCCCTCGCGGATGCGATAGGCGGTGCGTCCATGCCGGTCCGCGCCGAACGCCGCGTCGAGCAGTTGCTCGATCGCCGCATCGGGCTGGCTGTCCAGGGGGAGAATGTGAGACACGTCTTGCCGATCCGCCATCAATGGCGCATGGGGCAGCGCCGGAAGCGGGGCTTTAGCGCTCGCTTTGCAAAATGAAAGAGCAAATTGGCCTGCCCGCACGGCACGGAATGGGCCTGAAGTTGGCGAATTATGCATATTGGATTTGACGATTTTCTGACGCTGGAGGTCAACAACCTCCATGTCGACGTGCTGACCGGCATTTATTCGGAGGAGACGCATCTCCCCCAGCCGCTGCGCATCTCCATCCGCGCCCGCCTGCGAATCGCCGACCATTATGAGTCGGATACCGCGCTCAACCAGTCCAAAAACTATATGGACCTCAAGCACGCCGCCTCGACCGCGCTGCCTGAAGGGATGCATTTCACCCTGATCGAAGCGGTGGCCGACCATATCATCGACACCATCTTCCTCCAGGACGACAAGGTCAGCCATGTCGAGGTAAAGATCGTCAAACTCGCTCTGTCCGAGCGCGGCGAAGAAATCGGCATCACCCTGGGCCGCGGGCGGAAACAAGTCTCGCCGGGAAAGTGAAGCAAGGTGCTCCCGCGCAGGCGGGAGCAGGCAATTCAGCCCTTTTTGATCAGCCCGATCTCAACCAAACGCTCGGTCAGATACTCATGCGCGCTGATTGGCGGATCGCGCCGCGGATTTGCCTCGCTCACACATTGCGGCAGCGCGTCGATCATGAAGTCGGGCCGCAGATGCAGGAAGAAAGGCATGGAATAGCGCGAATGGCCGCGCCGCTCTGGCGGCGGATTGACGACGCGATGGCTGGTCGACGGCAGCAGATGGTTGGTCAACCGTTGCAACATGTCGCCGACATTGATCGCCAGCGCGCCGGGTGGCGGCACGACGGGTAGCCAGTTGCCGTCGCGATCCTTCAGTTCCAGCCCGCCTTCCTCCGCGCCCAGCAGCAGGGTGATGAGATTGATATCCTCATGCGCGCCCGCACGGATGCCGGGTGCCTGCGCCGATACCGGCGGATAATGGAGCAGCCGCAGGATCGAATTGCCATTGTCGATCGGACCGTCGAACCAGCGTTCGGGCAGGCCGAGATAGAGAGCGATCGCCGACAGCAATTGCGCGCCCACTCGGTCGAACTCGCGATAGAGTTTGGCGAAGACCGGCTCGAACGCAGGCATGTCCTCGGGCCAAATATTGGGCGGCATCGTCTGCGCCAGCGGATCGCCTTCGGGCAGGTCGCGGCCGACATGCCAGAATTCCTTCAGATCGTTTTCGCTCGCGCCCTTGGCGATTTCGGTGCCGAACGCGGTATAGCCGCGCTGCCCGCCATTCACCTTCGCGTCATAACGCTGCTTCACATCCTCCGGCAGCGCGAAGAAGCGCTGCGCCAATGCCCAGCCGTCATCGACCAGCGCCTGGTCCATGCCATGGTCCTTCACCATGGCGAAGCCGAACTGCTGGAAGGATCGGCCGAACGCCTCGGCGAAATCCGCTTTGCTCATATCCGCCATGGACAGGACAGGCACCTGATCCAGTACCGCTTGCGACACGTCTTATCTCCAAATATCGTTTGTCGGGGCCATGCCCTGCATATGTGGCGGCCCGTCCATGACGCCATCATTGATCGCGGCGAGACGCTGTTGCAAGGAGGCAAAATGAACTATTGGCTGATGAAATCGGAACCGGACGTCTTTTCCTATGACGACCTGGTCAAAAAGGGAAAGGCCGAATGGGACGGGGTGCGAAACCATGCCGCGCAGGGCCATATGAAGGCGATGCGGAAGGGCGATCTGGCCTTTTTCTACCATAGCAATATCGGGCTGGAGGCGGTCGGCGTCATGACCATCGTCGATGAAGCCGCGCCCGACAGCACCGACGACAGCGGCAAATGGATCGCTGTTCATGTCGCGCCACATGAAAAACTCGCCAAACCGGTGTCGCTCAAGGCGATGAAATCCGATTCTGCGCTCTCCGACATGGTAATGCTGCGGCAATCGCGGCTCTCCGTCGCCCCGCTGACCAAGGCGCAGTTCGACCATATCGTCGCAATGTCAAAGGCTTGATAGGCAAGGCATCGCGCGGTTGCACATGATGCAACTGGCGCGCCGTTTTTTGCGATTGTGACTTTGCCGCGCTGCAACATAGAAGCGCCCTCAACAGAACAAGAAAAAACAAGAGGTGTTTGATCGGCATTCACAAGGAGTTTACCCATGCGAATGCTGTCGAAGTTCATTGTCACCGGCGCCCTGAGCGCCATCGTTGCCGTCGCCGCCCCTGCCCAGGCTGAAGAAGCCGGTAAGCAGCGCTTCACTCACGAAGGCTATACCTACGTGTATCAGGTGAAGGACACCAAGACCGGCAAGGTCATTTCCGGCCGTCGCTTCCCCGACGCCGTCGCTTTCAACCTGGCCGTCAAGAATGGCAAGGTTTCAGGCGTGTCGGGTGGCCAGCAGGTCGCCTTCAAGGTCGAAGACGCGCGCGGTGCCGCTACGGAATAAGCTTTCGAGCTTATCAGAATTTAGGGACGGCATCCGACGGAATGCCGTCCCTTTTTTGTTGGCTACAAAGCTGCTGGGAAGAGCCAGCCGTTTCCGGCCGGCTCTGGTGCCTCAGCGGCAGCTGCGCTTGCTGTCGATCGACTTGCCAAGCAACGCGCCACCGGCTGCGCCCAGGATCGTGCCGGTCGCGCGGTCGCCGCGGGTATCGATCGCCCGGCCGACCAGTGCGCCGCCCACGCCGCCGACAATCAGGCCGGTCGTGCCATTGGACTTGCGGCAATAGGTCCGGCCATCGCGACCGCGCCATTCCTTGTACCGATAATTTTTACGGGCCTGGGCACCATCGGTGGGCACCGCCATGGACATGGGAATGGCCAGCGAAAAGGCGGCCAGGGCGAGTAGGGCTTTACGCATGAGTATCTCCTCCGATAGCGTGATTTGTCGCTTCAACACGCTAACCTTGATCGAGGTTGCATGAACGTCAGGCAACAATCTAAACGACTGTTTCTACAGTAATATTATTTGAGGTGAACTGATGCGAGCGGACGACGAGCGGGATGGACGGGCGCTGATCGATCGGCTTGGCCTTGCCGCGCATCCCGAAGGCGGCTGGTATCGGGAGACGTGGCGGGCCGATTCTGCCCCAGAGGAACGCGCTGGCGGCACCTCGATATTGTTCCTGTTAGAAGCGCATGAGCGGTCCCATTGGCACCGTGTCGACGCCGACGAACATTGGTTCTGGCACGCAGGCGCACCGTTGATCCTCTCGACCGCCGCGCCGGGCGAACCGGCCCGCGATCTGCTACTGGGGCCGGATATCTTGAATGGCCAGATGCCGCAAGGCTGGGTGCCGGCCCATCATTGGCAGGCATCGACGCCGCAGGGCGGATGGACGCTGGTCAGTTGCACCGTCACCCCAGGCTTTGATTTTGGGGGCTTTTCCCTCGCGCCGCCGGACTGGTCGCCGCCGGGCTGAAACTTATCCACACTTATCCACAGCTTTGCGACCCGTTCCGTCGCAAATCCGTCCGATTTCGCTTGGAGCGACTCGCCGATGGTGAGACGATCCAGCTATCGAGACGGTGGAGACGGAGCGATCCAGATCCAAAATCACTGAGAATTCAGCGATTTATACCTTAGCGGTAGTTCGTTGGCAGGTAAGATTCGCAAGGATGGTGCCGGGCAGACGGACGGGATGTTTGGGACCATTGCCGGGTACGCGCGAAAGTGAACGTCGGGCATCGGAAGCAAGCAGCCTGCAACGGGAAGGCGGCCCTTGGCCTAGAACCCGGAGCAAAGCCTGTATGGCCGCCCTCGCCCGAGGACGACGCACAGGATACGCCGGGCCGATGATCGCATCCCGCAAGGGACGCGGATCGCATGACCCGACGGAAGTGGGGACCGGCAGCAATGCCGGCCCCCATTTTGCGTTTGGGGGCGACAGTGGCAGATGGCGCGCAAAATCCAGATGGTGCGCAATCCGCAAACAAAAATGGTGCCGGCTACAGGATTCGAACCCGTGGCCCCCTGATTACAAATCAGGTGCTCTACCAACTGAGCTAAGCCGGCGCGCCTTTGCGACGGCACGCCCTTACTATCAGATGACGCCGAACGTCCAGCCCTCAGTGCGCGCAATCTGCGCCGTCAGCATGGCGGGCGTCCACAAGGCCGGTTCCATGGCTGCCCGGCGCATCCAGGCGGCGGTGACAATCGCGTCCGCGCCATGGTCATCCGGCATCGGGCCATCATGCGCCGCCGATCCCAGCGCCGCCAGCGCGTCGTTCAACGCGGCGGCATCGCGCATCTTGCTGCGCCCCTTGGGCCGCCCGGCGGCGCGCGCGGCTATGCTGGTATAGATTTCCACCACCACCGACCCTGCATCAGGCAGCGGATCGAACGGCCAGATCGGCAGCTTGCCGCGGATTTGGTGCAACATCCGCATGCCCGCAAAGCTCGCCTTGGCGACCTGCGCCGCGCCGATCGCGTCATAGACGGTCGAAGGCTTGCCGCCGCCGCCGGCTTTATACTGCGCCTCGCACACGCGATTATGCATGAACGCGGCCTTCACCCCATCGGCCTTGCCGAAATAGAAATGGCGGCGATGCGCGACCTCAAGCAAGCTGGCCGCGCCCAAGTCCGCGTCCTCGCAAATCGCATCGACATAGGCCCAGAAAGCTGGGCCATCCTGCGGCACCGGATCGCAGGGCAGATAGCCGCCGCGCGCCACGAACGGCGGCGCAAAACTGAAGTCGAAGCCGAACAGGGTAGGGGCCTGCCGCCTGACATTGACCAGCCAGTCGGCCACCGCCTGCCGTGACCAGACGCCACCCGGCGCTGCCACCAGCCGCGGAACGGCGTCGTCCCCCTCGCACAGCGCCACCGCAATCCCTTTGTGTCGCGCGCCCTTGGCCCCCGACCAGTCGATCGCGGCGAACCGCGTGTAATGCGTCACCCGCCCGCGCGCTCCGCCCGCAACCGGTTCCAATGGGCGATCCGCTCGGCGATCCGCGCCTCGAACCCGCGATCCGTCGGCGCATAGAAGGTCTGCGGCGTCATCTCTTCTGGCCAGTAATTCGCCCCGGAAAAGCCCTCGCTTGCGTCATGGTCATATTGATAGCCCTTGCCATAGCCGACCTGCTTCATCAGCTTGGTGGGGGCATTGACGATGTTCATCGGCGGCATCAGCGATCCGGTGTCGCGCGCCGACTTGAACGACGCCTTCATCGCGGCATAGGCCGCGTTGGATTTGGGCGCGGTCGCGCAATAGAGACATGCCTGCACGATCGCCAGTTCGCCCTCCGGCGACCCCAGAAAATCATAGGCGTCCTTGGCGGCCAAGCACTGCACCACCGCTTGCGGATCAGCGAGGCCGATATCCTCGGTCGCGAACCGCACCAACCGCCGGAGCACATAAAGCGGCTCTTCCCCCGCCGTCAGCATCCGCGCCAGATAATAGAGCGCCGCCTGCGGGTCCGATCCGCGCAGCGACTTATGCAGCGCGGAGATGAGGTTATAATGCCCCTCCCGATCCTTGTCGTACACGGCGACGCGGCGGTGGAGCAGGGCGGACAGGCCCGCCGCATCCAGCGGCTGCGGCAGGTCGATCGAATAGAGCGTCTCGACCTGGTTCAGCAAAAAGCGCCCGTCGCCATCCGCGCTCGCCACCAGAGCCTCGCGCGCGGCCGCGTCGATCGGCACCGGCCGCCCGGTGAGTGCTTCAGCCCGGTCGAGGAGTTGCTCCAGCGCGGCCGCATCCAGCCGCCGCAGGATCAACACCTGCGCCCGCGACAGCAACGCCGCGTTCAGCTCGAAACTGGGATTTTCGGTCGTCGCCCCGACCAGCGTGACTGTGCCATCCTCGACGAAGGGCAGGAAGCCGTCCTGCTGCGCCCGATTGAAGCGGTGGATCTCGTCCACGAACAACAATGTCTTTTCGCCGCGCCGGGCATGGTCCTTGGCGCTTGCGAACAGCTTCTTGAGGTCGGCGACACCCGAAAACACTGCTGATATCGGGGCAAAGCGCATGCCCACTGCATCGGCCAGCAGCCGTGCCGTTGTCGTCTTCCCGGTGCCGGGCGGCCCCCACAGGATGATCGAAGACAGCCGCCCCGCCGCCACCATCCGGCCGATCGCGCCATCCGGCCCGGTCAGATGTTCCTGCCCGACCACATCGGCCAGCGTGCGCGGACGCAGCCGGTCGGCGAGCGGAGCGGTATCCGCCGTTCCGTCGACGGGCAGATCATCGGGAGCGAAAAGGTCGGCCATTGCTACCGATATAGGGCGTAGGACAGATTATGGAACCGGGCTGGATCGCGGGGCCAGCCCTTGGGCGCGCTGGCGGATGACGCGCAGGTAGGTGTCGATCAGCGCCTGGTTGACCTGATCCCAGCCATTACGCTCCGCCCGTTGTTGCGCCGCTGCGCCCGCGGCCTGCCGCGCGCCGTCATCGATGCAATAGGCTTGCAACGCATCGGCGAAGGCCCCGATCGCACCAGGGCGGATCAACCGCCCGGTGACGCCGTCGGTGACCAGGCTCTCGCTACCGGTCGCGCGCGCTGCGACCGTGGGCAGGCCGCATGCCATCGCTTCCAGTGTGACGTTGCCGAACGTCTCGGTAACCGACGGGTTGAACAGCACATCCATGCTGGCGACCGCCCGGCCCAGATCCTGCCCCTTCTGGAACCCGGTGAAAACCGCACCGGGCAGGCGGTTCTGGAACCATTCGCGGGCCGGGCCTTCGCCTACCACCAGCACCTTATGCTGTACCTGTCGCGCGGCGAGCTGGTCGATCGCGTCGGAAAAGACGTCCAGCCCCTTTTCCATCACCAGCCGGCCGATGAAGCCGATTGCGGGCGCATCATCCGCAATGCCCAGTGACCGTCGCCAGTCCAGGTCGCGGCGGCCGGGATGGAAAATCTCCCGGTCGATGCCGCGAGTCCAGATGCCGACATCATAGTTCATCCGCTGGTCGCGCAGCAACTGCGCCATGGATTCGGACGGCGCGACGATGGCGTCGCAGCGGCGATAGAAGCGGCGCAGGATCGATTCGATCAGCGGCTCCAGAAACGCCAGCCCATAATAGCGCGGATAGGTTTCGAACCGCGTATGCACCGACGCGACGGTCGGCAGCCCCCGCGCCCGCGCCCAGCTGAGCGCCCGATGGCCCAACGGGTCGGGGCTCGACAGATGCACGACATTGGGCGCAAACGCCTTTAAATCACAGCGAACCTGCGCCGACATGCGATAGGGAACGCGATATTCCGTGCGCCCCGGCACCGGAAATGATGGGGTGCTGACCAGGTCGCCGGCCGGATCGAAAGCGGGCGTCGCGGTGGTCGGCGAATAGACGCGCACCGCCGCCCCTTGCCGCAGCAAATAGGTCACGAAGCGATTGAGCGCCTGGTTCGCACCATCGCGCACATAATTATAATTGCCGCTGAACAGGGCAACGCGCAGGCCGGTAGCATCCATCGCCGCCCCTTAGACCATAACGGGCCGTTGCGAAACCGCGGACAATCGGCGGAATAATGCCGTTGCCAGATAAATTTACGGTGTTGCGAATGCCCGATGGAACCAGTCAAGTCACTGGGAATTATGCTAATTGTTCATGAAGAAACCGGCCGGCGCGGCATGCGCCCACAAATGGAGAGGATGCCCCATGATCGAGACTTTCCGAAAAGGATCGCGGGTCAAGTGGAACTGGGGACAGGGCGTCGGCCGGGGGCGGATCGCGGAACGGTTCGACCGGCATGTCGAGCGCACAATCGAAGGTTCGCTGATCTGCCGCAACGGCTCGCCACGCGATCCGGCCTATCTCATCCGATCCGACAGCGGGGGCGAAGTGCTCAAGCTGCGTTCGGAACTGAGCAACAGCTAACGCCTCTTACCCTCAACCGGCCATCGCGCCGGGCCTGCGATCATGGCATGACGGACGACATGACGATGCCCTTCATGACCATCGACGCGCTGCTTGTCGGCACGCCCGCGCCCTTTCGCGACGCCGATTATAGCGCCATCGCCAAGCAACCGGTCGCCGGCCCGGTGCGTATCACCTGGGACGGTCTCGATCGCGATGCCGTCGCCGACCCCATCCATCATGGCGGCTGGGACAAGGCGATCCACCTCTACCCGCAGGATCATTATGGCTGGTGGCGCAACCGCAAGCCCGACCAGCCCTTGCTAGACGCGCCCGGCGCCTTTGGCGAGAATATCGCCTCGCGCGGTATGACTGAAGCGGACATCTGTCTCGGCGATCGTTTCTCGCTCGGCAGCGCGATTGTGGAGGTGAGCCACGGTCGCCAGCCCTGCTGGAAGCTCGACCATCGCTTCGGCGCGCGCGACGTCATGGCGACCATCGTCAAGACCGCCCGCAGCGGCCTTTATTTCCGCGTCATCGCGCAGGGGGAGGCGGAATCCGGCACGCGCATGGAATTGCTCGAACGCCCCTTGCCCGAATGGAGCATCGCGCGGGTATTCCGATTATTGATCGCCGGCGGCCACAAAAGCGAGCCTGACGCGGTCCGCGCGCTGGCGGACATGCCGCTGCTGGCGGAAGCCTGGCGAGAGAGGGCGCGCAAACTGGCGGTGTAGGAAGCGGCGGATGGGATCGAGAATCGATGAAGGCCACCACAGAGGCGTCCCTTGCCTATGAACGCTCGGCGCGCAGGGGCGTGACGACCTGGGCGATATTGCTGGTCGGGATCATGTTCGTGTGGGCGGGGCACACGGTCGATCCGCTCGCAAATTGCGACGAATCTGGAGACTGTGCGCCTTGGCTGGTGCCGATCGCCGCGATCATCGGCTGGTGCGCGACGGCGATCGCACTGGGATTGCTGATGGTCAATCCGCGCCGGGGATACAGGATCGATGCCACGACAGGCGACCTTCTGTGGTGGAAGAACAGCTCGGCGCGGAGCGTCGGCGACACAGGGCATATGCATCCCTCGCGGATCGTCAGCATTCGGATCGACCTGCGCGGCGAGAACGACTCTGTCAGCCTTTATGGCGATGATGGCGAGCGGCTCGCCTATTTCGACGAAGACCTGATCCCCTTGCCCTATGATCGCTGGGCAGACCGGTTTCAGCGCGCATATCCGCATATTCGGATCGACAGGCTGGACTGACATTGCGCCTGGACGTCCCGCCATAGCGCTGGCATCGGCCGCACCGGCTCCCTATAGCGGGTGCATGGCATCCACCCCCAAGAACAAAGCATCCGCCCCTGCGCGCACGTCAGCCCATAGCAAGGTCCGGCCGGCCGGCTTCCCGACCCGCGACGAGATTGTGGACTTCATCACCAGTTCCGACCAGCCGGCCGGAAAGCGCGAGATCGCCAAGGCGTTCGGCCTCAAGGGGCAGGAAAAGATCGCGCTCAAGGCGCTGCTCAAGGATATGGCTGACGAAGGGCTGCTCGACCTTGGGCCCGCCCGCGCTTTCCACAAGGTGGGCGGCGTGCCGAAGGTTACGGTGCTGCGCATCATCGATGTCGATGACACGACCCTGATCGCCACCCCCGAACGATGGGAAGCTGAAGGCCAGCCTGCCCCCCGCCTGCGCGTGCTGGAGCGCGGAAAACGCGGTGCGCTGACCATCGGCGACCGCATCCTCGCACGCACCGAGGAAGCCGGGCGTGGCTATGTGGCGCACGTCATGAAGAAACTCGCCAAGGCCGAGGAGGAATTGCTGGGCGTGGTGGAGGTAATGGCCGACGGCAAGCTATGGCTGCGCCCGGTCGACAAACGCATCCGAAAGGACACGCCGATCAGCGACGTCGGCAACGCCAAACCCGGCGATCTGGTGCTCGCCGAACCCCATGGCCGCCCGCCACGCATCGCTGCGCGCGTCACCGATATTCTCGGCGATCCCTTCGCCCCGCGCAGCTTCAGCCTGATCGCGATCCATAAGCACGGTATCCCCCATGTCTTCCCGGAACGGGTGGAGGAGGAGGCGATCGCTGCATCCGCCCTGCCGCTGCATGAGGACAAGCGTGAGGATCTGCGCCACCTGCCGATCGTGGCGATCGACCCGTCCGACGCCCGCGACCATGACGATGCGGTCTGGGCGACCCTGGATGACGATGAAGCCAATGCCGGCGGCTATAAGGCGATCGTCGCCATCGCCGACGTCAGCTATTACGTTCGCCCCGGCAGCGCGCTGGACAAGGAAGCGCGCAAACGCGGCAATAGCGTCTATTTCCCCGACCAGGTCGTGCCCATGCTGCCGCACGACCTGTCGTCCGACATGTGTTCGCTCCGCGCCGGGCAGGACCGGGCGGCGATGGCCTGCCACCTCACCATCAACGCGCATGGTAAGGTCACCGCCTGGCGCTTCACCCGCGCCGTGATCCGTGTCGCGGCGGTGCTGGCCTATGAGGATGCGCAGGCGGCGATTGATGGCGCGGAGGCTGATGTCGCCCCTACACCATCGCGCAAAAATGCTGGCGAATTGCTGGATATTGCTCTCAAACCCCTCTGGGCCTGCTGGGCGTTGCTGCGCAAGGCGCGGGAGGCGCGCGATCCGCTGGCGCTCGACCTGCCCGAACGGCGCGTAGTGCTGGACGAGCATGGCAAGATCGTCAGCGTCGCCGTGCGCGAACGGCTCGACGCCCATATGCTGATCGAGGATTATATGATCGCGGCGAACGTCGCGGCGGCTAAGGCCCTGGAGGCGAAGAAGGCGCCGGTCATGTACCGCGTCCATGAAGCGCCCAGCCGCGAAAAACTGGTCGCACTCAAGGAATATCTCGCCACCTTCGATATGGATTTCGCGCTGGGTCAGGTGATCCGTCCGGCGACCTTCAACGCCCTGATCCGCAAAATCGCGGAGGCGGAGGAGAAGGAGCAGATCATGGTGCAGATCCTGCGCAGCCAGACCCAGGCCTATTATGCGCCGCAGAATATGGGCCATTTCGGGCTGGCGCTGGGCAGCTACGCGCATTTTACCTCACCCATCCGCCGCTATGCCGACCTGCTGGTGCATCGTGCCCTGGTCGGCGCACACAGCCTGGAACTGCCCGTACCAAAGGGCGGGACGATCCCCGACCGCACTGCGCTCAGCCAGGATGATTATGAGAATATGGGCCGGGTCGGCGAACTCATTTCCGGCCATGAACGCCGCGCGATGGAGGCGGAGCGCGACACGGTCGATCGTTATGTCGCCGCCTTCCTGTCCGCCCATGTCGGCGAAATCGTGAAGGCGCGCATCACTGGGGTCCAGAATTTTGGCTTTTTCGCCACGGTTGACGGGCTGGGTGGCGACGGACTGGTGCCTGTTTCCACCATGGGCGGCGAATATTTCCACTATGACGAAGCGGGCAAGGCGTTGCAGGGGGCCGATAGTGGCGATCGCTACACCGTCGGACAGCGGCTGGAACTAAGGCTGGCGGAGGCCGATCCCATCAATGGCTCGCTGCGTTTCGAACTGCCTGATAGTCCCGCGCCCCGCGGCGGCCCGATGAAGCGCGACCGCACGCGTCCCGGCACCCATCGCGGGCGGCCGATGAAAATCCGCCACCATGGCGCAAAACGCGGCAAGCATAAGCGGTAATATCGACGATCAACTCAACCGGTCAATCGCCTCGCTATCCAGCCCGCCCGGAATAATCATGAGCGGGCAGGGCAGCTTGCCCGCGTCCGCGCCCGCAAAATGCGTCACCAGTTTCCCCGGATTGCCGCTTGCCGCAGCGCCCAGCACCAGCGCGGCGACATCGTCCATCTCGTCCAATGTGCCGCGCACCACGGTCACGGCGTCGCCCTGGCGCACGGTGATGCTGGGACGGATGCCCGATTCATCGGTCAGCGTGCCCGCTGCGCTCGTCACCAGCGCCTCGGCGCGTTGCAGCGCCTCATCCTCCATCGTGGCCTGGACGCCGCCCCATTGCACGAACTCGGCCGGCGGGATCAACGCCAGGATGCGGACCGCGCCGCCGGTCTTGGCTGCGCGCCGCGCCGCGAAGCGCAAAGCGGTTTCCGCTTCTGGCGATTCGTCCACGACGACCAGATATGTCCTCACTTCTTATCGCCCCTCACATCCAATTAATGGAGCGGGCTATCGGTAAAAGCGCCCAACTAACCATAAGGGTGAAATGTGCGGGATAAAAGCCTCTCTGGCAAGGCGTCGCTTGACCGATCCGGCGAATGGGTGAAAACGGGCATCAAAATGACCAAAGCCGTAAAGCCAAGAAGAGGCCCGAAAGCATGAGCAAGACGATCCAGATGCCCGCATTGTCCCCGACCATGGAGGAAGGTACGCTGGCCAAATGGCTGGTCAAGGAGGGCGACACGGTATCGTCCGGCGATCTGCTGGCGGAGATCGAGACTGACAAGGCGACGATGGAATTCGAAGCGGTCGATGAGGGCGTGATCGCCAAAATCCTGATCGCTGAAGGGTCCGAAGGCGTGAAGGTCGGCACCGTGATCGCCATCATCGCCGAAGAGGGCGAAGATGCCGCGACCGTCGCCGCTGGCGGTGCCAAGGCGGACGCCGCGCCCGCGCCCAAGGCCGACCCCGTTCCCGCCAAGGCCGAAGCCGCAGCCGCCCCCAAGGCGGACGCCGCACCCGCGCCCAAGGCTGAGGCCGCCGCGCCCAAGCCTGCGATTGCATCGGACGACCGCGTGAAGGCCAGCCCGCTGGCGCGCCGCCTGGCGCAGGCCAACGGCGTCGACCTGGCCAGCATTACCGGCACCGGGACCAATGGCCGCATCGTCAAGGCCGATATCGAAGGTGCACAGCCCGGTGCCGCTGCGCCGGCGGCTGCCCCCGCCGAACCTGCCGCTACCGCCGCCGCGCCTGCTGCTCCCGCACCGGTCGCTGCCGCCGCGCAGGATTTCGGCATCCCGCACGAAGTCGTCAAACTGAGCGGTATGCGCAAGACGATCGCGCGCCGCCTGACCGAATCCAAGCAGCAGGTGCCGCACATCTACCTGACCGTCGATATTCAGCTCGACAAACTGCTCAAGCTGCGTGGCGAACTCAACGCAGGCCTCGCCAGCCGCAAGGTCAAGCTGTCTGTCAACGACCTGCTGATCAAGGCGCTGGGCGTTGCGTTGGTGCAGGTGCCCGAATGTAACGTGCAGTTCGCCGGCGACCAGATGCTGCAATTCCAGCGCGCCGACATCAGCGTCGCCGTGTCGATTCCCGGCGGACTCATCACCCCGATCATTACCGACGCGGGCGGCAAGGGCGTCGCCGCCATTTCCAACGCGATGAAGGATCTGGCCAGCCGCGCCAAGGACGGCAAGCTCAAGCCCGAGGAGTATCAGGGCGGCACCGCATCGCTGTCCAACATGGGCATGTTCGGCATCAAGCAGTTCGAAGCCGTCATCAACCCGCCCCAGGCTATGATCATGGCGATCGGCGCGGGCGAAAAGCGTCCCTTCGTGGTGGATGACTCGCTCCAGATCGCGACCGTCATGTCCGCCACCGGCAGCTTCGACCATCGCGCGATTGATGGCGCAGACGGTGCGCGCCTGATGAAGGCGTTCCGCGAACTGGTTGAAAATCCCATCGGTATGCTGGCCTGATGCCCTATGCTGACGAAACCCCGCCGGATATTAGCCCGGCGGTGCGGGTCATCGCCATGCCCACCGATACCAATCCCTATGGGGATATTTTCGGTGGCTGGTTGATGAGCGTGATGGACTCGGCGGCCGGATCGGTCGCCGCCCGGCACAGCCATGGCCGCGCCGTGACCATCGCGGTGGAGGGGATGACGTTCCTCCGCCCGGTCGTGGTCGGCGACGAGGTTTCGGTTTTTGCAACGCTCAAATCCGTCGGGCGCACGTCAATGAAAATCTATGTAGAAGCGTGGCGTCGCGCCCGGCATGATGACCGGTCCTATCGCGTGACCCATGCGACCTTCAGCTTCGTGGCGATCGGAGAGGATCGTCAGCCCCGTTCCGTACCGCCGCTTCCGGCGGAATAAGTTTAGAGAGACTGACCATGGCTGATACTTATGATGTCATCGTTTTGGGCTCCGGCCCCGGCGGCTATGTTGCCGCGATCCGTTCCGCCCAACTGGGCCTGAAGACCGCGATCGTCGAGCGCGAAAATCTGGGCGGCATCTGCCTCAACTGGGGCTGTATCCCGACCAAGGCGCTGCTGCGGTCGGCCGAAATCTTCCATTATATGCAGCATGCCAAGGATTATGGCCTGGCAGCCGACAATATCACCGCCGACATCGAAGCGGTGGTGAAGCGCTCGCGCGGCGTCGCCAAGCAGCTTAATCAGGGCGTCACGCACCTGATGAAGAAGAACAAGATCGCCGTCCATATGGGCGACGGCAAGCTGCTGGGCAAAGGCAAGCTGTCCGTCACCAAGGATGGCAAGACCGAAGAACTGACCGCCAAGAACATCATCGTCGCCACCGGCGCGCGCGCGCGCGACCTGCCCTTTGCCAAGGCGGACGGCAAGCGGGTGTGGACCTATCGCCACGCCATGACCCCGGCGGAAATGCCGACCAAGCTGCTGGTTATCGGTTCGGGCGCGATCGGCATCGAATTTGCCAGCTTCTACAACGACATGGGCGCAGACGTGACGGTGGTCGAAATGATGGACCGCGTCGTGCCGGTCGAGGATGCCGATGTCTCCGCCTTCCTCGAAAAGGCGCTCAAGAAGCAGGGCATGACCATCCTGACCGGCGCGGGCGTCGAGACGCTGGACGTCGGCGCGAACGGCGTGAAGGCCGCGATCAAGGGCAAGGACGGCAAGGTGGTGAATGGCGAATACAGCCATGTCATCGTCGCCGTTGGCATCGTCCCTAACACCGAGAATATCGGTCTGGAAGAGCTGGGCATTAAGGCCGAGCGCGGCCACATCGTCACCGACCCGACCTGCAAGACCAATGTCGATGGCATCTGGGCGATCGGCGACGTGACCGCGCCGCCATGGCTGGCGCATAAGGCCAGCCATGAAGGCGTGATCGTGGCCGAAGCCATCGCGGGCAAGCATCCCCACGCCATGGACGTGCGCAACATTCCTGGCTGCACCTATTGCCACCCGCAGATCGCCAGCGTCGGCCTGACCGAAGCCAAGGCGAAGGAAGCCGGTTACGAGGTGAAGGTCGGCATGTTCCCCTTCATCGGCAATGGCAAGGCGATCGCACTTGGCGAAGCGGAAGGCTTCACCAAGACCGTGTTCGACGCCAAGACCGGCGAACTGCTGGGCGCACACATGATCGGCGCGGAAGTGACCGAGATGATCCAGGGCTTCACCATCGGCAAAACGCTGGAAACGACCGAGGCGGAATTGATGCACACGGTCTTCCCGCATCCGACCATCTCTGAATCAATGCATGAAAGTGTATTGGCGGCTTATGGCCGTGCGCTCCATATCTGATCGGCGCACATTGACGCTGAAAGGCGCGGGGGCTTTGGCTCTCGCGCTTTTTTGCGTTCTGGCGATTGCGCTGATGCAGCGGGCTGGATGGCTCGACGGCCTGAACGTCGGGCTGATGACCGCGGCCGGGCAGGCGCGGGAAACGGCGACAGGCGGCTCTGTCACCATGGTCATGCGGCTGGCATCGGCGGTCGGCGGAACAGCAGGGCGTATGGCACTGCTGGCTGCGGCGCTGCTGCCCCTATTATGGTTCGGGCGGTGGCGCGCGGCGCGGTGGCTCGCCTTGACGATAGCAGGCGGGACGCTGCTCAATCTCGGCCTCAAGCAGATTTTCGCCGCGCCCCGGCCCGACCTGCTCCCTCATCTCGACATCGTCCATACCTATAGTTTTCCCAGCGGCCATGCGGCGGGCAACATGATGTTCTTCGGCGCGATTGCGATACTGGCGGGATCGCGCGCCGGCTATGCCCTCGCCGCTGCCATCATCGCCCTGATCGGCGTCAGTCGCGTCTGGCTCGGCGTCCATTGGCCCAGCGACGTCACCGCCGGCTGGATCGAGGGGCTGGGCTGGCTCGCTCTGTGCCGCGTCTGGCTACCAGCGCGGGGAGGGGAGCAACAGGGCGCGGGCGATGCTTTCATGCGGCGGCATCCCGTCGCTGGTGACGAAGCCATGCACCCAGAAACTGTCGAACACGGTCGCGGCCGCGATCAGCAATAGCGCGATCGCGGCGACGGCGAAGATCCGTTGCGCTCCACGTATCGCGCTGTCGGGCGACAGGGCGATGAGCACCAGCGGCAGCAGCGGCAGGAAATAACGCCCCTGCGTCCCCTGAATATAGTCCGCGCCCAGCGGCGTCCCCGTCAGATACATGGCCGTTTCGATCAGCAGCGCAACGCCTGCCGCCACCGCCAGCCACCACAGCCGCTGGCCAAAGCCGAAGCGCGCACCGCTGCCATTGGCGACGCCCGCACCCAGCATCAGCAGCCCCAATGGATAGGCGACCAACGGCAACAGGATGGCGTTCCATCCGAAACGTCCAACGATTTGCAGCGCATAGACCGGCGCGCGCTCGACCACGCTGCTGACGAGGATGCTGACATAACCGACCGGGTCATGCAGCAGGATGGCAAGCTGATCGCGCAACGGCGCGGTCATCATCGTCTCACCCGTCTTGCGCGACTGGATATGATAGAGCGCCTGGCTCCCGCCCGAAGAGTGCATCCAGCCGACAAAGACGATCGCACCCAGCACCATCGCTCCCAGGATCACGCCCGCGCGCAGGTCGCGGCGATCCTGCGGCCAGCGCAGTCCCGCCGCCATGATCGGCAGATAGACGCCTTTGCACAGCGCCAGCAGCGGCCCCGTTACCAGCAAGGCCGCCGATCGCGCGGGTGCCGCTCCCATGAACCCGGTGCGCAGCGCCAGCGCCAGGCCCAGAAAGCCAAGCCCGTTAATGACCGCATCGGGCGACAGCGATCCTGTTTGATAGGCGAATGTCGGCAGCAAGGCCGTCGCAAGCAAGGCGTTTCTGCCGAACGGCAACAGGCGCAGCGCCGCGATCAGCAGCGCCAGTCCGGTCAGAGCATTGACCAGCCGCCCGACATAGAAAGTGTCGATCCAGGGCAGCTCCAGCGCTCGCCCCAGCGTCAGCCCCACCGCACCCGGCGCATAAAGGCTGGGCGCATAGCTGGCGACGTTGGGGAAGTCGGCGAAGGCCGTGCCCGGACGACCGGCGTCGGCGACCGCGCTGTCGGCGATCTGCGTTCGGTCGAAGCGCCGCAGCACAGGCGGCACATCGGTCGGAAAATCTACGCCATGAATATCCAGCGCCGCCCGAGGCAGTTCTGCACCGATCGCTTCGCCGCGCTGTTCGGACAGGACGATGCCCTGCGTCAGCGCCAACGCCTTCATATAATGCTGGTTCTCGTCCGGCGCCTGAAAGGGCGGGGTGACGATGGCGAAGAAGAGCGTGGCGATGCAGACGGACGTGAGGAGCAGCGTTTCGATCACCGTCCATGGCGCCGCAAACAGCATGTCGCCATTGGCCGTGCCGGTAAATCTGCTCCGCTCGTTCCGCATGGTCACACCCTATGCGGCGCAGCTTAACATTTCGCGACCGTAATCCTTTATTGCTGGCGAGATGGCAGGGGAGCGGAGGGTCTTTACGCCTCCGCCTCTTCCCGCTCGACCGGTGGATGCAATCGCAGCCGGGTCACGCGGCGGCCGTCGCTCGCGACGATCTCCAACTTCCAGCCGCTAGGGCCATGGTCCAGTATCTCGCCCGGTTCCGGCACCCGTCCGGCGAGGACGAACGCCAGGCCGCCCAGCGTGTCGACATCCTCCTCGACCTCGCCCAGTCTCTCGTCAATCTCCTCGGCGACATCGTCCAGTTCGGCGCGCGCATCGGCTTCCCACAGGCCGCCGTCCAGCGGCACCAGCATCGCTTCGGGCGCATCGTCATGCTCGTCCTCGACGTCGCCGACGATTTCCTCGACCAGATCTTCGAAGGTCAGCAGGCCCTCTGTGCCGGAATATTCATCCAGCACGATGGCGAGATGGGTGCGCTTGGCGCGCATTTCGGCGAGCAGGTCGAGTGCGCCCATGCTTTCGGGCACATAGAGCGGCTGGCGGATCAGCGATTCCAGCGTCTCCGGCACCGGCGACTTGCCGGCCAGGATCGCGAAGGCGTCGCGGATGTGGATCATGCCGACGATGGTATCGAGCGTCCCGCGATAGACCGGCACGCGGCTATGCCCTGCCTCGGCAAACAGATCGGCCAATTCGGCAAAGCTCGCCTTTTCCTCGATCGCAACAATGTCTGCGCGCGGCACGGCGACGTCATCGACGGTATGTTCGGAAAAATGAAGGAGGTTACGCACCATCTGGCGCTCGATCGCCGACAGGTCGCCCTTGGCCGGCGCTGCGCTATTCTCGTCCTGCTCATCCTCGTCATATTCGTCGAGCGCTTCTTCCAACTCCTTGCGGAGACTGGTTTCCTCACCCTCGCCGAACAGGAGCGACTTGATGCCGCTCCATAATCCGCCCTCGTTGCTACTGTCCCCTTCTTTCGAAGCGGTGCCGTCCTTCGGACTGCCGTCTGCCATAATCGCGTCTATTCCCCTGTAAGAGCGTTTTCTCTTGAGAAAACGCGACCATCAAACGCCGTTGCGATCCCCATAGGGATCGGCAAGGCCCATGCTTAGGAGCGCTGCAATCTCCAGCGCTTCCATTGCTTCAGCCTCATTGTCGTCCATATGGTCATATCCAAGCAAATGAAAAGTCCCATGAACGATCAGATGCGTGGCATGATCTGCGACCGATATCCCTTTTTCCGCCGCTTCGGCGGCGCAGACCCCCTCAGCCAACACGATATCGCCCAGCAGCACTTCGCCATCGTCGGTGTTGCCGGTTGCCTGGAGCAGGTCGTCCTGCACCATCGGGAAGGACAGGACGTTGGTCGGCTTGTCCTTGTCGCGATAGGCGCGATTGAGGCTGTGGACCTCGTCGTCGCTGGTCAGCTTGACCGCTATTTCATACAATGCCTCGTCGGTCGCGAAGGCGGCATAGGGGCTGTGCGCGATGGCGGCGGTCACAGCGCGTTGGGCCAGATAGTCCCAATCGACACCGGGCCAGCCCTCTTCATGCAGGACGGCGACTTCAATCATTGCGTACAACTCCACCTTTCGGTTCGAGCTTGTCGAGAGCCCGTTCTCGACAGGCTCGAACCGAACAGCATTATTTTAGAACTATGCATCCGGCCCCTCATAGGCTTCCACGATGCGCCCGACCACCGGATGCCGCACGACATCGGCAATGCCGAACGGCACCATCGCGATCCCCTCCACGCCCTGCAACCGCGCGACCGCATCGGCCAGGCCCGACGTGCCCGGCTGCGGCAGGTCGACCTGTTTGGGATCGCCGCAGATGACCATGCGGCTGCCTTCGCCGAAGCGGGTCAGGAACATCTTCATCTGCGCGATGGTGGTATTCTGCGCCTCGTCCAGCACGATGAAGGCGTTGGCCAGCGTGCGCCCGCGCATGAAGGCCAGCGGCGCGATCTCGATCTCGCCGCTCGCGATCCGCCGCTCGACCTGCTCGGCCGGCAGCGTGTCGTGCAGCGCGTCGTAGATCGGGCGGAGATAGGGATCGACCTTCTCCTTCATGTCACCGGGCAGGAAGCCCAGCTTCTCGCCCGCTTCCACCGCAGGACGCGACAGGATCAGCCGGTCGACGCTGCCGGTGATGAGCTGGCTGACCGCCTGCGCCACCGCCAGATAGGTCTTGCCGGTGCCTGCCGGGCCGAGCGCGAAGATGATGTCGTTGCGATTGAGCGCCTCCATATAGGTGACCTGCGTCGCGGAGCGCGGGACGATCGTCTTCTTGCGCGTGCGGATCATCACCTTGGGTGGTTCGGCCACGTCGCTGCGGATGATGCCGTCGAGCGTGGGTTCGGACGACATGGCGATCACCGCCTCGACCGCGCCTGTGTCGATTTCCTGCCCCGCGACGATGCGGTTGTAGAGGCCGGTCATCACGTCGCGGGCGCGGGCGGCGGCTTGCGCCTCGCCCTCGATCTGCAACTTGTTGCCCCGCGCGGCGATATACACGCCCAGCCGGTTTTCGATCGCCACCAGATTGCGGTCATATTGGCCAAATAATGTGCCGAGCAGATGCGGCTTTTCGAACGTGACTTCCAACCGCGCTTTTTCGGCGACCGGTTCGCGATGATGTTGGTTCGGTTTCTTGCCCATGCTCAGCCCCTTTTTCCATCCGTCATGCTCGCGAAGGCGAGTATCCATCTTCCGCCGTTCGATCCTGGTGGACACGGCCGGAGAGGGGTTCCTGCATATGCCGGAACGACGGTTTTTTGGTTCAAGCGGCCTGCCTCCTGCTGGGTTCGCCGGCCAGACTATTCGGGCCGGCGCTGATGATATCGACTTCGACCATGTCGCCGATCGAAAGGTCGGGCACGGTGACATGCACGGACTGGAGCCAGGGCGTCTTGCCGATCAACTGGCCGGGATAGCGGCCCTTGCGCTCCAGAAGAATGTCGGTGCTGCGCCCGATCGTGGCGGCATTGAAATCCACCTGATGCCGGTTGATCGCCGCCTGGAGCCGGGCCAGCCGCTCGTCCATCACCGCCGCGGGAATCTGATGATCCATGTCGGCAGCAGGCGTGCCGGGGCGGGGGCTATATTTGAAGCTGTAGCATTGGGCGTAGCGCACCTGATCCACGATCTTCAACGTATCTTCGAAATCGGCATCGGTTTCGCCGGGGAAACCAACGATGAAGTCGCCCGATACCGCAATATCGGGCCGCACCGCCCGCACGCGATCGATGATGCGCAAATAGCTGTCCACACTATGGCTGCGGTTCATCGCCTTGAGGATGCGATCATTGCCCGACTGCACCGGCAGATGCAGGAAGGGCATCAGTTTCTCCACCTCGCCATGCGCGGCGATCAGGCCGTCGCTCATGTCGTTGGGATGGCTGGTGGTGTATCGGATGCGCTTGAGGTCGACGATCGTCGCCAATGCGCGGACCAGCCCGTCCATGCCCTGCATCGCGCCCTTGTCGTCTTCCCCGGTCCAGGCATTCACATTCTGGCCCAGCAGCGTGATTTCGCGCACCCCGCCATCGACCAGCGCCTTGGCCTCGTCGATGATCGCGCTCCACGACCGGCTGATTTCCGCGCCGCGCGTATAGGGCACCACGCAATAGGTGCAGAATTTGTCGCACCCTTCCATGATCGTCAGGAAGGCGGTCGGTCGCACCTGCTTGGTACGGGCGGGCAGGGCATCGAATTTCGACGCCAGCGGCATGTCGGTGTCGATCGCTTCCTCACCGCGACCGACCTTGTCGATCAGGTCGGGCAGGCGGTGATAGGCCTGCGGGCCGACGACGATGTCGACGGTGCGCGCGCGGCGCTGGATTTCGCCGCCCTCTGCCTGTGCGACGCAACCGGCGACGGCGATCATCGGGCGGCTACCATCCTCGCGCACCATGCGGCCGATATCGGAATAAACCTTGTCCACCGCCTTTTCGCGGATGTGGCAGGTATTGAGGATGACGAGGTCGGCGTCGGCCCCTTCCGCCGCAGCGGTCATGCCGCGCGTGCCCAGCATTTCGGCCATCCGCTCGCCATCATAGATGTTCATCTGGCAGCCGAAGGATTTGACGTGGAAAGTCGCCGGGGCAGTCTTCGCAAGCTTGGGAGGGGTATTGTTACGATTCATCGCCCCGGCTATACAGGGGGCAGGGGCGAAGCGGAAGGGCGCTGATGCTTCTGCGCATTTTGGACGATGCTCTGCGCGATCTGCTCACGCGCCATCGCCGCGATAACCTTCCGGTCGGCGCATCCGGCGGGATCGAACGGCTCCAGGAATCGCAGCGTGACCGACAACGTCCCCTTGCGTCCCAATATGCGCATGGCGTTGGCCCCGGCCGGCTCCTCGCCATGCCAGGCGATCTCCGCCGTCGCCGCGCCATAATCGATATGCACCGGCTGGATCATCACCGCGCGCGGGGGCGGCATCAATACGGCCAGCAAGGCAGGCTTGAACGGCAGAAGACCGCTGCCGTCGCTCGTCGTGCCTTCGGGAAAGAGCGCCACCGGCTGATGCCCCAGCATGGCAGCGCGCAGCGCGTCGATCTGCCCCGACAGCGCGCCGCGCCGTTCGCGCGCGACGAACAATGTATTATTTTGCGCCGCCAGCCATCCTATCACCGGCCAGCGGGCGATGCCGTCATGCGCGACAAACGCCGCGCCGGTCGCGTCGGCCAGCGCTAATATATCGATCCAGCTGACATGATTGGCGAGCAGGAACATGTCGCCATCATAACGCCGCCCGTCGATCCGCACCCGCGCGCCGACCGACCGCGCGGCCAGCGCCAGGAAGCGTCGCGGCCAGGGCGACGGGCGGCGCGCAAAACGCCAGAGCAGGTGCGGGATCAGGCAGAAGAGCAGGCTGGCGATCAGTGCCGCAATGCGGATCGTCCGGCGTAGTCCGCGCAATCTGTCAGTTCTTCCGTTCGAGCGCGACGCCGTATAATTCCATGCGATGATCGACCAGGCGGAAGCCCAGCTTTTCGGCGATCAGCTTCTGCAATTGCTCCAATTCCGGGTCAACAAATTCGATGACATTTCCCGTCTCGACATCGATCAGATGATCGTGATGCGATTCCGGCGCCGCTTCATACCGGGCGCGACCGTCACCGAAATCATGCCGGTCCAGGATGCCTGCTTCCTCGAACAGGCGCACCGTGCGGTACACCGTGGCGATCGAAATGCCCGGATCGATCGCTGCGGAACGGCGATGCAATTCCTCGACATCGGGATGGTCGGTCGCATCGCTCAACACCTGGGCGATCACCCGGCGCTGCTCGGTGATCCGCAGTCCCTTCTCATGGCACAGGGCTTCGACGTCGATTTTGCGGTTCATGCAGGCTCGCTTAATGGCTTGGTGCGACAGGTTGGATCAAGCCTAGCGGCTTTTCCATATACAGGAAAGGGGCGCGTCGGCGACGCACCCCTTTCCTTGACGGCTTATTGAAAGGCTGACGGATCAGCCAGACGTATTACTTGCCGCGCGGGGGGGCTGTCCGGCGACGCTTGGTGCCCAAGCCGATTTTCTTCGCCAGGTTGCGGCGCTGTTCGGCATAATTGGGGGCTACCATCGGATAATCGGCAGGCAGGCTCCACTTGGCGCGATAGTCATCCGGCGTCATCTGATAATGGGTCATCAGGTGGCGCTTGAGCATCTTGAGCTTCTTGCCGTCTTCCAAGCAGATAATATAGTCTGGCTTGATCGACGAACGGACCGAAACGGCCGGCTCCGGCTTGACTTCAGGCACGGGCGCGGTCTGGCTCAGGCCCGACAGCGCAGCATGAACATTCTGGATCAGCGTAGACACGTCAGAGACAGCGACGCTGTTGTTCGAAACATGGGCAGCCACAATGTCCGAGGTCAAAGTAATGAGCAACTCGCTCTGGGCCGATTCGATTTCCATTTTCCTGTTTCCTACAAGGCTATATTGTTCTGCGACCCGCCCAAGGATTTCGTTTCAGGAGCGGTATATGGTCGCTAGACGTTGGCGGACGATTTCGCAAGACCCTAGTGGTTCATGCCAGCATGTCGATGCGAAAGCTCAGCGCATCGTGAAGTTGACCATCATTACCGCGATAGTAACCGGGGCGGCGATGTACATATTCGAACCCGGTTTTCTCGTATAGTTTGACCGCCTTATTCGTAGCCCGCACTTCCAGGTTCATGGAAGTGATGCCGCGCTTGCGCGCGGTGCGCAGGCTGTGGCGCAACAATGTCTCGCCGATGCCTCGCCCGCGCCAGATCGGATCGACCGCCAGCAGCAGCAGTTCGCACTCGTCGAGCACCGACCGTACCAGCGCGAAGCCCAGCGGCGCGGCGTCCAGGCGAGCGATCGTCAGCCAGGTGCCCGGCATCATCATCACCCCGGCCAGTTGCGGCAACGTCCAGGCCTCGCCGAATACGGGATCGAACGCGCGGGCCATGACGTCCATTGCATCGCCCAGCGCGTTGCGTTCACCCTCATCATAGACGCTCATATGCAGGTCGGGGATCATGACGCAGCGCGCTCCGCCATGGTCATCGCGTCCGCACCACGGCCATAGATCGGGCTGTGGGGCAACGCCGCAAGCCCGGCGATCAGCGGATAGTCGGCTGCATTGGGATAGAGGGTGATCGCTGCGCCGCCGCCACGCGCGGTCACCAGCGCTTCGGCACCGGTGCCATACAGGATTGGCGAATCGAGCAATTGCGCCAGTTGCGCAATCGGCGTGGAGGCGATTGCGCTCGTGGCGGTCATCCCGTCTGCGGTGAAGCATTGCCAGAACAGTTCGCCATGGCCGCCGGTGATGGTGACGGCGATCGGGCCGCCATCATGTTGCTGCGCCGCCTTCGCCGCGATCAGCGATGGCGCGCTATAGCCATGCAGCGGGATATCCCAGGCCAGCGCCAGCGCACGGGCGGCGGCAATGCCGATCCGCACCCCGGTAAAGCTGCCCGGTCCCACATCCACCACGATCGAGTCGGCGCGTCCTCCATCGGGCAAGGCGGCGATCGCGGGCAGCAGCGCCTCGGCATGGCCGCGTCCGACGACTTCGTGGAACCGGCCGATCGGCGCTCCGTCCTCCAGCAGCGCGACGGACAGGGCCTGGGTGGCGGTGTCGATCACCAGAAGACGCAAGCAAACCCCCTCAAGCATCCGCCCCAAGCATCCATGCTTTGCGGATTCGTCTTGCGGTTAGTCGATCCTTGGGGATTTGCCAAATGTCGCAGGCAGCTTCAAACTGCGCGGACCTCGGTCACTTCGGGCACATAATGTTTCAGCAACTGCTCGATGCCATTCTTGAGCGTTGCGGTCGAGGACGGGCAACCCGAACAGGCCCCCTGCATCTTTAGATAGACGGTGCCTTTGTCGAAGCCGCGATAGATGATGTCGCCGCCGTCATTGGCCACCGCTGGCCGCACCCGCGTATCGATGAGCTCGCGGATCTGCTCCACGATTTCGGCATCTTCCGGGGCGTCGGTGAAACTGTCTGCGTCGGACGGCACGCTGATCCCGGCGGCCGAGCCGGGCGTGAACAGCGGCATGTTAGCGGAAAAATGTTCCAGCAACGTCGCCAGTACATCGGGCTTCACATCGGACCATTCCGATCCCGGCGCGATCGTCACGGAGATGAAATGCCCGCCGAAGAACACACCGGTCACATCGCCCAGACCAAACAGGGCATCCGCCAGCGGCGATGCTTCCGCCTCCTCCGGCGTCGCGAAATCGCGCGTGCCGGTGCCCATGACTTCGCGTCCGGGCAGGAATTTGATGGTCGCCGGGTTGGGCGTCAGTTCTGTCTCGATCAGCATGGCTCTCATGTGGCGATTGCGGCAGCGAAGATCAAGCACTTCGGGAACTTCGCCGCATCCTGGCGATTGGAACAGGCAACGCAACAAGGAGACAGGATGATGAGCGACACCAACGATATTCGGGAGCGTTTCTGGGCCGAACTGTCCAGCAGTCCGTTCTTGATGCTGGGCCTGCAAAATAGCGCGGAACATAGCGCCCCAATGACGGCGCAACTCGATCCCAACGCCAATCATTGTTTCTGGTTTTACACCTCGCGCGTCAACCGGCTCGCGCCCGGCGGTCCGGCAATGGCGCAATATGCGGCTAAGGACCATAATCTCTTCGCCTGTATTGAAGGAACGCTCGCGCCGGAAACCGATCCCGCGGTGATCGACCGTTATTGGTCGAAGGAGGTCGAGGCCTGGTATCCTGGCGGTCGCAACGATCCCAATCTGCTGATGCTGCGCTTCGATCTGGGCATGGCAGAAATCTGGCGTTCGGACATGTCGATCAAGGGCGTCTTCAAGATGCTGTTTGGCGGCGATGTGCGCGACGAAATGAAGGGCAAACATGCCGAAGTGGCGCTCTGACGCCATTTCCTGTAACCCATAAACGGCGGCCGCGGTGCATGTCCGCGGCCGCTTGCTATTTGCCTGCAACTTCGCCATATGCGTTGCAGCGCAGCAGACGGGTCGTTTCGGCCCCCTAGCGATTGGCAGCGTGATCGTCCGCAATCCCAATTGACCTTAATGGTCAGGTGAGGACCACGGACCGGCCAATGAGAGTCTGCGCCAAGCTTGAGGCTTCCCTTTTCACGCGGGTCGTTTCGTAACCCGCCTCGCGCCCTTCCTGCGTCCGCAGAGCAAGTTGGCGCATGGCCGACTTGTGAGTTTTCTAAATGCAATTCAACGAACTTGGTCTCGCCGAGCCCATCATGAAGGCGCTCGCCTCCAAAAATTACGTCACCCCGACCCCGATCCAGCAAAAGGCGATCCCCGTCCTGCTGGAAGGCAAGGATCTGTGCGGCATCGCCCAGACCGGCACTGGCAAGACCGCTGCCTTCGCGCTGCCCAGCCTCGATTATTTCGCCCGCAACCCCCGCGTGACGCCGGTCAAGGGCTGCCGCATGCTGGTGCTGGCCCCGACCCGCGAACTCGCCGCGCAGATCGCGCAGAGCTTCCGCGACTATGGCCGCTTCCTCAAGCTGTCGGTCGAAACCGTCTTCGGCGGCGTGCCGATCGGCAAGCAGATCCGCGCCTTGAGCGTCGGCGTCGATGTCGTCGTCGCAACGCCGGGCCGCCTGCTCGACCTGATCGACCAACGCGCTCTGACCCTCAAGGATGTCGAAATCTTCGTCCTCGACGAAGCCGACCAGATGATGGACATGGGCTTCATCCATCCGCTCAAGCGCGTCGCCAAGATGCTGCCGGCCGATCGCCAGAACCTCTTCTTCTCGGCCACCATGCCCAAGGAGATCGAGGCGCTCGCCGCGCAGTTCCTCAACAATCCGGTCAAGGTCAGCGTCGCGCCGCAATCGACCACGGCGGAGCGCGTCGATCAGCAGATGTATTTCGTGAACCAGGGTGAGAAGCAGGCGCTCCTCCATCTGGTGCTCCAGAGCGAAGAGATTGACCGCGCGCTGATCTTCACCCGCACCAAGCATGGTGCCGACCGCGTCGTCCGCTTTCTGGAAGGTGCCGGCATCGACGCCTTCGCCATCCATGGTAACAAAAGCCAGGGTCAGCGCACCACTGCGCTCCAGGCATTCCGCCAGGGCAAGGTCAAGCTGCTGGTCGCGACGGACATCGCCGCACGCGGCATCGACGTGTCGGGCGTCAGCCACGTTATCAACTTCGAAATCCCCAATGTGGCCGAACAATATGTCCACCGTATCGGCCGCACCGCGCGCGCCGGTGCCGACGGCATCGCGATCAGCTTCGTGGCGGATGACGAGCGTCCCTATCTGAAGGCGATCGAAAAGACGACCCGCGTAAAGCTGGAAGTCGTGGCGTTGCCTGAGAATTTCATGGATGCGGTGCGGGCCTTGCCCAAGCCGGCAGCGCCCAAGAAAGGCCCGAGCCAGACCCCGCAGCAGCAGGCGCGCCGCGCCGATGGCCAGCGGAAATATCAGGACGGACAGCGCCAGCAGCGCGGCACCCCCGATCGCGCGCATCGTCCCGAAGGCGACGCGCCTGCGAAGCGCCCGTTCAACCGTCGCCGCAGCGGTGGTGGTGGCGTCGGCGCACACAAGGGTGCCGTCCAGCGCACTGGCGCACCGCGCTAAACCAGGTTGCAGGTTGGGATGAGCATATCCCGACAGGTTTGACGTGAATTAAGTGGGCGGGTGGCAACACCCGCCCTTCTTTGTCAGTGGCCATTCAGGAATATGCCGTTAGGCTCATCCGCCTATGCATTTTATCCTCCGCCGTTCGGCCGCTTCGCTTTCCGTCATCGCCCTGCTTTTGTCGGGTGCGCCGCTCGCAGCCCAAACCGATTCAACGCCCGCTGTCACGCAGGGGGCTATCAGCGGTCAGGCGCAGACCCGGCCATGGCTTTACGACAATAGCGATGTGCCGATCGATCCGGCCTGGCGTTTCGGCACGCTGTCCAACGGTCTGCGCTACGCCATACGGCGCAATGGCGTTCCGCCGGGGCAGGTGTCCGTCCGCCTGCGGATCGACGCCGGCTCCCTGATGGAACGCCCCGACGAACTGGGTTACGCCCATTTCATCGAACATCTCTCTATGCGCGGATCGCGCCATGTGCCCGACGGCGAATCCAAGCGCATCTGGCAGCGTCTCGGTGTTACCTTCGGCAGCGACAGCAATGCGCAGACGACCCCCACCGGCACCACCTATGCGCTCGACCTTCCGCAAGCGACCCCGGCCAGCCTGACCGAGAGCATGAAGATTCTATCCGGCATGATGACCGATCCCAATATCGTGGACAATGCGGTCGATGCCGAACGCGCCGTGGTGCTGGCGGAGCGGCGTGAGAGCGACGGCCCGCAAATGCGCATGTCCGACGCCAGCCGGCTGCATTTCTTCGCCGGCCAGCCGCTTGCCGACCATGCGCCGATCGGCACCGTGGCGACGCTGACCGCCGCGACCGCCGCCAAGGTGGAGGCATTTCACCAGCGCTGGTATCGCCCCGAAAACGCCGTCATATCAATCGCAGGCGACATTGACCCCGCGCAGGCCGAACAGCTCATCAAGGATAATTTTGCCAGCTGGACGATGCCCGGAAAGGGCGCGGCGCTGCCCGATTTCGGCGCGCCTGACGCGAAGAGGCCTGCAACGCGCGTGGTGGTGGAGCCGGGCGTGCCGCTTGGCCTGACGCTGGCTTGGCTGCGGCCATGGACGCCCCATGCCGACACCATCGTCTATAATCAGGACAAGCTGACCGACATGCTGGCGCTACAGATCATCAGCCGCCGGCTGGAGCAAGCGGCCCGCGCCGGTGGCAGCTTCCTGCAGGCGGGCGTCGAGCAGCAGGATGTCAGCCGCTCGGTCGATGGCACCTTCATGACCATCATTCCGACGGGCGAAAATTGGGAGAAGGCGCTGGCCGACGTGCGCGCCGTGGTGGAGGACGCAAAGGCGACGCCCCCCAGCGTGGCGGAGATCGAGCGTGAATATGCGCAGATGGATACCGCGCTCAATATCCAGGTCGAAAATGCGGATACGGAACCGGGCGCCAAACAGGCCAGTGATCTCGTCAGTGCCGTCGACATCCGCGAAACCACCGTCAGCCCACAGGCCGCCGTCGAAATCTTTCGGGCGGGCAAGCCCGCCATGACGCCGGAAAAAATCCTCGATTCCACCCGCCGTTTGTTCTCCGCCGGCGTGTTCCGCGCGTTGATGGTGACCGGCAAGGTCCAGCCTGGCCTTGACGCCAAGCTCGCCGCCGCGGTCGCTGCGCCGGTGAAGGCGGCTACCAATGCCCGCCTTGCTGATAAGGCGGTGACGATGGACGACCTGCCCAAGCTCGGTCCGCCCGGAACGGTCGTGTCGCGCACCCCGGTCGGCCTACAGGGTATGGAAAGCATTGCCTTTTCCAACGGCGTCAAACTGACCCTCTTCGCCAATGATGCGGAAACCGAAAAGGTGCGGATCAACGTCCGCTTCGGCCATGGCCAGCAGGCTTTCTCGCCGACCAAGCCGGTCGCAAGCTGGGCCGCGGACTATGCGCTGGTCGCCAGCGGTATCGGCACGCTTGGCCAGCGTGAACTGGACGACCTGACCAACGGCCGCCGGATGGGCATGGATTTCTCGACCGACGACGATGCGTTCGAAATGCAGGTGGTGACCCGTCCCGCCGACTATCGCGACCAGTTGCGCCTGTTCGCGACTAAGCTGGCTGAGCCAGGCTGGGACCCGGCCCCGATCGCGCGGGTGAAGACCGGCGCGATCGTCGCCTATGACGCCATGTCGCGCGCGCCGGATTCTGTGCTGGGGCGTGATCTCAACTGGCTGCTACACGACAAGGACGTCCGCTTCCGCACCCCCTCGCGCGCCGAGATCGAGGCGCTGACGCCGCAGGCGTTCCGCGCGACCTGGGAACCGATCCTCGCCTCCGGTCCGATCGAGGTGCAGATTTTCGGTCAGGTGAAGGCCGAAGAGGCGATCCAGGCGGTCGCTGCGACCTTCGGCGCTCTGCCGGCGCGGCCGGATGTTCCCGTCCCTGCGATCAACCGCGCGATGCGCTTCCCGGCCCATGTCGAAACCCCGGTCGTTCTGCGGCACAAGGGTGACAAGGAACAGGCGGCGGCGGTCATGGCCTGGCCGACTGCGGGCGGCTTCGACCTACAAAAGGAAGCGCGCCAACTGGAGATACTGACCCAGATTTTCAACGACCGCCTGTTCGACAAACTGCGCTCTACCGAGGGCGCGGCCTATTCGCCTAGCGTCCAGAATAATTGGCCGTTCTCCTATGAAAGCGGCGGCTATATCCTGGTCACCAGCCAGGTGCGGCCTGACAAGATCGCCTATTTCTACAGCGTGGTGAAGGATACCGCGGCCGATCTGGCCAAGACCCCCGTCAGCGACGACGAACTGCAACGCGCGGTTGCGCCGATGCGCCAATTGCTGATGCGCGCCAGCACTGGCAATGCCTTCTGGATGAACCAGATGGAGGGCGCGACCCATGACGCCCGCTACATCGAAGCGATGAAGAGCATGTCGCCGGACATGCTCACCGTCACGCCTGCGCAATTGCAGGCGCTCGCGGCGAAATATCTGGTGCCGGGAAAAAGCTGGTCGACGGTCGTCCTGCCTGAAGGGGTGTCGGCGCGCTGATCGCGCCACGCCCGCATCACGCTGGTTCGTGAATCTCCATCAACTGTTCGTAGAGGCGGACATATTCCAGATGGAGGTCGCGGATGGCGGGATTGGTCGATTGCGCTGCGAGTTCGCGGTTCCTTTCCAGCCGTGCTGCGAAATAGTTTCGGTCGAAACATGGCGTCGTCGTCATTCAGTGCCTCCCTTATGGTTGGGCGGGTAAATGGACCGGACATCAATAAGTTGCGGCGTATTGGCAGAGGGGATGCGGGCTGCGACAAGGCGTGACTGAGATGCGGCAGGAAGGCGAGAGCCGATTTGCGCTTGCGCCATGCTCGTCTGGGTCGCCACCCCCTTGTTACAAGGTGGTTCTGTCTTGTTGTACGGGACCGCCGAACCCATGACTCTTCCTGCCTTGACCCCAAGTTGCGGGACGGTTCGTGCTCAAGCCCATTCAGAGCGGCAGGCATGAGCCTGCGCCTCATCCCATCGGAAGAAGCCCTGGAGCCGCGCTTGTCGGGTATCGGCCGCTACAACTGGGCGCTCGCATCCCGCGTAGCGAACATAGCCGGCGTCGATGAGGTCCGCTTCTGGCGCAGCGGCCACGGGATCACCGATCCGGCGGCTTTGCTGGACGCGGGGCAGGGGCCGCCGCGCGACTGCCGGCCACGCTGGGCGCGCGATCTGGCGCAACGCCGCTTCGGCCGGACCCATCTGTTCCACGGCCCCAATTATTTCCTGCCCGACTGGGCGGAAGGTGGCGTCGTGACGGTCCACGACCTGTCGGTCCTGCGCTATCCCGACATGCATCCGGCGGACCGACTGGCGCATTTCGAACGGCGCTTCGCCCGGTCGCTCGCGATCGCGGGCCATATCGTCATCGACAGCGAAACGGTGCGGCGGGAGGCGTAGCCACGCTGAAACGCGGCCGGTGCTGGCCCGCTACGATCTTGCGCCCGGCAGCTATGCGCTATGCGTCTCTACCGTCGAACCGTGCAAGCGGATTCCCGAATTGCTTGGCGCCTTGTCGTGGCGGGCGGCTATAGCTGGGACCGGTGCGTACGCGAAACCGTCGACGTCTACCGCCGCCTGGATTAAATCACCGAACGCCGCGCAACGCGGTGACGATCATCTGCGCCGTGCGGTGGACGGCGTTGCTGGCGGATAGGCGGGGCCGCGACACGCTGCGATGGCCCAGGCCGAACAGGCAGGCGAGAATCATTTCCTCCGCTGCGTCCAGCGCTTCGCCGGACAGCTTGTCATTGGCCGCGCAGGCGAAATAGCGAATGAAGGTGCGGAATCGCTGGCACATGGCACCGATCGTGTCGGCGACGGCGGTGTTACGGAAACTTTCGGCCAATATGTCGAAGGACAGCGCCTCGTCCTTCTCGTCGATCGTGTGGAGCAGCAATTGCTCGAATGTCTCGTCTATCGTCAGTTCGTCGGAATCTAGCCGCGCTTGAATCTCCGCCATTTCGCGGCACCATTGGTCGGCATCGTCATGGACCAGCGCTTCGATGATATCGCCCTTGCTTTTGAATAGCCGATATATCTGGCCGACCGAAACCTGGGCGGCGACCGCCAATTCGGCCATTGCGGTCTGGTGGAATCCATGGCTGTCGAATAAGGTACGGGCGGCCGTCAAGATACGAATGCGACCATTTTTTTCTTGCTGCACTGCAACCACGTCCACCCCTTTAGCGTTTTTTGCCTCTTGAAATCCCATAACCGTGATCGTACCTGCCCGGCAAGCGGAATGAATGTTCATTCCATCTCTTTGATCCCTATTTCGAAACGGATATTCAAGCGATGCAACAGGGGACAATCATCGGGCTGCTGGCATGCGCGTCGGCATTGGCGCTGAGCGCATGCGGCGAAAGCCCGCCGCCCGCGCCGCCGCCGCCCGCGGTCGGCGTTGTCACGCTCAAGGTCGAATCCGCGCCGTTAGTGAATGAATTGCCAGGCCGAATCGTGGCATTTGAAACGGCGGAGGTCCGCCCACAGATCAGCGGCGTGATCCGTCGCCGGCTGTTTCAGGAGGGCGGCGCCGTCCGCGCTGGCCAGCTTCTCTACGAAATCGACGACGCGCCTTATCGGGCTGCGCTGGCCCAGGCGCAGGGCTCGCTCGCCCGCGCCAATGCCGCCATCCGTTCGACCGGGTTGCAGGCGCAGCGTTACAAGGATCTGGTCGGCATAAATGCCGTCAGCCGTCAGGAATATGACGATGCCGACGCGACCGCCCAGCAGGCGCGTGCCGATGTTGCGGCGCAGCGTGGCGCGGTCCAGGCGGCGCAGGTAAATCAGAACTTCACCCGTATCCGTGCACCGATTTCCGGCCGGATCAGTCGCTCGCTCTTTACCCCCGGCGCCTTGGTGCAGGCGGGGCAGGCAGATGCGCTCACGACGATTCAACGCACCGATACTGTCTATGTCGATGTCTCGCAGTCGGCTGCACAGATCATCGACCTCAAGCAGGCGATGAAGAGCGGCGGCGTCAGCCAGGCCGATGGCGCGCGCATCCAGTTGCTTCTGCCCAATGGCAGCGTCTATCCGATGGAGGGCCGCCTGCAATTTTCCGAAGTCACCGTCGATCCGACATCGGGCGCGGTGACCTTGCGCGCCACCTTCCCCAATCCCGACGGCCTGTTACTGCCCGGCATGTATGTCCGCGCCAAGCTGGTGGAGGGACAGCGGACCCAGGCGATTCTGGCGCCGCAGCAGGGCATCAGCCGCGACGCGCGCGGGCGGGCGACCGCCATGGTGGTGGGCAAGGATAACAAGGTCGAAATCCGCCAGGTCACGGTCGACCGCGCCGTGGGCGACAAGTGGATCGTCACCAACGGACTGAAGCCTGGCGACAAGCTAATCGTCGAAGGGCTGGTGAACCTGCGTCCCGGCACGGTCGTCAAGCCCGGCGCGCCGCAGCAGGTGACCGCCGCCCAGGCCGGTGCGCAAAATGGCGCGCAACCGGCGCAAGGCGGGGCGAACTAAGCCATGGCCCGCTATTTTATCGACCGACCCATTTTCGCATGGGTCATCGCCATCGTCATCATGCTTGCCGGCCTGCTCGCCATGCGGTCGCTGCCGGTCGCGCAGTTTCCCGAAATCGCGCCACCCGCGGTCACCATCGCGACCAGCTATCCCGGCGCCAACGCGCAAACGCTGGAAAGCACCACCACGCAGATTATCGAACAACAGCTCAAGGGTATCGACAATCTGCGCTATTTCTCCTCGACCAGCGACGGGTCGGGCAATCTGAGCATCAGCCTGACTTTCGAACAGGGCACCGATCCCGACATCGCGCAGGTGCAGGTGCAGAATAAACTGTCGCAGGCGACCCCGCTTCTGCCGCAGGAAGTGCAGCAGCAGGGGCTGCGCGTCGGCAAATCGACGTCCAGCTTCCTGCTCATCATGTCGGTTTATGCCGATGACGGCATTCACGATCAGGAGGATGCCGCCGACTTTATCGCGTCCAATCTGCAAGATCCGATCAGCCGCGTGACCGGCGTGGGCGATACGCAGTTGTTCGGCTCGCAATATGCGATGCGCATCTGGCTCGACCCCTACAAGATGGCCAATCTGGGCGTTACCACCGGCGATGTGAAATCGGCGATCACCGCGCAGAATGCGCAGGTTTCCGCCGGCCAGATCGGGGGTTCGCCCTCGCCAAAGGGGCAGGCGCTCAACGCCACCGTCACCGCCCAGTCGCGCCTGCGTACACCAGAAGAGTTCCGCAGCATCCGCCTGCGCAGCAACAGCGACGGCTCCGTTGTGCTGATGTCGGATATAGGGCGCGTCGAACTGGGCGCGGAAAATTACGGCTTCGGGGTGAAATTCCAGGGGCATCCGGCATCGGGTTTCGGCGTCAAGCTGGCACCGGGCGCGAACGCGCTCGATACGGTGGAAGCGGTCAAGGGCCGCGTCGATCAACTGTCAAAGAATTTCCCGAGCTGGGTGAAATATGATTTCCCGGTCGACAACTCGACCTTCGTGAAACTGTCGGTCGAACAGGTCATCCACACCCTGTTCGAAGCCGTCCTGCTGGTCTTCGTCGTCATGTTCCTGTTTTTGCAGAACTGGCGTGCGACGCTGATCCCGACGATTGCGGTGCCAGTCGTGCTGCTGGGATCGCTGGCGATCCTGAGCGCGGCCGGTTTCACCATCAACACGCTGACCCTGTTCGGCATGGTGCTGGCGATCGGCCTGCTGGTCGATGACGCGATCGTCGTCGTCGAAAATGTCGAACGTCTGATTCAGGACGAAGGGCTCAGTCCCAAGGAAGCCGCGCGCAAGTCCATGGATGAGATCAGCGGCGCGCTGATCGGGATCGGCCTTGTCTTGTCGGCCGTGTTCCTGCCGATGGCCTTCTTCGGCGGATCGACTGGCGTCATCTTTCGCCAATTCTCGATCACGATCGTCTCCTCGATGATCCTGTCGGTGCTGGTGGCGTTGATCCTCACCCCTGCGCTGTGCGCCACCATCCTCAAACCCGCCTCGCACGGTCATAGCTGGAACGGGCCGATCGGCTCGATTTTCGGCCGTTTCTTCGATTGGTTCAACCGCACCTTCGACAAGGGCGTGGTCCGTTATGGCCAGGGCGTCGAAAAGGTGGAGCGGCGTTGGGGCCGCACGATGCTGGCCTATGCCCTGATCGTGGCCGGCATGGCCTTCATTTTCATGCGCTTGCCCAGCGGCTTCCTGCCGGATGAGGACCAGGGCATCATCATCAACCAGGTTTCTTTGCCGGCCGGGTCCACGCTGGAGGAAACGGAGCGCGCTCTGGCCAGAATGCGCGACCATTATATGGTGGATGAAAAGAAGAATGTCTCGGCGGTCTTCACCATCGCCGGCTTCGGCTTCGTCGGTCAGGGTCAGAATGTGGGCATCGTCTTTGCCCGGATGAAGGACTGGAAGGATCGCAAGGGCACCGATAATCAGGTGCCTGCCATTGCCCTGCGCGCCAACATGGCTTTTCAGAAAATCTCGTCGGGCATGGCGTTCGCCTTCGTGCCCCCGGCGGTGCAGGAACTGGGCAATGCGTCGGGCTTCGACTTCCAGCTGCTCGACCAGGCCAATCTGGGCCATGAAAAGCTGCTTGCCGCGCGCAACCAGTTGCTTGGTATGGCCATGGGCGACAAGCGTCTGGCGCAGGTCCGTCCTAACGGTCTGGAAGATACGCCCCAACTCAAGCTGAACGTCGATCAGGCGGCAGCCGGCGCGCTGGGCATCGCCCAGGCCGACGTCAACGACACGATCAGCACCAATCTGGGCGGCGCCTATGTCAACGACTTCATCGATCGCGACCGGGTGAAGCGGGTCTATGTTCAGGCTGATGCGCCCTTCCGCACATCGCCCGATGCGATCAACGCCTTCCATGTGCGCGGCAGCAGCGGGGCCATGGCGCCGCTGTCGGCCTTCTCCACCACTGAATGGGTGCAGGGTCCGGCGCGTCTGGAACGCTTTAACGGCGTCCCGTCGATGAACATTCAGGGCGCACCTGGTCCCGGCGTGTCGAGCGGCACGGCGATGCAGGCGATGGAGGAATATGCCGCCAAACTGCCCGCCGGCATCGGCTATAGCTGGAACGGTATTTCCTATGAGGAACGCACCTCCGGTGGCCAGGCGCCCTATGTTTATGCGCTTTCCATGCTGATCGTGTTCCTCTGCCTCGCGGCGCTTTATGAAAGCTGGTCGGTGCCGATCGCGGTCATGCTGGTGGTGCCGCTGGGCGTGCTCGGTGCGGTGATTGCGGCCAGGCTCGCGGGGCTGGACAACGACATCTACCTGCAAGTCGGCCTCATCACGACCATTGGCGTGTCGGCGAAGAACGCGATCCTGATCGTGGAGTTTGCCGAGGAGAAGATGCGTGAGGGGATGTCGCCGGCAAAGGCGGCGCTGGAAGCGGGCAAGCTGCGCCTGCGGCCGATCCTAATGACCAGCTTCGCCTTCATCTTCGGCGTGTTGCCCCTCGCCCTGTCGAAAGGCGCGGGCGCTGGCGGTCAGAATGCGATCGGCTGGGCCGTGGTCGGCGGCATGTTGTCTGCCACGGTGCTGGCGATCTTCTTCGTGCCCGTCTTCTTCACCGTCGTGAAGCGGCTGTTCCGCGAACATAAGAACCATGAAGCGGAAGGCGATCGGGCAACCCCCAACGCCCCGCAGGAGGCTTGAAGACCATGCGCAATGTAAGAGCGCTGGGCGCCGTCACTCTCTCGCTGGCGCTGGCCGCCTGCGACATGGCGCCCAAATATGTACGGCCCGAACTGCCGGTGCCCGCGACCAGCCCCCAGGGACCGGCCTATGCGACCGGCGACGGGCAGGGCGTGGCCGTGACGGCCGATACCGGCTGGCGTGATTTCTTTACCGATGCCCGTCTGGCGCGCGTGATCGAAACCGCGCTCGCCAATAATCGCGACCTTCGCCTTGCGGTCGCCAATGTCGAGCGGGCGCGCGCGCAATATCGGGTGCAGCGGGCCGACCTGCTGCCAACGGTGGCGGGTACGGGTACGGCGACCTTTTCGTCACAGCCGCTCGTCCAGTTCGGTCAAAGCGACCGGTTGCGGCAGGACGTCTATCAGGCGCAGGTCGGCATTTCAGCCTGGGAAATCGACCTGTTCGGGCGGGTGCGCAACTTGACCAAATCGGCGCAGGAGCAATATTTCGCCAGCGTCGAAAACCGCAACGCCGCGCAGGTCACGCTGATCGCTGAAACCGCCAATGCCTGGCTGACGATGGCGGCCGATCAGGAAAGGCTGCGTATTGCCCGCGATCTCGAAAGCGCGTTCGGCAAGACGCTGGAACTGAACAAAGCCCGCTTTGCCAAGGGCATCGCGTCGGAACTGGACGTGCGCCAGGCGCAGACCAGCTATGACAGCGCACGGTCGGACATCGCCCAGGCTACGACGCTGGTTGCGCAGGATCAGAATGCGCTGAACCTGCTGGCCGGTACGACCGTCCCGGCGACGGATCTGCCCGACGCCCTGCCGCCATCCGACGCGACGTTGGATAATCTGCCGTCGGGCGTGGGTTCGGACATCTTGCTGCGCCGTCCCGATATCGCGTCGGCGGAACATCAGTTGCGCAGCGCCAATGCGGATATCGGTGCCGCGCGGGCGGCCTTCTTCCCGCGCATTTCCCTGACCGCCGCGCTCGGCACCGTCAGCACCGGCCTGTCGAGCCTGTTCGCCGCGGACAGCGAAACCTGGTCGGTGGCCCCGACGGCCAGCCTGCCGATCTTCGACTTTGGCAAGAACAAGGCCAATCTGCGCTACGCGAAAGCCACCTATGATGCGATGGTGGCCACCTATGAAAAAAGTGTGCAAACAGGGTTCCGCGAAGTGGCCGACGCACTCGCCCGGCGCGGCACGATGAGCCAGCAGCTGGAGGCGCAAACCTCGCTGCGCGATGCGTCGCGAGTCGCCTACACGCTGTCCGAAGCGCGCTTCCGCTATGGCGTCGATAGCTTCCTGACCACGCTGGATTCGCAACGCTCGCTCTACAGCGCGGAACAGAGCCTGCTCGCCACCCGCCTGACCCGCGCCAGCAACATGGTCGAACTCTATCGCGCCATGGGCGGCGGCCTGAAATAGGTTTTGGCCGCAAGCGGCGGGACGCATCATCGATCGATCTCCGCTATGGACATGGGTGCATAGCGGAGACGATGATGACCCTGGCCCATAGCTTGTTCCCTTCGCCGGTGGGCGCACTGACGCTGGTCGCGAGCGATACCGGCCTCGTGGCGATCCTCTGGGAGGATGACGATCCCGCCCGCGTCCGGCTGGGCGCGCGCGCGGAACTCCACGATCATCCGACCCTGGTGACGGCGGCGAAGCAACTGACGGACTATTTTGCAAACCGGCTTAAGCTGTTCACGGTGCCGCTGGACTTTCGCGGTACGCCCTTCCAGCAAACCGTTTGGGCCGCGCTACTCAATATTCCTTTTGGCGAAACACGCAGCTATGGCGACATCGCCCGCGCCGTCGGCCGCCCCACGGCATCGCGCGCCGTCGGCGCCGCCAATGGCCGCAATCCGATCTCGATCATCGCTCCTTGCCACCGCGTCGTCGGTGCCAGTGGCGCGCTGACCGGCTTTGCAGGTGGCGTGGAAACCAAGCGCTGGCTGCTCGATTTCGAGCGCAAGGCTATCGAAAATCGGGAATAATGGTGCACCCAACTGGATTCGAACCAGTGGCCTTTGCCTTCGGAGGGCAACGCTCTATCCAGCTGAGCTATGGGTGCATGACGCTGGTCAGGAGGGGCGGGTAGCAAAGTCCACCGCGCTGCGCCAGCGTCAAAATCGCCCTGAAGCGATTTCTAATCAGATGGAATCATCTGATGACTCGGAAATCGCGTATCAAAGCCCACCGATCTTATTTCGGCACCTTCTCCATTGGCTGGAACTTGCCCAGGCCGCAACTCGCGCCCTGCTGCAATCCGGGGCCGCCGTTCCACAGCACGGTGATGATATCGACCGAACATAACTGCGACAGGCTGGTCTTGTAGAGGAACCGCCTTTCGAAACCCAGGCTGGGGCAGCTGTTCGGCAATATGTTGCGATAGACCTTGCTGCCGTTCATGATGAAATCGATCGTGTGGTCGTCGCGCACATCGGTTGACCGGATCGACTGGATCTGGACGCAGTTGACCGGCTCGCCCTTGGCCACATAGGGATCGGGCTTGTCCTTGGCGATGGCGGGCAGGGCGGCGCAGGCAAACGCCAGGCCCAGCGCAAGCCGGGCAGGGGCAAAGATGGACATGGCTTCTCTCCTCATAGGCCGAATCGACGGCGCGGCGCGGGCTTTTCCGTCACCGCCGTAGCAAGCCCTGCCTGAACGAGACGAGAATGGATGCGCGCTCAAGCGGCCTTGGTAGCCGATGCCTTCGGTGCAGGCGTCTTGGGCTTGAACCGGCACAGGTCGGCAACGATACAACGCCAACATTCGGGTTTGCGCGCCTTGCATACATAGCGGCCATGCAGGATCAGCCAGTGATGCGCATCGCGGCGGAACGGGCCCGGCACCTTCTTGTCCAACTGCTGCTCGACCGCCAGTACTGTCTTGCCCGGCGCAAGGCCCGTCCGATTGCCGACGCGAAAAATATGGGTGTCGACCGCGAACGTCTCTTGCCCGAAAGCGGTGTTGACCACGACATTGGCGGTCTTGCGCCCGACGCCGGGAAGGGTGGTCAACGTGTCGCGATCCTCCGGCACTTCCCCGTCAAAATCGCGCACCAATATTGCGGACAAACCGATGACATTCTTCGCCTTGGTATTGAACAGGCCGATCGTCTTGATATGCGCCTTCAGCTTTTCTTCGCCCAGGTCGACCATCTGCTGCGGCGTCTGGACATCTCGAAACAGCGCGCGGGTGGCCTTGTTGACGCCGACATCGGTCGCCTGCGCCGACAGCGTCACCGCGACCAGCAACTGATAGGGATTGCCATATTCCAGCTCCGTCACCGGCGCGGGATTGGCTTCGGCCAGCCGGCTGAAAAAGTCGAAGATATCGGCCTTTTTCATCTACAGCCCCAGCACACCCTTCATGTCATATCGCCCGGCCGGTTGCCCCACCAGCCAGCGCGCCGCCTTCACCGCGCCGCGTGCGAAGATGGTGCGGTTTTCCGCGCGATGGCCGATCTCGATCCGCTCGCCCTCCGCCGCAAAGATCGCCTGATGATCCCCCGCCACCGATCCACCGCGCAGTGCGGCAAAGCCGATCGCGCCCTTCGCTCGCGCGCCGGTAATGCCGTCGCGCCCGCGTTCGCTATGCTGCGCCAGCGCGATCCCGCGCCCCCGCGCCGCCGCCTCACCCAGCAGCAGCGCCGTGCCGGACGGCGCATCGACCTTGTGCCGATGATGCATCTCGACGATCTCGATATCCCAGTCATCGCCCAGGCCCGCCGCCGCCTGCTCGACCAGCGCGGCGAGCAGGTTGACGCCCAGTGACGTATTGCCCGTCTGCAACACCGCAATATGTACGGCCGCTTCGTCGATCAGCGCATGATGCACGGCCTCCAGTCCGGTCGTGCCAATCAGCACCGGCTTGCGCGCCGCGATGCACGCATCCAGATGCGCGCCAAGCGCGCCGGGCACCGAAAAATCGATCAGCACCTCGCTCGCCAGCGCCAGCGCCAGCGGATCGGCGGTCATGGAGATGCCCGGCGCGATCTCGCCCACAGGATCGCGATCGGTGCCGCCGGCAATGCCCAGGCCCGTATCCGCCGCCGCCTGCGCAATCGCCCGCCCCATACGGCCCGCCGCCCCGAAAATGCCGATCGTCGTCATGCTGGTCCGTTCCATTATCTATGGTCGCCCCGCCGATGCCAGAGCAGCGCGACTTTGTCATCCCTCCGCCTTGGCGCGGACGCACGACGTCTCTAGAGGTTCAGCCATGAACCGCGACATCCTCAATATCGTAATCCTCACCGGCGCAGGCATTTCCGCCGAGAGCGGCCTCGCTACCTTCCGCGGCCCCGACGGTCTGTGGGAAGGCCATCGTGTCGAGGATGTCTGCACGCCGCAAGCGCTGGCCCGCGACGAAGCGCTGGTGCATCGCTTCTATGACGAACGCCGCGCGAAGCTGGCGGAGGTTCAGCCCAATGCCGCGCATCAGGCGCTGGCCGCGCTTGACGCTGCGTGGCCAGGCGACCTGCTGATCGTTACCCAGAATGTCGATGACCTGCACGAACGGGGAGGGGCCAAGCGCCTCATTCACATGCATGGCGAACTCAAATCGGCGCTCTGTTCGGCCTGCGGCAAGGCGGTCCCCTGGGCCGAACCCTTGCCGCCCGGCGCCCCCTGCGACGGGTGCCACCAGCCAGCCCTCCGCCCCGACATCGTCTTCTTCGGCGAGATGCCGTACGAGATGGACCGGATCGACGCGGCCGTGCGCGACGCGGACATGTTCGTGTCGATCGGTACGTCGGGCGCGGTGTATCCTGCGGCGGGTTTCGTCCAGACCGCCCGCCATGTCGGGGCGCGCACGCTGGAACTCAATCTCGATCCGTCGGCCGGCAGTATCTATTTCCATGAAACCCGGCTGGGTCGGGCCAGCGTACTCGTGCCGGATCTGGTGCAGGAACTGCTGGCCTGAGCGGGCCGGACCCCGAAACCCCCTCGCATTGCCCGCCGCTTATAGTATAGCGCGGCCTTTCCCCACGACGGCGCGGAGCGATAGGTGATTACTGTCCAGCGGGTGGCCAAGGCCGCCGGCAAGCATCTGACGAAAACGGCGCTGACGCTGCGCAAGGCGCTGGGCGCGCGCGCCACGCGCAGTTGCCCGGCCTGCGGTGCGGCCGTGGTCGGTTTCTTCCGCTATGGCGATAACGCGCAATGGGGCTGCCCCGCATGCGGCGCATCCCCGCGCGAGCGGCTGATGAACTGGCTGATCCAGCAAGGGACGCTCCGCGTGCCAATCGACGGCGCGATCCTGCATATGGCCCCCAATGAGGGCAGTCTGGTCCGCCGCTTCTCCGCTGCCGCCGACTACACCCCCGCCGATCTCGACCCGTCGCGCTACACCGTCGCCAATATGCGCCGCGTCGACCTGATGGACCTTGCCGAGCGCGATCGCTACGACCTGTTCTACGCCAGCCATGTGATGGAGCATGTGCCTGACGATAGGACCGTGCTGCGCAACATACACGGGGCGTTGAAGCCCGGCGGCGAAGCTTGGCTGATCGTGCCATTATGGGACAAGCCGACCGAGGATGGCAGCTTCGACATCCCGCCGCGCGAACGCGAACGGCGCTTTGGTCAATGGGATCATGTCCGCCAGTACGGTCCCGATTTCGCCGATCGCATCCGCGCCGCCGGCTTCGATCTGGAAGAAATCGACGCTGCGGTGATCGATACCGACACGCGCCATTTCCATGGCCTCGGCGACCGTCTGTTCCGCGCCCGCAAGCCGGGCGGAGAGCCTGCACGGTGAGCCGCCTCGCGCGGCTGGAAGGGTCAGCCCGCTTCCTGGCGCTGGTGAAGCTCGCCAATGTTGGGCTGGTGCTGATCTGGGGCTTCGCCGTCACCTTCGTCTTCGTGCGCGTCCTGCCGATCGCCGAGTTTCAGGCGTTCCTGCTGCTCGTCGCTTTCGGCAATTTCACCATCTCGGCGGAATTCGGCCTCACCAGCATCATCTACGCCCGTCTGCGCCGTCATTGGCTCAGCAGCGGCGCAGGCGATGACGATGATGGCGGCTTCCGGCTGGAGGAAATGGGCGTCCTCTTCCTCTTCCTAGGTCTGCTGGTCGCAGGTGCCACCCTGATCCTCATCGTCGCGCTGGCCTTGGGCTGGCTCTCTACCGGACTGCCGCTGCTGTTCCTGCTCTTTTTCCTGTCCGCCTGTCTCAACCTGCCGGCCTTGCTCGCCAAGCGGGCGCTGGCGGCGGTCGATGGCAATTTCCTGTGGGAAGGGCTGGATTGCGCGCGACGCGTGGTGACGATCGGGCTGTTGCTGGCGATGCTCGGGGGCATGGACCCGCGCCTGTCGGTGGCGCTGCAACTGGCCGTCAGCATCGTCGTGATCGCCTATGCGATCGGCCATGTCCATCGCCGCCTGGACATGAAGCGCAGACACTGGCTCGCCTTCCGCGTCGGCGGCGGTCATGTCCGCGCCCATTATCTGCGTGACATAGGTGCCTCGGCCGCCTTCACCGTCTCCGATATCGTCGCCTACAATGCGCCTTATTTCACCATAGCGCTCGCGACCAGCGACCCCCGGCCGATGCTCGTCTTCGATTTCTTCTTCAAGATGTCTCGCTCGCTGTCCATGTTGGTTCGCGCCACGGTGGAGGCTGCCCTGCCGCGCATCACCCGCGCCTATCATGCGGGCGACCGCGTCCGTCTGCGCCAGTTGCTGGGCCGTGCGCTCGGCGCGGCGATGGTCTTTGCGATCGGCCTGTCCGCCGTGCTGCTGCTGGCGGGCGACCGCTTGTTCGCAATTCTGTTCGACGGACGCGCCACGATCGACCGGGCAGATATCACCCTTATCATCCTGGCGCTCTTCGCGCTGACGCTGCTCTGCGTTTCGGTCTATGTGCAGGCAGCGCTTGGCCGTTTCGGCACCTTACTCGCCCGGTCGCTCCCCTTCCTCGCCGGATCGCTGGCCAGCGCGCCGCTGGCGCTGCTGCTCTGGCCCGGCCGTTTCGATCTTGCTTTCCTGGGCCTCTACGCGCTCACCCTGCTGGTGGTCGCCGTTCTGCACCTCGTCTCGCTGCGCAGGCTGGCGCGCGCATGAAAGTCGCGATGCTCGATCCCTCGCTCTTCACCGGGCGCTATGACGACAGCCTCTGCGCCGCGCTGGCGGGGGAGGGCGCGCACGTCACCCTGCTCGGCCGCCCTATGCGCCCCACCGATGCGATCATGCCGAAGGACTACGCCTACAAGCCCCACTTCTTCCGCCGCAGCGAAGCCCTGCGCGCGCGTCTGGGTGAAGGCCGCGCCTTCCGCATCGCCAAGGCGGCGGAATATAGCCTCGCCTGCGCGCTGGGCGACATCAGCCCGCTTACCAAAGCCGCCATCGTCCACGCCCAGTGGCTTCCGCTGGCTCCCGCCGACGCCCTGATGCTCAAACGGCTCAAAGGCCGCACCGAGCTGGTCCACACCGTCCACAATGCCGACGCCTATCATGCCGATGCCGGCGTGCAGGGCCGCGGCTACCGCGCGCTGCTCGACCGGTTCGATGCCCTGATCGTGCATGGCGACACCACCCGCGCCGCGCTTGTCGGGCAGGGCATCGACCCCGCGTGCATCCACGTTACCCCGCACCCGCCCATGCGCCTCGCCCCCGCAACCCCGTCCGACCTCGCCGCTATCCCGGTGCCCACGGTCCCGCGCCTGCTCTTCTTCGGCACCATCCGTCCCTATAAGGGCGTCGATATCCTCGTCGAAGCCTGCCTCCAGCTCTGGCGCGCGGGTCACGCCTTCGAACTGGTGCTGGCCGGCAAGCCCTTCATGGATGTAGCCCCTTTGCTCGACGCGGTAACCCAGGCCGGGTTCGCCGATCGCCTCGTCACCGACTTCGGCTTCCTCACCGAATCCCGGCTCGACGCCCATATGGTCCGCGCCGACATGATCGCCTTCCCCTATCGCCATATCGATTCCAGCGGCGCCTTCCTCTCCGCGCTCCACCACGGCAAGGCGATGGTGACGTCGGACGCGGGCATGTTCGGCCAGTTGCCCCACGATGTCGCCGTCCGCGCCCGCGCAGGAAATGCGCCTGCCTTGGCCCAAGCCCTCTTGCCGCTGATCGAAAGCGCGGCCATCAGGCAGGGTCATGGCGCACGGGCGCGCGATTACGGGAATGAGATGGGAAGCTGGAAAGATATGGCGAAGGCGACGATCGGCATCTATCGCACCATATTGGCCGCGCGCGCATGAACCGCTACCTGCGTGAACTGGGTGACCGCGCCCTGGCCCTGCGCCTTGCCGCGGCAGGGCGGGTCCATCAATATCCCGAAATTCAGGCCTTGAAGCGTTTCCTGTCGGCCTTCGCGGTCGATTGCCTGTTCGACGTCGGCGCCAACCGCGGCCAATATGCGACGACGGCGCGCAGGGATGCGGGCTATAAGGGGCAGATCCTCTCTTTCGAACCGAACCCGGACGTGTTCGCCGAACTGCAAAAACAGGCGGCGTCCGACCGCAACTGGCATGTCTTCAACATGGCGCTGTCGGACTTCGACGGCGTGACCAGCTTCAACATCATGGCCGCCGACCAGTTCAGTTCGCTCAAAAAACCCTCGGATGCGCAGGACGCGATCTTCGCCAGTCGCAACAAGGTGACGAAGACGGTGGAGATGCAGTGCCGCCGCCTCGACACGCTGCTGCCCGAACTGACGGCCCAACATGGTTTTGCGCGCCCCTTCCTGAAAATGGATACGCAGGGCCATGACCTCTCCGTCTGCGAAGGCGCGGGTGATGTCCTGACCACCATGTTGGGCATCCAGACCGAACTGGGCGTCCGCCCCATCTACGAAGGTGGTGCCGGCTATCGCGCTATGATCGACTGGCTGGAAGCGCGCGGCTTCGTTCCCTCCGCCTTCTTCGCCAACAACAAGGGGCATTTCCCCCGGCTGGTAGAAATGGACGGCATTTTCGTCAACCGGACCCTGGTTCAGGCCTGACCATGGGGCAGGGGAGCAGCATCGTCAGCGCCCGCCGCCTGTTCCTGGCGGGTGCGATCGGGCTGGCGCTCTGGCTGGGCGCGACCTTCCTGTGGCACGTCACCTATCGGCAGGGGGTCAGCCTTGCGGTAATCCTGCTGCTGGACCAGGACTTCCCCGCCCTGTTCGGATCGCTGCTGCTGCTGGCGCTGGCTGCGCCCTGGGCGGAGGGGAAGGGGATTGCGCTCCCCCGGCCGACCGCCCGGATCGTCGTGCCGCTGATCGTCCTGCTGGGCATGGCCGCCTGGGCCGGTCATTATGCGCTGTTTCAGGATTATGCGATCAGCCGGGACGAAGAAGTCGCCCGTTTCGCCGCCGCCTATATGCGCGAAGGGTTGTTCGCCCGGCCGATCCCGATCGAATGGGAACCCTATCGCCGGGCGATCATGCCGGAATTTTTCTCCCCCTTCGGCGCGGCGGATTATTGGACGGCGGCCTATCTGCCGGTGAACAGCGCGATCCAGGCGCTATTCTGGCAATTGGGCGATCCCAACCTGGCTGGCCCGACGCTGCTGATGGCGGGTCTGTTCGCGCTGTGGCGGGTGGCGCTGCACCTGATGCCTGATCGTCCCGACGCGGTGTGGGTCACGGTGCTTCTGGGTTTCTCGTCCAGCCAGCTGTGGGTCACGGCGATGACCCCTTATGCCATGACCGGCCATTTCGCGCTCAACATGGTCTGGCTGGCGCTCGTGCTGCGCGGCGGGGTCGTCGGCCATGTCGCCGCAGGCCTCGTCGCTCTGATCGCCGCCGGGCTGCACCAATGGCATTTCCCGCCGATCTTCATCGCGCCCTTCATCCTGTGGATGCTGCTCGCTCGCCGATGGACGGTCGCGGCCTTCCACGCGCTGACATTGGTGGCGATCGTCATCATCTGGGCGAAGGTGTGGCCCGGCTTCCTGTTGCACGCGCTGGGCGCGCCCGCCGACGTCCGCCCCTCCGCCGGTGTCGCCGACAAGGTCGGCAGCCTGTTCCAGCGGCTCGGCGATCGCTGGCAGCCCCTCGTCAACCTCACCCGCTACGTCGCCTGGAACAATATATTGATGGTGCCGCTGGCGATGCTCGGCATTGCCGCGATGCGCTGGCGTACCATGATCCGCGGCCAGGAAATCGCCCTGCCGCTGGCGCTGGGTTGTCTCGCGGGCAGTCTGCTGGCGCTCGCGCAGGGCTATGGCTGGGGCTTCCGCTACGCCCATGGCTTTATCGGCCCCTTCTGCCTGCTCGCTGGCCTTGGCTGGGCGCGCTTCCGACCCCAGGGCGCGTTGAGGCCGCTCTTGATCGGCCTGGTCATCACCGGCATTGCCAGCAGTTTCCTGGTGTGGCGCACCCATGTCTTCGTCGAACCCTATGCCGCCAGCCATCGGCTGATCGATTCGAGCGAGGCCGATGTCGTGCTGGTCGATCCGCGTGGCGGCCTCTATGTCACCGACCTGGTGCGGGGCCGCAATGGCGTGCCGGGCAAGCCGATGGTGATGAATCTGGGCATGCTCACGCTGGAGCAGGTCGATGCGCTGTGCGAATCCTATGTCGTCCAACTGTTCGACCGCGCCGAATTTCGGCCCTTGGGCGTGCCGCTGGCGCGTTGGAACCTCGGCCGGATGGACGCGCTGCGCGCCCATATGAAGGAAGAAGGCTGCGACCGCCCGGTCCAACCGCCACTCCCTGAAAGCTTCGAGGATGCCCTGAACGTCGCCGACAACGCCATGTAAGGTTTAGAGGGTCGCGCTATTGTCCGCTGGCACCGGGTCTTCGTCGCGGTAGAGCAGCATCACCGATCCGTCTTCGCCATGGACAGCGCGGATAGGCAGGCTCAGTTGCAATGCCGACAAAAATTCCCGGCTATCGCTGGTGCGGAAGCGTCCGCCGATCCGCAGCGACGACACGCGGGTATCGCCGATCAGGATGGGCGCGGCGCGGTAGCGGTTGAACTCGCCCGCTGCCTGCTCGATCGTCTCACCGTCCAGTTCAACCATCTGTTCGCGCCAGGCTGTGCGCTGGTCGATCAGCTTGGGACCAAGCCGGGTCAGCGCCACGGTGCGCGGCTGGATCACCGCGCCGCTGCCGGCCGCGACCTTCTGCGCCGTGCCGCCGCCCGAATGCACCGTCACCGTCCCTTGCGTCACCGTCAATTCGACCATGGACGGGCGCATCCGCACGTTGAAGGCAGTGCCGACCGCGCGGATTACCGCGGACCGGGCCTCGACATCGAACGGGCGCTTACGGTCATGGGCGACGTCGAACGACGCTTCGCCCTTGACGATGCGCACTTTACGGCCGTTCGACGTAAAGCGCACCTCGGCTTCGCTGTCGCTGTTCAGGTGCAGGATGGAGCCGTCGTTCAGCGCGATGTCACGATATTCACCGATGCCGGTCTGGTAGCGGTCGATCCCGCTGAAAGTCCGGACCGTGACGATAGCCGCGACCAGGAAAAAGAGGACCGCGACGGCGGCGGCGATCATGATATTGCGCGACAGGCGGCGCTGCTGCTCTTCGCTGACGATTTCGGCAAGCGGGGGCAGGCTGACGTCGGCGGCGGCGCTTTTCAGCCGCTCGGCCGCTTCCCACGCGGCTTCGGCGCGGGCGAAGGCTACGGCATGGCGCGGGTCGCTTTCGACCCAGGCGCATATCTCGGATTCGTCTTCAGATGTGGGGGCGCTGTTAAGCCTGGCCAGCAGGCGCGCGGCTTCCGCTTCGATCGCGTCCCTGTTCCCGCAGCTTGAACTTGGTTCCGACGCCTGCACGCTCGAAGTCCGTTTCTTCCCGTTCCGCCCAGGCCCGCATAACTATCGCGATGGCTTTGGCCAGATGTTTTTCAACAGTAGAAACGGACAGGGACATCTCCTCCGCTATTTCCAGCATCGATTTTTCGTGAATGCGGCGAAGAATGAAGACTCGGCGGCATTGGGTAGGCAACGACTCGACGATTGCCTCGACCTGGCGCAGCGCTTCGCGAGCATGCAACTGGGCTTCGATATTATTCTCGCCGCCTAGCAGTTCCAGATCGGCGATGGTTTCGAAGCTGACCACCTTGTTACGGCGGGCGGTGTCGATGACGAGGTTGCGGGCAATGGTGAACAGATAGGCGCGGCCCGTCGTCACATTCTCCCAATTTTCCGTGGCATAGGCGCGGGTCATGACCTCTGCGACCATATCCTCCAGCTCATGGGTGGATGGCAGTATCCGACGTAGGCGACCGCGAAGCGCGGCTTCCTGCGGCAGGATCACCGTCTTGAACCATTCCAGTTTAGCGCGAACCCGTTGCACGACGACCCCCTGTTATTTCAGCCGGGCCTCTCCGCTTTTCTTTTCTATGTCACATTTCAATCATGGATGCAGGGGCCTGTCCAGACGCGGGATGACCATAATCGCGGCGATGGACCAAAAAAGTTCCCGCGATCGTAAAAATATTGTGGATATGTGGCGGCAATCGCACAGTTGTTTCGTACGGGCTGCCCGCTGCCTCAATCCGGTAGCGCAATCGGCCCCCTTAATCGGGTGGCGGGGGAAGCTCTACCGGCGCGCTGTCGGGTTGGTCATAATCGGGGCCGACCGGCGTGATTTCGTCCGGCTCGGTCATCGGCGTCTCGTCGGGGGTGTTGGGCGCGGGCATCTCGTCGGGCGATTGCGGATGAATGGTGTCGGGCGGGGGAACCCCATCGGGTCCGGTGTCGGGGCGGGTGGCCATTGCTGTCTCTCCTGTGTAACGTATGGCTTCTACGTTTGGGCGGCATGGGCGGTTCCGCACAGGCGCTCCACTATCCCTTGCCTCTTATCGCGCTTTTCTCTATGCCGCGCCGACCGGCGACCGATGCGGGCGTGGCGAAACTGGTAGACGCGCCAGATTTAGGTTCTGGTATCGCAAGATGTGGGGGTTCGAGTCCCTTCGCCCGCACCAGTGCGCCGCCCGCGGCAACGCCACCGAAATTCAGCTGAAGAAAGCGTTTGAGAGAAGAGATGCAGACTGTCGAGACGTTGAACGAGGGCCTTAAGCGCGCCTACACCGTAACCATCACGTCGAAGGATATCGACGCCCGTGTCGACAAGGAAGTGAAGGCGATGGCACCGCAAGTGCGCATGCCTGGCTTCCGCGCCGGCAAGGTGCCTGCGAACCTCGTCAAGAAGATGCACGGTGAATCGCTGCAGCGTGACGCCCTCAACAATTCGATCCAGGAAAGCATCCAGAAGCTGATCGCCGATCAGAAGCTGCGTCCTGCCATGCAACCGTCGGTGGAACTCGATGAAGGCTTCGAATTTGGCAAGGATGCCGAGATCAAGGTCGCGCTGGAAGTGCTGCCCGACATAGCCGCGCCCAGCGTCGAAGGTCTGAAGCTGGAGCGTCTGACTGTCGAAGTCGCGGACGCGCAGGTCGATGAGGCCGCCGGCCGCATCGCCACCCAGCAGGGCGCGCTGGAAGAACATGACGCGGATCATGCGGCCGTGGACGGGGACACGCTGAAGATCGATTTCATCGGCAAGGTCGACGGCGAACCCTTCGAAGGCGGTTCGGCCGAGGGCGTCAATCTCAAGATCGGCGCGGGCCAGTTCATCCCCGGCTTCGAAGAACAGCTGACCGGCGTCAAGAAGGGCGAGGAAAAGACCATCGAGGTCACCTTCCCGGAAGATTATGGCGCGGAGCATTTGGCGGGCAAGGCAGCGACCTTCGACGTCACCGTCCAGTCCATCCTGAACGGCGACAAGCCCAAGGTTGACGAAGAATTCGCCAAATCGCTGGGCCTGGAAGGCCTCGACAAGCTCAAGGAGCTGCTCAAGGGGCAGATCGAGCAGGAGCATAACGGCCTCACGCGCACCCATATGAAGCGCAAGCTGCTCGATCAGCTGGCTGCCGCCCATGACTTCGATGTGCCGCCCAGCATGGTGGAGGCCGAATTCGAGCAGATCTGGCAGCAGCTTCAGCATGAAGCGACCCATGAGGAAGATCCGGCCGCCGCGATCGCCGAAATGGAAGCCGAAAAGGAAGACTATCGCGCCATCGCCGTGCGCCGCGTCCGCCTGGGCCTGCTCCTCTCGGAAATCGGTCAGGCCAATGGCGTGATCGTCAACGACCAGGAAATGAACCGCCTGATCATGCAGGCCGCGCAGCAATATGGTCCGCAGGACCGCGAGCGCTTCGTGCAATATGTGCGTCAGGATCCGATGGCCGCAGCCCAGCTGCGCGCGCCGCTCTATGAGGACAAGGTCGTCGACTTCCTGTTCGACAAGGCAGAAGTCACCGACCGCGCCGTGACCAAGGAAGAGCTGGAAGCTGCAATTGAAGCCGAAGACGGCGACATCAAGCCCCACGTTCATGGCCCGAACTGCGGTCACGACCATCATGACGAAAAGCCGAAGGCCAAGAAGGCTGCGAAGAAGGTAGAGGCTGACGCCGAAGCTTCAGCCGCCGAGGAAGCGCCCAAGAAAGCCGCGCCCAAGAAGGCCGCCGCCAAGAAGGACGAAGCCGTCGCCGACGAAGCGACTGCCGAAGAGAAGCCCAAGAAAAAGGCTGCTCCCAAGAAGGCCGCCGCCAAGGCTGAATAAGCCTGTCGATCCGATAGAATGAGCGCCCGCCTTCCCTGTGAAGTGCGGGCGCTTTTCATTTCGGGGGCGGCATGGCAGATGAAATATTAAGGATGATGTCCGATGCAGGCGGCATAGGGCAGCCAGGGTGGGACGGGGCAAGTCGCGACGATGAAGGAATATCCGCCAGTGAATCTCGCCGTGAACAGCGAAACGGCCACGGCGACCCCGCGCGTCGCCGTGATCCTGCCCTGCTATAATGAGGCTGGCGCGATCGTAAAGACGGTGGAGGATTTCCGCCGCGCCTTGCCCACCGCCGACATATACGTCTTCGACAACAACAGCAGCGACGGCAGCCGCGACCTTGCGGCTGGAGCAGGGGCGATCGTCCGCCGCGTCGGCCAGCAGGGCAAGGGCCATGTCGTCCGCCGTATGTTCGCCGATGTCGACGCCGACATCTATATCATGGCCGATGGCGACGCGACCTACGAGGCCGCCGCCGCCCCGGCGATGATTGCCGCCATGCTGGAGGATAATCTCGACATGGTGGTCGGTTGCCGCCGCGAAGAGGCGGATGCCGCCTATCGCCGCGGGCATCGCTTTGGCAACTGGGCGCTCACCAGCCTCCTGAAGCAACTGTTCGGCCGCAGCTTCACCGACATCCTGTCGGGCTACCGCGTCTTCTCCCGTCGCTTCGTGAAGAGCTTCCCCGTCCTGTCCGCCGGTTTTGAGATCGAAACGGAAATCAGCGTCCACGCGCTCGAACTCGCCATGCCTGTCGCCGAAGTGATGACCGCCTATGGCGCCCGTCCCGAAGGATCAGTCAGCAAACTGAGCACCTATCGCGACGGGTTCCGCATCCTGCGCACCATCATCACTCTCTACCGCATCGAGCGGCCGGTCCTCTTCTTCGGCATCATTGCGGCCTTCCTGGCGGCGCTGGGCCTGGGTCTCGCCACGCCGCTGATCGTCACCTATATCGACACCGGCCTCGTCCCGCGGTTCCCGACCGCGATACTGGTCACCGGCCTTATGATCCTGTCGACCCTGTCGGTGATGTGCGGCCTCATCCTCGACACTGTGGTCCGTGGCCGGCGGGAGGTGCGACGCCTCGCCTACCTCGCCTTCCGCGCGCCGTCCGACTTCGCGCGTCGCGACTGAAGCCACAACGCCAAGCGCCTTCCCCCTTGAACCATTCGCCTTTTGTGCCGATGTAGGGGTTGGGCAAAAGCACCTGACTGAAAGAGTATAATGACCAACATCATGCATGATCCCATGGCCGCGCTGGTCCCCATCGTCATCGAACAGTCGAACCGCGGCGAACGCAGTTTTGACATTTTTTCGCGGCTTCTGCGGGAACGGATCATCTTCGTCACCGGCCAGGTCGAGGATCATATGGCCTCGCTGATCGTCGCCCAGCTGCTGTTCCTCGAATCGGAAAATCCGAAAAAGGACATCTGGATGTATATCAACTCGCCCGGCGGCGTCGTGACTTCCGGCATGGCGATCCACGATACGATGAAATATATCCGGCCCAAGGTCGGCACGCTGTGCGTGGGGCAGGCCGCCTCAATGGGCAGCTTCCTGCTTGCCGCTGGCGAACCGGGAATGCGCTTCGCCACCACCAATAGCCGGATCATGATCCACCAGCCATCAGGTGGCGCGCAGGGCATGGCGTCCGATATCGAGATCCAGGCGAAGGAAATCCTGCGGATTCGCCGCCGTCTGAACGACCTCTACGTCAAATATACCGGCCAGACCCTGGAAGCGGTCGAAAAGGCGATGGATCGCGACACGTTCCTCGAAGCGGACGAGGCCAAGGCCTTCGGTCTGGTCGATGAAGTGTTCGATCGTCGCCCCGCCGCGCCGGAATCTGCCGACGCTTAAAGACTATCTTTACCGGGTCGCGCCACTTTCTTCCCTTGTGGAACCAGCGCGCCCCGGTCTAATATGGCCTTTGGACCAGAAAATCCCTCACCGAACGCGGTTCTGGTGACTGTAGACCGGGGGGGAAGAGAGAATGGCGAATGACTAAGCTTACCGGTTCGGATTCGAAAAGCACGCTTTACTGCTCCTTCTGCGGCAAGTCGCAGCATGAGGTGCGTAAGCTGATCGCGGGGCCGACCGTGTTCATCTGCGACGAGTGCGTGGAATTGTGCAACGACATCATCCGTGAGGAGACCAAGGGCGGTCTTGTCGGGCGGAAGGATGGCGGCGTGCCTACCCCGCAGGAAATCTGCGATGTGCTCGACGATTATGTGATTGGCCAGAAGCGCGCCAAGCGCGTGCTCTCGGTCGCGGTCCACAATCACTACAAGCGCCTCAATCACGGCTCCAGGCCGGGTGAGGTCGAACTGGCCAAGTCGAACATCCTGCTGGTCGGCCCGACCGGCTGCGGCAAGACGTTGCTCGCGCAGACGCTGGCCAAGACGTTCGACGTGCCCTTCACCATGGCCGATGCGACCACGCTGACGGAGGCCGGCTATGTTGGTGAGGATGTGGAGAACATCATCCTCAAGCTGCTCCAGGCGTCGGACTATAACGTCGAAAAGGCGCAGCGCGGCATCGTCTATATCGACGAGATCGACAAGATCAGCCGCAAGGCCGAAAACCCCTCCATCACCCGCGATGTGTCGGGGGAGGGCGTGCAGCAGGCGCTGCTCAAGCTGATGGAAGGCACCACCGCCTCCGTACCGCCCCAGGGCGGCCGCAAGCATCCGCAGCAGGAGTTCTTGCAGGTCGACACGACGAACATCCTGTTCATCTGCGGCGGCGCGTTCGCGGGCCTGGAAAAGATCATCGGAGACCGTCTGGAAGCCAAGTCGATCGGGTTCGGTGCCTATGTCGCCGCGCCCGAAGAGCGCAAGACCGGCGAACTGCTCAAGTCCAGCGAGCCGGAAGATCTGCTCAAATTCGGCCTGATCCCCGAATTTGTAGGTCGTCTGCCCGTCATCGCGACGCTGGAGGATCTGGACGTCTCGGCACTGGTCAAGATTTTGGGCGAACCTAAGAACGCGCTGGTCAAGCAATATGGCAAGCTGTTCGACATGGAAAATGTCGACCTGAGCTTCACCGACGACGCATTGGTCGCTATCGCGAAGAAGGCGATCGAACGCAAGACCGGCGCGCGCGGCCTGCGTTCCATCATGGAGGCGATCCTGCTCGACACCATGTTCGACCTGCCCTCAATGGAGGGCGTCGGCGAAGTGGTGGTCGACAAGGATGTCGTGGCCGGCACCAAGGAACCGATTCGCGTGTTCAGCGAGAAGGAAAAGCGGGCTGAAGACGCAGCCTGATCCACCGCTACATTTGACCCATTTTTAAGGGGCCGGCGCGCAATCGCCGGCCCTTTTTCGTTACGCTTGCGTGCGCTGCACAAAAATTCTTGCTGCGTTGCAAAATTGCACCACCGTCAAACTACTGCGTCCGAACCGCATCTTGTCATTAAATTTCAATAATTTACGAACAGAGGCGGGGTGCCCTCAAGCGTGAGCCGACGGGGCAGGGGAGGATTGTGACAGTCCTGCGGGTGCATTGTAACATAAATGCAATCGACGCATCACAGGGCGGTCGTCAGCAGCCGCCAAAAAGCGGTGCTGGCTTGAAACAGCAAGACAGGTTTTTGGGGGCGCGGCCATGCGCTACTCTTGAAAAGGGACAAGGGTCATATGAAGCAATTTTTGATGGGCAGCGCCGCGATACTCGCCGTCGCCATCCCCACTGCAGCGTTTGCGCAGTCGACCGGTTCGATCGATTTCGAAGACACTATCGTCGTCACTGGCGGCAAGGTCGATCAGGGCATGGGCGGCATCGTCTTGCCCGACACGACCAAGGCCAAGGGTGTCCTGACGCAGGAAATCATCGCGAAGCAGGGTTCGGGCAACACCATCCTGAACGCGATCAACCTCATTCCTGGCGTGTCGTTTCAAAACAACGATCCATACGGTTCGTCGGGTGGTCAGCTCAACATTCGCGGCTTCGGTCCCGATCGCGTTTCGCTCACGTTCGACGGCATGCCGCTCAACGACACCGGCAACTACGCCATCTATTCCAACCAGCAACTCGATCCCGAACTGATTTCGGAAGTTAATGTTAACCTGGGTTCGACCGACGTTGACAGCCCCACCGCGGCGGCGTCGGGTGGCACGGTAAACTATCGCTCGATCGAAGGGTCGGACGATTTCAAGGTGACGATGGCGGGCGCTGGCGGCGAATATAATTTCTTCCGTCTGTTCGGCTTGGTCGAAACCGGCGTATTCACGCCCTGGGGCACGAAGGCCTGGTTCTCGGCCAGCACCACGCGAAACGACAATGTCTATAATAATTTCGGTGCGATCGATAAGCAGCAGTATAACGGAAAAATCTATCAGCCGATCGGCAGCAACGGCGATTTCATATCGGTCGCAGGCCACTGGAACGCCAACCGCAGCAACTTCTTCGGTTCGTTGCCGCTGCGCGTAGATACCGACCAGGGTCGCGTTGTGGGCTCGGCGGCCGGCAACCGATACCCGATCAACAAAGACGAGCGCTTCTACAACATCGCGCCTTGCACACGCCCGGTCGGTGTAGGTGGCACCGCTCAGGCGGCCGGTACGTGCGGCACGCTGTTTGATTATCGCTTCAACCCGTCGAACACCGGCAACATCCGCATCAACTCGAAATTCTCGCTCAACGACAAGCTTACCCTGACGATCGATCCGTCTTATCAATATGTGAAAGCAAACGGCGGCGGCACGGTGGCCGGCAATGAAGCGGCGCGCGATATCAACCCCACGGGCGGTGCTGCAAACTGCGCTACAGCTGCCAATGGCGCAGCAGTATCCTGTACCCCCGGTTTCTTCGGCGGTGCCGCCTACTTCGGCCGCGACCTCAATGGCGATGGCGATCTGCTTGATATCGTCAACGTCCTGTCGCCCAGCCAGACCACGACCGATCGCTTCGCAGTGATCAGTTCGCTGCGGTACGACATCGATGACAACAACCGCATTCGCATCGCCTACACCTTCGACCATGGCCGTCACCGCCAAACCGGCGAAGTCGGCTTGCTCAGCCCTTCCGGCCAGACCGTCGATGTGTTTCCCGTGGATGCACCGCAGCTTGCTGCCAACGGCACCGTCCTGCAAAAGCGTGACCGCCTGTCCTACGCCATCTTGAACCAGGTTTCGGGCGAATATGTCGGCAAGTTCTTTGACAGCGCCCTGACTGTTCAGGCCGGTATCCGCGCGCCGTTCTTCAAACGCGAACTGACCAACAACTGCTTCACCAGCAGTGCTGGTGGCTTCGTCGAATGCTTTGGCACCGGTGCCACCATCCCGGCCAACGTGTCGACCCTGAACCCGACATGGGCCGTTCCGCAGAAGCGCACTTTCAAATATGACAAGATCCTGCCGAGTGTCGGCCTGAGCTACAAGGTCACCCCTGAAGCGAGCGTTTTTTGGAACTATTCCAAGGGGCTTCAGGTGCCTGGCACCGATCCGCTTTACAACAGCTTCTTCTTCGCGGAGGGCGTTGAAGGTTCGGTGCCTGAACCGGAAACCAGCGACAGCTTCGACCTTGGTGGCCGTTATACGACAGGCAAGTTCCAGGCTCAGGGCACCTTCTGGTATACCGCTTACAAGAACCGCCTGGCCTCGTCGTTCGATCCTGAACTCAACGTCAGCGTCTATCGTAACCTGGGCGATGTGAAGAAATACGGCTTTGATGGCAGCATATCCTACCAGCCTGTCGACTTCTTCAACATCTACGTCTTCGGTTCCTACCTGAAGTCGGAGATCCAGGACGATATCGCCATCGGCGCTCTGCCCAACGGCACGACCGTGTTCGCCCCGACCGCCGGCAAGCGTGAAAGCGGCGCGCCTGTCTACATGCTCGGCACGCGTGGCGAACTGAATATCGAAGGCGTCACCATCGGCGTTCAGGCCAAGCGGACCGGCAAGCGCTATGTCTACGACAACAACTTGCCGACCTTCCGCAACGCAGTTGGCGCATTGGCCCCGGTCCAGATTTACGGCGCGGCGGCTCCTGCCTACACGCTGGTCGATCTCGACGCGCGCTTCTCGCTGGAGAAGTTCGGTGCTGAAGGCGTCTGGGTACAGCTCAATGTCAGCAACCTGTTCGACAAATTCTATGTTGGCGGTTTCGGCGGCGGTCTGAACCAGACGGTCAACTACACGACTGGTGTTTATGGCAACCCCGGCTTTATCCAGCTGGGTTCGCCCCGCGCGGTTTCGGGTTCGGTGCACGTCAGCTTCTGATCCTTCCAGACCAGCCAAAATAGAAAGGGCGCGGAGCAATCCGCGCCCTTTTTTTGTTGGAGACAAATTGGACATCGGCACCTAGCGCCAACTTTCGCACGTCACACGCAAGAAGTTCGAGATTTTTCACCGCAAACAACTATCCAACCCATCCCGCTGCACCACGCCGATCCGCGCCGCGATCGTATTGCCATAGCGGCGGGTAAAGCCGCTCGGCGCCACCGCCGCGCGCTTCTTGGGCAGCGGTAGCACCGCGGCGATGCGCCCGGCCTCCGCCTTGCTCAGCTTGCCAGCGCCATGATGGAAATAGCGGATCGCCCCGGCCTGCACCCCATAGGTGCCGATCCCCGTCTCCGCGACGTTCAGATAGACTTCCATGATTCGCTTCTTGCCCCACATCGCCTCGATCAGCACGGTGAACCAAGCCTCCAGCCCTTTGCGCACGAAACCGCCGCCCTGCCACAGGAACACATTTTTGGCGGTCTGCTGGCTGATGGTCGATCCGCCGCGGATGCGGCCGCCGCTGGCGTTATGGATCGCCGCCTTGGCGATCGCGTCCACATCGAAGCCGTGATGGCTACAGAACTTCCCGTCTTCCCCGGCAATCGCCGCCCGCGCCATGTCCGGGTCTATATCGTCCAGCGACATCCAGTCCTTCGTGATGCCATTGGGGTCGAACAGCATCGTCAGCGTCACCGGCGGCGGCACGAAGCGGTAAATCGCCACCATCAGCAGCGACAGGGCGATGAAGCCGAACAATATTTTGATCGGGATCATGATCCAGCGGGAACGGCGGCGGTGCGATGCGATGGGTGCGGTCATGCCGCCTGTCGTAGCGCGGTCCGCTTCCCCGGTTCAAGCGGTCGCGAACGTCTCCCGCCTCTGATCGCGATTGATGAGGAGCACCAGGCCCGCACCGATCAGGCAGAGGATGCCCGCGCCGATGAACGCCGGCATGTAGCTCAGCCACACGGTCCGCGCGAGTCCGCCGCCCAGCGCCGCACTGGCCGCGCCCAGCTGATGCCCGGCGAATATCCAGCCAAAAACGATATTCGCCCGCTCCGCCCCGAAACGCTGCGCCGTCAGCTTCACCGTCGGCGGCACGGTGGCTACCCAGTCCAGGCCATAGAAAATCGCAAAGATGGACAGGCTGTAGAGCGAAAAATCGCTGAACGGCAGGTAGAGCAGCGACAGCCCACGCAACCCATAATACCAGAAGAGCAGCCAGCGATTGTCGAACCGGTCGGACATCCAGCCCGACGCCAGCGTGCCCCCGAAATCGAACAATCCCATCATCGCCAGCATCGACGCCGCACCAACCGCGGCCAGCCCATAATCGCCGCACAGTGCGATGAAATGGGTCTGCACCAGCCCATTGGTGCTCGCCCCGCAAATATAGAAGGAAAAGAAGAGAATCCAGAACGTCGGCACCTTTGCCGCGTCCCGCAGCACGATCAGCGGCATCATCAGCAACGCGCCGAAGCTGGCGGGCTGGGCGACGGCAGGCTGGATATCCGTCTCGCCATAGGGTGCCAGGCTCAGATCGGCAGGTCGATCGCGCATCAGTAGCAGCACGACTACCGCCGCCACGACGATCGCCCCGCACACCAGCAGCAATGCTGCCCGCCAGCCATGACTGTCGGTCAGGCCCGCGAGCAGCGGCAGGAAGGCGAGTTGCCCGGTCGCCGTGCTGGCTGACAACAGCCCCATGACCAGGCCGCGCCGCTGCCCGAACCAGCGCGTCGCCACCGTCGCGCCCAGCACCATCGCGGTCAGCCCGGTCCCGATGCCGATGACCACGCCCCACAGCAGCACCAACTGCCACAACTGCGTCATGCCCAGCGACAACAGCATCCCGCCGATGACGATGGATAGCGAAATCAACATCATGCGCCGCACACCGAAACGGTTCATGAAGGCGGCGGCGAACGGCCCCATACCGCCGAACAGCAGGAACCGTATCGCGAGCGCCCCGCTGATATCCGCCGCGCTCCAGCCGAACTCCTTTTGCAACGGCACGATCAGGACGCCAGGCGCTCCGACCGCGCCGGCAACTACCAACATGGTAAGGAATGTCGTACCGGCCACCGCCCAGCCATAATGGATATTCCGCGCGGCCAGGTGGCGCGCAAACAGGGTCGACAGCATAAACGCCCCCTCTGGGTTATGATCGGACTGGTGTTAAATGATGGACATCATATATAAGGTCAAGGGGCCAGTTGAAGGAGGCAGGATATGAAGGTCAGCCGCGATCAGGCTGCGCGCAATCGGGAGAAGGTGGTCGATGCCGCATCACGCCTATTTCGTGCGCGCGGGGTAGAAGGGGTCGGCATTGGGGAGGTGATGCGCGAATGCGGCCTTACCCATGGCGGTTTCTACAATCAGTTCGACTCGAAAGAGGCGCTGGCGGCCGAAGCCTGCGCCGCGTCGCTGGCGACCAGCGCCGAGCGGTGGCGGGTTGTGGCGGAGGCGGCCGGGGAGGGCGGTGCGCCCGCAGCGATCGCCGACAATTATCTCAGCGCCCGCAATCGCGACGCGCCGGAAACCGGCTGCGCCCTCATCGCCCTTGCGCCGGACGCGGCGCGGCGCGGCGGCGATCTGGCGGATGCCTTCCGCCACGGATTTGAGGAACTGGCTACCATCTTGGAACAGTCGGGGCCTGATGTGAACAGGCAGGACGTCCTGGCGCGCATGGCGCAAATGGTCGGGGCCATGATACTGGCCCGCGGAGTGGGCGACCCAGCGCTGTCGGACGAGATATTGGCCGCGACCCGCCACGCACTGGGTCTGTCTGCATGAGCCTGTGGCGCCCGATGCGCCCGGCCGATATTCCGGCGGTGGCGGCGATCTCCGACACGGTGCACGGCACCTATACCGAACATGCCGACATCTACGCCGAACGTCTGCAACTCTACCCGGCCGGATGCTGGATGCTGGAACGGGCCGGGGAGGCGCCGGGCTATCTGATCAGCCACCCTTGGCAGGGCGACCAGCCGCCTGCGCTCAATGTCCCCATCCTTGCCATCCCTGCGATGGCGGATCGCTATTATCTCCACGACCTGGCGCTATTGCCACGGGCGCGGGGCACCGGCGCGGCGGCGGATGCGGTGCAGTTGGTCATCGATCAGGCGGATAGCGCGGGCTTCGCGCGCATCACGCTGACCGCCGTCAACGGTGCCGACGCTTTCTGGCGGAAACATGGCTTCCTATCTGTGAACAAAGGAGCCGGCTATGGAGAGGGCAGCATCGCCATGGAACGGACGATCTCCCGATAAATGCGCCGCCACGCTGGCCCGCCCGAACAACAAAAAAGCCCCGGATCGCTCCGGGGCTTCTTCATTTCACTCTATCGCAGGATCAGGCCAGGGCGAACCGCGCCATCTTGCCCAGCTTGTCGCCGGCTATGCGCATCATAGCCTTTTGCAGCTTTTCGAAGGCGCGAACCTCGATCTGACGGACGCGCTCGCGCGACACGCCATAAACCTGGGATAGTTCTTCCAACGTCTTGGGCTCTTCGGCCAGACGGCGTTCGGCCAGGATATGCTTCTCGCGGTCGTTGAGGTCGGTCATTGCCTCCACCAGCATCTCATGCCGCTGGGTGCGCTCCTGCTCCTCCGCGACGCGCTCGTCCTGCAACGGGTCGTTGTCCTGCAACCAATCCTGCCACTGACCTTCGCCATCCTCGCGCATCGGGACGTTCAACGAAGTGTCGCCGCCCATCGCCATGCGACGATTCATCGACACGACGTCCTGCTCGCTGACGCCCAGGTCGGTCGCGATCTTGGTCACGTCCTCCGGCTTCAGGTCGCCATCCTCGAACGCTTCGATATTATTCTTCATCCGACGCAGATTGAAGAACAGTTTCTTCTGCGACGCGGTGGTGCCCATCTTCACCAGCGACCAGCTGCGCAGGATAAACTCCTGAATGGAAGCGCGGATCCACCACATCGCATAGGTAGCCAGGCGGAAGCCGCGTTCAGCTTCGAACTTCTTAACGCCCTGCATCAGACCGATATTGCCTTCGGAAATCAGCTCGCTGACCGGCAGGCCATAGCCGCGATAGCCCATGGCAATCTTTGCCACCAGGCGCAGATGCGACGTCACCAGTTGGGCCGCGGCCTCCGGGTCCTGATGTTCTTCATAACGCTTGGCGAGCATATATTCCTGCTCAGGCGTCAACAGCGGAAATTTACGGATTTCCGACAGATAGCGGTTGAGGCTGGCTTCACCGCCCAGCGCTGGAACCGCGGGGACATTGCTCTTGGCCATGTCGTCACCTTTCCCTTTCATTGCGCGGCGGGACCCAGAAGAGGCGTCACAGGCGCCGTCGCAAACTTGTTGAACACTATACGTGGAGCTGGCTTAACAGTTCCTGCATGTCGGTGGGCAGTGCACTTTGGAACATGAGCTGCTCATTCGTTACCGGATGTATGAACCCCAGGCTTTTGGCGTGCAATGCCTGCCTTTTGAAACCCAGCGTTTCCAGTATTGATTTGAAACCTTTTCTTTCTTTACCGTAAACCGGGTCACCGATCAAGGGGTGTCCGATATGGTGCATATGGACGCGAACTTGGTGCGTGCGGCCGGTTTCCAGCTTGCATTCGACCAGCGCTGCGTCGCGCAATCTCTGTATCGTGCGATAATGGGTAACGGCGTGCTTGCCGCGCCCTTCCCGATGAACCGCCATCTTCTTTCGATCAGCGTCGGATCGGCCGATCCAGGTGTCGACCGTCCCGGCCGCTGGATTGGGCACGCCATAGACGATGGCGGCATAGAGCCGGTCGATGCTATGGTCCTTGAACTGACGGGCCAGCCCCTCATGCGCCTTGTCGGATTTGGCGACAACCAGCAGGCCGGACGTGTCCTTGTCGATGCGATGGACGATGCCGGGCCGGGCGACCCCGCCGATACCGGACAGGCGCCCCTCGCAATGATGCAGCAGCGCGTTGACCAGCGTGCCGTCCAGATTGCCGGCGGCCGGATGGACGACCAGCCCCGCAGGCTTGTCGATCACGATCAGGTCGTCGTCTTCATGGACGATGGTGAGCGGAATATCCTGCGCCACCGTATCCAGCGGCACTGGCGGGGGCAGGGTGATGGTGAACATCTGCCCGGCCGCGACCTTCATCGATACGCTGATCTTGCAGACGTTGGGCGACTGCACCTGTCCTTCGCCGATCAGGCCTTTCAGCCGTTCCCGCGACAGGTCGGGCAAGATGTCCGCGAGCGCACGATCGAGGCGCCAGCCATGCTGCGCTTCGCTAATCGCTGCTTCGATGATGGAAACCCCCGGACCCATTAGCTAGAGATGTAGGAATGCGGGTCGAAATTTCAAGGATTCTGTTGGAACAGATCATGGCTCTGGCGGCTGCCGATGTTCATGAGGTGTGCGGGCTGTTGCTGGGTTCGGACGACCGGATCGAGGCGATTGCCCCCGCCGCCAATGTGGCGGCTGATCCCGACCGCCATTTCGAACTGGACCCGGCGGCGCTGATCGCCGCACACCGGGCGGCGCGATTGGGCGGGCCAAAGATCGTTGGTCATTATCATTCGCATCCGTCGGGCGTCGCCGCGCCATCCGCGACCGACGCGGCCTGCGCGGCACCTGATGGAAATTTGTGGCTGATCGTTGGGGCGGGGGAAGCGACTTTATGGCGGGCAGGGCCGGGGACGGCGGTTAATGTCCATTTCACCAAAATGCATCTCGACAGTCGGTGAGCGAAAGGCGGCCAGCCGGGCTTGCATCGGCGCGCGCCGCGGCGCATTAGCCGAAGACCCGCTTATTTCCTCCACAATCCGGTGACCCAGACCTCGCATGACCAACCCGACCGACAGCATCGAATTTGCCAGCCTGCTTTGCTCGCGCCTGTGCCATGATCTGCTGAGTCCGGTCGGCGCACTCAACAACGGGCTGGAACTGATGGCGGACGAAACCGACCCGGAAATGCGCCAGCGCTGCCTGGACCTGCTGGGCGACAGCGCCCGCACTTCGGCCAACAAGCTCAAATTCTTCCGCTTGGCCTTCGGCTCCGCTGGCGGCTTTGGCGATGCCGTCCCGCCCCATGAAGCGAAGGTGGCGATCGAGGGCATGTTCGCAAGCACCGGCCGGGTCAAGGTCGGCTGGCTGGTCGAGGAACAGATGCTCGACAAGCTGGCCGCCAAGATATTGCTCAATCTGGCGTTGATCGCCGGCGACGCGCTGGTGCGCGGCGGGCAGTTGGACATTGGCGCGGAAAAGCGGCCGGGCCTGACCGAGATCGTGGTGCGCGGCGAAGGTCCCAAGGTCGTGCTCGATCCCGATCTGCGCGCCGCGCTGGCTGGCACCCTGCCGATCGAGGGGCTGGCCTCCCGCACGGCCGCCGCCTGGATGGTGCGCCAGATGGTGGCGGAATCGGGTGGCGATATCGCCCTGTCGCCGCCGGGCGAGCCGATCATATTGTTCGGCGCGTCGATCCCTGATCGCACGCGATAATCGCATACAACTGTCTCGCTCGCTGTCTCAGGGGAGGCCCGCATGACAGGCTTCGCGCATTTCTGCGACCAATAGCTCCACGAGATCGGCGGCGGGCAATTCGCGAGCGAGCGGCGCGCACTGTCCGGCCCATTGCGCGCCATAGCCGCCTTCACCGGCCGCCTTCGCAGCCTGGTTGAGCGCCTTGCCCGCATCATAGGCGATCGGATAATCGGGCGGCTGCCGGTCGCTTTGCTGCCCCCAGGCGGTAAATCGATTGGGGAGGCAGCGGGCGGGCCGTCCTGACACGACGCGGGTCATGACCGGATGCGCGGCCGCCGGGCTGAACAGTGCCGCGCGATAGGCCGTGTCGGCGCTGCTTTCCGGGCAGGCGATGAAGGCCGTGCCCAATTGCGCCGCCACAGCCCCCAGGTCGATCGCCGCCTGAACGCCCCGACCGTCCATGATGCCGCCCGCCGCGATGACAGGCAGGCCGGCGCGCTCGACCAACAGGCGGGTCAGCGCAATGGTGCCCAAGCTATCGTCCGGCCCATCAGGATCGAACATTCCGCGATGGCCACCCGCTTCGAAACCCTGCGCCACCACGGCATCGATCCCTGCCGCCTTGGCCGCCAGCGCTTCATCGAGGTTGGTCACGCTGGCCAGCAGCAGGCAGCCCGCTGCCTTCAACCGGTCGATCCGCCATCTGTCGGGTAATCCGAAATGAAAGCTGACAACCGCCGGCCGCGCATTGATCAGCATGGCCAGCATCGCGTCGTCTTCCGCAAAGCTGCGATAGATTTCGCGAAGCGATGGCGGGGGCTGCGCGCCATATTCGCCGAACAGCGGCGCTAGCGCATCGATCCAACGCTGCTCCAACGCCGGTCTGGCTCTGGCGGGCGCATGGACGAACAGATTGACGTTGAACGGGCGATCTGTCCGCGCGCGCACAGCCTCTATCATGGTGCGCGCGGCCGAGGTATCGACTGCGCCGACGGAGATCGATCCAAGTGCGCCAGCGTTGCTGACGGCTGCCGCCATCTCCGGCGTGGACACGCCGGCCATCGGCGCCTGGATGATCGGATGGGCAAGGCCCAGCATGGCAAGCAGGTTCATACGCCCTATCTGGGGCCATTCGCCACAAAGGAAAAGGCCCGGCCGCTTGTCGCGACCGGGCCTTTTCCCGAACACAGCGTTGAACGGATCAGCCGCTATAATACATGTCGAATTCGACCGGCGACGGCGCCATTTCCCAAGCGTAAACCTCAGGCCATTTCAGTTCGATATAGGCATCGATCTGATCTTGGGTGAACACGCCGCCCTTCAGCAGGAAGTCGTGATCGGCAGCCAGGCTGTCCAGCGCTTCGCGGAGCGAACCACAGACGGTCGGCACCTGGCTCAGTTCGGCGGGCGGCAGGTCGTACAGGTTCTTGTCCATCGGACCGCCGGGGTGGATCTTGTTCTCGATCCCGTCGATGCCGGCCATCAGCAGCGCCGAGGTAGCGAGATAGCTGTTGGCGAGCGGATCGGGGAAACGGAATTCGACGCGCTTCGCCTTGGTGCCGGCGCCATAGGGGATGCGGCACGATGCCGAACGGTTGCGCGCCGAGTAAGCGAGCAGCACGGGCGCTTCGAAACCGGGCACCAGGCGCTTGTAGCTGTTGGTGGTCGGGTTCGTGAAGGCGTTGATCGCCTTGGCATGTTTGATCACGCCTCCGATGAAGAACAGGCAGGTTTCGGACAGGCCGGCATAGCCGTCGCCGGCAAAAGTGTTCTTGCCTTCGTTCCAGATCGAGATGTGGGTGTGCATCCCCGACCCATTGTCGGCCTTGATCGGCTTGGGCATGAAGGTCGCTGTCTTGCCATAGGCCTGGGCAACCATCTTCACGACATATTTGTAGACCTGGATACGGTCGCAGGTTTCCACCAGCTTGCCGAAGGTCAGGCCCAGTTCGTGCTGCCCGCCCGCGACTTCATGGTGATGCTTGTCCATGGGCAGGCCCATTTCCAGCAGGGTGGACACCATTTCGGCGCGGATGTCGGTGGTGACATCGACCGGGCCGACGGGGAAGTAACCACCTTTGGCGCGCGGGCGGTGGCCCATATTGCCGCTTTCATAAGTGGTGTTGGTGTTGGTCGGCAGTTCCACATCGTCCAGTTTGTAAGAACTGGAACTGTAGGTGTTCTCGAACTTCACGTCGTCGAACATGAAGAATTCGGGTTCCGGGCCGATATAGACGGTATCGCCAAGGCCGGTGGTCTTGAGGAAGGCTTCGGCGCGCTTGGCGGTCGAGCGCGGGTCGCGGGCATAGAGCGAGCCGTCTTCGGGTTCGACGATGTCGCAGACCAGGATGAGCATCGGCGTGGCGCTGAACGGATCGATGTAGACCGCGTCCAGATCCGGCTTCAGGATCATGTCCGATTCGTTGATTTCCTTCCAGCCCTCGATCGAGGAGCCGTCGAACATCAGGCCATCGGTCAGTTCATCTTCGCCTATCACGCCAGCGCACATGGTCAGATGGTGCCAGGCACCCTTTGTGTCGGTGAAGCGGACATCGACCCATTCGATCTCCTTTTCTTCGATCATCTTCAGGATGTCTTTTGGCGTATTGGCCATGTGCTTTTGCCCTTCTCTTAGAAATACCCCCCCGAAGGGGCAGTTGAAGACCGTATCCGCCCTAGTTCGGCGGAAACGCACGAAAACTTAGATGGCGTCGCTGTCCCGCTCGCCGGTGCGGATGCGTACAGCGCCCTCGACCGCGGAAATGAAAATCTTGCCGTCGCCGATGCGACCGGTCTGCGCCGCAGAACAAATCGCCTCGACCACGCGGTCTGCCAGCGAATCGTCGACGACGACTTCCAGCTTCACCTTAGGCAGGAAATCGACGACATATTCGGCGCCGCGATACAGTTCGGTATGCCCCTTCTGGCGGCCGAAACCTTTGGCCTCGGTTACAGTAATGCCGGATACGCCCACTTCGTGGAGCGCTTCCTTCACCTCGTCCAGCTTGAACGGCTTGATGATCGCTTCGATCTTTTTCATCACTCGTAATCCCAACCCATGACGCACGTGCAGAATGCGGGGGCGACCCGCATCCCTCTCTCCTCCAGGAAACGATCGTCATGCCCCCCAAGGCCGGCGCCGTTCCCCTTAACAATCAATTACCGTGCCAAATCGCGAATCGCTAGAACATGCTTTCGGCGATGCAGCAATCTTTGTCCATATTGCCCGGATTCAGGGCAATATCGTAACTATCTGCCCGTTTTTTGGGCAGCGTTGCGATAGTCAGACCGCGTAAGGCGGGCAGTCCAGGCCCGCCGGACTTTTCGTGAATATCTCGCATCCGGTTTCGGTGATGCCGATGCTATGCTCGAACTGGGCCGACAGCGTGCGGTCGCGCGTGACCGCGGTCCAGCCATCGTCCATCATCTTCACGCCGGGCTTGCCGATGTTGATCATCGGCTCGATCGTGAAGAACATGCCGGGGCGCAGTTCAGGACCAGTGCCAGGGCGGCCGACATGGACGACTTCGGGGCTGTCATGGAACACCTGGCCCAGACCATGGCCGCAAAAATCGCGCACTACCCCATAGCGGTGCTTTTCGGCGTGCCGCTGGATCACATAGCCGATATCGCCCAGATGATTGCCCGGCTTGGCCTGCTCGATGCCCAGCATCAGGCATTCATAGGTGACTTCGACCAGCCGCCGCGCCTTGATCGCGGCGTCGCCGACGATGAACATGCGGCTGGTGTCGCCATGCCAGCCATCGACCAGCGGGGTGACGTCGATATTCAGGATATCGCCGTCCTTGAGCCGATAGTCGCCCGGAATGCCATGGCAGATCACATTGTTGAGCGAGATGCAGCAGCTATGGGTATATCCGCGATAGCCCAGGGTCGCCGGCACGCCGCCGCCGTCCAGCGACATGCGACGGACGATGTCGTCCAGTTCGCCGGTGGTGACGCCGGGCACGACATGCGGCACGAGCGCGTCCAATATCTCTGCGGCGAGCCGCCCGGCCTTGCGCATGCCGGCAAAACCGGATTCGTCATACAGCTTGATCGCAGCGGAGCGGGAAATCGGCGCATCGGCCGTCATCGTCATATAGTCGGTCATGCCCTATTTATAAGCGCAATAGCGGCATAATGCGAGAGGGCGACTAGGCAGGGCGTCCGGGGCAGGCTATGGGCTGGCGCATGGCCGATCCGACCCGCATCTGGACCGCAGCGCTGATCGTGATCGGCGACGAAATCCTTTCTGGCCGCACCCAGGACAAAAATATCGCCCAGGTCGCGAGCTGGCTGGGCGTTCAGGGCATCCGTCTGCGCGAAGTGCGCGTAGTGCCCGATGTGCAGGACGCGATTGTCGAGGCGGTCAACACGCTGCGCGTCCGCAACGATTATCTGTTCACGACCGGCGGCATCGGCCCGACTCACGACGACATTACGGTTGATGCGATCGCGGCGGCGCTGGGCGTAGAGGTGGAAATCCATGAAGGCGCGCGCGCTATCTTGTCGGGCTATTATGAGACGCGCGGCGGATTGACCGAAGCGCGACTGCGGATGGCACGGGTGCCGGCCGGCGCGGACCTGATCGAAAATCGCATGTCCGGTGCGCCCGGCATCCGCCATGGAAACATCTTCATCATGGCCGGCGTGCCCTATATCACCGCGGGTATGCTCGACTGCCTGACCGGCACGCTGGAAGGCGGTTTGCCGCTGATGTCTGCGACGATCGGCTGCTGGGTGGCCGAAAGCGAAATCGCTGACCTGCTCGCCGCGACCGAACGCGCGCATGAAGATTGCCAGATTGGCAGCTATCCTTTTTTCCGCGAAGGCCGCACCGGCGCGAATTTCGTGATTCGCTCGACCGATGCGACCACGCTGGACGCCTGCACCGCCGATCTCAGCGCCGCGCTGGAACGTGGCGGCTGGACCGTAACGGCGGGCGGAATCTAGCCCTTGCTTACTTGGCTTCGGCTTTGAGATAGGCGATCAGGTTGGCGCGATCGACCGGGTTGGGGACGCCGGCAAAGGCCATGCGGTTGCCCGGCACCAGCCCGCTCGGCTTGGTCAGGAACGTGTCGATGCTCTTGGCGTCCCAGCGAATTTTCGCCTTTTGCATCGCGGGCGAATAGGTAAAGCCCGCCATAGTGCCCGACGTGCGGCCGAATATCCCGGCGAGCGACGGACCCATCTTCTTTGGTCCCGCCTTGACGTCATGGCATAGCGCGCAGCGTGCGAACACCGTCTTCCCTTTGACCGGATCTCCCGCCTGCGCGAATGCAGGGGAACTGGCAGCGCAAAGGGCAGTCAGCACGAACAGTCTCGATACGGTCGCAAGCGGCATGAAGAGTTTCCCTTGAAAGATGACACGGCGGGGCTTTGGCCTTTCTGCCGCTCATGCGCCTTTATGGCTTTATGTCTGAATGGGAGTTTAAGCGTATGGACGTCAACACGCGCCGCTTATAATCTGGCGCGCCGTTCGCCGGTGATATGCCGTCCCGGCCAACTTACTCCGGCGAAACGGCGCGTCCCGGACACTATTGGGCATCGTCTCGTAAAATGATGGGAGATTTCCTTGTTATGACCGATCATGAAGGTCGCGTCTCGATCATCGTGGGTCGCGAGCATCTTAACGGGACGATCCTTACGCCTGCGCGGCTGACACCCGGCGTGCTCTTCATCCATGGCTGGGGCGGGTCGCAGGAGCAGGATATGGCGCGGGCAGATGAGATCGCGCAACTGGGCTGCATCTGCTTCACCTTCGACCTGCGCGGCCATGCCAGGCACTAGCAGGAGCGTAACAGCGTAACCCGCGCCGATGGCTTGGCCGACGTCATCGCCGCCAATGATTTCTTGGTTGCGCAGGAGCAGGTCGATCCATCCGCGATCGCCGTTGTCGGCACCAGCTATGGCGGCTATCTTGCGACCCTGCTGACCGCGGAACGGACGGTCAACTGGCTGGCCCTGCGCGTCCCCGCCCTTTATCCCGACAGTCATTGGGACGTGCCCAAGGCGCTGATCAGCCGTGACGGGATCAATCAATATCGCCGTCATTTTCGCATCGGCCATCAGGACCGTGCACTCGCCGCGTGCGAACAGTTCGTCGGCGATGTCCTGATCGTTCGGCGATGTCCTGATCGTAGAGTCCGAGCATGATGATTATGCGCCGCACGTCGCGATCACATCCTTCATCTCCGCGTTTCAACGCAGCAATTCGCTGAGTGACCGCATCATGAAACGCGCCGACCATGCCTTGCGTAACGAAAGCTGCCGCCGCAGCTTATCTACGGGACCCCGCGGCGCCTGACAATCTATGTTGCGGTCGATCGAAGGAATATGGTGGACGCACTTGGGCTCGAACCAAGGACCCGCTGATTAAGAGTCAGCTGCTCTACCAACTGAGCTATGCGTCCATTCCGGTGCGGGACGCGCTCCGGTGTGGGCGGGCTGTTAGCAGCCGCCTGGCTGTTTGCAAACCATAAATCGCCCATATGCCGGAAATTTTCCCGTTGAAGCGCCCTAAGCCCAGTTTCCCGTCCCCGTGCGACGCTTGCCCGCGCGGTCGATGGCCATGATGATGCCAACGCACAGCATTACCGTCAGCATCGAAGAACCGCCATAGGACATGAAGGGCAGGGGTATGCCGACCACCGGGGCCAGCCCCATCACCATCATCAGGTTGATCGCGACGTAGAAAAAGATGGTGGTAGTTAGCCCAGCCGCGGCGAGCCGCGCGAACTTGTCCTGCGTGCGCATCGCCACCCGGATTCCCCAGCGAAACAGCAGCATGAAAGCGAGGATCAGCAGCGCGCCGCCCAGCAATCCCCATTCCTCCGCCATGGTAGCGAAGACGAAGTCGGTATGGCCTTCGGGCAGATAGTCGAGATGGCTCTGCGTGCCTTGCAGAAACCCCTTGCCCCAGAAGCCACCCGATCCGATCGCGATCTTTGACTGGCTGATATGATAGCCCGCGCCCAGCGGATCGCTTTCAGGGTCCATGAAGATGAGCACGCGGTTCTGCTGATATTCGTGCAGGAAGCTGAAAGCGATCGGAATCGCCGCCGCGCCGACCAGCCCGGTGCCGATGAACAGCCGCAACGGCAGGCCGGCCAGGAACATGACGGTCACGCCGCCGGCCGCGATCATGGTCGCAGTGCCCAGGTCCGGCTGCACCAGTACCAGCGCCCACGGCACGCCGATCAGCACGAGTGCCGGCCAAATCGCGTTCCAGCGCCGGATTTCACCCACCGGCAACATCGCGTAGAAGCGCGCCACTGTCAGGACGATGATCGGCTTCATGAATTCGGACGGCTGAAGTTGCATGAAGCCCAAATTGATCCAGCGCTGGCTGCCCCCTGCAACGCCGCCGATCAGTTCCACCAGGAACAAAGCCGCCAGAACCGCGCCATAAGCGGGGAAGGCGAAGCGGGCGAAGATCTCCACCGGTATGCGGCTGAGCGTCAGCGCCATCGCCGAAAATATGCAGAAGCGCACCGCTTGCATGGCCGCCCAGGGAAAGATGTTTCCGCTCGCCGCGCTGTAGAGCACGATCGTTCCGAAGCCGGCGATCGCCAGCAATAGCGCCAGGATGCGCCAGGGAAATTCGGTCAGCGGTTGCGGAACGATGCTCATGGCGCGTCGGTCATATTGGCGCCGGGCGGGGGCGGAACATCATTGTCGCTCTCATCACGCGCGGGCGGTGGCGGGGCCGGGGAGGGCGTTGCTGCATTGCTGGCATTGTCCGCTGCATTATCCGAAGGTGGTGGAACCTCGCCCTTTTCTATCGCCTTGGCGAGGCGGAACGCGGCCATTTCACGCGCCTGTCGTTCCGAGGGCGTGCCGCCCCAACCCTTTTCCAGCGTTTCCAGCTTCTCCATCGCCTTGGCCGGGTCGAACAGGTAGGACAAGGTGTCGCTGGCGATCATCGGCGCATCCTCGTTGCGGATCATGTGCCCGCCATGTTCGATGATACAGGCGATCGCATAGCGCGGATTGTCGAATGGCGCGAAGCCCTGGAACAGCGCGTGGTCGCGCAGCTTGAAAGCCAGCGAACTGTTGCCGCGCACGCCCCCGGCGCGTTCCGCCATGGTGATGCGGCGGACCTGCGCCGTGCCGGTCTTGCCCGCGATCATGACGCCGGGGATGGAACTGCGCGCTGCGCCGCCGGTCCCGCCGCCATTGACCACGGCGTTCATGGCGTCGCGGATGACGACCAGATGCTCTTCGGTTGCGCCGACCGTCGCGGGTTCGGGCCGTTTGGCGTTATGGATGAAATTGGGCATCAACTGCTTACCGGTCGCCAGGCGCGCCGCCATCACCGCCATTTGCAGCGGGTTGATCAGCATATAGCCCTGGCCGATGGTGGCGTTCACCGTGTCGTAAACCTGCCATTTCTGATCATATTTCTTTTCCTTCCACGCCGGGTCGGGCACGGTGCCATAGCTTTGGCTGGGGAAGGGCAGGTCGAATTTCTGGCCCATGCCGACACGGCGGGCCATGCTGGCGATCCGGTCCATGCCGATGCGCTGCGCCATCTGGTAGAAATAGATGTCGCAGCTCTGGGCGATCGCGCCGCGCATGTTGAGCGACCCATGGCCGCGCCGTTTATGGCAATGGAACAGCGTGTTGCCGACCCGGATCGCGCCGCCGCAACTGACTGTCTCCTGCGGGCCGATGCCGGCCTCCAGCAGCGCCAATGCGACCATCGGCTTGACCGTCGAGCCGGGTGGATAGAGGCCCTGGAGCGTCTTGTTGCGCAGCGGGACATGATCGTCCTTCGACAGCATTTCATATTCCAGATGGCTGATGCCGTCGGAAAAACTGTTGGGGTCGAAGCTGGGCATCGACGCGAGGGCGAGAACATCGCCATTCTGGCAGTCGATCACCACGACCGACCCGCTTTGCGTGGCAAGGCGGCGGCCGGCATATTCCTGAAGCCCTGCGTCGATGGTCAGCTTGATCGATTTGCCCGGCGTATCCTGGCGCGTCGTCAATTCCCGCACGATCTTGCCGCGCGCCGTCACCTCAACCCGCTTGGCCCCGGCCTTGCCGGTCAGATGCCGGTCGAACGCCTTTTCCAACCCGTCCTTGCCTAGCTTAAAACCGGGCGTGATCAGCAATGGATCTTTGTTCGCCTTATAATCTTCTGCCGTCGCCGCGCCGACATAGCCAAGCAGATGGCCCACCGTGGCACCGGCGGGATAATGTCGGGAAAAGCCCTGGCTAGGCGCGACACCCGGCAGGTCGGGCAGGCGCACGCTGATGGCGGCATATTGGTCGTAGGTCAGCTTGTCGGCGACCTGCACCGGCTGAAAACCGGCAGATTTTTCCAGGTCGTCGCGGATGCGATCGACATCGTCGGGTTGCAGATTCAGCAACTGCGCCAGATGCCGGATGGTTGCGTCGGCGTCGACGATGCGCTGGGGGATCAAGTCGACGCGAAAATCGGTGCGATTATTGGCCAGCGGCCGGCCGTTGCGATCCACAATCCAGCCACGCCTTGGCGGAATGAGCGTCAGGTTGACGCGATTGCTTTCGGACAGAAGGCTATATTTCTCATTCTCCGCCACGCTGATCCAGGCCATCCGCCCGACCAGCAGGGCGCCGATCGCGCCTTGCAATCCACCCACCACCATTGCGCGCCGGGTGAAGGTGAAGGATTGGGCCGCTTCTGTGATGATCTTGCGCTTGGGGGTGAGGAATTTCATGCCATCACACGCCAGCGGTCGATCCGCGCACATTGCCGGACGACGAAGGGAAACAGCAATATCGTCCAGACCATCTGTGGGGCGACCAGCAAGAAGCGCACATTACCTCCACCGGTGATCCTTGCGAAGAACAAGCCACCGGCGATGCAGAAGATAATGGCGAGCGCCGCGATTAGCCAGTCCTGACGATAGCTGCGCCAGACCATGCGATGCTCGATCATGTCGATGCCGATCAACGCCACGGTCCACAGGAACATCGCCGACCCGATGGGCTGTCCGCTCATCATGTCGTCGAACAGGCCAAGCGGCAGGCCGATCCAAGTGCGCCACAGATCCGGCCGCAGCAATCGCCAGGACAGCAGCAGCAGCAGCCCGAAGGGCGGCATGACAGGGGATTGCGCGATGACCGGCAACGCCGTCAGGCACGACCCCAGCATAACGGTAATCACCGGCGTGCCGGCCAGGCGAAAACGCGACGGATGCCGACCCAGCCGTGGCACATGGTATAGATGCGGGTCGATCATGGCGTGGCGGCGTTGTCGGCCGCGCCCTCTTCGGACACCGGTGGCGCAGCGGGACCGGGCCGGGTGACGGCTTGTTCGAAAGCGCGTTCGACTACGACGGCATCGACCCTGGCGGGGTTTGCGAGCGGTACGGCATAGGCGATCTCGCCCTGCGCGCGGACAACGACTGCGACAGGTATATTGGGTTGATAGACGCCGCCGATCCCCGACGTCACCAGCAGGTCGCCGGGCCTGAACGGGTTGCGTCCAGCCGTCAGCGCGCGGATTTCCACCGACCCATCGCCAAGGCCCGTGGAGATGGCCGGGATATTGTCGTTCGCGCGGCGCACCGGCACGATATTGGCGGTATCGGTCAGCAGCAGCACGTCCGAACTGTTGGGCGTGACGATGTGGATGCGGCCGATCAAGCCCTCCGGCGCCCGCACCGGCATGCCGGGGCGCACGCCTTGCCAGCGTCCGGCATTGAGACGCGCGAAGCGTCGCGCGCTGCTTGCGGAGGAGGCTATCAGGCGCGCCGTCAAAACCTGGCTGGCGTCAGCATCGACCAGCTTGAGCAGCTTTTTCAGGCGCAGATTTTCCTGGGCGACACCCTTGGCTTCGATGATACGGTTACGGTCTGCCTCTACCTGTCGGCGCAGCGCGACATTCTGCGTCCCGGCGCGCCAATAGGCGGCCAGAATCTCGTCCACCGAACTCACTCCGCTCACCATGCCCTTGAGCGCCATGGAGACGGGGCGACCGATCTCTGCCGTCCCAATGCGAATCGCAGAGAATCCGGTGGGATCAAAGATCGCGACCACGACCAGCAACAGGCCTATGGCTGCACCGGTAACCGCCACGACATAGCTGGCGAACAGGCTATATTGCGCCTTCCGGTTGATACCGGGGCGTCGGCTGGGTGGCCGCGCCATTTAATCGTCCTTCTCGATCAGGCGGTTTGCAGCACGCCCCGGAAGATCGGATCTTCCATCGCGCGGCCCGTGCCGATGGCGACACAGGTCAACGGGTCTTCGGCGATGGTCACCGGCAGGCCGGTTTCGTCGCGCAGTTCGTCATCCAGCCCCTTGAGCAACGCCCCGCCGCCGGTCAGGACGATGCCCTGGTCAACGATATCGGCGGCCAGTTCGGGCGCGGTGTTTTCCAGCGCGATGCGGACACCTTCGACGATGGTGCTGATCGGTTCCGCCAGCGCATCGGCGATCTGGCCCTGGTTGATCGAGATTTCCTTGGGAACCCCGTTTACCAGATCGCGGCCCTTGATGTGGATCGTCTCGCCCACGCCGTCTTCGGGCGGCTGGGCGACACCATATTGCTTCTTGATCCGCTCTGCCGTGGCTTCGCCAATCAGCAGATTGTGATGGCGACGAACGAACGACACGATCGCTTCGTCCATCTTGTCGCCGCCGACGCGGACCGAGGTGGTGTAGGCCAGGCCACGGAGCGAAAGCACGGCGACTTCGGTCGTACCGCCGCCAATGTCCACCACCATCGAGCCGATCGGTTCGGTCACCGGCATGTCGGCACCGATCGCGGCGGCCATCGGCTCCTCGATCAGGAACACCTGGCTGGCGCCGGCATTGCTGGCGGCGTCGCGGATCGCGCGCCGTTCTACGCTGGTCGAACCGGACGGCACGCAGATCACGATTTCAGGCGCGCGCCAGGGGCTGTGCTTGCCGCCATGAACCTTGGTGATGAAATGTTTGATCATCTGTTCGGCGACGTCGATGTCGGCGATCACCCCGTCGCGCAGCGGGCGGATGGCTTCGATCGAATCCGGAGTCTTGCCCATCATCAGCTTGGCGTCCACGCCGACCGCCTTCACCCGCTTGACGCCGTTGATCGTCTCGACGGCCACCACCGAAGGCTCATTGAGCACTATGCCGCGACCGCGCACATAGACCACCGTGTTGGCGGTGCCCAGGTCAATGGCCATATCCTGCGAGGTGAATTTGAAGAGACGCGAAAAGATCGACATGCCTTATCCTGTATCGCCCGCCGTCCCCGCGACGCGATTGGGGTGCCGGTCGGAAAGCTGTTCTGCTGTTGCCGTCCACCTTGTCTTTCTTGCGCCTTGCAGTGCAAAAAATATAAGGTTCGCGGCTCGCGGAAAGCGCTCGATTGGGCTAGTCCCTAATCAATGTCAATACGCCGTCTGCCCGAACATCTGGTCAATCGTATCGCTGCCGGTGAAGTGGTCGAAAGACCCGCCAGCGCGCTCAAGGAAATCGTTGAAAACGCTTTGGACGCGGGGGCGACTCGCATCGCCATTCGCCTGTCCAATGGCGGGCTAGACCGGATCGAGGTCAGCGACGATGGCTGCGGCATGGATTCGGCCGATATGGCGCTGGCGCTGGAACGCCATGCCACGTCAAAGCTGCCCAACGATGCCATTGAAAATGTAGCCACATTGGGTTTTCGGGGGGAAGCCCTGCCCTCGATCGCCAGCGTCGCGCGCCTGTCCATCGACAGTCGGCAGCGCGGGGCAGACGGATGGAACCGCACGGTCGACAATGGCCAGTTGGTGGCGGAGGGGCCGACCGCCTTGCCGCCGGGCACGCGGGTCATCGTGGAGCAGCTGTTCGGCAAGGTGCCGGCGCGACGCAAGTTCCTGCGCTCGCCCAAGGCCGAATATGCCGCTTGCCTCGACATTGTCCGTCGTCTCGCAATGGCACATCCGGCCGTCGCTTTTTCGGTCGAGCATGACCGTCGCCGAGTGTTGGGCGTGCAGGCCGACGAGGCGCGGGAGGAGCGGGTCGCCGCGCTAACCGACCGGGCGCTGGCGGAAAACCATGTGATCGTGTCCCTGGAACGCGAAGGCATCCGCCTGTCGGGCGTCGCATCGATTCCGACCTACAATCGCGGCGTGGGTGATCATCAATATTTGTTCGTCAATGGGCGGCCGGTGAAGGACCGGCTGCTGATCGGGGCATTGCGCGGTGCCTATGCCGACATGCTGGCGCGTGACCGGCATCCGGTCGTCGCGCTGTTCCTCGACGTGCCGCCGCTGGAAGTCGATGTAAATGTCCATCCCGCCAAGACCGAGGTGCGCTTTCGCGATCCCGCGCTGATCCGCGGCATGATCGTGTCCGGCCTGCGCCGCGCGCTCGATGCGGAGGGGTTTCGTGCGGTGCAACATGCAGACTCTTCCGCCTTGTCGGCCTGGAGGCCCGAACCGATGTCGCCCACCCCCATCGGGGCGATGCCGATCTTCGAGGCGGCGGCGCTCTCACCGGGGAGCTACAACCAATTCGCGCCATCCTCCTTCGCCGATCGTCGCACGTCCTTCATCACGCCGCCACCCCAGGCGCGCGCCGAACCGGCGGCCGCACCGGCACCGGCAGGCAACAGCTTTCCGCTTGGCGTGGCGCGCGGTCAGGTCGCGCGCACCTACATCGTGGCGGAGGCGGAGGACGGCCTGGTTATCGTTGACCAACATGCCGCGCATGAGCGGCTGACGCTGGAGCGGATGCGCCGCGCGATGGAAGGGCAGGGTGTCGCCTCCCAGGCGCTGCTGCTGCCAGAAGTTGTCGAAATGGACGAACCGGCCTGCGACCGGCTGGAGGCGCGGATCGCCGAACTCAAGGATTTTGGCCTGGACTTGGAGCGGTTCGGTCCTTCGGCCATGCTGGTCCGATCGGTCCCTGCGATGCTGGGCCAATCGGATGTGCAGGGTTTGGTGACGGACCTGGCCGACGATCTGGCGGCCTATGACAGCGCGTTGTCGCTGAAGGAACGGCTCGATCTGGTAGCCGCGACCATGGCCTGCCATGGATCGGTGCGCGCGGGGCGGGTGCTCAGCGTGGCGGAGATGAACGCGCTGCTCCGCGAAATGGAAGTGACGCCTAGATCGGGCCAGTGCAACCATGGGCGGCCGACTTGGGTGAAGTTGGGCCATGGCGACATAGAGAAATTGTTCGGAAGGAAATGAGCCGATGATGATCCTCGCCACCCTATTGCTGGCTGCCGCCGATCCGGTCTGCGCTGTGCCGGCGGTGCTGGACGAACCCTGGACGAGTTGGACCCAGAGCGGGCAGGCGAAGGCTGGCGTGCTGGCGCAGGGCGCGCCTGCGTTGATCCTGGGCAAGCCGTTGACCGCCACGCTGACCCCGGCCGCGCAGGTCCAGTTTCCCGTTGCGCCGGGCAAGGGGGCGAAGGACGGTTATGGCGGGCTGTTCAGCCTGTCGCTTAAGCAGGCGGCGCGGGTCGGTATCGCGCTGTCGGGACCGGCCTGGGTGGATGTGGTGACAGGCGACGTATCGCTCGGGTCGGTCGAGCATGGCCATGGGCCGGATTGTTCGGATATCCGCAAGATCGTCTGGTTCGACCTGCCTGCCGGGCGGCATCTGGTCCAGATTGCGGGATCGAAGGCGGCTTCTGTCCGCGTGATGGCGGCGGATGCGCAGGCGAACCAGCCCGCGCGTTGAACCCTAAACCCGTTCGGGCTGAGCCTGTCGTAGCCCTGCACTTCTTTCGTTGAGAAAGGACGGCCCTTCGACAGGCTCAGGGCGAACGGATGGTGGGAATATCATAATCAAACGGGCCGCGTGCGCCACATGGCGATCGGGATCATGGTCAGGACGGGCTTGTCGTCCTGATTGAAGATCGTCACCTTGCTGCGGACGATGCCCATTTCCGGGCGGCTTTGCGACGCTTTCTTGTCGATCACCTCGCTGCGGCCATGCAGCATGTCACCGGGGCGGAGGGGACGTAGCCAGCGCAGTTCATCCACGCCCATCGCGCCCAGGCTGGCGGCCTGGCGACCGGGCTGGCGCTGCATTTCCGCGACGAACATCTTCATGAATAGGGCGGTGGTGTGCCATCCGCTGGCGGACAGCGTGCCGAAATGCGTCTGCGCCGCCGCTTCGTCGGACAGATGGAAGGGCTGGGGGTCGAACTCGGCGGCGAAGGCGACCGTTTCCTTGCGCGAGACGGTCAGCGGGCCGAAGTCGAAGCCGTCGCCGATCGCGATATCCTCGAAATAGACAATTTCTTCCGCCATCATCCGTCTCCTAGTTCACCGGAAGATGGCTTAGAGATGCTTTCCGTTTACGTCAATGTCAGGGCTTGACCAAGCCCTGCAACACAGCCGCATCGCCATCCGACGCCAGCGGCGTCACGCCCAGCAAGCGGGCCAGCAGCGGATAGATATCGACATTGGCGAAGTCGGCCGATGGGCGAAATGCGCGATCGAAAGCCGGGCCGTTGGCGATGAACAGCGCCTGCATGTCGGGTGCGCGATCGTCCCAGCCATGGTCCCCGCCGGTGATCGGCCTGGTCGGGGTCGTGTTCTGAAACACCCAGCCGGTTTCGGCCAGGCAGAAATAGGGCGGGATGCGGCGGTGGGTGCCATAGTGGAAGCGGGCCGGGATTTCGCCCTTGCGCCAGCATTGCATATGATCGCGAGGCTTGAACAGCGCAGCTTCCAGCGCCTTTTCATGGCCGGGGATCGGGGCCAGGCTGGCATAGGGGCCGGTCTCGACCGTGCGATAGTCGGCCGGGTTCGCGATCTTGTCGAGCACGATGACCCGGTCGTTCGCCTTGGCCGCCATGCCATGGTCGGAGACGATGACGATGTTGGCGGTCTGGCCGAGCGCTTTCAGCCCGGCGACCAGATTGCCGATATGCGCGTCCACATCGGCCACGGCCTGGGTGGTTTGCGCCGCATCGGGGCCGTTGACATGGCCGGCGGTATCGATCTCGTCGAAATAGAGGGTGACGAAGCGCGGGCGGATGTCGGCCGGGCGGCGCAGCACGTCCAGCACGCCATTCACGCGCTGGGTAGGGCTGATCGCTTCGTTGAACTGCGCCCAGTCGCTGGGGCGCGATCCGTTGCTGATGGCATAGGGCCATTCTGCGGCCTTGGTGCCGCCCCAAGCGACGTTGGAGCCTGGCCAGAACATGGTGGCGGTGCGCACGCCCTGCTTTTCGGCGGTGATCCAGATCGGCTCGGCCTCGTTCCACCAATAGGGATCGTCGCTGGCCATGGTGAACTTGTCCTTGGGCCGGCTCTCATCCTCCATATTATTGGCGACGATGCCGCTGCGATCGGGACGGTCGCCGGTGACGATCGCCCAGTGATTGGGGAAGGTCTTGGTCGGGAAGGACGGGCGCATCGACGCTTCGACGCCGCCGGACGCCAGTGCGTTGAGGTTGGGCGACACGCCGCGGGTCAGATAATCGGGGCGGAAGCCGTCGATCGACACCAGGATGGTGACTGGCGCGCGCTGCCCCACCGACGCGGATGCGCTGGCGGCGGGATGCTGCTGCACCGTGGCGCAGGCGCCGAGCAGGGTGGAGACGCATAAAGCGAGGGCAAGGGATAGGCGACGGAAGGACATCAGCGACTCTTCATCTTTTTGGCGTTGTCCGCTGCTTAGCAGCCCGATCATGTCGGTAAAGTGACGAAGACGTCAGGAAGCGGCCAGCAGATGATCGGCGATCGGCATCCACACTGCACGCTTGGCGTCCCGCGACAGGCTGGCATAGGCGCCGCTGGAGGAGGGCAGGTCGATCAGCGCCATGCCCGACCGATCGCCCAATTGCCGCCGACCATGCAGCGCGGCGGTCTTGCCGTTGAAGGCGATGGCTTTGAGCGCGGGCAGGCGGGCGACGAAAGCGCCAAGGTCGCGCAATTCCGCGCCGCGGATCGATCCGTCCAGACTGCCTTCACGCTCGGCGCTTTCGATCACGTCCCACAGGCCGACGCCGCGCGCGCGCAGTCGTTTCAGCCGCATCGCATAAGGCTGGCCGCGCATATCCTCGTCCAGCACATCACCGAGCAAGGCCCAGAACGCGTTACCGCGATGGGCATAATATTCGCCCTGCCGGATCGACGCATCGCCCGGCAGGCTGCCCAGGATCAATAGGCGCGTATCGGCGTCGACGCTGGGCGGGAAGGCGGCCTTGCGTTGCATAGGGTTCCCCCAATAGCGTCATGCCAGCGCAGGCTGGCATCTCAGGCGTTTTGGTGCGCTGTCGCCTGAGACCCCAGCCTGCGCTGGGGTGACGGCAATAGTCAGACGTTGAAGCGGAACAGCATGATGTCGCCGTCCTGCGTCACATATTCCTTGCCTTCCGACCGCCACTTGCCCGCTTCCTTGGCGCCGGCTTCGCCGTTAAACTGGACATAATCGGCATAGGCCATGGTTTCGGCGCGGATGAAACCCTTCTCGAAATCGGTATGAATCGCGCCGGCAGCCTGGGGCGCCTTCGATCCCTTGGCGACGGTCCAGGCGCGCGCTTCCTTCGGCCCGACGGTGAAGAAAGTGATGAGGCCCAGCAACTCGTAGCCAGCGCGGATGATGCGGGCGAGGCCGGCTTCGGCCAGGCCCAGCGCTTCGAGATATTCGGCGCGCTCCTCGACCGGCATAGTGACCAGTTCGGCCTCGATCGCGGCGGACACGATGACGGCGCTGGCATTTTCCGCCTTCGCCTTTTCGAACACGCGGGCGGAAAAGGCGTTGCCTTCCGATGCGGCGTCTTCCTCGACATTGCAGACATAGAGGACCGGTTTTGCTGTCAGCAACTGCGCCTGCTTGAACAGGCGGTCTTCTTCCTCGTCGCGCGGCACGGTGAGGCGGGCGGGCTTGCCTTCGCGCAGCAGGTCGAGCGCCTGGCCCAGCACGGTGGCGGCGGCTTTGGCCTCCTTGTCGCCCTGCGCGGCTTTCTTGGCGAGGTTCGGGACACGCTTTTCCAGGCTTTCCAGATCGGCCAGCATCAATTCCATCTCGACCGTCTCGGCGTCGGCGATCGGATCGACCTTGCCTTCGACATGGGTGATGTCGTCATCCTCGAAACAGCGCAGGACATGGACGATTGCGTCGGTTTCGCGGATGTTGGCCAGGAACTGGTTGCCAAGGCCCTCGCCCTTCGACGCGCCGCGCACCAGACCGGCGATATCGACGAAGCTGAGCTGCGTTTCGATGATCTTCGCGCTGCCGCCGATCTTGGCGATCGTGTCGAGCCGATCGTCGGGCACGGCGACGCGGCCCTCATTGGGTTCGATCGTGCAGAAGGGATAGTTGGCCGCCTGCGCCGCCTGCGTTTCCGTCAGCGCATTGAACAGGGTGGACTTGCCCACATTGGGAAGGCCGACGATACCGCAACGAAAACCCATTTGACTGCCTTATAAGATCGGGAAGATTTGCGCGCCCGATAGCGGTTTGCGCGGCCGATGGCCAGCCTTGGCGCGCGGCGCGGGCAAATGGGGTAGGACAAAAGGCGCAATTGCAATCAGCGGCGCATTCCTGACATAGGAGATGATGTCGGGAGATGATATGGAACAGAGCAGCGAAACCCACTGGATCGACGAAAAGGGTCGGGCGTGGAAAAAGCGTCCCGCACATGAAACGGGCGTATTCGGTCGCTGCCCGCGCTGTGGCGAGGGGCATATTTTCACCGGCTTCCTGACCGTCCGCGACCATTGCGAGGTCTGTGGGCTCGATTACAGCTTCGCCGATCCGGCCGATGGTCCGGCGGTGTTCGTGCAACTTTTCGCCTGCGTGCCGGGCGTGGTGTTCATCCTGATGCTGGAGATCATGGCCCGGCCCGGCCTGTGGGTGCATCTGGCCGTGGGCGTACCGGTGCTGATCCTGACGACATTGCTGCCGATGCGGCCGATCAAGGGCTGGCTGGTCGCCGCCCAGTTCACGACCCGCGCGCAGGAGGCCGGGACGGGCGCGCTATGGGCGAAGCTGCACGATGGCGCGCCACGCGGTTAAGGCTTTGGCACGACCTTTATTTCGAACAGTTTCGGCCAGTTCTTGCCGGTGATGAAGACGCGATCGTTCGCCGCATCATAGGCGATGCCGTTGGCCACCGCTTCGCTGTCGGTGACGCCGGCTGCCTTGCGAAGCGGGGCGACGTCGATCCAGTCGATCACCGCGCCGGTCGCGGGATCGATGCGGGCGATGCGGGTGTCGTACCAGATATTGGCCCACACCTCCCCTTTCACATATTCCAGTTCGTTGAGGCGATCGACCGCGCGGCCGTTCCAGGTCACGGTGATGCGGCGTTGTTCGGCCAGGCTGTCGGGATCGAGGAAGCGCAATTGCGCGGTGCCATCGCTCATGATGAGGCTGCGGCTGTCCTGCGTCATGCCCCATCCTTCGCCGTCATAGCGGAAATCGGACAGCAGCGCGAAATCGGCCAGGTTCCATACGAAACCCCGGCGGTGCCGCCAGGTCAGGCTGACCAGCTTGCCGCCCCAATTGACGATGCCCTCGCCGAAATAGGGCGGGTCGATCACGCGGCGTTGCAGGACTTTGCCGGTCTTGAGCGCTACCTTGCGGATGTCCGACTGGCCTTCCAATCCGGTGCTCTCGTAGAGCGCGCCGTCGAGGAAGAAGAGGCCTTCGGTGAAGGCAGTGGAATCATGCGGATAGGTTTTGACCAACGTCCAGGGCGTGTCGGCCAGGGCGGGGGGAGCCAGGACGAAGGCGCTGAAGAGCGCGAGCAGGAAGCCCTTCATTCCGTCGCCTGGCTTTCGATCGCGGTGGCCAGCCAGGCGGGCAGGGTGGCGGGATCAAGCGTTTCGACCCGGCGCAGTTCGATCGACAGGCCCATGTCGGGCAGGGCGGCGCGCTGGCGCTTCTCGTCCGCCTGCGCGATCGGCACGGCGACAAGCCGGCGGCTCACCTTGTTGCGATAATGCATCCGGGCGGTGTTTTCCTGGCCCACATAGCAGCCCTTGTCATAATCGACGCCGTTGAGTTCTTCCGCATTGGTTTCCAGCCATAGCGTCTGGTCCTGCCCCAGTTCCTCTGCGCCTTCGAACACGCCGAGCCTCAGACGATGCGCGCGGAAGGGGGGGGTGGCGTCGCCCGGCGTCGCGGGCGCAATCCAGCGATGGCCGAGCGCGGGCAGGCGCGGGTCGAGCGGCTGGTCGCTGGCGTCGGGCGACCAATGGACCGCGAGTCCCTCTTCGCGGACGATCGCCACCTTGCGGCGCAGGCGATAGATGGTCAGCCGCTTGGCCAGCAAGTCCGCCTGGGCGGCTTCGCAATCGATCAAGATATCGTCGCCGTCTGCCCACAGGATGAAGTCGAACAATGCCTTGCCCTGCGGCGTCAGCAGCCCGGTCCAGCGCGGCTGGCCGGGGGTGAGGGTCAGGACGTCGCGGGTGAGCAGCCCCTGCAGGAAGGCTTTGGCCTCCTCGCCGGAAATTCTCAGGATCGCGCGGTTGCTTAGGGTGGTGCCGGTCATCGGCTTTAGGTAGGACGGCAACACGACTTAGCCAAGCCGTCTGCGCGAACGGAACATAGGAATATCGTCATGACCCAGACCTTCGACATGATCCTCAAGAACGGCACCGTCCACACGCCGGGCGGCGCGGAGAGCGTGGATGTGGGCGTGCGCGGCGGCAAGATCGTGGCGATCGGCACGTCCCTGGGCGACGCGGGCGAAGTGATCGACTGCACCGGGCTGGACGTGCTGCCCGGCTGCATCGACAGCCAGGTCCATTTCCGCGAGCCGGGGCTGGAGCATAAGGAAGACCTCGAATCGGGCAGCCGCGCGGCCGTGCTGGGCGGCATCACCGCCGTGTTCGAAATGCCCAACACCAATCCCAATACCGACACCGCAGAGCGCGTGCATGACAAGCTGAAGCGCGCGCATCATCGCATGTGGTGCGACCATGCCTTCTATGTCGGCGCGACCGCCGACAATGCCGAGCAGTTGAAGGAATTGGAGCGCATCCCCGGCACGTCGGGGGTCAAGATCTTCATGGGCGCGTCGACCGGCAGCCTGCTGGTGGACGATGACGACGCCCTGTCGCGCGTGCTGGCGAGCGGCACCCGCCGCGTCGCCATCCATGCCGAGGACGAGACGCGGATGAACGCGCGCAAGATCCATGCGCTGGAGGGTGATCCCTCGACCCACCCAATCTGGCGCGACGATGAAAGCGCGATGATCGCGACCAAGCGGATCATCGCGCTCGCCCGCAAGGCGCGTCGCCGCATCCATATCCTGCACATCACCACGCCGGCCGAGCTGGAATATATCGCGCAGAACAAGGATATCGCGACCTGCGAAGTGACGCCGCAGCATCTGACGCTGGCGGGCGAGGACGCCTATCCGCGGCTGGGCACCTATGCGCAGATGAACCCGCCGATCCGGTCGGGTGCGCATCGCGACGGCCTGTGGTTCTGGCTGAACCAGGGCGTGCCCGACGTGCTGGGCAGCGACCATGCGCCGCACACGATCGAGGAAAAGGCGAAGACCTATCCCGCTTCGCCTAGCGGAATGCCGGGCGTGCAGACGCTGGTGCCGTTGCTGCTCAACCATGTAGCCGAAGGGCGGCTGTCGCTGCGCCGCTTTATCGAATTGACGTCGTCGGGACCGCAGCGGGTGTTCGGACTGGTCGGCAAGGGGCGGATCGCGCTCGGCTATGACGCCGACTTCACTGTGGTCGACCTCAAGAAGCGCTGGACGGTGGGCAGCGACTGGCTCGCCTCGCGCTGCAACTGGTCGCCGTTTGAGGGCGACCAGTTGACCGGCAAGGCGATCGGTACGATCATTCGCGGTAACCGGGTGATGTGGGAAGACGCGCTCGCCAATGCGGCGGTCGGCGAAGCGGTGCGCTTCGAAGCGACCCAGTTCAGCTAGGCCGCCGCCAGCCGGTTGCGGCGGGCGGCGGCGATGCCGTCGCCGGCGAACAGGATCAGGCCCAGCCAGATCAGGCCGAAACTCGCCATCTGACCCTGGCTCAACCGTTCGCCCAGTAGCACGACGCCGCACAGAAATTGCAGCGTGGGGGCCAGATATTGCATCAGCCCCAGCGTCGCCATCGGCAGCCGCTGCGCCGCCGTCGCAAACAGCACCAGCGGGACCGTCGTCACCGCGCCCGAAATGACCAGCAGCGCGGTCGTTGGCGCATCCTGCCCAAAATCGGCGCCGCCATGGGTGATTTCCCACAACAGATAGGCGATCGCGAACGGCGTCAGCAACAGCGTCTCGACGCCCAGCCCCGTCATCGGCGCCACCGGCGTCAGCTTGCGCAGCAGGCCGTAAAAGGCGAAGGTGAAGGCCAGCGCCAGGCTGATCCACAAGGTGGTGATGGCTGACGCGGCCAGGATCGCGACCCCGATCGCCGCGACGCCGATGGCGGCCAGCTGCGTACGGCGCAACCGTTCCTTGAACACCACCATGCCCAGCGCGACCACGACCAGCGGGTTGAGGAAATAGCCAAGGCTCGCCGCCACGACATGGCCTTCATTGACTGCCCATACATAGGTCAACCAGTTGAGGCCGATCAGCAGGCCCGATCCTGCCAGCGGTCGCACCAGCCGCCGGTCGCGCAAGGCGGCCAGCAGCGGCGGCAAGCCCCGGCGCGCGGCCAGCAGCAGCAGGATCAGCAGCATCGACCAGAGGATACGCTGGGCCACGATCTCCACCGGGTCGACATGGTGGAGCAGGCGGAAGAACAGCGGCAGCAGCCCCCACAGGCCATAGGCGACCAGGGCGGCCAGCATCCCCTTGCGCGTCTCCGCAGGGTCGGGGGTCAGAAAATGCCCCCGCCCAAAAACAGCCGCAGCGCGCCGAAGGCGGCGACGATCAGGCAGAAATTGCGCCCGCCATTTTTGGACGAAAGCATCCCCACCAGCGCGCCGACCAGCGCGATCGGCACCAGCAGCCAGTTGAGCGCGCCCAGCAGCGGGATGACCGCCGGGATCATGAGGATGAGGGTGACAAGGCCGATGAAGCCTGACAAGATATTGAGCATCGGCCTATAATGGCCGCGATACTGTCCCAGAGCAAGACAGGGGGACAAGGCCAGTCGATAAGCGCTGGCCATCTGCGCAAAAATCGGCAGATTCACCACATATCCTAATGGAAAATTAACTTGCCCTCTTCATGGCTTGTTTACGAAGGAGTGAAGTATGGCGCGTGTCCGGTCTGTTGCAATGATATCTTTGGTGTTGGCGCTGGCCGCCTGCGGCAAGGGGGACAAGGATGCCAGCCTGGCGGCGCTTGATGCGCAACTGACCGACAATGCGACCGACCCGGCGCTCAAGGGTGCGCTGGCCGATCCGATCGTGGTCGATCCGCAACTGGTGGGAGAGGCCAACCGCAACGCCGTGCGCTCCGCCGATCGTCCCGCCAATGGTGCGGTGCCGGTGCTGGCGGGCGACGCTGGCGCAGCGCAAGCGGAGGCGGTGAAGCTGGCGGGCGGGAAGTTGCTCGCGGCACCGACGGCTAGCGAGGGCGAAGCAATGGCGTCGACCGTGACGCTGGGCGCCGTCGCGCGCGAGGAAGCCGGGCGTCGTGGTGGCAATGGCGCTTGTGCGAAGAAACTGAATTACGGGATGGAATGGGCGCAGCGGTTGCCCGAACCCTTTGGGCTGTTCCCAGGCGCGCAGCTGACCGAGGCGGCGGGCGCGCAGACCGATGGCTGTACGCTGCGTGCGGCCAGCTTCGTAACGCCTGCGCCGCGGCAGGGCGTGATGGACTATTATTATACGCTGGCGCGCCGTGCGGGCTATGATGGCGAGCACAAAATATTGGGCGGCGATCATGTGCTGGGCGGCACCCGCGGGTCCGACGGCAGCGCCTATTTCATCCTGTTCACCGACGCGCCGGGCGGCAAGACCGGCGTCGATATCATCGCCGATAACGGGCGGTAAGCCGCGTTACGAGACAGCGAGTTGGACAGTTGCGTCGCATAATGCGATTGTAAGTGATTGTAATATAGCGGTTTTTGACGGCCTGGTTATCAGGCTTGAACGAGAACTGTCCTATTTTCCTTCATAATCAATGGCTTACGATAGTCAGGGGTTTGACGAAAACTGCGGACACGCCGTCATTTTGAGGGTTATGCAGCTTTCGCGTTGCCCGCCTGATCGCGTCGTTTTTGTTGCCGCATCGTTTAAGCGGAAAACCGGTTCCCACTTTTTCGCACGATGCTCTAGTGCCGGAAAAACAGCGTCACCGATGCGACATGGTTGACGCGGTGATTGCCGGCGCGCTGGTTGACCAACTGGTTGAGATAGCCCACCTCCAGCGTCGATGCGCCGGGCAGGCCGATTTCCGCGCCGACGAAACTGCGTAGCTGATCAAAGCCGCTGCGTGCGCCCCAGTCCGTGTCGTTGAGCGCGGCGAAACCCTCAGCATAGACCAGCGCGTTGACGGCGTCGCTGTTGGCGCGCAGCGGCTTTTCGTAGCGGAGCATCTCGCGCAGCCGCCAGCCCATGTCGTCGCCGTCAGAGCGCCAGCGCTGTTCGAGGCGGGTGCGCGACGAGAGTTCGCCGCCCCATGGCTTGCCGAGCGTCCAGCTTAGCTGCTGGAAGCTGCGCTCCTCATTGACGTCCTTGCCGCCCTCGATCGGCACGACGACATGGGCATAGCCCTGATAGAGGGTCAGCGTGGGCGAGAATTTCCAGCCGAGAGCGCCGCGAAACAGCGACTGATCGACGCGGGAGACGCCATCGCCGAAGCGCGGCTGGATTTCCGCAAAATAGACCAGTTCGTCCTTCACCGATCCCATGGCGGTCAGGTTGAGCCAGAATTGCTCGTCCTCGCTGGTCGCCGCGCGCGTCGGGGCGGAGAACAGGGCTAGGCAGGCGGACAGGCAGAGAGCGAGGCGGCGCATGGATTTCCTGGGATCGATGAAGGGATGTCGCTCCCTCAAGAGTGGGATGGCTTTACGTCGCCTGGCTCGTCATTGCGAGCGAAGCGAAGCAATCCAATGGCGCGCGTTTGGATTGCTTCACTTTGCTCGCAATGACGATTCAAATAAAGGCCTTCATTCTTTAATCCGCGCGCGTTTCTGTTTTGTTGCCCGTGGGTTAGTTTATGTTCCGCCCGCCGCGTTGAAAGCCAGCCGTTCAGGTGATGACGCTGGGCTGGTCCATGCCAGTATAGCCCCTAATGTCGGCCAATTCCTGCGCGGCGGCGATCAGCGGGGCGAGGGCGTCGCTCGTTTCGAGGGCGAGGTCGCCGTCCGGGCCGACATAGCGTTCGATATAGACGCGCAGGGTGGCGCCTTGCGTGCCGGTGCCGGACAGGCGGAACACCACGCGCGATCCGTCCGTAAACAGGATGCGGACGCCCTGGTTGCGGCTGACCGACTGGTCGGTGGGATCGGTATAGGCGAAATCATCGGCGGCCTTGACCGTGCCGCCGCTGTTCACCGTGCCGGGCAGGCTTTCCGGCTTGGCGCGCAAAGCCGCCATCAGCGCATCGGCCTTGTCCTTGGCGATGGCTTCATAATCGTGGCGGGCATAGTAATTGCGGCCATAGGTCGCCCAATGATCCGCCATGATGACGGCGACGCTCTGCTGACGGACGGCCAGGATGTTGAGCCAGAGGAGTACGGCCCAGATGCCGTCCTTTTCGCGCACATGGTCCGAGCCGGTGCCCGCGCTTTCCTCGCCGCAAATGGTCGCCATTCCCGCATCAAGCAGGTTGCCGAAGAATTTCCATCCGGTCGGCGTCTCATAGAGCGGCACGCCCAGTTTTTCCGCGACCCTATCGGCCGCGCCGCTGGTCGGCATGGAACGGGCGATCCCCTTGAGGCCTGCGGCATAGCCGGGCACCAGATGGGCGTTGGCGGCCAGCACGGCGAGCGAGTCCGAGGGCGTGACGTAGCTGTGCCGGCCAATGATGAGGTTGCGATCGCCATCGCCGTCCGACGCTGCGCCGAAATCGGGCGCGTCGGGGGCCATCATCCGGTCGTACAACTCTTTGGCGTGGACCAGATTGGGATCGGGATGGTGGTGGCCGAAGTCGGGGAGCGGCGTGCCGTTCATCACCGTGCCCTGCGGCGCGCCGAGGCGACGTTCAAAAATCTCCACCGCATAGGGGCCGGTGACGGCGCTCATGCTGTCGAAGGCGAGGGTGAAGCCGCCGGCGATCTGGGCGCTGATCGCGGGAAAATCGAACAGGCTTTCCATCAGGTCGGCATAGGCGGTCACCGGATCGACCACTTCGACCGTCATCGCGCCCAATTGGGTTTCGCCAATCATGTCGATGTCCACATCGGCGGCTTCGAGGATTGTATAGCTGTCGATGACCATCGAGCGGGCGGCGATGGCGTCCGTCACCTTTTCGGGCGCGGGGCCGCCATTGCCGATATTATATTTGATGCCGAAATCTTCATCCGGCCCGCCCGGATTGTGGCTGGCCGACAGGACAAGGCCGCCGAACGCGCCGGACGCGCGGATGAGGTGCGAGGCGGCGGGGGTGGAGAGGATGCCGCCCTGGCCCACCAGCGCCCGGCCAAAGCCGTTGGCCGCCGCCATCTTCAGGACGATCTGGATGACTTCGCGGTTCAGGTAACGGCCATCGCCGCCCACCACCAGCGTCTGCCCGGCAAAGCCGTCGAGGCTGTCGAAAACCGACTGGACGAAATTTTCGGCATAATGGGGCTGCTGAAAGACGCGGACCTTCTTGCGCAGGCCCGACGTGCCGGGCTGCTGGTCGTAGAACGGCGTCGTGGCAACGGTCTGAATCACCCAATATCCCCTGAACTGCGTTTGCGCCGCGCCTTATGGCCCGGCAATGTTGCAACGCGCAATCGGGTTAAGCTTTTTCAGGCCGCCAGCCGCAGCGCCACTTCATTCATGAAGCGGGCGTCGTCATTCTTGGCCAGCCATTCTGCCTCCGCGCCGATCGCGCCCAGCATGTCGGACAGGGCGTCCATCTCGCTCTTGGCGTAATTGCCCAGCACATAGCCATGGACCTTGTCTTTATGCCCCGGATGGCCGATGCCGATCCGCACGCGGCGGAAATCATTACCGATATGCGCGTCGGTCGAGCGCAGGCCATTATGCCCGGCATTGCCGCCGCCACGCTTCACCTTGACCTTCATGGGCACGAGGTCGAGTTCGTCGTGGAAAAGGGTCACGTCCTGCGGCGTCAGCTTGTAGAAGCGCATCGCATCGCCGACCGACCGACCGCTTTCGTTCATGAAGGTGGCGGGTTTCAAGAGGATGATCTTTTCCGGCCCGATCCGCCCTTCCTGCACCCAGCCCTGGAACTGCTTTTTGGGCGGGGAGAAGCGATGCAGGTCCGCGATCAGGTCCGCGACCATGAAGCCGACATTGTGCCGGTGCATCGCATATTGCTGCCCCGGATTGCCCAGGCCCGCCCAGATTTGCATCAATATCCTCCCGAAAAGCAAAACCCCGTTCGCCCTGAGCCTGTCGAAGGGCCTTTCTGCTTCCGTCCAGGGAAGGAGTGGGCTTCGACAGGCTCAGCCCGAACGGGGTTGAGCCAGTAGCGTATAGCTCGAAAGGCTTATTCGGCCTCGCCAGCCTCGGCGTCCGCTTCGCCTTCGGCGCTCTTGAGCGCCGACGGGGCGACGACGGTCGCGATCGAGAAGTCGGTGTCTGCGTGCAGCGCCTTTGTGCCCTTGGGCAGGGTCACGGCGCTGATGTGGATCGAATCGCCGACTTCCAGGCCGGTCAGGTCGACCACCACTTCGTCGGGGATTTCGGCAGCGTCGACTTCGAGTTCGATGTCGTGCGCCACGACGTTCAGCACGCCGCCCTTCTTCAGGCCCGGCGAGGCGTCTTCATTTTCGAAGCGCACAGGCACATGGACATGAACGGTGGCATGTTCGGACACGCGCAGGAAATCGGCGTGCAGCGGACGGTCACTGACGGGGTGGAAGGCCACGTCCTTGGCGAGGGTGCGGACGGTCTTGCCGCCGACTTCGACCATGATGACCGAATTGAAGAAGTGGCCGGTGCCGAGCTGCTTGTTGAGGAGCTTTTCCTCGACATGGATCGACAGGGGTTCTTCGTTCATTCCATAGATGACGGCGGGTACGCGGCCCTCACGGCGGAGGGCGCGGGAGGCTCCCTTGCCTGCCCGATCGCGTGCCTCGGCCGACAGCGTAAGCTGCTCGCTCATTGCGTGTCTCCAAAAGCAAAATTGATGTACGTTCCCGCCACGCCTCCAGGGATGACCATAGCGGGAGGCGGCCCTTTAGCAGAAAAGGGCGGGAATGCAAGGGTGGGGCGCGAGCAACATCCGTTCGTCCTGAGTAGAGGCTGAGCTTGCCGAAGCCTCGTATCGAAGGATGTAGGCAAACCTATCCTTCGATACGCCATTTGCCCTTCGGTCGTCTTTGACTCCGACTTCGCTCAATGGCTACTCAGGACGAACGGCCGTTGATGGTGAATCACTGCACCCGCGTAACCGTGAACCCCTTGGCTTTCAGCAGGTCGATCAGATTTTCGCGGCCGGTCAGGTGCCCTGCGCCCACCGCGATGAAGGGGCGGCCCTGCATCGGTTCGATCGCCTTCACCCAGTCGCGGTTGCGGGCGACCAGCACGGCTTCCTCGACCATCGGGTCGGGTTGTTCGCCAATCTGGTCTTCCTTCGCGATCGCGTCCATGTCGCCCTTGCCCCAGGCGGTGAGGATGCGGTCATACAGCGCCTTCATGCCCTTGGCCTCATGGATGGTCTGCACCAGCAGGCGCGATTGCGCCGCTTCGGGGAGCGTATCGAAGGCGGCGAATTGCCGTTCCACCGTCTCTAGACCGCCGATCGGCTTGCCGGCCTTCTTGAAGCGCTCGATCAGCACCGGCTCGACGCCGTCATCCTGGCTGACGCCCAGCCCCTGCTGGCTGGACGCGGACAGCAGCATGGCGGCGGCCCAGCTTTCATAGCCGGACAGCAATTGGCCGTTGGTGCCGCCGTCGGCCATCGCCTTGACCAGGGCCGTCTTTTCCTCGTCCGGCACGCGCCGTTCCAGCGGCGGCAGGCCGGCGCTACGGCCCATTTTCTCAAACAGCGACAGCGTTTTTTGCTCGTCCTGCAAGTCCGCGGCTTCCAGCACCAGTCGGTCGGACGCGGTCATCGCTTCGGTGATCGTCGGCGTGTCCCAGGACAGCCCTTTGGGCAGGACGTGGATGGTGCCGAACAGCCAGCCGTTCAGTTCGCCGCGCTGCACCTGCCAGAGGGCCGGGCCGCCCTGCGCCTTGGCGGCGGGCGTGTCATTCTGTCCGCAGGCTGCGACCATAGTCAGCGCGAACAGGGCGAGGAGGCGGGTGACGAGGCGCATCATGGCTTTACGTCCTTTAACCGGCGGGCGCGAAGGCCCAAAGATTTGAGTTGATCCTGCACGCTGCCCTTGCCGGCCAAATGGCCCGCGCCCACGGCGACGAAGACGGTGCCGGGCTGGTCGAGCCGCGCCTTGATCCATTTAGCCCAGTTGGCGTTGCGGCCGGTCAGCAACACCTGCGCCAGTTCCGGCGTCGCTTCGAGCGATTCGTTCATCGATTTTGCCAGTCTGTTCGGCTGCCCCGCCTGCCAGTAGCGCAAAAGGTCACCAAACTCGCTTTCCATATCGGGCAGGCCATCGACGGTGGCGTTCAGGAACTGCACCTGCTGCGCCATCGGCAGGCTGGCGAAGAAGCCGACCTGCTGCTCGACGGTTTCGAGCGCATCGACTTTCTTGCCCGCGGTTTCCGCCGCGCTGCGCAGAATTTTCTCGGCACCCAGGTCGTTTTTATAGCCTAGCTTCGCCAGCGGGGCGACTGACAGGGCCATGCCGCTCATCCAGGGGTTGAACATGTCGAACGTGCGCCAGGGCAGGCTGTTGGCGTCCATCGCCGCATGATATTTCGCGCGCGCGTCTGGCGTGAGGCGATCGGACAATTTTATGCCGTCCTTGGCCAGCGCGGTGCTGGTCATGGTCGCGCCGATCGCGTTGGGATTGTCCGGCTCGATGATTTCCAGCACCAACTCGTCCGAGCGGTCGAAGGCGCGCTTTATATCGCCATGGAACCAGTCAATGTCCGGCTTCATCACATGGACGGTGCCGAACAGATAGATGGTGGTGTCGGCATCCCGCACCGCCCACAGCGCCGGGGTTGCGGCGGTGGACTTGGCATAGGCAGGTACGCCGCCGATCAGCAGCCATGCGGCGCTCAAGGCCCGCAACAGGGTGGGAAGGCATTTCATGCGTCCTTCAATGGGGAGCGCGCGGCGGGAGGGCAAGCCGCTTAACCCTGTTTACGGCGGCTTCCTCCTAACCCTTGGCCCTTGACCCTATCGGCCCCATGGGCCAAGGCGCGGCCACGTAAATCAGCACTTTCGATAAGGACGTTTCGTGGCCGAAGGCAAAGCGCTTTCCTTCCAGGACCTGATCCTGACCCTCCATGCCTATTGGGGGAAACAGGGCTGCGTCATCCTGCAACCCTATGACATGGAAGTCGGCGCGGGCACATTCCACCCCGCGACCACGCTGCGCGCGCTGGGGCCGCAGCCTTGGAACGCCGCCTATGTCCAGCCCAGCCGTCGGCCCACGGACGGCCGCTATGGCGAAAATCCCAACCGGTTGCAGCATTATTACCAATATCAGGTGATCATGAAGCCATCGCCCGCGAACTTGCAGGAACTCTATCTGGGGTCGCTGGTGGAGATCGGCATCGATCCGCTGATCCACGATATCCGCTTTGTCGAGGATGATTGGGAAAGCCCGACGCTGGGTGCCTGGGGCTTGGGCTGGGAAGTGTGGTGCGACGGCATGGAAGTGACCCAGTTCACCTATTTCCAGCAGATGGGCGGTTATGACTGCAAGCCGGTCGCGGGCGAGCTGACCTACGGGTTGGAGCGGCTCGCCATGTATATTCAGGGCGTCGACAGCGTATACGACCTGAAATTCAATGACGCCGGCGTCACTTATGGCGACGTGTTCCTGGCGAACGAGCAGCAGATGTCGAAATGGAATTTCGAGGTCGCCGACACCGACAAGCTGTTCCGCTGGTTCAAGGATTGCCAGGCCGAATATGCGCAATGCATTGAGGCCAACGTGCCGCTGGCCGCCTATGACCAGGCGATCAAGGCGAGCCATGTGTTCAACCTGCTCCAGGCGCGCGGCGTGATTTCCGTGCAGGAACGCGCCAGCTATATGGGCCAGGTGCGCGACATGGCGAAGGGCAGTTGCGAGGCGTGGATCGCCAGCAATAGCGACGCATGGAGCGCCAAATTTCCGGGGTGGGTGGCGTGATGAAGATGCGCGCAATTTTTGATCCGTTCGCCCTGAGCCTGTCGAAGGGCTTCACTGAGGCGAAGGTGAAGTGCCTTCACTGCGTTCAGGCGAGGGCTTCGACTTCGCTCAGCCTGAACGGTTTGGGATATGATCAATGACTGATTTCCTCCTCGAATTGCGCTGCGAGGAAATTCCCGCGCGTATGCAGGTCAAGGCGTCCGACGACCTGGCTCGCCTGTTCACGGAAGAGCTGGCCAAGGCTGGCCTGAAGCCCGCTGCGATTGAGAGTTTCGTCACGCCGCGCCGGCTGGCGCTGATCGCGCGCGGCCTGAGCCAAGAAACCGCGGCGGTGAGTGAGGAGTTCAAGGGTCCGCGCACATCCGCGCCGCCGCAGGCGCTGGAAGGCTTTTTGCGCAAGACCGGCCTGACCCAGGACCAGTTGGAAGACCGGGACGGCGTCTGGTTCGCGGTCGTCAACAAGCCCGGCCGCGCCACCATGGATGTGCTGGCGCAAGCCGTGCCCGCCGTCATCCGCGCCTTCCCCTGGCCCAAGGCGATGCGCTGGGGCGTCGCCAGCCAGACGACCGAGAGCCTGCGCTGGGTCCGCCCGTTGCAGGGCATCGTCGCTATCTTTGGCGAGCAACTGGTCGATATCGCGGTCGAGGATGTGCGGTCGGGCTATGCGACGCTGGGCCATCGCTTTCATCATCCCGGTGTGATCACCATCGGGGGCGCGGACGATTATGTCGAAAAGCTGCGCGCCTGCCATGTGATCGTGTCCCATCAGGAGCGGCAGGCGATCATCGCGGAGAAGGCGGCGGAGGCTGCTGCGGCGCATGGTTACACGGTGATCGAGGATAAGGGACTGGTCGAGGAAAATGCGGGGCTGACCGAATGGCCGGTGCCGCTGCTGGGCGATTTCGACCCGGCCTTTCTGGAGGTGCCGCCGGAGGTCATTCAATTGACGCTGCGCATCAACCAGAAGTATTTCGTGTTGCGCGATGGGGACGGGAAACTGGCGCCTGCCTTCATCTGCACCGCCAATATCGAGGCGAAGGATGGCGGCGCGGCGATCATTGCGGGCAACCGCAAGGTTCTGGCCGCGCGGCTGAGCGATGCGCGCTTCTTCTGGGAGCAGGACCGCAAGACGCGGCTTGAGGACCATGCGAAGAAGCTGGGGCGGATTACGTTTCACGAGAAGCTGGGCACGGTTGCCGACAAGGTGGAGCGGGTTGCGAAGCTGGCGCGGTGGCTGGTGGAAGAGGGGATTGTCACGGAAAAGCCCCTCCCCTTCAGGGGAGGGGTTGGGGTGGGGGCTATCCCGACACGCGACGCCAATACGATAGCCCCCACCCCCAGCCCCTCCCCTGAAGGGGAGGGGAGTAAATTGGCGGATATGGCCGAACAGGCCGCGCGTCTGTGCAAGGCCGACCTCGTCACCGAAATGGTCGGCGAGTTCCCCGAATTGCAGGGCGTCATGGGCGGCTATTACGCCCGCGCCGAAGGCTTGCCGGATGCGGTGGCCGACGCGATCCGTGACCATTATAAGCCGGTCGGGCAGGGCGACGATGTGCCGACCGCGCCGGTTACGATTGCGGTGAGTTTGGCGGATAAGCTGGATACGATTGCTGCGTTTTTCTCGATTGACCAGCAGCCAACCGGATCACGCGATCCGTTTGCTTTGCGCCGTGCAGCGCTAGCGGTAATTCGGCAGATCAATGCCACATGCATTAGACTGCCGATACTTCCCGTTTTAGCGCGGGCGATTGATAGCGCCACTGATGATGGGGATGGCTTTAGTAGCCTCATCGAGCCATATCGTGAACAAGTGGATCGTTCGTTGCCCGACGAGGAACGGCGTCCACAGATTTTGGCATTAGTTCGCCGAGCTGAAATGGCTAAGGCGCGCGAAGTACTCGCTTTCTTCGCCGACCGTCTCAAGGTCCAGCAGAAGGAAGCGGGCGTCCGCCACGACCTGATCGACGCGGTGTTTGCGCTGGGCGGGGAGGATGATCTCGTCCGCCTGCTCGCCCGCGTTCATGCGTTACAATCCTTCGTCGCAACCGATGATGGCGCGAACCTGCTCGCCGGGTACAAGCGGGCGGCCAATATTCTCAAGAAGGAGGGGGCTGCCCCCCAATCCTCATCCGTCACCCCGGCGAAAGCCGGGGTCCCGCTTTCTTCTACCGCAGCATCTGAAGAGAGCGGGACCCCGGATCAAGTCCGGGGTGACGAGTTGAAGGGGGAGGGTGCTATGCCGCCATCCTACACCCCCGAACCTGCCGAAGCCGCGCTGCTCGCTGCGCTGGACGCCGCCGAACCACGCGCGGCGCAGGCTGTGGCCGATGAACGGTTCGAAGACGCCATGACCGCGCTCGCCACGCTGCGCGCGCCGATCGACGCCTTTTTCGATTCCGTCATGGTCAACGACGCCGATCCGGCAAAGCGGGCGGCGCGTCTCGCGCTGCTCGACCGGTTGCGGGCGGCGGTGCATGGCGTCGCGGACTTTTCGAAAATTACGGGCTGAGGGATAAGTCGGACATATCTGTCCATAAAAATGACGATATGACGACAAAATCCCAATAAAGGCGGGTGCAATTCCCGCCTGTCTTTTGTAAAGACTGTTGCAGCGCACAATATCCACGGCAATCAGTGCAGGGAGAGCCGGATCATATGCTTAGGACACAAGAGGCCATCATGAACAGCACCGCGACGCGCTATGTCTATCGTTTCGGCGGCGGTGTGGATGATGGCGGGCAGGGTGACCGCAATCTGCTGGGCGGCAAGGGCGCCAATCTGGACGGCATGGCCGCGATTGGCCTGCCGGTGCCGCCGGGCTTCACCATCACCACGGCCATGTGCACCCGCTATTATGAAGATGGCGGCGTCTATCCCGACAGCGTTCGGGCCGAAGTGGCTACCGGCCTTGCCCATATCGAGGGGATTACGGGCAAGACGTTCGGCGATGCTGCCGATCCGCTGCTGGTGTCCGTCCGTTCGGGTGCGCGCGCGTCGATGCCGGGCATGATGGATACCGTGCTCAACCTGGGCCTGAACGACGAAACCGTGATCGGCCTGGCCAACACGTCGGGCGACGAGCGTTTCGCCTGGGACAGCTATCGCCGTTTCATCCAGATGTATTCGGACGTTGTGCTGGAACTGGACCATGGCGCGTTCGAGGAAGCGCTGGAAATCGCCAAGGAAGACCAGGGGTATAGCCTGGATACCGAGATGACCGCCGCCGACTGGAAGACGCTGGTCGCCGAATATAAGGCGCTGGTGGAAAAGCTGTGGAACAAGCCCTTCCCGCAGGATGTGCATGACCAGCTCTGGGGCGCGATCAGCGCCGTGTTCGGTTCGTGGCAGTCGGAGCGGGCGAAGGTCTATCGCCGCCTGAACAATATCCCCGGCGAATGGGGCACCGCCGTCAATGTGCAGGCGATGGTGTTCGGCAATATGGGCGAAACGTCCGCGACGGGTGTGGCGTTCACGCGCGATCCTTCGACCGGCGAGAACGCCTATTATGGCGAATATCTGATCAACGCGCAGGGCGAAGATGTCGTCGCGGGCATCCGCACACCGCAATATCTGACGCTGGCCGCTCGGACAAGGGCAGGGGCCAAGCCGCTGTCGATGGAAGAGGCGATGCCGGAAACCTATGCCGAACTGGCAGGCGTTTTCCAGATCCTGGAAACCCATTATCGCGACATGCAGGACATCGAATTTACGGTACAGCAGGGCAAGCTGTGGATGCTCCAGACCCGGTCGGGCAAACGCACCGCCAAGGCTGCGCTGAAAATGGCCGTGGACATGGCGCATGAGGGGCTGATCACCGAGGAAGAGGCGGTCGCCCGCGTCGATCCCGCCGCGCTCGACCAGTTGCTGCATCCCACGCTCGATCCCAAAGCACCGCGCGACGTGCTGACCAAGGGGCTGCCCGCTTCGCCGGGTGCGGCTTCGGGTGCGATCGTGTTCGACGCCGACACCGCCGAGCGGCGCGCAGAAATGGGCGATGCGGTCATCCTGGTGCGCGTGGAAACCAGCCCGGAAGACATTCACGGGATGCATGCGGCCAAGGGCATCCTGACCGCACGCGGCGGCATGACGTCGCACGCCGCCGTGGTGGCGCGCGGGATGGGCCGTCCCTGCGTTTCGGGCGCGGGCGGCATATCGATCGACAACAAGACCAAGATATTGCGCGTGGGCGGCCGTGAGTTGAAGGAAGGCGACATCCTGACCATCGACGGGTCGACCGGCGAAGTGATGGCGGGCGAAGTGCCGACGGTACAGCCTGAGCTGGCCGGCGATTTCGGCGTGCTGATGGTGTGGGCCGACAAGGTCCGTCGCCTGAAGGTGCGCGCCAACGCCGAAACGCCGCAGGATTGCAAGGTCGCGCGGGAGTTCGGCGCGGAAGGCGTTGGCCTGTGCCGCACCGAACATATGTTCTTCGATGCGGCGCGCATCACCGCGGTCCGCGAAATGATCCTGGCCGATAGCGAGAAGGGCCGCCGCGTCGCGCTCGACAAGCTGCTGCCGGAACAGCGGGACGATTTCGCGCAGATCTTCATGGTGATGGCGGGCCTTCCCGTGACGATCCGCCTGCTCGATCCGCCGCTGCACGAATTTCTGCCGCATGGTGAGGCCGAGTTCGAGGACGTGGCCAAGGCGGCGGGCGTCAGCGTCGATACGCTCAAGCGCCGGGCGAACGAACTGCACGAGTTCAACCCCATGCTGGGCCATCGCGGTTGCCGCCTGGGCGTGACCTATCCCGAAATCTACGAGATGCAGGCGCGCGCGATCTTCGAAGCCGCTTTGATCGTCAAGGCGCGGGGTGGCGAAGCGCCGATCCCAGAAGTCATGATCCCGCTGGTCGCCACGCGGAAAGAGCTGGAGCTGATGAAGGCGATCGTGGATCGCGTTGCGGCCGACGTGTTCAAGGAACAGGGCGAGAGCGTCGAGTATCTGGTCGGCACGATGATCGAACTGCCGCGCGCGGCGCTGAAGGCGGGCGAGATCGCCGAGGTGGGCGAGTTCTTCTCCTTTGGCACCAATGACCTGACGCAAACGACGATCGGCATCAGCCGCGACGACGCCGGCCGGTTCCTGACGCAATATGTCGACAAGGGCATCTTCGCCCGCGATCCTTTCGTCAGCATCGATGTGGAAGGCGTGGGCGAACTGATCGAGATCGCCGCAGAGCGTGGTCGCAAGACGCGGCCTGGTATCAAGCTCGGTATTTGCGGCGAACATGGCGGCGATCCGGCCTCGATCGCCTTCTGCGAGGCGACGGGCCTGGATTATGTGTCGGCATCGCCCTATCGCGTGCCGATCGCCCGACTGGCTGCGGCGCAGGCGGCGCTCGCGCGGAAGGGGTAGTAAAAGGGCGGGGCATCAACCCCGCCCTTTTTTAGTGCGATCCCGTCAGGCGGCTGAGCAGGCCGGGCTTGCTGCCGTCCCGGTCCAGCGCCAGCGCCTGACCGCGCCAATCTTCCTGCGCGATGGTGCCGGGTTTCAGGCCCAGCCGCGCCTCCAGTGTCGCTTCCTGCTCGGCATTGAGCGCGGCGATCTGGCCATAGCGATGATAGCCCGCTTCGTTCAGCGCGATTTCCTGCGCCTGGCTTACGCCGCTGATCCGGCTCAGATCGTCGCGGCCGTGGGTGACCCCCGCGGCCGTCGCGGCCGTGGCGGCGGCGATCGGCGCGGCGGCCGATTGCCGCTCCAGTTCGGCGATCCGCTTATGGGACGCTTCGATGCGGGCGTCGCGATCCTTGATCGCGCTGCGATGCACCGCCTGTTCGTCCTGCCACAGGCGGCGATATTTGCCGCGCCCGCTCATCATCAAGCCCAGCAGCCAGCCGATGACCAGCACCACCAGCAGTAACGCAACCTCGTTCAGATTGAAGCTCATCATGGCGTCCTCCTGCCCCATTGAACGAGGGACGGGGCATAAAGGTTGCCCGGCCATAAAAGTGCAAAAAAGGGGCTTGCCCAATCGGCCAAGCGCTTCTATCTGCGCGTCTCCACGCACCCATAGCTCAGCTGGATAGAGCATCAGACTACGAATCTGAGGGTCGGGCGTTCGAATCGCTCTGGGTGCACCATAGTTTCAGAAGGGCTTTTGGTCCGGGCTTATAGCCGCGGTCCGATCGTCTTTCCTTCGCACCCATAGCTCAGCTGGATAGAGCATCAGACTACGAATCTGAGGGTCGGGCGTTCGAATCGCTCTGGGTGCACCATATTATGATCGAATAAAAAGGCGGCATCTGGCCGCCTTTTTTGCGGGTCGGTCAGGCCGTCGCCAGCGCCACCATGGCGTCGATATCGACATGGCTTTCCAATAGTGCGGCCACTTCATCCAGGGCATCCTCGACCGACTGGTCATAGTCGCGCCCCGCCGATGCGCCGCCCAGCCGCCGCAGCAGCGCATCGCGCAGCGCCGTGCTGCCGAGCAGGCCATGGACATAGCTGCCCATCACGCGCCCGTCGCGGCTGATCGCGCCATCCGGGCGCGCGCCGTCGATCAGGGCGAAGGGGCGCGCGCAATCCGGGCCTTGGGTTGCGCCCATATGCATTTCATAGCCGGTAAAATCAGCGTCGAGCGCGCGGCCCCGCACCTGCTCCAGTGTCTTGGCCCCGGACAGGCGCGTTTCGATGTCCAACAGGCCCAGCCCCGCGACCGATCCGGCCGGTCCTTCAAGTCCTTCGGGATCGGCGATCATGCGCCCTAGCATCTGATAGCCGCCGCACAGGCCCAGCACCGCGCCGCCGCGCCGGTGATGGGCGCGAATGTCGATGTCCCACCCCTGCGCGACCATGGCGCGCATGTCGGCGACCGTCGCCTTCGATCCGGGCAGGATCACCAGCGCCGCATCACCGGGGATCGCCTGGCCCGGTCCGATCATGCGCAGATCGACCCCCGGCTCCAGCTTGAGCGGGTCGAGATCGTCGAAATTGGAGATGCGCGGCAGTACTGGGCAGGCGACGACCAAGGGCGCAGCGGTCGAGAAGGTCCGCCGTTCCAGCACCACCGCGTCTTCGCTGGGCAGCCGGGCGACGGCGCTAAGCCAGGGCACCACGCCAAAGCCGCGCCAGCCTGACAGCGCCTCTATCTGCGCATAGCCATCCTCGAACAGCGCCGGGTCGCCGCGGAATTTGTTGATAAGGAAGCCACGGATCATCGCCGCGTCGTCAGGGTCGATTACCGCGCGGGTGCCGACTACTGCCGCGATCACGCCGCCCCGGTCGATGTCGCCGACCAGTATGACGGGCACATTGGCCGCGCGGGCGAAACCCATATTGGCGATGTCACCTGCGCGAAGGTTGATCTCCGCCGGTGATCCGGCCCCTTCGACCACCACGATATCGCACTGGTCGCGGAGGCGTTCATAGCTTTCAAGCACGGCATCCAGCAACTCCCCGCGTGCGCTGCGGAAATTGCCCGATCCCAGCGTGCCGCGGACCTGGCCATGGACGATCAATTGCGACGTCCGGTCGGCCTGGGGCTTGAGCAGCACCGGGTTCATATCCGTATGGGGGGGCACGCCGCAGGCGATCGCCTGCAACGCCTGCGCCCGACCGATCTCCCCGCCGTTGCTGGTGACAGCGGCGTTGTTCGACATATTTTGCGGTTTGAACGGGCGTACCCGATAGCCCCTACGCAGCAGCGCGCGGCATAGCCCCGCGACCAGCACCGATTTGCCGACGTCCGATCCGGTTCCCTGCAACATGATAGCGCCCATGGATCGCTCCTGACGGCGGAGCGCCGCCAGCGCAAGGGGCCTTTTGTTTCGTGATTTCCGGGCCGCCAGATGATGCCATCTGGCTTGAAATCACTCTATGCGACGATAGCCGCCATGCCGCAGCGCCGCTGATGCACGCGCACCTCCGCCGACCCCACCCGGACGCCAAGCGTGGCGGTGACGCTGTTGATGATGCCATCCAGCAGCGGCGCGGTGGTGCCCAACACCGTGCCGACCAGCGGACTGAGCGGGCTGTTGCCGATGGTGATGCCCAGCAGCGACACCTGGATCTGGGTCTGGCTGGCCAGGCTGGCGGCGATGCCCTGAGTCAGATCCTGCGTGCTGACGGTCTTGGCCTGCTGCGCGCTGATCTCCGACGGGGAGAAATGGACATTGTGGGTCTGGGTGCCGCCCAGACTGATATTGGCATAGCCGGTGACGCGCGTGCCGAGCGTTTGCACCAGCAGGGCGGCGCGCGGATTGGCGGGGACCGAGAAGTTGGTGAGCGCATTCATATCGACGTCGCCCAGCGCCGCGGTGCCGACCGAGGGCGTGACCGCCAGGGTGACGCCGCCGTTGGCACCGCACTGGATATCCGACAGGCGCGCCTCCGCCGCGGCCAGTTCGACATAGAGCGGCACCCGCACGGACGCGATGCCGGACAGGATAGTGGCGACGCTGCTTTCCAGATAGATGCGCGTCTGGGCGGTGCGCAGCACGACATCGCGCTTGGCGGTGACGCTCATCAACGGGGACCGGGCCTGTCCTTCGCCCGTGACCAGCATCAGGCGGGTGCTGCTGAGGCCCGGCACGGTGACGCGCAAGTCCATCGGCACGCTCGTTCCCGACGGCGGGCTGAGCAGCATGCGCAGCATCGAGAAGGCGTCGAGCAGGATATTGGGTTGGCCGGTCGCATTGGCGGCACTGCGCATCGGGCCAAGGTCGACAATGTCGCTGAGGCGGATGGAGCGGCCGGGTATGCGGCTGGATAGCGCCAACAGCGTGGCGGCGGCGGGGCTGGTCCCCGCGCTGTCCGCCATTGCGCCGAGCAGGTCGGACAGCGGAATGTCCCGGTCGAACAGCGCGCCATAGGCTTCCCCATCGCGCCCGGTTCGCACCCGCAACGCATCGGCGACGCCCAACAGATCGAGATTGGCGCTCGCCAGGCCATTATAGTCCATCACCGACAGGTTGAGTTCGGTCCCGGCGAGGTTAGACAGCAACATGTTGGGCAATCCGCCGCTGATCGAGGCGAGGCCGGTGCCGAGTGAAAAGGCGGCGGCGTCGGTGCGGGCGGCGGTGGCGCGGGCGCTGAGATCTATGCCGTCGCGGCCGACCAGCAAGCGGCCGAAGAACAGAGGCGCGCGGCGGCGCACCTCCACCCGCATCGCACCACCATTGGGATCGCCTGCGCGGAAGCGCTGGTCCATTGGCAGGGAGGAGTCGGCGATATAGCTGCCGCTGTCGTAGGTCGCGAGCGCCGCGCCGCTGATCCCGCTGCGCCCTACCAGTTGTTCGGCGGCGGTGCGGCCCCCATCGGCGGCGGCCAGCGCGGCGGCGTCCGCCACGCCCTGCAACTGGCGACGGGCCAGATAGACGGAACCCAGATCGACCGCGACGGTGGCGGCGCCCGCCAGCATGAACAGCGATCCGGCAAGGATGACGGTTACGCCGCCGCGCCGGTCCCGCGCCAGCGCCCGGCCAAGGCGCGCGCCGGTCATTGGCTGGCGATCCGCACGACGGCGGTGCGTTCCAGCACATTGCCAGGCATCGGGAAGGGCATGGCCGAAAATAGCGGCGCGTTGGAAAGAGTGTAGCGCAGCGTCACGGTATAATAGCCGCTGCTTTCGCCGGTGCTGACGCCGATCGTCTGAGCGCCAGGGACCGGAAAGGCGGCGCGGGCAGCGACGACGCTTTGATCGACCAAGGTGCGGCGCTCGGTCGCGTCCAGCCCGGCCACTGACGCGCGGGCGGCATCATTTGCCGCCTGCTGGAGGCTGTGGGCGGTCATGAACCAGCTACCATAAGCCAATATGCCCATCAGCAGCAGGACGAGCAGCGGCAGGGCGAAGGCCGCCTCGATCAGGCTGCTGCCCGCCTGATGGCGCAGCAGCGCGGCCAGCGGTCGACGCGATCGGGCGGGGGAGCGGGCGTTATCGTGGGACATGACGACGATGCTACGGGGCGCTGTTCAATTTCGGGTGTGCTTCGCCAAGTCCGTCGTTGACGGGTTTTACATGGTCAGGCGCGGCGCTCAGGAGCAGAAAGCCGCGCTTTCCGGTAAATCTTGCGCAGATCCGCCCGGCATCCTCCGATATGGACGTTATTGTCGCACATTCAGGGGGCGTTTGTGGGGGTGATGACGATCACCGCGCCCTCTGTTCCATAAATGCCGTGCAACCGGGCGATCGCCGCGTCGATCGGCGCGACCGAACCATCATTGGTCAGCAATTGGGTAGGAAAGCGCATGTCGCCTTCGCCGCGGAGCACCCGCTCCATCTGTTCGCGGAAATGCGGGCGAACGGGCAGTGCGACCAGATCGGCGACCGGCGCGTCGGCCAGTCGATCGGCGGTCAGCCCGACCATCGCGCAGAAGCTGTCGTTCACGACATCGATAAAGCCGCGCATCGACACCCGCACATAACCCACGCCGCCATGCACGCCCATCGCCTTCAGGATGGCCGATTTGACGTCGGCCAGCCGGTGGCGCTGCATATCGGCGGTAATGTCCCGCAGCAGCAGCGCGACGCCGCCGGCAAAGGGGAAGGTCTGGACATGCAGCCACACATCGTCGCGAAAGGGGGAGGGGATATCGGCCGCGCTCGCCTCGCCAGAGGCCAGGCTGTGACGGATATGCGCCTCCGTCAGCGTGCCGGCCAGTTCGGGAAAGGCGTCCCACAGCGACTGTCCCTCCAGATGGCGGTCCCACCGCTTGGCCATCGCCAGCGCGACGCCGTTGACATAGTCGACGGTCAGGTCTGCGCGGCACAGGACCAGGCCCTGATGCATGCGGGCGGCGAGTTCGAAGGTGCGGTCGGGCGCCACCGCGCCATCGTCGTTAACCGTCATCGTGCGGAACCGGTCGAGCCCGATGAAGACATGGGTTTCGCGGCCATGATGGGTCACCATGACTGGCTCATGCGATCCGACTTCGCGCCAATGGGCGAAATTGCGCACCAGTTCGGCGGCGGGCACGCTGCGCCTGCGTCGATCGTCCAGCATCCTGTCGGCACTCCTTCATCGTGAACGGAGGAAGGATAATGCAGGGAGGCCGGTTATGGTGGTCGAGTTCGATCCATTTCGGAACGAGGGCAGGCGTTACATGCCGCGCTGATAGTCCAGCGCGTCGAGGATCTTGCCACCCGCCATGAAGACCGCGCCCGAACAGGCCAAGGCCAGCAGATGGCCGCCAGTGCCGGGATATTGCTGCATATAGACATGACCACGCTCGGCCGCGCCTAGCGCCAGGGCATAGATCACCAGGAACGCCTCGAACTTGGTCTTGATGATGAAGAGGCTCTTGATCCGTTCCATATCGATTCCATCCGGCGTTGCCCCCGCCGTCAGGGCGAAAGATCGCCCGACAGCTGCAAATGGTCAACAAGCGTTAACCATGATTGCTCGATCCGGGCAATCAGCCGTGTGTCGCTCAAATCCTGGGGTGCGATCGATTCTGGCCAATATTGGGACACGATCTGCGCAATATTATCGATCCCTACTTCGTCCACCAGGAAGCGGGGATCGATGTCGAGCGGATCGGCGACGACGCGCAGGCGGAGGCACGCGGGACCGCCGCCATTGGCCATGGATTGACGCACATCGACGGGTATGATGCGGCGGATCGGCCCGTTGCCCGCGATCATCTGTTCCAGCCAGGTCCAGACCGCTGGCGTGTCCCGCGCCTCGGTCGGGAGGATCAGCGCCATCCCGCCGTCGGGCAGGGTGACGAGCTGCGCATTGAACAGATAGGATTTGATCGCATCGGCCAGGCTGACCGCACTGGCGGGCACTTCGACGATCTCGACGCAGGGCAGGGCGGCGCGCAAATCGGCGTAGAAAGCGTCCTTGTCGGCGAAGGCCTGTTCATGTGTGAAGAGCACGCGCTCGTTCGCCACGGCGACGACGTCATTGTGGAAGGCACCGGCTGCGATCGCCGCTTCAGATTGCTCCACGAACAGGGTGCGGGCCGGGTCGAGGCTGTGGATACGGGCCACCGCCTTGCTCGCTTCCATATGCTGGCGTGCCGGGAAAGCCCCGCCCGACCGGCCATAGACGAAGACCTCCACGCCCGGCTGGTCGTGGCGTTCGGCCAAGCGCATATGATTGGCCGCGCCCTCGTCGCCAAAGGGGGCGGGGATGGGATCATGCACGGCAAAGGCGCGCGTGTCGGAAAAGGCGATGCGCAGCTGCGCCAGCGTTTGCGGCCATTCATGGCTGCGATGCGGCATCGTCACCAGATTGGCGACGGTGAGGTGCGTGCGCCCGTCCGCCGTATCGCTGGCGGGGGAGACGGTGGCGGCATTGGCCGCCCACATGGAGGAGGCGGACATGGCGGCCGCCCGGATATGCGGATCGGCGTCGCCGACATCGGTGCCGAGCTTCGTCAGCCAGGCGACGTCGGGCCGCCATTGCGGCAGGAAGATGCCTTGGGCGAGGCCGATGCGGATATTGCCCCGCATCTTCTCCAGCCCCTGGAGCGCCGCCGCGCGGGGATGCGCCACCGCGCCCGCATTGCGCGCGGAAGCGAGGTTGCCGAGGCTGAGGCCCGCATAATTGTGGCTGGGACCGATGATCCCGTCGAAATTGATTTCCCTGACGCTCATGCCCGCCCTGCCATGGTGAAGGAACCGCCGATATCGAGGCCGATGCGCGCCGCGCTGGCTGCATCCATCGAGACTGCGCCGTTGTCATCTTCCTGCACGAAGCCCCAGGTGCAGCGATAATCGGCCAGTTTGCCGGTCGCGATCAGCATCTTGTCCCCGCCCTTTTCATGGGTGGCGGACAGGGTGACGTCGCGGGCCGCCGCGATCGTCTTCAGCTGGTCGACCTGCCCCACCATGGTCGGGCCGCCGTCGAATATGTCGACATAGCCGGCATTGTCGAACCCCTCCGTCTCCAGCATGCGCATCGCCGCGCGGCCATTGGGGTGGGGCAGGCCGATGACGGCGCGGGCACTGTCGGTCAGCATCGCGGTGTAGATGGGCGTCTTGGGCATCAGGTCGGCGATGAACTGGTTGCCGTTCACGGCGTTGAATTCGTCCGCCTCCTGAAAATTCATGCCGAAGAAACGCCCGGCGAGGCCATCCCAGAAGGGCGATCCGCCCGCTTCATCGATGACGCCGCGCAATTCGGCGATCACCTTGTCGCCGAAGCGCGCGCGATGGCTGCGGATATAGAGATAGCGGCTGCGCGCCAGCAACAGTCCCAGCCCCTCGGCCCGCTCGCGCGGGTGGAGGAAGAGGCCGCCGACCTCGACCGATCCTTCCAGATCGGTGGTCAGCGAGAGCATCTGCGCGCGGAAGGTGCGGCCGAGTTCCCGGCTATGCTGGGTCAGCGTGCCCAGGCGGTAGCTGTAGAAGGGCCAGCTTTGCCCCACCGTCGAGAATATCTGGCAGGTGCCGCGGACCTGCCCCGTCTCGACATTTTCCAGCACCATGACGATCAGTTCGTCCTCGATGCCGTCGCCTTCTCTTGCAAGCGCCTGTTCGGTGCGCTCCAGCTTGGCGGACAGCGCGGTACGATCGGGCGGCAGGTTGGTGAAGCCGCCGCCGGTCAGCTTCGCCATCTCGTAGAGCGTCTGCAAATCGTCGGCGCGCGCGATGCGCATGATGAAGCTCAAGCGGTGATCCCCTCTCTTTTATATTGTCCCGGATCGAACTGGCCCTGGGCGATCCGCCATAGCGCCAGCGCGGACAGTTGCGCCCGTTCGGGCAGGCTGTCGGTCAGCAGAAATTCCGCGTCGCTATGGATGCTGCCGCCGCGCACGCCCATCGTGTCGACCACCGGCACGCCGCAGGCCGCGATATTATTGCCGTCGCATACCCCGCCGGTATCGCGCCAGCCTATGTTGAGGCTGAGGTCCGCCCCGCATTGCCGCACCAGCCCGAACAGCGCCTGCGCCTTGGCGTCCATCGGCTTTGGCGGGCGGCCAAAGCCGCCGTGCAGGTGCAATCTGACGTCATGGTCGCGCGCGACATCGGCCATGGCGCGGTCGATCAGGGCGCGGGCGGCGATCTCATCCGCCGGCGTGCGCGGCCGAAAATTGACGCGCAGCACGGCATGGTCGGGCACGACATTGTTCGGGCTGCCGCCATCGATCTTCGCGGGGTTGCAGGAAAATCCTGCACCACTCCCCGCCTTCAGCCGCAGCGCGACGTCGGCGGCGGCGAGCAGGGCGTTGCGGCCGTCGTCGGGGTTGCGACCGGCATGGGCGCTGAGGCCAGTGACGATGATGGAGAAATTGCCGCTTCCCGCGCGTGCGCCGGCCAGCGTGCCGTCGGGCAGGGCGGAGGGTTCATAGGTGAAGGCCGCCAGCTTGCCCGCCGCCATATCCCGCAACAGTACCGCGGATGATGCGCTGCCCACTTCCTCGTCGCTGTTGATGACGACGTCATAGCCGAGCGTGGCGACAGCGTCCGATCCCTCGATGGCGTTGAGCGCCGCCAGCATCACCGCGATCCCGCCCTTCATGTCGGCGACGCCGGGGCCGTTGAGGACGCCCGGCTCCAGCCAGCGTTGCTGCTGGAAAGGGTGTTTGATGGGGAACACCGTGTCCATATGCCCGGTCAGGAGCAGCCGAATGGGCGCGTCGGGACGCACCGAGAGATGGAGATGGCGGCCATGGTCGATGGTCTGGACGCGCCCTTCGGGCGATACGCTCTCCACCGGCGCGGGATCGACCAAACGGATCGCGCCGGGGAGAGCTGAAAACGCATCGGCCAGCACATCCGCCATCCGGGCCAGCCCGGCCAGATTGCGCGTTCCGCTGTTGATCGCCGCCCACGCCTGCGTTTGCGCCAGCATCGGCGCGGCCGCAGCGCGGTTGAGCAGCATCCCTTCCTGCGATGAAAAATCCGTCATCCGCCCTGATCTATCAGAGCGCCGCGCGCGTCTCCACCCCCGCAATAAAATTGCGTGGTTCAGAAATCATAGGTCAGGGTCAAACGGCTCAGCGTGTCGAGGTCGCGGGTCGACAGCAATGTCTCGGATTCATATTGGACGTTGTAGGAGAAAGCCGCAGACAGCCGCGTGCTGACCTTGGTTTCGACCGAGGACAGGGCGTTGAGCGTGTAGACGTCGCTTTCGGCATAGCCCGATGCGGTCTGTTTGAACGTCAGCGTCGGCGTCGCGCGCCAAGCCAGCGCCATCGATCCGCGGACGCCCAATTTGGTTTCCCGCGGGCCGATCATATATTTGACGTGGCGGATGGACGGACCGATGTCGGCGGACAGATCGACCGGTTTGCTCACGATCAGCTTGTAACCGACGCCGACCGATGAGGTATAGCGTTCGTCATAGCCGATCGACGTGTCGCGTTCGAACTGCGCCAGGCCATAGATGAAACCGCGCGGATCAAATTCATATTTGGGTTCGTAACCCGCGAAATAGCGTTCGCGCGAGGTGACGCCATTGGCGCGGCGATAATCGGCGGCGGCGGTCAGCTTATGCGACCATTGCAGCCCGGCGCGGGTCGCCGTGGCGGCGAGGGTTATACCCAGTTCGCTGGTCGAACCGGTCGATCGAAAGCCGCCCGCTTCGACCCGGCCGGTCCATAATTCCGTGAAGCGCGCTTCGCGAATCACCGTGTCATGGGTCGCCTTGGTCCGTTCCTTCCAGCTGTTGACCATCCGCTGGATTTCATCGGCCGATCCTGGGTTGGTTTGCTTGGCGATCTTCGACACGGTGGCGATGTCCGTTTCATTGCCGTTGGCGATCGCCGCCTCCATCATCTCGCGGACGGCCGGCGGCAGCAGCGCAGATTCGCCTGCCTGCGCCGCGGCGGGCAGGGCGGCGATGAGCAACGACAGGGGGATCAGGCGGGCATGCATAGCCCCGTCATAGCCAAGCGACAGAGGATTTTAAGCCCCCAAACGCCAGTCCGGTCAGATAAGCGCGCGGAACTCCTGCAATATGTCGCGGTACAGCTTGCGCTTGAACGGCACGATCAGGTCGGGCAGCGTGTCGGGGACGGCCCATTTCCATTCCCGAAATTCGGGGTGCCTGGTCTGGATATCGATATCGCCATCCTGGCCGACGAAGCGGGCGAGATACCAATATTGGCGCTGGCCGCGATATTTGCCGCCCCATAATTTGCCGACCAGTTCGGGCGGCAGATCGTAGAAATGCTCGTCCTTGGCCTTGGCGATGATCTCGACCAGGTCGGGGCGGATGCCGGTTTCTTCCTGCAATTCGCGCAGCGCGGCCGCCTTGGCCTCCTCGCCCTCGTCGATGCCGCCTTGCGGCATCTGCCACGCCTCGACAACATTATCCAGGCGCTGGCCGACGAACACCTTGCCGTCCATATTCACCAGCATGATCCCGACGCAGGGGCGGTATGGCAATTCTGTATCGTTCGGCATCGAAGCCATATCATCCCCAAAAGATTCAGGTTTCGGGCGTTGTTCACCGCAAAGACCGCCATCGGCGCCGCTTCCCGACGCTTGGGTCAGAATAGGCAGCGGAAGGCTCCGCGTCCATCGGTCGAATCATTCGCCTGCCGATTTGTGGTGAGGCGTTGGAAAAGGCAATGAACGATGAGATGAAGGCAATATGCCCCAATAGCCGCTTGGAACCGGCGACGGTGCGGCGCATTGCCTCGACATGTCTGCCCCCCTTATCCTCTGGCTCCGCCAGGATCTCCGCCTGTCCGATCAGCCGGCGCTCGCCGCCGCCGTCGGTGAAGGGCCAGTGATACCGGTCTATATTTTGGATGATGAAGCCCCGCGCCAATGGGCGATGGGCGGTGCGGCGCGATGGTGGCTGCACCATAGCCTTGCGCGGCTGGATGAAAGCCTGCGCGGCAAAGGATCGCGGCTGATCCTGCGGCGCGGGCGCAGCGCGGAGATATTGGCTGCGTTGGCGGAGGAAACGGGGGCGTCACGCGTCCACGCATTGCGTCATTATGAACCCTGGTGGCGTAACGCGGAAAAGGCGGTGGGCAAGACGCTCGACCTCTGCCTGCATGACGGCGGCCTGTTGTTGCCGCCCGGCGCGGTGCGGACCGGGGCGGGCGGCATGTATCGTATCTACACGCCCTTTTCCCGCGCGGTGATGGAGCATATGCCGCCCGCCGCGCCGCATCCTGCGCCGCATCGGATCGACGGGCCGGCGCACTGGCCGACGAGCGATTCGCTGGACGACTGGGGCTTGCTGCCGACGAAGCCGGACTGGGCGCGGGGCTTCGCGGCGGACTGGTCGCCGGGCGAGCAGGGCGCGCGCGCCAATGTCGCGGATTTTCTGGATGAGGTCGGGGATTATCCGACCGCCCGCAACCTGCCCTCGATCGAGGGGACGTCGCGCCTGTCGCCGCATCTGCATTTTGGCGAAGTGTCGCCTGCCTATGTTTGGCGCCGGATCGAATCTTCAGGCCATGATGCAACGATCTTCCTCAAGGAACTGATCTGGCGCGATTATGCGCATGTCAAGATTTGCGAGTTGCCGACCTATGGCTCCGAAAATGCGCGATCGAATTTCGATGCGCTGCCGTGGCGCGACTTGCGGGAAGCAGGGGCCGATTTTATCGCGTGGAAGACCGGCAGGACCGGCTATCCGATTGTGGACGCCGGGATGCGCCAGCTTTGGACGACCGGCTGGATGCATAACCGCGTGCGCATGATCGCCGCCAGCTTCCTTATCAAGCATCTGCTGATCAACTGGCGGCATGGCGCGCGCTGGTTTTGGGATACGCTGGTCGACGCCGATTACGCCAATAACAGCGTCAATTGGCAATGGGTCGCGGGCAGTGGCGTCGATGCCAATCTGTTCACCCGAATCATGGCGCCGCTGACCCAGTCGGACAAGTTCGACGCGGCCGCCTATATCCGGTCCTGGGTGCCGGAATTGGCGGACCTGCCCGATGCGGCGATCCACGACCCCGATGCCCATGATGCGCGTCCGCCCGCCTATCCGGCGAAGATCATCGGCCATCGAGAAGGGCGCGAACGGGCGCTGAAGGCCTATCGTCATAGCAAGGGGTGATTGCAGCGGCGGCCAGGTTGCGGCAGGAATGGCGTCATGAACGCCATCACTCCCCGGCGCGGTCGGCGCGCGCTATCGGTCAAACATCCGCCGCGATCCTTTTCGCCGGGCGTGGGATCGCGTCTGCTTGCGCCCTTATTCCATCGTCTGCTCGACCGGATCGACCAGGGTCTGGCGGAAGGCGGGCTGCAAGCCTCGCTCCCCGACGGCACGCACCGCCTGCTGGGCGGCCGGGTGCCGGGACCGCATTGCGAGGTGGATCTGCGTTCCTGGCGGGCGCTGGTGCGTCTCGCTGTGGGTGGATCGGCGGGCTGGTATCGCGCTTGGGCGGCGGGGGAGTGGGCCAGTCCCGATCTGGTGCCGCTCTTCGCCCTGTTCATGCGCAACGCGGCGGCACTGGGGCAGGCGGCGCGGCCGCGGGGTCCGGTGCGCTGGATCGGGCGCGCGACGCATTGGCTGCGGCGTAACAGCCGGACCGGATCGCGGCACAACATCGCCTATCATTATGATCTGGGGAATGATTTTTACCGGCTCTGGCTGGATGAGAATATGCATTATTCCAGTGCCTTGTTCCTAGATCCTGCGGATCAGCATGAGGATTTCGAGCAGGCGCAACGGCGCAAGGTCGATGCGGTTCTCGACCGGCTGGACCTGACGGACGGCGCGTCTTTGCTGGAGATAGGCTGCGGCTGGGGCGGTCTGGCCGAACAAGCGATGGAGCGGTGCGCGATCGCCTATAGCGGGCTGACCCTGTCGACCGAACAGGCCGATTATGCCCGCGACCGACTGGGATCGGGCGCGCAGGTTTTGCTAACCGACTATCGCGATGCGCAGGGCCAATATGACGCCATCGCCAGCGTCGAGATGGTGGAGGCGGTGGGGCAAGCCTATTGGCCGGCCTATCTCGCCGCTATCCACCGGTTGCTGAAGCCCGGCGGTAAGGCCGCGATCCAATATATATTGATCGATGACGCGATTTTCGAACGCTATGCCCGCGGCGCAGACTTCATCCAGGCCTATATCTTTCCCGGCGGAATGCTGATGTCGGAAAGCCGTTTCCGTGCGCTGGCGGAGCAGCAGGGGCTGGAATGGCGCGACGTCCACCGCTTCGGTCTGGATTATGCCGAAACGCTGCGCCGCTGGCGCGAGCGGTTCGATCAAGCGATCGAGGAAGGCCTGCTGCCCGCCAGCTTCGACCAGCATTTCGTGGCCTTATGGCGTTATTATCTGATGTATTGCGAAGGCGGCTTTCGCGGCGGCGGCATCGACGTGGCGCAGGTGACGCTGGTCAAGCCGGCGTAGGCTTCAACCCTCGACGCGCATCCGATGGCCGGTCGGCGTATCGGCCGTCACCAGATCGAGGATTGCGCTGGCCACCACTTCCGGCCCCTTGAGGCTTGCCGGATCTTCGCCGGGGAAGGCGCGGGCGCGCATCGCCGTGCGGGTCGCGCCCGGATCGACGATATGGGTGCGGATGGCGGAGATGTTCTTCATCTCCTCGCCATAGGCGCCGACCAGCGTTTCCAGCGCGGCCTTCGACGCGCCATAGGCACCCCAATAGGCGCGGGGTGTCACGACCGATGAGGTGAGCGCCACAACCCGCGCATCGTCGCTGGCGCGCAACATGGTGTCGAAGGCGGCGATCAGCGCCTGGGGCGCGGCGATGTTGAGCGTCAACAGCCGGGCAAATTCCTTGGCGTCGATCGCCGGGACGGAGGCCAGCGCGCCCAGCGTCGCAGCGTTCAGCACCAAGATGTCGAGCGCCTGCCAGCGACCGCCGATCGCCTGCGCCAGCCGGCCGATACTCTCGCCATCGGTCAGGTCTAGCGGCGCGATGGTCGCATGGCCGCCGGCCTTGTGGATACGATCCTCCACCTCTTCCAGCCCGCCTGTGGTCCGCGCGGTCAGCACGACATGCGCGCCCGCGGCGGCCAGCGCTTCGGCGGTAGCCGCGCCGATGCCGCGGCTCGCCCCGGTGACGAGCGCCAATTTGCCGGAAAGTGGGCCAGAAAGAGGAAGGTCGGACATGATATTCCTAGTCGTCCGATCGCAATCGGAACCGCATGAAGGATGAAAGGGAATGGGCGGCCCGGCCAGGAACCGCCCAGGGCCGTCAGACCACGCGCTCGGCGAGCAGTTCCAACTGGTTGGTCACCACCACGTCATCCTGGTCGGTGAGCATCGTGGGATAATCGCCGGTAAAGCAGGCGTCGCAATATTGCGGCCGGATGTCGGCACGCTTGGCTTCGCCCAGCGCCTTGTACAGGCCGTCGATCGAGATGAAGGACAGGCTGTCAGCATGGATGAAATCCTGCATCCCGCCTACGTCCAGCTTGTGCGCCAGCAGCTTGGTGCGTTCGGGCGTATCGACGCCGTAGAAGCAGCTGTGCCTGGTCGGCGGCGATGCGATCCGCATATGGACCTCCGCCGCGCCGGCCTCGCGCATCATCTGCACGATCTTCAACGAGGTGGTGCCGCGCACGATCGAATCGTCGATCAGCACGATCTTCTTGCCCTGGATCAGCGCGCGATTGGCGTTGTGCTTCAGCTTCACGCCCAGATGGCGGACCTTGTCCCCCGGCTGGATGAAGGTGCGGCCGATATAATGCGACCGGATGATCCCCAGTTCGAACGGGATGCCCGATTGCTGGGCATAGCCGATCGCCGCGGGCACGCCGCTGTCGGGCACGGGGATGACATAATCCGCATCCACCGGATTTTCGATCGCCAGTTGCGCGCCGATCGCCTTGCGCACCGAATAGACGCTGGAGCCGTCCACGATCGAATCGGGTCGGCTGAAATAGACATGTTCGAAGATGCAGGGGCGCGGATGCACGTCGCCGAAGGGGCGATGCGACCGGATATCGCCTTCGTTGGTGACGATGACCAGTTCGCCCGGATCGATGGTGCGGACATAGTCCGCGCCCACCACGTCGAGCGCGACGGTTTCGGAGGCAAAAATGGTCGTTTCGCCGAGCGTTCCCATCACCAACGGGCGGATGCCCAGCGGGTCGCGGCAGGCGATCATGCCTTCAGGCGTCATCACGATCAGCGAATAGGCACCCTCGACCTGCTTCAACGCATCGATGAACTTGTCGAGCAGCGTGCGATAGCTGGACGTCGCCACCAGATGGATGATGACTTCGGTGTCGGAGGTCGACTGGAAGATCGAGCCGCGGCGAATCAGTTCGCGGCGCAACTTCATCGCGTTGGAGATATTGCCATTATGGGCAATGGCGAAACCGCCGGAGTTCAGTTCCGCATAAAGCGGCTGGACGTTGCGCAGCGACGTTTCGCCGGTGGTGGAATAGCGCACATGGCCGCAGGCGGTATCGCCGGGCAGGCCGCGAATCACCTCGTCCCGGTCGAAATTGCCGGCTACATGGCCCATCGCCCGGTGGGTATGGAAATCATGCCCGTCCCAGCTGGTGATGCCCGCGGCTTCCTGCCCGCGATGTTGCAGGGCGTGAAGGCCAAGCGCGACGATGGCAGACGCCGTTTCCGCGCGGGAAACACCGAAAATGCCACATTCCTCGCGCAACTTGTCGTCGTCGAAGGGGTTTGTCGTAATCATGGGTGCGAGCGGTTCCATAGCCGTTCCTGACATGCCCCAAGGGCCGTCTTTGGGCGCGCATATAGGGACTTCCGTCCGGTTTGTCGCCCTCCTGTCATAAAAAAGCGTGATGGGCCGAGGGAAGGCTGCGTTTTGCGGGCTTTGCTATCGGCAAAATGCCCTACTGGCGTTGCCTTGCGCGCCCGGCTAAAGACGCAGCCCTGATGCACCGCTTTGCCAATCCCGCCCGCTTTCTGAAGATCGCGCGTCCGCTGACGGGCTGGCTGTTCTGGCCCGGCCTGCTGCTGCTGCTCGCCGGATCGGCCTGCGGATTGTTCCTGACCCCGGCCGACTATCTTCAGGGGCAGACGGTGCGCATCCTCTATATCCATGTGCCGGCCGCCTGGCTTGGCATGGGCGGATGGAGCGGGATCGCGATCGCTGCGCTGATGCAACTGGTCTGGAAGCATCCACTGGCCGCCGTTGCCGGGCGCGCCATCGCCGCGCCGGGCGCGCTGTTCACCGCCATCTGCCTGATGACCGGTTCCATCTGGGGCCGTCCGACCTGGGGGACGTGGTGGGAATGGGACGGGCGGATGACGTCGATGCTGGTCCTCTTCTTCCTGTATCTGGGCTATATCGCGCTGGGCAACGCCAGCGCCCGGCAGGCGCAGCAAGGCGGCGTCAGCAATGTGACGGCCATTTTCGGGCTGGTCGGCGCAATCAACATCCCCATCATCAATCGGTCGGTGGTGTGGTGGAACAGCCTGCACCAGGGGCCGTCCATCACGCTGCGCGGGTCGAGCATCGATGGATCTTTGCTCTGGCCGCTGGGCCTGACATTGCTGGGCTTCACCTTGCTGTTCGGCGCGATCGTGCTGATGCGGATGCGCGCGATATTGGCGCAGAACAAGGTCGAGGCGCGGATGCAGCGGCTGGCAAGAGGGTAGGGGCGATGAACCAATGGGCTTTCGTGATCGCCGCCTATGCGGTGACGCTGGCAGGCACGGCGATCGTCAGTGTCGTCAGTTGGCGCGCGATGCGTGGCGCTGAACAGCGGGCCGATCAGTTGTCTGACCGGACATGAAGGCGAAACATCAAAGACTGATCCTGGCGCTCGCGGCGCTGGTGGCGCTGGCGGGGGCGGGGCTGCTCGCGGCCTCGGCGCTCAAAGATGAGGCCGCTTATTTCTATGCGCCCAACGACGTCAGGACGAAGGGCGTCGAGCCGGGCAAGGCCGTCCGGCTGGGCGGCATGGTGGTCAAGAACAGCCTCAAGCGCGCGGCCGACGGCGTCACCATCCGGTTCGACGTAACGGATGGCAAGGCGACCGTCCCGGCGACCTTCAGCGGCATCGCGCCCGACCTGTTCAAGGAAGGCAGCGGCGTCGTGGCGGAGGGATCTTTCGATGCCAAAGGCACTTTCGTCGCCACCAACCTGCTCGCCAAGCATGACGAACGCTACATGCCCCGCGAACTGGAAGGCATGAGCTATAATGAAAGCACGCATGAGATGAAGGCGGAACGGTGAGCGCTCTTTTCCTTTTCGTCATTCCCGTGAAGGCGGGAAGCCATCTCCTGACGGTCGCTGATGGTGCAGAGGTCTGGAGATGGATCCCCGCCTTCGCGGGGATGACGGGTGGTTTTGCCGTGGCATCGCATCCATGATCGCCGAAACCGGCCTTGCCGCGCTCTGGCTCGCCGCGTCGCTGGCGTTGCTCCAACTCGTCCTGGCCTTTGCGGGCCTCAAGGGCGGCAAGCCCGACCTGCTCGCCGCCGTCCGTCCCGCCGCCGTGGCGCAGGGCGTGCTGACCGCGATCGCCTTTGCGTCGCTCATCACGCTGTTCCTGCGTTCCGACATGTCGGTGCTGCTGGTCGTCACCAACAGCCATTCGATGAAGCCGTGGCTCTACAAATTCGCCGGCACATGGGGCAATCATGAAGGCTCGATGCTGCTATGGGTGACGGTTATGGGCGTGGCGGGCGCCGCCGTCGCCCTGTTCGAGCGGGCGTTGCAGCGGAACGCCCATATGGCGACGCTGGGCGGCCAGGCGGCGATTTCGCTCGGTTTTTATGCCTTCCTGCTCTTTTCCTCCAATCCCTTCGCCCGGATCGATCCGGCACCGGCGGATGGGCAGGGGCTGAACCCGCTGCTGCAAGACCCCGGCCTCGCCTTTCATCCGCCTACGCTTTACCTCGGCTATGTTGGCCTGTCGGTAGCCTTCTCCTTCGCCATCGGCGCTCTGCTGACGCGACAGGTGGATGCCGCCTTCGCCCGCGCGATGCGGCCATGGGTGCTGGGGGCCTGGGTGCTGTTGACGCTGGGCATCACGGCGGGCAGCTATTGGGCCTATTATGAATTGGGCTGGGGCGGCTGGTGGTTCTGGGACCCGGTCGAGAATGCGTCGCTGATGCCATGGCTGGCGGCGACGGCGCTGCTCCACAGCGTCACCGTGCTGGCCACCCGCGACGCGCTGCGCGCCTGGACGGTGATGCTGGCGGTGGTCGCTTTCTCCATGTCGATGGTCGGCACCTTCCTCGTGCGCTCCGGCATATTGACCAGCGTCCACGCCTTCGCCGTCGATCCGACGCGGGGCAGCTTCATCCTGGGCTTGCTCGTCCTCTATATCGGCGGGGCGCTGGCGCTGTTCGGTTGGCGGATCGGATCGGTACGCGAAGGCGCGCCGTTCGAACTGGTCAGCCGCGAAACCATGCTGGTGGTCAACAATCTGCTGCTGACGGTCATATTGGGCCTGGTCCTGATCGGCACCCTCTATCCGCTGATGACCGAGGCCTTCGGCCATAAAGTGTCGGTCGGCGCGCCCTATTTCGACCGGATCGCCGGGCCGATCGCGCTGGCGCTGATGGTGGCGATGGCCGCGGGGCCGCTCACCCGCTGGCGCAAGGATCAGGCGCGGGCTGTTGGAAAACGATTGCTGATCCCGCTGTGCATCGCGCTACTGGCGTCCATCTCGCTGTCTCTTTTCGCCTGGGGCCGGATCGGCATCCTGCCCTTCCTCGGCCTCGTCATCGCGGTCGCGGTGGGCGTCGGCAGCCTCGCCCCGCTGTGGAAGCGCAAGCCGCTGCGCACGCCGCTGTTCACCTATGGCATGGTCGTCGCCCATCTGGGCTGCGCGGTCAGCCTGGCGGGCATGGCCTGCGATTCGGCCTTCACGGTCGAAAAGCTGGTGGCCGCCCGTCCCGGCGACATTATCCAGACCGCCGGCTGGTCGCTCCGCTTCCGCCAGATCACGCCGATCGCGGGCGACAACTGGACCGCTTTGCAGGCGGACATGGACGCCAGCCGCAGCGGGTCTTCGGTGGTGATCCGGCCGCAATCGCGCTTCTTCGCCTCGCCCCCGACCAGCACCAGCGAGGCGGCCCTGCTGACCCGCTGGGACGGCCAGCTTTATGTCGTGCTGGGCGAGGAAGTGGAGGGCGGCCGTTGGCAGTTGCGCATCTGGTGGAAGCCGTTCGTGACGCTGATCTGGCTGGGCGGCATCATGATCGCGCTGGGCGGCGCGCTGGCGCTGGTCGGTCGCGAACGGCGCGGCTGGCTGATGAAATGGCGCGCGCGGGAAGCGCGGCTATGAGGCGGCTGTTGATCTGGTTGCCGCTGGCGCTGTTCCTGGGTTTCATTGGTCTGTTCGCCAGCGGCCTGTTCAAGCCAGACGACCGCGTCATCCATTCGCGTCTGGTCGGCCAGCCCCTCCCGGCGTTCAGCCTGCCTGCGGCGGCCAGCGACCGTCCGGCGCTGGCCAGCGCCCAACTCGCCACCGGCAAGCCGCGCTTGCTCAACATCTTCGCCAGCTGGTGCGTGCCGTGCGCTGCCGAAGCGCCGCAACTTGAAGCGCTCCGACAAGCCGGGGCGCAGATCAACGCCATCGCCATCCGCGATGCCCGGCCCGATGTGGACGCCTTCCTCAGGCGCAACGGCAATCCCTATGCCCGCATCGGCCTGGACGCCCGCAGCGCGGTGCAGATGGCGCTCGGATCGTCGGGCGTGCCGGAAACTTTCGTGATCGATGGCCGGGGGCGGATCGCCCATCAGCATATCGGCGACATCCGCGCCGACGACGTGCCGATGATCCTGCAAAAGCTGAAGGACGCGCAATGAGGCTGATCGTCGCCCTTATGCTCGCGCTGTTCGTCACGCCGCTTGGCGCGCAGACCGCGCTGCCGCCCGCCCCCTATGCCGATCGGCAGATCGCCGACCCGGCGCTGGAGCGGAAGGCGAAGGCGCTGATGGAAACCATCCGCTGCCTGACATGCCAAAGCCAGTCGATCGCCGATTCCGGCGCCAGCATGGCGGGCGACATGCGATCGCAGATTCGCGAGCGGATCATGGCGGGGGAACAGCCCGAAGCGATCCGCGACTGGCTGATCGCCCGCTATGGCGACTGGGTCAGCTATGAACCGACCGCCGCGCCGATCCTGTGGCCGCTCTGGGCTGCGCCGGTGCTGCTGCTGGGCCTTGGCCTGCTGCTGTTGCGTGGACGGATCAAACGGAGGAAGCGGGCATGACCGGCTGGTTCATCGCCTTCGGCCTGGCCGCCGTCGGATTTATCGCCTTGCTGGTGATCGGTCGTATTCCACGATCGGCGCGGGAGATCAGCGCGGCGGCCCTGCTGCTGGGGCTGGCCGGCTATGCCTGGCAGGGCAATCCGGGCCTCGCCGGCGCGCCGCGCGCCAGCAGGGAGAGCGCGGGCGACAAGTTCGACGAGAAGCTGGCCGAACAACGCCGCGGGCTGGCCGAACGCTATGGCCCGGCTGGCCAATGGCTGATGATGTCCGATGGCCTGGGTCGGCAGGGTAAGACGCGCGAGGCGGCCAATGTCCTGCTGTCTGGCCTACGCGCGACGCCCGATGATTCCAATCTTTGGCTGGGGCTGGGCAATGCCCTGGTCGCCCATGCCGACGGCGTGGTGTCGCCCGGTGCCGACTTCGCCTATCGCCGTGCGCTGACGCTGGACCCGGATGGGCCGGCACCCCGTTATTTCTATGGCCTGGCGCTGGCCCGCAATGGCCAGTTACAGGCGGCGCGCGACCTGTGGGCACCGCTGGCCGCCAGCGCACCGGCCGGGAGCAAGGTGAAGGCGGAACTGGACGCCAATATCGCGCGTATCGATTCGATGTTGGCGGCGGGTGCTCCGGCCCGGCCATGACGCAGTGCAGCGTTCGCATTGCGCGCCCCCCGGAGCCATGATAGGGCGCGGCGGTTTACAGGGGACAAGCGGACTATTCCGCCGTCGCCCCCCTATGGGTGTCGATACGAGCATGATCCTTCATGGCTGACCTCCTTCCCAATACCGCGCCGGCTTCCGATGACGAGGAGCATGGCGCTAATGGTCATGGGCGGCAAAAGGCCACGTTGAAATTGGTGGTTGGCGCGATCGGTATCGTGTTCGGCGACATCGGCACCAGCCCGCTCTACGCCTTTCGCGAAACCTTCGCCGGCCATCACAAGCTGACGCTGGACCCCGATCATATATTGGGCGTCATCAGCCTGATGTTCTGGTCGATGATGCTGGTGGTAACGCTGAAATATGTCAGCATCATCATGCGCGCCGACAATAAGGGCGAGGGCGGCAGCCTGGCGTTGCTGGCGCTGATCAACGGCCAGACCAAAACGCAGCGCTGGTCACGCGGTATCGTGCTGCTGGGCGTATTCGCTACCGCGCTTTTCTATGGCGACTCGATGATTACCCCGGCTGTGTCGGTGCTGTCGGCGGTCGAGGGGCTTACCGTCTATAATCCGAACCTGGCGCCGGTGATCCTGCCGGTGGCGGTGGTCATCCTGGTCGGCCTGTTCTGGATTCAGGGGCTGGGCACCAACAAGGTCGCGGCCTTTTTCGGCCCGATCATGCTGCTCTATTTCGTGACGATCGCGGCGCTGGGCGTCCTCTCGATCATCAAGACGCCTGGCATCCTCTACGCCTTCAACCCTTATTGGGCGGTGATGTTCTTCGTCACCGATCCGCTGCCGGCCTTCCTGGCGCTGGGGTCGGTTGTGCTGGCGGTGACGGGGGCCGAGGCGCTCTATGCCGATATGGGCCATTTCGGCCGCAATCCGATCCGCGTGTCCTGGCTCGCCTTCGTGCTGCCCGCGCTGATGCTCAACTATATGGGGCAGGGCGCGCTGCTGTTCCGCGAGGGCGCTGCCGCGCTGCACAGCCCCTTCTACAATCTGGCGCCGCAATGGGGGCAATTGCCGCTGATCGTGCTGGCGACGCTGGCCGCCATCATCGCATCGCAGGCCGTGATTTCCGGTGCCTTTTCCGTTACGCAGCAGGCGATCCAGCTGGGTTTCATGCCGCGCTTGCGGATCGAGCATACCAGCGCATCGACCGCAGGCCAGATCTACATCCCCCTCATCAACTGGGGGTTGATGGTGATGGTGATCCTGCTGGTGCTGACGTTCCAGACATCGTCCAACCTGACCGCGGCCTATGGCATAGCGGTGACCGGCGCGATGTTCATCGACAATGTGCTGCTGACCGTGGTGCTGTACCGCCTGTGGCACTGGAAATGGTATTATGCCGCGCCGGTGCTGGCGATCTTCTATCTGGTGGACGGCGCCTATCTGGCGGCGAACCTGACCAAGGTGCCCGACGGCGGCTGGTTCCCGCTGCTGATCGGCTTCGTCATCTTCACCCTGCTGACCACCTGGTCGCGTGGCCGCCGTCTGGTGCAGGACAGGTTGCGGGAAGCGGCGATGCCGATCCCCGTCTTCGTTGCGTCCGCCGCCAACAGCGCGGTGCGGGTGCCTGGTACGGCGGTGTTCATGACATCAACGCCCGATGGCGTGCCCCATGCGCTGCTCCACAACCTCAAGCACAACAAGGTCTTGCACGAGCGCGTCATCCTGCTGACGGTCAAGATCAGGGACGTGCCGGTTGTCGAGGATGACGGCCGGTGCAAGCTGGAGGATCTGGGCCGGGGCTTCTTCCGCATGGTGCTGCAATATGGCTTCATGCAGGAACCCGACGTTCCCGCCGCGCTCAAGAATGTCACTGGTTGCGGGCAGGCGTTCAAGATGATGGACACCAGCTTTTTCCTCGCCCGCCAGACTCTGCTGCCATCGGCCAAGCCTGGGATGCCGCTGTGGCGGGAAAAGATTTTCGCCTGGATGCTGCGCAATGCGGAAAGCGCGATGGAGTTTTTCCGCCTGCCCACCAACCGCGTCGTGGAACTAGGCAGCCAGGTCGAGATATGAAAAGGGCGCGGCCTTATGGCACGCGCCCTTCATTTTCGCATCGATGCCGGGATCAGGCGGCGTTGCGATCCTTGATGCTGATGTCGACCAACTGGCCGCCATTGACGGCGATCTTCTTGGGCTTCATCGCTTCGGGCACTTCGCGGACCAGTTCGACGATCAGCAGGCCGTCGGCCAGGTCAGCCTTTTCGACCCGAACGAAATCGGCGAGTTCGAAGCGGCGCTCGAAGCTGCGGTTGGCGATGCCGACATGCAGGAATTTGGAGCGGTCCGCCGACGGGGCTTCATCCTTGCGACCGATCACCTGGAGCAGGTTCTGCTGGGCGGTGATGTCGATCTCTTCCGGGCGGAAGCCAGCGACGGCCAGGGTCACGCGATAGCGATCCTCCGACAGGCGTTCGATGTTGAAGGGCGGATAATTGTCGCCCTGCGCCAGCCGGGCGTTGTTTTCGATCAGGTCGAACAGACGATCGAAGCCGACGGTGGAGCGGCGATAGGGGGTAAGGTCAAAAGCACGCATTGTCATAATCTCCCAAAGAGCAAAATGAACGGACCGAACCCTGAATCAGGCGTCCGGCGCTATGATGTGCCGTCCCATGAAGGCGACTGCACAAGCCGGATATGGTTTGATCATCCGGGGTTTCAAGAGGGTGGCGCGACCCGATCCGCAGCTGCGAAAGGCAGGGGGGTGGACGCTTTGTCCCATCGCCCGCACTGTCATCAGGCCGTAAAGAAGGCGCAATAAAAAAACACCCGGATCGTGTTTTCACGATCCGGGTGTTTAATGGACGATTGCTCGTCTCCCCCTTGGCCTGCCTCAACCGCTTCTCAGCCCCCTAAGCTCGAAGCGGGATGCAGTATCCCTGAACCACGGCCTTTTACCTGTGCTTCGATTGTCTTGCTATGACTGACGCGGGGCCGAGTCACGGCCAAAATCCGGGCCGTGCTATTTTCCGTTCGTCGCTGTGGCCACGATGCAACAATCGGGCAATGCTTGCCGTTATAGGCCGCCATGCCTAGAGCGTCAGGCAGACCATCCTGCAAGGGGCCGTTCGCGCCACATGATTCTATCCCGTTACGAACGCATGATCGCCAAGCGCTACCTGTTGCCGGGCAAGGGGGAGGGGTTCATCTTCCTCGTCGCCGGCATCAGCCTGGCCGCGGTCATGCTGGGTGTCGCCGCGCTCATCATCGTGATGAGCGTCATGAACGGCTTTCGTGCCGAGCTGTTCGAAAAGATCGTCGGTTTGAACGGCCATGCCGTGGTGCAGGGCTATGGCGGGCGGCTGCCCGACTGGCAGTCCGTGCTGAAGCAGGCGAGAGCGACGCCCGGCGTCACCAGCGCCACGCCGATGATCGAACAGCCGCTGCTCGCGACGTTCAACGGCCGGGTCGAGGCGGTGCTGGTGCGGGGCATGACCATGCCCGACATTCGCGCCAACAAGACGCTCAAGGGCAAGGTTCTGGCCGGTAGCCTGGACAATCTGGTTGCCAATGCGGGCAAGATCGGTATCGGGTCGCGGCTGGCTGAAAATCTGGGCATCCAGCTGGGCGACAGCCTGACCATCATGAATCCGGCGGGGAGATCGACGCCGTTCGGCACGGTCCCGCGGCAGGTCGCCTATCAGGTGTCGGCGATATTCGAAGTCGGCATCTATGATTATGACAAGGCCATGGTGGTCATGCCGGTGGAGGACGCCCAGACGCTGCTGCTGCTGGGCGACGTCGTCAGCATGATCGAGGTCGAGACGGTTGATCCCGACAAGGTGGGACAGATATTGGAGCCGCTGGCGGCCAAGGTCGCCGGTCGCGCGGCCATCACCGACTGGCGGCAGATGAACGCATCGCTGTTCGAGGCGCTGGCGGTGGAACGGGTGGCGATGTTCGTCGTGCTGTCCATCATCGTGCTGGTGGCGGTATTCAACATCCTCTCCTCGCTCATCATGCTGGTGCGCGCCAAGACGCGCGACATCGCAATATTGCGCACTATGGGGGCGAGCCGGGTGGGGCTGGTCAAGATTTTCATGACGGTGGGCGTCACCATCGGCACGCTGGGCATGGTGGCGGGCATGGTGCTTGGCTTCACCTTCCTCTTCTTCCGCCAGAGCCTGGTCAATGCGATCCAGTTCGTGACGGGGCAGAATTTGTGGGACCCCTCGATCCGATTCCTGACCGAACTGCCATCGCAGCCCGATCCGGTCGAGATCACCGTGATCTGCATCATGGCGCTGGTGTTCAGCTTCCTCGCCACGCTCTATCCGGCCTTCAAGGCCGCTAATACCGATCCGGTCCAGGTGCTGCGTTATGAATGATATCCTGAAGGTCACAGGCCTTGCCCGCAGCTTCACCCAAGGCGGCGTCACCATCGACGTACTGCGCGGCATCGACCTGACCGTCGGGCCGGGCGAGATCGTCGCGCTGCTGGGGCCGTCCGGTTCGGGCAAGTCGACGCTGTTGCAGGCGGTCGGCCTGCTGGAGGGCGGGTTCGACGGGTCGATCCGCATCGACGGCGAGGAAGCGGCGAAGCTGGACAATGACGGCCGCACCCGGTTGCGCCGCGATGCGCTGGGCTTCGTCTATCAGTTCCACCATCTGCTGCCCGATTTCAACGCGACCGAGAATGTCATCCTGCCGCAGGTCATCCGCGACGTGGAGATGGCTACGGCGAAGGCGCGGGCGGAATCGCTGCTGACGGCGCTGGGCCTGGGCCATCGGCTCGACCATCGGCCGAGCCAGTTGTCAGGCGGCGAGCAACAGCGCGTCGCCGTCGCCCGCGCGCTCGCCAACCGGCCTGCGCTGGTGCTGGCGGACGAGCCGACCGGCAATCTGGATGAGCGCACGGCGGACGTCGTGCTGTCGGAGTTTTTGCGGCTGGTGCGCGGGGAAGGTTCCGCCGCGCTGGTGGCGACGCATAATGAGCGGTTGGCGCAGAAGATGGATCGCGTCGTTCGGTTGCACGAGGGCGTGTTGCAGGGCGCTTAAGCCGCCGCGGACGCCCCATCCCGCACGGTCGCCACCAGGATGCGGTCCCGGCCTTCCGACTTCGCGCGTAGCAAGGCGGCGTCGGCGGTCTGGAGCAGCCGGTCGGGCCGCCCATGATCGGGGAAGGCGGACAGGCCGAAGGAGGCTGTGATCGGACCCAGTTCCTTGCCATTATGCCCCAGGCGTAAATCCTGAATGCGCCGCTGGATCTGCATCGCGCGGCCCAGCGCCTGATCGAGGGTGAAGCCCGGCATCAGGATAACGAACTCCTCGCCGCCCAAACGGAAGGCGTGGCCATGTTCGCGCAGCGAGTCGCCCAGCACATTGCCCACCGCGCGCAGCACGGCGTCGCCCGCATCATGGCCATAGCTGTCGTTGAACCGCTTGAAATGGTCGATATCGACCATCAGGCAGGCCAGCGGCGTGCCGTGGCGATCGGCGTCCTGCACCAAGGTCTGGAGCATGGCGTCGAACTGGCGCCGGTTGGGCAGGCCGGTCAGCGCATCGGCCATCGCCATTTCCCGCAGCGCTTCGCGCAGGCGCAGATTGGCGAGCGCCAGGCCGATATTTTCCGCCAGCATGTCCAGATATTGGCCGGTGCGTTCCAGATGGTCGACGCTGCTGTTGGTCGGTTCCTCATAATAGAGCATGCCGATGCTTTCCCCCTGCGCCGCGAGCGGGATGCAGATGGTGCTGACGCTGTCCGTCACGCCCAGATGCTCACACGGTATGTCGACCATCTCGCCGATCGGCCGATGGGTCTGGCCGCGGCGTAGCGCCCAGCAGGCCGATGGCGGAAATTCGCCGCGCGAATAAGCCGGGGACAGCCAGTCGCAGGCCTGGGTCATGGCGTTGCGGCGATTGTCGTGAATATAGAGCCGACCCGGAAAATCCGGTGCGATTTCCGGGGCGAAGCGGCGCACGACATCGACCAGGTCGCTGACATTGTCGCAGCCCTGGAGCCGTTGCGTCAGGCGCGAGATCAGGTCGCGCATCATGCGGTCGGCGTCGCGCTCCTTCTCCAGCCTTTGCCGCTCCAACCCGTTTTCGCGGAAGATACGGATCGCCTGCGCCATGTCGCCGATTTCATCGACATGGGCGGTATCGGGCGGGATGGCGTCATAATCCTGCGCGGCCAGGCGGGTGACGACATCGCTAAGCCGCACGACCGGCCGCAGGATGCGCTGTTTCAGGATGAAATAGAGAACGCACAGGAACAGCAACGCCGTCATGCCCAGCATGATTTCGGACATGGTGCGCCATTGCCGGGCGGTGTCGGTCGCGCGTGTCACCGCAAGATCGGTGCGCTGGTCGAGCATATATTGGAACTTGCCGACCTGCGCGGCGACCCGGTCCAGTTCCCGGCCATATTCGTCGCCGAACAAGATGGTGCGGGCGGTCCTGGCGTCGCTGGCCTGAGCGGCCCGGATCGCGGTTTCCTGCTCATCCGTCAGGGCGTCGGCCCAGTGCATCGCCTGGCGCAGGGCGGTCAGTTCGGCTTCGCTGGCGCCGACATCGCGCAGATGGGCGATCCGCTGTTCGACCGAACGCAGCGCTTCCTTTTCGCGGCGATAGGCGATCAGATGGCTGGGATCGCCGCTGATGACGAAGCCGCGGGCCTGCTCGGTCAGGCGATAGACATCCTCCTCCAGCGTGGCTGTCGCCTGGTCGAAGGTCGCGCGCTGCGCGACTGCGGCGCGCTCGCGCTCCTCGGCGCTCGACGCCATCAGCATCGTGACGCCGGAAAAAAGGGTGAGAGCGACGGTGGCCCCATAGGCCCAATTGGTGATCGTGGAGAGACGCATGATGCGGCAAGGGTAGCGGCGACAGGTTAGTAATCTGTTAAGCATTGGGTCGTTGTGGCTTACCCACAGATTTCGTTGGCACAGGGCTGGGCCGAATCAGCCATCGTCCCTAGATTGGCCGACATGCCTCATGCTCCCTTCGTCCCGCTGCGCGTCTTTTCCTCCTACACCATGCTGGAAGGGGCGATCGATCCCAAGAAGATCGCCAAGCAGGCCAAGGCTCTGGGCTTTCCGGCGGCGGCGATCACCGATCGCAACGGGCTGTATGGATCGATGGCCTTTTCCGACGGGTGCAAGGATGAGGGCGTGCAGCCGATCATCGGCGCGATGCTGGGCGTGTTGCGGCCGGGGCGGCCCGCCAATGCGCCGATGCATGACTGGCTGGCGCTCTATGCGCAGGACGCCGCAGGATATGACAATATCTGCGCGCTGGTATCGATGGCGCATCTGGATCGGCCGGTCGAGGAAGTGCCGCATGTGACGATGGAGGCGCTGGCGGGGCGGACCGATGGCGTCATCGCGCTGACGGCGGGGGGCGAGGGCGCGCTGGCGCGGCTGTTCGCGGAGGATCAGCCCGACGCGGCTATCGCCTATGTCGAGCGGCTGGAGGCGCTGTTTCCCGACCGGCTCTATGTCGAGATTTGTCGTCGGCTCGACCCGGTGGAGGGCAAGGCGGAGCCGTATCTGCTCGACCTGGCCCATGAACGCGGGCTGCCGCTGGTCGCGACCAACCCCACCTGCTTCACCGAACCGCATTTCCATGAAGCGCATGACGTCATGCTGTGCATCGCCGACAGCGCCTATGTCGATATGCCCGACCGCCGCACCAGTTCGCCCGACGCCTGGATGAAGCCGGCAGGCGAGATGAAGCGCCTGTTCGAGGATCTGCCCGAAGCGCTGGCCAATACGCTGGTGGTCGCGCAGCGCTGCGCCGTGGCCGCGCCCAAGCGCAAGCCGATCCTGCCGAGCCTGGCCGGCGATATCGAGGGCGAAGCGACGATGCTACGCGATCTGGCGAGCGCTGGACTGGACGCGCGTCTGGCGAAGTTGGGCATCATCGCGGATGAGGCGCGCCAACCCTATATCGAGCGCCTGAAGTTCGAGACGGACATCATCATTCAGATGGGGTTCCCCGGTTATTTCCTGATCGTCGCCGACTTCATCAAATGGGCGAAGGATCATGACATTCCGGTGGGGCCGGGTCGTGGTTCCGGCGCGGGGTCGGTCGTCGCCTGGGCGCTGCTGATCACCGATCTCGATCCGCTGCAACTGGGCCTGCTGTTCGAACGCTTCCTGAACCCGGAACGTGTGTCGATGCCGGATTTCGACATCGATTTCTGCGAAACCCGGCGCGGCGAAGTGATCCGTTACGTCCAGCAGAAATATGGCGCGGACCATGTGGCGCAGATCATCACCTTCGGTAAGCTGAAGGCCCGCGCGGTGTTGAAGGATACCGGGCGCGTGCTCCAGATGAGCTATGGGCAAGTCGATCGGCTGGCCAAGCTGGTGCCGAACCACCCGACCGATCCGTGGACGCTGGAACGATCACTGAACGGGGTCGCGGAATTTCGGGCCGAATATGACAATGACAAGCAGGTCCGCCGCCTGATCGACTATGCGATGAAGCTGGAGGGCTTTCCGCGCCACAGCTCCACCCATGCGGCGGGCGTGGTGATCGGCGACCGGCCGTTGCAGCAACTGGTGCCGCTGTATCGCGATCCGCGATCGGACATGCCGGTGACTCAGTTCGACATGAAATATGTCGAGGGCGCGGGACTGGTGAAGTTCGATTTTCTGGGTTTGAAGACCCTGTCGGTGTTGCAGAAAGCCGTCCAATTGCTGGCGGCGCGGGGCGTGACGGTCGATCTCGACACGCTCGCCTGGGACGATACCGCTGTTTACGACCTGCTCCAGCGCGGCGACACGGTCGGCGTGTTCCAGCTGGAATCCGAAGGGATGCGCAAGACGCTGGCGGCGGTGCGGCCGACCAATTTCGGCGACATCATCGCGCTCGTGTCGCTCTATCGTCCCGGCCCGATGGACAATATTCCGATGTTCGGGCGGCGCAAGAACGGCCAGGAAGAGATTGAATATCCGCATATTCTCCTGAAACCGATCCTCGAAGAAACTTACGGCATCTTCGTCTATCAGGAACAGGTGATGCAGGCCGCGCAGATCCTGGCCGGCTACAGCCTGGGCGACGCGGACCTGCTGCGCCGCGCGATGGGCAAGAAGGTGAAGGCGGAGATGGACGCCCAGCGATCCCGCTTCGTCGAGGGCTGCGCGGCGAGCGATATCAAGCCGGCCAAGGCGAACGAGCTGTTCGATTTGATCGACAAATTTGCGGGCTATGGCTTCAACAAGTCGCACGCTGCGGCCTATGCGCTGCTCGCCTATCAGACGGCGTGGTTGAAAGCGCATTATCCGGCGGAATTTTACGCGGGGTCGATGGCGTTCGATATTCATCTGACTGAAAAGCTGACCGTGTTCGTGGATGACATGCGGCGGATGGGGCTGACCTGCCTGGCGCCCGATCTCAACCGCAGCCAAGCGGACTTCACGGTCGAGGCTGTGCCCTGCGAGGGCGAGGACAAGCGACTGGGCTTTGCCGTGCGTTATGCGCTGGGGGGCCTGAAAGGGGTCGGCGAGAAGGCGATGGAGCAGCTGGTCGCCGAGCGCGAGGCGGCGGGGCCGTTCAAGTCGCTGGATGACTTTGCCGACCGGATCGAGCCGCGGTTGCTGAACCGGCGGCAGTTGGAGAGCCTGGCGGCGGCGGGGGCATTCGACGGCATCTATGCCGATCGCGCGGGGGTTCATGCAGCGGCCGAAACCATATTGTCGGTCGCTTCGAGCAATGCGCAGGCGCGGGAGAGCGGGCAGGGCGGGCTGTTCGGCGACGTCGAGACGCCGCACGCCGATGTCCGCGTGCCGCCGCATCAGGCCTGGACCGTGGCGGACCGCATGGCGCAGGAGAAGGAGGCGTTCGGCTTCTATTTCTCGGCCCATCCCGTCGATCGCTACAAGCATCTGGCCGAAGCGCGGGGCGCGCGCAGCTATGGCGCGGTGTGTCAGGCGCCGATGCCTGCGCCCAATGCCGATGGGCGCGCCATGACGATCATGGCGGCAATGGTCGAGGATGTGCGCTGGCGCGAAACCAAGCGCGGGGCGCGCTACGCCAATGCCACCTTCTCCGACCAGAGCGGCCAGTTTCAGGCGAGTTGCTTTGACGAAGGTGCTTGCAAGGCGATCGAGGAATTGGCGGCGGATGGCGATTGCGCGCTGTTGGTGGTGGAACTGGACCGGTTGCCAGGCGAGGAAACGCCGCGCGTGACGGTGCGCGGGGTCGAGCCGTTCCGGGCGATCGCCAGCGCGTCGCGGATGGAATTGACGGTCGATGTGGAGACGCCGCAGGCGGTGGAAGCGCTGGCGACCTTGCTCGCCGGGGCCAGTGGCGGGCGGAGCGAAGTGTTCCTGCGCGCGCCGGTGGGCGACGGGCAGGCGGCGCGGCTGTTCCTGGGCGACCAATATAGTCTGGGCGCGGATCAGGTGGACGCGATCTCGACGATCAAGGGACTGTCGATCCACCGGTTCGAACGGATGGATGTGAAGGCGGACGGGTATAAGACGCGGACGCGGCGGACGGCGATGCGGTTGGTGGGGTGATCGAGGGTGGACGCACTGTCGTCAGCCGACCATAAATGGACATCAGCCGACCCTGGCAAACCGTTCGCCCTGAGCGAAGTCGAAGGGCGTTGCTGAGCGGAGGCGAAGCATTTGACCTCGCTACGCTCGGCAGAGGGCTTCGACTTCGCTCAGCCCGAACGGGTATCTTATGTCCGCTTCCACCCAAAATCTGCCATAATGGAGAGCATCACAACAACCGCATCTGCGCGCCTTCCGGCGGGCGGAAGAGGTCGGTGCGCAGCGTCAGCCGTTCCGCGCCAAGGCCTGCGCGCTTGCGGGCTTTGACGAAGCGGGTGCGGAGGAGGTCGGCCCAGACGCCCTGGCCGCGCATCCGGGTGCCGAAATTGGGATCATTATCGCGGCCGCCACGCAGGTCGTTGATGATCGCCATCACCTTGGCCGCGCGATCGGGATAGTGCGCGTCGAGCCAGGCACGGAACAAGGGCGCGACTTCGTGCGGCAGGCGGACGGGGATATAGCTCACTTCGCGCGCGCCAGCCTCCGCGACGCGGGCGACCAGGGCTTCAATCTCATGGTCGGTGATGGCCGGGATGACGGGCGAGATGCTGGCGGTGACGGGGATGCCGGCCGCTGATAGCTGGCGGATCGCGTCGATCCGGCGCTGCGGATGCGGCGCGCGGGGTTCCAGAGTGCGGGCGATGGCGGGGTCCAGGCTGGTGACGGAGAGCATCACCGCCACCAGGCCGTCGCGGGCCAGATCGGCGAGCAGGTCGATGTCGCGCACTATGCGGTCGGACTTGGTGGTGATGAAGGTCGGGTGCCTGGTTTCGACCAGCAGTTCCAATATGTCGCGCGTGATCCGCCAGTCCTTTTCGATCGGCTGATAGGGGTCGGTATTGGTGCCCATGGCGATCGGCGCGACGACATAGCTACGCTTCGACAGTTCGGCGCGGAGCAGTTTCGCGGCGTCGGGCTTGGCGAACAGCTTGGTTTCGAAATCCAGGCCGGGCGAGAGGTCGTGATAGGCGTGGGACGGGCGCGCGAAACAATAAATGCAGCCATGTTCGCAACCGCGATAGGCGTTGATCGATTGGGAAAAGCCGATGTCGGGGCTGGCGTTGCGGGTCAGGATGGTGCGGGGATGTTCGATGGTGACCTGTGTGCGGCGGCGCGGGACGGGGCCGTCCAGATGCTCGACCGCATCGAGCCAGTCGCCGTCCGCTTCGCGTTGGGGTAGGTTGAAGCGGTGGCTGTCGCCGTTCAGCGTTGCGCCTCTGCCTTTCTCGATCGCCATAAATGCATGAGAACATGTAGAGAACAAAATGTCAAATGAGACAGCGAGTGCAACAATAGAAACGCATTCGCCATTTTCATTCGTTAGCTAACTAATTAAATTACGATTCTGTCTTATCGCTCCGTCAGGCGCGGCATGAGTTCGACGAAATTGCAGGGGCGGAAGCGGCTGTCGAGTTGGGTGACGAGGATGCCATCCCATGCGTCCTTCACCGCGCCGGTCGAGCCGGGGAGCGCGAAGATGTAGGTGCCGCGCGCGACGCAGGCGGTGGCGCGGGACTGGATGGTGGACGTGCCAATGCTTTGATAGCTAAGCCAGCGAAACAGTTCGCCGAAACCGGGAATTTCCTTGTCCTGCACCTGGGCGAGCGCTTCGGGCGTGACGTCGCGGCCGGTGACGCCTGTCCCGCCGGTGGTCAGGATGACATCGACCTGCGGATCGTCAATCCAGGCGTGGAGGCGGGCGACGATGGCGGAGCGGTCGTCGCGCTCGATATAACGGTCGGCGAGGATATGTCCCGCGCCCTCCAGCCGTTCGATCAAGGCGTCGCCGGAGCGGTCCTCGGCGAGGCCGCGCGTGTCGGAGACGGTGAGGACGGCGATCCGAACGGGAATGAAGGCCCGGCCCTCATCGATCGGCATCAGTCCGAACCGCCACCCAGGGAGGCGGTGGAAAGGGCGCGGCCGTCCGCCTTGCTGAGGCGCACCAGCTTGACACCCTTGGCATTGGGGAAGGTCGGCCACATACCCTGGGCCATGCCGGTCAGACACTCGGCGCTGCCCTTCGCCTGGATTTGGTACATCCAGTAATTGCGCATGACGATGTTCACATAGGCGCGGGTTTCATAATAGGGTAGCGATTCCATGAAGAGCAGCGGATCACCCTTGTCATGGACCTGCGTGTTCCAGCGGCTGACCGGCAGCGGCCCGGCATTATAGGCGGCCATGACCTTGGGCAGCAGGCCGCCGGTGGCGCTCATGTCGCGCAAGGTTTCGAGGTATCGCTGGCCATATTCCATGTTGGTCGACGGCACGAACAATTGCGACGCCGAGGACAGGCCCATGTCGCCGCCAGTGCCGGGCATGACCTGCATCAGGCCGCGCGCGCCGGCGCTGCTGACGACGTCGGAGCGGAAGCCCGATTCCTGAAGCGTGTGGGCGAAGATGAGCGCGGGATCAACGCGCCAGCCTCCGTCGGGTCGCCAGTTCGGCGCGGGGAAGCGGGCGAAGCTGGCGGGTTGCTTGCCGGCCGGGCCGTTATGCGCCAGCCACAACTGGGTCGCGGGCAGGCTGAGCGCGCCGGCCAGGCGGAGGATGGCGTCATATTGGGCGGGGCCGCCGATCTTCGCCTGATAGCGGAGCGCTTCGTCGGCGCGGCTGTTGTCGCCGATCGCCGAGAGGGCAATGGCGGCGCGGACGTTGGGGCTGTCCTTCAGCACGCGCCAATCCATGTCGCTGAAACGGCTGACAAGGGCCGCGACCTGCATCGGCATGCCGAGCGATTCGCGGGCGAGCAGGCCGTAGAAGGTTTCGTCCGAGCGGGCCGCTTGCTTCAGATACGCCGCGACCTTCTCCGCTTCGCCGCAGACCATATAAGCGCGCGAGGCCCAATAGGCGCCGGCGGCGCGCATGTCGGCGTCGCCCGCCAGTGCCGCGACATTGGCGAAAGCAGGGGCGGCGGTGCGGCAGTCATTCTGACGCCAGGAGGCGAGGCCGCTGGTCCAGTGCGCCTGCACCATCCAGTCGCCGCCGGTGCGGGTTTCGAGCGCGCGCGTCGCCATGCGGCGGGCGTTCACATCGTCATTTTCGATATAATAGGCCCAGGCGACGCGCTGGCGCACTTCGGTCAGCCCTTCGGACGTCAGGCCCGCTTCACCGGTGGCGAGCAGTCCTTCGGCACCGATGGGATCGTCATTCTTCACATAGGTCTGGATCTGACCGGCGAGCGCCTGGGCCAGCGCATCGGTCTTGGTCGCGGCGACATATTGGCGGCGGGGGGCGGCGCCGAGCCAGACCATCTTCTGAATTTGCGGCAGGGTCGGCAGGATAGTCGCGCCGCGCCTTTGCGCCAGGCGGGACAGTTGATCCGCCTTGGGCAGCCAGGCGGCCTTGTTAACGAGGTCAAGCAGGTCGAACAGTTCGACCCGCGGCGATCCCTTCGCCAGGTAGATTTCGGAAAGCGCGAGCGGGCGGACGGCATCCTGAGGGTCGAGCGCGGCGATCATCGCCTTGGCATCGTTCCATTGCTGCGCCTGGATCGCGGCGAACAGCGCGCGGTAGCGGGCCTTGTCGCCGTCGCTCAGTTGCAAGGGCGAGGTTTCGGTGGCGAGGGTCGGCAGGACGGGGGCGGTGTCGGCCCTGGCGGGAAGCGCGGCGGCCAGCCCCATGGCGATCAGGGCGAAACGGGACATTTGGGTCGCTGCGCGAATCACGGACGGGTTTCCTCGATCAGGCTTTGCAGGGTGCGCCAACATTCCGCCTTGGCCGCGGGCTGGGTCAGCAGCAGCCGGGGGTGGAATGTGGCGATAGCGGACACGATGCCGCCATCATGATTAAATTGGCGTAAACTATCCGGTGACGCGCCGCCGTCCGTCGGCATTAGCGCACGGATCGTCCGGTCGCCGATCAGCAGCAGGCGGTGCGGCTGGGCCAGTGCGACATGGGTGCGCATCCGGTCGGCCGCATGGGCCAGGTCCGACGCCTCCACCATGCCACCGGGCGGACGGGCGGTGAAGAGCGAGGCGAGATGAATGGCGTCGCGGTCAAGCCCGATCGCCCGCAGCATCGCGTCGAAGAGCATTCCGGCGCGATCAGCCAGCAGGCGGCCCTCGCCAATATCGGCAGGATCGGGCAGGTCGGTGACGACCATCAGCGCCGCCTGCGCCGGGCCAGTCGGCGCAATCTGTGCGCCGGCCCAGCGGCGTTCGGGCTGGGCAGGATCATGGGCGAGCCATTCAAGGAACGATTCGAGCGTTCGCGGTTTCTCCACCACAGGCGCGGCGATCGCGGCCGCCGTCATCGTGGCGGCACCCGCGGCGACCGGGCGCAGCCAGTTAACCGGCGATTCGCCTATGGCGCTATCCACGCCTGCAAGCTGCCACCACGCCAGATAGGCGTCGGCGGTCGCCGCATCATCCTGCAATAATCCCCGCATCACGAACAGTTAGGGCCAGAGGTTGACGAGGGGGTCAAGGTGCTTCATCGCCTTGGGTGGTAAAGTGTTGGACTAATGCGGCGATTGGAGAGGACGGGGTGCAGCCCGCCGGTCGCCCGATGGAGGGATGAATGAGCGAACGGGAATCGATGCCCTATGACATCGTGATCGTCGGTGGCGGGCCAGCCGGTCTGTCGGCGGCCATCCGGTTGAAGCAATTGGCGAATGATACGGGTCAGGAACTGGCGGTTTGCGTGCTGGAAAAAGGGTCCGAAATCGGTGCCCATATCCTGTCCGGCGCGGTGATCGACCCCAAGGCGCTGGACGAACTGCTGCCCGATTGGCGGACGCAGGGCTGTAGCCTTGCCGACGTGCCGGTGACCGACAACCAGCATTGGTTCCTGACCAAGACCGGCAAGATCGCCATGCCGCACATCATGACGCCGGGCTGGATGCACAATAAGGGCACCTATACCGGATCGCTGGGCAATTTGTGCCGCTGGCTGGGCGAACAGGCCGAAGCGCTGGGCGTCGAGATATTCCCCGGTTTCGCGGCCGCCGAAATCCTCTATAACGAGGATGGCAGCGTGAAGGGCGTGGCGACCGGCGACATGGGCGTGGACCGCGAGGGCGAACATAAGGGCGACTACCAGCCCGGCCTGGAGCTGCATGCGAAATATACCTTCTTCGCCGAAGGCGCGCGCGGCCACCTGACCAAGATCCTGAAGCGCCAGTTTGCGCTGGACGCCGACAGCGAACCGCAGGTCTATGGCCTGGGCATGAAGGAATTGTGGGACATCGATCCCGCGATGCATCAGCCGGGGCTGGTCATCCATTCGCAGGGCTGGCCACTGACGGATGCCTATGGCGGCGGCTTCCTCTATCACCAGGCCAATGGGCAGGTGGCGTTGGGCTTTGTGGTGGGGCTGGGCTATCGTAACCCGCATCTCTATCCGTTCGAAGAGTTCCAGCGCTGGAAGCAGCACCCCGAGATCCGCAAGTTCCTGGAAGGCGGTCGCCGCGTGTCTTATGGGGCGCGGGCGATCAACGAGGGCGGCTGGCAGTCGATCCCCAAGCTGGTCTTCCCCGGCGGCGCTCTGATCGGTTGTTCGGCAGGGTTCGTGAACGTGCCCCGGATCAAGGGCACGCATACGGCGATGAAGTCGGGCATGCTGGCGGCCGAGGCGGCGTTCGAGGCGATCCAGAATGAGCGCGCGCGCGATGTGCTGGACGATTATGAGCTGCGCCTGCGGTCGAGCTGGATCGCGGACGAGTTGAAGCTGGTTAAGAATGCGGAACCGCTGTTGTCCAAGTTCGGCGGGACGATCGGCACGCTGCTGGCGGGCATCGACATGTGGATGCGGACGCTCAAGATCGGCTTGCCCTTCACGATGAAGCACAAGGCCGATAATGAGAAGATCTGGCCCAAGGACGCCTGCGCGAAGATCGCCTATCCCAAGCCCGATGGCGTGGTGAGCTTCGACCGGCTGTCGTCGGTATTCCTGTCGAACACCAACCATGAGGAGGACCAGCCGGTCCATTTGCAGCTGAAAGATCCGGCGATCCCGATCAGCTACAATCTTCCCCTTTATGACGAGCCGGCGCAGCGTTACTGTCCCGCAGGCGTTTATGAAGTGGTCGGCCAGGAAGAGGGCAATCCCCGCTTTCAGATCAACGCGCAAAATTGCGTCCACTGCAAGACGTGCGACATCAAGGACCCGACCCAGAATATCAACTGGGTCGTACCCGAAGGCGGCGGAGGACCGAATTATCCGAACATGTAAGCGCCTGACCCTGTTATTGATGCTGACGACCCCGGCGGTGGTTCCGACCATGGCGGGGGCGTCGGTCGATCCCGCCATGGTTAGAAATGGCGCGCTTCACGCCTATGCGCGGGCGCGGATGGCGGATGGGGACGGTGCGCTGGGGCTGGCGGTGGCCAGCTATCGCGAGGCGCTGAAGCAAGACCCGGCGCGGATCGAGATTGCCCGGCGATCCTATGTGCAGGCGTTGGAGAGCGGGGACCGACTGCTGGCGCGGCAGTCGGCGGCATTACTAGACGGGGCGGGATCGCTGCCGCGCGACGGCACGCTGCTGCTGATCGGGGAGGCGTTGGCGGCCAGGGATTGGGCCGATGCGCGGACATTGACCGACCGGATGCTGGAGGAAGGCAATTTCGCCTTTCTGACGCCCATCATTCGTAGCTGGATATCGCTGGGCGAGGGGCAATATGCGCCGCCGGTGATCGACGGGAAGGATCGGTTCGCGGCGTTGGGGCTGCGCTATGCCGATGAACATGCCGCGTTACAGGCGCTGGCGCGGGGCGACCTGACGACGGCGGCGCCCGCTGCGCGACGGGCATTGGCGGTGCGCAGCGGCGATGGCGCGGCGTTGCGGCTGGCCTTTGCCGGGCAATTTGCGGCGCGCGGCGCGAAGACGGAAGCCTTGACCCTGTTGCCGGTGGGCAGCGCCAGTTTCGCGCAGGCGCGGGCCGACATTGAAAAGGGTAAGGGGCTGAAAGCGGCCGGGGCTGCGACGACGCCGGCGCAGGGCTTTGCGCGGTTGCTGGCGCGGCTGGCGGTCGATGTGTCGTCCGATTCGGGCAGTTCGACATTGGGGCTTCGGCTGGCGCGGATCGCCACTTTCGCCGATCCCGCCGGCCCGGAAATCCATATCGTCGCGGCCCGATTGCTGACGGCGCAGGGTCATGCGGCGGGTGGGGTTGCCGAAGCGGGGAAAGTGCCGGCCAGCGGCTGGTATGGGGCGCTTGCGCAGGCCGAGTTGATCGACGCGCTGGCGGCGGCGGGCGACATGGACGGCGCGCTGGCGCTGGCCCGCGCGCAGGCGGCGGAGCCGGGCGCGGAGGCGGAGCGGCAGGTGCGGCTGGGGCGTTTGCTGGCGCAGCGCGACGATTTCGATGGCGCTGCGGCGGCGTTCCGGGCGGCGCAGGCGGGCTATGCGGACGATCAACTGCCCTGGACGCTGCTGCTGTTCGAGGGCAGCGCGCTGGAACAGGGCAAAAGATGGGACGAGGCGCGTGCGGTGCTGGAGCGGGCGGCGAAGATGGCCCCCAATGAGCCGGTGATCCTCAATTATCTGGGTTATGCGCAGATCGAGCGGCGGCAGAATGTCGCAGCGGCGCTGGAATTGCTGAAGAAGGCGAGCGCGTTGAAGCCGCAGGATGCATCGATCACCGATTCGCTTGGCTGGGCGCAGTTCGTGACGGGTAATGTCGATGCGGCGGTGCCGGTATTGGAGCGCGCGGCGGCGGCGGCGCCGACCGACAGCACGATTAACGAGCATCTGGGCGATGCGTTGTGGGTTGCGGGGCGGCGGTATGAAGCGCGCTACGCCTGGGCCGCGGCGTCGGTCTTTGCCGAGGGCGATGTGGCCACGCGGCTGGCGGCGAAGCGTACAATGGGGATAAGGCCCGAATATGCCGCACCCTGACGCTGGGCTGGATGGTGAGACGTTGACGATGCCTGTCACCGAGATCGCCTATGCCAAGGTCAATGTCGCCCTGCATGTGCGGGCGCGCCGGGACGATGGCTATCATGCGTTGGAGAGCCTGTTCGTCTTTGCAGAAAATGGCGATCACTTGCAGGGATGGGCGAGCGACGATGGCGCGATCGACCTGGTGATCGACGGGCCGTTCGGGGCGACGCTGGACGCGGGCGCGGACAATCTGGTGGTGCGGGCGGCGCGGGCGTTGCAGGCCTATCTGGGCGAGCAACGCGGGGCGGCGATCCGGCTGACCAAGAATCTGCCGGTGGCGTCCGGCATCGGCGGTGGATCGGCGGATGCGGCGGCGACGCTGCGGTTGCTGGCGCGGCTGTGGGATGTGCGGATCGATGACGGGGAGTTGGCGGGGCTGGCGCTGGACCTGGGATCGGACGTGCCGGCCTGTGTGGCCAGCGTGACGCAGATGGTCGGGGGGCGCGGCGAAAGGCTGGCGCGTTATGCGGTCGAGGGGCTGGAAGAGTGCCCGATGCTGCTGGTCAATCCGGGTGTCGGGGTGTCGACTGCGCAGATATTCGCCGGATGGGACCGGATCGATCGCGGGCCGTTGGACGGCTCCAGCCTGGCGGTGTTGCGCGCTATGGGGCGTAATGATCTAGAAACGCCTGCGCTGGCGATCGCGCCGGTGATTGGCGATGCGCTGGCGATGCTGTCGGCGCAGGAGGATGTGCTGCTGGCGCGCATGTCGGGATCGGGCGCGACCTGTTTCGCGTTGTTTCGGAGCGACCGCGCCCTGGCGGCCGCGGCGCGGGCGGTGCGGCAGGCGCACCGGGGTTGGTGGACGATGGAAACGCGGATCAGGCGCGCATGAGCGAAGCCTATAGCCAGATTGACGGCGGCGGGCTGGACCTGCTGATCGTGGGCGATCATGCGTCCGCGAATGTGCCGCACGATATCGACCTGGGCATCGACCCGGCGTTGTTGCGCGAGCATATCGCGATCGATATCGGCGTGGCGGAGGTCAGCCGGCTGCTGGCCGGGCAGTTGGGCGCGACCGCGATATTGGGCGGCGTGTCGCGGCTGGTGATCGACCTCAACCGCGAGGAGGATGCGCCGGGGCTGTTGCCTGTGATGAGCGATGGCCATGCGATCCCCGGCAATCGCGACGCGGATCTGGGTGCGCGCATGATGCGATTCCACCATCCCTATCATCATCGGGTGGAGACGCTGCTGGCGGGCATGACGTCGCCCTTCATCCTGTCGGTCCATAGTTTCACGCCGCAATTGGCGAGCGATCCGGGGCAGCAGCGGCCGTGGGATATCGGGGTGCTGTATAATCAGGACGATCGCGCCGCGCGGATCGCCATTCCTTTGCTGGAGGCGGCGGGGCTGATGGTCGGGGACCAGTTGCCCTATGCCGGGACAGTGCTGAATGCGACGATGAACCGCCATGCCGAAGCCAATGGCATCCCCTATCTGGGCGTGGAGATTCGGCAGGATCTGGTCGGCGATCACGCCGGGCAGGCGCGGTTCGCGGCGATATTGGGACCGGTGGTGCTGGCATGCAGGAGCCGATTGGCATGATACGGGTCGGGATGGGGCTGGCGGCGCTGGCGCTGTTGGCGGGGTGTGGGGGCGAGGCCGCGTCTTCACGCGATAACGCTGCCGCTGCGGCGGATGCTGCGCCGGTCGATGATGGCAAGGCGGATTGCGCTTTAGCGGGGTCGGGGGAGTGGGCGCGCGACTGCCTGGTCGAGCGCGTGGGCGAGATGCTGACGTTGCGGCATCCCGATGGCGGTTTCCGGCGCTTTCGCGTGTTGGCGGACGGGCGCGGGCTGGCGGCTGCCGATGGCGCGGAGGCGGCCAAGATCAGCATATTGGACGACAAGCGGATAGAGGTGGTCGCGGGCGATGATCGCTATCGGCTGCCGGCGCGGATGGCCGGTTCCGGGCGATGACCGGCGGGCCGATCCTGACGGCGGCGCAGATGCGCGCGGCGGAGCAGGCGGCTTTCGATGCGGGGATCGACGAATATGGCCTGATGGAGACGGCTGGCGCGGCGGCGGCGGCGATCATCTGGCGGGCCGGGCATCGACGCGACATGCTGGTTCTGTGCGGGCCAGGCAATAATGGTGGCGACGGCTATGTGATAGCGCGGCTGTTGCGCGACCGCGGGGTGCCGGTGCGGGTGGCGGCCTTGGGCGAGAGCCGGACTGGATCGAGCCAGCGGGCGCGGGCGGCATGGGGCGGGCCGGTCGAGGATATGATGCGCGCTGCGCCGGCAACGCAACTGGTCGATGCGCTGTTCGGCACGGGATTGACGCGCGGGGTGGATGACGCGGTGGCGGCGCGGTTGTGCGCTCTGGCCGGGGTGGCGGCGATTAGCCATGCCGTCGATCTGCCGAGCGGGGTCGATAGCGACAGCGGTGCGATCCTGTCCGCCGTGCCGCGCTTTGGCACCTGTATCGCCTTGGGGGCGTATAAGCCCGCCCATCTATTGCAGCCGGCGGCGGGGCATATCGGGCGTATGGTGCTGGCGGACATCGGCATCGCGGTGCCGAGCGCGGTGCATCGGTTGGGTGCGCCTTTATTGTCTGCGCCAGTTGCGCAGGCGCATAAATATACGCGCGGGCTGGTGGCGGTGGTCGGCGGGGAAATGATAGGGGCCAGTTGCCTGTCAGCCGAAGCGGCGGCGCGGTCGGGAGCGGGCTATGTCAGATTGCTCGCCCATGGACCGGTTCCGCGCATGAGCCATGCGATCGTGCAACAGGCTTCTTTGGATTTCAGTCGCGCCAAGGCGATTCTGGTCGGCCCCGGACTTGGCCGCGACCATGCAGCTTGGGAGAGGCTGGCCGCCGCCGCCACGGCAGGCGTTCCGATGGTCGCCGATGCCGATGCCCTGTGGTTACTTGCGGAAAAGGGATTGGGTGATTTGCCTTCACCCGCGATCGTGACGCCGCATGAGGGCGAGTTTCAGCGGCTGTTCGGCGACTTGCCCGGCAGCAAGATCGATCGCGCATTGGCGGCGGCGCGCAGATTGGGTGCGGTCGTGGTGTATAAGGGCGCGGACAGCGTGATCGCGGCGCCGGACGGGCGGGCGGCGGTGGCGTCGGGCGCGTCGCCCTGGCTATCGACCGCCGGGACCGGAGACGTGCTGGCGGGGCTTTGCGCCGGGCGGCTGGCGGTGACGGGCGATCCGTTCCGGGCGGCGTGCGAGGCGGTGTGGCTGCATGGCGATGCGGCGCGGCGGGCCGGGGCGGCCTTTGTCGCGGATGATTTGCTTGAGAGCCTGCCAGCGGCTATCGCCGCGCGATTGTGACAGACACCGACGAAGCAACCGATTCCGGCATCATCATCCGCATCGCCGCCAAGGGCGACGGCATCACGGCCGACGGCCGCCATTTCCCGCTGACCGCGCCGGGCGACCGGATCGGCCCCGACGGCTTTGTGATAACGGGGCCGCATCATGTCGATCCACCCTGCATCCATTTTCCGGCCTGTGGCGGGTGCCAGATCCAGCAACTGGACGATGAAAGCTATGCCGATTTCGTGACGGCGCGGGTGGTCGGCGCTTTGGCGGGGCAGGGTGTGGTGCCCGCTACCGTGCTGCCGCCGCACATCTCCCCGCCGATGACGCGGCGGCGGGCGGCTTTGCGGGCCGCGCGGGCGGGCAAGCGCGTTACCATCGGATTTGCCGAGGAGGGCAGCCACCGGCTGATCGACCTGGAGATGTGTGCGGTGCTCGACCCGCGGCTGTTTGCGCTGGTAGCGCCGCTGCGGGGGCTTTTGGCGACGATTCTGCCCGACAAGCGCGCCGCGCATGTGAAGATGTCGCTGATCGATCAGGGCGTCGACCTGCTGCTGGAAGGCGTGAAGGTCGAGGGGCTGGCGGCGGATGAAGCGCTGGGCGATTTCGCGCGGACGCATGGCCTGGCGCGGCTGACCATCGACGAGGGCGACGGCGCGCAGACGCGCTGGGAGCCGGAAACGGCGACGATCCGTTTTGGCGGAGTTTCGGTCGGCTTTCCGCCCTTCGCCTTTTTGCAGGCGACGCCCGATGGCGAGGCCGCGCTGGTCGGGGAGGTGCGCGATGCGCTGCCGGAGACGGGGGCGGTCGCCGATCTCTTCGCGGGTCTTGGCACGTTTGCGCTGGCGCTGGGCGACGGGCGGCCGGTCTATGCCGGTGAGGGCGCACGCGATGCGATTTTGGCGTTGAAGCTGGCGGCGGGGCGGGCGCAGCGGCGGCTGGCGGCGGATCATCGCGATCTGTTCCGGCGACCGCTGACGCCGGAAGAGCTTAATCGCTTTGCCGCGGTGATCCTCGATCCGCCGCGGGCGGGCGCGCGGGAGCAGGTGTTGCAACTGGCGGCATCAAGCGTGCCGGTGATTGCCTATGTGTCCTGCAATCCGGCGAGTTTCGCGCGGGATGCGGCGCATCTGACGGCGGCGGGCTATCGGCTCGATAGTGTGAAGCCAGTGGGTCAGTTCCGCTGGACCACCCATGTCGAGATGGTCGGCATCTTTCGCAGATAAAAAACCCTCGCCGCAGGGGGGGCGCGGCGAGGGTTTTTCAGTTTTTTGTGTCCCGGCTCATGGTCGGCCGGGAACAGGCATCCTCTCCGGGGAACCGGATTCGGTTTAGCCCAGCTTGATGACATTCGAGCGACGGCGCACGGGCATGACTTCGGTATAGAGGCTGGCCATCGGCTCGTCCGCCACTTCGATCGTCGCTTCCGAGGTGAAGCCGTTGAAGCCGGTCCGCATCGCCGCGCCATAGGCGCCGAGCATACCGATTTCGATATAGTCGCCCACGCCGACGTCCGCCGGGAGCATGAACGGACCGACCATATGGTCCATGTCGTCGCAGGTCGGGCCGTAGAAAGAGAAGGCGGTCAGTTCCTCCTCGCTCTCGTCTTCCCGCAGCAGGGCGACGGGGAAGCGCCAGCCAATATGCGCGGCATCGAACAGCGCGCCATAGGCGCCGTCGGTGATGTAGAGTTCAGTGCCGCGACGGCGCTCCACCCGCACGATGATCGAGCTATATTCCGCCGACAGCGCGCGGCCGGGTTCGCACCACAGTTCCGACGAATAGCTTACAGGCAGGCTCTCGAAACCGCGATGGATCGCTTCGAAATAATTTTCGAGCGCGACCGGCTCCATGCCCGGATAGATGGACGGGAAGCCACCGCCGACATCTATGATGTCGACCGTTACCGCCGCATCGACGATCGCGGCGCGGACACGCTCGATCGCGTCGCTATAGGCGCGCGGGCTCATCGCCTGGCTGCCGACATGGAAGCAGATGCCAAGCGCATCGGCGGCCTGGCGGGTGGCCATCAGCAGTTCGCGAGTTTCGCCCAGTTCTGCGCCGAATTTGGACGCAAGGCTGAGTTCCGAATGTTCGGACGACACGCGCAGACGCACGCACAGCTCCAGATCGGTGGCGTCGCGGCAAGCGCGCATGATCTTTTCCAGCTCGTCGATCGTGTCGAGCGAGAAGGTGCGCACGCCATGGCTGTGATAGGCCTCGAAGATCGCTTCTTCGGCCTTCACGGGATGCATGAAGCACAGTTTGGCGTCCGGCAGCGTTTCCGCAACAAGGCGGACCTCGGCAATGGAGGCGACGTCATAATGCGTGATCCCGCCGTCCCACAACGTCCGAAGCAAATCGGGCGAGGGGTTCGCCTTGACCGCATAGAGCGAGCGACCCGGAAACTTCTCAACGAAGAATCGGGCGGCCCGAGCAGCGGCTTCAGGACGAATCAGCGTTACCGGTGCTGCCGGTTTGAGGGCGGTTGCTACCCCCAGCGCGCTAGGATGCTTGTGCAATTCAAGGGACCTCCAGTGTCGTTCATGGGCGAAGAAGCTGCCTTGCGGTGGAAGTCCCATGGGGCAGCGGACGGCCGCTATATGCGGAGGGGTCCCCCCTGTAAAGCGCATGTGAAAATTTTGTTGCGCCGCCCGCTACGAAACGTGCGTCAGGAGAGGCGAGCCTTGAAATCGCTGTAGGAAAAGGACCGGACTTCCTTCAGTTCGTCCGTTTCCGAGTGCCACAGCCAGATGGCCGGCAGGGGGACGCCGTTGAAGGTGTTGGTCTTCACCATCGAATAATGGGCCTGATCGAGAAAGGCGATGCGGGCGCCCGGTTCCGCGCCGCCGGGGATTCGATAGTCGCCGATAATGTCGCCCGCAAGGCAGGAGGGGCCGCCGAGACGGGTGAGCGGGCCTTCCGCCGGCTCATGCAGCATGGCGGGGCGATAGGGCGCCTCGATCACGTCGGGCATGTGGCAGGTGGCGCTGATATCGGTGATGGCGACAGGCATCCCGTTGTCGATCACATCAAGGATTTCGCCGATGAGGATGCCAGCATCCAGCGCCATCGCCTCACCCGGTTCGATGTAGAGGGTAAGGCCGGTCTGCGCCTTGATCCGCTGGAGGAAGGCGATGAGATCGTCGATCTGGTAATCGGCGCGGGTGACGTGGTGGCCGCCGCCGAAATTCAGCCATTTCAGGCCAGCGACATGGGGCATGACATAGGGTTCGATCGCGGCCCAGGTGCGGGCCAGCGGCGCGAAATCCTGTTCGCACAGATTATGGATGTGCAGGCCGTCGACCCCCTCCAGATGTTCCGGGCGCAATTGGTTCACGGGGAAGCCGAGGCGGCTATGCGGCTGCGACGGGTCATATTTGGGCACTTCCCCCTCCGGGTGGAGGGGGTTAAGGCGCAGGCCGATGTCGAAGATGTGGCCGTCGGCGCGAGCGGCGTCGATGACGAGCTTCAGCCGCGCGATCTGGCCGGGGCTGTTGAAGATGACATGATCGGAAATCTTGAGGATTTCGGCCAGGTCATCGGGCTTGTAGGCAGCGCAATAGGTCGCGACTTCGCCCTGATATTCCTCGCGGCCGAGGCGGGCTTCATAGATGCCCGATGCGCAGACGCCGTCCAGATATTCGCCCAACACGCCGCCAAGCGACCACATGGAGAAGGCCTTGAGCGCGCCCAGCACCTTGATCCCGGCGCGGTCGCCTATGTCGCGCAGGACGGCGAGGTTGCGGCGCACCGCGGCCTCATCCACCACGAAGGCGGGCGAGGGGACGCGGTAGAGGTCGAAGCGGGCGAAAGCGGCGGGATCGCCGGCGCGGGTTTCCATAACAATAGCTCCGTCACCCCAGCGAAGGCTGGGGTCTCAGGCGAGAGGGCACGGCGACGCCGCACGAGACCCCAGCCTTCGCTGGGGTGACGACTAAAGTCGTCAGAACGCCAGCGGCGCGTCCAGTTCCTTCACCTGCCAGGGCAGGCCGTGCTTGTTCAGCATGTCCATGAAGGGATCGGGATCGAACTGTTCGATGTTGAACACGCCTTCCCCTTTCCACGCACCGGTCAGCATCAGCGCCGCGCCGATCATCGCGGGGACGCCGGTGGTGTAGCTGACCGCCTGGTTGCCGGTTTCGGCATAGGCTTCCTCATGGTCGCAGATTTGATAGACATAGACGGTTTTTTCGACGCCGTCCTTCTGGCCGGTGGCAATGTCGCCGATGTTGGTCTTGCCCTTGGTCGTGGAACCCAGGCTGGACGGTTCGGGCAGCACGGCTTTCAGGAACTGAAGCGGGATGATTTCCTGGCCATTATAGATGACCGGGTCGATCCGGGTCATGCCGACATTCTGAAGCACTTCGAGATGCTTCAGATAGGCGTCGCCAAAGGTCATCCAGAAGCGGATACGCTTGATTTCTGGATAGAATTTCGCGAGGCTTTCCAGTTCCTCATGGTACATGAGGTACATATTCTTCGGGCCTACCTGGTCGAAATCGAACGTCTGCTTGTGGCTCAAGGCAGGTCCTTCGACCCACTCGCCATTCGCCCAGTGGCGTGACGGCGCGGTCACTTCGCGGATGTTGATTTCCGGGTTGAAGTTGGTGGCGAAATGCTGGCCATGGTCGCCGCCATTACAGTCGAGAATGTCGAGCGTGTCGATGGTGTCGAGCAGATGCTTCTTGATGTAGGAGGCAAAGACGCTGGTAACGCCAGGGTCGAAGCCAGACCCCAGCAGCGCCATGATGCCGGCTTCCTTGAAGCGTTCCTGATAGGCCCACTGCCAGCTATATTCGAACTTAGGCGTGTCGCGCGGTTCGTAATTGGCGGTGTCGAGATAGTCGGTTTTGGTCGCCAGGCAGGCGTCCATGATCGCCAGATCCTGATAGGGGAGAGCGAGGTTCACGACCAGCTTGGGCTGGACCTTCTCGATCAGCGCGATCGTTTCTGCGACATTGTCGGCATCGACCTGCGCCACGTCGATGGTCGCGCCGGTCAGCGCCTTCACCGATTCGGCGACTTTCTGGCAGCTGATGAGGCGGCGGCTGGCGAGGGTGATATGGCTGAAAATATCGGGATTCATCGCCATCTTGTGAACCGCGACAGACCCGACGCCGCCTGCGCCGATGACCAGAACCTTGCTCAATTCAACTGCTCCATCCTTATGGTCGCGCCGGACGCGCGAAAGCGCCCATATAGGGACGTCGCGTGACAGAGCAAAGACGCAGTAGGATCGCGCCGCCTTCTCCTCTGCCCTTTAGGTCATGCCTGCATCCATTGACCGCGCCCAGACGTATCTCCGCCGCATCCCGACACTCTTGGGATGCCAAGATGGTAGAAGGATGCTCCGATGAAATTCACCCCCATGACGATCGCGATCGCCAGCGTTTTGTTGACTGCCAGCGGCGGCGCAATCGCCAATGCACAGATGGCCAAAAACCCGATGGTCGGCGGCGCGGCGATGTATCCGACGAAGGATATCGTCGACAACGCGGTCAATTCCAAGGACCACACCACGCTGGTCGCAGCGGTCAAGGCCGCGGGTCTTGTCGATACGTTGAAAAGCGCTGGCCCGTTCACCGTATTCGCACCGACGAATGCGGCCTTCGCCAAGCTGCCTGCCGGTACGGTCGAGACGCTGGTGAAGCCTGAGAACAAGGACACGCTGACGAAAATCCTGACCTATCATGTGGTGGCCGGCAAGCTGAGCGCTGCCGATCTGGTGGCGCAGGCGAAGGCCGCTGGCGGGAAGGCGACGCTGACGACCGTTCAGGGCGAGCCGCTGACCGCCTGGGTTGAAGGATCGTCGGTGTATTTGCAGGACGCCAAGGGCGGCAAATCGAAGGTCACGATCGCGGACGTCAACCAGTCCAACGGCGTCATTCACGTCATCGACACGGTGCTGATGCCCTGACCCCAGTTGTCCCCTGACCTCGTGGTCATGATGTGACGGCCGACGGGCCGACGGCTACACCCCTTGCCGTCGGCCCGTTTGTTTTGCGCTTAGAAGCTGGCGCCATCGACCTTTTGAATCGGCAATGCGTCGATGTCGATCGACGGCACGCAACGCAAGTTGATCGCGCGCATATCGCCCTGCGGTGACTTGCCGAGCGCAAAGGCTTCCGTGCCGCATGTCTTGCAGAATTGATGCGTGATGGCGTGTTTGTAGAAGAGATAGTCGGTCAGTTGGTCCCCGCCGCTCTCCAGGCTGAACTGGTCGGCGGGGACGAACGTCAGGACCATCCCCTTGCGGCTGCAGTGGGAGCAGTTGCAGGTCATCGCTTCGGTCGGCGCGTCCGCCGCGACGGTGAAAGTGACGGCACCGCAATGGCAGCTTCCGGTATAGGACATGGTCGTTCTCCCTTCCAACAAACCTGGGTTAACTGATCAACTTCTTCAATCCCTCCACCGTATCCGCCTCCGCCGCTGGCTTATCCTTTCTGATCCGGGCGATGCGGGGGAAGCGCATGGCGAGGCCGGATTTGTGGCGCTTGCTGTCGTGGATGGAGTCGAACGCCACCTCCAGCACCAGCGTCTTTTCTACCTCGCGCACCGGGCCGAAGCGGGCGACCGTGTTCTGGCGGACGAAGCGGTCTAGCCATTTCAGTTCTTCGTCGGTGAAGCCGCTATAGGCCTTTCCCACCGGATGCAGTTCGCCGTCATCCGTCCAGCAGCCGAACGTATAGTCCGAATAGAAAGACGAGCGTTTGCCGTGGCCGCGCTGGGCGTACATCATCACGCAATCGGCGGTCAGCGGATCGCGTTTCCACTTATACCATAGCGCGGCCTTGCGCCCGGCGACATAGGGGCTGTCGCGGCGCTTGAGCATGACCCCCTCGATCGCCGCGTCGCGCGCGCCGGCGCGGATGTCGGCCAAGGCCTCGAAATCGGGGGCGTCGATGATGGCGGACAGGTCGAAGCGGTCGGGGTCGAGGCCAGGCATGAAGGCTTCCAGCCGGGCGCGGCGATCGGTCCAGGGCAATGCGCGCAGGTCCGTGTCGCCTTCGATCAGCAGGTCATAGAGGCGGACGAAGGCGGGATATTCGTCCATCATCTTGGCGCTGACCGCTTTGCGGCCCAGGCGCTGTTGCAGGGCGTTGAAGCTGGCCGCCGCGCCGCCATGTTCGGCCGCGCCCTGCACCTCGCCCTTCACCAGTAGTTCGCCGTCGAGGACTGCGTGGCCGGTGAAGGCGGCGGCGATCTCGGGAAAGCTGCCGGAAATATCGTCTCCGGTTCGGCTGTAGAGGCGGGTTTCGCTCCCGGTGCCGACGATCTGGATGCGGATGCCGTCCCATTTCCATTCGGCGGCATAGTCAGCCAAGTCGACGCTGTCGGCCTCCAGCGGATGAGCGAGCATGAAGGGGCGGAAATAGGGCGTGCCTTCGGGGTCCGGGCGGCCGGTGCGGCCTTCGGCCCAGTCGAACAGTTCGGCATAGGGCGGGGCGAGGGCGTGCCAGACCTGCTCCACATCATCGACGTCCAGGCCGAAGCCTTGGGCGAAGCCGGTTTTGGCGAGGCGGGCGGAAATGCCGACGCGAAGCCCGCCGGTGGCAAGTTTCAGCAGGGCGAAACGGCCGGAGGAGTCGAGATGATCCATCATCTGCGCGAGCGCGTCGGGCGCGGCGGCGCGGCTGACCCCATGGAGGCGGTCGATCACGGCGGACAGGCTGAGCGAGCCGTCGTCCAGTTCGGCGGGTTGCTCCTCCCGCTTGGGCCAGAGCAGGGCGACGGTTTCGGCAAGGTCGCCGACATAATCGCGGCTCATTTCATAGAGGACGGGATCGGTGCGGGCACGGATCATTTCGCCGATGGCGGAGGATTTCACGGCTTTCAGGTCCAGATTGCCGGTGAGCGCGGCGAGCGCCCAGCCGCGATCCGCGGCCGGCGCGTCGCGCATATAGGCGGCGATCAGGTTCAGCTTCGCGTTGCGCGAGCGGGTGTAGACGAGGCCGTCGAGGAGTTGGGAGAAAGCGCGCATCGACTAGTTCCGTTCGTTTCGAGCGCAGTCGAGAAGCGGATAGGGCGGCTCAAGCGTTTCTCGACTGCGCTCGAAACGAACGGATGCTGTGCGTTTGTCCATCACCCTTCATCCTCATCTTCGCGTCCCACCATGGCAAGCGCCCGCGCGCGGATCTGATGGGTCATGCACCAATGGAGCAGGGCTTCCTCGCGCCCATGGGTGATCCAGGTTTCGGTCGGCGCGACTTCGCGTATCGTGTCGGTCAGTTCGTCCCAGTCGGCATGGTCGGAAATGACGAGGGGCAGTTCGACATTCTTCTGTCGCGCGCGCTGGCGCACGCGCATCCATCCCGACGCCATGGCAGTAATCGGATCGGGCAGGCGGCGGCTCCAGCGGTCGTTGAGCGCGGAGGGCGGCGAGACGATGATGTGGCCGCGCATGTCCTTCGCCGCGACGCCGGTCGCGGGGCGCAGTTCGCCCATGGCGACGCCGAACTCTTCATAGAGGGCGCACATCCGCTCCATCGCGCCATGGATGTAGATGGGGTCATGATGGCCGCGCGCGCGCAGTTCGCAAATGACGCGCTGCGCCTTCCCCAGCGCATAGGCGCCGACCAGCACGCAGCGGTCCGGGTTGGCGTGGAGCGCGGCGAGCAGCCGGTCCATCTCGCTGCCGGTGTCGGGGTGGCGGAAGACGGGCAGGCCGAAGGTCGCCTCCGTCACGAAGATGTCGCACGGGACCGGCTCGAACGGCAAGCACGTCGGGTCGGGGCGGCGCTTGTAATCGCCCGTCACCACCACCCGCTCGCCGCCATGCTCCAGCACGATCTGCGCCGATCCAAGCACATGACCGGCGGGGACATAGCGGATCGCGACGCCGCCCATGCGGACTTCCTCGCCATAGCCAACTGCGGTGCCGCTGGCGGTGCCGTAGCGCAGGGCCATGATCGCCAGCGTTTCCCGCGTGGCCCAGACATGGCCATGGCCGCCACGCGCATGGTCGGCATGGCCATGCGTTACCAGCGCGCGCTCCTGCGGCAGCGACGGATCGATCCAGGCATCGGCGGGACGAACATAGATTCCGGTCGGGTGGGGTTCGATCCAATGGGCCATGGTTGCACAAGATGGGAGAGGGCATCGTGGTTCCGCAAGGCCGTTTCCCCAAAGGCCGTCATCATGGCGTAACCCGCCCGTCATGCGCGCGACATGCCATTGCCCTAAGCGCGCCGGAACGACCCGGCAGCGAGGAGTGCGCACCATGGCAGCGACAGCGGACCAGACTGGTCATCAGAAAATCACCGACGCGGTGCATCGCCACCGGCATCTGTCGAAGCAAGGCTTGCTGGAGCGCGCCTTCACCTTCGCTTTTCGCGGGCTGGTCTATGCCCAGATATGGGAAGACCCGGCGGTGGACATGGAGGCGCTGGCGATCACGCCGGACAGCCATGTCGTGACGATCGCGTCGGGCGGCTGCAATGTGCTGAGCTATCTGACGGCCGATCCGGCGAAGATCACGGCGGTCGACCTCAACACCGCGCATATTGCGCTCAACAAGCTCAAGCTGGCGGCGGCGCGGACATTGCCGGACCACGCCGCCTTTCACCGCTTCTTTGCGCAGGCGGACAGCAGGGACAATGTCGCGGCCTATAGCGACATCGTGGCGCCGCAGCTGGACGAGGCGACGCGGCGTTATTGGGAGGGGCGCGACCTGATCGGGCGGCGGCGGATCGGCGGGTTCGCGCGGGGCATCTACAAACATGGCCTGCTTGGCCGCTTCATCGGCGCGGCGCATCTGCTGGCGCGGTTGCATGGCGTCAATCCCAAGCGGATGCTGGACGCGCGCAGCCGCGAAGAGCAGCGGGAGATTTTCGAGCGCGAATTGGCGCCGATCTTCGACAAGGGCTTCGTGCGCTGGTTGACCAGCCAGCCGGCGTCGCTGTTCGGTCTCGGCATCCCGCCCGCCCAGTTCGAGGCGCTGGCCGGTGACGCGCGGATGGACAGCGTGCTCAAGACGCGGCTGGAGAAGCTGGCCTGCGATTTCGACCTCAAGGATAATTATTTCGCGGTGCAGGCGTTTGGGCGTGGTTATGCCGGGGGAGAGGGGCCGTTGCCGCCCTATTTGCAGGCGGCAAACCATGACGCGGTGCGGGCGCGGGCGAGCCGCGTGGATGTGCGGCACATCAACTTCACCGACTTCCTCGCCAGCCAGCCTGCGGCGTCGTGTGATCGCTATATCCTGCTCGACGCGCAGGATTGGATGGACGACGCGCAGTTGAACGCGCTTTGGGGCCAGATCACGCGGACCGCCAAGCCCGGCGCGCGGGTGTTGTTCCGCACCGCCGGTGAACCCAGCATATTGCCTGGGCGGGTGGCGGACGATGCGCTGGATCTATGGGACTATCGGGCGGCGGCGTCGCGCGACTATACGGCGCGCGATCGGTCGGCGATCTATGGTGGCGTTCATCTCTATGTGCTGAAGTCGGCCCAGTGAACGACCATGGCGGGCTGATGGACGGGGTCTATCGCTATCAGCGGCATATCTACGACCTGACCCGCAAATATTATCTGCTGGGGCGCGACCGGCTGATCGCCGATCTCGATCCGCCGCCGGGCGGGGCGGTGCTGGAGATTGGCTGCGGCACCGGGCGCAACCTGATCGCGGTGGGCAGGGCCTGGCCGGGCACGCGCCTCTATGGCGTCGATATCAGCGCAGCGATGCTGGAGACGGCGCGCGCCGGGGTGGCGAAGGCCGGGCTGGCGGATCGCGTGACGCTGGCGCAGGGGGACGCCTGCGGCTTGGACCAGCAAGGGCTGTTCGGGCGGGTCGGCTTCGACCGGGTGTTCATCAGCTATGCGCTGTCGATGATCCCCGATTGGGAGGACGCGCTGACCCAGGCCGCCCGATGCGTCGCGCCGGGCGGCCGGTTGGAGATTGTCGATTTCGGGCAGCAGGACGAGTTGCCGACGCTGTGGAAGCGCGCCCTGTTCGGTTGGCTGGCGCAATTCCATGTGTCGCCGCCGGCCGACCTGGCCCCCGCGGTCCAGCGGACGGCGGAGGCGGTCGGCGGGTTGCCAAGCTGCCGGTCGCTCTATCGCGGCTATGCCCTGCGCGTGGGCGTTATGCGGGTATGACCAGCTTTACCTCCACTTCGAACATGCCGAGGCTACTGCTATGCGACGGATGGGGGCGCTAGATGGGCCTGATTGTGCAACTAACCTGAATTAATGTCGTTATCTCCTCATCGATGGCCCGTTCCGAGCATCATCGACTGAGAGACACAGGCGCTCCCGCTCTACGGAGGCGTGCCCATGCTCACTGGACTGTCGATCCTGATCGTCGAGGACGAGCCGATCATTGCGATGCTGATGGCCGAGGATGTCGAGGAATTGGGCGGCATCGTGCTGGGGCCGTTCGCCAGCGTTGCCGAAGCGCTGGCCATCCTGGCGGACAACAAGGTTGCCGGCGCGGTGATGGACGCCAACCTGCTGGATCGGGATATTACCCCGGTTGCGCTGCAATTGCTCGATCGCGGCGTGCCGTTCGTGATCTACAGCGGAACCGGGCTGCCACGCGCCCTGGCGGCGCGCGACCCCAACGTGCCGCTGGAGATGAAGCCGGGTCAGCCGCTCGATCGGCTAATGGCGATCATCGATGCCGATGCCGGGTGAGCGTGCCGGTTAAACTCAGGCGGCCTGGCGCGCGGTCTTTTCCAGTTCCAGCCGATCCCAGATTTCCGCCAGCGCCGACACCAAGTCGCGCATCATTCGTTCATCATGGGCCGGGCCGGGCGTAAAGCGTAGCCGCTCCGTGCCACGCGGGACGGTGGGATAATTGATCGGCTGCACATAGGCGCCATATTCGGCGAGCAGGATATCGCTGATCCGCTTGGCCTTGACCGGGTCGCCGACCATGAGCGGGACGATGTGCGTCACCGACGGCATGACCGGCAGGCCGGCCTCCGCCATCAGGTGCTTGAGCAACGCGGCGGACGCCTGCTGGCCTTCGCGCTCTTCACTCGATGCCTTCAAGTGGCGTACGCTGGCCAATACGCCCGCGACCAGCACCGGCGAGAGCGAGGTGGTGAAGATGAAGCCGGGCGCATAGCTGCGAATGACATCGACGATCATCTGGTCGGCGGCGATATAGCCGCCCATAACGCCGAACGCCTTGCCCAGCGTGCCTTCGATGATGGTCAGGCGGTCGGCGACCTCGTCCCGTTCCGAAATGCCACCGCCGCGCGCGCCATACATGCCCACGGCATGGACTTCGTCCAGATAGGTCAGCGCATTATATTCGTCAGCCAGGTCGCAGATCGCCGCGATCGGGGCGACGTCGCCATCCATCGAATAGACGCTTTCGAACGCGATCAGCTTGGGCGCTTCGGGGTCTTCGGCATCGAGCAATTCGCGCAGATGATCGACATCATTGTGCCGGAAGACGCGCTTTTCGCAGCCCGAATTGCGGATGCCCGCGATCATCGAGGCGTGGTTCAGTTCGTCGGAGAAGATGATGCAGCCGGGCAGCAGCTTGGCAAGGGTGGAGAGCGTCGCTTCGTTCGAGACATAGCCCGACGTGAACAGCAGGGCCGCTTCCTTGCCATGCAGATCGGCCAGTTCGCCTTCCAGATCGATATGATAATGGGTGTTGCCGCCGATATTGCGGGTGCCGCCGGAACCGGCGCCAACATCATGCAGCGCCTCTTCCATCGCGGCGACGACCTTGGGATGCTGGCCCATGGCGAGATAGTCGTTGGAACACCAGACGGTGATGGGCTTGGGGCCGTTATGGCCATGGAAACAGCGGGCATTGGGGTAGGAGCCGCGATTGCGGAGGATATCGATGAACACACGATAGCGGCCTTCTTCATGAAGCCGGTCGATCGCCTGCGAAAAGATGTGTTTGTAGTTCACTACGCTTCTTCCCGTTTGCCCGCGCGCTGGTTGTGCCGCTGCGCCTTCCTCTGCCCGATGCCGCGTTTAACCGCCCAGCCCCGCCTTTACCAGCGATAACCGCTCGCAATGTCGGCAGATAGGTGCCTCAATATATCGATCACACAGATCGGCCATTGGACAAATGGCCTACCCCTTCATTAAAGGGCGTCCAGCCGATCGAGGCCATAACCCGCCAGAGCGGGGCGTAGCGCGTCTACATTTGCGTCGATCCGGGTGAACACCGCGATACCTGGCGCGGCTGTCGTGGGCCATGTTTGCCCGTGGGTAAGGAATGCGATCCGCCGCGCGATGCCCTCGCCGCCATGAACGAAGCCCATGGGGTGCGGGGCGGCGGCGGCGAGTTCCGCCTCCACCAGTGGGAAATGGGTGCAGGCCAGGACCACCATGTCCATCCGGTCGCCGCCGGGCTGGTCGAGCAGGCCCGCCAGCGCATCCCGCGCCACGTCGGGATCGAGCGCCTCGCCGCGCAACTTGGCTTCGGCCAGTTGCACCAAAGCGGCCGAGCCATAGCGCAGCACGGTGCAATCGGCACCATGTTCGGCCGCGAGCCGGTCGACATAGGGCTGGCGCACGGTGGCGTCGGTGCCGAGGACGCCGAAGACTCGGCTTTTGGAGAGCAAGGCGGCGGGCTTGATCGCGGGGACCGTGCCGACGACCGGGATGTCGAGCGCGGCGCGGACATGCTGGAGCGCGATGGTGGAGGCGGTGTTGCAGGCGATGACGGCGAGACGCGGACGATAGCGTTCGACCAGCCGGCCGAGAAGCGCGGGCACGCGCGCGGCGATTTCCGCCTCGCTCTTCGTGCCATAGGGGAAGCCGGCGCTGTCGGCGGCGTAGACGATCGGCGCGGTGGGGAGCGCGGCGCGCGCCGGGGCGAGGATGGAAAGGCCCCCGACGCCTGAATCGAAGAACAGGATGGGAGCGTCAGGTGCGACCGTCATGGCCGCTGTGTCGCGGCAGGAGGCCGACGTGTCAACGGGGCTTCAGTGCGCGCTGTCAGGCATGTCGTCCAGCAGCTTGCGCAGCGCGACCATCCAGGCGGCATATTGCGCCTTGTCCGCTGCGTTGGTGGAGAGGCGCAGCAGGTCGAGGTCGCCGCGCAACTGCTCTATCCGCTTGATCGCCAAGTCGTGCTTCACGCCGTCGATCTTCGTCTTGAGATTGTCGACCTCTTCAAATGCCTTGGTCTGCTTCCAGTCCGGCTGCTTTTTTACAAGCAGGTCGACCGCATCGAGCAATTTGCCGATTTGGCGACCATAGCTTTCCTGCGCCAGGATTGCCTGTTCGGTTTGCGGCGCGCTGCTGTTGCTCTCGTTGATCGTCACATTGCCGAAGGACCAGCCGTTGTTGATCGATTGCCATAATTTCTGCGGGGCCAGCGCCATGCTGGTCCAGGAGCGGGTGAAAGCGTCGAGCGGCGTGTCGGTCATGGACGGCTCCGGCTGGGGTGGAGAGAGCGTAGGACCATGACTGCGCAAATCAAGCCTTTGGGCATTGCCCCGCGCGGCTGTCACGCTATGGTCGCGCGCACCATTTATCGGCGATTTTCATGACACCTCCCTGGCTGCTTCCCACATTTGTCCTGGTTCTGGGCTATCTGCTCGGCTCCATCCCCTTTGGCCTGCTGCTGACCCGCTTTACCGGCGCGGGCGACCTGCGGCAGATCGGGTCGGGCAATATCGGCGCGACCAATGTGCTGCGCACCGGGCGCAAGGGGCTGGCGGCGGCGACGTTGCTGCTCGATCTGCTCAAGGGCGCGGCGGCGGTGTTGATCGGCGCGGCGCTGGTTGATGGCGGCGGGCCGATGGCGGGGGCGATGGCGTTTATCGGCCATTGCTATCCGGTGTGGCTGCGTTTTGCCGGCGGCAAGGGCGTGGCGACGATGATGGGCGTGGTGACGGCGCTGTTCTGGCCAGCGGGATGCATGTTCGCGGCGGTGTGGCTGGCGGCGCTGTTCGGGACGAAATGGTCATCGGTCGGCGGGATGGCGGCGGCGGTCAGTGCGCCCATCGCGATGGGAGCGTTCGGGCGGATCGACCTTGTGCCGGTCGCCCTTGCGCTGGCGCTGATCGTGCTGTGGCGGCATCGGGCGAATATCGGGCGGCTTGCCAAGGGCGAAGAACCCAAGATCGGCGGGTCCAAAGGCGTGTCCGCCTGATGAGCGAGCGCGAGCGGTTCGACCGGCTGCGGCTCATCCGTTCTCCCCGGATCGGTCCGGTCAGCTATCGGCAATTGCTTGCGCGGTTCGGCACGGCGGGGGAGGCGTTGCGCGCCATTCCCGATCTCGCGGCGCGGGGCGGCGGTAAGGCGAGCGTGGCCGATGCGGGCGCGGTGGAGAAAGAGATTGCGCAGAGCCGGGCGCTCGGCGCGCGCTATCTGTTGATGGGCGATCCCGATTATCCCGTCCTGCTCGACCAGTTCGAGGGCGCGCCGCCTGCGCTGATCCTGATGGGCGATACGGCGTTGGCCAGCGGCCAGTGCATCGCGATGGTCGGCGCGCGCAATGCGTCAGCCGCCGCTTGCCGCTTTGCCCGCACATTGGCGCAAGATCTGGGGCAGCGGGGCGCGGTGGTGGTGTCGGGGCTGGCGCGCGGCATCGATACCGAGGCGCATCGCGGATCGATCGAGAGCGGGACGATCGGCGTCATTGCCAGCGGCATCGACATCGCCTTTCCGCCGGAGAATAAGGATTTGCAGGCACAGGTGGCGGAGCGCGGTCTGCTGGTCACGGAGCATCCACCCGGCGTCCAGCCGCTGGCGCGTCATTTCCCGGCGCGCAATCGGATCATCGCGGGACTCGCGCTGGGGACAGTGGTGGTGGAGGCGGCGCCCAAGTCGGGGTCGCTGATTACCGCGCGGCTGGCGGGTGATGCGGGGCGCGAGGTGATGGCGGTGCCCGGATCGCCGCTCGATCCGCGGGCGCAGGGCTGTAATCAATTGATCCGCGAGGGCGCAATCCTGATCCAGAACGCCGCCGACGTGCTGGAGGCGGTGGGCAGCATTGACCCGCGCATGGTGCGGCAGGGCAGCTTCGATTTCATCGGCGCGCCGGTGTCGAGCGATGTCGCGGCGCAGGAGCGGGCGGCGGTGATCGGGCTGCTGGGGCCGGTGTCGGTGCCGATCGACGAACTGATCCGCCTGTCGGGCCTGTCACCTGCGGTGGTGCAGACGGTGCTGCTGGAACTGGAACTGGCTGGCGGGCTGGAGCGGCAGGCAGGGGGACGGGTCAGCTTGCGGTAAATCATGGCGGCGAAGGCGTTTTCGCCCCCGCCGCCCGATGCGCTGCGATTAATGCTGCATGCTGTGCTTGAGATCGCGCATCTCGTCATGGCCCTGCTTTACCGAGACATAGCTTTGCTCGATCACGGCGCGGACCGCCGGGGACAATTCACGGTCGGCGATCGCATCTTCATATTTGGCCTTGATATGATCCTCGCCGGCCTCGACCTCGTTGATGATGGCCTTGTCATCCTTGCCGGTGAGCGTCGCCTTCAGGTTCAGGAACAGGCGGTGGGCACCGGCCAGAATGGTGCCGTCATCTTCCGGGTTGCCGCCAAGGGTGCGCACTTCCTGCTGGAGACGGGTGACGACCTGGCGGCGTTCGGCCGCGCGGCTGGTGAAGAGCGCGGTGAAGCGACCGTGGTCGCTGTCCTTCGCCGCTTCGGTATAGCCGTCCGCGCTGTCGAGCGTGGTGGCGATCAGGCCGTTGAGCGTGGAAATATCATGGCTGTTGGAATCGGACATCGTCATTCCTGTCTAGATAAGGGATGTCGCCGGTCGGGGCGTTCCGGCGATGGGGCTAGAACCCCGTGCTTCGATAAAAGTCGCACGGTTTGCGACCGACTTGATTTGCATCAGTGGGATAGTTGGGGGTCCGCGGTCAGGTGGTGCTGCGACCGGGACGGATCGACAAGATACTGGCGTTGGCGCGCCTTCTCCCTTACGCACAGCCCGCTTGACGCTTGCCGTCATCGCCTTCCACACTCGCGCGTATACGTGAGAGACTTATTTCCGGGGCCTAAATGCAGCTTGTCATCGTAGAATCGCCGGCCAAGGCGAAGACCATCGAGAAATATCTGGGCGGCGATTTCCATGTCCTCGCCAGTTATGGCCATATTCGCGACCTGCCCGCCAAGGACGGGTCGGTGGACCCGGACGACGGCTTTGCCATGTCCTGGGAAAATTATGGCGACAAGGGCAAGCAGCTGAAAGCCATTGCCGACGCGTCCAAGAAGGCGACGCGCCTGATCCTGGCGACTGACCCTGATCGCGAAGGGGAAGCGATCAGCTGGCATGTGCAGGAGGTACTGCGCGCCAAGAAGGCATTGCCTGCGGTCGTGGACCGGGTGACATTCAACGCGATCACCAAGGCGGCGGTGCTGGAGGCGATGGCCAAGCCGCGCGCGCTGGACGAGGATCTGATCGACGCCTACCGAGCGCGCCGGGCGCTCGACTATCTGGTGGGCTTCACTTTGTCGCCGGTGCTGTGGCGCAAGCTGCCCGGCGCCAAGTCGGCTGGGCGGGTGCAATCGGTGGCGCTGCGGCTGGTGGTGGAGCGGGAGCGGGAAATCGAGTCTTTCACCGCACAGGAATATTGGTCGGTCGCCGCCGATATGGAGCAGGACGGCACCGCCTTTACAGCACGCCTCGTCCGCTGGAAGGGTGAAAAGATCGAGCGGCTGACGATCGGTCGCGAGGGCGACGCGATGGCGGCAAAGGCCGATGTCGAGGCCGGGCGCTTCACGGTGGAGAAGGTCGAGACAAAACCGCTCACCCGCAACCCGCCGCCGCCCTTCACGACATCGACCATCCAGCAGGAGGCCGCGCGCAAGCTGGGCTTTTCCGCCAGCCATACGATGCGGATCGCACAGCAACTCTACGAAGATGGCGCGATCACCTATATGCGGACCGACGGCGTGCAGATGGACCATAGCGCCATTTCCGCTGCGCGCGCCGCGATCGCGCAGCGCTATGATGGCGGCTATGTGCCGGACAAGCCGCGCATCTATCAGACCAAGGCGAAAAATGCGCAGGAAGCGCATGAAGCCATCCGCCCGACCGATTTTTCGCGCGACAAGGTGGGCAGCGGCGACCATGCGCGGCTTTACGACCTGGTGTTCAAGCGGGCGCTGGCCAGCCAGATGGCGTCGGCGCGGCTGGAACGCACGACCATCGACATGAACGACGCCACCGGCACGCATACGCTGCGCGCGACGGGACAGGTAGTGATCTTCCCCGGCTTCCTGGCGCTGTATGAAGAAGGGCGCGACGACAGCGACGATGACGACAGCAAGCTGCTGCCGCGGATGAGCGAGGGCGATACGCCAGCCAAGAAGAAGGTGACGGCGGACCAGCATTTCACGCAGCCGCCGCCGCGCTATTCCGAAGCCAGCCTGGTCAAGCGTCTGGAGGAACTGGGGATCGGGCGTCCGTCCACCTATGCCTCGACCTTGCAGGTGCTCAAGGACCGCGACTATGTGCGGATCGAGAAGAACCGCTTCTTCGCCGAGGAGAGCGGGCGGCTGGTCACGGCCTTTCTGGAGCGCTTCTTCGAACGCTATGTGTCCTATGATTTCACGGCAGGGCTTGAGGACCAGCTGGACGATGTCTCCGGCGGCCGCGCCCAGTGGCAGGAAGTGCTGGAAGCCTTCTGGAAGGATTTCAAACCCAAGACAGCCGAAATCATGGAGCAGAAGCCGTCGGATATCACCGCCGAGCTGGACAAGTTCCTAGAACCCATGCTGTTCCCGCCCAAGGCGGACGGCAGCAACCCGCGCGCCTGCCCGCTGTGCGCCGATGGGCAATTGTCGCTGCGCGGCGGCCGCTTTGGCGCGTTCATCGCCTGCTCCAATTACCCGGAGTGCAAATATACGCGCAAGTTTGGCCAGCCGGGCGGCAAGGATGGCGAGGATACCGGGCCGGAAGTGCTGGGCCAGCATCCCGAGACCGGACAGGATATCGTCAAGAAATCCGGGCGCTTTGGTCCCTATATCGAGATGGGCGAGGGCAAGGAGGCCAAGCGCGGGTCGATCCCCAAGGATCTGCCCGATGGCGAATTGACGCTGGATTGGGGCGTGAAGCTGTTGAGCCTGCCGCGCGAGGTGGGGCTGCATCCTGAGACGGGTTTGCCGATCGTGGCGAACATCGGGCGCTTTGGTCCCTATCTGCTGCATGACGGCAAATATGGGCGGCTGTCATCGACGTCGGAGATTTTCGAGGTCGGGATGAACAGCGCCGTCGTGAAGCTGGCGGAGGCGGCCAACCGTGGTCCGCGCAGCGCCGGGCGTGAGCCATTGAAGGTGCTGGGCGCGCATCCGCGCACGGAACTGGAGATCAAGCTGATGGAGGGTCGCTACGGCGCTTACGTCACCGACGGCACGACCAATGCGACCCTGCCCAAGACGGTGGACAAGGACCAACTGACGCTGGAGGAAGCCGCGCAACTGATCGACGCGCGTGCCGCGGCGGCACCGGCGAAGAAGGGCAAGAAGGCGGCGCCGAAAAAGGCTGCGGCCAAGAAGCCTGCCGCCAAGAAGGACGGGGACACCGTGAAGAAGCCGGCTGCCAAGAAGGCGCCTGCGAAGAAGAAAGCGGCGGCCGCGGAGTAGGGTCAGGCGGCGCGCCGCACCTGGTTGCGGCCGCCGGTCTTGGCGGCATACATGGCGAGGTCGGCGCGGTGCAGGCTGGCTTCGATCGGCCGTATCGGATCGCTCGAGCTAAGGCCGATGCTGGCGGTCACGCGCACGATATGGCCGGATGCCGCGCGCACCCGCAACGCCTGGATCGACGCGCGGACATGTTCGGCGCGGCGGGTCGCCAGGTCGGCGGCGCAATCGGTCAGGCAGACGGCAAATTCCTCGCCACCCAGCCGGCCGCTCAGGTCGGCCGGTCCCAGCGCCTGCGCGATGGCCGATCCCACCGCATGCAGGACGGCGTCGCCCGTCTGATGACCATGATCGTCGTTGAAGCGTTTGAAATGGTCGATGTCGATCAACAGATACCAGTTGCCCGGCCGCGCATGAACCCGGCCGGCGCGGTCGAAAAAGGCGTTCCGGCTCAGCAGGCCGGTCAGCCCGTCCCGATCGGCCAGATAGGCCAGTTCCTCCACCCGCCGTTCGAGTTCGTGGCGGAGCAGCCGGTTTTCTTCACCTTGCCGCACCAGCAGGACGCAGACCGGGGTGGAAATGCTGGCCGAACAGAAAATGCCGACACTAAAATAGCGCAGTGGGATGAACATGCCGGGAATGGTCGATACGATCGCCATGATAAGGATCGTCCCCATCACGGAGACGCCCACGGCAAAGGCGATTTTCTGTTTCGGTCCCATGGAACGGGGACGTAACGACATAAGGTAAAGGATGAATTGACCTTATGTCGTGAACATTCATTCCACCCAGTCGAGGCCGATGTCACGATAGATGCTGCGGTCGTCCTCCCAATTTTCCTTCACCTTGACGTGGAGGTAGAGGTGGACCTTGACGCCCAACAGAGTGGCAAGTTCGGCGCGCGCCTTCGACCCGATTTCCTTCAGGCGCTGCCCGCCCTTGCCCAGTACGATCGCGCGTTGCGTCGGGCGACCGACCAGGATCTGCTGGTGGATTTCCACCGACCCGTCGTCGCGCTCCTTATATTGTTCGGTATCGACCGCGGTGGCGTAGGGGAGTTCGGCGTGGAGCTGGTGATAGAGTTGCTCGCGCGTGATTTCCGCTGCCAGCATACGGTCGGTGGCGTCGGACACCTGGTCTTCTGGGAAATGCCATGGCCCTTCCGGCATCGCCTTGGCGAAGGCGGCCTTGAGTTCGGGCAGGCCATCGCCGGTCGCGGCGGAGACGAAAAAGATTTCGTCGAAACCCAGCGTGTCGTTGAGCACCTGGGTATGGGTGAGCAGCTTTTCCTTGATGGCGATATCGACCTTGTTGAGGATCAGCCATTTGCGTTCGGTGCGATGCTTGAGCGCTTCGATGATCGGTTCCAGCTTGGGGCCACGCCCGGCCTTGCCATCCACCACCATCGCGATCAGATCCGCGCCCTGCGCGCCGCCCCAGGCGGCCTGCACCATCGCGCGGTCCAGCCGCCGTTTGGGCGCGAAGATGCCGGGCGTGTCGACCAGCACGATCTGCGCGTCGCCCTCTATCGCGACGCCCATGACGCGGGTGCGCGTGGTCTGCGCCTTGGGGCTGGTGATCGCCACCTTCTGCCCCACGAGCGCGTTGACCAGCGTGGACTTGCCCGCATTGGGCGCGCCGACGACGGCGATGACGCCACAGCGCTGGGATGACTGAATTTCCGAACTTTCCAAATTAAACTCCGTTCGCCCTGAGCCTGTCGAAGGGCTTCACTTTTCTGTCTTTGATCGCGCCAAGGATGAGATCAACGTCCAGTCATCACGGATGAGAGCCAGCTTTTTCGCGCGGCTCCATCCCTTTATCTGTCGTTCGGCTTCAAGCGCCTCTATACGGGTGGAGAAGGCCTGCGACCAGACCAGTTTTATAGGACGGCGTGTTTGCGTGTAGCTTGGGATTTGTCCGACTTCGTGTTGGCCAATCCTGACTTCCAGATTATCGGTATGGCCGACGTAGAAGCTACGGTCTGCGCAATGGAGCATGTAGGTCCAGAATGTCATATGCGGGCCGAAAAAGAAGGAAGACCCTTCGACAGGCTCAGGGCGAACGGGTAAATGGAGTTACCCATCAACCCGTCAGTTTCTCCAGCAGCGCCTTGGCGGCGGCGGTTTCGGCCTCCTGTTTGGAGGCACCAGTAGCGGAGGCTTCGCCTGCGCCCTTGATCGACACGGTCACGGTGAAGCGCAGCGCATGGTGCGGGCCGGAGCGGTCGGTCAGGACATATTCGGGCGGCTTACGCTTGTTGGCGGCGGCCCATTCCTGAAGATAGGATTTGGGATGGCGCGGGGCGCTGGTCTGGGTGTCGACCCGATTGCCCCAGAGGCGGCGGACGAGGGTACGGGCTTCTTCCAGCCCGCCTTCCAGATAGAGGGCGCCGATCAGTGCCTCCATCACGTCTCCCAGCACATTGTCACTGTCGGCGGCGCCATCGTCGCGCGCCTGCTTGCCCAGCACCATATGGGTGGGAACACCAGCGATGCGAGCGACTTCGGCGCAGGTTTCGCCCGACACCAGCGCGTTGAAGCGGCGGGACAGCTTGCCTTCGGGTTCATCGGTGAAACGGTCGAACAGCCATTCCGCGATCAGCAGGCCCAGGATACGGTCGCCCAGAAATTCAAGCCGTTCATAGTTCAGCGCCTTGGCGCTTCCATGGGTCAGCGCTTGTTCGAAGCGCGCCGGATTTTTCGGCGCGCGGCCGATCAGATCTTTCAGCCAGCCAGCCGTGTCGGGCTTACTCAAAAGCCTTCCCCGATACGGCTCCAGCGCGCGGCGGTGAACCAGGTCCAGGGGAGCAGCCAGTTGGCGCTGCCATCGGTGGAGAAGACCGAGATCATCGCCTTGCCCACCAGATTTTCTTCGGGGACGAGGCCGATGCCGCCGCCTTCGACCGCGGGGAAGCGGCTGTCGGCGCTGCGATCGCGATTGTCACCCATCATGAAGAGATGGCCCTGCGGCACCAGCACCGTGTCGCGGTCGTCCGCCGCGCCGTCGGGCAGCAGGTCGAGGACGTTGTAGCTTTTGCCGCCGGGCAGGGTTTCGCGGAACTGCGGGTAGCGGCACTGTTTGCCGCCGCCGGCCGCGGCTTCCTCGAAATCGGGACGATAGCAGGGGGACGCGGCGCCTTCCCTGGCGGCGGCATCCTCCATGTTGGGGGTCACGGGAATGACGAGGTCTGCGACCTTCTGCTTGGGGATTGCCTGGCCGTTCAGATAGACGGTTCCGCCACGCACGCCGATCATGTCGCCGGGCAGGCCGATCACGCGCTTGATATAGTCGTTCTTCTGGGTCGGCGGCGCCTTGAACACCGCCACGTCGCCGCGCTGGGGCGTGGATGCCAGGATGCGGCCGGGGATCAAAGGAATCGAGAAGGGCAGCGAATAGCGCGAATAGCCATAGGGCCATTTGGCGACGAGCAGATAGTCGCCGATCAGCAGGCGGGGCTGCATCGATTCCGAGGGAATGTTGAACGGCGATATGATGAAGCTGCGCAGGATGAAAACGAACAGCCCGAGCTTGGCGAGAAACCAGAGAAAGTCCCGCGTTTCCGATTTGGCAGTCATGGAGTGTCGTCTGATCCCTTGGAGAGGCCGAGAAAGCGGCCGTTGCGGCTTTTGAAGCGTGAACCACAGCGCGTCAAGCAGTCCTTAGCGATGCAAAGCACGCGGCTTTGCGCTAGACATAACGGGAATCGACCGGTGCAGCGTCGATATCGACCAACGTCATGAGGGATATATCCATGCCCAGTTCTGCACTGCCAAGTCCTTTGGCGGCGATCGCCGCGCTTCCGCAAGCCGATTTGAAGACCATTTTCACCACCGATCCCGACCGGCTGGGCAAGCTGGTGTTGACCCAGGGTCCGATCCGGTTCGATTGGTCCAAGACCCATCTGACCGACGATGTGCTGGCGGGTTTCCTGGCGCTGGCCGACGAAAAGGGCTTTGCGGCCCATCGCGATGCGCTGTTTGCGGGCGAGGCTGTGAACAATAGCGAGGGCCGCGCGGCCGAACATACCGCCGAACGGGGCGAGGGCATTGCCGACAGCGTCGCCCATGCCAAGATGCTGCATCGACGGATGCGCGGCCTAATCGACGCGATCGAGGCGGGCGCGCTGGGCGACGTCCGCCACATATTGCATATCGGCATTGGCGGGTCGGCGCTTGGCCCGAAGCTGATCGTCGATGCGCTGGACGGCGACGGGGTGCGTTATGACGTGGGCATCGTGTCCAATGTCGACGGCACCGCGCTGGAGCGGGCGATCGAGGGGTTCGATCCCAACGCCACGCTGATCGCGATCGCGTCCAAGACCTTCACCACCAGCGAGACGCTGCTGAATGCAGCGAGCGCGATCAACTGGATGGTCGAGGCCGGGGTGGACGATCCCTATGGCAAGGTGATCGCGCTGACCGCCGCGCCCGACAAGGCGATGGAGTGGGGCGTCGATGAAACCCGCATCCTGCCCTTCGCCGAATCGGTGGGCGGGCGCTATTCGCTCTGGTCTTCGATCGGCTTTCCGGCCGCGCTGGCGCTGGGCTGGGATGCGTTCGAAAGCCTGCTGGAGGGCGCGGCGGCGATGGACCGGCATTTCCGCCTGTCCGATCCGCGCGAGAATGCGCCGCTGATCGCGGCGTTCGTGGACCAATATTATACCCGGGTGATGGGATGTCAGACCCGCGCGCTGTTCGCCTATGACGAGCGGCTGGCGCTGCTGCCATCCTACCTCCAGCAGCTGGAGATGGAGAGCAACGGCAAGAGCGTGCAGCGCGACGGCAGTCCCGTAGACGGCCCGACCGCGCCGATCACCTGGGGCGGGGTGGGCACCGATGCGCAACATGCGGTGTTCCAGTTGCTGCACCAAGGGACGATCGTCTCGCCAGTCGAGTTCATCGCCTCAATCGAGCCGGGCCATGCGCTGGACCCGGCGCATCATCGCGCTTTGCTGGTCAACTGCTTCGCGCAGGGCGCGGCGTTGATGCGGGGGAAGGATAATGAGGCCGATCCGGCGCGCTCCTATCCCGGCAACCGGCCATCGACCACGATCTTGCTGGACGATGTGACGCCCGAAGCGCTGGGCGCGCTGATCGCCTTCTACGAGCATCGGACCTTCGCCAATGCGGTGTTGATGGGGATCAACCCGTTCGACCAGTTCGGCGTGGAATTGGGCAAGGAGATCGCCAAGTCGATCGAGGCGGATGGAGCGGTCGGGTTCGATCCATCGACCATGGCGCTGATCGAAATCGCGCTGGGCGGGGAATAGCCAACAGCCGTTCGTTTCGAGCGTGTCGAGAGACGGTGGCGCTGGGCTTCCCGTTTCTCGACTGCGCTCGAAACGAACGGAGGTGGTTTGGCTACCAGCAACAATATTCCCATTTGTAACTGACGTCCTGACCCGCCATATCCGCGCTTATTCCATCGGAGGCGCGGCATGAGTGACTATGATTTCGACCTTTTCGTCATCGGCGCAGGATCGGGCGGCGTGCGGGCGTCGCGGGTCGCGGCGGCGCATGGGGCGAAGGTTGCGGTGGCCGAGGAGTTTCGCGTCGGCGGCACCTGCGTCATTCGCGGCTGCGTGCCCAAGAAACTGCTCATCTATGGCGCGCATTTCGCCGAGGATCTGAAGGACGCCCGCCGCTTCGGCTGGGATGTGCCCGAATGCGGGTTCGAATGGACCACGCTGCGCGACAATGTGCTGGCCGAGGTGGATCGGCTGGAAGGACTATATGGCAATACGCTCGACAGCCACAAGGTCGAGGTAATCCGGGAGCGCGCGACCATCACCGGGCCGCATGGCGTGAAGCTAGCGAGCGGGCGGGAAGTGACGGCGAAGGTCATCCTGGTCGCGACTGGCGCCTGGCCGGTGATCCCCGAAGTGGAGGGGGCCGAACATGGCATCACCAGCAATGAGGTGTTCCATCTGGAGGAATGCCCCAAGCGGATCGTCATCGTCGGTGGCGGCTATATCGCCAATGAATTTGCCGGCATCTTCCACCAGCTGGGCAGCCATGTGACGATGGTCAATCGCGGCAGCGACCTGCTGCGCGGTTACGACACGCAGATCCGCGATCGGCTGCTCCAGATTTCCATGACCAAGGGCATCAATTTCCGCTTCAACGCGAAGATGGAGCGGATCGAGAAGAATGAGGACGGTACGCTATGCGTGCGGTTCCAGGATGGCGATCCGGTCGCGGCCGATGTCGTTATGTTCGCGACCGGGCGCAAGCCGCTGACCGAAGGGCTGGGGCTGGAGACGGCGGGGGTCGAAGTGACCGACAAGAGCGCGATCAAGGTCGATGATTATAGCCAGACCAGTTGCGAGAGCATCTATGCGGTGGGCGACGTCACCGACCGGCTGCAACTGACCCCGGTGGCGATCCGCGAGGGCCATGCCTTTGCCGATACCGTGTTCGGCGGCAACAAGCGCAAGGTGGATTATAGCTGCGTGCCCTCGGCCGTGTTCAGCCATCCGCCGCTGGCCGGCGTGGGCATGACCGAGGCGGAGGCCAAGAATCATTATGGCACGGTGAAGGTCTATACGTCCGATTTTCGCCCGATGAAAAATGTGCTGGCGGGGCGCGAGGAACGGGCGCTGTACAAGATGATCGTGGACGCGACGACCGACAGGGTGATCGGGCTGCACATGATCGGACCGGATGCGCCGGAGATATTGCAGGCGGCGGCGGTCGCGGTGAAGGCGGGGCTGACCAAGCAGGATTTTGATGACACCGTCGCGCTGCATCCCAGCATGGCGGAGGAATTGGTGCTGTTGAAATGACTTGATCCTCCCCGGTACGGGGAGGTGGCTGGCCATAGGCCAGACGGAGGGGGTGTGCCGTGCGGCGCCTCCCCTCCACCAATCGCTACGCGATCGGTCCCCCTCCCCGTGCCGGGGAGGAAAAGGTCACCACCAGCGCGTCGCGCCAGGCCGGTTGCGCCGGCTTTACCGCGTGGATTTCGGTCACGCCGTGCAGGATGCGGTGGTCGTCGATCAGCATCGTGTCGCCCGCTTCCGTCAGGGTGAATTCGCCCAGCGGCGTGCCGTCGGGCGCGCCGATGCGGGTGACGCCTTCGCGGACGTTGCGGCGCTCCACCAGCATGACCAGCACATGATCCACCCCGTCTCGGTGCATTCCCTCGGGAGTAGGGGAGCCTGCCGCGCCCGGTTTCGCCTCGATGCGGAACTGATGCATTTCGACGTGCCAGTCGCCGCTGCTGGCGGTCTCGAAGCTGTCGGCGGCGAAGGCGAAGATCGCAGCGCAGACGGGGTTGGCGACCGTCTCCGGCTCCACCGGGTCGAACCAGCGCTGCACATCGCCGTTGAGCGGGTTATAATCGCGGCTTTGATAGTGGGGCTGGTGCGGCTTACGGGTGAAGCGCCCCCGCTCAAGCGCGAAGGCGGCGTGGCGGCGGCGGCGGTAGCGGCCGCCATCGGCCATGAAGAGGTCGGGGCCGAGATCGCTCCAACTGGCGGCGAAGGCCGACCAGTCGGGTTCGGCGATATCCAGCCGATCGAACATCGCTGCGCCGGACAGGCGGGCATAGCCGTCCGTCAGCAAAGCATCGTCGATCGGGGATAGGCTGTCCGTGTCGCTCATCTTCGCGTCCTTAATGGAGGCAAGAGACGAGCGACAGGGCCAGTTTCCGCAGGGTGGGTTGGCACTCCCACCCCGTTCGTGCTGAGTGGGGTCTGAGCTTGTCGAAGTTGAACAGGTCGGATCGTCCCCCGGACGATCCTGAACCATCCGGGGGATGGTTCACCTGTTCAAGTATCGAAGCATCAGGCGCTGGGCTTGATCCTTCGATACGCCATTTCGACAGGCTCAATGGCTACTCAGGACGAACGGCGTAGGTGAGTGAACTCAGGCGATCGTCGGGATCATGCCCCCTTCGACCCGGACCGCCGCGCCGTTGGTGGCGGCGGCCAAGGGGCTGGCGAGATAGGCGACCATCGCGCCGACCTCGTCCGCCTCGATCAGCCGCTTGATGAGCGAGAGGGGCCGGAGCTTGGTGAAGAACTCGGCTTCGCGTGTCGCTTCCGGGGCGTCCCTATTGTCGACCACGGAGCGGATGAAGTCCACGATGCCTTCCGAGCGGGTCGGGCCGGGCAGGACGCTGTTCACCGTGACGCCGGTGCCGCGGGTATGTTCGGCCAGGCCGCGCGAAATGGCGAGTTGGGCAGACTTGGTCATGCCATAATGGATCATCTCGGCGGGTGGGAGCAGGGCGCTTTCGCTGGCGATGAAGAGGACGCGGCCCCAGTTCCTTGCCAGCATCTGCGGGAAATAATGGCGGGAGAGGCGCGCGCCGCTGACGACATTGACTTCGAAGATATCGTGCCAGTCTGCGTCGCTGATGTTCGCGAAGTCTTTGGCTTCGTAGATGCCCAGATTGTTGACCAGGATGTCGGTGGTGGGGACGGCGGCGATGAGCGCGGCGGCACCTTCCGCCGTGGCGGGGTCGGCGAGGACGGCGTTGACGGGCAGGCCGATGTCGGCCGCGGCAGCGTCCAGTTTCGAGCTGCTGCGGCCGGTGATGGTGACGGCTACGCCCTCCTCCGCAAGGCGCTTGGCGATGGCGAGGCCGATGCCGGCGGTGGAGCCGGTGACGATGGCGGTCTTGCCGGTGAGTTTCAGGTCCATGGCTGTTTCCTTGTTGAATGAGACGGCGAGTTGGACAGTTAGATAGACTTTTTTCGATTGATGATTAGATTGCATGTCTTCATTTCAGAAGTGCATTGAAATCATGGATAACCGGTTCGGCGACGTCGAGAATTTCCTGATGGTGGCGGGCGAGGGCAGCTTTGCCGCGGCGGCCAAAATATTGCGGCTGACCCCGTCGGCGGTGAGCCGGTCGATCGCGCGGCTGGAGCAGCGGCTGGGCGTCGCGCTGGTGCGGCGGACGACGCGGTCGCTGGCGCTGACGCGCGAAGGGCAGGTCTATCATGACAAGATGATCGCGATATTGGGCGACATGATGGACGTGGAGAACAGCCTGAGCAGCGAAGGGCAGGGGCCGCGCGGGTTGTTGCGTATCAATGCCTCGCCGTCCTTTGGGTTCGAGTGCCTGATCCCGATTTTGCCGCGCTTTGGCGAACTGTATCCGGCGGTGACGGTGGACCTTACGCTGACCGATGCGATCGTGGATCTGGTCGAGGAGCGGGCCGATATCGCGATCCGTATCGGGCCGCTACGCGATACAAGGCTGCGCGCGAAGAAGCTGGGGCATAGCCGGATGGTGCTGGTCGCCAGCCCCGATTATCTGGCGCGGCGGGGGACGCCGGCGACGCCGGATGATCTGGCGGCGCATGAATGTCTGCGGTTCAGCTTTCGGCGTTCGGTCGATAGCTGGCCGTTCCGGGTGAAAGGCAAGCTGGTGCAGCGGCCGGTGCAGGGCAGTTTCTTCGGCAATTCGGGCGAGGTGGTGCGGCGCATGGCGATCGCGGGCGGCGGCATCGCGCGGCATGGGCGGTTTCATGTGGCCAGCGATTTGCGCGCGGGGCGGCTGGTAGAGGTGCTGAGCGAGTTTGATGCGGGGGATGGGGAGGATATCCACGCTCTCTATGCGGCGGAGGATCGCGGCGCGGCAAGGGTGCGGGCGTTTCTGGGTTTTCTAGAGGAGGCGCTGGTGGTGGAGGGGTGAGGGGCATTGCACGCTTCACGCAATAGGATTAAATCCTATCGAAGGAGGAATGCACGATGCGGTCCACTCGGCAGTTCAGCGTAACCTTACCCCACGACATGGCTGATGAGGTTCGTGCCAAAGTGGCGTCGGGCGCATATGCCAGCGAAAGCGAAGTTATTCGTGATGGCTTGCGAGCGCTTCAGGCGCGGGATCGGGCTGTCGAACACTGGTTAAGCCATACGGCGCTGCCTGCCTATGATGCCTATCGCGCCGATCCTGCACGGGGGGTGTCGTTGGAGGATGTTCGAGAGGGTCTGGCCGCGCGCGCCGAACGCGACTGAGCGGTGGCGCGTCGGATCGTTTTTACGCCCGAGGCGCAGAACCAGATCAACGCCATTCAAGATTATATTGCCCAAGCCGCGTCGCTCGACATCGCACGGCGGTTCATAGATGGCATTCTCGCACATCTCGACCATTTGGCGGATTATCCGCTGATAGGTACGGCACGGGATGATGTGCGGGTAGGGTTGCGGACGCTGACCCATCGCCGCAGGGTGACGATAGCTTTCATGGTGGAAGCGGATGGAGTTGCCATCATCGGCTTCTATTATGGTGGTCAGGATTTCGAGACTCTGCTGAGCGGTGACCCCCTGTAGTCAGGGTGCTGCGTGCCGTTGCGAAGGCGGGACCACAGTCGATAGGTCGGGACTGGGTTCCTGCCTTCGCAGGAACACTTTGCTTATAAGCCGATGAGGGGTCGGCCCCCTCACCCAATCCAATATGGCACGATCTGGCGGTTGTCCGGATCGACATGGATCGGGCGGTCGGCGGGCGGAAAGGCGCGCTGGTCGCAGCTTTGGCGGGGGCAGAGGCGGCAGGTGATGCCGATGGGGGTGGCGGCGCCCTCCTCCTGCAAATGCAGACCGTCGGCATAGACGAAGTTGGCGGCGTGGGCGACTTCGCAACCCAGCACCACGGCGTAGCGTCGGGGGGTGCGTTTGTAGCTGCCCGAAGGTTTCACCAGCCCCTTCGCCATCGATACATAGCGCACGCCGTCGGGGGTTTCGCCCAGTTGCACGTTGATACGGTCCGGCACGGCGACCGCTTCATGCACGTTCCATAGGGGGCAGGCGCCGCCGAAGCGGGCGAATTGCAGGCGGGTGGCGCTGTGGCGTTTGGTGATGTTGCCGGCCATGTCGACGCGGCAGAAGAAGAAGGGGATGCCGCGCAGGCCCGGCCGTTGCAGGGTGGAGAGGCGATGGCAGGCCTGTTCGAAGCTGACGCCGAAGGTGCGGCCGAGCCGGTCGATATCGTGGCGCATCGTCCGCGCCGCTTCCCGAAACGGGGCATAGGGCATGAGCAGCGCGCCCGCCGCGTAATTGCCAAGGCCGATCGCCAGCAGCCGGTCGGCGCCGGGGACGGGCAGGGCGGCCTTGCTTACGACGTCGGCGATCACCGCCTGCCCCTCCAGCATCATGAGCTGGTGGGAGAGCATGAATTTGCGGCTTTCGGTCGGCAGCGCGGCGTTGACGAACAGGCGCTTGTCGGCGCGGGTATAGCTGCGCAGCGAGGAGCCGGGGGTGTCGGCGATCAGCGTTTCGATGCCGTGGCGGCGGGCCAGCGCCTCTACCAGCATCCCTTCGTCCAGGGATTGCCCGGCGGTGAAGCTTTCGGCCATGTCTTCGGCCAGGCAGTCGATGCTGTGGACATAATTGCCGGCTTCGTGAAACCAGTCGCGGGCGGCTTCCCACGGCAAACGCGCCTGCACTTCATGATCGTTGGCGATCGCTTCCTCGATCATGTTGATGCGTTCGTTGGCGCGCATATGGGCGTTGTAGAGATCGACATAGCGGGCCGCAAATTCGGGAAATTGCAGGTGCAGCTTTTCGATCCGCTCCGGCTCCATCTGGTTGCCGGGCAGTTCGGGATGGCCCAGCGCATAGGTGAAGGCGCCCAGAAGCTGCTCATCCTCCCGGCTGTCGAAACTGGCCCAGTCGGTAGGAAAGGCGCTGGCGAGCGCGGCCTTGACCTTGGCGGTCAGGGGACGATCGTCATTTTCCATCTGTGAAAGATAGGATACGGATATGCCCAGCGCCTGCGCCATCGTCGCCTGGTCCATCCGATGGTCCAGACGCAGTTGGCGCAGGCGCGGGCCTGCGAAGATACGGTTGCCACGTGCCATAAACTGCACCGTAATTTGCGAAGTCGTGATTTGCAATTTAGCAAATTTGCATTTGCGAAAAAAGTGAAAGCCCGCGTAGGGATGGTTCAAGGCGGCACCATCGTACATCTGGTGCCGCAAATTCGGAGAGATGCCCGCATGTCGAAGCTCGCCATTATCGAACAGCTCGAAGCCAAGCGCGAAGGCGCACGTATGGGCGGCGGCCAACGCCGCATCGACGCGCAGCATGCCAAGGGCAAGCTGACCGCGCGCGAGCGGTTGGACGTGCTGCTGGACGAGGACAGCTTTGAAGAGCTGGACATGTATGTCGAGCATAATTGCGTCGATTTCGGCATGGACGAGCAGCATATTCCGGGCGACGGCGTCGTGACCGGATCGGGCACGATCAACGGGCGGCTGGTGTTCGTGTTCAGCCAGGACTTCACCGTCTATGGCGGCGCGGTGTCGGAACGGCACGCGATGAAAATCTGCAAGATCATGGACATGGCGTTGAAGGTCGGCGCGCCGGTAATCGGCCTCAATGACAGCGGCGGCGCGCGGATTCAGGAGGGCGTGGCTTCGCTCGCCGGCTATGCGGAGATTTTCCAGCGCAATGTGCTGGCCAGCGGCGTGGTGCCGCAGATCAGCGTCATCATGGGGCCATGCGCGGGCGGGGCGGTCTATTCGCCCGCGATGACCGACTTCATCTTCATGGTGAAGGACAGCAGCTTCATGTTCGTGACCGGACCTGATGTGGTCAAGACGGTGACGAACGAGGTGGTCACGCAGGAGGAACTGGGCGGCGCGGTGACGCACACGACCAAGTCCGGCGTGGCGGATGTGGCGTTCGAAAATGATATCGAGGCGCTGCTCGCGGTGCGCGATTTCGTGGACTTCCTGCCTGCGTCAAACCGCGAGCCGGTGCCGGAGCGGCCGAGTGCGGACGATTGGGACCGGATCGAACCGAGCCTGGATACGTTGATCCCGGCCAACGCCAACCAGCCCTATGACATGCACGAGCTTATCCGCAAGGTGGTGGACGAGGGCGACTTTTTCGAGGTGCAGCCGGCGCACGCCGGGAACATATTGTGCGGGTTCGGCCGGGTCGAGGGCAAGACAGTGGGGATCATCGCCAACCAGCCGATGGTGCTGGCGGGTGTGCTGGATATCAACTCATCGAAGAAGGCGGCGCGGTTCGTGCGCTTTTGCGATGCGTTCGAAATACCGATCGTGACCTTTGTCGATGTGCCCGGCTTCCTGCCGGGCACCGCGCAGGAACATTCGGGCATCATCAAGCATGGCGCGAAACTGCTGTTCGCCTATGCCGAGGCGACCGTGCCGAAGATCACGGTGATTACGCGCAAGGCCTATGGCGGGGCCTATGACGTCATGTCGTCCAAGCATTTGCGCGGCGATTTGAACTATGCCTGGCCGACCGCGGAAATCGCGGTGATGGGCGCGAAGGGCGCGGTGGAGATCATCTTCCGCGGCAAGACCGCGGACGAGATTGCCGAGCGGACAGCCGAATATGAAGGGCGCTTCGCCAACCCGTTCGTCGCGGCGAGCAAGGGCTTCATCGACGAGGTGATCCAGCCGCATTCGACGCGGAAGCGGATCGCGCTGGGGCTGCGCAAGCTCAAGAATAAGAGCCTGGAGAATCCGTGGAAGAAGCATGACAATATTCCGCTTTAACTAAGGTCCGTCATCCCTGCGAAGGCGGGGATCATGTGCAGCCAAGTCGGGCCATGAGGCCTGAGACCCCAGCCTTCGCTGGGGTGACGGATTAGGAAAGCGATATGAAACTCGGCCGTCTCAACCATATCGGCGTCGCCACGCCGTCGCTGGAAAAGAGCATCGCTTATTATCGCGACGTGATGGGCGCCACGATAGCGCACGAACCGTTCGACCTGCCTGCGCAGGGGGTGAAGGTGTGTTTCGTCGATACGCCGGGCGAGAATGGGACCGCGGGTACGCAGATCGAGTTGATCGAGCCGTTCGATGCGACGTCGCCGATCACCGCGTTCATCGCCAAGAACCCGGCCGGGGGGCAGCATCATATGTGCTATGAAGTGGCCGATATCCATGAGGCGAAGGCGTGGTTCGAGGCGAAAGGCGCGCGCGTGCTGGGCGAGCCGCGGATCGGGGCGCATGGCACGCCGATCTTCTTCGTGCATCCCAAGGATATGAACGGGGTGCTGACCGAGATCATGGAGACGCCCAAGGGCGAAGCAGGGCATTAACTCCTCTCCCGCAGGCGGGAGAGGATATGTAGCCTTGGCGGCTTGTCCGCCTAGGCGAAGTTGGTGAGGGCTTGGGTAGCCAAAGACCCTCACCACTGCGACTAAGGCCCGCTGCGCGGACCTAAGTCTCGTTGCCTCTCCCGCTTGCGGGAGAGGGGTAAGAGATAGGGACTGGAATGACCGACAAGCCGACGCTGGATGACTGGGCCGCCGCTGCCGACAAGGAAGTGAAGGGCAAGGATTTGACTTGGGCCACCCCGGAAGGGATCGCCGTCAAGCCGCTCTACACCGCAGAGGACGTCACCGTCGATCCCGGCCTGCCCGGCTTTGCGCCGTTCACGCGCGGGGTGAAGGCGAGCATGTATGCGGGGCGTCCCTGGACCATCCGCCAATATGCGGGCTTTTCGACGGCGGAGGCCTCCAACGCTTTCTACCATCGCAACCTGAAGGCGGGGCAGAAGGGGCTGAGCGTCGCGTTCGACCTGGCCACCCATCGCGGCTATGACAGCGACCATCCGCGCGTCACCGGCGACGTCGGCAAGGCGGGCGTGGCGATCGACACGCTGGACGATATGAAGATATTGTTCGACGGTATTCCGCTCGACAAGATGTCGGTCAGCATGACGATGAACGGCGCGGTCATTCCCATCCTGGCCTTCTTCATCGTCGCGGGTGAGGAGCAGGGCGTCGATCGCAAGCTGCTCGACGGGACCATCCAGAACGACATCCTCAAGGAGTTCATGGTCCGCAACACCTATATCTACCCGCCCGAACCATCGATGCGGATCATCAGCGATATTTTCGGTTACACGTCGCGCGAGATGCCCAAGTTCAACAGCATCTCCATTTCCGGCTATCATATGCAGGAAGCGGGCGCGACGCAGGTGCAGGAATTGGCCTTCACGATCGCGGACGGCATGGAATATGTGAAATATGGCGTGGCATCGGGCCTCGACATCGACAAGTTCGCCGGGCGCTTAAGCTTCTTCTTCGCGATCGGCATGAACTTTTTCATGGAGATCGCCAAGCTGCGCGCGGCGCGGGTGTTGTGGCACCGGGCGATGACGCAATTGGGTGCGGGGGACGAGCGGTCCAAGATGCTGCGCACCCATTGTCAGACCAGCGGCGTGTCGCTGACCGAGCAAGACCCTTATAACAACGTCATGCGCACCACGATCGAGGCGATGGCCGCGATGCTGGGCGGCACGCAGTCGCTGCACACCAATGCGCTGGACGAGGCGATCGCGCTGCCTACCGATTTTTCCGCCCGGATCGCGCGCAACACGCAGATCGTGATTCAGGAAGAGACGGGCATGTGCAATGTCGTCGATCCGCTGGGCGGCAGCTATTATGTCGAAGCGCTGACGCAGCAACTGGTCGATGAAGCCTGGGTGATCATCGAAAAGGTGCAGGCCGATGGCGGCATGGCGAAGGCCGTGGCCGCTGGCTGGCCCAAGGCGATGATCGAAACGGCGGCGGCCGCGCGGCAGGCGCGGGTCGATCGCGGTGACGACGTGATCGTGGGCGTGAACAAATATCGTCTGGCCACCGAAGACCTGCTCGAAACGCTCGACATCGACAATGCGGCGGTGCGCGAAGGACAGATCGCGCGGATCAACAAGGTGAAGGCGGAGCGCGACAGCGCGGCCTGCGAGGCCGCGTTGCAGGCGCTGCGCGATGGCGCGGCGGCACCGGCAAGCCTGGAGAACAATCTCCTCGCGCTCGCCGTGGAGTGCGCCCGCGCCCGCGCGACGCTGGGCGAGATTTCCGCCGCGATGGAGGAAAGTTTCCAACGCTATGGCACGCAGCCGACGCCGGTGAAGGGCGTCTATGCCGCGCCCTATGCCGGCGACAGCCGGTGGCAACAGGTTCTTGACGGCGTGCAGGCCGTCGAGCGGCGCCTCGGTCGCAAGCCCAAACTCCTCGTCGCCAAGATGGGGCAGGACGGGCATGACCGGGGCGCCAACGTGATTGCGTCGGCGTTCGGCGATCTGGGCTTTGACATAGTATCGGGGCCATTGTTCCAGACGCCGGACGAAACGGTGGTGCTGGCGTTGCAGAACGACGTCGACGTGGTCGGCGCGTCCAGCCTGGCGGCGGGGCACAAGACACTGATCCCCGACCTGATCGCGCGGCTGCGCGCGGCGGGGCGGACGGACATCAAGGTGATCGCAGGCGGGGTCATTCCGGCCAAGGATTACGACTTCCTTCGTGACGCAGGCGTCCAGGGCATTTATGGGCCAGGCACCAACGTCGTAGAGGCGGCAGCCGACGTGCTGCGCCTCCTCGGCCACAACATGCCCCCTGCGGGGATCGAGGACGCTGCATGAATAGCCTGATTGCCCGTAATGACTGGACCCGCGCCGAAATCGCCGCGCTGTTCGACCTGCCGTTCAACGATTTGATGTTCGAGGCGCAGTCGATCCATCGCGCGAATTTTCCGCGCAATGAGGTTCAGCTTTCGACTTTGCTGTCGATCAAGACGGGCGGTTGCCCGGAAGATTGCGGCTATTGCAACCAGTCGGCGTCGGCGGAAAGCGGCCTCAAGGCCGAAAAGCTGATGAGCGTGCAGGCGGTGATGCAGGCGGCGGCGCAGGCGAAGGATGCGGGTAGCTCGCGTTTTTGCATGGGCGCTGCGTGGCGCAACCCAAAGGAGCGGGACATGCCCGCCATCGTCCAGATGGTGCAAGGCGTGCGCCAGATGGGCATGGAAACCTGCATGACCTTGGGGATGCTGAGCGAGGGGCAGGCCAAGGTGCTGGCCGATGCGGGCCTGGATTATTACAACCATAATATCGACACCTCGCCGGAACATTATGAGAAGGTGATTACGACGCGGACGTTCGACGACCGGCTGGAAACGCTGGAAAATGTCCGCAATTCCGGGATCAACGTCTGTTCGGGCGGGATCGTGGGAATGGGCGAGACGCGCGAGGACCGGGTTGGGTTTCTGCACGCACTGGCGGTGTTGCCGGCCCATCCGCAGAGCGTGCCGATCAACGCGCTGGTGCCGGTCAAGGGCACCGTGCTGGGCAATATGCTGGCCGACACGCCGCTCGCCAAGATCGACGAGATCGAGTTCGTGCGGACGGTCGCGGTGGCGCGGATCGTGATGCCGGAGAGCATGGTGCGGCTGTCTGCGGGGCGTGAGAGCATGTCGGAAGCGTGCCAGGCTTTGTGCTTCATGGCGGGCGCGAACAGCATCTTCACCGGCGACAAGCTGCTGACCACGGCGAATGCGGGCGACAATGCGGATGCGGCGCTGTTCGCCAAGCTGGGCGTGGTGCCGATGCAGGCCGAGGTGAAAGTTGCGATGGAGGCGGCGGAGTGAGTTTTACGCCCACCTCCGTCACCCCGGACTTGATCCGGGGTCCCGCTTCTTCACGGCCTTTGCGCGGGAAGAAAGCGGGATGCCGGATCAAGTCCGGCATGACGGGTGTGGGATGGGCGCATGACTGGCGGTAAAGTGATCGCTCTTTCTTGGCTGACTTTCGCTGCTCTTATCCTCAGCACGGGATCGGCTTGGATCGGTTGGTATGTTGCTTTGCCTGTTCTGCTTGTTTGGCTAACCGGCATCTATTTCATTTTTCGGCGGAAACCTTTTCGCTGAAACACAACATCCGTTCGCCCTGAGCTTGTCGAAGGGCGGCACTTTTTCGAAGCGAAGAACGGGGCTTCGACAGGCTCAGCCCGAACGGCTGATAGGATAGGACTGGGACAGGGAATAAAATGGCAATCACCAAGATCCTGATCGCGAACCGTGGCGAAATTGCGTGTCGTGTTATGCGCACGGCCAAGAAGATGGGTATCAAGACCGTGGCGGTCTATTCCGATGCCGACAGCCGCGCGCCGCATGTGTTGATGGCGGATGAGGCGGTGCATATCGGCCCGTCGCCCGCGGCCCAATCCTATCTGATCGCCGACAAGATCATCGCGGCGTGCAAGGCGACTGGCGCGGATGCGGTCCACCCCGGCTATGGTTTCCTGTCGGAGCGCGAGAGTTTCCGCAAGGCGCTGGACGCGGAAGGCATCATCTTCGTCGGGCCGCCCGCCAACGCTATCGCGGCGATGGGCGACAAGATCGAGTCCAAGAAGCTGGCGCTGGCCGCTGGCGTCAATGTCGTTCCCGGTTTCGTCGGCGTGATCGACGATACCGAACATGCGGTGAAGATCTCCAACGAGATCGGCTATCCGGTGATGATGAAGGCGTCGGCGGGCGGCGGCGGCAAGGGGATGCGGCTGGCCTATAGCGAGCAGGATGTTCGCGAAGGCTTCGAGGCGACCAAGCGCGAGGGGCTGAACAGCTTTGGCGACGATCGCGTCTTCATCGAGAAGTTCATTGAAAGCCCGCGCCATATCGAAATTCAGGTGCTGGGCGACCAGCATGGCAATATCGTCTATCTGAACGAACGCGAATGTTCGATCCAGCGCCGCCACCAGAAGGTGGTCGAGGAAGCGCCGTCGCCCTTCGTCACGCCCAAGATGCGCAAGGCCATGGGGGAACAGTGCGTCGCGCTGGCCGCGGCGGTCGGCTATTTCAGTGCGGGGACGGTCGAACTGATCGTGTCGGGCGCGGATACGACCGGGGAAGGCTTCTACTTCCTGGAAATGAACACGCGGCTCCAGGTCGAGCATCCCGTCACCGAGGAAATCACCGGCGTCGATCTGGTCGAACAGATGATCCGCGTCGCTAATGGCGAGAAGCTGAGCTTCACCCAGGATGACGTCAAGATCAACGGCTGGTCGATCGAAAACCGCGTCTATGCCGAAGACCCCTATCGCGGCTTCCTGCCATCGACCGGTCGCCTGATCCGCTATAATCCGCCCGAAACCGGCGCGGACGAAAGCGGCGCGCTGATCCGCGTGGATGACGGCGTGGAAGAGGGCGGTGAAGTGTCCATGTTCTACGATCCGATGATCGCCAAGCTGATCACCTGGGCGCCGACGCGGCTGGAGGCGATCGACAAGCAGATCGAAGCGCTCGACAAGTTCGAGATCGAAGGGCCGGGGCATAATATCGATTTCGTGTCGGCGCTGATGCAGCATGAGCGGTTCCGGTCGGGCAACATCACCACCGGTTTCATCGCCGAGGAATATCCCGACGGGTTCCAGGGTGCGCCTGCGTCACCCGAATTGCTCAAGCGGCTGTCGGCGATCGGCGCCTTCGCGGCGATGGCGCAGGCGGATCGGGCGCGGCGGATCGACGGGCAGTTGGGCAAGCGGCTCAGCCCGCCGACCGGATGGCAGGTGAAGATCGGGGACACGATCCATGACGTTATGATCGACGGCGACGAGGTTAGCGTGGATGGCGATGAGATCGACATGGCGCTGGAATATACGCCCGGCGACCGGCTGATCGAGGCGGAGTTTGGCGAAGACGAGTTGGCGGTGCGGATCGCGCCGGTGCGGTCGGGCTTCATGCTGACGGCGCATGGGGCCAGTCATAAGCTGCGCATCCTGCCCGCCCATGCTGCGCCGCACGCGCAGCATATGATCGACAAGATCCCGCCCGACCTGTCGCGCTTCCTGATCTGCCCGATGCCCGGCCTGCTTGTCGCGCTGCATGTGGCGGCAGGCGACAAGGTCGAGGCCGGGCAGCCGCTCGCCGTGATCGAGGCGATGAAGATGGAAAATATCCTGCGCGCGCAAAAGGCGGGCACGGTCAAGAGCGTGTCGGCTACGCAGGGCGAGAGCCTGGCGGTGGACGCGGTTATATTGGAGATGGAGTGAGGAGGTTGCGTTTTCCCGCGAAGGCGGGAATCCGGTTCAGACGGTAGAACTGGATTCCCGCCTTCGCGGGAAAACGTAGCTCTGTTATGCAGCGGTCATGCACTTGACCCATGATCCCGCTGCGGCCGTGGCCGACACCATCAGTTTCGACGATTTCCTGAAGGTCGATATTCGGCTGGGCACGATCGTTTCGGCGGAGCCTTATCCGGAAGCGCGCAAGCCGGCCTATAAGCTGCTGATCGATTTCGGTCCGGCGATCGGCCAGAAGCGCTCCAGCGCGCAGATCACCGAAAACCACGCGCTGGAGGATTTGCCGGGTCGGCAGGTCGCCGCCGTGGTGAATTTCCCGCCGCGCCAGATCGGCAAGTTCATGTCGGAAGTGCTGACGCTGGGCTTTGCCGACGAAGCCGGTCCGGTGATGCTGTTCGCGCCGGACAGGCCGGTGCCGAATGGATCGCGGCTGTTTTAATGCCTGCACCGTTCATCATGCGCTTCTTGAACAGATAGTCTCTTCTCCATAAGCAACGCCAACGGGTCTTCAGGGGGTAGGATGAGTGAAACGGTCGGCAGCGATTATGTGATGGATGCGAAGCGGGACCGGCTGGTCATTACCGCGTCGGCGCTCGGCACCGTGTTCGAATGGTATGATTTCTATATCTATGGCGTGCTGGCGCCGATCATCGGGCGGACCTTTTTTCCCACCGACAATCCGACCGTCGAACTGCTCTATACGTTGGCGGGCTTCGCTATCGGCTTCGCGTTCCGGCCGATCGGGGCGGTGCTGTTCGGCTATCTGGGCGATCGGCTGGGCCGCAAATATACGTTTCTGGCGACTATCGTGCTGATGGGCCTGGCGACCGCGGGGGTCGGTTTGACGCCGTCCGCCGCCAGCATCGGGATAGCCGCGCCGATCATCCTGATCGGCCTGCGGATCGCGCAGGGGCTGGCGCTGGGCGGAGAATATGGCGGGGCGGCGATCTATGTCGCCGAACATGCGCCGCCGGGGAAACGCGGCTTTTATACCAGTTTCATCCAGGCGGGCGTGATCGGCGGGTTCATCCTGTCGCTGATCGTCGTGGTGGGCACGCAGGCGATTGTTGGCAAGGCGGTGTGGGAGGCATGGGGCTGGCGCATTCCATTCATCCTGTCGCTGGCGCTGCTGGCGATTTCGCTGTGGATGCGGTTGATGCTGCGCGAAAGCCCGGTGTTCCTGGCGATGAAGAAAGCGGGCGCGCAGGCGAAGAACCCGATCAAGGAGGCCTTCACTGCGCCGGGCAACAAGAAGCGGATGTTCGTCGCGATGATCGGCATCGCGGCGGGCTTTACCGTCATCGCCTATACGGTGATGTTCCAGGCGCTCTATTTCCTGCAGAACGGGCTGCATGTGGCAGCCGGCGTGGCGCAATTGCTGGTCGGGGGCAGCGCCTTCATCGGGATGGGCGCGTTTATCTTCTTCGGCTGGCTGTCCGACCGGATCGGGCGGAAGAAACCGATCGTGATCGGCTATGCGCTGGTGCTGCTGCTGGCGCTGCCGCTCTATCAATTCATGGGCGCGACCGCGAACCCGGCGCTGACGCAGGCGGCGGCGCGGGCACCGGTGGTGGTGAGCGGTCCCAATTGCCGGTTCGATCCCTTCGCCAAGGTACAGCCGACCGCGTGCGGCAAACTGCTCGACCATTTTTCCAAGCGCGGCATTCCTTATGACAAGCGGGACGGAGCGGTGCCGGCTGTGGCGGTCGGCGGTGTTGCGGTCGGCGATCTGAGCGCGAAAGGGCTGGACGCGGCGCTGGGCGCGCGGGGGTATGATTTCGGCGCGGTGACGCCCGACTGGCCGCGCGCGATGATGGTGTTCGCCGCGCTGCTGCTGCTGTGGACGTTGTCGGGAGCGACCTATGGGCCGGTGGCGGCGTTGCTGTCAGAATATTTCCCGGCGCGCATCCGCTATAGCTCGTTGTCGATCCCCTATCATATCGGGACCGGCTATTTCGGTGGGTTCCTGCCGCTGGTCAGCCAGTATATCGTCGCGCGGACGGGCAATCCCTATGCCGGGCTGTGGTATACGCTGGCGATCGTGGCGCTGGCGCTGGTCACTTGCCTGGTCGCCTTGCCCGAGACGAAGGATCGATCGCTCGACGCCTGAAGGGATTTGATCATATGCCAAACGGGGTCGCCAAGCGGAATCTGCCGACCAAGACCTGCCCGACCTGCCAGCGTCCCTTTGCCTGGCGCAAGAAGTGGGAACGCGACTGGGAGAATGTCGTCTATTGTTCGGATCGTTGCAGGGCCGGGGCCAAGAAGGGCTGACGCGAAAAAGGCCGCCGCTCCGGTGGGAGCGACGGCCTTTTGGCAAGTCAGGCGATCAGCGTTCGATGCACATGGCGACGCCCATGCCGCCGCCGATGCAGAGGGTGGCGAGGCCCTTCTTCGCGTCGCGCTTGGCCATTTCATAGAGCAGGGTCGTCAGCACGCGGGCGCCCGACGCGCCGATCGGGTGACCGATGGCGATCGCGCCGCCATTGACGTTGACCTTCGACGCATCCCAGCCCAGTTCCTGGCCAACTGACAATGCTTGCGCGGCGAAGGCTTCATTGGCTTCGATCAGGTCGAGGTCGGCGATCGACCAGCCGGCCTTTTCCAGCGCCTTGCGGCTGGCCGGGGCCGGGCCGATACCCATGATCGCGGGATCGACGCCGCAGGTGGCGAAGCCGGCGATGCGGCCCAGGATGGTCGCGCCGCGCTTGGCGGCGGCATCGGCCGTCATCAGCACCAGCGCGGCGGCACCATCGTTAAGGCCGCTGGCGTTGGCGGCGGTGACGGTGCCGTCCTTCTTGAAGGCAGGTTTCAGCTTTTCCATCGCTTCGATGGTGGCACCGGCGCGGATATATTCGTCGGCATCGACGATGGTGTCGCCCTTGCGCCCCTTGATCGTGACCGGCACGATTTCGTCGGCGAAGCGGCCCGATGCACGCGCGGCTTCGGCCTTGTTCTGGCTGGCGACGGCGAAGATATCCTGCGCTTCGCGGCTGATCTGGTATTTTTCCGCCAGATTTTCGGCGGTGATGCCCATATGATAATTGTTGAAGGCGTCGGTCAGGCCGTCATGGATCATCGTGTCTATCAGGCTGACATTGCCCATCTTGCTGCCGGCGCGCAGATATTGCGCATGGGGAGCGAGCGACATGCTTTCCTGGCCACCCGCGACCATGATGTTGGCGTCGCCGGCGCGGATCGCCTGCGCCGCAAGGGCGACTGCGCGCAGGCCAGAACCGCAGAGCTGGTTGAGGCCGATGGCGGTGCGTTCGACCGGGATGCCGGCGTTGACGGCGGCCTGACGCGCGGGGTTCTGCCCCTGGCCGGCGGACAAGACCTGGCCGAGGATCACTTCGTCCACTTCATCGGGCGCGACGCCGGCCTGCGCGAGCGCGGCGATGATCGCCTGACGGCCCAGTTCATGCGCGGGGGTCGAGCCGAAGGCGCCCATGAAGCTGCCGACGGCGGTGCGCTTCGCGGCGGTAATGACGATGTCTGACAAAGGCCTGATCCTCGATTCCAGTGGTTGTTTTCGCAGGCGCAATAGCATCAACCGCCATGGCTGAAAAGCCAATGGGACAGCGGTTCCCAAAGCGTTTCGCGGGCGCGGCCGCCCACGACCATGCCGACATGGCCGAGCGAAAGGCTGCGTTCTTCGCGCAAGCGAGGGCCGGCAGCGGCGGGCACGATGCGGTCGCTGGTCGATACAATCGACAGAGTGGGACAGCCGATCGCGGCAGCGTCCACAGTGCGGCCATCGATGCGCCATTGGCCCCGGCCGCTGACATTGCCGGCGTAGAAATGGTCGAACAGGTCGCGTCCCGCAGCATAGGTCAGCGGCGCGCCCGCATTGGCCCAATCCTCCACCGCCAAGAAGCCGCGTTCGGCATCCGACCCCGCCGCCATATCGGCGAAGGCGGCATATTTGCGGATGGTGCGGGCCGGGTCCATCGCCCAGAAGCCCGATTGCAGCACCTCCATGGGGACATAGCCGATCCGCTCGCTCATGGCCCGCGCGCCGCTCCATAGTCCCCCGATCAGTTGCAGATCGGCGGCGGGGAAGGCATCGAACCGCCAAGGCGCGGCGATGGTCGCGACGGCGGGAAAGGCGGCCATGGTTGCTGCGCCGAGCGCGAGGCTGCCGCCCAGGCAATAGCCGACCAGGATCGGCGGACGGGGCAGCGCGGCGAGCAATGGCAGCAACCGATCGGTGACATGACCATCGAGGCCGAGCGCCGCATCCTGCGGGCCGGGCGCGCCCCAATCGACCAGATGTGCGTCATGCCCTGCTGCGGCCATGTGGCGCAACAAGGATCGGCTTTCCGACAGGTCCAGCACGCGCGGCGGATTGATCAGCGAGGGGATGAAAACCACCGGGGAACGGCCATTTTCCGCGCCATGTTGCAGCAGCCGTGCAGGGCCGGCGGTGGCAACGCAACGCGCGGGCGGCGGGGCGGGGGGACGGACCGCGTCCTGATATTTGCGCAGCCCCATGAAGGCGCGGCGGCGAAGTTCGCGATCGCCCTCCGTTTCGCGCCATAAAATATTGAGAAAAAGGGGTAAAGGTCGCGGCCCATGTTGCGGTGCGGCATCGCCCTGTGCTACTGCGAGATGTTCAGGTATGGGAGAGGAATCCATGGCCAAATCTAAGACCGCTAATGAATCGGAGCCGGTCATTATCAAGAAGTACGCCAATCGGCGGCTCTATAATACCGAAACTTCGAGTTATATCACGCTGGACCTTTTGTCGCAGATGACGCGCGAGGGGCGCGAGTTCACCGTGGTCGACGCCAAGAGCGGCGAGGACATCACCCATAATGTCCTGACCCAGATCATCATGGAAGAAGAACAGCGCGGCAAGAACATGCTGCCGGTCAATTTCCTGCGTCAGTTGATTTCCATGTATGGCGATTCGATGCAATCGATGGTGCCGCAATATCTGGAGGCGTCGATGGACGCATTCCGCAAGAACCAGCAGCAGTTTCAGGAAGCGATGAAGGGCGCGTTCGGCGGTGGTCCGCTGGCCGACATCGCCAAGCGCAACCTGCAAATGTTCGAAGCGGCGGCCAGCGCCTTCGGCAATGGCGTGCCGGGTATCCCCGGTATCCCCGGTATGCCGGGCATCCCTGGCATGACGCCGCCAGCGCCCGCAGCGGCGACGGACGACAGCAAGGACGATGAGATCAGCGACCTGAAGGCGCAACTTGCGGCGCTCAACGCCAAGATCGACAAGCTGACCTGACGCATGGCGAAGGCGGATCGTCTGGAGCGGCTCGACGTCCGCCGGGAAGAGGTGGAGGCGGAGTATCGCGAGGCGCTGACCGCGGCGCTGCGCGTGACGGCGGCCGGGCAATGGGGCCTGTTCGACCATCAGAAGGACAAGGTCGCGCGCGCCCGTATCGCGCCCGTCATCGCGGCGCTGGATGATCTGGCGGACGAGATTGACGCCATGCGCGATACGCTGGGGTTGGAGCCGTTCGCGCTGCACCAGCGTTTCATGGCGGCGCGCGGTCCCGCCGCCGCCGATGCGGTCGGCGAACCCAAGCAGGCGAAGGCTTGGCTGGAAGAGATGGGCGCGGCCACGGCCTGATGACGTTAGGTCGATCCACCTTGTTCCGTTCGTTTCGAGCGAAGTCGAAAAACGTGGGCATGGCGCTAACTGCTTCATGACCCTTCGACAGGCTCAGGACAGGCTTCGCCCGAAACGAACGGGTTAAAGCAAATCCATCCTGCTCTAAGCGACGTGTTGCTTCGGCATCAGGGGTCGACAGGCATGGCGGCTCTGGCCTATGGCGCGCCTTTCTTTCTTCCCGACTTAGCCAAGGTTCGATCCCGTGAAACACGCCCTTTCCGTCACCCGCGAACAGGATTTTTCCGCCTGGTATCAGGCCGTCATTTCGGAGGCCGACCTGGCCGAGGAAAGCGGCGTGCGCGGTTGCATGGTCATCCGGCCATGGGGCTATGGCATATGGGAGCGCATCCAGACGCTGCTCGACGCGCGGATCAAGGCGACGGGGCATGAAAATTGCTATTTCCCGCTGTTCATTCCGCTCTCCTATTTCGAGAAGGAAGCCGAGCATGTCGACGGCTTCGCCAAGGAAATGGCGGTCGTCACCCATCACCGGCTGATCCAGAAGGACGGCAAGCTGGTGCCGGACCCCGACGCGAAGCTGGAAGAGCCGCTGGTCGTGCGGCCGACGTCCGAAACCGTGATTGGCGCGGCGTTCAGCCGCTGGGTGCAGTCTTGGCGCGACCTGCCTGTCCTCATCAACCAGTGGGCCAATGTCGTGCGCTGGGAAATGCGGACCCGCATGTTCCTGCGCACCACCGAATTTCTCTGGCAGGAAGGGCACACCGCCCACGCCACCGTCGATGAGGCGATGGAAGAGACGATGAAGATGCTGGAAGTCTATCGCAGCTTTGCGGAAGATTGCGTCGCCATGCCGGTGGTGGCGGGCGAAAAGCCGGAGAATGAACGCTTCCCCGGCGCGGTGGCGACCTACTCGATCGAAGCGTTCATGCAGGACGGCAAGGCGTTGCAGGCGGGCACCTCGCATTTCCTGGGCACGACCTTCAGCCAGGCGCAGAATATCAAGTTCCAGAATGCCGAAGGGCAACAGGAACTGGCGCAGACGACCAGTTGGGGCATGTCCACCCGGATGATCGGCGGCCTGATCATGGTGCATGGCGACGACGATGGCCTGCGCGTGCCGCCGCGTGTCGCGCCCTATCAGGTGGTCGTCGTGCCGATGCTGCGCGACAATGACGAGGATGCCGCGATCGTCGATTATTGCACCGATCTGGTGGAGAAGCTGAACGGGCTGGACGTGTTCCGCGAACCCGTGCGCGCGCTGCTGGACAAGCGCCCGGCGAAGGCCGCGACCAAGCGTTGGGGCTGGGTCAAGAAGGGCGCGCCGATCGTGATCGAAGTGGGCGGCCGCGATGTTGCGGGCGGCAATGTGTCGGTCATTCGCCGCGACCGCCTCTATCGCGAAGATGGCAAGCTCGACAGCCAGATCGTCGCGAAGGGCGATTTCGTGACTGGTGCGACGGCGATGCTGGAGGATATCCAGGCGTCGCTGTTCGCGGACGCCAAGGCGCGGCTGGATGGCAGCATCGATCGGTCGATCGGCGATCTCGATGCGCTGAAGGCCTATTTCAACGCCAGCGCCAAGCCGGGCTGGGCGCTGGTGCAATGGGCCAAGCCGACCGGCGCGGAACTGGACAAGGTAGTTGCGTGGCTCAAGGGCGAGAAGCTGACGCTGCGCAACGTCCCGACCGATGCGGAAGCGGCGGATGGCGCGTGCATCTTCACCGGCGGCGTGGCGGTGGAGCGGGTGCTGGTGGGGCGGAGTTACTAAAACTCCCCTCCCGCATGCGGGAGGGGTCAGGGGAGGGGCTATAAGCTAACCTTGTTTCTTACATGCCCTCCCCAACCCATCCCTGAAGGGAGGGGAGCAAGTTAAGTTACAGCACATATTTGCTCAGATCCGTGTCATGCGCGATCTCGCTCAGCTGCTTGCTGACATAGGCGGCGTCGATCAGCAGGGTTTCGCCCCGACGATCCTCCGCATGGAAGCTGACATCCTCCAGCAGTTTCTCCATCACCGTCTGGAGACGGCGAGCGCCTATATTCTCGATCTCGCTGTTCACGTCGGCCGCGATCTTCGCCACCGCGCGGATACCGTCCGGGGTGAGGTCGATCGTTACCTCCTCGGTCGCCAGCAGCGCGCGATATTGCGCGACGAGACTGGCCTTGGTGTCGGAGAGGATCGCGACGAAATCTTCCTCGGTCAGCGCCTTCAGTTCGACGCGGATCGGCAGGCGGCCCTGGAGTTCGGGCAGCAGGTCGCTGGGCTTTGCGACATGGAAGGCGCCCGACGCGATGAAGAGGATATGGTCGGTCTTGAGCGGGCCATATTTGGTCGCGACGGTCGTGCCTTCGATCAGCGGCAGCAGGTCGCGCTGCACGCCTTCGCGGCTGACGGAACCGCCGCGCACGTCGCTGACCGCGATCTTGTCGATCTCGTCCAGGAAGACGATGCCATTCTGCTCGGCACTGGTGATGGCGACGCGGGCGACATCGTCCTGGTCGAGCCGCTTGTCCTGCTCCTCCTCGACCAGCTTGTCCCAGGCTTCGGCGACGCGCATCTTGCGGCGCTTCTTCTGTTGCTGGCCGAACGCCTTGGACATCATGTCGGACAGGTTGATCATGCCGACCTGGCCGCCCATGCCGGGGATTTCCATCGGCATGGATGGGCTGTCGGCGACCTCCACCTCGACCTCGACCTCGACCTCGTTCATCTGGTCGTTTTCGATCTTCTGGCGGAAGGAAAGGCGTGTCGCCTCGCTCGCTTCCTTGCCGGTCAGCGCGTCGAGCAGGCGGGCCATGGCGGCTTCGGAGGCGGCCTCGCGCACGGCTTCGCGGCGGCGGTCCTTCTCCAGGCGCACCGCTTCCTCGACCAGGTCGCGGATGATCTGTTCGACGTCGCGGCCGACATAGCCGACCTCGGTGAATTTGGTGGCTTCGACCTTGACGAAGGGGGCGTCGGCCAGCTTCGCCAGGCGACGGCTGATCTCTGTCTTGCCGCAGCCGGTCGGGCCGATCATCAGGATATTCTTGGGCGTCACCTCGTCACGCAGGTCGGCGGACAGGTGCTGGCGCCGCCAGCGGTTGCGCAGCGCGACGGCCACAGCGCGCTTGGCGTCCTGCTGGCCGATGATATGCGCGTCGAGGGCGGCGACGATGGCTTTGGGTGTCAGGTTGTCGTTCATCACAAAACTCCCCCCTCCCTTTCAAGGGAGGGGCAGGGGGTGGGTGCGATTGCGCAGCAATCGCTGGCAACATATCGGGATAGGGCTGCAGCTCGCTTCGCTCGCACCCACCCCAACCCCTCCCTTGGAAGGGAGGGGCTTTTTTAGTTAAGCGACGCTGTCCAGCGTCTCGATCGTCAGCTGGTCGTTGGTGTAGACGCAGATGTCGGCCGCAACGGCCATCGCTTTGCGGGACAGGGTTTCGGCGTCTTCCTCATATTCCATCAGCGCGCGGGCGGCGGCGAGGGCGTAATTGCCGCCCGAACCGATGGCGGCGACGCCGTGCAGCGGCTCCAGCACGTCGCCGTTGCCGGTCAGGATCAGGGTCACATCCTTGTCCGCGACGATCATCATCGCTTCTAAATTGCGCAGATACTTGTCGGTGCGCCAGTCCTTGGCCAATTCCACGGCGGCGCGCATCAACTGGCCGTTGAACCGCTCCAGCTTGGCTTCGAGCCGTTCGAACAGTGTGAAGGCGTCGGCGGTCGCGCCGGCGAAGCCGCCGATGACGCTGCCGTCGTGCAGGCGGCGGACCTTGCGGGCGTTGGGCTTCATCACGGTCTGGCCCATGGAAACCTGCCCATCGCCAGCGACGACGACCTTTCCATTCTTGCGGACGGACATGATGGTGGTGCCATGCCAGACGGGCATGGACGAGCTGCGTTGATCGGTCATGACGCGGGATATGGGAGGCTGTGCGGTCGCGTGCAAGTCGCCGGCGGCGATGGGGCGAAGCGTGTCATTTCAGCGACAATATTGTTAAAAGCACGAGAGGAACAAATGTCGATCAATTGACATTGTGCATCGCAACATGAATTATCGACGTCCCAAATCATGACGGGGAGGACATGCATGACTCTCAAGGCCAGAGCACAGGAAAAGGTCGAGCGCGCGGGCATTTCCAACTATTCGTTCGATCATGATGTGCTGGTGATGTGTGGTGTGCGCTATACGATCGAAGCGTGCGAATGTGGCGAACCGGATTGCGACGGTGTGCGCTTGCGCAAGAATATGAACGCGATGAGCCGTATTCTCCAGTAATTGCCTCAGTGCATCGCGTCCTTGCCGGCGCGTCCCACCGATTCGATATCCCGGCCTACGCCTTGCACCGTATTGCAGGCGGCCAGTGTCGTGATCAGCAGGCTTGCGATCAGAAGGGCGAGAGATTTTGGCATCAAGGCTGGGCTCCGTAATTTCCGTGGCCCCTTATAGAGGGCGATGCGGCCGGGCGGAAACGCTTTTGCGTCAAATCGATCCCCCGATATTGACAGGGCGCGCGACCGATGCCAAAGGCCGCCTCCTCCTTACAGGGGGCGCGTAGCTCAGTGGTAGAGCACACCCTTCACACGGGTGGGGTCGCAGGTTCAATCCCTGCCGCGCCCACCATTTTCTCTTGATAATCCAAGGGTTAATGGGCAGCCGAATTTCGGCCCGTTCCCCAAATCGCAGAACAGCACGCGAACAAACTTCGATTCGCGCGGTTTGTTCGTACAATCACGGTACAGCGATAGCCGCCTCCTAATCGAGGAGGCGAATCGTGGGTGATGCGAGGGCGAGCCACAGGCTCACCGATGATCAACTGGCAGCCGCTCGCAATTCCTGCAAATCGACGCCACGCACCAGCTATAAGCGAGCAGTCTATTTTGCCGCCGCTGACGATGGCCCGATCAAGATCGGCGCGACTTGCGATGTTGGGCGACGCCTGCGGGAGTTGCGTACCAAGTCTAAGCAGGACTTGAGACTGCTGGCCGCGGTCGATGGCGGCATGTTCGCGGAGATGCTTTATCACTCCCGCTTCGCCGCCCATCGCCTCCATGGCGAATGGTTCGTCCGCCACCCCGAAATCCTCGCCGAGATCACCCGCCTAAACGACGCGGGCCGGAACAGCGCGTCAACGCTGCCCGGCCCTGACCACAATCGCATTGGAGGCGACCATGGCTGAGTTCAGCAAGATAGAGTGGACCGATCACACGTTCAATCCTTGGATTGGCTGCACGAAAGTCAGTCCCGCGTGCGACCACTGTTACGCCGAAAACCTGATGGACACGCGCTATGGCCGCGCCAAATGGGGCGCTGGTCAGCCGCGCGTTCGGACCGCCGCAAGCAACTGGTCGCAGCCCTGCAAGTGGGATCGACAGGCGGCTAAGGCAGGCGAGCGTCCTTTCGTTTTCTGTGCCTCACTGGCCGATGTATTCGACAATGAGGTTGACCCTGCTTGGCGCGCCGACCTGTTCAAGCTGATCGAGGAAACGCCTAATCTCGTCTGGCTGCTACTGACCAAGCGCATCGGCAATGTCATAAAGATGACGGGCGGCGTCCTGCCTATCAATGCGGCCATCGGCGCGACAATGCCGAACCAATTCGAATATGACCGGGACCGCATGAAGCTGGCAGAGGTCAAGCGTGAGGCGCGGCCGCTATTCACGTTCGGCAGCTTTGAGCCGATGCTTGGTCCCATCATCCTCGACAAGAACGCGCCGGACTGGATCATCATCGGCGGAGAAAGCGGCCAGCAGGCTCGCCCGATGGATCTGCATTGGGCGCGATCAATGAAGCGCCAGGCTGATGAGTTGGGCCGCGTGTTCAACTTCAAGCAAGTTGGCGGTCGCGGCGGCGACAAGGGCGGCCATGAACTGGACGGCCAGACGTATTTCAACCGTCCAGTCGTTGGCCCCGCCACCACCACCCGCGCACATGATGGAGTGAGCATCATATGATCATCGACATCGATTGCCCGCTCTGCCGTGGCGAGGGACGGATCGAAACCGGCGAGATGGAGCGCGGACCTGCGGGCGACGGCTTTGAGGTGATGGATTGCCCTCGATGCGGCGGAACGGGCGCTGTCGCCCATGATCTGAATGAGGATTGCGACGATGACGACTGAGTATGTCTCCAATTTCCGCGTGGCCACCGACGAGAAGGGCTTCATCACCCTTCGCACCGGCGACCGCAACGATGCCCCTGATAGCGACCTGATCGCCTCTGTGTGGAACGACGACTTTCTGTCGCTTCTGGTGAACGCCCCCGCGCTGCTCGTTCTCGCTGTCCAGTATAAGAACGATCTGCGTTACCCTATCACAGAAGATAGCCGCGCTCGCCGTCTCGCGGCCATTGATGAGGTGCTGGCAAAGGTGATGCCCACCCGCCTCTCGCAAGGCCAAGCGTCGTGAGCGGGTGCGGCAGCGGCGACCGGCCACCTAACTGCATGGGCAGCGCGGTCAGTGGCCCAAGCGGCTGCACATGCCCCGGCCAGCACAATCTGACCGACCCCGAAACAAAGTCGATTTACGTCACCTACAGCGATGATGGCCGTCACATGCGGAAATGGTCTTTCCGGCCGTTCGATGGTGCCACGCGCTACAACCCGGAGATGCCACGATGACCGACGAACCCACCCCCGCGCAGGATTTGCGGAGCGCGCTGGAGCCGTTTGCGGCGCTGGCAGATGCGATCCTTTCAGAAGCACCGAGCGGCGCGGAGAACACCGTTCTATTCTCTGGATGCGACGGCAAATCGCAAACGATCAGCATGGACCAGTTGCGCGCCGCCACCGCCGCCCTCGCCCAACCCGCAGAAAACGCAAAGGCCTGGGAGGTGGTGGCCTTTCGGGATTTTGCCAGCGACGAGGCACACCGCATCGGTGTCCGCAATGCAGAAGATGATGTCCACCCCGCTTGCTCCCGGCGTGTTGGGCTTGCCATCCAAAAAGCGATCCAAGCGCTTCCGCTTCAAGCTGAGGTTATACCTACAAACGTATATTACTCTGCCGAAGGAGGAAATTTCTACGGCGTCTTTAAAAAGGGCTGTGGGAACGATTTTCATGCCAAATGGCATCATAGGCGCTATGATTTCCCTCAATCCTATGAGCAATTAATATCTATCGCACACCCTCCCGCCGCTGAGCCGGTTGGGCTGCGGGAAGCGGAGTATCTCATCAAAAGCATCGCGGAAGTGGTGGAAGAGGATGGCGGATGCTGGAGCGCATGCTCCGGCTGTCAGGAAAGTGTGGATGGCTGCGTGTCGTTTCGGGATTATCCCTATAGCCACATCTTCAGGTGCCAGCCGGGCGGAGGGTGTAGCGAATGCGGCGGGATCGGGGTTGTCTGGCAGGACGGCGATTTCCTTTCAAGCTACGGTGAAGCCCTCGCCACCCCAGCGCGAACGGATGATGCCGGGCGGCCGGGGTGGGGATGGAGCGGCGATGCGGGAGGCGGCTGCGAAGGTGGCGGAAAGCATTTATTGCGTTGGGGATCATCTGTGCCGTGACGAAGCTGCATCGAATATCGCAAAAGCAATCCGCGCCCTCCCGCTCCCAGCCGCAGAGGAAAAGGCGGGTGTGGGGGAGGCGCAAGAGATCGTCTCCATCGCCAATCGCTACCAGGGTGCGAACGGTGATGAGCAGGCGACCATCCCAATTCGCGTGCTTCGCGCTGCTGCGGGGGTCGTGAACGGGGTAGCCTTTGCACCGCTGGTCAATCGTATGGCATCCCTATCCCCCGCCGCCCATGCCGATGTGCGGGAGGCTGATGCCATGCGCGCGGAAATCGCCGATCTGAAATCATCCGTGGTTGCATTTGGAGCGCCGTGGGCAGTGCAATACGCAAAGGACTTTGGCCTGCCCGCCAATCATATCCATGCCACTCATTATGATATTCTCGCCAAGGCTGGTGCGCGAATGGTTGATTTTATTCGGCACGTTCCCACCCCGCCGGCCGCTCTGGACGAGGATGCTCCTGCCATCGCCGCGATATATGAAGCGCGCCAGCCGATTGAACAACATGCACGCACCTTCAAAGGTCGCCGATGGGTGCCGCTGGAATTGGCCGAAAGCGAATTGCAGTTCTGGCAGAAGCGAGACGTGCAATGGTCGATGCGCTTTCCTTTGGCAGAGAGTAAATCGTGATGCGCGCCTTCATCTGCGTTGGTTTCGCTATAATCGCGACCTTCATATTCATAACGGTTGGCCTTGCAACAGGCGTCCTCGACTGCAATGGCCAGCCGTGCGGCCCTCGCGCCACTCTCCAGCAAGGATCGGGACAATGAGCGGGGGCAAGCGCTGGAGGACGCCGACAGCAAAGCCCGGCGAGGTCAAAATCGTCTATGGTCGGATAGATCGGCACAACAACCCAGACCTCTGCGTCGCGTGGGGTCCAGGCACCGACATGAGATGCACGGGGAGCCTGATGCTGCACGCTCTTACCGAGAAACGATTGCAGCATAAATTCCCTAGTGGCGGCACGGAATACGGCCCATCGCTGATAGAGGAACTGGAGGCGCGCGGCTTCGACATACAAACCTTGCGCATTACGATATCCAAGAAGGACACCAGCCATGACGATTGAGCCGAGCGAGAGGGCGCGGGAGGCCGTCGATTATTGGACCGCGACAGGGGCGACGGTGCGGGGGATTTCGTGTGGGGACAGTTAGCGGATCGGGCAAATCCGCGCCATAGCAGCGGTCGCCAGCACAGCGGCCGCGCGGGCATTGCCGCAGGTCGCCAGCGTGGGGGTGCAGGCGGTGAGCAGGAGGATGGGGAGGAGGCGGATCATCGCATCGCCTCCCGCGCCAGGATGCACGCGCCGAAACCGATGATTGCGATCGTCAGCCAGAAGGCGGCCATGATATCGGTGAGGGTCATGGCTTTGGTTCCTCCGATATCGGCGGCGACGCCTCGGCCTGCCGCTGGACCAGCGCCGCATTGCGATCGGCCAATTCCCCGCCGCCCTTGGTCGCCTGATAGGCCCAGCCAACCGGGCCGTTGACCCAGCCTGTCACGATCAGCGCTGTGGCGAGGATCAGGAAAGCGTCGCTCTCCAGCAGGGACTTGTCGGCGGCGACCATGCCGAGAATGAACACGACCAGCGCAAAGCAGCCGAGGCCAATCCAGCCGCGGCCATCGCGCGGGGTGACGAATTTGATTGTGACCCAGGGTTTCATTTCGCCCGATCCCCCGTCTTGCGTTCCAGCCAATCAACGAAATCGCCTACGGTCTTGCCTTGCAGGATCGAGGGGTTCGCCTTGGTCGCCGCGGTGCCGGCCAGCGCGTCGGCGCGGGCAGTCAAGGGCGCGGCAAGGATCGCAGCCGCCGTAACTGGTCCCAGGAAGTGCGCGGCATATAGGGCCGCCTTGTTGATCGCCACGCCCCGCGCGCGCAGGTAGGCGGCGTTCTTGGCGGTGAAGGACTTAGCGCGGACAAGCTGCTCCGCTTCCGATGGCCGTAGCCCACCGAAGGCCGGGCGCAGCGTCGGACCCCATTTGCCGCCTTCGCCTTCCCACGTCGATTTTATGAACTGATACAAGCCCGACGCACTGGACGATTGCGCCTGCACATAAGGTCGGTTGCCGCTCTCGATCATCGCCAGCATCGGCCAGTAATCATCTGGCATCCCGTCAGTTGCCACGGCCTTGGGCGGTGCCAGCTTGTCGAGCATGGCGATCGTGTCGCGACCTGCCCAGCCATCGACCGGCGATAAGCCTGCGCGCTCTTGGAACAGGCGGACGAAAGCGTCGTCTTCGATAGTCACAATCCCACCACCTTTCCAGCAACCGCCAGGCCAGCGCCGAACGCTGCGAACGGCACAGTTTTGATCAGCCACGCGCTAAGACCGATGGCCCCTTTGCGCTGATTATCGGTCACTTCCAGCGCGGTCAGGCGAACGTCATGGGCCGCTATCCTGAGTTCCAGCGCCTTTATCGCGTCCGGTAAACCCTCAGACCTGTTCACCTTGTCGGTCAGCCCGTTGATCATGTGCGCGCTGTTGTTGACCGAGTGGATAAGCTCTTTCATCTGCCCGCGCAGTTCACCCAGCATCAGCAACATCTGCCCATGAGATTCAGTGGTTTCCGTCATGGGGTTGGCTCCCATTGCGAGGTAGGGTCGGGCGTCACAGGTTTAGCGTGCATGGGCGAAACATCAGGCCCGTGCGCTATCATCTGGATTGATGACGTGGTCGCCATTATCATCGACTTCATCGACCGTGACGATCGCGTCGGGATGAGATGACAGCACGCCATCGCGCCAGCGCTTGGCTGCGGCCTGCGAGTTGAGAGTCTCATGGTCGATCTGTGTGAAATTGACCGTTGTGGCGCGGCAAAGATAATAGCGTTTCATGATGCCCCCTTATCGAGCCGGAAAGCGGATGCCGCAGAGCGACGAGAAGGTCGCGCTGGCGTTGGCGTCTTGTAAGACGATGTTGCCGTTGGTTTCGACGCGGACGCCGTAGCTGTCCCCGCCGCTCTTTTGGCAGGAGAACAGCCAATAGCTGAACGGGCGATAGTTGGCCGGAAGTGTAGCGATGACGGTTCCCGCCGAAATTGTACCCGACTTTATCAGGCCCATGACCGAAACCCAGCCATCACCGTCCATCGAATAGGCCGCGCCGCCAAAGTCTGAACCATAATCGACCCAGCCATTTTGCAGCGTCAAGGCCATCAGCGCCCGGTTGTCGTAAATCGAAAGGTCCGAATAACCGACCATCGCGTCTACAAGGCTGGCGACCCACATCGTCTGCACGACCTCACGCGGGTGGATGGGCTGACCATTGCCGAACGGGTCATCCATTCCAGCGGCTTTGCCTGCCATGGCCCCAATGTTTCCGGGCATGAGGCTGTAGGGGTCGTGGTAAAAGCAATGATGCTTGATCGCAGCAGCGACCAGCACGTCGCGGATGCGCTCGTACCAGATGTTGGTCCGGCCATGCTGGGGATCGAAGGTGTTCGTCGGGCCAACCAGAATGATGAAATATTCCTGCCAGGCCGCATAGCCGCTGGACGATCGGATTGCTGTCAGCTTGGCGTCCACGGTCGCGGCGAACGCGGCGAGATCTGCCTCGATGCTGCCCGATTCCGAGCGTACGTCGTTAATCGCATATTTGATGATCGCGCCATCGGTTGTGCCGCCAGTCGTGTCGATATCAGGGATGGCGTCAAGGTCGGAGAATTTCGTGCCGCCAACAGCGCGATTCGTGATGTCGATCGGGATGCGAACCCCTTTTTGCTCCAGCATGCGGCGGATCAATACCTGCGGTTCAGCCGACGCACCTGCGTACCCGCCGCCGTTTGCGAGCGTCGCCATGGTGCTGTCGCCGTAGAGAAACATCTTGAGCGTTCCACCGACGCGAAGGCGGTCGAACAGCCGAAACAGCGCGATCTTGTTGAAGGACACCGGCACGTCTGGCGTATATGTATCTTGCGGGTGCTGGTAGATGCCCCCTTGAGGGGCAGGGACGACGATACGACCAGGTCCGACGATCTTGCTGCCCATTAGGTTGTCAAGGCTGGCCTTTGTCCTTACGCCAGCAACATAGACATCGCGGCCACTCGCGGCATTGATCGCAGCCTGCGGATCACCAGCGAAGTCCGCATCATCGTCGGCAATTTCATGCGCAAGCTTGCCGCCGATCTTGCCAGATGCGGAGGCGTGTGCCGAGCGAGAGAACGCGCCCTTCGCTGGGTCGATCTTGACGCGGATACCCTCCGCATCGGCAGCATTGATCTCGTCCCCGCCGACACTATCAACCCCAAGCGGGCCGGATGCCGCACCGCCTGGGCCACGCAGGCCGCGCACCTGGCCGCTGAAATACTGAAAACTCATGGCTGCGTTACCCCCGGCTCAAGCAGAAACTGTCCGAGCGCCAGCTTGTCCTGCCGTCCGTCGGAATAGGTGATGATGATGTCATAGGCGTAAGCGTCGGCCTCGCCGGGTTCAGGCTGGTTCAAGCCGGTCGGAAAGGCTTCCAGCGCCGACTGCGCGATGCCGGGTGTCAGACGCAGTCGGCGGCGCGCCTCGCCCTCGCTGGGTGGTAGATCTTCAATCGGGATGTCAGGGATGGTAACTATCGCAGCGCCCGGCGCGCCGGGATACAGCCGCACCTCCATGGTAACGCTGGCCCCCGCCACGGGCAGGTCGCTACCTTCGTAGAACAGGTCTATTGTCGGCGTCCACGCGCCATTGCGTGAAGCCGAAAGGTCCATTTTCGCGGTCATGATTGCTCCGATGGAGAGATGTTAAGGAATTTCGCCGCCGCCCGGAGGCGTGCCGCCCGTGCCGCCGGTCGATCCACCGCCGACTGCTGCCGTGGTAATTGCGCCGACGAAATGGCGCGCCGGATAGTCCGGCGAGAGATAGGCGTCCGCCGCCGTCGTGGTCGCCGCGAAGGTCGGCGTCGTGTCGGCGCGATCGGCGTCGTCATAATAGACCCAATAGTCGGTTGCGTTCGCCAGCGCGGTCAGGGTGGTGCCGGTGATCGCCACATCGCGGTCGGCATAGCGGCGGGTGTGGCTGCTGATGGTGATGTTGGCCGATGTCCCGCCGACATCGCTGGATGATATCGACAGGCCCACCGGGTAGCTGTTCTGAATCAGCAACTGGTCATTGGTCGGGTCGATGATTGCGCTGGAAATGTCGTCGCGATCTTCCGGCGATACCAGGGTAGGCGGCGGCGGCGCGGTGCCGGTCAGGGCCAGCACCGTTTCATGCTTGCCCGGCGTTTCCTCCATCAGGGTCAGGGTGACCACCATGGTTGCCGGGTCGATGCTGCGATCCTGTATCACCGCGTCCACGCCATCAAGGTCGTGGTCTGGCAATGCCAGCGTGAGCATGTCGCCCGGTCCATATTTGCGCAGGCGTGGCTTGCAAGCCAGTTTCAGCGGGAAGCGCTCGCGGCCATTATACAGTTCGTAACCCGCCAACTGCGCGGCATGATCCTTGCCCTGCACCAGATTATACCGGCGTTCCTCGTTCTTTTCCTCGCCATCCTCCGTGACGAATGCGGCAATCTGCACCAGGTCGGACTGCACATAGTCCCACTTATTGGCCTCGCTCCGATATTTTGGGATGATCCCGTTACGCCGGTCGCGCCATGACTGCATCGCCGTGATTTCAGCATCGTCATCAGCCAGGTCGGCGGGCGTTACAGTGTCGAGCGAGACGCGCGGCGCATTGATTTTCAGGCCTAGCTTGCCGCCGATGAACAGCGGCTCGGCACCACCGGCCTGGAGAATGTCTTTCAGGTTTGTCCATCGATCTCCCGGCTCGAATATGACGCCGCCAACCTTCCATCCGTTGGCATCGCAGACGTTGGCGAGGGCAATGAAATGCTCGATCATGATCCCGGCGGCAGGCAGGCCGACGCCAAAGACCTTGCGGTATTTCGCGCCGCTGTCCGCTTCGTCGAGAGCGTATGAGCCAAGCGCATATTTCAGGCCATGCAGACCGGGGCACTCGCTCCATTCCCATGTCGCCTTGGCGGCGGAGAAGGCTGCGGTGTCAGCCGGGTCAGCCCACCGGTGGCCTCCCATGCCGCCGGGATAGGTGCTATCCTTGCGCGGGTCGTAGCATTTGACGCCCTTCCACACCGCGCCCTGGATCGGGACACCGGAGGCGAATCGCTTGGCCTTCTTGTCGAACTTCAGGTTCCAAAGGATCGCGGCCTTGCCCGACAGCTTATAATCCGCTCCCCAGTTGGGCATGCCCGCCCAAAACGGCGCGAGTGCGGTGTCAGGCGTCTGGCCCAATCGGAAATCGCGATAGAGGAACCCAGCATAGTAGCCGGTGGCCGCCGACCCGCTGAACGGGATCTGTTGATAGTCGAGATACTGGCCTTCCAGCCCTTCGAGCGGACCGGCGACAGAATAGACGATCACCATCCCACGATAAGGATTTTTGACCTTATTGAGCGTAGCGCCATAGCCGACGTCGTGCCGCAGGACGCCGCCATAATATGTCCGGCCCATCAGGTACGGGGCAAGCGCGTCGGTGTCGATCGTCACGCTGTTGACCGAACCTTTGGCGCCCGGCTTCTTGGCGGTCACCTGCGCGCCCACGCTAGCGACAGTGGCGGCAAGGCTCGCATATGTGGCGATGCTGGAAATCGTTGCGGTCGAAACACCTGCCACCGTTCCTGCTGCGCCAACCCCCGCCGCACCGAAAACGCCAGCGCCCGCCGCCGCGCCAACACCTGTCGCCACAAGAGCTACCGCGCCAGCGATCAACGCCACCTTTCGAAGCGTCCCGCTCATGCGCGCCACGCCCCTTTGATTTGCGTCACGACCAGCGGCTTAAGGCCGTCCAGGTCATCCATGTGATAGCCCAGCCATTTGCCGCCCGCGTGGATGACGATGCTGTCAAAGCCTTCTCCACCCTCTAGCAGAGCAAGGTCGCCAACCCATGCCGACGCAGGCGCAATGCTCGGAAGCAGGCTGTCGAGCAGAGCCGACATATCGGCGAACCCCGTCTTTTCCAGCGCGCGCTTCGCCCCCAGAGCCGACCGAAAATCAGGGATCGACGGCGGCCGGTGGCCCATGTTGCGCAGATGATGGCGCGCCAGGTGGATGCACGTCGCGCGCTCCGACCAGTCGAAAGGCAGGGTTCGATATTTCGCCAGTGTCTTGCGGGTGGCAGCTGCCCGCTCGACGCTAGAAAGCATTGACGCGCGATCCATTGACGGCGGCGCGGGCGGCGCTTAGCCCTGTCAATGAGGCCGTCCCCTGCGCCTCCACGCCCCAGGCCACAGACACGCCCAGCCCGGTTGCATTGTCCTCGCCCAGCTCTCCAGGGTTGACGACTTTGTGAAAGCGCGGATTGAGGCTGTTACCCTCGTTGATCGAAAACAGGCGTTCGGCGGTGGAGACGAAATCAATGTCGAGTTCGCGCTTGCCCTTGCCGATGCGCAGAACCGTCTGGTCAATCTGGCCGTCGAACATGAGGTCCGGGGTGCCAATGACAAGGCCGGTGTCGGCATCAACTTCCACGATCCAGAACCGCGTGATGGAACCCTGCATCCCCGGTGCCGAAATGTCCGCCGCCGCCGCTGTGGAGGCAGGCAGGAAGGTCAGTTTGAACGCTGGCACGCTATCGCCCACGCCCTCGCTAAAAGCCTCCATGGATCCGATTACGCCGAACGTGTCGTCGCTGCTGCGATAGGTGTGGCCGCCGACCGTGACGAAACCGCCGTCGCACAGGCGGATGGTCCGCCCGTCGCGCAACTGCATTTCCATGAGTCCGGCGAGCCAGATGCGGTCCATTATTCCGCTTCCTCGATCGTGAAACTCAGGCTGTCCACCAGTTCACCGATGGCCAGCGACCAGCTTATGTCGCCCTCAACCATGCCCTCGATCGTCGGCGCGGCCAGTTCGACGTGCGCGCCGTCGGGGAACGGGATGCGCAGGTTTGGCGTGATGGTCAGTTCGATGTTGCCGCTTGCGTCTGCGATGGCCTGCGCTTTGACGTTTTGCAGATAGCCCTGCGCCGTCGCGTCACCGTCATGGATGGTCAGCCAGAAGCCTTCCTTGGCTGCGTAATGCGGGGTGCCGCCGCGCAGGAGGATGGTGTTGCCGGACTGGCCAGCGCCATCAACCACGAAGCTGCCGGGCGTCCCCTGATAGACGCCTTGGAGAGGATATTCGACTTTCAGCCCTTCGGATTTCGCCGCCAGCAAGCGCGCCACCACCCGCCGCGCATCTTCGCCTGAACGGACGGGCAGGGTCATCGCCACCCGATAGCGATTGCCGCCACGGTCGAGCCGCAGGATTTTCGCGCCGGTCGCCGGGCGGATGATACCGCCGAAATCCAGAAGGGCGGGAGAGGCGCTATTGGGGACCGCGCCGGGGGGTAGGGTGATCATGCGAGGCGGCGACTATTGGCGCGGGCCATGGCTTTTTGCGCGCCGATGGATCCGCCCGATGCTGCTTGGGCTGACATGGGGGCGGCCACGGATGCTGCCTCCTTGCGCATGACGACTTCGAAAAGCGGGGATGGCACGATCATAGCGATGCCGCCGCCTCCGCGACTGTTGTCGTTGGCGCTGTTCGGTTCAACACGGATCCGCTCATTTGCAGAGACGCGCGCGGTCGGGATGCCATTGATGGATAGGACATTCTTGTCCACGCCTGGGAATCCGCCGATCGTGCCGCCGGTGGCAAGGCCGGTGAGGTTCCGCGTAGATATCGCGTTCGCCTGGGTGTCCAAAGCGGACAGCGACGATGACGAAACGCCGCCCAGGCCTGCACCGCCGCCGAATAATGAAGTGCTGGCCTTAAGCAATCCGCCGAGCAAACTACCCCCGCCGCCCGTGGCCTGTTGCAGGTTAAGCCTAATCACATCGGCGATAAGCTGGTTGAATAGCTGGCCAGCCAAGCCCTTGAGTTTCAGCGTGTTCGCCGCTGCGTTGGCAAGCTGGTCGTTCATGTTGGCCAGGCCGTTGGCGGCGATCTGCTCAAAGGCCTCGTTCACCTCGCCGGCGGTCTTCGGCAGGCTGTCCAGATAGGATGCCATCGGCCCCATGTTCTGGCGTTCCACATTTGCGGTATCGAGCGCGCGTTGTCCGTCCAGTCGATCCTTGGCCATCTGCGCCAGGTCTTTTTCGGCCTTGCTCGATTCCTGCGAGTTAATGACCTGATCCAACTTCGCGGCGCGCAGCTTGTATTCGAGGTCGAGAATTTCCAGTTCGATGCGGCGGCGATCGTCGGCCGTGCGGGCAAGATTAAGCTGCCCTTGTAGCGCGGCCCTCTTGGCGTTGAGGTCGGCGGCCTGCACTTCATAAGCCTGCTGCGCCAGCTTCTCGCTGAGATCGCGGGCAATGCCAGACGACAGAGAGTTCTTGTTGCCGCCGACGACGATGTTGTCGCCTTCGCCGGACACGCCATAGAGAGCCTTGAGCGCTGCCTGTTGCGCCGCCTTCTGCGCGACCGTGAAATGCTCATCGTTGGCGATCTGCGCCGAACGTTCGCTGAACTCCTCCAGCAGCAACTGGCTTTGGAGGTCGGCGCGCTTTTCGGCATCGGTCGTGAGGCTGAGTTCTGCCTGAATCTGCTCCTGGCGCAGGCGGGATAGTTCCTGCTGGCTCTTGGCTTCTATTTCGGCGGCGCTGGGGCCGGAGCTTTTCGGCGTCTTTTTGGGAGCGCCCGCTGCCGTGGGGAGGACGCCGTCTCCGATGGGCGACGAGGTCGCGCTGCGCCGCGCGCGCTCCCGTTCGATTGCAGCCTGTAATGCGGGATCGCTCTTTGCGGCCCGGACCAGACGCAGCGCTTCGGCCTCTTTCGCGCGAGCATCACGGACGGCCTTCCCGCCGAAGCCGAAATAGTCTTTCCCGGTATTGGCGGCCTCGGCCTTCTTTCGGTCTGCGGTTGCGCGCGTCAGATTGCCAGTGCGCATCTGGAGATATTTCGTTGGATCGGCAGCGGTCGCCTGCTCGTCCCAGCCTGAGAAGAATCCAGTCGCCCAGCCTTCGTCACGCTTTAGGCGTTCAACGCCCTGCATATTCTTAAAGAACTGGCCCACCTGCCCGGCCGCATAGCCGAGCGCGTCGCCAATTTTCAGGATAGCGTCCGCATTGTCGGACACCACACCCGCAATCCGCGATTCGAGAACCATTTTTACGGCGGCCAACTTATCTGCCGTCTCATCCGCTTTCTGGATTTGATCGTCGGAAAGCACTACGCCAAGGCGCTGCGCCGCGTCGCGCAGCTCGTTCACCGCCGCGCTGCCGCCAGCAAGGAGAGTGTCCAGCTTTTGGCCAGCTTTGCCAAACAGATCGACCTCAACCCGCGCGCGGGTGGCGGGGTCTTTGATCTTGGATAGTGCATCGGCCAGCTTTGGGATTACTTCGCCTGCCGAATAAACCCGCCCATTCGCGTCTTGGATCGCGACCCCCAATTCGCGGAACGTGGTCGCCTGCGCCTTGCCGCCAGCCTTCGCCTCGCCAATGGTGCGGGTCAGCTTGGCCAACCCCTTGTCCATTTCGTCTTGGCTGACACCGGCCTGACTGGCCGCATAGCGATACTGCTGGAGTTCCTTTGTCGAAACGCCAAGCTGTTGCGCGACTTCGCCCAGCGATGACGCATAGTCCAGCGCGCGCTTGCCCGCCGCGATGATCTCGCTACTTGCCCAAATTCCCGCAAGCGAACTGCCGATCGTCTTTAGACGGTCGAATTCTCGCTGGATCGCAGAAACGTCCGACTTTGCCGTTTGGCGCGCACGCTTGCTGCCCGCCTCGAACTGCGCCGAATCTAGGCCGAGCGCGACACGTAGCGCACCGATCAATGCTCCGCCTGTTGCCATGGCATGCCTCCGTGGTAATCAGCAGCCATGAGGCGCTGGTTTTCATTGATTCTTGTGGTTTTGGTTTTGGGCTGGCTGTTGAGCCGGTGCGGGCCAAGTGTAAGCGACAGCGTCCGCTATGAACGGGAAATGCAGTCCACCAAGGTCAGATGATCTTAGGCGAAGGTAAGAGACAGAAGAACGCCGACGCTGCGGCGCTCTTTGTCGCCGCCGATGACGGCATATATCCGGCTATCTAAAAGCTGACCCTTGGCGAGCTTCTTGCCAATCCACTCATTATGATCCCGGCTGATATATCCCAAGCCTTCGCCGCGTTCAGTACAAACGAAGATTGCGGCCCCATCGTAAGGATTGTCGGGTTCGGCAACCAGGCGGACACGTTGCCCTTCATGACAGCGCTTAATGATCGTCTGCCTGGACGACCCATCTATGTTTTTCTTGCTCTCGCCCACGATGCCTATCGTGTAGCTTTTGCCGGCAGGTGGTGCTGTTTCGGGTTCCAACCCTAAAAGGCGACTCAGCCAACCCATGCGTTTATCATCGCGCGCACGCCGCTGGAGTCAATGTCGCGTCGCCGAAACCCAAGCCTGCATTACCCGACCCTACGAATTTCCATCCCCGGCACCTTGCGCGCCAGCATCCTCATCCTGGCGAGGAACTGGTCGTTCGTTTGGAAGGTGGTCGGCTCTTCGTCGCCCATAATCTGCGCGAGGGAGGGGAACGTCTTCTGCAAAGGTAGGGCGGCAGAGTGCCACGCCTGCCACCCGGCAAGCCGCCTTTGCTTGTCGATCCGCTCCTGATAGGCGTCGATGACCGACCGTATCAGGCGGGGCGTTTCCTGCCAGAACGCTTGGCTGTCGCCCCCGGCTTCGCAGTAGAGGCCGTGGAGCCTGATCCAGTCCCAAGGATCGGCTCCGTCTTCGGCTCCTTTCCCGGCTCCTTGTCCTCCGCCTGCTCCTTAAGGCCGAATGCCGCGACCATCATGCCGGTGATGGCGGCGCGGACGGCGACCGGGCCTACATCAGCCAGGATATCACCAGCCTCCAGTTCGTGGCACGGGTGATGCCGCTGCAAAGCCGCCCAGAGTAGGGTGCGCATCAGGAGTAGGTCGTCGCCGTCCGCCAGGAAGGCCGAAACCATTTCCAGCGGCTTCATCGACAAGACTGACTGCGCATAGCAGAACGCGTTGACGTCCAGCGCGAGCGAGTAGGCCGTATCCCCGACCTTGATCGCCGCCTCGCCGCGCAATGGGTTGGCGGCCATTAGGTGCCGGCCGCCTCATCGCGCTTGCCAGTGAACTGGAGCGAGACGTTGCAGGTCATCCGATCCTTAAGCTCGATCGTCGGGGTCCGGCTGAGAACGAGGACGCTACCCGTGATCTCCCACGTGCCGGATGTCGATGGCACAACCATCTTGTAGAACCATGCGTCCGGCGAAGCGTCGGCTTCGCTGATCTTCTGGTCGGTCGGGCTGCCAGGGAGCCAGTTCAACTGGAAGCTACCCGACCCACCATTGCGCATCGTCTTGATAAACTCTTCGGTGCGATCGGGGCTTTTGAAATGGGTAGTTTCCGCCGTGCCCCACTCCTGAGCGCCGGGATCGATTGCGATCAGCTCTCCCATTTCGGTCAAGGCCAAGGCGGTTGCGCCTAGCCAAAATTCCGAGCCGTAGCCCGTCAAAGCATCACTCATTGTTTCCTCCTGAAAGGGCTAGATTGGTTTCCACCACACGAAAAAATCTGCGCTGATGCCGCCGACCGCGCCGACGCCATCAATATCGACGGTCTGCATGTCCCTCTGACTGTCGAGGAACGACATCGAAAATGCCGTTGTTCCCACCGTCTTGGCCTGCTCCATTTCGGCCAGCACTGCGTTGAAAAGAGCTTCGGCCTGGGGCAGGGATTTGGACATACAATCAAACTGGACCCGCGATCCGCTAAGGCCGGTTGCGCCGCTATGAGTGTAGGCCCGTCCTGGCGAGATATTGTAGAGGACCAGCGCAGGCATCCCGGTGCGGCGGTTCCAGTCGATGGCCGTGCCGACTATTCCGGTGATCGTCGCGTTGGCTTTCAGGCGGGAGCGAAGATCGACACGCATGGTCATCGCCTCCGCTTCGCCAGCCGTTGCGCCGACTTGTAAATCTCGTCCCAAAGGAGCGTGCCGATGGTTTCCAGCGTCTGCTTCTGCACGCCGTCCCATGCTGGGCGACCATGCGGCTGCGGCGTCTGATGCGCGTTGCCGAACTCAGTTTGCACGCCAGCCGGGTCGTTGGTCCCTGCATATACTTCGGCGAACTGCTTGCCCTCTTTGCGGACGCCTTTGGCTTGGCTCTTGTTCAGCTTCGTCCCGATGACATAGCTGTCTCGCAGCGTGCCAGGCGGACGTTTCGGCGAACTGGTCGGGTCGGCATCAACCGGGGCCAGTTGCTTCACGTCGGCCAAGAACGGTTCGAGCGCCTTCTTGCCGGTGCGGACCAGCGTGTTGCGGGCGGTTGCCTTCGGTAGTTCGCCTAGCGCGAGGTCGAGAGCAGACAGGCCTTCGACACGTTCAGCCATCACTGCGCCGCCCGAACAGCCGTAATCCGAACGCCATCATTCAACCCAAGATCGTTATGCGCGGTGATGTCCCAATTGCCGCCATCGAACACGATCCGATCTCCCACGCTCACGGCCCGCGTCTTGGCGTTGCTCAGCACCTCGAAGGTCGCACTTTGAGCCGCCTGCTCCTGCGCCGCCTGGCGCTGTTCAGTGCCGGTGCCGTAGTAGATCGCGGCGAACTCCTGGCACCATAGCGCCCACTCGCCGGGGGTCGTGGTGTAGCTGTCGTCCACTGGTGCGCCGGCCCGCTGGATTGCTATGCGGTGGGGGCGGTTGGCTTTCATCCGATCAGGACCATCCGATAGGGGCGGCAGAGGGCTTCAACGGCCATCGGCACTTCGGTCATGGTCTTGTCGCTGACCGCCTCGCGATTGGCGAACCAATGGGCGACCAGCAGCAATATGGCCTGCTTCATCGACTGCGGCACATCGGCGGCGGTGGGATAGCCAGCCTCGACCGTGACGGTTGCCGGGCCATAGCTGGTCGGCCATGTCGATCCGAACGCCGCCGCAAGTTCTGTCCAGCCGTTGCCAAAGATCAGCCGCGCGCCGGTGAGGGTCTGCGTTGCGCCATCGCTATCGACATAGGTGGCCGTGATCGTTGCATCATCCGCGATCGGCCAGGCGAACAGGCGGGGGTACCGGAAGCACGAAAGCCGCTGCGTCACCTCGCGCTGCACGAGAATATGGCCGGTGAAATTCTCGACCCACTCGCGCGCGGCGGTGATGAGGGCAGCGATCAGGCCGTCCTCGTCGTCGCTCAGAACGCGGCAGTGCGCTTTGGCTTGCGGGAGGGTTACGGGTTCGGCCATGTCGCCTCCTGCGAAACGGGCCGGCCCGAAGGCCAGCCCATCAGGTCACTTGTCGTCGGTCAGATTCTCAATGACTTCGGCTTCCTGCGTGGTCAGTGCCGAGGGCGTGTTGAAGTCGATCTGATTGCTGGCCACCGACGCGCCTTTGCGTGGCTCGTTGTCCACGGCGGGGTGCTTGGTGTCGATGCGATCCACGATGGTCGGCTCGATCATCGCGCCAGAATCAGCAACATCGGTGGCGGGGGCCAGCGTGTCGGGCTGGCCGGGAACGTCGGACAGCTTCACGTCGCTGGTATCGACAGTCTTTTTGATGCTCATTTTTCTTCTCCTGCAAAGGAAGGCGGCGAGGTCAAAGCCCCGCCGTCTGGATCACGCCTGCTTGAGGAAGCGCATATATTCGGGGTTCTGGACGCCGCCGCCGACGCGCTTGGTCGTGTAGAAATGCACGAATGGCTTGTTGGTGAACGGATCGCGCAGCACGCGGATACCGACCCGATCGATGACCAGATAGGTCGCCGCCATGTCGCCGAACAGGATGGACACCAGGCCGGTGGTCATGTTCGGCATCCCCGGCACTTCGACCACAGGATAGCCCTGCAACGTCGAAGGTTCGCCGGCAACATAGGTCGGCTGCCAGATGTAATTGCCTTGCCCATCCTTGAGCTTGCGCAGCTTCGCAAGGCTCGTCCGGTTCAGGAAGAACTTGGCGTTCTGGTTGCGCTCGCTGGGCAGCGAGTAAACCAGGTCGATCACCTCGTCCGTGGTCACGGCAGCAGCGCCAGCGGCCGTTACGCCGGTGATGGCACCGAATGGGTGCGTCGCCGCATTGGCCCCGCCGGTCACATAGTTGAGGATGCCGGTCGGCTTGTTCGTGCCGTTGCCCGACAAGAACGCGATGTTTTCCTGAATGGCGAATTCGCCATCGACTTCATCGGCCAGCCAGGTTTCGAGGTTGATCGCCACGTCGTCCAGCGCCTGCTGGGTGATGGCGGGGCTGGCATAAATTTCGCCGGTATTGAAGGCCAGCGAAGTCAGGCCGGGCGTCGCGGTAGCCGGGCGCGCGGCGGTTTCGCCGACCCAGCCAGACCCGATCACGCCGTCATTATAGACCCGCGAGAAGCCGGTCCCGCTGATCGAGATGACTTGGGAATTGGCGCGGATCGGACTGATCTGCTTCAGCTTGTTGGTGACGGTGCGGTCCCATTCGACCGGGGCCAGATAGCCGCCCTCGGACGCGGTGCCGACCGACATGGCGGCAGAAACCTCGCCGCGGCGCATATGCGCTTTGAACGCGGTCACATATTCCGGGTTGGTCGGCTCCATGTCGCCGGGAGCGCCACCAAGGCGAGCGGCCGCGATTTGCTTGGCCTGTTCATCGATCGCCGCTTCAAGCGAGGACATGGACGTATTGAGCGTCGTCATCTTCTCGTTGAAAAGCACGTCATCGACCTTGGCCGAAACCTGCGCTTCATGCGTCTTCTTGAATTCCTCGAAGGCAGCGTTCAGCTGGGCAACGAGGGCTTTGGGGTCGGTTGCGTCGGCGCGCGGGGCGGCATGGACCGATCGCGGCAGAACAAGCGAAGTCGAACCCGCCAGAGCGGCGAGGGGATTGAAATGTTTCATGGGAAGTCCTTACTTGCCGATTGTCGAGAGAAGGCCAGCCAGCAGGCTGGTCAGTTCAAGATCGCCGCCAGCGCCAGGCGTGTCGGCAGGGTCGAGGGCAGCGCCGGGCGTGCCCTTGATTTCGTTGATGTGCGCGCGGGCCTGCGCGCGGGTCGCGCCGCCAGCTACCAGCGCCAATTCCATGGCCCGCACCTTGTTGACAGCCGTGTCGGTGGCTTTTGCCTTTTCATCGACCGTGGTCTTGTCGGCGGAGAGAAGTTCATCAGCGAAGCCGCGTTCGATGGCAACAGAACCCGACATATAGGTTTCGTCGTCCATCCATTTCGCGCATTCGGTTGCCGTTTTTCCGGTGCGCTGGGCGTAAACGTCTGCCATCGCCTGATCGAAAGGCGCGAGGAACGCAGCGACTTCCAGCATATCGTGGCGGTTTCCGACAGCGCCGACCCAGCAGTTATGTATCATGATGAAGCTGGCCGCGCCGATTTCAACGCTATCGCCAGCCATTGCGATCACGGACGCCGCAGACGCAGCCATCCCCATCACCTTGATCGTGACAGCCTGCGGATGCTCGCGCAGGACATTATAGATCGCCAAGCCTTCGAACATGTCGCCGCCTGGGCTGTTGATTTGCACTTCAACGGGCCGGTCACCGATCGCGCGCAGTTGGCTCGCCACCTTTTTCGCGGTGACCCCGCCGCCGGTCCACCAGTCCTCGCCGATCACGTCGAACATGGTGATGACATTATCATCCAATCCGAGCGACGCCGGGCGAATGCCAGCCGCGTCCGAATTCCAACGGTCCAGCACGGGCGCGGGCGTGAACGCCGCGACGCCGCGTTCGGCTGGGATAGGTAGCGCGCCGGGGCGCTGGCGGCAGTTGATCCCGCCGACGACGGCGCGCGGCAGAACATCGTGTGCGCCAAAGCGGATAGTGCTGCGCCCACCACCAGGCCGTTCAAATTGAAAGTAATGGCGACCGCTGGAAACGAACATTTGCCCGACCAAATCGCCCCATTTCGCCTTGACGCTGCCAGTAATGGAACGTGGCGCAGACGGCGCACTGGTGACGGGCTTGCCAGGAACAGGGCGTCCATTGAGCGTCTGAACGGCGGCCGGGCGTCCGGTCGCGCTGGGCTTGTCAGTCATCGACAGGTTCCTTGGATTTACGAGGCGGCTTTGCGGGCGGTTCGGCGGTGCTGGCGTCGTCGGACGGCGCAGACGCGCCCGCGCCGGGGTTCAGTTTCTCGCCGTCGTCCCGCTTGTTCAGGTCGAATTTGTCGCGCGCCTCGTTCGGCGTCATAAATCCGGGCGTGCCGCCCGCGCCCAGCGCTTTCGAAAGGAACTCGGCTTGATCCTTGAGGGAGCCGCGCAGCAGCGCGCCCTCGTTGAATTTGGCATAATGGGTGGATCGTTCAGCGTCGGTCAGCAACGACTGCGCCACCACTTCTTCCCAGGCCACGAACCACGGCATCAGGCAATAGGTGATCAAAAATAGCCCAAGCTGCTCGATCCCGCTGCCCCAGCTCGTTTCATCGAACATCAGCAATGGGCGGGGAACGCCGGTATAACGCGACACTTCCTCTGCCTGATACTTGCGCTGCTCAAGCCCTTGTGCATCGCGACCGGACATCCCGAACGGCTGAACCGTCATGCCTTCTTCGGCGACGAGCCATTTGCCTGCGTTCTCGGTGCCGCCGTGGCGCTGTTCAAACTGGTCCGACAGGTTGCGGATGGCAGCGGGCGTCAGGCTTTTGGGATGCTGTAGGACGCCGCCGACATAGGCACCGTTTTTAAGCAGCCGCCCCGCCGCGTCATCTACTGCGCCCGCCAACCCCAGCGCTTCGACAGCGACCTTGAGCAGTCCATCGCCGCAAATTCCATCGGACGAGTAGGGCGCGCGAAGGTGGAAAACTTCATCCTGGCGAAGCTGAACGACGGTTCCGTTCTTCTTCGTCCATTTGTAGGTCAGCCGCCAATCATCGGCCATCGAAACCGACACAGAGCGGGGGTCCATCGGGATCAGCGCAATGCACCGCCCGCGCGACATGACTTTGTAGGCATAAGCGTTACCGTGCAGCAGCGCCCGGCCCTGCATGTAGGACTTGAATTGCAGGGGCGTCTGATAATCGTTCGGCTTGATCTTGAGCAGATTATGAACCGGGTGATCGATGGCCTTCTGTGAACCCTCGTCGGTCTTGCGGTGCAGGTTGAGCGGCAGCATCCCGACCGACGACGAAATCAGATTCACCGCGCGGAAGAATGTCGCGTTCTTGAGGGAGGACTTCTCATTGACCACGCGGCCCGTCGAACTTGCAGATCCTTCACGCAGAAATTCGGGCAAAGTTGGGTCGTTCAAGTCGAAGCTCGAATAGGCTTGGACGCCGCCGAAGCGCGGGCCACCATGGTCGGTCGCCGCAATTGGCTCAACAGGGTCCAGCCATGACACGATTCGGTTGAAGATGCCCATCAGAACGACAGCGCGCCGCGTGTTTCATAGACGGATGCCAACTGTGCCACTGGCACCCGCGTCGCAACACCTATGGCCATGCAAAGCGCAACAGCAGCGTCGATCTTGTTCACAGCATGCTCCTTTGCCAGCCAGTAGTTGCCCCAGCGATCTTCGTCCGTGACCGCGCTCATCATCGCCGAGATCAGCACCGGGTTGCGCTTCAACCGGATGCGACCTTCCATCATCGCGCTTTCCAGCTCGCGCACACTGCCCGGCATCCACAGGCCTTCCGGCTCCGTGCTTTTTGCCTTGGCAGCGTCAATCATTGCCTCTGTCGGCTTGCCCTTCTTGGTGCCGCCCTGGGGATGCTCGACAAACTGGATGCTCAGACCCAGCTCGTTGCATTCTTCCTCGAAGCGGCGGAAAGCGTAGCGGTCGTATCCGACTGCCACGATGTCGAAATTGCGGTCATCGTCGGCCAGCGACTGCGCGACGTGATCGAAGCGGATGCTCTGGCCCTTTGGCGCGTGAATGTGGCCCTGTTGCGCCCATATATCGTATGGCGTCTTATCCCGCGTGGCGCGCTCTGTGATCGTGTCGCCCGGCGTCCATGCTTCGATCCAAGCATCATATGTCGGCTTCGACACGATCGCCGGGCGATCATCAATCATTACCTCAACATCGACGCTGCCGGTTTCGACGATGCTCGCCTTGACAGTCAAATCTCGCGATTGGCTAAGGTCGATGCCTTGCGCGATCTTCTTGCCGTGGTGGTCGGCTATATCGAAATCAGCGAGGCATGGCTCCAGCACCGCGCGCGACATCCATGCCGTGTCCGCGTCGGTCCAGACGCAGAAGTGAAGTCGCAGGATGCCGTTCAGTTTGCCGGGGATGGCCTTGGCCTGGGCAACAACGCCCGCCAGATAATCCTCGGTCAAAATCGTGCCGAGTAGCGGGTTCGCCTTTGGCCAGCACGATGGATCTGCAAGGGGATCATCGCCGGGGTCGAGCGAACACACGAAAGAGAACGTCGTGTCATCGATCGGCTCGCCCACATAGGCAAAATCATCGCCCGGCGTAGCGGTCCCCGCGGCCACCTTGACCGCGTGTTCATGCTCCTCATAGCAGATCGAATTGCGATCGGACCCGCTGTTGGTGATCATTAAAAGCAGCGGTTGCCGCCTGAATTTGAAACCTCGCTCGATCATCTCCACCGCGTCGCGGTTCGGATGCTCGTGCATTTCGTCCGCCAGCCCAATATGCGGCCGCAAACCAGAACCGGACTTGCCAGCGCTGCGGCTCAGAGGCCGGAAAAACGAACCTTTTGGCAGCCACGCCAGGTTGTAAACCCGCCCCGGTCCACCGCTTTGCGTGATCCGCGTTGCAAGGTCAGGCGATTGATCGACCATCGCGACGGCATCGTTGAACAGAATCTTGGCTTGGTCCCGATGTGCCGCGACCGCGTAAATCTCTGCCCCCGCTTCATCGTCCGCCATCATGCCATAAAGGCCGATGCCGCCAGCGAAGGGGCTTTTCCCGTTACCCTTACCTTCTTCGATGTAGGCGCGGCGAAAGCGGCGATAACCGTCAGCTCGCAGCCAGCCAAAAATATTGGCCAGCTTGAACGCTTGGCTGGGGTGCAGCAGGAAAGGCCGCCCCTCGAATTGCCCCCCGTTCAGTCTCAGCTTTTGCTCGTAGAAGCGGATGACCCTCACAGCTTTCTCGACAGAATAATGCAGGCCGCGTTCGTGTCCCCGCGCCAGGTCGTCCAGATGACGGCGGCAGGCGTTGCGAACATGAGGGCCAGCGACGAATTTACCGGCTAGAACGTCGAGCGCGTATTGGGTGCCGCGATCAGGCGTTGCCGAAGAACTCATCCTCTTGCGGTTCCTCGTCTGGCGCGCCGACCTTACTGCGATCGGCGGGGGTGCCGCCCATCTTCGACAGGATCGATTGCAACATGCTTAGGGCCGTTACGCCGACATCCTGCCCGCCCAGCAAACGCCCGCGGACGCTTGACGCGATTTCGACCAGTGAGCGGTCGGCTTCCATCAGCCATGGCAGTTCGGCGCGGTAGCCTTCCCACGCCTGCTTGCCGTGAAGGTCCAGAAACGACGATGGCTGTCCAAGCGGGGTTGATTTCGGGTCGCTGCGGCCATTGTGGCGCTGCGGATTCTTGGCTGCCGCGCCGGTGACTTTCGCCTTGGCGGTCGGGGTGCGCGGTGCGGGCATAAAACCTCAGTAATTATATTACAAAATCAAAAGATACTTAGTAACCGTTCCACGCAATAATAATGCGTATCCGCGGCTAAGGTTGAAGTTTAATTTGTGGATGTGCGAAGTTCTGGCCAACGTCCGGTGTCCTGCTGCTCATTCCTCAACTTTTAGGCACCCCCCGCCCTAAATGCTCAGAAATAAGTTACAATTCTCGTAGGATAATTGGAATTTAATTACTCGAAGATAATTGCCTGTTACTGTTCCACGCAACTATCTTTTATATCGGCCAACCGTCCGCTGACACGCCTTTGTAGTAACCAAATTGCTCTGCGGTAGCAACCTTGTGACACGGATCGCAAAGGTTGCGCGTGTTCTCGTCGGCGTCATCGCCGCCCAATGCCAGCGGCTTGATATGGTCCACGACGGTAGCGAGGGCAGTCTTGCCCTTGGCTTGGCAAATCTCACAAAGACCGGAGGATCGCATAAGGCGGCGCTTGCGCTGCTCAACGCCCGCGCGACCTCTAAGACGGTCAGCCACCAGCATCCCCCAAACGCAAAAGGGGACGGCGGTTAGGCCATCCCCAAGTCGCGCACGAAGCGCACTGTGCTTACCTGCCAAAAATATGCGGGATGGTCAAGGCTTCTCCAGCATGGCGTCGATCATGGCCGTGTAGATGGTGGAGACATCACATCGCGCCACTCCCATATCCGCAAAACCATGATCAATCATTGCCTCACTAGGCTCGCGGATCGCGGCGAGGACGGTCTTGACCACCATCTGCGCGATACCATACTCGCTCATATCGTGGCTGCCTGGGTCAACGTGGCCGATTAGCTGTTCTTCTACAGCCCGCGCGGCGCTCTCGATCGGCGTCATAGCATCCATCACGCAATCACCTCCAACCCTTCCCGCGCCCATTGCAACATCTGCACATCACGCGATCACAGTTCTGCCACCCTCCCATGATTGGGATGATACCCATTGTCCAACAGCGCGGCAGCCCTTGCCTGCACAGCCTCGCCAAAATCGCTGAACCTGCCGACCATGATTTCCTTGCCGCATCGGCTAATCCGGACGCGCCATTTCTTATGAGACGCATTCCACGAGACACCTGACACACCACTGGTATTATTTGAGGGCCTCCTCATGTTGCGCTGATTTTCAGCGCTGGGAATATCACGCAGGTTGCTTAGGCGGTTGTCGATCGGATTGCCGTTGATATGATCGATCTGGCCGTTAGGCCACTCCCCATATACCAGCGCCCAAACTACCCTATGAGCCAGATAAGGCCTACGAAATATGCGCCCTTGAAGATGCTTCTTGCCCATTCGGCATGTGAACGCTTCTTTGCCAGCAAACTGTGTATTGAATACGCACATAGCGCGGTAATCAACGCACTGTGAAATGTCGCGCTTCAACCAATAAAGCTTGCCTGTTCCAGGATCATAGCGAAGCAGTTGACGGATTGCATGTGGAGAAAGTAATTCGTTATCAGCCATGCGATGTTACTCCATCGTGGGGTCAGGGGTGGGTTGGTGTTGCAAGCACTGTCCCACCCCGAAAGATTAGCAAATGACGTTCAAACCTTCAAGCGCCCATGCCAGCGTTTGCAAGTCCCTTGAATCTGGGGTTTGCCCGCGTTTCTTGGCATAGATTATTCTGTCCAAAAAAGGCGGGCCGCAATCCGGCTGCATGTCGATAACCAACTGATCAAACGCCGCCCTGACATTGCGCCCAGCCTTGCTGATGCTGTCCAGGCTGTCGTTCATCGCGTCCTCCAATATCCGCTCACGCTCTGGGTCGAGGCGAGCAGTCGGTGCCTGTGGCTGAAACCGCGCCAAGCTATCAGGCGTGCCGAACTCAGGCCTGAATACCCGCCAATATTGCCACGCGATCCTGCGGGCGGCGACGACCAGATCCTTCGCCCTGTCACCTGTCCCCAGCAACCCAGCGATATGCGCCCGACCAATAGCGTCAGCATAGTCCGCATCGTTGTCAGCGAACCCATAGGCCGCCTTCTTGCGCACCAGCCCGTCGCAGGCGGTCACGCGCTCAGGCGTCCGGTCCCGCTTGCGTCCCGATGCGGACCTGTTGCCGTGGGGCTGCTCCTTGCGGATCCGATATGTCTTGCGCTTCTTGCTCATGCCACTTCCCCGATGCAAGCCCCACAGGGCATCTAAAACTTCGATTGGCTACCCTTGCCTAGCCCACGCCTGTTTCGTTGGCTGGTGGGGCTGAGGCAGCGAAATTCACCCCAACCACCCCCATCACGCACCCCTCCGAACATTGGCGGGGAGGGCTTCGATGTTCGCCGTCTCAACCACGATATCGAACTTGCGCCCCTTGTGATCCACGGTCATCCGAACCTCGCCGTTCACGCCTGGGCCAACGAAACGCATCTTGTCGTTCAAGCTCGCCATGTGCTTGGCCAGCGTAGCGACGACCGCGCCGTCGTCCTTGGTCCGCTTGTGAAGCCAGTTGTGGCCGCCGATCCATCCCCACCAGAAGCTGATGATGCACAGGCCAACTGTTCCGATCGCGCTCACTTCCCAAACCTCCCCATCGACGCAGCCCCGCCACAAGCCCAACACTTCCGCGGCCGCTCCTGGCCTTCGTCGCGCTCCCTTGCGCCGCAAAGGCACTCAAGCTCTCGGATTTTCGTCATGCGCACCATGTCCCGCCATCTGGAAACTTCACGCCGCTCCACTTGTGATTCAGGAACGAGACGGCGAGCATGTCGCCACGCTCTTCCATCTCGCCGATGATGCGGGTGAGGCCAGGGAATCCCCATGTGTCGGCAATCGACTGGCCCATTTGGAATGCATGATCGCGGATGACGGCTGCCCGCGCCGAAGATGCCGGGTCCACGGAAAGCGCGCGGTAAGCCTGGTGCATGGAAAGCGCGCGGTAAGCCTGGTGCATGGCGCTGAACAGTTCGACGTACACGTTGAGCATTTCTTCGGTCATCATCACAGCCCCGCCAAGATGCTGGGCCGCTGACGGATAACGAATTGGCCGTCATCCATCCGGCGCAGGTAGCCGCGCTCCTCAGCGATCTTGCGCCAGCGCTCAGGCATCCGATCAACTTCCCGCTGGTCGATTTCATAGCCGTCCAGACGGTCGATGAATTTGTCGAACGGGCTGCGGTAGGATTGATCGAACTGCAATTCGATGCCCTCATGCGTGGCGACCCAGCGGATATCGCGGCGACCGTCTGGCCTTGCTCCAAGCGCGTCATTCGCAGCGTGCGCCTTCGATTCCCAATCGTTCGGAGTGGAAGCGTTCGGCTTTGCAGGCTTGGGCAGATAGCCCTTCGCAAGCTGGATCAAGTCGAAGGCTTTGGGCATGTATGGCGAGCGTGTCGCCCATTCGCTGATCGCACTTTCCAGCAAATCGGCAGGGATGTCGTGCAAATCGCTGGCCAGCATCGCCAGTTGACCGGCGTGGGCCTCAAGATCGCTCTGTGAGGTAGGACGGTAGCGCAGCCCAAGTTTCGCGATCAAATCCCTCACTTTCGCCGGAATCGTTCGCGAGGTCGGCCTGGGCCTGTCGGAGCATGTCGATGGCAGGCTCTGGCCGGGAGCCGCGAAGATTTCCGACGCCTTGGCGAAGAGTGGATTGGGAGATTGGTGCATGTCGAATATCCTGATCATCGGGAGCGTTGATGCTGGCCCAGCCCTTGGCCGCGGCATGTTCCAGCAAGCGGCCAGGCGGCCAGTTGGCGTCGGTGTGTTTTTCGATATCCCGGAGGAATCCGCGGTATGCTGTCGCTGAATTGGTCATCCGCTTGCGCTTCCGGTTCAGCATGAAGTCGGCCCAGACCTGGGAATCGGCCCATTCCGGCTTCGGAAAATCGTCGGCCTTACGCGCGGGTGTTATCTCTCCACGGGGATAGGCGGGGGTGGGGTTAGTTTGGGGGTCTGGGGGAAAGGAAGGGGAGGGGGAGGAAAGGGGCGGGTCTGTGACATCACGTGCCGTCACGTTATCTCCCGTGATGTCACGTGACCTCACGTGACGACGGGCAGAGCGATCACGGTCATTTGCGCGCCGCGTTTCAATGGCCTCCTGCGCCGCCTGAGCGCGGGCCAGCTCAAGCGCTACCTCCGCAACTAGGTCGGCAGGTGTGCCAGCGGCAATCAATCGGGCAAGCAGGCTACTCACAGGGCAATCGCCTCCACGAGGGCAAGAAATTCAGGGTCGCGACAGGCCAAATCATCAGCCCGACGAAGGCCGCTCAGGACAGTCGTATGATGACGACGCAGAGCATTGCCGATCGATGTCAGCGACAAGTGGTGAGCGCGCATGACATACATGACGGCGAATCTGGCGCGACAGACAGACGGCACCCGGCTAGGCCCGCGCAGGACCGACACAGGGACGCCGAATAGGGCAGAGGCGCGCTCTATGGTGGTCACAGCGCCATGACCTTCTTCTTCCGCGTCTTACGTTTGCGCGGCGGGTAGAGCGTGACAACGACGCCGGGATGCGTAGCCTCGACCAGCTTCCGCTTGAGTGCGAACACCGGTGTCAGGACGCCTTTGACATCCTCCACGATCCGACACCCGCCAATGTCGTAACCGAAGTCCGCGACATAGGTGCAGATGTAGCTATCGCCGATATTAATGGCGAAGGATGGCTGCTGGCGAAGGCCAGTGATCTCGCCATCAGTCTCAAGCCGATGCAGTTCATTGCAGCGGGCAGCTTCCTTCTTGCTGTCATGGTTATGCCCATGGTCGCAGTCGGTCTTGATGGCGCGATACTTTTGCATGGTCAGATATCGAACCCAAGCTGCATACCGAGCGCAGCCGCATAGGTGGCCAGCAGCGCTTCGGCTTCCTGGCGTTTGTGCGCGTCCATTGCCCGCAGCTTGAGAAGGGTCCGCATTGTTGGAGCGTCAAATCCGGTGGACTTCGCCTCCAGAAAAACGTCTTTCTCGTCGTCGGCCAGACCCTTCTTTTCCTCCCGCAGGCGCTCGATACGCTCGATCAGCAGACGCAATTGATCGGCCGCTACATTGTCACTCATGCTGCACCTGCCTTGGCAGCGCGAGCGGCGCGGACCTCAGATGGGTGCACGATCTTGCCGTTCGTGGCGTGCCACGTGAGGCACCCATTTTCAAACCAGTCGCGAGGCCAGGCAAACGTCCCACCCGTCATGAATGCATCAAGCTGGTCGGGGTTGACGGCGAGATACGAAATGATCTGGCCCGCGGTTTCCGAGCCGCCCACGCCAGCGTGTTCGCCCAAAATACGGGATGCTTCAGCTACGTGAGAGATAAATTTCTGAATATCGCTCATGCTTCATTCCTCTGGTGTGAAAACCGTCCAACCCGATCCCGCGCAGCCGGAAACCTCGCATTGGCAGCGGCGCGTAACGGCGCAGCCCAGCGGCTATGCTCAAGGTCGAATTTGTGGGGTTGGTCGCCATGTGGCGGCGGAGGTTCAGGGTGACGTTCACAACACCACCCCATGCCGCGCAGCATCCCGCTCCAGCATCTCCAGCCGACGCCTGGCGCGCTCGATCTGCGCCGGAAGATTGCGGATATGATGGCGCTCGCTATCCCGCCGCGCCTTCCGCCCCGCCTCGTCAACGGCTTGCTGCATGGTCTTCATGCCCGCTGCACGCGGCGCTTGATCAGCTCGTCCAGAGCATCCCTTGCGTCCTCAAGCTGCTTGAGATTGTCCCGAACTTCGCCGGGGCTGACTTCGCCGTCATCCTGCAACGCGACAGACAGGGCCAGCGCGGCGTCCAGCAACTTGGACTGGCGCACCCGGTCGCAATGCTTGCTTGGCCGGCTGTCATGGCACAGAGCGGCAAGGCCACCGGCAAACCGACCATTCCATTCCCGCCATGCGCGCGCGAACGTCACCAGATCCATGGCGGCGCTGCCCTCACAGTATTTGGCGGCCTGGTCCTCGCTCTTGCCAAGCACGGCGGCGAGGTCGGCATAGGTCAACCGGTCCTGCGCTTTGATCAGCGCCAGGTCGCGGCCCACCGTGTCGAGGACGTTGGAAGCGGAAAAGACCGAGTTTTCCCGCTCGGCATTATTGCTGCGGTGCGGCATTTGATGCTCCATGATTGAGATCGAACCCACCCCGACGCACACCCGAACGAGCCTGGCGAACCACTGCAACAGGGCGGGGGTTGACGTATGCGTCGCCGGTGGGGGTTTCGACTATGAGGTGGAGGCCCAACCGCTCGCCGCCATTGCCAATCGTATCGTGGAGAGGGTGGGGCATCTAAGCGGCCTCCCCCGGAACGAGGCCAGCGGCGACCAATTGATGGCAGGTGCATACGTCCAGACGGCGCTTGCAGGACTTGCACAGGCCCTTAGCGATCACGGCGTTGATGGCCTGCACCGGGACGCGGAAGACCAGAGCGAGCAGCTCCGGCGACGCACCTTCCCAGCCAAAATGACGCTCGCGGATGACACGGCGGTCATCGGCGGTGAGACGCGCGCTCATACCACCCCTGCCTTCGCGGTCGGGCGGGTGGGTGTGGCGAAAATCTCATTGATTGCGGCCTGCACATGATCGCTTTCGTCAGGCGCACTAGGCAGGCTGTTGAGGGCCTCGATAAAGGCCAGCATGGAAGCCTCTTCAATGACGCGCTCGCCGTTATCCAGTTGATGGACAACCATATCGACGCCGTAGAGGCTGACCGTGGCGATGCTGATGGATTTTGGCAGGTCGCTCATGCGGCCTCTCCCTGCTTGGCGGCGGGGCGGCGCGCAGCGGCGGCGGCCAACTGCTCAAGCGTCGCAACACCCTCTGCCGCGAAGGCAGCCCAATGTTCAGCAGGGATGCTGCCACGCTTGATCCAAGACCTGACCGTGTGGACGGACACGCCACGAGCGCGAGCCACCTCTTCGGCGGCCCCAGCGCGTTTTACGATTTCTGAGTGCGTCTGCATGGTGCAATAGTGCATTATGCACTAACAGAACGCAAGTGCCTTTTGCACTTTCAGACAGGTTATGCCGGAAGGATGCAAACGGCAAACGACAGACTGCGAATCGCGCGCAAGCGGGCGGGCTTTGATGGGCCGACTGAGGCCGCTCGCGCACTGGGCATGCCCATCGCGACCTACACCCAACATGAAAACGGGACGAGGGGCTTCCCTGCAAAGCGAGCGCCGCAATATGCGAAACGGTTCAAGGTATCGGAAGAGTGGCTCCTTTACGGAAAGGGCGACGAGCCTACCGTAGAGATTGAGCCAATCCGATCGATCGCGATGCCAGTACCGCTGCCTAGTGTAAGTGCACTGACTGACATGTTCGTCGCCCTGCTGGAGCAGGTGGACGTAGATCCCCATGAGGGCGAACGCGCTGAAAAGCTCGCGCGGAGCTTTCCAGGAGTTCTGCAAGCAGCCTTGCTTCGTCAAGCAGGCTGGGGCGGCGAGACATTGAATATTCTCGCAAAGCCGCCTCGTGCTGACGGCGAAGATCTACCATCGCCATGACGGTAGCTGCGCAGCGGATGGTGCAGGCCGAGCAACCTTCATTGCAGGCCGGCTTATCCAGCAGGACGGGAACCACTCGCTTCATCGCCATCGCCTCGACTCATCTGTTCTTGATTCGTTCTCTATCAGAACGCGGAATGTCGGCATAGCGAAATAGGATTTTGCCTATCCGGGGCAGGGCGAAAGCTGGGGATAAGTGGGGGAGGGATGCGTCATTATGGACTTGTCAATTCTAATGATTTATCGGTGAAATTGTGAGGAACATCCTCCGCGCCGTGGGGGTTTTGGTGTATGGTTGACGATACCGAATATCGCTTCAGGATAGGCGCATTTTCCCCCGCCACGATCCCTATGGGCCGACTGGCAGAGTATATGGGCGCATTGGCCGACATGATTGGCCACAAGGAGCGCACGCACTTTGTGACGCTGGACGAGGGTAGCACCGACATTGTCCACCGCGTGGAATCGGTCGATGCCCCAAAGGTCGAGCAACGCTTGTTGGCCATCAGCTATGGTAACGCTGACAAGGCTGCGATGAAGGCGTTCGACCGATTAAACGATCTGCTTGCAAATGACAATGCGATCGGTGCGTTGGCCGGGCCTGTAAATATCCTTTTTGCGGGCAGAGACAAGACAAAGCCGGTTGTTTATCCTCCTATTCGGCAGAGTGGGTCGATCATTGGGCAGGTGGTCAACATTGGCGGCAAAGACAGCACAGCGCATGTAATCCTCGAAAATGAAGGTGTGATCTACAGCAATTGCGAATTGACTAGGTCGATGGCCCGCGACCTTGCACAACATCTTTATGGCCCTACCATTCGGCTTAATGGGAGCGGCAAGTGGCAGAGGCTGGAGGATGGTCAATGGAAGCTGCACGCCTTCAAGGTGGATAGTTTCGATGTGCTGGATGACGCGCCGTTAGATGAGGTTCTGAGGCGGATCGCTACGATCGAGGGAAATGGCCTGATGAGCAACGACGTTTATGCCGCCATGATTGAACTGCGTGACGGACAGGAGCGCCAACATTGACCGTGGCGGTTGACGCAACCAGCCTGGCCTTTCTTGTCAATCCAGACGCGGGAACATCCATAGACCCTGAAACTAATCTGCCAGTACCGCGAGTGGCTGACAGGGTTCGGCTACTTATAAGCGATATAAGCAAGTCTAAGGGCCGGGTCATCATCCCTGCCCCCGCCTTGGCCGAAGTTCTTGTGAAAGCCGAGGACGGCGGAGCTGAGTTAATCAACATTCTCCACAATGCCAGCGTGTTTCTGGTGGCACCCTTCGATCAAATGGCCGCCATCGAATTGGCCGCTATGACTCGTGATGCGTTGGCCGCCGGCGGGAAAAAGGGCGGCCACAGCGGCGAATGGCAGAAGGTCAAGCTAGACCGGCAAATTTGCGCTATTGCGAAATTGCATCGGGCAGAACGCTTCTACACTGACGACGAAAATCTGGCCAAGTTTGCCAGAAAGGTTGGGATGGCGGTTTTTGGCACGAAGGATTTGCCGCTGCCTCTGGAGCCGGAACGCGATTTGTTTTCCTAACATGCCAACGCATTTCTAAGGCAGTTCGCTTCAGCCCCGCCCGACCAGCTCGCGGCGGGGATTTTTGTGCGTGAATGAGAAATAGTGCAAAATGCACTTGACGGCCCTTGGTGCATAATGCACTATTCCCCCACACCAGAGAGCCACCTTGCTCTCGCAGATGGAGGATGTGGGATGGCGAGCGCCGCACAGATTGAAAGCCCGGTCGAGCGGACGCTTAGGTTCCTTCGCCGTGCAGCGGAGCGCGCCAACGATGACCGCGGGCCTCTGCGCTCCATTGGCGATGTCAAGCAGGCTGTCGGCGCGGATAAGGATGCTGTTCGCGGCTACCTCATCAAGCTAGTCGCGCGCGGCGATATCCTTCTGCATGAGTTCGCCAGCGGCCAGTGCTGGGAAGCCGTGGTGCCGCGTAAGGAGCCGGTCAAAGAGGCGGTCGACGGCCACTTTATCCTCCAGCGCGAGTTGCTGGATGGCTATCGCTCAAGCTGGTTCGATGCCGAGACTTTCACGAACAGCAGCCGCGCACGGCAAGCGCTAAAATCCGCCGCTGATATTGAGGCCGTCCGGTCGCGGGAGTTCTGCGGGCACCGCGCCCAGCGCATCCGGCTCGTTGCGATCGCCCAATCCACACACCCCTAACCTCTGTTCTGTCCGGGCCGTTCGCCCGGCCAGCCATGAGATTAGTTTTGGAGGTTTTTATGGCCGAAATCAAGCAATCCATACCGATCAATCTGCTGCTGGCCGACGTTCGGCAGGCGCTGTTTGATGCGGCCAAGTCTGACCCCGACACAAGCAATGTGCTGCGTTACGAAAGCGGGCGCGCGGTTGGCCTTATGGGCAATGCGATGGATACGATCGCTGATCTGATAAAGGCGCTGGAGGCCGTCAAGGCAGTCCGGGTGTGCAAGGAATCTGACAACATCTGGGCAGGAGCGGACCGCGCTCGCAAGATTGCCGAAGAAGCCATCACCCGCGCCACCGGAGCGCAGTCATGACCGCCGCGACGGATACGGCGGCGGAAGCGATTTTCGCTGATCCAACGCAGAACGCCAAGCTAGATATGTTGCTTGTTACGGAAAGCGGGATGCGGTCAAAGACCAAAGCGCGCGTCAGTGTCGCTCAGTGGGGTGCGATATGCATCGCAGTGAATAGCCACGCCGATGCGCTGGTTTGTTTGGCTGGATCGGAATTGCTGGAGGCGCTGGTCGAGGCGGCGGATTGGTTTGAAGGCGATGCCAACGAGCACTACGCGATGGCCAAGATTGCGCCAGACTGCCGCGAACAGCACAGCCGAGAAGTGAAGGGCAAGCTCAACCGCGACCGGGCTACTCAGTTGCGCGCCGCCATCGCGAAAGCGACCGGCCAATGACCGCCGCGCTCCACACCTTCGCGGCGAGCGGGCCAGTACCATGGCACCAGCTTCCCGAAGCCCGCGCCATCCTGTTCGGCATGGTCGGCAACCTGCCCACCAGCATCCGCCACGAACGCGGCTACGTCACCACCAGCGACGAATGGCTGGCCTATAATCACGAAGATCCGCGCTATGTGCGGCTGAACGAGATCAAGGCCGAATATCTGGCACCCTATCTCGCCAGCGCCGCAGCGTGCCGGGATGGTCGCACGGCCGCCGCCATGGATTGCACGACGGACGAGGCGATCGACGCGGTTGCTGATCGCCCGATGCTGTTCAACGTCAATGACGCCGACGAGCGCCGGACGTGGCTGCATTTGAAAGAGCAAATCCTTGGTGGTGACATGCTCGCGGCCCGGCGTGGTGGATTGGCGGTGGTGCGGTGATGAGCGATATGATCGACGCCTTCCGAGACCTTAAGGACATGCGCAGCCGTGAGCGCGAAGTGTTCGGCGTGCCATGCCCGGTTTGCCGTCAAAAGCTACCCAAGGCGCACCCGAAGATTTTGAAACCGGGACAGCTTTGCCGCGCTCACAAGCCGCATTTCCGCGACCCGCGACCAGAACCGACATCGGCTGAGTGGACGGCGGCCATGAATGGAGAGGGCGCATGACCCCACCCAGCCTCCTGACCATCCCGCAGATGGTCGCCGTCGTCACCGCAATCATCGTCATCGGCGGCGGGCTTTTGCTTGTCACGCCTAATATTGGAGGGATTTGAACCATGGCCACTACGATTAATGCCGCACAGGTTGCGCAGGATTTCATGAGTTCCGTAAATGCTCCCGGCGTTTCCTTTTCGACACCGCACATGTTTCGCGGCGAGTCTTGGGGCGCAACTTGCTACTGGCCAAATGGTGATGTGATCAAGGATATAGGCTGTTACGGTACAGGCGAGACGCTGGAGGCCGCCGTTGCGGATTTGCTCGTCAAAATCGAAGCCGCCAAGGCTCAGCAGAAAGTCCTGAAAACCGCCGCCGAATGCAAGGAAGCGGTGCTGAACCTGATCCGCGAGCATGACGCCGCGCCTGCATCTTTCCGCGATGCGGTCGATGCGCTGCCTGTGAAGGGGTGAGGGCGATGGAAGAGCATCCTATCGAGCAGCCGATCCGTGAAATCGACGTTTATCTGAGCGACGAAGGCAGCACTTTCTACCGTGTCGGCAAGGATGGCGTCACCCGCATCGAAGCCTGCCAGAAATCGGGCCTCCACGCGAACATCCCGTATGTCCGCGTTTGGGCTGGCGACGCCTGCCTTGCCGAGTTTTGCCAGCACAACATCGTTGGCGTCTATTTCGGGGAGGCCGTGTCTTGAACGCGCTTTCCAGTATCGTGGCGGGGGATGGCGTCAACTGGCGCGACCAGCCCGTCATTGCCGACGACACGGCCTATCTGACTGAGCGCGCGATGTGCCGATCGGAATGGGAAGGGCGACGCGGCTTCTATCCCGACTTCGGTTCATGGATGGTCGCCGCCTGCCACGCCCTTGAGGATATTGATCGGCGTCGCGAGGCGGGTCGTGAGCGTGACCGTCAAGCGATGTGGGCCGCTTTCGAACGCAGGAGGCATTGATGCGATACAACCTTACCGTTCAACAGGTCGCGGCCGTGGTAGCCATGCTTCCCGACGATGGCGACGAACAATTACGCGCTGACATGCTGGAGGGCGAAACCGACCTCCACGAGTTTGCCAGCAAGCTACTCGCCCACAACGAGGATGATGAGGGGGTCGTCAACGCGCTGGCCGAGCAGATTGATGACCGGAAAGTTCGCCAGGATCGCGCGAAGGTGAGAATTGCCCATCGCCGGGACATGCTTAAGGCTCTCATGGATATCGCCGGGATTGACAAGCTTGCGCTGCCCGAAGCGACCGTAAGCAAGAGGGATATCGCGCCAAAGCCGATCTTCCCGAATATCGACCTGATCCCTGACCAGTTCTGCCGTTTCGACCGCAAGATCGACCGGGACAAGATCAAGGCGCTCGACCTGTCCGCAGGACTGCCATCGTGGGCGACCATGGATAACGGCGGCACATCTATCACGGTGAGGCGGAAATGACCTTCAATCCAGATCAGATCGCGGCGCTGGTTGCCCCCCTTGACCGCGCACATGTAGCGCAGCGCAAGCAGGGTGGGGCGAGCGTCTCCTATATCGCCGGGTGGCACGCGATAGCCGAGGCGAACCGCATATTCGGGTTCGACTCATGGAACCGGGAAACGGTTGAATTGCGGCTACTGGGCGACCCGCGCGAAGTGGATGGCAAGGTCCGGGTCGAGTATATGGCCCGCGTCCGCATCCGGGTAGGTGACATCATCCGCGACGGGTGCGGTTTTGGCCAAGGCATCGACAAGGATGTTGGCCAAGCCCACGAAAGCGCCCTCAAGGAAGCCGAGACGGACGCCATGAAGCGGGCGCTTATGACGTTCGGGAACCCATTCGGCTTGGCTCTTTACGACAAGTCGCAGTCAAATGTGCAGGACGCGCCTGCGCCCGCTCTCATTTCCGATGTCCAGCGCGACGAGCTGGTTGCGATGATGGAGGGCTACGGCGTCCCGGTCCAAAACTTCTGCCAAGTCGGAAATCTCCAGTCTCTCAAAGAACTGCGGGCCGACGCCTTCGATAAGGCAAAATCGTGGATTCAAAGTCAAAGGAAAGCAGCATGACACAGATTGTCACCCTTGCGGGGACGACCGGCAAGGACGCCGAGTTCAAGACGACGCAGAATGGCAAAGAACTTTGCGCGTTCTCGCTGGCCGTCAACGTCGGATATGGCTACAACAAAACCACCTATTGGTGGGATGTTAGCCGCTGGGGCAACGGCGCGAAAAAGCTGGCCGAAATGATGCCAAAAGGCACAAAGGTCACGGTGATCGGCGAAGTCACCACCCGCGAACATAACGGTAAGACCTATCTCCAATGCCGTGCTGATCATGTCGCTTTACAGGGCGGGCGTCAGGCGGACGCAGGCGATAGGCGCAGCGACAGCGGGCAGCGCAGCGGGTTTGGCGACCAGGGTTCTGGCTTTGGCGGCGGTGGCGGGTTCGCAGGCGGCTTCGGCCAGGGATCGTCCGACCAGCTTGACGACGAAGTGCCTTTTTAGGTGCTTATGCGGCGCACCCCTCTTGCCAAAAAGCGCGCGACACCCCGCCGCGACGAGGGGCGTGTCCGCCATGAGCGGATCAAGGATAGGGGGCGGTTCCCGACTGAGCATGTCAAACGCTATTGGGAAACGCTGGAGCGCAGATGCGTGTCGTGTGGGCGATCGGGTGAAACCGTCATCCACCACATACTGGCCAGGCTATCGGAAAAGCTGCGCCAGCGCGATCACCGCTTCGTCGTCATGCTTTGCCCCGGTTGCCACAACATGAGCGACACCAGCGTCCACATGCTGGGTAGCGAGGCCGCTTTTCATTCCGCAACGGGCATCGACCTTGTCGAGATAGCCTGCGCCAACTGGAGCAAATACGATGGCTGATGACAATCCGCCGCTGCTGTTCAAGCGCGTGTTCGGCTCCCTGCGCCCAGCCAACAGGGCGGCGGAGGAGGCGATGGCCAATGTGGGCGACAAGCCGGTCCGCGTCCGCATCACATCGGTTGGCGGCAATGTCCGGCGCAATGGCCTCTATTGGGCCGTCCTGGGCATCGTGACGCCGATGCTGAGCGAGCGGATTGAGGGCGACGCACTGACAACAGGCCTGCTCCACAAGATTTTGAAGGACCGATACGGGATGGTCCCGGTCGTCACCCTTCCAAGCGGCGACAAGGTCAAAGACTATGACGCCGCCTCCACCGCCTTCCATCGCCTGAGCGAGCCGGAACGCGCGGAATACGTCACTTGGGCGCTGGCCACCCTATCGAAATGGCTGGGCTGCTCTGTCGAGGATTTGCGCCGCGAAGGTGAAGCGGCCTGAGAGGAGAAATATGATGGTATTTTTCGGACTTATGAGGGTGAAGGCACATGATCGCATCGTAGCGAAAGCAGATGCCGTGATTGACGATGCCGCCCGACAACTGCGCGCCGAGGAATTTTCAGCAGGCAGGACGTTGGGGCAGAAAGTGTCCCTAGCGATCAAGCGATTGGAAGAGGCTCGCAGCAACGCCTTTCGCAACCGGCAGATGGTTTTGACGCTGGATTTGAAAGTCGCCGCGCTGGAAACCGAACTCGCCCCACTAAAAGCGCGCGCTCTCGCCCAGGAAGAAGGTCGCCGCAAGGCTGTCCTCGCCAGTGCGGCTAGGCGGGCTGGGAAGAAGGAGGGGGTCAATGTGTAATGCTTGCGGCTTCCTCTGCTGCGGCTCTGACGAGTTCAGCGGTTGCGGTTGCGATCATTGCGATGAGCCAGATTGCCATAGCGAGCAGTGCTTCAATTGCGGCCAGCCTCTTTGCGACGGCGACTGCGATATTGAGGATGATGACCCCTACGACACAGCCCGCGATACCTGCCGCGATGATCGCGACGTTCACGGGCTGGGCTAAGATCAACGCCTCCACCCGCACCTGCGGACGGGCACTACAGCATCGGCGAAATGGGAAATTGCCGATGCGGGAGATTTTGAGATGAAGAACAAGCTGTCCGACCTCAACGACCACCTGTTCGCGCAGATCGAGCGGCTTGGCGACGAGGATATGACCGACGAGCAGATCGAGAAAGAGGCGAAGCGGGCTGACGCGATTGTGAACGTCGCGGACACCATCATCAAGAACGCCGATCTCCAGTTGAAGGCGGCTACCTTGCTGGCGGGCCATGGCTATCACTTCGCGCCGCACCTCGCGACCATTGCGCCGACGCAGGAGAAGAAGGCCCTTGCTCACGGTGACGGGCAATGAAGGGCCGCCAGATCTACTATACCGCCGAAGAGCGCGATTTCATCCGCTCCGTGAGCCAATGGGCGCGAGATGAGGCGCACGCCGCGTTCTGCCAGAAATTCCAGCGGGACGATGTTTCGCTTAAGAATTTCAACGCCCTTTGTAAGCGCAATGGCTGGCTGACAGGGCGCACCGGATGCTTTGCCAAGGGCGAAGTCCCGCACAACAAGGGCAAGCCCTGCGAACCCGGCAAAGGTGGCAATCACCCCAATGCGCGCCGGTCGCAATTCCAGAAGGGGCAGACGCCGCACAATACGAACTATCTTGGTCATGAGCGCGTATCCAAAGACGGCTATGTTGAGATCAGTGTTGACCAGACAAACCCGCACACCGGATTTGAGCGCCGCTATGTCCTAAAGCATAAATGGCTTTGGGAGCAGGTGAACGGCCCGGTGCCGCAAGGGATGGCGCTTAAGTGCCTCGACAGCGATCCCCTGAACGTCGATCCGTCGAATTGGGCCCCTCTGCCGCGCGCTGTCTTGGCGCGGCTCAACGGCGGCCGCTTCCGGTCCAGTTTGCCCTATGACGATGCCTCTCCAGAATTGAAGCCTCTGGTCATGGTGGCGGCCAAGCTGAAACAGCGCATTTCCGAAACGCGAAAGGACGCAGCATGACCCGCAGCACAGCAGCCCGCTACCGTCCAGCCTGGCGCACGCCGATCGGCCATGTCCGCACTGAAAAGGCGGTTGGCGATGTCGAGATGACCGCTACCGGCTTTGAGCGGCTTACCGCGCAGGGCTTTGTCAAGGAGGGTCGGCCGTGAAACACCACTTCTTCACGACCTGCGGTGAGTGCGGGAAAGAAGGGCCAAACCGCGGCGTCTGCGATGATTGCGCGCGCGATTGTGGCTATGCGGACAAGCCGTTCACCGACGACGTTGACCCGGCACAGCGGCCTATGGTGCCGCTGCGGGCGGTGGAGGTGGATTGTGGCTGATCGGGATGCGCTGTTGGCGCTGGCTGAGCGGGTAGAGGGGTTGAGCGGGCCAGATCGGGAAACTGATGAGCGGATTGCGGACGCGCTGTTTGAGCGCTCGCATTTCGGCCAGATCGCCGATGCCCCACCAGGGACCGGATGCTTATTCTGGTGGCAGGATGGCCATCAGCAATCAGCTCTACGCTATACGGCCTCGATCGACGCCGCCATGACGCTGGTGCCGGAGAGCTGGGTTTTGGAAAGCCTTTCAGCCTGGCCGGGTTCGCCAGAAGGGGCGGGCAACAAGACCCAGGCTCAATCGAATTGCAGCCTGCTTGGAACATCACTGGAGCGTTTCGGCAAGCGCATGATCTGGGGGCACTCTGGAAAGGACGGGAGAGCAGGAGGCATGGCAAAAACGCCAGCCCTTGCTCTAGCCGCCGCCGCCCTACGCGCCCGCGCCCAATCCCAAGGAGACGGCCATGACTGACACCACCATCGCAGAACTGCGGGAGTTGCTGGCGAAGGCGACGGCTGGGCCTTACGATCATATGGAGGGCATGGGCATCGTCCGCGCATTGCGTGGCGATGTTGCTATCCCTCTGTTCGAAACGCGAACCCCTTGGCATGATCCGCAACACGGTGCACCGACTGTCCGCCTGGCAGGCAGGGTTATATTTCGGGCCAACAGCGAGGGTGCTAAAACGTCCGAGGCGTTGGGGCGCGAATGGAACAACGCCGCCCTGGTTGCCGCTGCCCTCAACGCCCTTCCCGCCCTGCTGGATCGGGTGGAGGTGGGGGAGGACATCCTGCAACGCCTCCATGATTACGATAGTTGGGGCGGCAAGGGCTTCCATGGCGGTCACGCGCTTGCCGCCAAGAATGATGGCATCCGGTTCCTCCAGCAGCATTCCCCCGCCAACAAGGAGCCGTCGCATGAGTAGCGTGGAGCGGGTGGCGCGGGCTATGCAGGCGGTTTCACGGCCTACTGTCAGCCCCGACCAATTGACGCCAGGCCCGCGCGGCAGCGTAGGCCTTATCCCAATCTGGAAGCTGTACGAGCCTATGGCTATTGCCGCCATCAGAGCCATGCGCGAGCCGACCAAGGTGATGTTGGATGCTGTCCAGCTAGATCCATACAACGACCCCATGGTTTCGCGCGGGATGAACTACACCGCATGGGTCGAAATGATCGACGCTGCGATTGGGGAGGGGTGATGGGGGCGCACCAGCACAGCGACCTACAGGACAAGACAGGCTCTGCGATCCTAGACCGTGGACGCCCGCCTGCCGAATGGGTGCAGATCCTGGCCGGACGCGGGATGCCCGTGTCAGAGCGGACCTTGCGCGACAAAGCCCATAAGCTGGGCGAATATTATAAGCTGGGCCGCGTGATGCTTATCACCCCGGCGCAGATGGATGTCATTCTCGGAGAAAAACGATGCCGCTCGAACCCTATAGGCGGGGAGCGCTCTGGTGGGCAAAGGGCCGGGTCGAATATCTCGGCAAGCCGATCACGGAATACTACCGATGCAGCACTGGAGCATCTGAAGAAGCGGGCGGGTGGGCGTGGTGCCGCGACGAAGAAGAGCGCCGCATAAATGAACACGTCCTTGGTGCCAACAAAACCCTGACTTTTGCGGAGGCGGTGATGATCTATCCGGCGAATGCGAAGACGGCGGCCTACCTGATTCCGATCGTGACGGAATGGGGGGCCAAGCTGCTGTCATCGATCGCGCCACGCGATGTCCGCAATCTGGCGCGACGGCTCTATCCGCAGGCATCGACAGATACATGGACGCGCCAGGTCATCACCCCCGTGCGCTCAGTCATCAACAGCTTTCGGGACAGCGACAAGGGCGAGGCGTTCCGGGTCAAGGGCTTCTCAAAGCAGGAGCGTGTGGCGCAGGACAAGGCTAGAGGGCAGCGCGGACGGGCGAAGCACGCGCCGGGAAGCTGGGAGTGGCTGCTGCAGTTTCGCCAGCACGCGCCGCAACGTCATGCCGCGCTGGCCTTGACGATGTTTGTCACTGGCGCGCGCATCAGCCAAGCGATAGCGATGCGTCCAACGCAGCATTGCGATCTTGATAATGGCAGGATTTGCATCCCAGGTGCCAAGGGCCTGGACGACCGCTGGCTGGACATCCCGGCTGAGCTTGTCGAGGAGCTGCGCGCCCTACCGCTGATGCACCCGCGCGGCGCGAAGCGGACGGATGAGAATTTGCGCCTGTTCGGTTTTGCCGATCGATCCAGCCCGCGCAAGGGTTGGCAGAAGGCGTGCGAGGCTGCAGGCATCGTCTATATCCCGTTCCACGCCGCTGGCCGCCATGGCTTCGGGCAGGAAATGAACGTGCGCCAGTCGATCGATGAAAAGGCTGCAGGGCAGTTCGGCGGGTGGTCGGACACAGCCTTGATGAAGCGCACCTACACCCACGCGGAAGAAGTCAGCGGCAAGGTCCATGACGCTTTCTATCGAGGCCTGAGAGACGCCGAAAAAATCACCGGGCTTTCACTTTCCACTAGCGCTGATTCGTACAAATCGCGTACAATCGCAGAAGAGGAATGACAGAAATGGTATTGTCCGCAACAAGTTACGTGAAGGACGCTTCTCCCTTCACACGGGTGGGGTCGCAGGTTCAATCCCTGCCGCGCCCACCATGTTTTCAACGAGTTAGGTTGAAGCATGGTGATTTCCATGAAAAATCTAGGAAAAAGACGGTGCGACGTGGACGGACGTGACGCCCCGCGAAATGTGCCAAAGTGCTTCCATCAGCGTCCCGTCGATTCGGTCGATCAAGGTAAGCCGTGGGAACAAGCTTATTGGTCCGCTCAGTGCCTCGAGGGACTTGTCGAGCTTGGAGGGCTGGCTCGCTTTGGCCGCAATGCGCCCACCCCGACCGCCGCAGCGCCCAGTTTAGATCTAATAGACGAAACTATTTTTTGACCCTTGGAACGGCCGATGCGTATTAAAGGCGTATAATAAAATGAATACGACCTCGAAGTGCAGCGGAGCGCAACAGTGACTCTCGATTTTGGCGCGTTGGACAGCGAGGGTTTCTGTACCGCCCATAGCGTTCTGGACACCGATCTATTGCGCCTCGTCGAGCCGCTTGGCCGCGTCCGGGTCGATCCACGCAATCCCGAACTAGTCCGCGACATCCAGCCCCAACATATCGAAGTGGCAAAGCCGAACACGCTTTCGAGCCGCTACGGGACCGGCGGCTTTCCGTTTCATACCGATACCGCCCACTGGGAGCGGCCCGCGCGTTATTTGTTGCTGTACTGCGTGTCTCCCGGCGAGGGTATGCGACCGACGCGATTGAAGGATTCGCGCGCTTGGCAGCTTACCGACCAGGAGATGAGCCTCGCTTGCCGGGCGCTATGGGCAGTGGGCCATCGCCGCGTCCGACTTGCTCATTTTGCCGTGGCGGCTGGAGATCGGCTTTCTGTTCGCTATGACATGGACTGTATGCGCCCTATGACCAGCGAGGCCAAGGAACTGAAAGCGCTTTTGCAACACCGGATCGAAACGACGGTCGAAACGAGAAACGCTTGGGAACCCGGAAATCTCCTCGTCATCGACAATCATCGAATGGTCCATGCGCGCGGTGAAGCGTCGCGGCCTGACGCAAACCGGCTATTGAAGCGAATTCTTATTGGGGGAAATTAAACATGCAATCATGGGACAGCGAAGGGCTATGGAAGAAGGCCAAGCTCTTTATGGATCGGGCGAATGATCACGATCATTCGTCGCCCGAGTTCGCCTTCTTCGCATCGCTTTCGGTTGAATGCCTCGGACGCAGCGCCCTTACCAAGATTCACCCCGTCCTCAACGCAGATCCGCGCGACGACTCCAATATCCTTTATGCCTGTGGCTATCCCTTTGCAAAACCGCGCTCGTTGCCGGCGCACTCGGTTTTTATCCGGCTCGAAAAGATAATCGATAACTTCCAGAGCCATCACCGTGAGGTCTGCGAGTTTCTAGCTTTGCAACGCAACGCGCATGTCCACACCGCAGATCTCCCTTACGAGAATCTGGCGACCGACAAGTGGCTTGCCCGCTTCTATGACACCATTGGTGTTTTGCATAACCACCTCGACAAGCCGCTGGAGCAGTTCATCGGCCAAAATGGCGTCAACATTGCTGCCGAGCTGGTCAAGACGCTGAATGCAGAGGTGTTGAAGGCCGTAAAGTCCAAAATCGTGGCTCACGAGAAAGTCTTCACTTCAAAAGCTGCGGACGAGCAGGAGCAACTTCTCGCTGTTGCCGAATCGGGTCTGGCCTTTCCGAACAGCAATCAGGAAGTCTGCAGCTGCCCGGCGTGTGGCGGCAAGGCCTCGCTCACCGGAAAACGGTACAAGGAGCTGTCGGAGCAGTACGCCGACGGAGAACTCTTCATGGACGTCGAGTATCTGTCAACGGCATTCCTGTGCAAAGCGTGTGGACTAGCGTTGTCGGGTATCGAGGAGATCGCTCATGCTGGCTTAGCCACACACTACACAAAGACGGAAGCAACCAATCTTCACGACTTGTATGAGCACGAGCATCAGGAAGAATATGACAATATGTGAAGCTGCTCCGGATCGCGATGAGGTGGCGCTTTCGGAATTCAATCAGAGTATTAAAATTGAAAGAAAATTGGCGTGTCGCAAAACAATCGGCCATCGACGCCGTTTGGCTTCAGATTGACGCCTGCGATACCAATTCTAATACCTCACGGGCGCGCGACGCCAGCATCTTCTCTGGGACGGCAGAGCGTGTTAGACCCTCACCTGCCCCCCACAGGATAACCCATGGCTGTCAATCGGCGTGCAAACGGGACCCCTTATCGGCGCGCAAAAGGGACCCTC
>JAZJZH010000010.1:0-235553 GCA_040389985.1 Pseudomonadota bacterium
CGCGACCTCCGGCGTGACAGGCCGGCACTCTAACCAACTGAGCTACACCCGCGTTTGGTGTGGAAGCGCCGTCTATGAGCGTCCTGCGATGCTGTCAACCGTCCGCAACGGGACTTTCCTCTTTCTCGTCATTTTCTTTCCGCGGGGCCACCGTCAACGTCCCCTGCTCGAACAGGAAACCGGCGATATCGGGCGTTCCCGCCGCCTGCACCACGGTCTGGATGATGATCAGCAGCGGCACGCCGAGCAATGCGCCGGGCGTGCCCCACACCCAGCCCCAAAAGGCCAGCGAGACGAGAATCAACAGCGGGTTCATCGTCAGCCGCCGGCCAAGCAGCATCGGCGTGACGACATTGGCCTCCACCAGATGGAAGCCCACCTGCAAGCCCGCTGGCAGCAGCGCGACATAGACGTCGTCGAACACCATGAGGCCACCCAGCCCCAACAGCAGCGCGGCCAGCATCGGCCCGAAATAGGGTATGAAGTTCAATAACGCGACGATGCCGCCCCACATCAGCGGCGAGGGCATCCCGATCAGCCACAGCGCAAAGGCGATGGCGGCACCCAGGCACAGGTTGATCGTGGCGATGGTGATGACATAGGCGGAGGTCGCGTCGACCATATTCTGGATCACCCGCGCCACCGCCATGGCGCCGTCGAAACTGCCCCGGCTGTTGATCGTGCGCCGCCGCAGCCGGGTCCAGCCGGCCAGGAAGAAATAGATGATGAGCAGCGCGAACACCATCTGGATGATCGCCGACGGGGCCGATGTGGCGGCGAACTGGAGCAGCGAGCGCGGCGCATCCACTGCGGCCGTTTGCGCCGCCGCGACCGGGCCGTTCGCGATCATCCGCACGGTTTCGTCCACGAACCGCTGGAGATTGGCGTAAAAATCGATCAGCGGGGCCAGGTTCGCCTGTATCTGCGGCAGGCGCTGGGGCAGGATACGGAACCAGTCGGTCGCAGGCACCACGATCAGCACCAGCGCCGTATTGGCGACGACCAGAAAGCCGATCATCGCGATCAGCGCCGCCAGCCCCGAAGGCAGCCCGCGACGCTCCATCCACTCCAGCAAAGGCACCAGCGCGATGGCGATCACCAGCGCGGCGGTCAGCGGCAGAAAAAATTCCGCGCCAGCGCGCAGGGCGAACGGCAGTGCCAGGATCAGGCCGATGCCCGACGTCAGCGCAATCGATGCGAGCAGCCGGTCGCGGCGCCGGTTGACCTCTTGCTGCTCATTCATGGTCACGCGCGGTCGATTCCCTTTTCGTTCCCATCCGATGTGCGCCGGCCGCGTTGCAGCGTCAATTTACAAAGGGCGTCATCGCATCGGCATATGCCGGAAAGGCGCGCTTAACCAAATATTTGCGCGCCGACGCTAGGTACGGCGCTGGGGACGCAAAGAACGGGGACGACAATGAAGCTGGCGTTTGTGCCTTGGCTGGCCTTGGCGGCGACCATCATGATGGCGCAACCGATCGCCGCGCAGCCGGCGATGCGGCTTGGCACGCAGACCTTCGTGGAGCGCGTATCGACCGACATTAACGGCCGCCCGCGCCGGACATTGGCGAGCGCCGACCGGGTCGGCCCCGGCGACACGCTGATCGTGATCGTCCACTGGCGCAACGCCAGCGCCCAGCCCGTCCGCGATTTCGCCGTTACCCGCGCGGTGCCGCCCGGCACGCGCCCGGACCTGGATGATCCGCATATGCAGGTGTCGGTCGATAGCGGCGGCCATTGGGGCCGGCTCGACCAGTTCTGGCTGCCGACGCCGCTGGGCGGCGTGCGTCGGGCCGTGGCGGAAGACGTCACCCATATACGCTGGCAACTGCCGCAAGCGGTGCAGCCCGGCCGGACCGGGCGCCTGAGCTATCGCGCGGTCATGCGGTGAGACAAGCGGATCGGACCACGCCGCGTTAGAGTTTATAAACGCGCCTCTTACGAAATAGCCGTTCTGCACCCGACCACGGCGGTCGGGTGCAGAAAAAAGAATATGTCAGTCCACGAACAGGAAGGCGGGTGCTTCCAGCAGCTTGCGCACGGCCTGGACGAAGCTGGCGGCGTCCCAGCCATCGACTACGCGATGATCGCAACTGATCGACAGGTTCATCAGCTTGGCTGCGACGATTTCCTTGCCCTTGAAAACGGGGCGCTCGATCACGCGGTTGGGACCGATGATCGCGACTTCGGGCCGGTTAATGACCGGCGTGGTGGCGATCCCGCCAAGCGGGCCAAGCGAGGTGAGCGTCAGGGTGGAGCCGGACAGTTCCTCCGACTTCGCCTTGCCGCTGCGCGCGGCGTCTGCCAGGCGCCGGATTTCGGTCGCCAGCTGCCAGACATTGCGGTCCTGGGCATCGCGGATAACCGGCACCATCAGGCCGGCGTCGGTCTGAGTCGCCAGCCCCAGATGCACCGCACCATGGCGCGTCACCACGCCCGCCTCGTCATCATAACGGGCGTTGAGCATCGGGAAGTCGGGCAGCGCCTTGCACAGCGCGACGATCAGTAGCGGCAGCATGGTCAGCTTGGGCCGATCCCCCCGTGCCCCATTGAGCTGCTCGCGCAGTTCCTCCAGCGCCGTTACGTCGATTTCCTCGACATAGGTGAAATGCGGAATGTTACGCTTTGACGCGGCCATATTCTCCGCAATGCGGCGGCGCATGCCGATCACCTTGACCTGTTCGTCGGCGCGTTTCGCGGAGCGCCCGGCGGGACGATAGCCCTGCCCTTGGCCATAGAGCAGATAGGCGTCGAGGTCCGAATGGCGGATATGGTCGCCGGACGGCTTAACCTGGGTCAGATCGACGCCCAGTTCCTTGGCGCGGGCGCGGACGGCGGGAGAGGCGAGGATAGGTTGTTCCGCGACAACGCCATGCTCCTGCGAAGGCAGGAACCCAGGGTCGACATGCCCGGCTCCTGAGCCCTGGACTCCTGCCTTCGCAGGAGCACTTGGCTCTGGCACATCAGTCACGTCCTCAATCACCGCTTCGCCCGGCGTTTCCGCCTCGATCACCTCGTCCGACGGTGGCGGCGCGGCGACGCTATCGCCTTCAACCTCAATTTCCACCAGCATAGCGCCGATCGACACTTGGTCGCCCGGCTCGCCGGCCAGGCGTATCACGGTGCCCGAAACCGGGCTTTCCATCTCGACCGTCGCCTTGTCGGTCATCATGTCAGCGATCGGCTGGTCTTCCTCGATCCGGTCGCCGACCTTGACGTGCCAGCCGACGATTTCCGCCTGCGCGATGCCTTCGCCGATATCCGGCAGCTTGAATGTGAACAGCGCCATGACTGGTCAGTCCTTCATGATCTTGTTGATGGCTTCGCGGATACGCACCGGGCCGGGGAAATATGCCCATTCCAGACTGTGCGGATAGGGCGTGTCGAAGCCGGTGACGCGCGCAATCGGTGCTTCCAGATGATAGAAGCAGCGTTCCTGCACCTGGGCGGACAGTTCCGCGCCAAAGCCGCTGGACCGGGTCGCTTCATGCACGATCAGGCAGCGGCCGGTCTTCTTCACCGACGCCTCGATCGTGTCGATGTCGAGCGGCACAAGGCTGCGCAGGTCGACGATTTCCGCGTCGATGCCCAGCGTCCTGACCGTATCCTCTACGACATGGACCATCGTGCCGTAGCACAAGATGGTCAGCGCGCCGCCCGCCCGCGCGATCCGCGCCTTGCCCAGCGGGATGCGGTAATAGCCGGTCGGGACTTGGGCATCGGCATGCCCTGCCCAACTGGTCGCCGGCGTATCATAATGGCCGTCGAACGGGCCGTTATAGATACGCTTGGGCTCGAAGAAGAGGGTCGGATCATTATCCTCGATCGCAGCGATCAGCAGGCCCTTGGCGTCATAAGGGGTGGACGGGATCACCGTCTTGATCCCCGAACAATGGGTGAAGATGCCTTCTGGCGACTGGCTGTGCGTCTGCCCGCCGAAGATGCCGCCGCCAAAGGGCGAGCGCACCGTCATCGGCGCAATGAACTCGCCCGCAGACCGGTAACGCAGCCGCGCCGCCTCGCTCACCAACTGGTCGAGCGCGGGATAAATATAGTCGGCAAACTGGATTTCGGGCACCGGCCGCAAGCCATAGGCGCCCATGCCCACCGCCACGCCGATGATCCCACATTCGGTGATCGGCGTGTCGAACACGCGATTTTTTCCGAATTTCTGTTGCAGACCAGCAGTGGCGCGGAACACGCCGCCGAAAAAGCCGACATCCTCGCCCATCACGACCACGGTCGGATCGCGCTCCATCATCACGTCCATGGCGCTGTTGATCGCCTGAATCATGTTCATGTGGATGGTTTCGGCAGGAGTTTCCTGGGTCATGACCTCGCTCACAACCTCTGTTTCGATCGCTTCGCTCACAGGCCCGCCGCCTTCCATTCGTCCAGCATCTGCTGCTGTTGCTCCTTCAAATGCGGCGGCATCTCCTCGAACACATCCTCGAACATGCTTTCCATCGGATGGTGGAGGCCGTGGCCCAATATGCCGTTCTTCTCCGCTTCACGCGCAGCGTCGCGGACCAGTTCGGCCAGTTCCTTGTCCATCGCGGCGTGGCGATCCTCGTCCCAGATGCCCAGCGTAATGCAATGGGCTTTAAGCCGGGCGATCGGGTCGCCCAGCGGCCAGAGGCTGCTTTCTTCAGCCGATCGATAGGCGGTCGGATCGTCCGACGTGCTATGCCCTTCGACACGATAGGTGAAATGCTCGATCAGGGTCGGCCCGGCATTGGATCGCGCCCGGTCGGCGGCCCAGCGGGTCGCGGCATAGACGGCCAGGATGTCGTTGCCATCGACCCGCAGGCCCGCAATGCCGTATCCGACGGCGCGCGCGGCGAAGGTGGTCGCCTCCGCTCCCGCAAAACCTGAAAAGCTGCTGATAGCCCACTGATTATTTACGACATTCATGATGACGGGTGCGCGATAGACGCTGGCGAAGGTGCAGGCGCTGTGGAAGTCGCCCTCCGCCGTCGATCCTTCGCCGCACCAGGTTGCCGCGATGCGGGTGTCACCCCGCGCCGCGCTTGCCATCGCCCAGCCTACCGCCTGGGGATATTGGGTGGTCAGGTTGCCAGAGATTGAAAAGAAGCCAGCCTCCCGCGCCGAATACATGATCGGCAACTGGCGGCCCTTCAGCCGGTCGCCCTTGTTGGAATAAATCTGGTTCATCATGTCGACCAGCGGCCAGTCGCGCGCGAGCAATATGCCCTGCTGGCGATAGCTGGGGAAGCACATATCGTCGCGCGACAGGGCCAGCGCGGCGCCGATCGACACCGCCTCCTCGCCCGTTGATTTCATGTAGAAGCTGGTCTTGCCCTGCCGCTGGGCGCGGAACATGCGCGCGTCGAAGGCACGGGTCAGCGCCATATAGCGCAGCATCCGCAATAGCGTATCGGGCGGCAGCTTGGGGTTCCAGGCGCCAACCGCCGCGTCCTCCTCATCCAGCACGCGGATCAGGCCATAGGCCATGTCGCGCATGGCGCCGGGCTGCGCCGCCTCGTCCGGGCGGGGCGCCGCGTCGGCGGCCGGGATGTCGAAATGGGTGAAGTCGGCACTTTCGCCGGGCCGCGCGGGCGGCTCGGGCACATGCAGGCGCAGCGGCGGCAGATTGCGCCCAGTCTGCCCATCCCCAGCCTGCCTATCAACGCCGCCTGATCCGGTCGGATCGCTCATCCTGCCTCCTATGGTGCATTGCAATAATATTGCTTAAAGCAGATATTATATTTCAACGCCGCAAAAGGCAAGCCTTGCTGACCCAAATTTTCCGTTTCAACTGTCCAACTCGCTGTCTCGTCAGACGGCTACCGGCGCGGAAATATGGGCTTGCGGCGCATAATCGAGGACGTCGAAATCCTCGATTCGATAATCGAAAATACTCGAAGGCCGCCGATTGATCCGCAATTTGGGTGTGCCGGACGGAATTCGGTTCATCTGTTCCTCAACGAGCGCGGCGTGGTTCAGGTAGAGATGCACGTCACCGCCCTGCCAGACCACCTCGCCCGGCTCGAGATCGCATTGCTGCGCCAGCATCCGGGTGATCATCGACAGGCCGAAAATGTTGAAGGCGAAGCCAAGCCCCAGATCGCAACTGCGCTGGAATAGCAGGCCATTGAGCTTCCCGTCCGACACCTGAAACTGATAGGTCATGTGGCAAGGCGGCAGCGCCATCTGCGCCACTTCGGCCACGTTCCAGCCGGTGAACAACAGGCGGCGCGAACCCGGTGTCGTGCGAATCGCCTGCACCAGATCGGCGATCTGGTTGTGACCCTTGTCCGCCTTGCGATAGAATCCGTCGCCCACCGACTCGTAGCGCGGCCAACTCACCCATTGCGCCCCATAGACCGGGCCAAGATCGCCCCATTGCCGGGCGAAATCATCGTCGCCGACGATTCGCATCTCGAACGTATCGCGGTCGATGTCTTCGCCGGTCGCCTTGCGATAGCTATCAAGCGGCCAGTCGGTCCAGATATGCACGCCCTGTCGCACCAGTTCGCGGATATTGGTGTCGCCGGTCAGAAACCACAGCATCTCACGCGCCGCGACTTTCCAATAGACCCGCTTGGTCGTCAACAGCGGCACCGCATTGTCCGCTAGCGAGAATCGCATCGTCGCGCCCAGGATCGAGCGGGTGCCGACTCCGGTGCGGTCAACCCGTTCGTCGCCATGACGCCAGATATGCCGCATCAGGTCCAGATATTGCTGCTCATAGTGGGCCGGGGACGAAGAGAGCGTATCGGTCAAGGCGGGTTCCTGCGGATGGATGTCGCCAGAAGCTCTAGCCCATGATGGCGTCCCCGCCAATCGGACCGAGATACGCAATCACCGTCCAAAAAGGTTCATGTTCCGCTGCCCGCACGCCAACGGTCGCGGCATCCTTTGGGCATGACGGACCAACTGGCGCTCGCGATTCTGGACGGCGAATGGCGACCGCAACGCCTGCTGACGCTGCGGCAGGACTGGCATGGCCTGCTATATCACCTGCTGAGAGACCAAGGCAGTTGGGTCGCGCTGATCCAGCGACGCGGCATCCATATGTCGCCCCTGCCCTGCTGGCATGATGTCGCCCTGACGCGGACCATCGCGCGCAGCCTGCGCCCGCTGGAGATGATGCTGGCCGACCATGTCATTCATGCGGGCGAAACCCGCTTCAGCTTCCGCGAAGCGGGGCTTCTCTAGCGCCTGCTATAGGGACTGCAAAAAAGCATCATTGCCCGCTTGCCAGTCCCGAACGCCCCCTCTATAGGCGCAGTCCTGCCTTACGGGGCCGCCCATAAAGCGGTTTCGGCATCGGTCGGGGAATAGCTCAGCCTGGTAGAGCACTGTCTTCGGGAGGCAGGGGCCGGAGGTTCGAATCCTCTTTCCCCGACCACATTTTCATAGTCAGATATGACGATATATCAGCGGGATGGCATAGCCTTCTCCGCCGATTTGTCGTGTCTGCGCGCCTTTTGGCGACCAGCATTTTTCGACAGATGTCATCTGTCGAAAGCATCCCGGCCCTTCTTGTGCATCCGTAAAAGATGTTTGACCCCGCCCCCTTGGACGGCGATGATCCCCCTTATCGAGCCGATACGGCTGCAAACCATGATCCGAATATAATCCGACCCGCGTCCTGCGGGCATAGTCAGGCGGGAGACAAGCCTTGCACAGACGCGATTTTCTGGCCTTTGGGGCCGTGGGCGTAGGAGGACTCGTCCTCCCCTCCATGTTCGGCAAGGTGATTGCCGCCGAAGAATTGAACAGCGCCATCGACGTGGCAGTGAAGAAGGCGCTGGCCGACGCCGCGATGAATGCGGCCAAGAGCGCGGGCGCATCCTATTGCGACGTGCGCATCGGCCGCTATCTACGGCAATTCGTTATCACCCGCGAACGCAATGTCGAAAATGTGGTGAACACTGAATCGACCGGCGTGGGCATCCGCGTGATCGCTGGCGGGGCATGGGGCTTTGCCGCCACGAACGAGATGACCAAGGAAGCAGTCGCCAAGGCCGCGAGCCAAGCCGTCGCCATCGCCAAGGCCAATGCGCCGGGCCAGAGCGCGCCCGTCCAACTCGCCCCCGTGACGGGCGTGGGCGAGGTCAACTGGCGCACGCCGATCGTCAAGAACAGCATGACCGTGCCGATCAAGGACAAGGTCGACCTGCTGATGGGTGTGAACGCCGCGGCGCTGGATGCCGGGGCCAGCTTCATCCGCTCCATCCTGTTCCTGGTGAACGAGCAGAAATATTTCGCCAGCACCGATGGCAGCTATATCGACCAGGACGTGCACCGCATCTGGGCACCGATGGAAGTCACCGCCGTCGATAAGGCGAGCGGCAAGTTCCGCGTGCGCGAAGGCCTGTCGGCCCCCATGGGGCTGGGCTATGAATATCTGGACGGCGCAGCGTCGGGCAAGACAGTGCTGCCCAATGGCGTCATCGTCTATGGCCAGTCCTATGACATGAAGGAAGACGCCGTCGCCGCCGCCAAGCAGGCGCTGGCGAAGATCAAGGCGCCGTCGGTCAAGCCCGGCAAATATGACCTGGTTCTCGATCCGTCGCACACTTGGCTGACGATCCACGAGTCGGTCGGCCATCCGCTCGAACTGGACCGCGTGCTGGGCTATGAGGCCAATTATGCCGGCACCAGCTTCGCCACGATGGACAAACTCAAGGCCAATTTCCAATATGGCAGCGACAAGGTGAACATCGTCGCCGACAAGACCCAGCCGGGCAGTCTGGGCGCCGTGTCCTATGACGACGAAGGCGTGAAGACCAAGAAATGGGATCTGATCCGCGACGGCAAGCTGGTCGGATACCAGGCGATCCGCGATCAGGCGCATATCGAGGGCAAGGCCGCGTCGGACGGCTGCGCCTATGCCGATAGCTGGTCCAACGTGCAGTTCCAGCGCATGGCGAACGTGTCGCTGGAGCCGGGCAAGACCAAGCTGAGCGTCGCCGACATGATTTCCAATGTCGAGGACGGCATCTACATCATCGGCGACGGCAGCTTCTCGATCGACCAGCAGCGCTATAACGCCCAGTTCGGCGGCCAGCTTTTCTACGAGATCAAGCAGGGCAAGATCACCCAGCAGATCGAGGACGTCGCCTACCAGATCCGCACGCCGGAATTCTGGAACGGCTGCGCCGGGGTCTGCGACGCCAGCGATTATCGCCTGGGCGGCTCCTTCTTCGACGGCAAGGGCCAGCCTTCGCAGGTGTCGGCCGTGTCGCACGGATCATCGACCGCGCGTTTCAACGGCATCAACGTCATCAACACCGCCCGTTCGCTCGGCTGATCGGTTAGGGAGACAAAGACATGAGCATCCTTTCCGAAGCACAGGCCAAGGCGATCCTGACAAAGGTCGTGGGCTTTTCCAAAGCGGACGAATGTACCGCGCAACTGACCGGGGCGATCCGGGGCAACGTGCGCTTCGCGCGCAATGACGTGTCCACTGCGGGCATCACCGATAATATCGAGCTGGCCGTGCAGGTCGCGTTCGGAAAGCGGATCGGCACCGCCACGATCAACCAGTTCGACGATGCCGCGCTGGAGCGCGTCGTGCGCCGGGCGGAGGAACTGGCGAAGCTGGCGCCGGAAAATCCGGAATTCATGCCAGCGGTGACGAAGCAGACCTACAAGCCCACCGACACGTTCAGCGCATCGACGGCCGGGATCGACGCCAATTACCGCGCCAAGGTCGCCACCGATTCCATCGGGCCGTGCCGCGCCGAAAAGCTGATCGCGGCAGGCTATCTGGAGGACCAGGCAGGCTTCGTCGCCTTCCTGAACAGCAAGGGCAATTACGGGTATCAGACATCGACTAGCGCGGATTACACCTGCACCGTCCGCACCGAAGACGGACGCGGGTCCGGCTGGGTAGGCCATAATGTGCAGGATGTGGCGACGTTCAGCGCAGGCGAGGATATCCGCGTCGCTATGCGCAAGGCGAGCGCGTCTGCCGAAGCGAAGGCGCTGGAGCCGGGCAAATATACCGTCATTCTGGAACCGGCCGCCGCGGCTGGCCTGATCCAATTCATGTTCTTCTTCTTCGACGCGCGATCGGCGGACGAAGGCCGCAGTTTCCTCTCGAAAAAGGGCGGCGGCAACAAGCTGGGCGAACAGGTCTATGGGCCGCAGGTCACGATGTTCACCGACCCGGCCTATCCCGGCGCGGCGGTGCTGCCCTGGGACGAGGATGGCGTGCCACGCGCAAAGTTGCCGATCATCCAGAACGGCAAGCTGATGAATATGAACTATAGCCGTTTCTGGGCGCAGAAGCAGGGCAAGCCCCAGCAGGCGCAGTTCGGCAACATCATCATGGAAGGCGGCACCAAGTCGACCGCGGACCTGATCCGTACCACCGAGCGCGGCATATTGGTGTCTCGCACCTGGTATATCCGTATGGTGGACCCGCAGACGGTGTTGCTGACCGGCCTAACCCGCGACGGCACCTTTTATATCGAAAATGGCCAGATCAAATATCCGGTGAAGAATTTCCGCTTCAACGAAAGCCCGGTCATCATGCTGAACAATGTCGAAGAACTTGGCAAACCCGTGCGGGTGAAGGGCGACGAAGCGGATTCACCGATGGTCATTCCGCCGATGAAGCTGCGTGACTTCACCTTCACGTCGCTGTCGGACGCGGTGTGAGGCTGAACCCCACGGCATGACGCGCGGCGATTTTCTACGGTTGATGGCGGGTGGTCTGGCCAGCGTTTTGCTGGCCCGGCCGCTCGCCGCCTCCGCTGCGGCTGGCTATGACTTCTGGTTCACGCGGCTGCGCTACGACAGCGGCGACTGGGACGTGGATCAGCGCACGCCATCGAACATCGTCACGTCGCTGATCGACTATACGACGCTGCGTGTGGACCCGAAGGAGCATGTCATCGCCCTGTCGGACCCCAAGATGCTGACTGCGCCCTTCTGCTATTTGGCAGGGCACAAGCTGGTTGAATTTTCAGCGGCCGAACGACGCAATTTCGAACGCTATGTCCGCAATGGTGGGTTCGTCATGGTGGATGATTGCAACCATGACATCGACGGCCTGTTCGCCCGGTCCTTCGAAGCGCAGATGGCGAAAATCTTTGGGCCAAAGGCGTTGAAGACCTTGCCCAAGAGCCATGGCCTATACCGCAGCTTCTTCAAATTCGATGACGGCCCACCCAACACCGGGCTGGAACTCAATGGCTGGGGCGACGACCTGGTTCATGACTATCTCAAGGGGATAGAGGTGAACGGCCGCTTGGGCGTTCTCTACAGCAACAAGGATTATGGCTGCGAGTGGGATTATGACTGGCGCAACAAGCGCTTCCTGGCCGAGGATAATACGAAGTTCGCGGTCAACATCGTCATGTACGCCCTGTCAGTGTGACGAGCGCCCCTCCCCATTTCCTGCCTATCGCCCAGCAAGGGACATGACATGACCGAAATCACCGAAGCCGAAATCCAGACCCGTCTTGCGCGATTGACCGCATTGCGCGCGGCGATCGGGCAGGCGATCGTCGGGCAGGCGGAGGTGGTGGAGCAATTGCTGATCGGCCTGCTGGCTGGCGGGCATTGCCTGCTGGAAGGCGTTCCGGGCCTGGGCAAAACGCTGCTTGTGCGGTCGCTGGGCGACGCGCTGAAGCTCGATTTCCGCCGCGTCCAGTTCACCCCCGATCTTATGCCCAGCGATATATTGGGCACGGAATTGCTGGAGGAGGACCATGGCACCGGCCATCGCAGCTTCCGTTTCCAGCAAGGCCCGGTCTTCACCAACCTGCTGCTGGCCGACGAACTCAACCGCACACCGCCCAAGACGCAGGCGGCGCTGCTGGAGGCGATGCAGGAAAAGACGGTCAGCTATGGCGGCGTAACGCATAAGCTGCCCGCCCCCTTCTTTGTGCTGGCAACGCAGAACCCGCTGGAGCAGGCCGGCACTTACCCCCTGCCCGAAGCGCAGCTCGACCGCTTCCTCCTGCATGTCCGCGTGGATTATCCGACCGAGGAGGAGGAACGCGCGATCCTGGCCCAGACCACGGGGACCAAAGCGGGCGTGGTGCCGATGGTGATGGACGGCGAGGAGGTGCTGGCGCTGCAACGGTTGGTGCGCGACGTGCATTTCAGCGACGACCTGCTCCATTGGGTGACGCGGATCGTGCGGGCCAGCCGCCCCGGCGACGACGCGCCGGAGGATATCCGTAAATATGTGAAATGGGGCGCGGGGCCGCGTGCCGGCCAGTCGCTGATCCTGTGCGCCAAGGCGCGCGCGCTGCTGCATGGTCGCCTGGCCGCGACGCGCGAGGATATTGTCGCGCTCGCCGCGCCGGTGATGCGGCACCGCCTGCTATTGTCCTTCGCCGCCGAAGCCGAAGGGCGAAGCGCCGATGATGTGGTCGCCGCCCTGATCCGCGCCGTCCCGCTCGCCTGAACCTGTTTCGGCGATGACCGACCTGATTCCACCTGACGTGCGCAGCCGCCTTCGCGGCCTGGGCCTTGTCACGCGCCGGGCGGTGGGGTCGCACGGCTTGGGTCTGCACCAGAGTCACAGCCGCGGGGCGGGCTTGGAATTCGCCCAATATCGCGCCTATGAACCGGGCGACGAACTGCGACAGATCGACTGGAAGCTCTACGCCCGGTCGGACAAATTCTTCGTGCGCGAAGCCGAGCGCGAAAGCCCTGTCGCTGTGTGGATATTGATCGACGCCAGCGCCTCAATGGGCCAGGCCGACGCCCCACGCCCACATTATCGCCGCCTCGACGCGGCCAAGGGCATCACCGCCGCCATCGCCGAACTCGCCCTAAAACAGGGCGATCGTTTCGGCTTCATGGCGCTGTGCGACGAAGGGATGACGCTGCTGCCGCCCGCGACCGGCGCGCGCCAGCGCGACCGGCTACTGCTCGACCTGCTGACCGTGCATCCCGCGCGCGGCTTCGCGGCGGAGGCCCAACTGGGGCCGCTGTGGGAGCGGATCGGGGCGCACGACCTTGTCATCCTGCTGAGCGATTGTTTCGATGAGGGCGCGGTGGCGTTGGCGGAAAAGCTGGCCGCCGCGGGGCGAGAGACTCTGGTGATAGAGATGCTGACCGTCGCCGAACGGGATTTCCCCTTCGACGGCGGCTATCGGTTTCGCGATCCCGAAACGGGCGAGCAATTGCTGGGGGACGGCGCGGCGCTGCGCGCCGGGTTCATTGCTCGCTTCGGGCAGGCCCGCGCTGCGCTCCATGCGCGACTGGACGGCGTCGGCATTCGCCATGCCGCCTATGTGCTGGACGAACCGATCGACCTGCCGCTGCGCCGCCTCTTTTCCGCCCATGACACGGCGGAATATGCATGAGCGTGGGATTGCTCTTCCCAGCGGCGCTGGCCACGCTCCTGGCGCTGGTCGTTCCGCTGATCATCCATATCGCGCGCAAGAGCGAGCAGTTGCCGACCGATTTCGCGGCGCTGCGCTGGCTGCGACAGAAACCGAAACCGCGCTCCCGGCTACGTTTCGACGAATGGCCGTTGCTGTTGGTGCGGCTCATACTGCTCGCACTGGCGGCGCTGTGGCTGGCGCAGCCTTTGCTGTTCGATGCGGCCGACCGTAGCTCCTACGTCGCCGTGGTGCCGGGCGCGCAATTTGATGCTGCGACGTTCAGGGACAGCCGCCTCCATTGGATCGCGCCCGGTTTTCCGGCGATCGACACGACCCCGCCGCCCGGACCGCTGCCGATTGCCAGCCTGATCCGGCAGATCGACGCGGAATTGCCGACTGGAACGCCGCTGACCATCATCACGCCAACTGTCATAGACGGGGCGGACGCCGATCGCCTGCGCCTGTCGCACAAGGTGACGTGGCGGATTACGAACGGCGCGGTGGCGGCGTCAGAGGCCAAGCTTGTGTCACCACCGCCCCTGTCCGTTCGCTTCGATACCGATCATCGCGGTCCGCTGCGCTACATCCGCGCCGCCACATTGGCATGGCAGCCGGCCGGACGCGAGCCGGATATCGACGTCGCCGGCATCGACGCCCCGCTGCCCGACCAGCGGCGGACATTGCTCTGGCTGGCTGGCGGCACCTTGCCGGACGACGTCCTCCGCTGGGTGAACGAAGGTGGCACGGTGCTGGTGGCGAGCGATGCGCGCCTGCCCGATGGTCGCCCTGCCCTGCCCGTCTGGCGCGACGATCTGGGCGCACCGCTGGCTAAGGCGCTGCCGATGGGCAAGGGACGCCTGCTGCATTTCACCCGCGCGATGACGCCCGCGCAGATGCCCATATTGCTCGACGCGGATTTCCCTGCCCAGTTGCACGCGTTATTGGCCCCACCGACACCGCCTGCCCGCGTCGCAGCCGCCGATTATGCGCCGTTGACCGGCGGGCGCACCTATGACCAGCCGCCGCAGTCCTTGCGGCCCTGGCTGGCCCTGCTGATCGCGCTGTTGCTGCTGGTCGAGCGCTGGATGGGGACGCGCCGCAGCCGGAGCATCGCGCCATGACCGCGCTTCTCGCGCATTGGATCGCCCCCGCCCGCCGCAGGGCATTGGCCGATACGCTGGCGCTGGCGATGCCATTGCTGATCGCTGGGGGCGTGGTTGGCTGGCGCTGGGGAGGACTGGTCATCACGCTGCTGATAGTTGCGATTGGCAGCGCCACAACCATTCTTATCGCCCGTCGGAGCGCCGCCCGTTTCGATCGGGCCTGGCTAATCCGCAGCCTCGACAATAGCCGCCCGGAACTGGAGGACAGCAGCGCGCTGCTGTTCGCCGAGGATGCTCCGCTTGCCCCCTTGCAAGTGCTCCAGCGCACGCGCATTGCGGCGCGGATCGATCAGGGTGTGCCTGACGATCTAAGGCCCGGCTGGTCGCGTCGCACGCTGATCGCTGTTAGCATCATAGCCGCCACGCTGATCATCGCCGCCCTGCTCTGGCCGCGCCCCGACGAAGGGCCGCCAACCCTCGCCGCCGCCCAAGAAGGCTTGCCCGCCCGCCCCGGCATCCCGCGCCTGGTTGCGCAAAATCTGCGGATCATTCCGCCGTCCTATACCGGCCTGCCGTTGCGTGATTCCGCCTCGCTCGATGCCCGCGCCCCACAAGGGGCACGACTGGAATGGACGCTGCGGTTCGATCCACAGCCAAGCGCCGCCGTCCTGACAATGCTCGCTGGCCAACCGCTATCCCTGCGGCGCGACGGTGAAACATGGATCGCCAGCCGAACGCTCGATGCCTCCTTCCTTTATCGGGTCGATCCCACCGCGGCACGCGGCCCAACCCCGCCGCTACATCGGATCGACGCCATCGCCGACGCCCCGCCCCAGGTAAAGGCGCTGTCGCCGACCGCCAGCCTGTCCATGGTCACGTCCGGTCAGCGCAATTGGACCCCGGCCTTCGCAGCGACCGACGATTATGGCGTCGCCGCCACCGCCCGGCTTCGCGTGACGCTGGCGATCGGTGAGGGCGAGAATGTGACCTTCAGCGAACGGGAAATCGCCGTGACGGGCAGCGGCCCGGCGCGCGATCGCCGCTTTGCGCCGCGGCTCGATTTTTCCAGCTTCGGCTTCGTCGCGGGCGGCGACATGGTGGTGCAGTTGATCGTGCGCGACAATCGCGCCCCCACGCCGCAGGAGGTACGCGGCCCTAGCATGATACTGCGCTGGCCCTCGATCAAAGAGCCAGAAAGCGGTGGTATGGAGGGCATGGTGAACACCACCCTTCCCGCCTATTTCCGCAGCCAGCGGCAGATCATCATCGATGCAGAGTCGCTCATCAAACAGAAGCGCGGAATCACGCCGGACCGCTATATAATGCGATCGGCGTCGATCGGCGGCGACCAGCAGATATTGCGCGGCCGCTACAGTCAGTTTCTGGGTGGCGAAGAGGAAGGCGAACCGCCGTTGCCGACCGCAGACGGCCATCAGGAGGACGACGGCCACGACCATGGCGGACCGCCCAAGCAACCCAGCACAGGCTTTGGCGCGCCGGAAGATGTGCTGGGCGATTTTGGCCATCCCCATGACGATAGCCCCGCCTCCAGCCTCGATCCTGAAACCCGCGCGATCCTGAAACAGGCGGTCGACGAAATGTGGCAATCCGAACGAGAATTGAAACAGGGTCGCCCCGACCTGGCCCTGCCCTTCGCTTACAAGGCGCTGCGTTTCATCAAGGAGGTACAACAGGCGACACGCATCTTCCTTTCGCGTGTCGGCCCGGAACTGCCACCGATCGACGCGACCCGGCGCATGACCGGCAAGCGGGAGGGGCTGGCGAGCCGAACGCTTGCCATCGCTCCGGTGGAGGGACGCGATGGCCCTGCCGCCGCTGCATGGCGGGCGTTGGGCGACGGGCTGGATGCGATCCGCGGGCCAATCGCGCTGGGCGCTTTGGAGGAATGGACGCGGACCAATGCCGGACGGCTGCCCGACGCGCTGGCGCTGTCGGGTGCGATCGATAGCGTGCGCAGCGATCCCGCCTGCATGGCCTGTCGCGCCCGATTGCGGGCGCAACTATGGACCGCGATGGAGCGACCGCTTGCACGCCCTGCCCGACGTCGCCCGGCCGATGCGGGCGGCGCGCGCTATCTGGGCGCGATCGGGAGCGCGCAATGACGGTTCAATGGACGGTTGCCCTGCTCTTCGGGCTTGCCACCCTCCTCGCCTGGGCGCGGCTGTGGCTATGGCAGCGCGGCGGGCTGGCGACGGGCCGGGCTTCGCCTGTTCGACTGGCATTGTTGATGTTGCTCCAACCGCTGGTGTCGGCGCTGCTCTATTACGCCCTGTTCCCGCCCATGGTGGGCGTCGGCACGCCCGACCTGCGGATCGCGACGGCCGGGACGTCGCGTCTTGCCGGCGCTGTCGATGGCGCGCCACTCATTCTGCTGCCTGAAGCCCCCGTGATCGGTGGCGGCGAAGCGACGCCCGATCTGGCCACCGCGCTGCGGCGGCATCCGGGCGTCAGAACGATCACCGTGCTGGGCAACGGCCTTGGCCCACGCGATATCGATGCCGCGCGACAGGTGGCTGTGGAGTTCGATCCGCCGCCGCTCCGGCCAGGCATCCTCAATCTGACGCCGCCGCCAACGGTGCCGGCAGGCGGCCGCTTCGTCGTGGGCGCAACGCTGGCCGGACTGAGCGACGCAACGGTCGAACTCATCGATCCGGCGGGCCGCATCACTGACAGCGGTTCGGCCGACCGGGACGGGCATTTCCTGCTGGCCGGAACGGCGCGGGCGGCGGGGGCCGTTAGCTTCACGTTGCGCGTGCGCAAGGACAAGCGCCTGATCGAGCAGGCAGACGTGCCGGTCTGGGTGACGGACAGCACCCGCCCCCGGCTGTTGATCTTAGCAGGCGCGCCGGGGCCGGAGGTCAAATATCTGCGACGCTGGGCGAGCGACGCAGGATTCGACGTGACGACGCAAATGAGTGCGGGCGGCGGGATCGCGCTTGGCGACGCGCCGGTGGCGCTGGATGCCGCCGGATTGCGCCGGTTCGATGTGGCCATCGTTGATGATCGCGCATGGGCGGGACTGCGCGGCCCGCTGATCGCAGCGGTGCGCGGCGGGTTGGGGCTGGTGTTGCGCGCGGGCGGTGCGATCGACGGCGCGACGCGGTCGCAATGGCAGGCTCTGGGCTTTGGCCTGAGCGGTCCGGCTGGCGTGGCACCGCTGGCGTTGCCCAAGGCGTCCGATGAAGCCGTTGCCCGCACTCGCCATGGCATTGGCAGCGACGAAGCGCCGGTGGACATGGCCTTGCCCGAAGACTTTGCGCCCGATGTCGGCCGCCTGGGCCTGACGCCCGGCGGCGGCGCGGCCGTGCCCATGCTTCAGGATGCAGGTGGCGCAAGGCTGGGTGCGTGGCGGGTGATCGGCATCGGGCGGGTCGCGCTGTTCACCGGCATCGACAGCTATGCCCTGACCCTGACCGGTCGCCGCGATCTCTATGGCGACTGGTGGAATGGGCTGCTGACGGCAGTCGCGCGACCTGCGCCATCCAGCCACATGATCCCCGGCATCCTTTGGGCGGGCGAACGGATGGCGCTGTGCGATATTGGTGGCGACGGACAAGTAGAAAATGCCGCAGGCGCGCAGACCAGACTTGCCCCGGTGGCGGGATGCGGCGCGTTCTGGCCTGCAAGGGCTGGCTGGCATGAGTTGCGGGTTAAGGACGCGCTTCGCCCCTTCTATGTTCAGTCGCACGACGCATTGCCGACAATGCGCGCTGCGCGTGACCGGCAGGCAATGGCGATGCTGTCGACCACTACCCCCGGTGCGCCAGCCGTAGCGGTGACGACCGGCGGTTCCGGATCGGCGTGGCCCTTCTGGGTGGCATGGCTGGTAGCAAGCGCGCTGCTATGGTGGCTGGAGCGGTCGCGCGTGGGTCGCCGCGCCGTCCTTTCGTCCAGCCCGGTAGAGCCTGCGCTTGCAACTGCCTCTGCTGCACCATAGCAAGGATGCAGGGCCGTGGTGCCTGAAATTGGGGGCGATTTTCCATGCGATTTCTGTCGGCGACCGGTGGTTGCCTGCTCTTGCTGTCCGCGTCAGCCACGGCGCTGTCCATAACGTCGATTGCTCCGGTTGCGGCACAAACGCCCCAGGCGCCCGTCGTCCTGCGCGAAACAAGCCCGAACTGGCTGGCCGTCCGCACCCTGCCCGATATCAAGCCCGATCAATTGGCTCATGCGGAGGACGGCGTCGCCTTCCTGATGACCGACTGGCAGGTACGCGGCACGGCGCAAGGCTATGACAGCTATTATCGCATCGCGACCAAGGTGGTCGATCGCAGCGGCCTGGAGGAAACGGGGCGTATATCGACCAGTTATAACCCGGCATTCGAAACGGTCGCCCTGAATTTCGTCCATATCATCCGCGACGGCAAGGTAATCGACCGCACGTCAGACGCCAGCTTTCGCGTGGTCGAGCGCGAGGACGACCTGGACGATGGCATCATCAGCGGAACATTGAAGGCCATTGCCACGCTGAAGGATGTGCGGGTCGGCGACATTGTCGATTATGGCATGACCCAGCATGTCCACACCGCCTTGTGGCCCGGCCACTATTTCGCCAGCTTCACCGATCGTTTTACCGAGCCTCTGGGATTGCGCGCGATCCGTTTCATCTGGCCCGCCAGCCAGCCGCTGCGGTTCAAGGCTGGCAATAGCGACATCGCCTTCACCCAGCAGAAGCAGGGTGACATGACCGCCTGGGAATGGATCGGCCGCGACCGACCATTCGGTCCGGGCGAGGATGACGTGCCCGCATGGTACCCCCAATATGGCCGTATCGACATATCGAGCATGGCCGATTGGGCGACGGTCGCGCGCTGGGCGACGCCGCTTTATGCGGGCGATGAAAGCCTGACACCCGATTTCGAACGGACGCTGGCCGACATCGCCAAGCGATGGCCCAAGGCGTTGGACCGACTGACTGAGATCAGCCGCTATATTCAGGACAATATTCGCTATGTCGGCGAGGAGTTGGGCGAAGGTTCGTATGTGCCGCGTCGGCCCAGGCTGGTGCTGGAACGCGGCTATGGCGACTGCAAGGACAAGAGCCTGTTGCTGGCGATAGCGCTGCGACGGCTGGGGATCGACGCGGTGCCGGCGCTGGTGTCGACCAGGCCGGGCCGCGACCTGCCCAACCGGTTGGCGTCGCCTCTGATGTTCGATCATGTAATCGTGCGGGTGGCGATCGACGCCCAGACGCTGTGGATTGATCCGACCGCGACCCATCGCGGCGGTCGGGGCCTAAGCATCACGCCCTCCAATCTGGGTTATGCGCTGCCAATCCGCGACGGCCAGCAGGCGCTGGAGAAGATGGAAGGCTATCCCGCCCGCGCCGGGAAGATGGACGTGATCGAGCAGTTCGATGTGGACGAAGCCGCGCCAGTCGCGATGACGTTGCATGTCGAGACGCGCTATAGCGGCGGCATGGCGGACTGGATGCGCGGTCGGCTGGCGTCGCAGTCGGCGGCGCAAGTGGCGCGCGGCAACCTGGAATTCTACCAGAAGCGCTTTCCTGGGCTGACCGAGTCCAAGATGCTGGCGATCAGCGACGACCGGGACGCCAATATCTTCGTGCTGGGGGAGAATTACAGCCTATCCAAGACCGAGTTCGACAAGGGTAAGATCCTGTCGGATCTTAACACCAACGCCTATGCCATCAGCAACCTGGTGCCCGCCAAGCAGGCCGGACCGCGTACCCAACCGCTCTATCTGTCCGCCAATATCGACCGCAGCCAGCTGATCGAGGTCCATGCCAGGGATCGCCGCCTGTGGGCGCCGGACGATATCGAGATGAAAGCGGACGGCCTCATCTTTTCCCGCAAGTCGGTACGCGACGGCGATGGCGTCCGCATCACCTATCGCTTGGTCAATGACGATAACAATGTCGTCCCGGCGGCGCAGGCGACCGCGGTCTATGCCATCAGCGAGAAGATCGGCGATGAAAGCGGTCTGCGCTTCTTCATCGACAAATCCTCCCGTCCGTCCGCCACGATGGGCGCAATCGACCCCGCGGACATGCAGCCCTATCGCGTCGAACTGGACCGGATCGTCGCCCTGATGGGTGAGAAATCGGATCAGGCATCGAAGGTCGAAGCGCTGTCGATCGCAAACCAGCTGGCGGAAAAGCCCCAGCGTCCGTCCGCCATTGCCGGATTGCTCGACGGGTTGAAGGGGCTGATCTTGGCAGGGCTGGGTCGCAATGCGCCTGCCAAGGCGGCCTTGCTGTCCAGCCTGGAACAATATCAGGGCAATGCGGACATGATGCGCACCCTGATGGCCATTCAGCTGAATAGCGACGAACCCGCCGCCTTGTTCAAGACGATGAAGGTAGCGCAGACGGCCCAGCCCGCGCTTATCCAGAATTTCGACATGGACTGGATGCGGTTCATGCAGCAGCAGATACGCGCGCTGCCCGAAGGACAGCGGCAAAATGCGCGTCATGAACTGTGCATCCTTCTGGCCGGCAGCGGGTGGCATATGGAGCCGCGCACGGTGGAAGGCGTCAGCATGCTGGGCTGTGCGATCCAGGGGCAATTGCAACGCGGCAATGTGGCCGAAGCGCGCAAGCTGATCGCGCTGCAACCATCGGCCGATACATTGGCGAGCCTGGCGATGGACAAACGCTATCAGGCGATCTGGCCGGACCTGGCGAAGGGGCAGGCGGATGGCTTTGCCAAGAACATCGAGCAGGCTATCGTCACCGCCAAAGCGACAGTAGCCAAGGCGCCGGACGATTTTGGTGCCGCGACCGGGTTGATCCAGGCGCTGCGCACAGCCGGCAAGGCGCCGGAAGCCATAGCAGCGGGCAAGCTGTTGGCCGCGCGCAAGGACAAGATCGAAGCGACGGGCGACACCGCCTTCTGGTTCGTCAACGAATATGCCTATGCGCTGGCGGACGCGGGCAGGACGGACGATGCCATCGCGCAGATGGACGGGCTGATGGCGTTGGGCGTCGACCAATATCCGACCTTAGTGTCCCAGGTCATCAATCGGGCAGAGATGTTCAACCATGGCGACAGGCCGGAACAGGCGCTGGCGGCGCTGACCGAGGCGGAAGACAAATATGCCGCCCATGCCAGCATGTTCGGCAAGATGTGGATATGGGCTGGCAAGGCCTGCGCGCTGCGCAACCTCAATCGCGGCGAAGAGGCCAAGGCCGTGGAAGAAAAGCTCGTTACCGGCCGCGACGATAATAAATCGGCCGTCACCATGGCTGCGGCATGTCGTGGTGACCAGCCGATGATCGAGAAATTGCTGATCGAACGGCTGGATAAGCCGGAGGATCGCGCCGCCGCGCTGGGCCTGTTCACGCGGTTCAAGGCGCAGTCCGCGCCATCGCGCTTCGACGCAAAGCTGGAGCAGGTGATGGCTGCGGCGCGCGCCGCCCCGGCGGTGAAGGCCAAGTTCAGCGAATATGGCCGCGTAGTCAATTTCGCCGGCAGCAAGGCCTATTGGGGCGATTTCTGACCGGGTTCCGGGCTTAGGGTTTCTTCAGTCGGCCATGTAGAAGTCGCGCAGCGCCCGCGCATCGTGCAGGGCGTTGTGCGGCACGCGGCTGTTGGCGGCTGCGCTGAAACCGGCGGCATTGATGAGTTCCAGTCGCAGCCCGAAGTCCACGCCCGCCATCTTGCCCGGCCCGGTCACCAGCAGGGCGCAGAAATGCGACAGATCTTCCGGCCAGTCGGCGATAATGATCGGATCGCTGTCCCCTTCGAGATAGGCGGCCACATGGTCGGCGGCTTCGACCCGGCCCAGTTGCAGATCGATGCCGGGCGGGACATGGCGCAGATAGGGGATGACATGCTTTTCCACCCAGGGTTCGATCTCCTCGGGCAGCGGCAGCGTTACATAAAATTCCTGGTCACCATGTTCGGGAACCAGTGCGACGCTGATCAGCGTGCCGCCAAAGCCGTTGAATTCGGTGTCGAGGAAATACCGCATGAAAGGAAAAACTGCCTGCCAGTGAGAGGGCGTCGAAGGGGGTGACGCAGGGTTGCAGGTGCCTGTAGCATTTGCGTGACGGATGCCAAGCTGCCATGCGCGTCGCGCGTGGCACCCATGGGACGAATGGCGTGCCGCAGATGGAAGGAAGCGATCATGATCCCGCGGGAATATCTGGATTCGGCGCAGGTGCCGGGCGGGCAGGAACTGAAACTCTATCGGCGCGGCGCCGATCATATGATCGTGCTCGACCGCAACGAGTTGATGAGCAGTCGGATGAGCGGATCGGAAAAGCAGCTGGCGCTGATGACGATCGAACGGTTGCAGGGGCGCAAGGCACCGCATCTGCTTGTCGGCGGCTATGGCATGGGCTTCACCTTGCGCGCGGCACTGGGCGTGCTCGACGGATCGGCGCGCGTTACCGTGGCCGAACTGGTGCCCAAGATCATCGAATGGGCGCGCGGGCCGATGGCCGATCTGATGGCGGGATGCCTGGACGACCCCCGCGTCGAACTGCTGATCGATGATGTCGTGCCGGTGATCGCGGCGGGCCAGGCGACCTACGACGCGATCCTGCTGGATGTCGACAATGGCCCTGACGGCCTGACCGCCGCGGCGAACGATCGGCTCTATTCCGCCAGCGGGCTGGCAGTCGCCAAAGCGGCGCTGAAGTCTGGCGGGATATTGGCTGTGTGGTCGGCGGGATCGGACGATCCCTTTACACGACGCCTGCGCAATGCGGGTTTCGAGGTAGACGAGGTCGCGGTCAAGGCGCGCGACAATGGCAAAGGGCCGCGCCATGTCATCTGGTTTGCGCGGAAGCGATAACCGGTCCCAGTCCGTTTCGACCCTTAATGGAAATCCCGTGATCGCGGCAATATCCGCACGTCCCTGGGATGCCTGCGCGGCGATGGGGCAGCACGCGCTTGTACCGGATGCGTAACTTCATCCCCGCGCATCATCGGCTGTTCCTGCAACCAGTCCAGCGCGCGGCTGGCGTCGGTGACGCGATCGACCATCAGATGGACGACATTTTCCTTGCTGCGCTGGACTTCGCCTTCGATCAGCATAAGGCGAGCCGCCATCACCGCGCGCCGCTGCTTCTCCATCTCACGCGCCCATAGCAGGGCGTTGACGATGCCGCTTTCATCCTCGATCGTGATGAAGACCGCATTGCCCTTGCCCGGCCGCTGGCGGATCAGGACCACGCCTGCCACCTTCACTTTCGCACCATCTTTGGCGCTATTGACCGATGCGCAATCGATGACGCCGCGTCTGTTGAAATGGTCGCGCAGAAACTGCATCGGATGCCCCTTTAACGACAGCCTGTGGGTCTGGTAATCGATGGCGACCTCTTCGGCCAACGGCATGGCTGGCAGCATCGGATCGGCTTCGCTGCCGAGTTCGGGCAAATCCTGCGCGGCGAAGAGGGGCAACTGGGCCGGCGGCACGCGACGCGCGTCCCACCCCGCTTCGCGACGGCTGCGGCCGATCGATTGGAGCGCGTCGGCGTCCGCCAGCAGATGCAGCGCGCGCGCGGGCATCCCGGCGCGGCGAGCAATATCCTCCATGTCGCGAATAGCGCTTTCCTGCCGCGCTGCGATTAGCGCCTTGGCCCATTCTTCGCGGAATCCATCAATCTGCTTGAGGCCAAGGCGCAGCACTCGCTCCCCTTCCAGACTGCTATACCAGTCGCTCGCCTGCACATCGATCGGCAGCACTTCAACGCCATGTTGCTGCGCGTCGCGGACCAGTTGCGCGGGGGCGTAAAAACCCATCGGCTGGCTGTTGAGCAGCGCGCAGGTGAAAACGGCGGGGTAATGGCATTTCAGCCAGGAGGAGACATAGGCGAGCCAGCCGAACGCCTGCGCATGGCTTTCAGGGAAACCATATTCGCCGAAGCCCTTAATCTGTTCGAAACAGCGTTCGGCGAAATCGAGCGGATAGCCGCGCGCCGTCATGCCGCCGATGAACTTGTCCTGCCAATAGCCCATCGTCCCGCGATTGCGGAAGGTCGCCATGGATCGGCGAAGGCCGTCCGCTTCCGCCGGCGTGAATTTGGCGGCCACGATCGCCAGCCGCATCGCCTGCTCCTGAAACAGCGGAACACCGAGCGTCTTTTCCAGCACGTCCTTCAATTCGTCGGGATTGTCGGGTGGCCCTGGATAGTCTGGTGTTTCTTCCTTGTTGCGTCGCCGAAGATAGGGATGGACCATGCCACCCTGGATCGGGCCGGGCCGCACGATCGCGACTTGGATGACGAGGTCGTACAACTCCTTGGGCTTCATGCGCGGCAGCATGGAAATCTGGGCGCGGCTTTCGACCTGGAAGGTGCCAATGCTGTCGCCCTTTTGCAGCATGGCGTAAGTCGCTTCATCCTCTAGCGGCACCCTGTCCAGAGTCAGGTCGCCCAGGTCATGCAGCCGCATCAAGTCGAAACTCTTGCGGATCGCAGTCAACATGCCGAGCGCCAGCACATCGACCTTCATCAGTTTCAGCGTGTCGAGATCATCCTTATCCCATTCAATGAAGGTGCGGTCGGGCATGGCGGCATTGTGGATCGGCACCAGTTCGTCCAAGCGCCCCTGGCTCAGCACGAAGCCGCCAACATGCTGCGACAGGTGGCGGGGATATTCGAGCAATCGGCTCGCCATGTCGCGCAGACGGGCGAGTTCGGGATTGGCGGGATCGAAGCCGGCTTGGGCCAGTCGGGCTTCAGGCACTTCCTGATCCCCGCTCCAACTGCCCCAGACGGTGCCGGACAGGCGCGCCGTCACGTCCTCGGTCAGGCCAAGCGCCTTGCCGACCTCGCGCAGAGCGCTGCGCTGGCGGTAACGGATGACGGTCGCGGCGATGCCGGCGCGATCACGTCCGTACCGGCGGTAGATATATTGCATCACCTCCTCGCGCCGCTCATGTTCGAAATCGACATCGATGTCGGGCGGCTCGTCGCGCGCTTCGGTCAGGAAGCGGGAAAAGAGCAGCTTCTGCTCGACCGGGTCGATTGGGGTAACGCCCAGCAGATAGCAGACCAGGGAGTTGGCGGCAGACCCCCGCCCCTGACACAGGATCGGCGGATCGAGGCTGCGGGCATAGGCTACGATGTCGTGGACAGTCAGGAAATAATAGGCATATTGCTTATGGCCAATCAGGCGAAACTCCTCATTCAACACGTTCTGATAGGCAGGCGGCAATCCATCGGGGAAGCGCGCCTTCGCCTTCTCCGCTACCAGATGTTCCAGCCAGTCTTGCGGCACCCAGCCCTCCGGCACCGGCTCATGCGGATATTCATAAACCAACTGGTCCAGGTTGAAATCGATGCAGCCCAACAAGTCCTGCGTCGCGGCGATCGCCTGCGGGCAGGCGGCGAACAGGCGCGCCATTTCGGCGGGGGTTTTCAGGTGGCGCTCGGCATTGGGGGCAAGGCGGCGGCCCGCAGTCTGGATCGCCAGCCCTTCGCGGATGCAGGTCAGCACATCCTGCATCGGCCGGTCCTCCGCCTCCGCATAGAGGGCGTCATTGGTGGCGATCAACGGCACGCCACATTGTGCGCCAAGCATCCTGCGCCGAGCCAGCATCCGTGCGTCGCGCCCTGACCGCCCCATCGTCGCCGCGAGCCAGAGATGCGGGGTAAGCGCCCGCAATTGCGCCAGCAGCGCCGCGTCGCCGTCCATCGCGATCAACGCCATGTCCTGCGCATGATCGATCAGGTCCGACAGATTGAGTTCACATGTCCCCTTGATCGCGCGGAGATTGCCCAGTGTCAGCAACCGGGTCAGCCGCCCCCAGCCGAAACGGGTGCGGGGATAGGCCACGATGTCCGGCGTGCCATCGGCAAAAACCAGCCGAGCGCCGACGATCAGGCGCATGGTGACGTCCAACGGCTGCAAATCCTTGAGCGCCTGATGCGCCCGCACCACGCCCGCCACCGTATTGCGGTCGGCGATGCCGATGCCGGTCATGCCCAGATGCGCGGCCTGCTGCACCATGGCGGCGGGATGGGACGCGCCGCGCAGGAAGCTGAAATTGGTGGCGGCCACGACCTCTGCAAAATCGCTCATGCGAACAGGCCGTGCAGATACCAGCCAATCTCGGTTTCCTCGCCGAACAGGCCATGGCGGAACATCCAGTAACGGCGTCCGTCGCTATCCTCGATCCGATAATAATCGCGCGTCTTGCCTGCCCCGCCCGGCTGATGCCCGGCCCGTCTGCGCCACCATTCCGCCGCGATCCGTTCCGGTCCTTCGGCCAGCCGCACTTCATGCAGACGGTCGCGCCAGCGGAAGCGCTGCGGCGGGCCATCGGGCACGCCGGCGATCACCGCAACCGGTTGGGGCGGGTCGAACAGCAGCAACGGACGGGGCGGACGATCCTCTTCTGTCGGCCAGAGCTGTTGCCGGGACTGCTTCGCAGGAACCAGCCGTTGCGCCCCTTCGGGCAGATGCCGGTCGCAGGGCTGGAGGCGACGGACATTGTCCGGGCCGAGGCGAATGCCGAGCCGATCGACGAGCGCGACGATGCCGTCCTCCGCCACCTGCGCTTCCCCGTCCATCGCCTGTTGCCGTTCGAGCAAAGGCTCCACGCGCGGCACCGCCAGCAACACAGCGTCGAAGCCGAAGCCGGGGTCGAGCGGGTCCGCCATCGTGTCGATCCGTTCGCGCAGCAGGCGCAGCACGGCGGCGGGATCGCGCACCTGCTGTCCGGTTTCGATCGCCAGACCCTGCCGCGCGCCATCGCTGCGCAACAAACGGATGACGAAACGCCGGCCGCCCAGCTTGCGCGCTTCCATCTGCCGGGCGGCCTGATCCAGCAGATCCTCGATCACGTCCATGACATCCTCGGTCCGGGCGATCGGTTCGGGGAAGCGCGCCTCGGCCCGGATCGGGGCGGATGGACGGCGCGGCGCGATCGGACTGGGCGCTTCGCCTAATATCTGGCGCAGCCGGGTGACCGCCTGTTCGCCAAAGCGGGCGGCGATCATGCCCATCGGGCGCTGCGCCAGATCGCCGATATTGCGCAGGCCGGCCCGGCGCAGCGCAGCCAATCCGCCATCGTCCAGTTCGAGCGCTGTGACCGGCAACGCTGCCACATCGCCACCCCCTCCGCCATGCCGCGCCAGCGCGCGTGCCGCCATGGCGTTGGGACCGAAAGCATTGCGACTGCTGTAGCCCGCAATCGTCCGCGCTTGCCGCGCCAGCGCCTTGGGACCGCCGAACAGATGGCCGCAACCGCTGATGTCGAGGATGAGGCCATCGGGCGCATCCAGCGCCACCATGGGCGTGAAATGCCGCATCGCCTCCAGCAAGCGGTCCAGCGCCTGCGCATCGGCCACGGGATCGGCCGGGCGCGTGACGAGCGTCGGGCAGCGCGCCCGCGCATCGGCCAGCGTCATGCCTACCACCAGTCCCTGTTCGACCGCCAGCAGATCAACCGCCGACAATCGCAGCGCATTGCCGACCCGCGCCACCAGTGCAAGAGGCTCAGGCGCGCCAGCTTCAGGCAACCTGTCGCTGGTCGGCCCCATCGTCACCCGCATCCGTTCGCAGGCGAGAAAAGGGAACCACAGCGCCAGGCAAAGGCGCTTGTCCGTCTGCATCCCTGAAACATCCACCTTCATTATCCCATGTCAGCCGCCAGCGTCCGCCCGCAGGGCCACCACGACAGCGGAGCAATTCGGCCTCGATCGCTGGCCATCCGGGGGCATCCGCCTCCAATGCGACGGAGGGCGCGCTTTTGATGGTCCAGCGGGTCTGCGCGCCGCTCGATCGCGGTTCTGCATCGCCTCGCAGCAATAATATGCACGCGCCGGAGGCTTCCGCCGCCAGCACCAGCCGGCGGCTGGCGGTCAGGTCATAGTCGACAAACCGCCCCTCGCTTTCCATCAGCACCGCCACCACGCCTGCACAGCGCGCCGCCTCCAGCCCGGCGCGCAGCATGTCCACTTCGGTCCGCGTCTCCACGATCGTCAGGCGACTGGGCTGGATACCCAGCAACGCCAGTCCGTCGCCCGAAAAGAGCGTCGGCAGGCGTTGCCGACACGGTGTACGCAGGGCAAAGATCGCACCTGCGCCGGCCAGCGGCCCTTGCGTCAGGGCAAAGGCCAAGGCGGCAGCCCGGTCCTCAGCCTGGCTGTGAATTTCATGCAAATGTCCCTGCTCAAGCGCCGGACAGGACGCTTGCGCTTCGGGCGCATGCCGTCCTGCCGGACGCGCGCTGCTGATGGGACCATGGGCTGTCATATCTAGAATCACTCGCTATGTTCTTTTTATGTTCTATATGCGAGCCTTCGTCCAGCATCAAAAGAGTGCAAGGAAAGGACGATTTTTTCACCGCTCGATAATGATAGATAGATAGTATAACTTTGAAACATGATTAAATTATCGTAATATTACGACATTCATAGTAATATTACGAAATTCTTGTTTCTAAAAAGACACATTTCCTGAAAAGTCGTTGTTTAACAAAAGCGCAATATTGACGATATGCGCCACGCCAAGGCACATTCATCCCATCAACTCGATGCAGCCCCGATAAAACTGCACGGGTCGCATATAGCGCATCGAAGGGAGCATATCATGACATCGGCTGAATTTTGCAGGCGCCTCCTGGCGTCGACGGTCCTGCTCGGCCTGTCGACCCCGGCCCTCGCCCAGAGCGGCGCACCGGAAGACAGCACCGCGCCCGCCGAGACGATCGTCGTCACCGGATCGCGCATCGCCCGTCCCGACCTACAACAGGCGTCGCCCATCGCGGTCATCGGCAGCCAGGAACTCAAGCTGAGCGGCAAGGTGAATGTCGAGGCGATCATCAACGACCTGCCGCAACTGGTGCCCAGCACGACGGCCGCGTCGAACAATCCGGGCGGCGGCGTATCGACGGCGGACCTGCGCGGCCTTGGCGCCACCCGCACGCTCGTGCTGGTCAATGGCCGCCGCTATGTATCCTATGATTCCAACCAGGTGGTCGACCTCAACACCATTCCGGCCGGCCTGATCGACCAGGTGCAGATCGTCACCGGCGGCCGATCGGCCGTCTATGGGTCGGACGCGATCGCGGGTGTCATCAATTTCGTGATGAAGCAGAATTTCGAAGGGGTGCAGGCCAACGCCAATTACCGCATCAACCAGGCGGGCGACGGCGGCACGTTCAATACCAACCTGCTGATGGGCGGCAATTTCGCCGACGGCCGGGGAAATGCGACCTTCTACATCGACTATACCAAGCGCGACGGCGTGTTGCAGGCGGGGCGCAGCTATACCAAGCAGGCCTATACCGATGATGGCGACGACGGCCTGGCGGCGGGCGGTTCCGGCTCCATCCCCGGCACACGCTTCGCGATCGGCGGCGTGCAGCGCAAGTTCGAGAGCGACGGCAGCTATTCGGCCTATAATTCCAGCACCGACGCCTATAATTATGCGCCGGACAATTATCTGCAGGTGCCCCAGAAGCGCATCCTGCTGAGCGCCCAGACCCATTATGAGGTCAGCGACCACCTGACCGTCTATGCCGAAGGGCAGTTCATCAACAACCGGGTCAAGAACCGGCTGGCCTCCACCCCCTTCACCGGCACGGTAGAACTGGACAATGACAGCAGCTTCCTCTCGTCGTCGTCGCAGGCGCTGCTCCAGGGGCTGGACAGCGATGGCGACGGTTATACCACCGCGTCCATCTATCGCCGCATGAACGAGGTCGGGCCGCGTCTCTCGTCGGTCGACAATACCGCCTATCGCGCCGTCATCGGCGGCCGGGGCGCGATTGGGGGCGACTGGAACTATGATGGATATTACAGCTATTCGCGCACCAAATCGATCGAGACGCAGACCGGCAACGTGTCGCGCAGCCGGATCGAGCTCGTCCTCGCCGCGATTTCAACTGTAACTATTGTCTCTCACAGAGCAAAAAAGTGAAGCTGGTCAGCCAACAGGCCTTAAAAAATCAGAGCGTTGCCTGAGCATACCGAATCATCTGCTGGTTAAGAATACGCGACCAATCAAACAATATGAGCCTCCGAGCCGATGCAATTTGATCCTAATCTACTTTCTGGACATGTCTTTCAGGCAGCGCTGACCGTGGGTGCGGCGCGCGGCGACTGTCATGATCACTGCCTTCAAACAGACGCCATCCTTCGAGCGCACGGATCATTGGCCGACCGCACCCGCTGCATTTCGCTCGAAAATTAAGGCCATCGTCCCATGCGCGCGCACGATTCACGCCATGTCGGCCAATCAGACACAGAATCTTTCTCATACAGGCCCCCGGCCGATGCTAGAAACGGTCAACGATCACGATAATAGCAGAAAAACCAATGGTGCCAAAGCAAGTTCGTTGCCCTGCCATGTGCTACAATTAAACGAAATGACCGATCGTGTCCCACGAGGTGGAGTAGCTGGGGTCGATCCCCGCTCTTTCCGGCGTCAGTCTGAACCGATCATGTGCCCGGCACTGCCGACAGCATGATGATAGGATTGTCGCTGAGCGGTGCCATTGTTTCAAGTGTCATGTAGCGTGCGCGCTCGACGGCGCATTCGTCGGACTGTTCCATGAGGATGGTGCCAACGAGGCGGGTGATCGCGGCTTCGTTCGGGAAGATGCCGACCACCTCAGCAGCTTGGAGACGGCCGCTTTGATGCCTTCGTGTGCGTCGGAGATGACCAGCACCGATCGGTGTCGACCCGAAAACCGGGTAAAGATCACGCTCGAAGCGATTGCGGACCCGCGTCGCGTTGGAAAGCGACCAAAGGGGCGCGTGATCCGATAGCCATTCGTCGGCCACCCGGCGGAATGTTGCTTCGGCGGCATCCAGTTTCCGCTGCCGCTCTCGCCTTTTTTCCAGAACGGGATCTTTGCCTTCCAAGAGAAGGTCTCTGGCATCGTCACGCGCTACTCTTGCTGCAGCGAGTCCGATCTGAGGGTATCGGCCAAAGCTCAGCAGCCTCTCCTTGCCACCGTGCCGATATTTGAACCGCCATGATTTTGTGCCGGCTGGAGATACCTGAAGAAACAGGCCATGCGAGTCGGTGAGCTTGTACGTGCGGTCTTTGATTTTTGCGTTCTTGATGTCTGCGATTGTGAGAGTCATTTTTACCCCCAAACCGGCCTGCTTTTACCCCCAAATTTACCCCGAGTCGCGCGCAACATTGTGAAACGTCGTGCTACGATCTGAATAAACACCGGCAAATAAACCCTTCAAATTGAAGGGTTTATTGATACCATATGTGCTCTATGAATTAAAGTTCTGGTGGGCCCGGCAGGACTTGAACCCGCAACCTAGCCGTTATGAGCGGCCAGCTCTAACCAGTTGAGCTACAGGCCCCACCTGCGCTGCCGATAGGCAGCATCACGCCGCTTGGCAAGCCCGTCCGCGCATAGGAACTGCGGCAATGAGTTGATCGAGGCTGGCGGCGGTAACGCCGCGGCGGGCCAGATGCGCCAGCAGGCCGTCCCACCAGCGGTAAAAGGCAGTCCGATCGCCCTCATTACGGACATAAGGCGTATGTCCAGGCTCCAGCGTGGGGGAATGGAAGCTGAAATTCAGCACGCGCATGCCCTCATCGATCAGCGCGTCGATCGCCGATATCGCCTCATGCAGCGGCACGCCTTCGGGGGTCAGCGGGATGCGGCTGAGCATCCGCGCGCGCGACAGGGCGCCTGCCAGCGGCCCCATCGCCTGCGTCGCGCGATACAGGCGCTCGCCGCCGCCGCGCAGCAGCCCGACAAAGGCGGTGGACAACGGCAGTTCGATCAGCGACCGGGTCGGCCCGGCCCAATAAGGGTGTTGCGGCAGGCCGTGAAAATCCGGACCATGCTGGTGGCTGTAATCGAACCGGCTGCGAACCGAACTGTCGAGGCGAAAACCCGCCTCCTCCAGCAAGCGAGCGCTGCTGACGCCAACACCATAGCGCCCAGCGCGATAGGCGATGGGGCGGCGGCCGAACCGCTCCTCGATGCGCTGGCACAGTGCCTCCAGCTTGGCGCGCTCGACCGCTTCGGGCAGGAAGCCGACATAGCTGTTGGCGGCGTTCACATCCTCGACATGGGGCGGATTGACCCAGGGGTGGAGGTGGGCGCCGATATCGGCTGCGCCGTCGCTGATCCATTGCCCCATCATTGCTGCCGCCGCATCGCTGTCGATCACCGGATAATCGGTAACATAAATGGGCTTGACCCCGGCGGCCGCGAAATAGGCCTGGCCACGCGCCATCCCCGCCAGTGCAGTGACGCGATTGCTGGTGCGGCTGAAGGGCGCATCCCAGTCAAACTCTTCCTCGGTATCGACGAACAGCATGAAACGGGTGCCAAAGGCCGGATCGAGGGCGATCATGTCCTGCACCAGCGGCGGCTGGAGCAGATTGCCATCATGAAGTTGAACGGTCATGCCGCATTCCTATCGGCCAATGGTTGCGATAGGGTTTCCCTATTCGTCAGGCTTGGCCCGTCAGGCGTGATCGGCCAGATCGCTCGCAACAGCGACCGCAGGGATGGTCAGCAACAGCCGTCCTGGTTCGATCGTCAGCCCGCCACCGCATGTGGCGGCCAGCCCGCGGATCAGCCGCAGCGAAAAGCCCAGGCCCAGCAAAGGGCCATCGACCCAATCGCCGCTGGAATCATAGCCGGGATCGAGCAGTTGCGCCTCGTCCATGCCCATCAAAGTGGAGGGTCGGTCGACGGCGAAGACGACCCGTCCGGCCGCGCCGTCCGGCTGGAACCAGCAGGCGCCGGTCACGGCTTCGGCGGCCGGCGCGACAGAAATGGCGGTGCGTAGCAGATGCTGCACCATCCGTTCGCCCTGCACCGGATCGATCCGCACCTGCGGCAGTCCGGGCGCGACAGCGATGTCGATATCAATGGCGCTTTGGTCGCGGAAGCGTGTGGCGACCTGCGTAATCAGCAGCGCTGGATCGATCAGCTGAGGCATAGTCGCGCCGTCGCCGCGGGATACCCTGGCCGCCAGATCCAGATCGTCGAACGCTGCGAGCAGGTGGCGCGCATCGATCGCGATCTTGCCCGCCATGTCGCGATACTGGATACCGGCCGCACCGAACAGTTCCTGCTCGATGATCTCGGCAAAGCCCAATATGGCGTTCAGGGGCGTGCGCAATTCATGGACGAGTTGCCGCAGCGAGTCGGCCGACAGCCCGGCAATGGCCATCGCCGCAGGCTTGGGTTCGCTCGCGACTTCGTGCAGGAACGGGCGACGCGCCTGTCCACGATAGCCCTGGAAGCGGCCGGAGCGCGTGTCGAAAAACGGGGTTGCGGATAGGCGCCATTCGCCCGCCATCGCCCCGCCGACGATCGTGTAGCGCCCGTTCTGGAAGCCGCTGCGGCGCGCGAAGGCACCGGCGACGTAGGCGTCGGGGCCGCTGCCGCCCTCCAGCGCGACATCGCCCAGCGTCAGGCCGATCAGCGCCGCGCGCGGCCCCTGGTCGATCCACAGGATGATGCCCTCCGCATCGGTTTCGAACGCGAAGTCGCGGGGCGCGACCTCCCTGACCGGAAAGGCGTCGGCATTGGCGGCTTCGGGTGGCTTGCGCGTGCTGGTGAAACGCGCGATCCGATCGACCAGATTGCGGATCTGCCCCTCGTCGCCCGGCTGCGGGCGCAGCGGCGTTACCGTCGCGGATGGCTTCGGCTCGGCCGGTGACGGATCGGGTTCAGCCAGCATCTCGGGCGTCAGGATCATGTCGCTGTCGCCGACCATGTCCTGCCGCGCGGTGGACAGCACCAGATCATGCGCACCGAAGGCTTCGAGCGCCTGCCGGGTCGCCGGGCCGATATCGCGCCGACCGCGCAGCACGCCGCGCGCCGTCGGCGTCAGGTGAGGCAGCAGGTCGATCCAGGCCATTTCCGGCAACTGTGCCCGCGCCGTGGCGGCGGCGGCGATCGAAGGCCTGTCATTGGCGAAGAAGGCGACCAGGCTGGGCGAACGCAAGCGACCGCCTAGTTCCACGACCGTCGCGATTCGCTGCGTTTCAGTTAGCTGCGGTTGCAAGGCGGACAGCCGGTCAAGCAGCGCGCCACGCTCCCGCGCGGCCATGGCAGGCCGATCCGGCCGATCGCGCTGGGCGAGGAGATCGACACATTGGCGCCACAACGTCACCGCGCCCAGACCGCTACGGTCCTGCGCCGCCAGCACTGTCTGCATCAGATCGTCGAAACGCACCAAAATCCCCAAATCATGCGGGTTATCGGCCTGTGCCCCGCAGCGCACGGATACGGCCCCGACCATCGATAGGCGCTCCACGCGGAAAGGAAAAGGCCCCCATGCCGCGAACGAAAGCGATCGTCGCATAGTGGGACAATTGCATTGCCATGAAACATTATTATGATGGGTCGCATAAACAGGACAGGAAATAAGCGAAATAATGGCCGGCCCCAATATCGATGACATCGACATGCAGATCCTGGGCGAACTGCAACAGGACGGCAGGATGACCAATGTGGAATTGGCGCGCAAAGTCGGCCTGACCGCCCCTCCCTGCCTGCGCCGCGTCCGCGCGCTGGAGGAAGCCGGCGCGATCAAATCCTACCATGCCGTCGTCGACCCGGCGATGCTTGGCTATACCATCACCGTGTTCGCCATGGTCAGCCTGAAAAGCCAGGCGGAAGCCGATCTCAAGGCGTTTCAGGACCATGTCGCATCGCTGCCCGAAGTGCGCGAATGTCATATGCTGAACGGCGAAATCGACTTCATCCTGAAAGTCGTGGCGCGCGACCTGCAAAGCTTCCAGCAGTTCCTGACGTCGAAACTGACGCCGGCCCCCAATGTGGTCAGCGTCAAGACGTCGCTGACCATTCGCACATCCAAGAACCAGCCCGGCGTTCCCCTGCCCGTCTGAACCCAGACGGGCAGGAAGCCGGCACGGTCAGCCGGCCTTGCGATCCTGATGCTGCGCCCAGGCGATCCAGAAGCCCGCGATCGCACTCCAGGGACCGCTCACCTGCGCCAGGGTCGCCTGGGCGTTGGGCAGGTCGCCGGACCGCGCCAGCGCTACGCCCAGCCGCGCATTGGCGCGCCCTTCGTCAACCCCGCCCTTGGTCAGCGCCATTCGATATTGCTCGACCGCCTGCGGGAATTGGCCGAGCGAGAAATAGCTGTCCGCGACGGCCAGCGCATCCTTGCCGTTGCCTGCCGCCGCCGCCTTTTTCGCCATCGCCGGCAAGGCGACGATTTCCTTGGTCGCCTTGGGCGTGACGCTCTTGAGCAACTGGCTGGTCACGCTCTGGGTCGGGGTCAGCTTACCCGCCTTGCGGCCGGATTCGATGATCGCCTTTGCTTCGGAATAATAGCCTGATTTCTCGGCCGCCTGCGCATAGGCCTGATAGTCCCGCTCGCTCGCCATCGCGCCATTGGCCGCCTGCAGACGATAAAGATCGAGTTGCAGTTGCGGCTCCAGTTCGGCCGCTGACTGGTAATTGACCAGCGCCGACCGCCACTCCTCCTTGCCATCCCGCTGGTTCAGCCGGTCGCGATAAAGTTGCCCGACGTCGGTCCAGTCGCCAGCCTGATAGGCCATGGAGATCGCCCGATCCATCCAGGCCAGCGGCACCGGCTGACCCGATGCCTTCTGGCGGGCGATAGCCTCCTGCACGAAGGGGCGGGCTTCCTTGGGCTTGTTACGGCGTAGGGCGATGTCGGCGCGCAACATGGTCGCGTCGATGTCGTCATAACCCAGCGTCTTGGCGTAATCGAGCTGGGCGGTTGCGTCCGTATAATTGCCGACCATGTAGGACAGATAGGCAGCGACATAGCGCAGCCGCGGCGCTTCGCTGCGCGGCAGAGCGGTTGTCTTGAACATGTCGGTCAGTGCGATGCGTTCGGCCTGCACATCGCGGCGTTGCGCCGCGAGTTGGAAGCGCATGCCCGCCGCTACATAGGATTCGAAATCATTGGTGGGGCTGAGCGATGCGATGCGCGCGCTGGCCGTCGCCGCGTCGCGCGCCTTCAGCGCGGTTTCGGCGGCCTGCGCTTCGGCGCGAAAGGCGTCGGACATCTCGATCGGCGGGCCAGACACCACCGGCACTTTCTTTTTCGCTGCTACAGAGGTTGCCGCCATAGCGAAAGCAGCCGCCAGCGCCGCCAACGGCAGACGGGAAATCTTGATATCGATGCGCATGGGCCGCCCCGGCCTCCCCCAGAATAATAGTCGTTCCAGAATAATAGTCGTTAAAGCGCATGGGCGCGCGGCAACCGCGCGCCCATGCGTAATCACGCGCCCTTGGTGCCCAGATAGGCGAGCCACAGGCCAGCCACCTGCTTGCGCGAACCGGCCTGCACCGCTTCGAACGCGGCCTTCGCGCCAGCGTTGTCGCCGCCCAGCGTTTTAGCGATGCCTAGGCGCGAGTTGATCTCGTCCGCTTCCACGCCGCCCTTCTGCTTGGCGAGTTCGAACATGGCCGCAGCCTTGGTATAATCGCCATAGCCCAGATAGGCGTCGCCAGTGGCCGCGGCGATCTTGCCATTGGCGGCCTTTTGCGCATCGGCTTCCGCCGCGCCCAGCGTGCTCTTGTCCCCTGCGATCTTGGGCACGGCGGTCTGATAGACGTCGGCGCCCTGGGTCGCGCTCAGCACGCCCTTGGACCGGCCGGCATCGATGGCGGTCTTGACCTCGCCATAGATACCAGTCTTCGACGCCATTTCGGCATATTCGGTATAATCCGCCGCGATGACCAGGCCGCCCGACACCGACAGAAGGCGCAGAACGTCGAGATTCTCGCGGTTCGAAATATTGGGATTGGCGCGCTGGAACAGGCGCACCAGCGTCCGCAGATTCTGGCCGCTGGGTTCAGCCTGATAGGCCATCTTCGCCCATTCGGTCACGTCCGGCAGCTTGGCCGCCTCAGCCCGGCTGACGCCGATCTGATACCATTGGGCCGGAACCGGCTGGCCCGCAGCCTTCATCGCGTCGGCCGCAGCCTTCAGCGCCGTCAGCCCCTGCTGGTTGAAACCGCGCGCAGGCTCGACCGAACCATTGCCAGTGCCGGCTTTGCCGAAATAGGCCTGGGCGATCGTGGGCTGCACCGATTCCGCCTTGTAACCTGCCGCAAGCGCCGCCTGGCCGCGCTGGATCGCGACGTCGTAATTCTTGGCAGCCATCGCCTGATCGGCGGCGATCGCATTGAACTGGCCAGCCTGTTCGGGCGGGGTCAGGCCGCTGTCGAGCATCTGGTTGAGCGCTTCGCCCTGCAATGCCGCATCCTTGGCCCCGATCGAGGTGTTCAGCTTGATCGCGCCGATCTGATATTTGTCGTCATTGGACGTGGCCTTGCTGTCCGCTTCGGCGAGCGCAGCCTTTGCGCCGGCGAAATCCTGGGCTTCTGCAGCCTTCTGCGCGGTTTGCAGCGCCTTGATGACGTCGGGCGAGACATTGAGCTTCGGACCGGCCTTCTTCTCTTCCTTCTTCGCGGCGAAGGCAGGGGCGCCGATCGCGCCACCGGTCATCGCCAAAGCCAGCGCGAGCGCCACCGGGGTAACAAAACGCATGATCATCATCTCCTTTTGCGCGCCTGATGGGGGGAACAGCAGGCGACCTTTCGCAGTTGAGCGCCGATTAGGGGACGGCGCGTGAACGGCCATTGAACAAGCCGATATCGTCAGATTTTGCAACCGTTATACAGCCGCTTCGTTCCACTTGCGAACATATCCGCTCCCTGTAACGTCCTGGTTGCACATGCGGGCGCGCGGGCTTGGCCAAGGGGTGACAGATTTGTTTCGCTCGGCTAGGGGTTGAGCAACAGAATCCATCCTGAAAAAAAGAGAATCGCATTGACCGACGAGACTGTCCTCGCCGACCCTTCGGACATCAGCCCCATCTCCATCGTGGACGAGATGAAGGCAAGCTATCTCGACTATGCCATGTCCGTCATTGTGGCGCGCGCCCTGCCGGACGTGCGCGACGGGTTGAAGCCGGTCCATCGCCGCATTCTCTTCTCCGCCCAGGAATCGGGCTTTGTCTATAACCGCCCCTATCGCAAGTCCGCGCGCCTCGTCGGTGAGGTGATGGGTAAATATCACCCGCATGGCGACAGCTCGATCTACGACGCTTTGGCGCGCATGACGCAGGACTGGTCGATGCGCGTGCCGCTGATCGATGGTCAGGGAAACTTCGGTTCCATGGACCCCGATCCGCCAGCGGCCATGCGCTATACCGAAGCGCGCCTGGCGAAGGTGGCGACCGCGCTGCTGGACGATCTCGACAAGGACACGGTCGATTTCACGCCTAACTATGACGCTTCGGAAAGCGAGCCGCAGGTCTTGCCTGCCCGCTTCCCCAATTTGCTGGTCAATGGCGCGGGCGGCATCGCGGTCGGCATGGCGACCAATATCCCGCCGCATAATCTGGGCGAAGTGCTGCGCGCCTGCCTCGCCTATATCGATAACCCGGCGATCACGACCGACGAACTGATCGCGATCGTCCCCGGCCCCGACTTCCCGACCGCGCCGCTGATCCTGGGCCAGTCGGGCGCGCGCAGCGCCTATCATACCGGGCGCGGCTCCATCATGATGCGCTCGCGCCATGTGATCGAAAGTGGACGCGGCGACCGGGAATCCATCGTCCTGACCGCCATCCCTTACCAGGTCGGCAAGAACGGCCTGGTCGAAAAGATCGCCGAAGCCGCCAAGGACAAGCGGATCGAAGGCATCAGCGACATTCGCGACGAATCGAACCGCGAAGGCGTGCGGATCGTCATGGACCTGAAGCGCGACGCGACGCCGGAAGTCGTGCTGAACCAGTTGTGGCGCAACACCCCGGCGCAGTCGAGCTTCCCGGCCAATATGCTGGCGATTCGCGGGGGCCGCCCGGAATTGCTGGGCCTGCGCGAGATTATCGAAGCGTTCGTCAAGTTCCGCGAAGAGGTCATCACCCGCCGCACCAAGTTCGAGCTGAACAAGGCGCGTGACCGGGCGCATATCTTGCTGGGCCTGGTCGTCGCGGTCAGCAACCTCGACGAGATGGTCAAGATCATCCGCGGATCGTCCAGCCCCGCCGAAGCGCGCGAAAAGCTGTTGGCGATCGAATGGCCGATCGGTGAGATCGCGCCCTACCTGCGCCTGGTCGAAGCGATCGAGAGTGACGTCCATGGCGACGTCTATAAGCTGTCGGATATTCAGGTCCGCGCGATCCTGGACCTGCGCCTGCATCGCCTGACCGCGCTCGGCCGTGACGAAATCGGCAAGGAACTGTCCGAACTGGCCGAGGCGATCGCCGAATATCTGGCAATCCTGGGCGATCGGGTGAAGCTCTATGCGGTGATGCGCGAAGAACTGGAAGCGATCGAAAAGGAATTTGCGACCCCGCGCCTGTCCGAAATCACCGCCGCGGCCGACGGGATCGAGGACGAGGATCTGATCGAGCGCGAGGAGATGGTCGTCACCGTCACGGTGCAGGGCTATATCAAACGCACGCCGCTCGAAAGTTTCCGCGCCCAGGCGCGCGGTGGCAAGGGCCGGTCCGGCATGGCGACCAAGGATGAGGACGCCGTCACCGAAATGTTCGTGACGTCGACCCATACGCCGGTGCTGTTCTTCTCCACCGCCGGCAAAGTCTATCGCATGAAAGTGTGGCGCCTGCCCGAAGGCGGTCCGGCAACGCGCGGGCGGCCGATGGTCAACCTGCTGCCGCTGGGTCCGGGCGAAACCATCCGCACCGTGCTGCCGCTGCCCGAAGATGAGGATAGCTGGAAGGATCTGCACGTCATGTTCGCGACAGCGAACGGGACAGTTCGTCGCAATAGCATGGACGCCTTCGCCAATGTGCCCAGCAACGGCAAGCTGGCGATGCGCTTCGACGAAGGCAGCGATGATCGCCTGATCGGCGTGGCGCTGCTGACCGAGGAGGATGACGTGCTGCTCGCCACCCGCCAGGGCAAGGCGATCCGCTTCGCCGCGACCGACGTGCGCGAGTTCCAGAGCCGCACCTCGACCGGCGTGCGCGGCATGACGCTGAAGGACGATGACGAGGTTATTTCCCTGTCGATCCTCAAGGGCTTCGACGCTACCCCGGACGAACGCGAGGCCTATCTGCGCGCTGCGCCGTGGAAGGATAATGACGCGGAGTCGACCCTGCCTGCCGATCGAGCCGCACAATTTGCTGCAGCGGAGCAGTTCATCCTGACCGTCTGCACCAATGGCTATGGCAAGCTGTCGTCGGCCTATGACTATCGCCGCACCGGCCGTGGCGGTCAGGGCATCACCAATATCGACAATATCGCCCGCAACGGGTCGGTCGTCGCCAGTTTCGCCGCCACCCAGGCGGACCAGTTGATGCTGGTCACCGACCAGGCCAAGTTGATCCGCATGGGCCTCGACAGCCTGCGCGTCATCAGCCGCAATTCGGCGGGCGTGCGGTTGTTCGATGTGGCCAAGGACGAACATGTCGTGAGCGCCGCCAAGATCGAGGAAAGCGAAGAGGCCGAACCGACCGAGGCTACGCCGGAAGCATGAGCGACCTGTTCGCTTACAAGGTGCTGACGGCGGAGCAATATGACCAGTTCAAGGCCGACGGCGTGTTCAAGGGCGCACCGATCGACCTGACGGACGGTTATATCCATATGTCGACCCGCGATCAGGCGGCCGAAACGGTGGCCAAGCATTTCGCCGGGCAGGATCGGCTTGTCATGCTGATGATCGATCTGGCGCCCTTTGGCGATGCGATCAGGTGGGAGGAATCGCGCGGCGGCGCGCTGTTCCCCCACCTCTATGCCGACCTGCCGATCAGTGCGGTCGCGGGTAAGGTGGTGCTGCGCATTGGCGACGATGGGCGGCATCAGTTTCCGGCGGGGTTTTAACCACTCGTCGTTCCATGACGCGCCGGCTGTCCTATTGCGGGCGTGCATGGTACAAGCCGTTGAGGCGACGCTCAGGATCGCGACAGCTACGACATGAAATTTCCTACATTGGTATCGAAATTTCAAAACGAGCGGGAAATGTGCGAAGTTAAGCGCGATCCATGCGTATCACCCTGCCGGCCTTGACCCGATAATTCCAGCCGCCCCAGGATATGCCGTTCGATGTAGCGGCCGCCAGTTGCACCGCCAGATGCGCCCATGTCACCGCGAACGGTGCCGCCATGTCCCACAGCAGCGATCGCCGCGCCTTTGCCGCCTGTTCCAGCTCCAGCACCGCGCCGATGATGGAGCGGCGCACCAGCGCCCGGCTCCACGCTGCGCCATAGCCGATCGTCACCGCGATCCATCCGCCCCAGCCCAGCGCCCAGGCCCACGCCCCGGCCTGCACCGCCACCACCCCGGTCGCCAGGCCCCACATGCCGATGCTGTTGGTGGCGATATGGCGATATTGGCGAACGCCGAAATCCAGCAGATCGGCCGTCCGCCCTTCCAACGGGCTGGCAACCAGCAGGTCGCGCACCGGCCGCAGCCGCAATTTCGCGCGCCATCCCGCAAGGCCAATCGTCATGTCGTCGGACAGGCGGCCCGCCAGCGCCGCGTGAAGGTCCAGCCGGTCCGCGACATCTCGCGTCAGGGCCATCGCCCCGCCCCAGGGCATGGTCGCGCTGGCGAAGCGCGGCAGCGTTGCCAGTTGAAGCTCGACCGCGCCGACGAGCGTCGCCATCGCCCCTTTTTCTGGCAGCAACAGGCGATATCCAGTGACGATATCGGCCTTGCCCCGCACCAGTGGGAAGAGCAATCGCCCGACCAGCCGCACCGGCGGCTCGATATCGGCGTCGATGAAGACCAGATAGCGATCGTCGGCACGCAAAGCCCGCAGCGCCGCACGCAGCTTGTGGACCTTGCGCCCCTCATCCTGCGCCATCCCCGCTGCGACGATTTGCACCCAGACGCCCTCACGCGCCGCCAGCGCGTCGGCCGCCGGACAGGTGCCCGATGTCGCCAGCAACAGGCGGAACGGCGCGCTTTGGGCCTTCAGCCGTGCGATCAGCGCATCGCCGCCATCCCAATCGTCCCGGACGCTAAGGATCACGACTACGCCTTCGGGCGCTTCTTCCTTCCGGTCCATCGGCAGATGGCGCCAGTAATGAAGCACGCCTGCCAGCGTCAGCATCTGGAGGATGATCCAGAACCAGATCATGATGTTCGCACGCCCCTTTACCGTCACTTATGCTGCTGTATGACTCTCCACCATGCTGTCCAATCCCTTTCTCTTCACCCTGTTGCGTTTGCTGCCCGCGCGACTGGCGTCCTGGCTCGGCGGATGGCTCTCGGCGCATGTCGCGCGGCCCCGGATGAAACTTCGCGATGCCCGCGCGCGCGCCAATCTGGCCCTGCTGCGGCCCGATCTGGACGAGGCGGAGCGGGAGCGGATATTGACGCGGCGCTGGGAGAATATCGGGCGGACGCTGGGCGAACTGGCCAATATCGACCGGCTGGTCAGCCCCCACCATGTCCGGGTGCAGGATGCGACGGGCTATCAGGCGGTGCTGGACCTGCCGGGACCGATGATCTTCCTGACGACCCATATCGGCAATTGGGATCTGATGGCCGCGCATTTGAAAGCCGCGACCGACCGACCGCCGCTCGGCGTCTATGACCCGCCCGACAATGAACGGGTGGCGGCGCAGCTCAAGCGCGCGCGGCAAAGCTATATGGGCGAGGCGATCACCGGCAGCGGCGGCGCGGCGCGGGGGATAGTGCGCCACCTGACCAAGGATCGGGCGATGCTCTATATATTGGTCGATGAGCGGCGCGAGGGCCAGGTCTGGTTCCCGCGCTTCGGCCGCGACCTGCCGCCATCGGGCAATCTGTCGGTCGCGCTGCGGCTGGCGCGCAAGTCGGGTGCGCGCTTCACGCCCTTCTATCTCGCCCGCACCGGCGGCCCGCATTTCGACCTGCACTGGCATCCGCCGCTCGATCCGGCGCAGATGAGCGATGACCAGATCGTCGCTACCGTGGACGATTATCTGGGCAAGGCCTCTATCGCCCATGCCGACGAATGGCTGGCGCTGCACGATATGGACCTGACCTTGCCCGGCCATGGCCCAGTCCTGCCGCTATGATCCCTCGGCCATGTGACTTGGCGACGGATCGCCGCTAAAGCGCGGGACATGTCCCGACTCACGATCAAGATTTGCGGCTTGTCCACGCCCGAAACGGTGGGCGCGGCGGTCAGCGCCGGGGCGAGCCATATTGGCTTTGTCCATTTCGCAAAAAGCCCGCGCCATGTGGAGGCCGACCAGATTCGCGGCCTCGCCGCCCATGCCCCCGCCCATATCGAAAAGGTCGGCGTCGTCGTCGATCCGACCGACGAGATGCTGGGCGAACTGGTCGGCACCGGGGCGCTCACCGCGCTGCAATTGCACGGCAAGGAAAGCCCGCAGCGCGTCGCCGCCATCCGCCAGCGGTTCGGCCTGCCGGTGTGGAAGGCGATAGCGGTCAAGACCCGCGCCGATATCGATGCCGCCAGCGCCTATGTCGGCGCGGCCGACCTTTTGCTGTTCGACGCCAAAACGCCCGACGGCGCGGCGCTGCCCGGCGGCATGGGCCTGCGGTTCGACTGGACGCTGCTGCGCGGCCTGGCCATCCCGGCCCCATGGGGGCTGTCTGGCGGCCTTTCGAGCGACAATGTGGTGGAAGCGATCCGTATCAGCGGCGCGCCGCTGATCGACATTTCTTCCGGCGTGGAAAGCGCGCCGGGCATCAAGAGTGTGGACAAGATCATGGCCTTCTGCAAAGCGGTGTCCGCATGTTGACGCAGACATCCTTCGTGATGCGCATTGGACAACGATGGCGCTGATCGCTTCCCTTTCATCGAAGCGAACGCCCAACTCTGTCCCGGAAAGACTGAAACCATGACCGACATTCTTAGCTTGCCCAACAGCCTGCGATCGCAGCCCGACGCCAATGGCCATTTCGGTGCGTTCGGCGGCCGCTACGTGGCCGAAACGCTGATGCCGCTGATCCTGGAACTGGAAAAGGTCTACAAGACCGCCAAGGCCGATCCCGCCTTCGACGCCGAGTTCGCCGAATTGATGCGCTCTTATGTCGGCCGCCCCAACCCGCTTTATTATGCCGGGCGACTGACCGAGGCGCTGCGCGCCAAAGCGCAGCCGGGAAAAGGTGCCAAGATTTACCTCAAGCGCGAAGAGCTGAACCATACCGGCGCGCACAAGATCAACAATTGCATCGGCCAGGCGCTGCTGGCTCGCCGCATGGGCAAGAAGAAGGTCATCGCCGAAACCGGCGCGGGCCAGCATGGCGTCGCCACCGCGACCGTCGCCGCCCTGTTCGGCATGGAATGCAAGATCTTCATGGGCGCGAAGGATGTGGAGCGGCAGAAGCCCAACGTCTTCCGCATGAAGCTGCTGGGCGCAGAAGTGATCCCGGTCCATTCGGGGTCATCGACGCTCAAGGATTCGATGAACGACGCGCTGCGTTATTGGGTATCGAACGTGCATGACACATTCTACATCATCGGCACGGCGGCCGGACCGCACCCCTATCCCGAACTGGTGCGCGATTTCCAGTCGATCATCGGCAAGGAAACCCGCGCGCAGATCATTGAGGCCGAAGGCCGCCTGCCCGACATGCTGATCGCGCCGGTCGGTGGCGGCTCCAACGCCATCGGCCTGTTTCATCCGTTTCTGGACGACCCGGAAGTCGCGATGATCGGCGTGGAAGCGGCCGGCGAAGGGCTGGACGGGAAGCATGCCGCGTCGCTGGCTGGCGGCGTTTCAGGCATATTGCATGGCAACCGCACCTATCTGTTGCAGGACGAAGACGGCCAGATCACGGAAGCGCACAGCATTTCCGCCGGCCTCGACTATCCCGGCATCGGCCCGGAGCATAGCTGGCTGCACGAGATCGGCCGGGTCCAATATATGCCGATCAAGGATGACGAGGCGCTGACCAGCTTCCAGACGCTCAGCAAGCTGGAAGGCATCATCCCCGCGCTTGAGTCCGCCCATGCGGTTGCCGCGGCCGAGCAGATCGCGCCAACTCTGGACGCCGACAAGATCATCGTCATCAACCTGTCGGGTCGGGGGGATAAGGATATCTTCACCGTCGCCGACGCGCTGGGAGTGGAGATGTGAATATGGATCGTCTGGCTTCCCGCTTCGCCGCACGCAAGGCGCAGGGTCGCGCCGCGCTCATCACCTTCGTCACCGCTGGCGACCCGGACGTCGCCGCGACGCCAGCCATACTCGATGCGCTGGTCGCGGGCGGCGCGGACATCATCGAACTGGGGATGCCCTTCACCGATCCGATGGCTGATGGTCCCGCGATCGAACTGGCAAACCTGCGCAGCCTGGGTTCCGGCACGAAGACCAAGCATATCTTCGCGCTCGCCGCCGACTTTCGCGCGCGTCACCCCGAAACGCCGCTGATCCTGATGGGCTATGCCAATCCGATGCTGATCCGCGGCGCAGACTGGTTCGCCGACCAGTGCAAGGCCGCCGGCGTCGATGGCGTGATCTGCGTCGATATCCCGCCGGAGGAAGATGCCGAGATCGGCCCTGCCCTGCGCGCGGTCGGCGTTCACCTCATACGCTTGGCTACTCCCACGACTGATGCGGCGCGCCTGCCCGCGGTGCTCGATGGTGCCAGCGGCTTCCTCTACCATGTCTCGGTCGCCGGCATCACCGGCAAGCAGTCGGCGGCGCAAGCCAATATCGAGATCGCCGTGGACAAGTTGAAGGCAGCCACCGACCTGCCGATCGCCGTCGGCTTTGGCGTGCGCGGGCCGGAACAGGCCGCCGCCATCGGCCGGATCGCCGACGGCGTGGTGGTCGGTTCCGCCATCGTCGATATCATCGGATCGCATGGGGACGCCGCCGCGCCCTTCGTCCAGGATTTCGTCGCCACGCTGCGCGACGCCCTTCATATTCGGGAGACAGCCGCATGAGCTGGATCAACCGCGTTCGTAACGCCCTGCCCTTCACCAAGAAGGAAACCACCGCCGAAACACTGTGGCACAAATGCCCGTCCTGCAACGAGATGATCTTCATCAAGGAATGGGAAGAAAATCTGTCGGTTTGCCCGCGTTGCGACCATCATGGCCGGATCGGTCCGTCGGAACGCTTCGAACATATATTGGACGCCGGCTTAATCCTGCTGCCGACGCCGCAGGTGCAGGAAGACCCGCTCAAGTTCCGGGATTCCAAGCGCTATCCCGACCGGATCAAAGCCGCCCGCGCCGCAACCGGCGACCAGGACGCGCTCATCAACGCGCGCGGCGCGATCGACGATGTGCCGCTGGTGATGGGCGTACAGAATTTCGCCTTCATGGGCGGTTCCATGGGCATGGGCGTGGGCGCGGCCTTCATCCAGGGCGTCAATGACGCGATCGCCCATAAATGCCCCTATGTCATCTTCACCGCGGCGGGTGGCGCACGGATGCAGGAGGGGATTTTGTCCCTGATGCAGATGCCGCGCGCGACCGTGGCAATCCAGAAGCTGCACGCGGCGGGCCTGCCCTATATCGTCGTGCTGACCGATCCGACCACCGGCGGCGTGACGGCCAGCTACGCCATGCTGGGCGACATCCAGATTTCGGAGCCCAATGCGCTGATCGGTTTCGCCGGCCAGCGCGTGATCGAAAGCACGATCCGCGAAAAACTGCCCGAAGGGTTCCAGCGCGCCGAATATCTGCTGGACCATGGCATGATCGACATGGTCGTCCATCGCAGCGAATTGCGCGACACGCTGGCGCGGGTCATCGGCTATCTGACGCCCCGCGCGGCGGATTGAACCAGCGCTCGCGCTAAAACGGGACAAGCGCGCCATGGCCGACCATGCGGTTTCGGACGATGCACAGGTGCAGGCGCAACTCGATCGGCTGTGGTCGCTGTCGCCCGGTGCCGACATATTGGGGCTGGAGCGCATCACCGCGTTGCTGGAGCGGCTGGGCGATCCGCATCGCGCCCTGCCGCCCGTCTTCCATGTCGCGGGCACCAACGGCAAGGGATCGACCTGCGCTTTCCTGCGCGCCGCGATGGAGGCGGACGGAAAGACCGTCCATGTCTTCACCTCCCCCCATCTGGTGCGCTTCAACGAGCGCATCCGCGTATCGGGCCAGCAGATCTCCGACGCGCTGCTGGCCTGCTATCTGGAGCGGGTTCTGGATATCGCAGAAGGCGTGAACGCCAGCTTCTTCGAAGTGACCACGGCCGCCGCCTTCCTGGCCTTTGCCGAACATCCGGCCGACGCCTGCATCGTCGAAGTGGGTCTAGGCGGCCGGCTAGACGCGACCAATGTCATCGTCGACCCGGCGGTGTGCGGCATCGCCCAGCTTGGCATCGACCATCAGGCGTTTCTGGGCGACACGCTGGCCCAGATCGCCGCGGAAAAGGCCGGCATCGCCAAGGCTGGAGCGGCGCTGGTGACGCAGCGCTACGCCGAATCGCTCTTCCCGGTGATGATGGACGCCGCCGCCCGCGCGTCCACCTGCTGGATCGGACAGGGCGATGGCTGGGACGCGGCCATGTATCGCGACCGGATGCATTATCGCGACGAGCAGGGTCGGCTGGAAACCCCGCTGCCGCGCCTGGCCGGGGCGCATCAGGTGCAGAACGCCGCACTCGCCTTCGCCATGCTGCGCCATCAAGATGCGGTGCCCTTGTCCGAAGCCGCGCTCAAGGCCGCGCCGCTCTGGGCGCATTGGCCCGCGCGGTTGCAGCGGCTGGACCGGGGACCGTTGCTGGATGCCCTGCCGCAGGATGCCACCGCCTGGCTCGATGGCGGGCATAATGGCGGCGCGGGCGAGGCTATCGGGGCTTTCTTCACCGCCGAGCGGCTGGAAGGGCATAAGCTCCAGCTCGTCATCGGCATGTTGGCGAACAAGGACGTGGACGCCTTCCTCGCGCCCTTCGCGGGCAAGATCGCGCATGTCCATGCTCTGCCGGTGCCGGGCCATGACCATCATCCGCCCGAGCGCTTTGCGGCCATCGCGGCCCAATGGGGCATCGTCTGCACCGCCCATGACGATGCGCGCCAGGCAATCGCCAGCATCGCCACGACATGCGCGGCTTCCGGCGATACCGCGCCCAAGCTGCTGATCGGCGGCTCACTCTATCTGGCCGGCGAAATTTTGCGACTGAACGAACAACTGCCCGACTGATTATACTTGCGACTGACTCGCAATAGCGTAGAATGAGCTTCTGACCCATGCAGAAGGTGCGATTCTATGGCTTATGGAGAGACTTCCCCCATCGACCTGCCCCGGCCCATTCCGGGCGGCTATGGCAATCGCCTGTTCCTGTTCGTGATGCGCCGGATGGCGACCGCGGGGGTGAATGACGCCCATGCCGCCAATGCGATGCTGGGCGCGTTCGGTCGCAGCTATCGCCGGCCACTGGTGCTGATGCGCGCGATGATGCTGGAACTGGCGCGGGCGTCGAGCCGCAAGATACTCGTCGCGCCCTGCTGCTGCGCGCGCATGACCGCGGACGAAGCGCTGATGATGCAGGCGACGGGCGACGCGCTGCGCGATCCCAACGCCGCCTATGAACAGGTGAGCGAATTGCTGGGCAACGATCATGCGCTAGGCGCGCTCACCTGCCTGCAGGCAGTGGCGCAGGCGCATAGCGACCTGGGGCGGCCGTTGGACATTTACGCGGCGGGCTGATCGCCCGGATCGGTCGTCGCGGCGGTGCCGACGCTGGCGTCGATCAGGCCCGCGCGCATCATCAGCCAGAACAGCAGGATTCCCGGCACGGCGAGCGCGGTCGTCAGCAGGTAGAAATCGACATAGCCGAACCGTTCGATCAGGGTGCCTGCGGTCGTGCCGGTCAGGAAGCGCCCGACGATGCTGGCCGCCGCCGAGATCAGCGCATATTGCGCGGCGGTAAAGCGCAGGTCGCAGAGGGCCGAGAAATAGGCGACGACGGTGACGCCGCCGATTCCGCTGGCGATATTTTCGAACCCGATGGCGCCAGCCATGCCCCAATTGCTCTTCCCCAGCGCGGCGAGCGCGGCGAAGCTGAAATTGGACACGCCCATCAGGATCAGGCTGAACAGCACGGATCGCTTCATGCCCATCCGGGCATAAAGGATGCCACCGATGAAGATGCCGATCAGATAGGCCCAGAAACCGATGCCGACGTCGTAAATGACGATTTCGTCATTGGTATAGCCCATATCGTCGAACAGCAGGCGAAAGGTCAGGTTCGCCAGCGTGTCGCCGATCTTGTGCAGCAGGATGAAGAGCAGGACGAGGAACGCGCCCTTGCGCCGGAAAAACTCCAGTAGCGGCCCTGTGATCGACGCCATCACCTCCCCCATGCCGCGCCGGGCGATCGGATCGCGATGCCGTTCCGGTTCACCGAGGATAAGGCCGGTGAGCATCGCCGGCAACGCAAAGGCGGCGCAGGCGAGATAGGCGCCCTGCCAGCCGATCCGGGCGGCCAGGATCAGCGCCAGAGAGCCAGCCGCCACCGATCCGATGCGCCAGCCATATTGCGACATGCCCGATCCGACGCCCAGTTGTTCGGGCTTCAAAGTTTCGATCCGATAGGCGTCGATCACGATGTCATAGGTCGCGCCGGCCGCGCCGACGAGGATGGCGGCATAGGCGGTCTGCAACAGGCTGGATGTCGGATCGACCAGGGCCAGATTGGCGACCGCCGCCATGACCAGCACGCCCGCGAGCAACAGCCAGGACACGCGCTGTCCCAATCGGCCGATGATCGGCAGGCGGATGCCATCGACCACCCAGGCCCAAAGCCATTTGAGATTATAGACAAGGAAGGCCAGGGTGAAGGCGGTCACGGCTTTCTTGTCGATGCCATCCTGCGCCAGTCGCGTGGTCAGCGTCGCGCCGATCATCGCATAAGGAAAGCCTGAAGAGACCCCCAGGAAGAAGGCCGCCAATGGACCCTTTTCCGCATAGGGCTTCACGGCGTCGAGCCAGCGGTTGCGGCCCTGTATGGCGTCGGTCATGATGGCGTGCGTCCCCGGTGGTCCAATTGCGCGCCACCATATGGCCTGATCGCCACCAGGCAAGTGTCCTGTGCGGCGATCAGTCCGCGGGCAGGAACAGGCTGAGCCCCGGCGGCAGCTTGGGCCGCCTTGCGCCGCGCAGCGCGGCGTCGATCACGCCGATCGCCGCTATCAGGTCGCGCGGAGCATAAGGCTTGGCGAGGCAGCCCACCGCCAGCGCCTGCGCCTCGATCGGGCAGCGCCCGGTGACGAACAGGACCGGCAGGCCCAGCGCGGCAGCGTGACGGGCTACGTCGATGCCCGTTTTCTCGCCATGCAAGGCTACGTCGGCGATCACCAGGTCCACGCCGCCGCCGTCCATGACCCGCACGGCATGGTCGTGATCGTCCACGGTCGCCGCGATGTGATAGCCCGCCTGCGCCAGCGCATGTTCATTGTCGAAGGCGACGAGCGCCTCATCCTCCACCACCAGCACGGTGCGGATCGCCTTGCGGCGCGACAGGCGCGCGCCTGCCTCTTTCAGAAGCCCGAAAAACATTTGCCGATCCGCCCTGATTCCGCCATGCACCCGATGAAACGCCGCGCCCCCGCACCCGGTTGCCCCGATGGGAGGAACAAACCCCCTCACCCAAGCGCCGGAGCGGCACATTTCAGCCTGTTGCTGGCTTTACACCCATATGGGAAGCGCCAGTACCCATGAAAAGGAACCCGCCCTTGGAACCGCCGAAAAAATCAGGACCGCCCCGCAGGGCAGGACCAGGCGGCCCGAAACGCCCCACCGGCCCCGGCCGGAGCGGATCGGGCGGGCGTCCTGGCGCGCCAGCCGGACGCGGCGCAGCGCCGCGGCAGGATGAGAAGCGACAGGATGAGAGGCGTCAGGGCGATGGACGGCCGAGCGCCGATGGACGGCCGAGCGATGGCCGCCGTGGCGATGCGCGCCCGACTGCGGGACCGCGGGGCGACGCCAGGTCGCGTTTTGACAAGACAGATGATAGCCGGGCCGACCGTCCGCGCGGCGATCGGGGCAGCGATCGGGCAAAGGATGGCAATCGTCCCGATCGGGCCAAGGCCGACGGCGCGGGACCACGTCCTGCCAGGAATGCAGGACCACGCGATGGCACCAGCGCGCGCCCTGCGCGGAGCACGGCGCCACGCGATGCCGCCGACACGCCGCGCGCGCCGCGGAGCGAAGGCGAGCGGAGCGATCGTCCTCGCACAGAGCGCGCCCGCCCCGATCGGGCGCGGGGCGACGCGCCCCGGTTCGCGGCCAAATCCTATCCGCCGCGCAAGCCCAGGGGCATAGGGCCGACCCAGACCACCAATCCCCACCCGGCCCGCGCGGCGGCGGTCAGCGACGGGAAAGGCGAACCGCAGCGAATTGCCAAGCTGCTGGCCCGCGCCGGGGTCGCATCCCGCCGCGAGATCGAGCGGATGATCGAGGAAGGCCGCGTCTCAAAGGATGGCGTGGTGATCGATACGCCCGCGACGCTGCTGACGTCGCTGCATGGCGTGACCGTCGATGAAGTCGCTATTGCCGCGCCTGCACCCATGCGCCTGTTCCTGTTCCACAAGCCGGCCGGTTTCCTGACGACCGAGCGCGATCCGGCGGGGCGGCCGACCATCTATGACCGGTTGCCCGCCGACCTGCCGCGGTTGATGCCGATCGGCCGACTGGACATGAACACCGAAGGCCTGCTGCTGATGACCACCGACGGCGGTTTCAAGCGCGAGATGGAATTGCCGGCGACCGGCGTGCCGCGCACCTATCGCGCCCGCGCCTTTGGCGAGGTGAGCCAGCAGCAGTTGGAGGATCTGTTCGACGGGCTGGAGATCGATGGCATCCGCTATGGCGCGATCGAAGCCAATCTGGAGCGGCGCACCGGGCGCAACCAATGGATCGAAATGACCCTGACCGAAGGCAAGAACCGGGAGGTGCGCCGCGTGCTCGAACATCTGGACCTGAAGGTCAACCGGCTGATCCGCACCAGCTATGGCCCTTTCGATCTGGGCGAATTGCCGGTCGGCGCGGTTGAGGAGGTGCGGCAGAATGAACTGGAGCTGTTCCGTAAAAGCCTGAAGGACCTGAAATGAGGATCATATCGGGCCAATGGCGCGGCCGGCCGCTGACCGCGCCCAAGGGCGACGCCACCCGGCCGACGGCGGACCGGACACGCGAGGCGCTGTTTTCGATGCTGACCAGTCGGCTGGGATCGTTCGAGGGGTTGGCCGTGGGCGATTTCTTCGCCGGATCGGGCGCGCTGGGCTTTGAGGCGCTGTCGCGGGGCGCGGCGTCCTGCCTGTTCGTCGAGCAGGACAAACCGGCACTGGACGCGATCCGCGCCAATGGCGACCGGCTGGGCATTCGTCCCGACATCCGGCCTTCCAGCGTGTTGTCGCTGGGGTCGGCGGCCAAGCCGCTCGACCTCATCTTCATGGACCCGCCCTATGGCACCGGCGCTGGCCAGGTTGCGCTCGACAAGCTGGGGCGGCTGGGCTGGACCAACGCCGCCAGCTGGATCAGCATCGAAACCGACAAGCGGGAAGATGTGGTCGTGAAGGGCTTTACCATCGACACGGTGCGCGATTGCGGGAAAGCGCGGATCACGCTGCTGCGGATGGAGGATTGAGCGCCTGGTTTTGCGCCGGTCCCAGCGGCCAATAGAGACAGCGAGTGCGACAGTTAAATGGCGTTTTTGCTGTTTTACCCGGTAATTATTCCATTATATCAATGACTTGAACATAGCCTGTTTCGATTATTGATCGATTTTGCGCTCATAAGATGGTCCGCAACCGGGCCGGGCGGGTGGCGATGAGCGCCACCCGCCCGGCCGACGCAGCCATTCAGCGCTGGCGGCTTTTCCTTGCCTCGCCCCGATTGACGCAACTGTCCTGCACCGTGCGTGTGCAGACCGGATAATCCTTCGTTTCAGTTGGCGGGGGCGTGACGTTGCCGCCCATGGTAACCGGATTAGCGGAGGAGCCAACGGGCGCGGCTGGGTCTTTGGGAACACCTGCTGGCGCAGGCACCATGCCCGGATCGGCCGGGACGGCGCCCGTCGGCTGACCGGCATTGGGGTCGCCCTGCGGCGGGATTGCAGGCGTGGCGGGAGCGGCAGGCGCTGGCGGGGTCGCCATGCCCGGATCGCTGGGCGTTGCGGGCGTTGCTGGGGCTGCGGGTTCGGCGGGCGCTGAAGGCGGCGTCGCCGTCGGATCGGCGGGCGCGGGCGCATCGGCGGGCGGCGGCGTCATGGCGTCACCGGGCGGCTGGCTGCTCGGCGCGGGCGTGTCTTGCGCGACGGCCATACCGCCCAAAGTGGTGAAGCTCAGCATCGCAACGCCGGCCAGCATGATGGATTTCATTGGGATCATCCTTTTCCTATGTTCTTCGACCCGCAGGTCGCTCATTCTCAGACGAGCATGGCAAGAACCGGACACAGGACGTCCCCGTTCCACCGAGGCGGCAAAACGTGGCTCAGGCGCGGCCAGATGAACCGCATCGGCCGTCAGGGCCTGTCGGGTCAGGGGCCTTCGGGATAGCGATCATATTTGGGCAGTTCATGCGCCGTCGCCATCCATGGCACGGCGTCGGCCATCTGGACATGTCCCCCCGGCGGCAAGGCGGCGGCATCATCCAGCGTCGCGCTTTGGATGTCGATCGCGCCGGGAAAGACCACCGGATTGGTGTAGAACAGGCCGGTGCCGCATGTGCCGCAGAAATGCCGGGTCGCATTGTCGGAAGACTGGTAGCGGACCGGATCGCCGGTGATCGTCACGGCGTCCTGCGGAAACAGCGCCCAGCCGACCATCGGCGCGCCGGCGCTGGCGCGGCAATCGCTGCAATGGCAAATGGCGCTATAGGCCGGTTCGCCGGTCGCTTCATAGCGTATCGCCCCGCATTGGCATCGTCCCGTCACCATCGGCTTGCTCCCTTGCATGATTCGCCTTTTGTTCTCATAGAAGCCCTCTCACCGCAAGAGGCGCGCCCCTTGCCCCCGCTCCACCCCGTGCCTAGTTGTCCAGCCATGACAGTCCCTACCCCCTCCCCCAATGATCCGCCCTATCTCGACGGGCTGAACCCGCCGCAGCGGGAGGCCGTGCTGACGACCGAGGGGCCGGTGCTGGTGCTGGCGGGCGCGGGCACCGGCAAGACCGCGGCGCTGACCGCGCGGCTGGCGCACCTGATCGGCACGCGGCGGGCCTGGCCGTCCGAGATATTGGCGGTGACCTTCACCAACAAGGCTGCGCGGGAGATGCGGGCGCGGGTCGGCCGGATGATCGGCGACGCGGTGGAGGGGATGCCCTGGCTCGGCACTTTCCATGCGATCGCGGCAAAGATGCTGCGCCGCCATGCCGAACTGGTCGGGCTGCAATCCAATTTCACCATCCTCGATACCGACGACCAGTTGCGGTTGCTCAAACAGCTTATCCAGGCCGAAGGCGTCGACGAAAAGCGCTGGCCCGCCCGGCAGTTGGCCGGTTTGATCGACCAGTGGAAGAATAAGGGCTGGACCCCGGAGGATGTCGGCGCGGGCGAGGCGGAAGGCTATGCCCATGGCAAGGGCCAGAAGCTCTATGCCGATTATCAGGCGCGGCTGCGCCAAGTAAATGCTTGCGATTTCGGTGACTTGCTGCTGCATGTTCTGACGATATTGAAGAAGCATCGTGATGTGCTGGAGCAATATCAGCAACGCTTCCGCTATATCATGGTGGACGAATATCAGGACACCAATAGCAGCCAATATCTGTGGCTGCGGCTGCTGGCGCAGACGCGCAAGAATCTGTGCTGCGTGGGTGACGACGACCAGTCCATCTATTCATGGCGCGGCGCAGAAGTCGCCAATATCCTGCGTTTCGAAAAGGATTTTCCGGGCGCTACCATCATCAAGCTGGAACAGAATTATCGCTCCACGCCGCATATCCTGGGCGCAGCGTCGGGCGTGATCGCCGAGAATGGCAATCGCCTGGGCAAGACGCTGTGGACCGATATCGACGTGGGCGAGAAGGTACAGGTCATTGGCGTGTGGGACGGGCCAGAGGAGGCGCGGCGGGTCGGCGAGGAGATAGAGGCGGTCCAGCGGGGCGGCGGGTCGCTGGACGAAGTGGCAATCCTGGTCCGCGCCCAGCATCAGACCCGCGAGTTCGAGGACCGTTTCATCCAGATCGGCCTGCCCTATCGCATCGTCGGTGGCTTCCGCTTCTATGAGCGGGCCGAAATCCGCGATGCGCTGGCCTATTTGCGGCTGGTCAACCAGCCTGCGGACGACCTGGCGTTCGAGCGGATCGTCAATGTGCCCAAGCGCGGGCTGGGCGACAAGGCGGTGGAGAAACTGCACCGGCTGGCGCGGGCGGAGGGGATACCGCTGGCGCTGGCGGCGGCGCGCATATTGGACACCGACGAACTGACGCCGCAGGCACGGCGATCGCTGGGCAACTTCATCGGCGATCTGGCGCGCTGGCGCGACCGGGCGACGCAATTGCCCCATGCCGAACTGGCGCGACAGATATTGGACGAGAGCGGCTATACCGCGATGTTGCAGGCGGAGCGCACGACCGAAAGCGCCGGACGGCTGGAGAATCTGTCCGAACTGGCGCGCGCGATGGAGGAATATGAGACGCTGGGCGCGTTTTTGGAGCATGTCAGCCTCGTCATGGACAATGAGGCGAAGGCGGAGTCCGCCAAGATCACAATCATGACCATCCATGCCGCCAAGGGGCTGGAATATGACACGACGTTCCTGGTGGGATGGGAGGAAGGCATCTTCCCGTCGCAGCGGGCGCTGGACGAAGGCGGCCTCAATTCGCTCGAAGAGGAACGGCGGCTCGCCTATGTCGCGATCACGCGGGCGCGCAAGCGCTGCACCATATTGCATGCCGCCAATCGCCGCATCTATGGCCAGTGGACCAGCAGCATCCCGTCGCGCTTCGTGGGCGAATTACCGCCCGAACATGTCGAATCGGAAAGCAGCATGACCGGCGGCGCATCTCTATGGCGCGCCAACTGGTCGGAACGGGACGACCCCTTCGCCGACGTCGCGCGCGGGTCGGGCCGTGGACCGGGCTGGCAACGGGCGCAATCGACCGGCCAGTTCAGCCGGGAGCCGGTGCGGATCGTCGAGGCGCGGGCGTCGGCCGTGTCGCTGGGCAATAAGGGCCGCGACGACATGCGCGTGGGCCTGCGCATATTTCACCAGAAATTCGGCTATGGCTCCGTCGCGGAGATCGAGGGCAACAAGCTGGAGATCGATTTCGAGACGGCCGGGCGCAAGCGGGTGATGGACAGCTTCGTTCAGCCCGCCTGAGGGCGGCCGGCGTCCTTCGCGGTGCCGGTCATCCGGATCGTCAGGATGCGGGCGGACAGGAGCACGCCGACGTCGCGTGCGAATCCTTCTATGGCCGCGATCGTCGCTGGCTGGCTGACCAGGCGCGGCGCGGGATCGATCGCGCAAAGCGTGCCGTAGAAGCTGCCGTCCGCCAGGATGACCGGGAAGGACACATAGCTTTTGAAGCCGTAGAAGATCGGCACCGGATGCTTCTGCCACGCGATGTCGGCATCGACATGGTCGATAACCACATAATTTTCGGTCTGGCGGATTTCCTTGCAGATCGTCATCTGCATTTCCAGTTCCGCGCCGGGCTCCAGACCAAAGGCGATCTTGTCGAGCACCTGGCAGGCGATCCAGCGATCCTCCGTCACGCGCGCCACCGCCGCAAAGCCCATATGCGTCACATCGCATAATTGCGTCAGGATGGCGCGGATCGCGTCATCATCGCCCTGTTCGGCGGCCTGGATGGCCAATTCGTCCTTCATGCCGCCCGCGATGGCAGGAAAGCGGCGCGTTGGCGAGTCTGAAGCGCAACGAACGCGCAACATCGCGAACCGCGCGAGAATTTTGTGATAAACTGGTGGAGCCTAGCGGGATCGAACCGCTGACCTCCTGCATGCCATGCAGGCGCTCTCCCAGCTGAGCTAAGGCCCCATCATGCACGGCCAAAGCCGTATGCATAGGGTCAGGCCATGTCCGGCAATGCCGTCGGCCGAAAAATTGGTGGAGCCTAGCGGGATCGAACCGCTGACCTCCTGCATGCCATGCAGGCGCTCTCCCAGCTGAGCTAAGGCCCCGTACCAGTGAAGCGCCGTTGGGTCCGGCACCTCGGAGGTCGCTGCCATTAGGTGGCAGCAATCTCCTTGGCAAGAACAAATTTCAGTTAATTGTCGTCGCTGTCGTCATCGCTGGCGGCTTCGACACCCAGGTCGTCATCACCGCCCAGATCGACGTCATTATCCGGCGAATCGCCGTCGTCATCGACATCGATATCCAGATCGTCGTCGGCCGTTTCCAGCTCGCCGTCGGCCGTCTCGATCACCTTCTTGGGCGCTGCTTCCTCATAGGGGAGCGGCTGCTTCGACTTCAGTACGGGTTCGGGTTCCCAGGCGCTGCTGCAATTGATGCAGGTTACCGGATCATCCTTGCCCAGGTCGTAGAAGCGAGTCGCGCATTTCGGGCAGGTCCGCTTCGTGCCCCATTCAGCCTTCACCATGTCCGGCCTGTTCCTTTATTCGATGCTCAAACAGATAATCACACGGCACAACGCTTGTTGCCCGCGAAACGTGGCGCGCCTTGCCATAGCGGGATCGCGCTGTCAAAAGCCGGGCGCATTTTTTCGGTTCCACGATAATGGATACCCCGTGACTCATATAGACGAACAGCCCACCCCGATGACCTTCACCGCCGCGCCGTCGCTGGCGGGCAGCGTGACTGTACCGGGCGACAAGAGCATTTCCCATCGGTCGCTGATGCTGTCGGCCCTGGCCATCGGGCATAGCCGGGTCGAAGGCCTGCTGGAGGGCGAGGATGTGCTGGCGACCGCTGCTGCGATGAAGGCGATGGGCGGGCAGATCGACCGCGATGCCGAGGGCGTGTGGCACATCCATGGCGTTGGCGTGGGCGGGCTGTTGCAGCCGGAGGCGGCGCTCGACATGGGCAATAGCGGCACATCGACGCGCCTGCTGATGGGCCTGCTCGCCAGCCATGACCTGACCGCGACCTTCGTGGGCGACGCATCGCTCAGTAAGCGCCCGATGGCGCGGGTGACGCAGCCGCTGTCGCGCATGGGCGCGAGCTTCACGACGAGTCCAGGCGACCGCCTGCCGTTGACGATGAAGGGCGCCTGCCCCGCGGTGCCGCTCGACTATCGCCTGCCCGTCGCATCGGCGCAGGTGAAGTCGGCCATCCTGCTCGCCGGCCTCAACACGCCCGGCATCACCCGCGTCGTCGAGCCGATCCCGACCCGCGACCATAGCGAACGGATGCTCAAGGGGTTCGGCGCGGACCTGACTGTCGAGATAGAGGCGGACGGCACCCGGATCATCACCCTGGTCGGCGAGGCGGAATTGCAGCCGCAAAATATCGTCGTGCCAGGCGACCCCTCCTCCGCCGCCTTTCCAATGGTCGCGGCGCTGCTGGTGCCTGGATCGCAGGTGACGATCGCCAATGTGGGCCTGAACGCGACGCGCGCCGGCCTGATCAACCTGCTGCGCGAAATGGGCGGATCGATAGAGGTCATCAATGCCCGCGAAGTCGGCGGCGAGCCGGTCGGCGACCTGATCGTCACGGCATCGATCCTCAAGGGCGTAGAGCCGGACCCGGCGCGCGCGCCCAGCATGATCGACGAATATCCAGTCGCCTTCGTCGCCGCCGCCTTCGCACAGGGGCGCAGCATCTTCCGCGGGCTGGACGAATTGCGCGTCAAGGAATCGGACCGCATCGCCACGATGGCGCAGGGGCTGCGCGCGATCGGCGTGCGCGTGGAGGAACTGGAGGACGGCATCGTGATCGAAGGCAGCGGCGGCGCTCTGCTGACCGGCGGCGGGCCGATCGCGACACGGCTGGACCATCGCATTGCGATGAGCTTCGCCGTCGCGGGCCTGGTGTCGAAGGATGGCGTCACCATCGACGATATGCGGCCGGTGGCGACCAGCTTCCCGACCTTCGTGCCGCTGCTCAGGCAATTGGGAGGAATCGCATGACATTCGATCTGGCAAATATAGTGGGACTGATCGGCAGCGCGCTGATGGTCGTCGCTTATGCCTATAGCAATATGGCGCGGACCCTGAATTTCGTCATCTTCAACCTGATGAACCTGGCGGGCGCGCTGCTGCTCATCTGGTCGCTGACGGTGCATTTCAATCTGGCGTCGATGGCGCTGGAAGTGGTTTGGGCGGCGATCGCGCTGCTGGGGCTGGGCAACGCGCTCAGGAAGAAAAAGCCATGATCATCGCCGTCGACGGCCCCGCCGCGTCGGGCAAGGGCACCATCGCCAAGGCGCTGGGCCGCCATTATGGGTTGCCGGTGCTGGACACCGGCCTGCTGTATCGCGCGGTCGGCCTGTCGGTGCTGAAGGCCGGCGGCGATCCCGATCATGAGGCAGACGCGCTGGCCGCGGCCGGATTCGACGATGCCGTCCTGGTCGACCCGGCGCTGCGGAGCGAAGCGGTCGGTTCCCTCGCCTCGCGCGTGTCCGTGCACCAGAGCGTGCGCGACGCGCTGATCACGCGACAGCGCGATTTCGCCACCCAACCGGGCGGTGCCATATTGGACGGGCGCGATATCGGCACGGTGATCGCGCCCGATGCCGATGCCAAGATTTTCGTGACGGCCAGCGTCCATGTCCGCGCCGAGCGCCGTTATAAGGACGCGCTGAGCCATGGCGGCCACCCCGACATGGACAGCCTGATCGCCGACATCCAGGCGCGCGACACGCGCGACATGAGCCGTGACCATGCGCCACTCAAAGTCGCACAAGGCGCGGACTTGCTAGATACGAGCGATTTGACTATAGACGCGGCCGTCCAGCGGGCTGTTGCGCTTGTGGACGCCCAGCTTGAAGGTCGCTCCAGAAGTTGACCCGTCAAGGCGCGCGGTTGTTCCGGGCGCCCTTTTCGCTTTTCAAGGCAGCGCGTTCCCTTGTCCTCTAACTCGCGGGATACGTTCAGGATATTCGGTCCTGTACGTGCTTTGGCCAAAGACCATCGGATACAACCGGTTGGCCAGCAATGACGAGTGAAGGACTAACCATGGCCTCTACGGCATTTCCCACGCGCGACGATTTCGCCGCGCTTCTCAATGATTCTCTCGGTGGTGAAGACGGCGGCTTTGAAGGCCGCGTCGTCAAGGGCACCGTTACCGCCATCGAAAACGACCTGGCCGTCATCGACGTAGGGTTGAAGTCCGAAGGCCGCGTGCCGCTGCGCGAATTCGCAGCGCCAGGCCAGAAGGCTGACCTGAAGGTTGGCGACGAAGTCGAAGTCTATGTCGATCGCGTCGAAAACGCCCATGGCGAAGCCATGCTGTCGCGTGACCGCGCCCGCCGCGAAGCCGCCTGGGACAAGCTGGAAGCCGAGTTCACCGAGAGCGCGCGTGTCGAAGGCGTCATCTTCGGTCGCGTCAAGGGCGGCTTCACCGTCGACCTGGACGGCGCCGTGGCGTTCCTGCCCGGTTCGCAGGTCGACATTCGCCCGGTTCGCGACGTCACCCCGCTGATGGACATCCCGCAGCCCTTCCAGATCCTGAAGATGGATCGTCGCCGCGGCAACATCGTCGTGTCGCGTCGCGCCATTCTGGAAGAAACCCGCGCCGAACAGCGTTCGGGCCTCATCCAGACGCTGGCCGAAGGCCAGATCATCGAAGGCGTCGTCAAGAACATCACCGACTATGGTGCGTTCGTTGACCTGGGCGGCATCGATGGCCTGCTGCACGTCACCGACCTGTCGTACAAGCGCATCAACCACCCCAACGAGATGATCAACATCGGCGACACCGTCCGTGTCCAGATCATCCGCATCAACCGCGACACCCAGCGCATTTCGCTCGGCATGAAGCAGCTTGAGAGCGATCCGTGGGAAGGCGCAGCCGCCAAGTACCCGATCGGCGCCAAGCTGTCGGGCCGCGTCACGAACATCACCGAATATGGTGCGTTCGTCGAACTGGAAGCCGGCATCGAAGGCCTGGTCCATGTGTCGGAAATGTCCTGGACCAAGAAGAACGTCCACCCCGGCAAGATCGTTTCGACCAGCCAGGAAGTCGAAGTTCTGGTCCTCGAAGTCGATCCCGAAAAGCGCCGCATCTCGCTCGGCCTCAAGCAGGCTCAGAGCAATCCTTGGGACAGCTTTGCCGAGCGTCACCCGATCGGTTCGACCGTCGAAGGCGAAGTCAAGAATGCGACCGAGTTCGGCCTGTTCATCGGCCTGGACGGCGACGTCGATGGCATGGTCCACATGTCCGATATCGCATGGGGCATTTCGGGCGAAGACGCGCTGGCGCTGCATCGCAAGGGTGAGGCCGTTTCGGCCGTCGTTCTCGACATCGACGTCGAGAAGGAGCGCATCAGCCTGGGCATGAAGCAGCTTGAGCGTGGCGGCCCGGCCGCTGGTGGCACCGCCGCCGCATCGGCTGGCCTCAACAAGAACGCGATCGTTACCGTGACCGTCCTTGAAGTCCGCGACGGCGGCCTGGAAGTCCAGGCTGGCGAAGACGGCGCGGCCGGCTTCATCAAGCGCAGCGACCTGGGTCGCGACCGTGACGAACAGCGTTCGGAACGCTTCCAGATCGGCCAGAAGTTCGACGCCATGGTGACCGGTTTCGACCGCGCCAAGAAGCCGACCTTCTCGGTCAAGGCGATGCAGATCGCCGAAGAGAAGCAGGCCGTGGCGCAGTATGGTTCGTCCGACAGCGGCGCATCGCTGGGCGACATCCTGGGCGAAGCGCTCAAGGCGAAGACCGAAGGCTAAACCTTCCTCTCCTCCGAAAAATAAAAAAAGGCCCGCCGGACCCACGTCCGGCGGGCTTTTTCGTGTCCATGATGCAATCATCCTTTTGGAAACGTAACGATCTTGATGTGCCCGATTGTCAACGCCTTGCGGAACCTCTATGCATGGCATGGGGCACAGCAGAGGGGCGCTGGAGAACCAATGATCCGTTCGGAATTGATCCAGAAGCTGGCCGAGGAAAATCCGGGGCTCAGCCTGCCGGAAGTGGAAAAGATCGTCGATCTCTTCTTCAGGGAGATTGTCGACCGGCTTTCCACCGGTGGTCGTGTTGAACTGCGCGGATTCGGCGCATTCACCACCCGCGCGCGCGATGCGCGCACCGGGCGCAACCCGCGCACCGGGGAACAGGTGCCGGTATCCGCCAAGCGCGTTCCCTATTTCAAGCCGGGGAAGGAAATGCGCGAACGGCTGAATGGCAAGGACGACGCCTGAGTCCACGCGCGGCCGGGATTGCTTGGGACGATCAGTCGTTTGAGACGATCGATGGCTTGACCTGCCGCGCAGCAGCCGTCAGGGGAAACGCGACCCTCAATCGGGCGGACGTGGCGAAATCGGTAGACGCAGCGGACTTAAAATCCGCCTTCCCCTGGAATTGCGGGTTCAAGTCCCGCCGTCCGCACCACTTTGACGCATAAGACTTTCCCGACCCGCATCGCAGCTCCAGATTTATGCGTTTCCACAAGCTATTCCGACACATCACTAATCGCCCCAACCGGCTGCGACTTCATCATCAGTAGGATGGTGACCGATTGGGAACGACCAAAGGCGTTCCAACCGCGACCGTTGACGCACCAAAGTTCTCTCCATCCTGCCGCGCTGCCCCTCCCGCTCCGCCAGAGCGTCAGCCGTCACTGTCGAACCTGGCCTAATCGGAGGCGCGTAAATGGAGTCCGTCCTGGCGGTCCGCCCGGCAGCGGTATACGGTTTCCAACACATATTCGGTGTGCCGGTTGTGGAAGCCCGGTCCACCTCGCACATAAGTCCATCTATCGCTGCGCACCATTATGCATAGCACGTCCAGCGTCCATATTTGAACGGTCTTCTTGCGTTTTTTCGCGAGTCCGCGCTGGTCATTTCATCGCGCAGCCGCAATGATGCCGTCATGGCCGGTGCATTTGATCCCAATAGTTTCAGCGACTCCCTCGTCATCCTGGGGGCAGCGGGTCTCGTCATTCCAGGCTTTGCCCGATTCCGCATCAGTCCGGTGATCGGGTTCATCCTGGTCGGGCTGGCGGTCGGTCCGGCAGGGTTGGGATCATTGGTCAGCCAATATCCCTGGCTCTATCATGTCACCATTTCCAACAGCGAAGCGATCGAGCCGTTCGCGGAACTGGGCGTCATCCTGCTGCTCTTCTCGATCGGACTGGAACTGAGTTTCCGGCGATTATGGACGATGCGCGCCCAGGTGTTCGGCGTGGGCGCCACCGAATTGATCGGCGGCGCGGTGTTGATCGCGACCGGCCTCTATCTGCTGGGACAGCCGACGGCCGGGGCGATCGGCCTGGGCCTGGCATTGGCGCTGTCGTCCACGGCGGTCGTGTTGCCGATGGTGGGCACACAAAGCGCGGTCGGCCGCGCGGCCTTCTCCATGCTGTTGTTCGAAGATCTGGCGCTCGTCCCGATCATCTTCATGCTGGGCGCGCTGGCTCCCTCCGTCGCCGCAAGTCCCGACGGCGCGTGGAACGCGATGGCGAGCACGCTGATGAAGGGCGGCATCACCATCGCGGTGATGCTGGTGCTGGGACGGATCGTCCTGCCCCATGTGTTCAGCCAAGCCGCGCGCACAAAAAGCCCGGAAGTCTTCCTGGCGGCCAGCCTGCTGGTGGTGATCGTGTCCAGCCTGGCCACGTCGATCGCGGGCCTGTCGCCGATCGTCGGCGCGCTGCTGGCGGGCATATTGATCGCCGAAACCGACTATCATAGCGAAGTCGAAGTGATGACCGCCCCGTTCAAGGGGCTGGCGCTGGGCGTGTTCCTGATCACCGTGGGCATGAGCCTGGACATTCGCGTCATCCTGGCCAACTGGCCCAGCCTGATGATGGCGGTGGTCGGCGTGGTGCTGGCCAAGACGCTGGTGACCGCGGCGCTGCTCTACTTCTCCGGCGCGCGTAAAGGCGTGGCGTTGGAGGTGGGCGTGCTGATGTCCAGTCCGTCGGAAACCACCCTGATCGTGCTGTCGGCGGCCGCGGCGGCGCAATTGATCCTGCCCTCCACCGCCGCCTTCTGGCAAATCGTGACCGCCATTGGCCTGACCATCACGCCGCTGCTGGCGCGGATCGGCCATGACGTCGCGCGGCGGCTGGAAATGGCGATCGGCGAAGAGCGGATCGAAGCGACCGAGGACCATATTGAGGCGGCGGCGGTGGTCATCGGCTTTGGCCGCGTCGGCCGCATGGTGTGCGACCTGCTCAAGTCCCACAAACAGCGTTTCGTCGTGGTCGAATCGGACCCCGATGTCGTCGCGGAGGCGCGGCGGCTGGGCTATCCGATCCTGTTCGGCGACGTGGCGCGGGTGGAGATGCTCGACCGGCTGCGGCTGGGCCATGCCCGTGCCCTCATCCTGACGATGGACGACCCGGTCCTGTCGGTGCGCGTGACCAAGCGGGTGCGCGGATGGGTGCCCGACCTGCCGATTATCGCGCGCGCGCGCGATACCGACCATGCCGCCCAACTCTATAAGGCCGGAGCGAGCGATGCGGTGCCCGAAACGCTGGAAAGCTCGCTGCAACTGGCCGAGACGGCGCTGGTCGACCTGGGCGTCGCCATGGGCCCGGTGATCGCGTCGATCCACCAGATGCGCGAGGATTTGCGCGTCGGGATCAAGGAAGCGGCGCAGATGGAAACCGCGCCCAAGCTGCGGCGGCTGCGGCCCGATGAGGTCGGTTGACGTTTAAGGCAATGTTAGCCCTGCGCAGGCGGGAACATGCTGTGGCCTAATCCCCCTCCTCCGGCGGGCTGAAGACCGACCAGCCGGTGCGACGCGCCAATAATTCCAGCGCCTGGGTGCCAAGGCAGCTATTACCGCTGTCGTTGAGGCCCGGCGACCAGACCGCGATCGACGCGCGGCCGGGCACGATGGCGAGGATGCCGCCGCCCACGCCCGATTTTCCAGGGATGCCGACGCGGAAGGCGAAGTCGCCCGATGCGTCATAATGGCCGCAGGTCAGCATCAGCGCGTTGATGCGCCGCGCGCGGCTGGGCGACACTACCCTGCCCCCGTCCGGGTGCCGGCCGTCCAGCATCAGATAACGGCCCGCCAGCGCCAACTGGCGACAGTTCATCTCGATCGCGCATTGGTGGAAATAGGTGCCCAACACCAGATCGACCGGATGGCGGACATTGCCGAAGGCGCGCATATAATTGGCCAGCGCCATGTTGCGGAATCCGGTCGCGGTTTCCGACGCGGCGACATCCTCGTTGATGGCGATGCTGTCGTCGCCGCTCAGATACCGCATGAAGCGCAGCATCTCACCGATGGCGACGCGCGGCTGGTGGCCGCCCAGATTGACGTCGGACACGACGATCGCACCCGCGTTAATGAAGGGGTTGCGCGGTATGCCCTGCTCCCGCTCCAACTGGACGATGGAGTTGAAGGCGTTCCCCGACGGTTCGCGCCCGACCCGATCCCAGAGCTGGTCACCGACCTTGCCAAGCGCCAGGGTGAGGGCGAATACCTTGGACACGGACTGGATCGAAAAGCCGGTGTCGGCGTCGCCGCCGGTCAGCAAATCGCCATCCGCCGTCGCGATGGCGATCGCAAACCGGGCAGGATCGACCTTGGCCAGTTCGGGGATGTAGTCAGCGACCTTGCCGCGATCGGTCGCTTCACCCATCTGGGCGACGATATCGGCGATGATGGTCGAAAGCGCCGGCTTCATGCTTGTCCCCAGTCCAGCCGCAGCGCCGCAGGCGTCACGTCACCAGCGCCCTTTTTGGCAATCCTCATTCGATCCAGATATCATCATTGCTGACGTAAAGAATATTCTTGCCGCAAAAATTGATCGGTCGCGTCGTACGGCCCCCGTCGCCGAAAATGACGCGAACCGTGTGTGTGCAGGTGGTGCCGGTGCCAACATTCATCTTGCGGAACAGATGGGCGGCAAGCGGCCCGGACCAGAAATTCGGTAGCCTCGCCCATATTCTATTGGTGACGGCATGAAGCGCGGCGACTTCAGATAAACCCGCCATCCCCCCGGATCAGGCCGGCACTTTGGCAAGCGCCGCCTTGACCGCGTCGATAGCGGTTGCCGCCTTGTCTCCGTCCGGGCCGCCGCCCTGTGCCATATCGGGACGGCCGCCGCCGCCCTTGCCGCCGAGTGTTTCGACGCCGACGCGGACGAGATCGACGGCGCTGATGCTGGCGGTCAGGTCGTCGGTCACGCCGACTGCGATAGTGGCGCGGCCGTCAACGACCGCGACGATCGCCGACACGCCGCTGCCCAAGGTCTTCTTGTTGCCGTCCACGATGCCGCGCAATTCCTTGGGGTCCAGGCCATCGATGACCTGGCCCAGGAAACTGACAGTGCCGACCTGTTCAGGACCGGCCGGGGCCGCGCCCGAACCGCCGCCCAGCGCCAGCGCCTTCTTGGCTTCTGCCAGTTCCCGTTCCAGTTTGCGGCTCTGTTCGACCAGCGCGGTGATGCGGGCCAGAACATCTTCAGGCGAGGTCTTGAGCGCGGCGGCCGACTGGCGCAGCTTGTCGTCGCGATCGACCAGCCACAGGCGCGCGGCTTCCCCGGTCAACGCCTCGATCCGGCGGACGCCGCTGGAGACGGCGCTTTCCGACACGATCTTGAACAAGGCGATATCGCCGGTCGCGCGAACATGGGTGCCGCCGCACAATTCGACCGAATAGCTGTGTTCGTCACCCCGACCCATGGAAAGAACGCGGACTTCGTCGCCATATTTTTCGCCGAACAGCGCCATCGCGCCCGCGCCGATCGCGTCGTCGGGCGTCATGAGGCGGGTCGTGACCTCCTCATTGTGGCGGATTTGCGCGTTCACATCCGCCTCTACCTTGGCGATCTGGGCATGGGTCAGGGCTTCGGGATGCGAGAAGTCGAAGCGCAGCCGTTCGGCCGCAACCATGCTGCCCTTCTGCGTCACATGGCCGCCCAATTCCTTGCGGAGGGCTGCGTGCAGCAGATGGGTGGCGCTGTGGTTGGCGCGGATTCGGTCGCGGCGTTCGACGTCGACGGTCAGTTGAACTGTGTCGCCGACCTTGACGCTGCCTGCGGTGATGGTCGCCTGATGCGCGTGGAGACGGCCGAGCGGCTTTGAGGTGTCCGCGATGTCAGCGACGAGGCCGCCGAGCGACGTGATGGTGCCCGCGTCGCCATTCTGGCCGCCGCTTTCGCCGTAGAAGGGCGTCTGGTTGGTGATGATCGCGACCGTGTCGCCGACCGTGGCGCTATCGACGCGCACGCCGTCCTTGACGATGGCCTGCACTTCGCCTTCGCCCTGCGTGCCGCTGTAGCCGGTAAATTCCGACGTGCCGAAACTTTCGGCGATGTCGTACCAGATGTCGTCCGACGCCTTTTCGCCAGAACCCTTCCACGCGGCGCGCGCGGCGGCTTTCTGTTCGGCCATGGCGGCGTCGAAACCGGCGCGGTCCACGGTAAGCCCCTGGGTGCGCAGCGCATCTTCGGTGAGGTCATAGGGGAAGCCGAACGTGTCATGCAGCTTGAACGCGATTTCTCCCGGCAGGGCAGCGCCTTCGCCAAGATCGGCGGTGGCTTCGTCCAGCAGCCGCAAGCCGTTTTCGAGCGTCTTGCGGAAGCGGGTTTCCTCCCGCAGCAAAGTTTCCTCGATCAGCGGCTGGGCGCGGACCAGTTCGGGAAAAGCGCCGCCCATTTCCGACACGAGGCTGGAGACGAGGCGATACATCAGCGGGTCTTTCGCGCCGATGATGTGGGCATGACGCATGGCGCGGCGCATGATGCGGCGCAGGACATAGCCGCGCCCTTCGTTCGCGGGCAGCACGCCGTCCGCGATCAGGAAGCTGGTCGAGCGGAGGTGATCGGCGATGACGCGGTGGCTGGCCTGATGTTCGCCGTCGGTCGCGGTGCGGGTGATCGCGCCCGATTCCGCGATCAGCGCCTTGAACGTGTCCGTATCGTAATTATTATGGACGCCCTGCATGACGGCGGCGATGCGCTCCAGCCCCATGCCGGTGTCGATCGACGGCTTGGGCAGTTCGCTGACGATCTCGTTGGCTTCCTGCTCATATTGCATGAAGACGAGGTTCCAGATTTCGACGAAGCGGTCGCCATCCTCCTCCGGGCTACCGGGAGGTCCGCCCCAGATATGGTCGCCATGGTCGTAAAAGATTTCCGAGCAGGGCCCGCAGGGGCCGCTGTCGCCCATCGCCCAGAAATTATCCTTGGTCGGGATGCGGATGATGCGATGGTCTGGCAGGCCGGCAATCTTCTTCCAAAGGTCGAACGCCTCGTCATCCGTATGATAGACGGTCGCGGTCAGCTTGTCCGCGGGCAGGCCCCATTCCTTGGTCAGCAGGGTCCAGGCATGGGTGATCGCCTGTTCCTTGAAATAGTCGCCGAAGCTGAAATTGCCCAGCATTTCGAAGAACGTATGGTGGCGCGCGGTGTAGCCGACATTGTCGAGATCATTATGCTTGCCGCCGGCACGGACCGACTTCTGGCTCGACGTCGCGGTCTTGTAGGGGCGCGTTTCGAGGCCTGTGAAGACATTCTTGAACGGCACCATGCCCGCATTGACGAACATCAACGTCGGGTCGTTGTGCGGCACGAGCGGAGCGGACGGGACGATGGTGTGGCCGTTGGCCCCGAAATAGTCGAGGAAGGAGCGGCGAATGTCGTTGGTCGAGGTCATGGGGGCGATTTAGTGGGAAGCGGCCCGCCGCACAAGCGGGGGATTTGGTCGTGGGTGATTGGGAAGGGGGATCAATTTGGCGTGATGCCTCAAACAGCCATCGAGGCTGCATTTACTCATCCGCATCACCTGAGCGTATTCGTCTGACTTGGCGCTTGGCTCCCAGATAAACCCTCCAGCCCCAAATCGCGAAAAGCGAGAAGGTCAAAAAAGCAATGACTACTACCTCAAGGGTAGAAGGAGGATTGCCTTGGCCGTGAAAAATTAAGCCAGCGATCGCTGCGAGTCCGAGAGGGATGATCGGCACCACGCTGGATAACCCGTTCATGCGAGGCCAAGTATCGCCGAGATCCGTGTCGATCCAGTCTATATAACGCCGCCAAAGACTCATTGTGCAGATTAGTCCCGCCATCCGTTCGCCCTGAGCTTGTCGAAGGGCCGCAGCTCTTGAAATAGAAAAGAGGCTTCGACAGGCTCAGCCCGAACGGAAAAGAGTTAATTCCATTACCCTATCGGCTCTTCGATCGACACCGGCGGCTTTGAAAACCACGCCGGTCCCTGCGCGATCATGTGGAAGCAATCCTCCATCCGCACGCCCATCACGCCCGGCAGATACAGCCCCGGTTCGTTGGAGAAGCACATGCCCACGTCCAGCTTCGTGGTTTCGCTGTGGACGAGGTTGACCGGCTCATGCCCTTCCATGCCGATGCCGTGGCCGGTGCGGTGGGACAGGCCGGGCAGCGCGTAGCCGGGACCGTAGTCCTGCGTTTCATACCAGCCGCGCACCGCGTCATCGACCGATCCGGCCGGGACGCCGAGTTTTGCCGCGGCGAAGGCGATCGTCTGGCCATGGGACACATCGCTCCAGACCTTGCGCTGCTGCGCGGTGGGGGCGGCGTCGTGGACCCAGGTGCGGCTGATGTCGGATTGATAATCCTCGACCGTGCAGCCGCAGTCCATCAGCACCACCTCCCCCGCGCGCACGACCTGCGGCTTGCCCGATCCGTGCGGATAGGCGGCCGCTTCGCCGAGCAGGACTAGGTTGAATTCCACCTGCCCGCCAAGCTGTTTCGTCGCGGCGCTCATCAGCGCGCCGATGTCGGCGGGGGGCATGCCCGCCTTCACCTGGGGGTAGGTCCAGCGATAGGCGGCCATGGTGATGTCGGCGGCGGTCTGCATCAGGGCGATTTCGGCGGCGGTCTTGCGCATGCGGATGGCGCGGGTGACGGGGTCTTTCACCAACGTCGCGGCGGGGAGCGCGGCCTTGAGGCCATCGACCGCGAAATAGCGCACCGTTTCCTCGATGCCGATGCGGCCCTTCGCCAGCCCTTTTGCGGTCAGATAGTCGGCGATCGGGGCGTAGGGGCTTTCATGCTCCTGCCAGACGCGCACTTCTGCGGGGATGGCGAGCGATTCGTCGATCGAGGGTTTCTCGAAGAAGGGGCAGACGACCAACGGCGCGCCGGTGGCCGGGATGACCAGCGCGGTCAGCCGTTCGGAGCGATGCCAGCGGATACCGCTATAATAAATGAGGCTGGCGCCCGGCTCGATCAGCAGCGCGTCGATGCCCGCCGCCTGCATCGCCTTTTGCGCGCGGGCGAGGCGGTCGGCGCGTTCGGCCTTGCCGATCGGGGTGACGGTGGTGGTGAGGGATTTGAGCGCTTCGGCCGCCTTGTCCTGCGCAAAGAGACGCGGGTTTATCGCGGCGGTGGCGAAGGTTGCGGCGGCGTAGCGCAGCAGGGTGCGGCGGTCAGGCGTAGGCATATTTGCCTCCGCTCTGGAGCGCGGCCTGATAGGCGGGGCGTGCATGCATCTCGGTCAGCCAGCGGATAATGTTGGGGCGCGATTCGTTCAGGCCGCCGCGCGATCTGGAAGCCTCCAGCGGGAAGCTCAGCATCATGTCGGCGGCGGTGAAGGCATCGCCTGCGAAATAGGGCCGCGAAGCCAGTTCCGTTTCCAGCCAGTCGAGATGATCGTCCAGCATCCGTTGCACCGTCGGCCGTGCGGGACGGCCGAGCAGGCCAAGCTTGCCGATGATGAGCAGCGCCAGCAGCGGCGGCATCATCGATCCTTCGGCATAGTGCAGATATTGGCGGTAGCGGATCGCGCCTTCCGCATCGGCGGGCGGGCCGAAGCGGTTGCCGGCGCGGGCGACCAGATGCTCCATGATCGCGCCGGTTTCGATCAGGCGGTGGCCATCGACCTCCACCACCGGCGACCGACCGAGCGGGTGGATGGCGCGCAGGCTGTCGGGCGCACGCATCGTCTTGGCGTCGCGCTCGTAGCGGCGGACCTCATAAGGTTCGCCCAGTTCCTCCAGCAGCCAGAGGATGCGCTGCGATCGGCTGTTGTTCAGATGATGGACGAGGATCGTCATGATGGCTCCCATGCTGCCCGCCGGGGAGGGCGTAACGCAGCATGGGTGGGTTGCCAAGGCAGCCATATACCCAAAAGCCCATAGCCGTTCGTTTCGAGCGTAGTCGAGAAACGAGAAGTGCGTCCTAGACACTTCTCGACTTCGCTCGAAGCGAACGGAAGTGGTTTATGCGTCCTCCAGCGCTTCCGCCTTCTGTTCCGCGCGGAAGGCGTGGAGCAAAGGTTCGGTGTAGCCGCTGGGCTGTTCGACGCCCTCGAACACCAAAGCGCGGGCGGCCTGATAGGCGAGGCTTTCGGCTTCGCGGCCGCTCATCGGCTGATAGAGCGGGTCGCCCGCATTCTGGGCATCGACCTTGGCGGCCATGCGCTGGAGCGCGGCGTCGACCTCATCTGCGGTGCAGATGCCGTGCAGCAGCCAGTTGGCCATATGCTGCGAGGAAATGCGCAGCGTCGCGCGGTCCTCCATCAGGCCGATATCGTGGATGTCGGGCACCTTGGAACAGCCGATCCCCTGGTCGATCCAGCGGACGACATAGCCAAGGATGCCCTGCGCATTATTGTCCAGTTCCTGCGCGATTTCCTCTTCCGAGAAATTGCGGCCGACCGCGACCGGGATGGTCAGCAGGCGGTCGAGCGAGGCGATGCCTTCGGCCTTGCGCTCTGCCTGCCGGGCAAAGACGTCGATGCGATGATAATGGGTCGTGTGCAGGGTCGCGGCGGTCGGCGAAGGCACCCAGGCGGTGTTGGCCCCGCTCTTGGGGTGCCCGGCCTTCTGCTCCAGCATGTCGGCCATGCGATCGGGCGCGGCCCACATGCCTTTGCCGATCTGCGCCCGACCCGACAGGCCACAGGCGAGGCCGATCTGGACGTTGCGATCCTCATAGGCGGCGATCCAGTCACTCGTCTTCATCTCGCCCTTGGGGATCATCGGGCCGGCCTGCATCGACGTGTGCATTTCGTCCCCGGTGCGGTCGAGAAAGCCGGTGTTGATGAAGACGATGCGGTTGCGGACGGCATGGATGCAAGCGGCAAGGTTAGCCGAAGTGCGGCGCTCCTCATCCATGACGCCGACCTTGATCGTGTGGCGGGCGAGGCCCAGCATGTCCTCGATGGCGTCGAACAGGCTGTTGGTGAAGGCGGCTTCTTCGGGCCCGTGCATCTTGGGCTTGACGATATAGACGCTGCCCGCGCGGCTGTTGCCGCCTTCGTGCTTCAAATCATGGATCGCGATCAGGCTGGTGACGATACCGTCCAATATGCCTTCGGGCGCTTCGTCGCCTTGCGCCAAGCGAATGGCCGGGTTGGTCATCAGATGGCCGACATTGCGGACGAACAGCAGGCTGCGGCCCGGCAAGGTGAAGCTGCCGCCGTCCGGGGCGGTGTAGGCACGGTCAGGATTGAGGGCGCGGGTCATCATCGCACCGCCCTTCTCGAACGTCTCGGTCAGGTCGCCGCGCATCAGGCCCAGCCAATTCGCATAGGCCGCAACCTTGTCCTCTGCGTCGACGGCGGCAACCGAGTCCTCCAGATCGCAAATCGCGGTCAGCGCGGATTCAAGGATGACGTCGGATATGCCGGCCGGATCGGTCGCGCCGATCGGGTGCATCTTGTCGAAGACGACTTCGATATGCAGACCGTTATGGCGGAACAGGCGGCCCTTCTCGCTGGCGCCGATATACTGGGTCGGATCGCGCAGAACGATGGCATCGCTGGACAGGTCCGCCCAGTTGCCATTCGCCAGCGGGATAGCCTCGTCCAGAAACGCCTTGGCCCAGGCGATGACCTGCGCGCCGCGCGCCGCGTCATAGCCCTTCCCCGTCGCCGCGCCCGGTATCGCGTCGGTGCCGTAGAGCGCGTCATAGAGGCTGCCCCAGCGCGCATTGGCGGCGTTGAGCAGGAAGCGGGCGTTGAGGATCGGGACGACCAGTTGCGGTCCGGCCATACGCGCGACTTCGTCATCGACATTTTCGCTGCCGATGACGAAAGGCGCGGGCTCGGGAACCAGATAGCCGATGTCGCGCAGGAACGCCTGATAGTCGGCGGCGTCATGCGGCTGGCCCCGGCGCTGTTCGTGCCAGCTGTCGATCTGCGCCTGGAGCGTGTCGCGCTTGCGCAACAGGGCGGCGTTTTCGGGAGCGAAGCGGGCGAAGATGGCGGCGGCGCCAGCCCAGAAGGCGTCGGGCGCGATGCCGGTGCCGGGCAATGCGCGGCTGTCGATGAAATCGGCCAGTTCTTGCGCGACCTGAAGGCCGGCTTTGTCGATCATGCGGTCGGTCATCTGCTTCTCCTAGCTTCTCTTCCGTCATTCCCGCGGAGGCGGGAATCCATCTCCGGCGCTCTCCCATTAAGGCAATGGTGGGAGATGGATCCCCGCCTACGCGGAGATGACAATATGCTGCTAAGTATGTAGCCGATTCCGATTATGCCGTATATTCGCTATTATACGAATACAGTCATTCTTGTGGTGAACGAATATGATGGACCCCGACCATGAATTGTTCGTGGCGATCGTGGACGAAGGCGGGTTGGCGGCGGCCGGGCGGCGGCTGCATATTTCGCCCGCGATGATGTCCAAGCGGCTGGCGCGGCTGGAGGAGCGGCTGGGCGCGAAGCTGGTGCATCGCACCACGCGGCGGCTGGCGCTGACACCGGCGGGCGAGCGGCTCCATGCCGAGCTGCGTGGCATATTGGCGGCGCTGGACGAGGCAGAGCGGCGCGTGTCGGGCGCGTCTGCGGTGGCAAGCGGGCCGCTGCGCATCACCGCGCCGACATCCTTCGGGCGGATGCACCTGGCACCCTATCTTCAACGCTTCATCGACGCGCATCCCAGGGTGGAACTGAGCATCGACCTGTCGGACGATTTCAGCGACCTGATCGCAAGCCGCGCGGACCTGGCCATCCGCATCACCGCCGATCCGGGGGGTACCCTGACCGCGCGCCAACTGGCGACCAATCGCCGCATCCTGTGCGCCGCGCCCGCCTATCTGCAACGGTTCGGCATGCCGGACACGATCGCCGATCTGAAAGCCCATCGCCTGCTGGCTGCAGACGGACAAATGCCCTGGCGGCTGGTGGGGCCGAAGGGGCCGGTGGTGGTCGAGGGGCGCAGTCATGTGCGCACCAACAGCAGCGAACTGGTGCGCGAACTGGCGTTGGCGGGCGGCGGTATCGCGCTGCGATCACTCTGGGATATCAGTGCGGCGCTGGCGCGGGGCGAACTGCGCCAGGTCATGCCGACGCATGAAGGGTCGAGCGATGTCGGCCTGTTCGCGGTGCAATTGCCGCAAGCCAATCCGCCGCGCGCCATCACCGCCTTCGTCGATTTTCTTGTCGGACTATATGCCCCCATCCCTCCTTGGGAGCTATCGGCGGTTGCCCTAGCGAAACGCAGTCACTAAGGCCCATTTCCATGGACGATAACACCCGCCGCGCCGCCCTCGACTATCACCGCTATCCCCAGCCCGGTAAGCTCCGCATAGAGCCGACCAAGCGCATGGTGAACCAGCGCGATCTGGCGCTCGCTTATTCGCCCGGCGTCGCCGCGCCCTGTATCGAGATCGCCGCCGATCCCGACAAGGCGATGGACTATACCGCGCGCGGCAATCTGGTCGCCGTCATCTCCAACGGCACCGCCGTACTGGGCCTGGGAGCGATCGGCGCGCTGGCGTCCAAGCCGGTGATGGAGGGCAAGGCCGTCCTGTTCAAGAAATTCGCCGATATCGACGTGTTCGACATCGAACTGGACACGACCGACCCGGACGCTTTCGTCGAGGCGGTCGCGCTGATGGAGCCGACCTTCGGCGGCATCAACCTGGAAGACATCAAGGCGCCCGAATGTTTCGCGATCGAGGCGCGGTTGAAGGCCCGGATGAATATTCCGGTGTTCCACGACGACCAGCATGGCACCGCAATCGTCGTCGCCGCCGCCGTGCGCAACGCGCTGGTGTTGCAGGGCAAGACGCTGGCTGATGCAAAGCTGGTGACGTCGGGCGCGGGCGCGGCGGCGCTGGCCTGCGTCGATCTGCTGGTATCGATGGGCCTGCCGGTCGAAAACGTCACCATGACCGACAAGGATGGCGTCATCCATTCGGGGCGCGAGGGCATGTTGCCCAATATGGCGCGCTATGCCCGTACCACCAATGCGCGCACCCTGCCCGACGTGTTGCCGGGCGCGAACCTGTTTCTGGGCCTCTCCGCGCCGGGCGTGCTGAAGCCAGAATGGCTGCCGCTGATGGCGCCCAATCCGCTTATCTTCGCGCTCGCCAACCCGGAGCCGGAAATCCGCCCGGAGGCCGCGCGCGAAGTGCGCCCGGACGCGATCATCGCCACCGGCCGGTCGGACTATCCCAACCAGGTCAACAACGTCCTGTGCTTCCCCTATATCTTCCGCGGCGCGCTGGATTGCGGCGCGACGCAGATCAACGAAGCGATGAAGGTCGCGGCGGCCGACGCCATCGCCAATCTGGCCCGGATGCCCGCGCATGACAGCGTGGCGCAAGCCTATGGCGGGCGCAGGCTGGTGTTCGGTCCGGACTATATCATCCCCACCCCCTTCGACCCGCGCCTGATCGGCGAGATCGCCGTTGCGGTCGCCCGCGCGGCGATGGAGAGCGGCGTCGCCAAGAAGACGCTGGACCTGGACGAGTATAAGCGCAGCCTGTCGCGCCAGAGCGCCCGGTCGGGCCAGTTGATGCTGCCGGTGTTCGAAGCCGCGCGCGGCACCGAATGTCGCATCGTCTATGGCGAGGGTGAGGACGATCGCGTGCTGCGCGCCATCCGCGACGCGCTGGACGAAGGCATCGTTCGCCCGACCATCGTCGGGCGTCGCCGCATATTGGAACAGAAGCTGCCCGAACTGGGACTGAGCTTCGACCTGGACCGCGATGTCGAGGTGATCGACCCGGAAACCGACCATCTGGTGATGGGCGAACTGGTCGAGGCCTATCGCACGGTCGCGTCGCGCAGAGGTGTGCCGGCCGACGAAATATTGCGCCACGTCTACCGCCGTCCGACCGTGACCGCCGCCATGCTGTTGCAGACCGGCCGCGTGGACGCCGCGCTGGTCGGCGGGCGGTCCGAATATTGGGGCCAGGTCGAACATGTGCTGCGCATCATCGACCGCACGCCCGGCCACAGCCGCGTCTATGCGCTGTCGGGCCTGATTCTGGATGCGGGCGCGCTGTTCATCACCGACACCCATATGGTGCCCGACCCCACGCCTGAACAAATCGCCGAAATGACCCTTCTGGCGGCGACAGAGATCCAGCATTTCGGCCTGACGCCGCGCGTCGCGCTGTTGTCCCACTCCAACTTCGGGGCTTCGCATACCGACAGCGCGCGCAAGATGCGCAAGGCGTTCAAGATCGTGCGCGACGCCGCGCCCGAATTGGCCGTGGACGGCGAAATGCATGCCGACGCGGCGCTCAGCCAGGCGTTGCGGGAACGGCTGATCCCCGATTCGCGGTTCGAGGGGCCGGCCAATCTGCTGGTCATGCCGAACCTGGACGCGGCGAACATCACGCTGACCGCGCTGTCGGCCTCCTCCAGTTCGCCCACGGTCGGGCCGATGCTGATGGGCCTGACCAAGCCGATCCATGTGCTGACGCCCGGCGTCACGTCGCGCGGCATCCTGAACCTGACCGCGATCGCCGCGGCGGAAGTGGCGCGGGAACGCTGAAAATTCCAGCCGACTTCAGAATGCTCTAACCTTTCGCGCCTATGCTGGGCCGGATTGGACGCATGAGGACGACAATGGCGGGTTTCCTGAAATCACTGGCGAAAAGCGCTGGACCCAAGCTGGCGATTGGGCTGGGCCTGGCCAGCGCGGCGCTGTTGGCGACACACTGGATCGACCAGCCGGCCGGCGACGATGCCACGCCCACCACGACGGCCCAGGCGCAGCCAACCGCGCAGGTGCCATCCCCCCCCGCCAAGCCGGTCGAGCGGCGCAGCGACCAGGGCATGGCTGTCGACCCCGGCGCGCTGCGGGTCAAGCGCGTGCTCAAGATCGACGGGCCGTTCCGCCATGGCGATTATGCCTGGGACGAAGCCGGCGCACCCACTACCGGCCCGATCATCGTCACCGTCGACCTGCGCGCCCAGACATTGTCGGTGTTTCGCGCGGGCTATGAGATTGGCGCGGCGGTTATCCTTTATGGCGCGACCGACAAGCCCAGCCCCAAGGGCGCCTTCCCGATCATGGCGAAACATGCCGACTATTTTTCGCGCACCTACGACAATGCGCCCATGCCCTTCGCCCAGCGCCTGACCAGCGACGGCGTCTTCATCCATGGCAGCGACGTCCAATGGGGCCGCGGCACCCATGGCTGCATCGGCGTGCCCAAAGAGTTCGCCGAAAAGCTGTTCGGCGTCACCAAACTAGGCGACATGGTGATTATCACCGACGGCAAGATGCTGGACGTCAGCCAGGCGCAGGTGAGCGGATAAATCCTCCCGCCTATTGCGGCGCGTCCTCGATCGCAGGCTTGTGGCCCGCCGTCAGTGCGCTGCCGGCCGACGCCGCCATGATGCAGAGGATGGCGATCCACTGGAGCGGGGTGAGCCGCTCGTCCAATATGATGAAGCCCGCCAGCGCCCCGACGGCGGGCGACGCGCTGACCAGCAGGCCGAAGACATGGGCGGGCAGGCGCCGCATCGCCTCCATCTCCAACGAATAGGGCAAGGCGCTCGACAGGATGGCGATGGCCAGACCGACCAGCAGGATGCCGGGCGACAGCAGCGCCACGCCCGCATGGGCGACGCCCAGCGGCAGGACGAGGATCGCCGCGGCCAGCATACCCCAGGCGACGGCATCGCCGCCGACCGCGCCCGACACTCGCTTGCCCGCCATGATATAGAGCGCCCAGCACAGGCCCGCCGCGCAGGCGAAGCCGACGCCGACAGGATCGAGCGGCGCGTCGCTGCGGAGCGGCAGCAACAGCAGCAGGCCCGCCACCGCCGCCGCCAGCCAGCAGAAATCGCGCGGCCGGCGCGAGCCGAACAGCACGACCGCCAGTGGCCCCGCCACCTCGATCGCGATGGCCACGCCCAGCGGAATACGCTCGAACGCCAGATAGATGCAAAGGTTCATCAGGCCCAACGTCGCGCCATAACCGGCCAGCCACCACCCCGCGCCCGCGGGCACGCGCCGACGCCACGGCCTGCGCAGCAGCCACAGCAAGGCCGCCGCCAGGCTGATGCGCAGCGCTGCGACGCCGGCCGCGCCGAGCAACGGAAATACCGTCTTGGCGAAGGCCGCGCCGAAATTGACCGAGATGAGCGACGCCAGCACCGCGCCCGCCCCCAGCAGCGCCGCCCTGTCGCTATCCTGTCCCTCGCCCTTGTTCATCAGCCGAGCCTATAGCCGATCCGCCGCCGCGCGCGAGCGCCTTCCTGGCGGGAACGATTGCATGTCGCGGCGACGCAGGTGCAGAAAACTCATACGAATGCAGGGTTGACCATCGCTGTCACGAGGGCCATTTGCGGGGCTTCCGCATATTTTTGCATTGCAGCATGGAGCTTGCCATGGGCGCCCCTTCCCAGACCTCGCTTCCCCACCAGGCGCAACCCGCGCTCGTCCTGTTCGCCCTGGCGGTCGGCGCGTTCGCGATCGGCACCACCGAATTCGCGTCGATGAGCCTGCTGCCCTTCTTCGCCCGCGACCTGGGCATCGACCTGCCGACCGCCGGCCATGCCATCAGCGCCTATGCGCTGGGCGTTGTGGCGGGCGCGCCGGTGATCGCCGCCCTGGGCGCGCGCCTGCCGCGCCGGACGCTGCTGATCGGGCTGATGGCGATGTTCGCCATCGCCAACGGCCTGTCCGCTTTGTCGCCCAGCTATCATTGGATGCTGCTGTTCCGCTTCCTGTCCGGCGTGCCCCATGGTGCCTATTTCGGTGTCGCCGCGCTGGTCGCCGCCAATCTGGTGCCGATCGAGAAGCGGACTCTGGCGATCGCCAAGGTCATGTCGGGCCTGACCGTGGCGACGGTGATCGGCGTGCCCGTCGCGAACTGGATGGGGCAAGTGCTGGGATGGCGTTCCGGCTTCTTCGTCGTGGCGGCGCTGGCCGTGGCGACGGTGACGCTGGTCGCGCTCTACGCCCCGCGCGACGCCGGCGACATCAAGGCCAGCCCGGTGCGCGAGCTGACGGCACTGGGCAAGGGGCAGGTATGGCTGACCCTGCTGACGGGGGCGATCGGTTTTGGCGGCCTATTTGCCGTCTACACCTATGTCGCCTCGACCATGATGGAGGTTACCCATGTGTCGGAAACCTATGTGCCGCTGATCCTGGCGATCTTCGGCATCGGCATGACGTTGGGCAATCTGGTGGTCGCCTGGCTGGCGGACAAGGCGCGCAATCGCACCGTGATCGGCGTGCTGCTGTGGAGCGCCGCATCGCTGGCGCTGTTCCCGCTAATGGCCGGCAATATTTGGACATTGAGCCTCAACATTTTCCTGATCGGCATTGGCGGGGGCCTTGGCACGCCGTTGCAGGCACGGCTGATGGATGTCGCGGGCGAAGCGCAGACGCTGGCGGCGGCGTTGCACCACAGCGCTTTCAACATGGCCAATGCGTTGGGACCGTGGCTGGGCGGATTGTCGATCGCGGCAGGCTATGGCCTGGTTTCGACCGGCTGGATCGGCGCCGCGCTGGCGCTGGGCGGCCTGGCCGTCTTCGTGCTGGCGATCACGCTGGAACGCCGCGGATCGGGCCTGATCCCCGCCGCCGCCGAATAAGCCGCTTTCGCGCCGCATCGCCGCCGGATATGGCGGTGGCATGAACGATGCGGCGAGAGAGACGAGACTGGCGGAGGCGGCCGTGGCCGCCCTGCGACGCGGCGATACCGATGGCGCGTCGGCGACATTGCGCGATATGGCCGATCCGCCAGCGATGCTGCTGGCGCAGGCGCATAGTCGCGCCGGCGATCTGGAGGGTGAGGCAGCGGCGCTGCGCCGCATATTGGACGGCGACATGCGCAACCTGCCCGCCCTGCTCGCCATGGGCAGCAATGCAATCCGGCGCGACGATGAGCGCAACGCCATCACCTGGTTCCGCGCCGCGCTGGCGCAGGCGGCCGCGACCGGTGCGCCACCGCAGCTCCAGCCATTGCTGCAACAGGCGCAGGCCAGCATCGTCCAGTCGAGCCAGCGGTTCGAGGATCATCTGACCGCCGCGATTGCCGACCTGCCGCCGCTGCCCCGCATCGCCCACGCCACCGACCTGCTGCTGGGCAAGCGCGACCTGTATCTGCAACAGCCCAGCATGTTTTATTTTCCCGGCCTGCCCCAGCGCGCCTTCTACGAACGGGCCGAGTTCGACTGGGTCGCGCCGATGGAGGCGATGACCGACGCGATCGTTGCGGAATTGCAGGCGGTGCGCGCGCAGGAGGCGGACTTCGCGCCCTATGTCCAGACCGCCGGCAATCGCCCCGCGCCCAACAATCCGCTGCGCGACGATCCCAGTTGGGGCGCGCTCTATTTCTGGCAGGGCGGCGCGCCGGTCGCGGACAATGCGCGGCGATGCCCCGCGGTGATGGAGGCGCTCGCCCTTGCTCCCATGCCGGTGATCGCCGGGCGGTCCCCGATGGCGCTGTGGTCGCTGCTCAAGCCCGGCACCCACATCCGGCCGCATCATGGCCTGCTCAACACCCGGCTGATCTGCCACCTGCCGCTGCTGACGCCGGACGATTGCGCGTTGCGCGTCGGCGCCGAGACGCGCAGCTGGCGCCGGGGCGAGATGCTAATCTTCGACGACAGCATCGAGCATGAGGCGTGGAACCGCAGCGCTGACACGCGCGTCGTCCTGCTGTTCGAAATGTGGCGACCGGAGATCGGCGCGGAGGAGCGCGAGGCGCTGACCCGGCTGTTCCAGGCGATCGACGCCTTTGGCCCGGCGCAGGTCGATACCGGCGGTTGAACGCGACGCGCCGCCCCGCTATCAGCGGCGCAAAGCATAGATAGGGCAAGAGGATGGCCGGGCATGACCCCAGGAACCTTGCCCGCATGACCATCAACGCCCCTTCCCCCCGTCCCCATAGCCTGGCCGAAGATGGCTATGCCATCGCCATCGGCTGCGCCTTCATCGCGCTGGGGCTGATGATGCTGAAGGCGGCCAATCTGGTGACGGGCGGGATGGCCGGCATCGCGCTGCTGCTATCCTATCTGGTCCACTGGTCGCCCGCGACACTGTTCCTGCTCATCAACATCCCCTTCTTCCTCTTCGCCGGGCGAGCCATGGGGGTGGCGTTCGGGTTGAAGACGCTGTTCGCCAATGTCGCGATCATGGGCGTGGGCCTCGCCATGCCGGCGGCGCTGCAAATCGCGCGGATCAGTCCCTTTTTCGCCGCCCTGTTCGGCGGATCGATCATCGGTTTCGGCATATTGGCCATTGCCCGCCATGGCGCGGGCGTGGGCGGGGTGGGTGTCATCGCGCTGATCCTGCAACGCTCGCGCGGCTGGAACGCCGGGCGGACCCAGATGCTATGCGACATCGCGATCCTGCTGGCGTCGCTGCCTGTACTCAGCTTCGAACGGTTCGGCCTGTCCATCCTGTCCGCCGCCGCGATCAACGCGGTGCTGATCGTCAACCACCGGCCGGGCCGCTATATCGGCCACTGACGAGTTATCCCTCGCAGAGCGCCTTGTCGTCGCTGTCGCGCGCACGCAGCGCGCTGGCGGCGTCATTGGCGATCCGGGGGAAGCTGACCCCCTCCAACGTGCCGCGCCCTTCGCACAGGTCCGCGCAGGCCATATCGACCACGCCGGGCAACGCCACCTGATCGCCATCATATTGGGCCACCACGATGCAGCGATCGCCACCCGTGAAGCTAAGGATCAGCTTGTCGCCCGCCCGGTGCGCCGTCCCCTGCCCGCGACAACTCTGGTCCTCGCCGAAATTGGCCTGCAACCCGAAGCGAAAGGCCGCATCCTTGGCCGGCATGACGCAAAGCAGGTCGCGCCCTGCTTCATGGCTGCGCTGATAAAGGCCGACGGGCGACGTCTTGCCCGTGTCGGTAATCGCCCCGCTTTCGATCGCGGCGCGCTCCAGCCCGGATGCAGGTACGCCGCCCGATTCCGATGCGGCGTCGGCGGCCGTCGGCGCGCGCTGGCATGCCGCCAGCAGCAGCAGGAGCGCGAGACTAGCCCGCGGCATCGATGGACAGGTCGACCGCGACGGGCGTCAGGCCATCCGGCCCGACCCGGCGGAAGAAGCAGGAACGCGCGCCGGTATGGCAGGTGGGACCGGCCGGCACCGCCTTCACCCACACCGCATCCTGGTCGCAATCGATGCGGATGTCGCGCACCGCCAGCATATGGCCGGACGTCTCGCCCTTTTTCCACAGCGCCTGGCGGCTGCGCGACCAGAAATGGGCGAGGCCGGTTTCGACCGTCAGCGCCAGCGCCTGCGCATTCATATGCGCGACCATCAGCACGTCGCCTGTCGCCGCGTCGGTCACGACGGCGGTGATCAGGCCATGATCGTCATATTTGGGATTGAGGGTAAGCCCCTGGTCGCGCGCATCGGTCATGGGCGCGCTATAGAGCATCGCGCAGACAAGTGGGAACCGCTTTTTGCGTATCCCATAACGCCAAAACAGGAGCGTCCCGGCGCGATAATATGCCCCTGTGATCGGGGAAATATCAGAAAATGGGGCGATCGACGGGATCCGAACCCGCGACCTCCGGTACCACAAACCGGCGCTCTAACCAACTGAGCTACGACCGCCACAAGGGGTGACCCCTTGAGAGAAGGGCCACATATGCGGCCCATTACCGGCCGTCAAGCGGACAAATGCACCCAATGCAGGATGATCGTCATTCTGCCGTCATTGTGAGGAGGAATGACGGACCGCCGCGCTCCATGGCAGGATCGCCAGATCGGGCCAACAGGCAGCCCAGCGCCGCGCCTTGGCCTCATAGACGCTCCGGTCTATCAGCGTCGCATTGGCGCGCACGACGGGGGCCAGGAAATCATCCAGGCCGAAGGGGGCTGACAGCACGGCGTCGCTGATCGCCAACGCAGACACGGTCGTTGGAAAGGTCGTGGTCGCCTGCAACGCCGAACGATAGGGCGTAATCACGATGCCGAAGCGTTCGGGATACCAAAGATGCACGCGCGCCTGATTCTTGACGTCGAACCGGACAGGCAGGTCGGCGAACAGTCCCGCCACATGCGCCGCAGCCGCCGCCTCGCCCGTTTCCGACAGGTCGGCGGCATCATAATAGATGATGTCGGCGTCAACGATGCCGTGCAGCGGCGGGAAATGGAAACAGATGTTCCACCAGGCTTGGGCCAGCAGGCTGCCCGATAGCCATGCATCGGGGAGGCCAAGATACGATCAGCGTTGTATGACCGCACCGGCGACCGGATGGACCAGTGCGATGCGTCGCACCCTCTCCTCTCGCCCCCAGTTCATGGCGACGGCACGGCCGCGCGCAACTGCGCCCGCAGGTTGACGAGCGCGCGTTCCCCGACTCTCGGCCGATCCGATGCGGGCTTGCCTTTGCGCAGCCGTTCCCGGTCCTTTTCCGGCGGGTCGACGAAACGGACGCGCACCGCCGCATGGCCCTGGGCGCGGATGCCCAGTTCCTCGGCCGCGCCGCGCGACAGGTCGATCACGCGCCCGCGCCCGGCGAAAGGGCCGCGATCGTTGATGCGGACCAGGATGGTGCGCCCGGTATCCAGCGCGGTCACCTCGACATAGCTGGGCAGCGGCAGGCTGGTATGCGCGGCGGTGATCCATTTGGCGCGGAATCGTTCGCCATTGGCGGTGCGATCGCCCGATTCCGATCCGTACCAGCTGGCATAGCCCAACATGTCATAGGTCGGGTCCGCCGCCGGGACATAGGTGGTAGCGCGCACCTTGTAAGGCGGGCCGATCCTGACGGGGGTATCGCGCACCGGCCGATAGTCGCCGCCGGCGCAGGCGGACAAGGCCGCCAGCCCGCAAATGGTCCAGATCGTCCTGCCCGCGCGTCCCGTCATGCCGCCTTCCTATCGCCGTCTGACGAACCGGTCGAGGCCGGGCGGGCGAAAAGAAAGGGGCGAAAAGACATTAAGCCTCTTCACCCCTTCGCCTTTCGGCATCTTACGTCGTGGAAGATGACCTTCCTGTCGCCGCATCACTCTCCTGAAAAACTTTCCGGCCGCGATGCCGGTAGGTCATCTAACGGTGGGCGCCCGCCATGTGGCAGGCGCCACGTCCGTTAGTTGACCGAATCCTTCAGGCCCTTGCCGGCCTTGAACTTCGGCTGCGCCGAAGCCTTGATCGTCATCGTCTCGCCAGTGCGCGGATTGCGGCCGGTCGAAGCCTTGCGCTGCGAAACCGAGAAAGTGCCGAAGCCGACGAGGCGCACTTCGTCGCCCTTCTTCAGAGCGCCGGTGATGGCGTCGAAAACGCCTTCCACAGCCTTCGTCGCGTCATTCTTGCTGAGGCCGCTGCTTTCAGCGACTGCGCTGATCAAATCCTGCTTGTTCATGCCTTGGGAACCCCCTTGTGCTGTTGGTTGATTTAGGAATCGCGGCGTAGGCGGCGCAATAAGGCGCGGATTTCTGCGCCTGTCAAAGGGAAAGCGACAAAGTCCTTCGCTTCGATCGAAATTTGCGTCCACCTGCGCAAAATATGCCGAAACCGACGGCTATCCGCCGGTTTCGGCTTGACTTAATGCCTCAGCGCAGGATCGCTGTCCCGGCCCGGCGCATTGCTCGGCTGGGCGGCGAGGTCGTCCTCTTCGGTCCAGGCGATCGCTTCGGGAACGGACGCCAGCGCCCGCGCCAGCACCTCGTCCACATGGCTGACCGGAACGATTTCCAGCCCGTCACGGATGTTGGCAGGAATTTCCGCTAGGTCTTTCTCGTTTTCCTGCGGGATCAGCACCGTCTTGATGCCGCCACGCAGCGCCGCCAGCAGCTTTTCCTTGAGGCCACCGATCGGCAGCACGCGCCCGCGCAACGTCACCTCGCCGGTCATCGCCACATCCTTGTGGACGGGAATCCCGGTCAGGGTGGACACGATGCAGGTCACCATGCCGATGCCCGCAGACGGGCCATCCTTGGGCACCGCGCCTTCGGGCAGATGGATATGGATATCCTTGCGGTTGAAAACGCTGGGCTTGATCCCGTAGCCGGGCGAGCGCGCCCGGACATAGGAAAAGGCCGCCTGGATCGATTCGTTCATGACCTCGCCCAGTTTCCCGGTGGTCTTGATCATGCCCTTGCCAGGCACAGTCACCGCCTCGATCGTCAGCAATTCGCCGCCAACCTCGGTCCACGCCAGGCCGGTCACCGCGCCGATCTGATCCTCGTCCTCGCCCATGCCGTGGCGGAATTTCCGCACACCGGCATAATCGGCCAGATTATCGGGCGTGATGACGACCTTGTCATAGGCGCCTTCGAGGATCTTGCGCAGCGCCTTGCGGGCGAGACGCGCGATCTCGCGCTCCAGCGTGCGGACGCCGGCTTCGCGGGTGTAATAGCGGATAAGGTCGCGCACGGCGTCCTCCGTCACCACAAATTCGTCGCCCTTGAGGCCGTGGGCGTCGATCTGCTTGGCGACCAGATGGCGCTGGGCGATCTCCACCTTCTCGTCCTCGGTATAGCCTTCGAGCCGGATGATCTCCATGCGGTCGAGCAACGCCTGAGGCAAATTCAAGGAGTTGGCGGTCGTCACGAACATGATGTCCGAAAGATCGACATCGATTTCCAGATAATGGTCCTGGAATTTATTATTCTGTTCCGGGTCCAGCACTTCGAGCAGCGCCGACGCGGGATCGCCGCGGAAATCCTGACCCAGCTTGTCGATCTCATCTAGCAGGAAGAGCGGGTTCATCGTCCCCGCCTTCTTCAGGTTGGTGACGATCTTGCCCGGCAGCGAGCCGATATAGGTGCGGCGATGGCCGCGAATTTCCGCTTCGTCCCGCACGCCGCCCAGCGACTGGCGCACGAATTCACGCCCCGTCGCCTTGGCGATCGACCGGCCCAGCGATGTCTTACCCACGCCCGGCGGGCCGACGAGGCACAGGATCGGCCCCTTCAGCTTGTTGGTGCGCGCCTGCACTGCCAGATACTCGATGATCCGGTCCTTAACCTTGTCGAGCGCGAAATGATCCTCATCCAGCACGTCCTGCGCGCGCTTGAGGTCATTCTTGACCTTGCCCTTCTTGCCCCACGGAAGCCCCAGCAGCACGTCGAGATAATTGCGCACGACCGTCGCTTCGGCTGACATGGGCTGCATGCCCTTGAGCTTCTTCAACTCCGCTGTCGCCTTGGACCGCGCTTCCTTGGACAGCTTGGTCTTTGCGATCTTCTCGGTCAGTTCGGCGAGTTCGTCGCCTTCCTCGCCCTCGCCATTGCCCAGCTCGCGCTGGATCGCCTTCAACTGTTCGTTGAGATAATATTCGCGCTGGGTCTTTTCCATCTGCCGCTTCACGCGGCCACGGATCTTCTTTTCGACCTGGAGCACGCCCAGCTCGCCTTCCATGAAGGCGAAGACCATCTCCAGGCGCTTGGCCGGATCGGCCTCCACCAGCAGCGACTGCTTGTCGGACACCTTGACGTTGATGTTGGCGGACACGGCGTCGGCCAGACGACCGGCATCCTCGATCTCGCGCAACTGCACCGGCGTTTCGGCCGGCAGCTTCTTGTTGAGCTTGGCGTAATTTTCAAACTGTTCCGCGACCGAGCGCATCAGTGCGGAGGCTTCCGGCCCTTCCGCGACGATCTCTTCGACATCATCGACATTGGCGACGAGGTAGGTTTCGCGCGCTTCCATCGATTCCAGCTGGGCGCGATGCTTGCCCTCCACCAGCACGCGGACCGTGCCGTCGGGCAGCTTGAGCAATTGCAGCACGATCGCGACGACGCCGGTGTCGTAGAGTGAATCCCGGCCGGGATCATCCTCTGCCGGGTCCAGCTGCGACACGAGGAAGATTTCCTTTGAACCTTCCATCGCCGCTTCGAGCGCGGCGACGCTCTTGTCGCGGCCGACGAAGAGCGGGACGATCATCTGCGGGAAGACGACGATGTCGCGCAGCGGCAGAAGGGGATATTGCACAGTCATTCAATCTCCGGGGCCGAAAGAAGCGGCCCTCTCCTACGGTTCATCGCCTTTATGGGGATGCCCGTCGCAGCAATCAATTGCCAGCTGTCATAATGCCGAAACGATGAACCGTAGGTGATCGATCCATCGAACCCAATTAGAAAGGCAGCTTGAAGCCGGGGGGCAGCGGCAGGCCGGCCGTCATCTTGCTCATTTCGGCGTTGCTGATCTCGTCCGCCTTCTTGCGCGCGTCGTTGAACGCGGCGGTGATCAGGTCTTCCAATATCGGCTTTTCCGACGGGGCCATCAACGTGTCGTCGATCGACACGCCCAGGATGCGGCCCTTGGCCGATGCCCGCACCTTGACCAGGCCGCCGCCGGCCGCGCCTTCGACCTCCAGCTTGTCGAGACTATCCTGCGCGCGCTGCAATTCCTCCTGCACACGGCTCGCCATGCCCAGGATTTCGTTCAAGTCCTTCATTGTCCTGCACTCCATATTTCGGGCCGGTCGGTTTCGACCAACTCCGCTTCGGGGAAGGCGGCGATCGCCGCCTTGACCACCGGGGTTTCCAATATATCGGCGCGCGCAGCGGCTTTGCCCGCCTGCTCCTGCTCCAGCAGGGTCTGCTCGCCGCCGCTCTGCGCCAGCGTCACGATCCATCGCGTGCCGGGTGCCGCGGCGTTCAGCGCCTGCTCCAGGTCGCGCTTGAAGTCGCCATGCGTCCAGGCATGGGTCAGGCGAATGGCAATGTCGGGCGGGCTGAGCGAGATGAGCGCGGCGCAATCGTTCAAATGATTGGCCAGCAACGGCTTTTGCCGGTCGATCAGGGCCACGATTTCCTGCATCGTGGCGGGCAGCCGCGCGGCGGGTGCCGACGATGACGCGGCTGACCCGCCGCCGGATGCGGGTGCAGCCACCGCGGGTGCCCCCTCTCGCAGCATCCGCGCCAGTTCGCCGGGATCGGGCATGGTCGCGGCGTGCATGACGCGCAGCAGCGCCATTTCGCAGCTTTCGATCGGCAGGATGGCGCCCGCCACCTCGTCATGCCCCTTGAGCAGCAATTGCCACAGGCGATGGAGCGGCGCGAAGCCCAGTTGCGACGCCCAGTCGGCCAGCGCCTCCCGCTCCTCGGCCGACTGGCCAGGGCTGGCGATGTCGCGCCCTGCCTTTGCCAGGGTCACGGCATGGACCAGTTCCAACAGTCCGCGCATCAGCGCCAGTGGCTCTACGCCCAGCGCATATTGGTCGCGCACCGCGCCCAGCAGCGCGCCGGTATCGCCTTCCAAGAGCAGGCCCAGCAAGCGCCGCACCGATCCACGATCCGACAGGCCCAGCATGTCGCGCACCTGGGCGGCGGTGACCATTGGCGCACCTTCCCCCATCTCCGCATGGGCGATCGCCTGGTCGAGGATCGAAAGGCCGTCGCGCGCCGATCCTTCGGCCGCCTGCGCGATCAGTGCCAGCGCATCGGGCTCCGCCGCGACGCTTTCAGCTTCTACCACATGGGCGAAATGGCCCGCCAGCAGTTCGGCCGGAATGCGACGCAGATCGAAGCGCTGGCAGCGCGACAGCACCGTCACCGGCACCTTGTTCACTTCGGTCGTCGCGAACAGGAATTTCACATGGGCGGGCGGCTCCTCCAGCGTCTTCAACAGCGCGTTAAAGGCGTTTTTGGAGAGCATATGGACTTCGTCGATGATGTAGATCTTGTAGCGCGCCGACACGGCGGCATAGCGCACCGCCTCGATGATCTCACGCACGTCATCCACGCCGGTATGGCTGGCTGCGTCCATTTCGACCACGTCGATATGCCGCCCCTCGGCAATGGCGACGCAGGGTTCGCACAGGCCGCAGGGATCAATGGTGGGGCCGCCCTGCCCGTCCGGGCCGATGCAGTTCAGCGCCTTGGCGATCAGCCGCGCGGTGGAGGTCTTCCCCACCCCGCGCACGCCGGTCATCAGAAAGGCATGGGCCAGCCGGCCGCGCTTGATCGCGTTGCCCAGCGTCTGGACCATCGCATCCTGCCCGATCAGTTCACGAAAACTGCGCGGTCGATATTTGCGCGCCAGGACGCGATAGGGCTGCGGGGAATCGGACATGGATGTGGTCTAGCCGTTCAGGTGGCTATTGTCGAAGCTGGAAGATTTGGGCTGGATGATAGCTGAAAAGTAGGAGCCGGAACGACCCGTGACGAAATCACTGTGGCTGCTTCCGTCAGGACCTGACCCGGTTCGCGACGATCACGTCCGCCCGACTCCCGGCGCGGCATATGGCGAAAGGGGACCGGGATGGCAAGGGCACAATCCTACCTGTATTTTTACTCCAGCCCGCTCTTCTGCGCCTTGCCCACGAAATCGAGCGCGGCGCGCGCGGTTTCGGCGATCGCGGCTTCGGCCTTCTTCGCGTCCACACTCGGCCGGTCGAGGTAGATGGCCAGGATATATTCATCGCCATTGGGCGCTTTCACCAGCGCCACGTCATTATAGGCGGTGCCGCATGTCCCTGTCTTGCTGCCCGACGTCCAGCCTTCTGGCAGGCCAGCCTTGATCCGCTTGTCGCCGGTGCTGCTGGCGTTGAACCAGCTGCGCAGGCGGTCGACGCTGGTCGGCTTCATGTCGCGGAAAAAGAGCCGCCCCATCAGTCCGGCCATGGCGGCCGGCGTAGTGGTGTCGCGCGGATCGCCCTCCGCATTTTCATTCAGCGTCGGTTCGTTGCGGTCGAGCCGGGTCGTGGCGTCGCCATGGGCGCGCATGAAGGATGTCAGCCCCTCCGGCCCGCCCAGCATCGGCAGCAGCAGGTTGGCGGCGCTATTGTCGCTCACCTCGACCGCGGCCTGTGCCAGTTCGCCCATGCTCATGCGGCCGCGCTTCTTGTTCTTCTTCACGACCGGGGCGTAATCGAGGATATCGTCGCCGCTGAAGGGTATCTCTCCCTCCAGCCCGAACTTGCCCGCTTCCGCGCCAATCAGAACAGCGGCGGCCAGCGGCGCCTTGAAGGTGGAACACATCGCAAAACGCTCGTCACGGTTGAAGCCCAGCAAAAGCGCGCCCGATTTATCGACCAGCGCGACGCCCAGCCGCCCTCCAACTTCCTTCTCGATCTCCGCCGGATTGCGCACCGACGTCAGCGCCGATTGCGGCACTAGATAGCGGGGCGCGGCCGGCAGCAGCGAATCGAGACGGCCGGTCGGTTCCGGCGGCTTGGCCGGTGCCTTCTTTTTCTCAGCGGCAATCGAGGGCGCGGCCAACAGCGCAAGCGTCGCCAGAGCAGTCAAAATCTTCACGGTCACATGCCCTGCATATTGTTAAATTCACCCGGAATACGGACGGTCAGCCGGTCCATCTTACCGTCTAATATGATCTGGCAGGACAGGCGGCTGGTGCGGGTGGCGGCGGCGGCAAGGTCGAGCATATCCTCCTCGTCCTCGCTGGCGCGCGGCAGGCGCGCGAAATCATCGGCATCGACGACGACATGGCAGGTGGAGCAGGCCATCTGTCCCTCGCAAGTGCCCTCCAGCGGCTGACCGGCGGCCTGGGCGATATCGAGCAGCACCGATCCTGTGGGTGCGTCAACCTCCTGTCGTCTCTCGCCATCGGCGCTGATGAAGGTGACCCTGGTCATGCTAATCCGTGCGCTCCCTTTTACGGCGCCGCTTGTGCGGCTGCCGCTTCATTCAATGCCTGTGACGCCCTCTCCAATTCCTCCCGGCGCGTGTAACGGCCAAAGCCGATCCGCACCGATCCGCGCGCCTGTGCATCTGACAGCCCCAGTGCGCGCAGGACATGGCTAGGCCGCCCGGACCCGCTTGCGCAAGCGCTACCGAGCGAAAAAGCAACATTGCGGCAATCCGACAACAGCCGCGCGCCATCGATGCCGTCGCGGCGCAGGTTCAGATTGCCGGGATAGCGGTGAGTGTCGGAGCCGTTCAGCGTCCAGTCGGCGAAGAGTGTGCGGGCTAACGCGGCGAGGTTTTCGACATGGGCGCGGTCGCTGTCCGCCCGCTCACGCATCAGCCGTGCGGCGACGCCGAATCCGGCGCACAGCGCGGGCGATAGCGTGCCTGACCGCAAACCGCCCTCCTGCCCGCCGCCATGGATCAGCGGCGCGGGCCGCACGCCGTCGCGCAGCCACAGCGCGCCGACGCCCTTGGGACCGTGGATCTTGTGCGCGCTGATCGCGACCATGTCGCAGGCGGCCGGGATGGGGACACGGCCATAGCCCTGCACCGCGTCGCACAGGAACAGTGCGCCGGCCTGATGCGCCAGGTCGGCGAGCGCGGCGACCGGCTGGATAACGCCGATCTCGTTATTTACCAGCATGGCGACGACGAGTGCGACACCTGGAACGATGACGCGGGCGGCCGCCTCCAGATCGACCAGGCCGTCCGCGCCCACCGGCAGGACGGTCACATCCCGCCCGGTCCGGCCCATCGCCTCTGCGCTATCCAAGACCGCGGCATGTTCGGTCGCAATCGTGACAATGCCGCCCGGCGGCGCGCCCTGAATCGCGATGTTGAGCGCTTCGGTCGCGCCGGAGGTGAAGATAAGTTTGCCGCCGGTCGGCAGCAGCCGGGCAATCTCGTCCCGCGCGACCTCCACCTGCGCGGCGGCGACGCGGCCCAGGCGATGCGCGCTGTGCGGATTGGCGAACTGGTCGCGCAGCAGCGGCACCATGGCGTCGAAGGCTTCGGGGGCGAGTGGCGTCGTCGCCTGATAATCCAGGTAAATCATAATCTTACCCGCTGCGCCAGACTTTTCCAAATAGCGATAAACCTGTCCATGTCGCTGTCGCATGCCTGCGGGCCGAAGCTGACGCGGACGACTTCCGAAGCGGCCGCCTCATCCCAGCCCATTGCGCCCAGCACATGGCTGGTCTTGAGCGAGCCGGAGGAACAGGCGCTTCCCGCGGAGACGGAGATGCCCGCCATGTCGAACTGGATCAGTTGCGCGCGCGCGGATACGCCCGGCATCCGGTAGCTGGCGATGGTTGGGATGCGCAGGACGTCGCGCGCGACGATGACGCCGCCCGCCGCCTCTATCGCCGCGTCCAGCCGGGCGCGCAGGGCGGTCGCGCGGGGCAGCCAGTCCTCCCGCGCCTCCAGCGCCGCCGCCATGGCGAGGATGGCTGGCAGATTCTCGGTCCCGGCGCGATAGCCCTGTTCCTGGCCGCCGCTTGGCTCGATCAGCCCCAAGTCGCGCAGCAGCAGCGCGCCGATGCCGGGCGGGCCGCCGAATTTATGCGCGCTGATCGCGATCATGTCCGCGTCCGGCAGCGGCAGCTTGCCGGCGCTCTGGGCGCAATCGGCGAACAGGATCGCGCCTTCGCGCTCGATCCGGTCAAGAGGCTGGATCACGCCGGTTTCATTGTTGACATGCTGGATGGCGATTATCGTACCAACATCCGTTCGCCCTGAGCCCGTCGAAGGGCCGTCCTTATTTACGGCCAAGAAGGACGGGGCTTCGACAGGCTCAGCCCGAACGGGAGTTTGCACTATTCCGCTCTGATCCACCGCCAGCCGAGCCGCGCCCTTTGTCACGCGCAGCACCGCATCGTGCTCCACCGGCGAGGTGACGATCCTTCCCGCCTTCGCGCGCAGCAGACCGATGGCGATCGCCTCGGTCGCGCCGGAGGTGAAGATGACATGGCCATTCCAGCCCAGCGCCGACGCGATGCGCGCGCGTGCCTCCTCCAGCATGGCGCGGGCGGCGCGGCCGTCGGCATGGGGACTGGACGGGTTCGCCCAGTTGGCCATCGCCCCGACCATCGCGGCCTGCGCGGCGGGCAGCATCGGCGTGGTCGCGGCATGATCGAGATAAAGGCGGTCGGCGGCCAAGCGGCGTTACTCATTGATTGCGGAAATGGCGGCGGCATCTATATAGGCGGTCTGCCGCGCAGCGCCAGCAATAGCATTTGCCTATGCAACTGTCTGCGCGATCCGCATCCATTCGCCGTCCGTCCATCCGGGCAGGACGGCCCAGAACGATAACAGGTGCCATGCCCGACGTCATTTTCACCGGACCCGAAGGTCGCCTCGAAGGCCGCTTCAGCCCCCCGCCCCGCCCGCGTGCGCCGGTCGCCATGATCCTGCATCCGCATCCGCAAGGCGGCGGGACGATGAATGATCGCATCACCCAGGCGCTCTACAAAACATTCGTAAAGCGCGGCTTTGCCGTGTTGCGCTTCAACTTCCGGGGCGTGGGCCGCAGCCAGGGCACGTTCGACAACGGGATCGGCGAACTGAGCGACGCCGCCGCCGCGCTCGACTGGGTACAGAGCTTCCACCCCGAAGCGCAGACGACCTGGATTGCGGGCTTCTCCTTCGGCGCCTGGATCGGCATGCAGCTGCTGATGCGCCGCCCGGAAATCCGTGGGTTCATCTCGGTCGCTCCGCCCGCCAACATGTACGACTTCTCGTTCCTGGCACCCTGCCCCTCTTCGGGCATCATCGTGCAGGGCACGTCGGACGAAGTGGTGACCGCGAGCGCGGTGCAGAAGCTGGTCGACAAGCTGCGGACGCAAAAGGGCATCACCATCCACCATGACGAAATTCGCGGCGCGAACCATTTCTTCGAGCATGAACTCGACCAGCTGATGAAGTCGGTCGACAATTATCTCGACATGCGCCTGTCCCCGGATTCGCCGATCCGCTGAGGGTTGCGTGCCGGACGAACGGAAAAGGCCGCCTGCTAGGCGGCCTTTTTTTTGGGGTTTGGGGTGAAGAAGGTGGATTACGGAAGACGTCTTTTAGCCCTCTCCCGCTTTCGCGGGAGAGGGTTGGGTGAGGGTCTTTTTTGTTGGTCGGCAATCCCCCTCAAAAAGAAGAAAGACCCTCACCGACATCGACTAGGCAGCAAACTGCCAAGTCTCCGTACCCTCTCCCGCGAAAGCGGGAGAGGACGAAGCAGACCCCCACCCCTATATCTGCCGCTTCGCATCGAAGGGCGCGACGATCTTGCAACGATAGGCGCGCACTTCGTCGATCAGGCCGGTGTGCAACTCGGTCGACAATATCAGGGTCGATCGGTCCAGTCGCTCCAGCCGCCGGGTATCGCTCAGAAGGCCGCTGAACATGCCGCCGCCCTGCTGGACCAGGGTGATCGTCGCATCATCCTGCGCCGCGATCTTGTTCCAGCCTTGGCCGCCCTCGCGCCACCGCCCCGCAGTGAAATCGATCACGATTTCCCGCACGGATCGATCGTCAGCGGTGCAGGACAGGCCGCGTATCTGCGCCGGAGCGGGTGAAACGGCCGCTGGCGGCGGTAGCGGCGTCGCGGCACCGGCCAAGGGTGCGGTCAGGCCACAGACGCCTGTCAGCAGGGGGGCTAGTAACCAGTGGCGGCGCATGTCAACGCTGCTCCAGCGGCGGCAGGTCCGGTCCCGGAATGGCGCTGATCGCGACATTGCCGAACATCACCAGCCCCGCAAGGATCATCAGGCCGCCGCGCTTGCGGTCGCCCTTCTTCACGATCGCATAGACACCGCCACCGGTCAGCAATATGCCCGCGAGCATCAATATGGATAAAATCGTACCTGCCATGCCGCCTGTCATAGGTGGCAAGCTGGACAGTGGCAATTGCCGTCCTCTCCCCCTATGAGGCGCGCAGAAACGAATCACCCCATGACCGCAGGGGCCGCGCCTTATGAAAATCGCCATCGCTTCCGATCATGCCGCCATCGACCTGAAGGCGGAGCTTGCCCAATGGCTGCGCGACGAGGGCCATGCGGTCGCCGACCTTGGCCCTGCGACCGCCGATCGCGTCGATTATCCCGATTATGGTTACAAACTGGCGTCAGCGGTTGCATCGGGCGACGCGGAACGTGGCATTGCGCTGTGCGGCTCTGGCATCGGCATATCGATCGCGGTCAACCGCAACCCGGCGTGCCGCTGCGCGCTGGTGGGGGAACCGCTGTCGGCCGCCCTGTCGCGCGAACATAATGACGCCAATGTGCTGGCCATGGGCGCGCGCCTGACCGGCGTGGACATGGCCAAGGCCTGCGTCACCGCCTTCCTCACCACCGATTTCGGCGGGGGCCGCCATGCCGGCCGCGTCGAAAAATTGTCCCATCCCGCGCTCTGAAAGGAAGTTTCGATGAGCACCGACACCCTCGCCCCCGCCATCCGCCAGGACGGCTTCTTCAGCGAAACTCTCGCCAGCGCGGACCCGGAAATCTTCGGCGCGATTGGCAATGAGTTGAAGCGCCAGCAGGACAAGATCGAGCTGATCGCGTCCGAGAACATCGTGTCGAAGGCCGTTCTGGAAGCGGCCGGTTCGATCTTCACCAACAAATATGCCGAAGGCTATCCGGGCAAGCGCTATTATGGCGGCTGCGAATATGCCGACGTTGTCGAAACGCTGGCGATCGAGCGGGCCAAGGCGCTGTTTGGCGCAAAATTCGCCAACGTCCAGCCAAACAGCGGCAGCCAGATGAACCAGGCGGTGTTCCTGGCACTGCTCCAGCCGGGTGACACCTTCATGGGCCTGGACCTGTCATCGGGCGGCCATTTGACCCACGGGTCGCCGGTCAACATGTCGGGCAAGTGGTTCAAGCCGGTCGCCTATGGCGTGCGCGCGGACGATCATCTGATCGACATGGACGAAGTCGCCCGCATCGCGCGGGAGAGCAAGCCCAAGCTCATCATCTGCGGCGGTACCGCCTATTCGCGCGTATGGGATTTCAAGCGGTTCCGCGAGATCGCCGATGAGGTTGGCGCCTATCTGCTGGCCGACATGTCGCACTTCTCCGGCCTGGTCGCCGGCGGCGCGCACCCCTCGCCCGTCCCCTACGCCCATGTCACCACCACCACGACCCACAAGTCGCTGCGTGGCCCGCGGTCGGGCATCGTCCTAACCAATGACGAGGCGATCGCCAAGAAGATCAACAGCGCCATCTTCCCTGGCATGCAGGGCGGCCCGCTGATGCACATCATCGCGGCCAAGGCGGTGGCGTTCAAGGAAGCGCTGACGCCGGAATTCAAGGCCTATGCGCACCAGATCGTCGCCAACGCCCGCGCGCTGAGCGAGACGCTGGCCGACGCCGGCCTGTCGATCGTGTCGGGCGGCACCGACAATCACCTGATGCTGGTCGATCTGCGGCCTAAGAACACCACCGGCAAGGCCGCGGAAAAGGCGCTGGATCGCGCCTATATCACCTGCAACAAGAATAATGTGCCGTTCGACACGGCCAGCCCGTTCGTCACGTCCGGCGTCCGTCTGGGCACGCCGGCCGGCACGACCCGCGGTTTCCGTGAGGAAGAGTTTCGTGAGATCGGCCGCCTGATTGCCGAGGTCGTGGAAGGCCTCAAGCGCAATGGCGACGAAGGCGATGGTCAGGTCGAACAGCATGTGCGTGAAAAGGTGCTGGGGCTGACGAGCCGTTTCCCGATCTACTGAGGGCAAACTAGGCCGTTCGTGTCGGGCGCAGTCGAGACACGCTCGCACAGACGTTTCTCGACACGCTCGAAACGAACGGAGATTGATTAGATCATGCGCTGCCCCTTCTGCGCCCATGAAGACAGCCAGGTGAAGGACAGCCGGCCGACGGAGGATGGCAACGCCATCCGCCGCCGCCGCCAGTGCGAAGCCTGCGGCGCGCGCTTCACGACCTTCGAGCGCATCCAGTTGCGCGACATATGGGTGGTGAAGAGCGAGGGGCGCAAGGAAGCGTTCGAGCGGGACAAGCTCGCCCGCTCCATCGGCATCGCCTGCCGCAAGCGGCCGATCGACCCCAGCCGGCTGGAAAAGCTGATCTCCGGCATCCAGCGCCAGTTGGAAACCAGCGGCGACAGCGAAGTCCCCGCCCGCGCGATCGGCGAAATGGTGATGGAAGGGCTGAAACGTCTCGACAGCGTCGCCTATATCCGTTTCGCCAGCGTCTATAAGGACTTCACCGACGCGAAGGATTTCGAGGAATTTGCAGGGTCGGTGAAGGAAGTCGGGCGGGAGTGAGGGGATGTTCTACCCAGCTTTACATCCGTTCGCCCTGAGCCTTTCCGCATCCGTCCAGTCCAGGCCTCTTCCCCTCTCCGTTCGTCCTGAGTAGCCATTGAGCGAAGTCGAAATGGCGTATCGAAGGATCACGCAATGACGTTTCATACATATATGCTGCACTGTGCAGACGGCAGCTATTATCTAGGCCATAGCGATAATCTGGAGCAGCGTATCGCGCAGCACCAAGCTGGCGAGATTGCGGGATATACCCAGAGCCGTCGCCCCGTGACGTTGGTCTGGAGCCAAGAATTTAGTTCGCGAGATGAGGCCCTTTCCGCAGAGCAGCAGATCAAGGGCTGGTCACGCAAAAAGAAGGAAGGCCTGATTGCGGGAGACTGGGATGCCATCCGGCGAGCGGCGCGCAAATCCTTCGATATGGGGCTTCGACAGGCTCAGCCCCTACTCAGGACGAACGGTAGTAAAATGACTGATAACACCCCCTCCCCCGTCATCGTCCTGGTCCGCCCGCAACTGGGCGAGAATATCGGGAAGGCCGCGCGGGCCATGCTGAATTTCGGGCTGACCGAGATGCGCCTGGTGTCCCCGCGCGACGGCTGGCCCAATCCCGATGCCGGACCGACCGCCGCAGGTGCGGACTTCATTCTGGATCAGGCGCAGGTCTATGACACGCTGGCCGATGCGGTGGCCGACTGCGCCCATGTGTACGCGACCACGGTGCGCAAGCGCGGCGTGACCAAGCCGGTGGTGACGCCGGAGGAAGCCGCGCGCGAAGTCCATGCCGCGCAGGGCCGCTGCGCCTATGTGTTCGGGCCGGAACGCTCAGGGCTGGAGACGGAGGACGTCGCGATCGCGCGCAAGATCCTGACCGTGCCGATCAACCCGGAATTTGGATCATTGAACCTGGCGCAGGCGGTCATTCTGTGCGCCTATGAATGGTCCAAGCAGGCGGACCTTGCGCAGCCGACCATCACCGACCTGGGCGAACCCGCGCCGCAGGTGGAATTGGAGGGCATGATCGAACAGCTTGATGCGTTGCTGGTGAAGGTTGGCTATTTCTTCCCGCCCGACCGCGCCGGTGCGACCCGGCTGACGCTGCGCAACCTGCTGACCAAGCCGGGCTGGAACCATCTGGAGGTGCGGACGCTGCGTGGGGTGTTGTCGCATTTGAACAGGCCGCGGGAACGCTGAGGCGACGGATTTACCTCCCTCCGTTCGTGCTGAGTAGGGTCTGAGCCCTTCGACTGCCTGCTTGCAGCAGGCGCTCAGGATGAACTTCACCAAAGGTGAAGCCGAAGATCCATATCGAAGCATCTGGCGCTGCGCTCGGTCCTTCGATACGCCATTTCGACAGGCTCAATGGCTACTCAGGACGAACGGTGTGGTTAGGATTGGGTATCCTGATGCGGACCCCGCGTCCGGTCGAACTCCGCCAGCTCGTAAGCGATCGACGCTTCGACCAATTCTTCCCACATGCCCGCGATCAGGTCGCACGGCACGCCCAACGCCTCCGCCTCGGCGCAGGCATTGGCGATGACTTCCGCCTTGCGCGCTTCGTCGCGCACCGCGCTGCGATCCGGCTTGATCCGGGCGGCAGCGCGCATATGGGCGAAGCGTTGCGCCAGCAACGCGACGATCTGCCGGTCGAGATTGTCGACGCCGGCGCGCACCTGCGCCATGGTGGAATAATGTTCGGGAGTCATGCCCGCGGACCTAAGCTGCCGCTGCCGTCGTGTCGAGACTTGACTCGTCGGCCTCTTCTGGTCATAGGCGCGCCTTCGCAATTGGCTCCGCATCCCGGTGAAGCGGTGGCCCTGCCCCTGAGCGCATGTCGCAATATGGACGTAGGCGATACCGGGAATGATGCTCACCCTTTCAGGGTGAACAAACGTAAAAGCAATTGATAAGGAATTATCTATGACGAAGCGCACCAGCGCCAAGTATAAGCTCGACCGTCGCATGGGCGAGAATATCTGGGGCCGTCCCAAGTCGCCTGTCAACAAGCGCGAATATGGTCCGGGGCAGCACGGCCAGCGCCGCAAGGGCAAGGTGTCCGATTACGGCATCCAGCTGCGCGCCAAGCAGAAGCTGAAGGGCTATTACGGCGACATCACCGAAAAGCAGTTCAAGAAGAACTATTTCGAAGCCAGCCGTATGAAGGGCGACACCGGCCAGAACCTGATCGGCCTGCTCGAACGCCGCCTGGACGCCGTCGTGTACCGCGCCAAGTTCGCGCCGACCATCTTCTCGTCGCGCCAGATCGTGTCGCACGGCCACATCTATGTGAATGGCGTGAAGTGCAACATCGCGTCGCGTCTGGTGAAGCCGGGCGACGAAATCACCCTGGGCAAGAAGGCGCAGGAAATGGCGCTGGTGATGGAAGCGCAGGCTTTGGCCGAGCGTGACATTCCCGACTATGTCGCTCCCGACGGCGCGACCAAGGTCACCTATGTCCGCGTGCCTACGCTGGACGAAGTGCCTTACCCCGTGAAGATGGAACCGAACCTGGTCGTCGAATTCTATTCGCGCTAATCGGTTTTCCGAGCAGAGTTGCAAAGAAGGGCGGCCCCGCAAGGAGCCGCCCTTTTTCATGTCATGGGTGCAGCGCCTTGGCCAGGAAAGCGGCACTACGACCGAGCAGATCGGCTCGTGCCGCACTATCCTGCAAATAATGGTCCAATCCGTCATAGATAACGAGTTCCGACGCCTTGTTCGCCTTTTTCAGTCGATCGTCCATCAGGCGCGATTGCCGGAACGATACATTGCGATCCCTGGTACCGTGGAACATCAACACCGGGACGCTGAACGCTGCGGTATGACGGGCGGGCGAGCCCGCCTCGATATGCGGGCCATCACCGATATAGGCGCTGACCAGCGCAAAATTGCTCCAGTTCCGGCGTTCTTCGCGTAGTCGGTCCAGGTCCGTCACTGGCGCGACGGCGATGACCGCCTTGAACAGGCCGGGTTCAGTCACAGCCGACTGAAGCGCGGCATATCCGCCATAGGACCAGCCCATGATGGCCAGGCGGTCGGGTGCCGCCACCCCTTCGCTCAGCAACCAGCGACCGGCATCGTCGACATCCCCAATGGCGGTGCGCCAGCTTTTGAAGCCATTGTCCTGGAACCAATTTTGCCCATAACCTGCCGATCCGCGGAAATTGGGCTGAAGCACGGCATAGCCTTGGCTTGCGAAAAATTGGGCGATCCAGTCAAATCCCCATTCATCCCGCGCTTCCGGGCCACCATGGGGCATGACAATCGCTGGCAGATTTTTCGCGGCCCCATCAGGCGGCAAGGTCAGATAGGCAGGGATCATCGTCCCATCCCCGGCCGGGTAGCGCACATGCTTGACTTGCGCGGTACGGACCCCATCCAATTGCGGACGATCCGCGGTGACGATCTCCATATGGCTGCTGGCACGATCCAGCACGAAATAGCGCCCGGCATTGGTGTCGCTGCCTGCCCATAGCAGCAATTTGCCCTCGTCCTGACTGGCGTCGACGATCCGTATCAGCGGCAGGTCGGGCAATGCTTTCGCCAGCGAGTTGGCCAGTTTCGCCATGGCCGGATCGAAATAAAATACTTCACGCTTGTCGACGACATAGGTGACGCCGATCGTTCGGTGATTGCGGCCAATCGTGACGAAGCCATCCACATCGACTTGCGGGTGGGCAAACAACAAATTCTCCGTCGCTTTGCCGTCCAGCGATTTGCTGAACGCCGCGACCCGTCCGTTGATCCGCTTCAATCCATAGGCAAGATCGCCATCGAAATCGACATGGTGCGGCTCGAAACCGTTGCCCGTCTCATCGCTTTCGCTCAACGCCTGCCATGCTCCACCCGCCTTGGGACGAAACAAGTGTCGCTGTCGACCACGCACATAACCGGCGGCATCGCTGGTGCGGACAGTCATCACCCGCACGGCACCGCGTCCATCGCTCAGATAGCCGTCCGCATCCGGGCGCGGCCGCTCCACCGGCACTGATCGAAGCGTCGCGCTATCGACGTCATCGACCCCAAGCCCATCTTTGGTCTGGGCAGCGCGAGAGCCAACCGTTTCTTCCGGCACATAGCGCCGTGTCATCAGAACATGCCCGTCGACGCCGGTCGACCAGTCGATGATCGATCCACCAAACAGGTCGTAACCGAGCGCGCGGCCATTGCCCCGCCCGGTACCGAGCATCTTCATATTTTGGCCATCCAGATCGATAGCCAGAACCCTGGACACCGGACCGATGTCGCCGATCGCCAATTCGACCATGCCAAAGACAGTGCAAAGCAGGCGCTTGGCGCTGGCCCAGGAACAGGATGCGATGCGTTCCGGCTTACCGTCCGCCACAAGGATGCGGGTTGGCTTGAACTGGCCGGAGCCGCGAAGGTCGATGACATAGACAGCGCCACCTTGTCCCGCCAGTGGTTGGACCAGCGCGACATAATTACCGTCCGGCGAAAGGCTCGCCTGCTCCACCGCCTCTCGCGCGCCAAAACGCTTCGCCATGTCATCGGGCGCTTCGGCTGGTGCCGTGCCGGCCATTCCTGCCGTCATCAAGACTGCCAATATAGTATACAGCCGATATCTCATGCCGCCCTTTTCCCTGTGACTGCCGATCGTTAGCGATGGCCCAGATGCCCCAATTCCGTTCTAGGCAGACTCCTCTTGTTGGCAAGGCGGGGCAGCGGGGCGGACATGGAAGCTGGCTTGCTTGCCCTTCCCTCCGCGCGGTGGCATCACCTGATCATTCGTAAAACAAAGGGTGACTTCCATGCGTAGCTCCATCGCGGCGATCGCCGCCGTCCTTGCCCTGTCGGCCTGCACGACCGACGGTGTCGACGCTCCGCGCGCCGCGGCATCCGTCACGCCGCCCGCCACCGCTGCCGCAGAGCCGTCGATCGATACGATGAAGCGGCTGGTGCAGGAGCTGTCCTCCGACGCCTATGAGGGCCGCGCGCCCGGATCGCCCGGCGAGGAAAAGACGCTGGCGCTCCTCGCTGCCGAATTTGGCAAGCTCGGCCTGCAACCCGGCAACAAGGGCAGCTGGTTTCAGGACGTGCCGCTGGTCGAGATCAATGCGAAGAATGTCTCGCCGCTCAGCTTCACCGGCGGCAAGAGCGCCGTCACCGCCGCCTATGGCCCGGAAATGGTGATCGGCACCTATCGCACCACCCAGCCCAGGATCGCGATCAAGGACAGCCCGGTGGTGTTCGTGGGCTATGGCATCAACGCCCCGGAAAGGGGGTGGAACGACTATGCCGGCCTGGACGTGAAGGGCAAGACGGTCGTCATCCTAGTCAACGACCCCGATTATGAAACGCAGGGGTTGACCGGCCCGTTCAACGGCCGGGCGATGACCTATTATGGCCGCTGGACCTATAAATATGAGGAAGCCGCGCGGCAGGGCGCGGCCGCCGCGATCATCGTGCATGACACGGTGCCGGCCGCCTATGGCTGGAACGTCGTGCAATCAAGCTGGACCGGGGCGCAGCATGTCGCCGACAGCGCCAACGGCAATGCCGACCAGAGTCAGGCCATCGGCTGGCTCCAGAAGGACAAGGCGGCCGCGCTGTTCGCCAGCGCAGGCCTGAACCTGGACGCGCAGATGGCGGCGGCGAAGAAGCCGGGCTTCAAGGCGGTACCGCTGACGGGCGTGAAGGCCAATGTCTCGTTCGACAACGACCTGCGCAAACATATGTCGAAAAATGTCGTGGCGCTGCTGCCCGGCAAGACGCGGCCGGATGAATATGTCCTCTACAGCGCCCATTGGGATCACCTAGGCCATTGCCAGGCCGCGCCGGACGGCGACGACATCTGCAATGGCGCAGTCGATAACGCGACCGGTACGGCAGCGCTGGTCGCGCTGGCGCAGGCCAATGTGCAGGCCGGGCCGACCGACCGCAGCCAGGTGTTCCTGGCGGTGACGGCCGAGGAATCGGGGCTGCTGGGATCGGCCTATTATGGCAACAACCCCGTCTTCCCCTTCGCCAAGACGGTGGGCGGCGTGAACATGGATGCGCTCAGCGTCGCGGGCCTGGCGAAAAATGTCGTGGTGATCGGCAAGGGCAAGTCGCAGCTCGACGGCTATCTCGACCGGGCCTTGTCCGCGCAGGACCGGGTATCGACGCTGGAACCGACCCCTGAAAAGGGCTTCTATTATCGTTCGGACCATTTCAGCTTCGCCAAACATGGCGTGCCGATGCTCTATTTCGAAGGCGGCGAGGATCTGGTGAAGGGCGGCACCGCGGCGGGGCTGGCCGCGGCGGAGGATTATACCACCAACCGCTATCATGGTCCCAAGGACGAATATGACGCCAGTTGGGACTGGACCGGTGTGCAGGCCGACCTGAAACTCTATTACAATGTCGGCCGCGATCTGGCGACAACGACCGATTGGCCCAACTGGGTGGACGGCGACGAATTTCGCGCCATCCGCGACAAGGATCGGACTGGGCAATAAACGCTATCGTGCTCCTGCCTACGCAGGAGCACGCCCTTCCGGGGCTCGATGCGTCACTCCCCGGCCGGCGTATAGGTCCAGTTCTGGGCCTGGCTGCCGTCCATCTTGGCGGTTTCGGCCATCAGCAGCCGTCCCTCCCGCCAGTAACGGATGCGTTGGGGATAATCATGGTTTGGGTTGGCGAAGCTGATGTCCCGCACCCCTTCCGCGACGACGGGGAAGATGGTTGCGGGGCCACCTTCGGGCGCGGCATGCAGGGTCAGCGATCCGTCAGCCGCGCGCACGATGCGCATCACCTCCCACGACCGCAGCGTTTCTCCGCGCCCTGTTCGCCCGACGCCGATCATCGTGCCGCCGCGCGGCAGCGTCCACACCTCCTCGGTCCAGCGATCGTCGCGCTTCTGCAACCATTCCCCGGTCAGCCAGTCAGGCAACTCACCCGCGTTGCTAATGACTGGCAGCGCCAGCAGCAGCGCCGCAGCAAGGATCGAAACTTGTCTCTTCATGGCCTTCGCCCTCTGTCCACACGCGATCCGGCACGCTATGGAGCGCGCGCAACTCCCGCTATCACGGATCGGCTCCCGGTCGAGCAAGGATAAAGCCATGACTTTCCGTATGCCCGCCGAATGGGCGCCGCACGACTGGACCTGGATCGGCTTTCCGACCAACCCTGCCGAATGGCCCGGCGCGTTCGAGGAAGCGCGCGAACAGATCGCCGCCTTCGCCAGCGCCCTCCAAGCCGACGGCAGGGGTGAGGAGGTGCGGCTGGTCGTCGCCAATGAAGCCGATGCGCTCGCCGCCCGTGCGCTGGTTGCGCCAGGCGTATCGGTCATCGTTCACAGGCTGGGCGACGTATGGCTGCGCGACACCGCGCCGATCGCGGTTCTGAACGGCGCAGGAGGTCGGGCGCTGGTCGATTTCGGCTTCAACGGCTGGGGCGGCAAATATCAGATGCCGGGCGACGAGGATATCGGGGCGCGGCTGGCCGCGACCACCGATATGCCGGTTTCGACCCAGCATTGGGTGTTCGAAGGCGGCGCGATCGACACCGACGGTACCGGCCTGTTCGTGACGACCGAGCAATGCCTGCTCAATCCCAACCGCAACCCGGACCTGGACCGGGGCAAGATCGAAACGCTGCTGGCCGGCGCGCTGGGCCTGTCCGACATGCTGTGGCTGGGCGACGGTTTGCTCAATGACCATACCGACGGCCATGTCGACAATCTCGCCCGCTTCGTCGCGCCGGGCAAACTAGCCCTGCCGATCGCGACGACCGATGACGATCCCAACGCCGCCCTCTATGCCGACGCCCGCGCCCGCGCGCAGGCGCATGGCGTCGAGGTGGTGGACATCCCCTCCCCCGGCCTGGTGCTGGTGGATGGGGAGGCGATCCCGGCCAGCTACATGAATTTCTATGTCGGCAACGCCGCCGTCATCGTGCCCGTCTATGGCCAGCCCAACGATCAGGCCGCGCTGGACGCCTTCCGCCCCTTCTTTCCGGGCCGGGATATTGTGGGCTTGCGCAGCGATGCCATATTGTCCGGCGGCGGCAGCTTCCATTGTTGCAGCCAGCAGATGCCATCCGTCTGATAGGTTCAGGGACAGACATGACAAAAGTAACCGTAGCCGCGCTTCAGCTCAGCTTTTCCGACGATATGGGCGAGAATATCGCCAAGGTCGCGGACCATGTGCGCAAGGCCGCGATGCGCGGCGCTAAAATCATCCTGCCGCCCGAACTGTTCGAAGGGCCGTATTTCTGTCGCGTCGAGGATGAGGCCCTGTTCGCCAATGCCCAGCCTACCGATACGCATCCCGCGGTGCAGGCAATGCGCAAACTCGCCAAGGAACTGGGCGTCTATATCCCGACCAGCTTTTTCGAGCGCGACGGCCAGCATCACTACAACTCGCTCGCGATGATCGACGACGAAGGTGAGATCATGGGCGTCTATCGCAAGAGCCACATTCCCGACGGGCCGGGCTATGAGGAAAAATATTATTTCCGCCCCGGCAATAGCGGATTCAAGGTGTGGCCGACCAAATATGGTACCATTGGCGTGGGCATATGCTGGGACCAATGGTATCCCGAAACGGCGCGCTGCATGGCGTTGATGGGAGCGGAAATGCTGTTCTATCCCACCGCGATCGGCTCCGAACCCTATGACACGGAACTGGACACCAGCCGCATGTGGCGGCGGGCGATGATCGGCCATGCGGTCAGCAACTGCATGCCGGTGATCGCCGCCAACCGCATCGGTGACGAGGACGGCCAGTTGTTCTACGGCCACAGCTTCATCACCGACGAATGGGGCGATTTCGCCGCCGAAGCGGACGCGAAGGACCAAGGCGCGCTGGTCGCCACGCTGGACCTGGCCAAAGCGCGCACCCACCGCGCGGGCATGGGCTTCTTTCGCGATCGGCGGCCCGATCTCTATGGCCGGATCGCGCAGGATATCTGAATGGACACGACTGATAGCGAAGACGCGACCGGTCAGCCCGACGACCTCAGCCGGCCGCAAAAGCGGTTGCTGAAGCGGCTGTATAACGGACGCACCATCCCCGTCATGGCGGACGATCGCCCCTTCCTGACCTATAAGGACGCCTTGCGCTATCTGCTGTCGCTGCCGATCGACGCGCGCGAGGCCAGCTATGCGCAGATGAAGGTGCAGGCCAGGGATGGGGTTCGATAGACGCGCCCCATCTCTATGCGCTGGCGCTGGGATCGAACCGGCCGCTGTCCGCGCGGCGCACGCCTGCGCGGCTGCTGGCGGAGGCCATAGCGATGATCGCCGAACAGGCGCAGGTGCTGCGGCGATCTCCCACACTTTCCACGCCGCCGCTCGGTCCCTCGGCGCGCCGGTTCGCCAATGGCGCGATCCTGGTCGAAAGCGCGCTGTCACCGCCCGCGATGCTGGCGTTCCTGAAAGGTATCGAAAACAGGCTGGGCCGCCGCCGCTATCGCCGCTGGGGGGCGCGCAGCGTCGATATCGACATCATCCTCTGGTCGGGCGGCATGTGGCGCAGCCGGACGCTGACCATTCCCCATGCCGCCTATCGCACCCGCAGCTTCGTGCTGACGCCGCTGCTGGCGGTCGCCCCCGGCTGGCGCGACCCGCATCTCGCGATCACCGTCCGCCATCTGCATGCGCGGTTACAAAAAGCCGCCCCAAAGAGTTGACCATCCGCCCCGCCGCCTTTAGGGCAACCTCCACCGCTTCGGGGGTCCATAGCTCAGTCGGTAGAGCAACTGACTTTTAATCAGTAGGTCGCTGGTTCGAACCCAGCTGGACTCACCATCATCGTTCCGGTCGCATCAGCGCGACGGAGCGGCCGCCCACTTCGATAGCGCCGTCCGCGATATGAAAGCGGCAGGATTCCGCGTGGCCATTGACGCAGATCGCGACCCCGCTCGCCCGATAGCGCATCGTCACGCGGCGGCGTGACGGGTCTTCCCACTGGCCCACAGTCAGCGCCTGTCCGTCCTCGTCCAGCCATTCCACGTCGGCGTCGGACAGCAGCGTTACGCCGCGCAGATCGGGCGTCTCCGCCCGCAGCGCCGCCACCGCGAAACTATGCGCCTCCAGATCGCGATTGCGTCCCTCCCAATCGATCCAGCCGATCGCATTATCCTGCGCATAGGCGTTGTTGTTGCCTTGCTGGGTCCGGCCGAACTCGTCGCCCGCCGTCAGCATGATCGCGCCGCGCGACGCAAACAGGGTGGCGAGCAATGCCTTGATATCTCGCACCCGCGCAGCCTGCACCGCCGGGTCGTCGCTCGGCCCCTCGACCCCGTTGTGCCAGCTGAAATTTTCGCCATGGCCATCGCGATTCTGTTCGCCATTGGCGTCATTATGCCGTTGTTCGTAGGCGGTGAGGTCGGCCAGGGTGAAGCCGTCATGCGCGGCGAGGAAATTGACGCTGCGGGTCATGCCCCCGCCAAAAATATCCGACGATCCGGCCAGACGCGTTGCGAACGCGCCCAGCGTTCCTGCATCGCCCCGCCAGAAGCGGCGCATGTCGTCGCGATAGCGGTCATTCCATTCCAGCCACCCTTCGCCGAAATTACCCAATTGATAGCCGCCCGGCCCGATGTCCCAGGGTTCGGCGATCATGATGCGGTCGCCCAGCAGCGGATCGGCGCGTATTGCATCCAGCAACGGCGCATGGGGATCGAAGCCGTCCTCCATCCGCCCCAGCGCCGGGCCAAGGTCGAAGCGGAACCCGTCCATTCCAGCCTGCGCCACGAAATAGCGCAGCGAATCGAGGATCAGCCGGCGCGCGACCGGCGCGTTACAGGCGATGCTGTTGCCGGTGCCGGTATCGTTGATGAGGCCCCCATCGGCATCGTGGCGGAAATAGCCATGCGCATCCAGTCCGCGCAGCGACAGGGTCGGCCCCTGCGCGTCGCTTTCGCCGTCATGATTATAGACCATGTCGAGGATGACGCCGATCCCGGCCTCATGCAGCGCGGCCACGGTCGCCCGCAATTCCGCCATGCCGCCAGGCGCCAGCCGCGGGTCGATCGCGAAATAGCTGACCGGGTTATAGCCCCAATAGTTGGTGAGGCCCAGCGGCCCTAGATGCCGCTCGTCGATCCATGCGTTGATCGGCATCAGCTCGATCGCCGACACATGCAGGCTTTGCAGATGCGCGATCACCGCCGGATGGGCGAGCGCGGCGATGGTGCCGCGCTGCGCTTGCGGGATGTCAGGATGCAGCATGGTGAAGCCGCGCACCTGCACTTCGTAGATCAGCCCGCCCGGCGCGAAGCGCGGCGGTTCCGGCGGTAGCGGTTCAACGGCGGCCGCAACGACGCCCTTGGACATCAGCGGCGCGGTGTCGCGCCCGCGCCCACGCGGCGCGCCCAGCGCCGGATCATAGTGAAACGCCCGGTCGATCGCCGGCGCATAGGGATCGAGCAGCAGCTTGTCGGGGTCGAACCACAGGCCCGCGTCCGGATCATAGGGGCCATCGGCGCGCAGGCCGTAGCGCGCGCCCGCGCCGACGCCCGCCGACTCGACATGCCAGCAGCCGTCCGCATCGCGCAGCATCGGCAGGCGGGTTTCGCGATCTTCGCTGTCGAACAGGCAAAGCCATAATTGGCTCGCATCGGGGGACCAGACGCAAAAGCGCGTGCCGCTTGGCCCCACCAGCACGCCCGGCTTCACGCCGCCTCCGCGATCAACGACCGATACAGGTCCGCATATTTCGCAGCACTGTTGGTCCAGGAAAAGTCGGCGCGCATCCCCGCGCGCTGCATCGCCTGCCACGCCGCCTTGTCGCCATGCAGATCCATCAGCCGGTTGATCGCGCCATGCAGCGCCAGCGGATCGGACGGCGTGAAGACGATACCCGTTGCCGCGCCCGCGCCCACCGCGGCCTCATTAGCGTCAATCACCGTATCGGCCAGCCCACCGACCCGCGCCACCACCGGCACGCAGCCATAGCGCAGCGCGTAAAGCTGGGTCAGTCCGCAGGGTTCGAAGCGCGAGGGGATCAATATGGCGTCACCGCCCGCCTGCATCAGGTGCGACAGCGGCTCGTCATAGCCGATCTGCACGCCGATCCGCCCGCGATGCCGGTCCGCAGCGCCCAGTAGCGCGCCTTCCAGCGGATGATCGCCCGATCCGAGCACCGCCAGCTTGCCCCCCAGCGCGACAAGATGTTCGGCCGCTTCGATCATCATGTCCATGCCCTTCTGCCAGGTCAGGCGACTGACGATGATGCAGATCGGCGCGCCATCATGATCCAGCCCGAACCGTCGTTCAAGCGCACGGCGGTTCGCCGCCCGCCCGGCCAGCGCCTTCATGCTGTACGGCTTGGCGATCAGGTCGTCGGTCGCCGGGTTCCAGATATCGGTATCGACCCCGTTCAATATGCCGTGCAGCCGATCGACCCGGCCGTTGATCAGGCCATCCAGCCCCATGCCATGGACCGCGGACCGGATTTCCTGCGCATAGCTGGGGCTAACCGTGGTCATGGCGTCGGCCGATACCAGCCCCGCCTTCAGATAGCCGGTGCCGCCATAATATTCGACGCCGTCCACGCCCCAGGCTTCGGGCGGCAGGCCGAGGTCGGGGAATATGCCCGCGCTGAACCGCCCCTGGAAGGCGAGATTGTGGATCGTCACGACCTTGGGCACCTGCGCCGCCGGGCCAAAGCGCATATAGGCGGCGGTCATTGCCGCCTGCCAGTCGTGGACATGGACGATGTCGGGCCGCCACCCCTTCACCCCGTCCGCCGCGATATCCGCCCCTGCGCGCGACAGGGCGGCGAAGCGTCGCCAATTATCGCTCCAGTCATTGCCGCCATGATCGCCATAGGGGCCGCCTTCTCTTGCGAAAAAGTCGGGCGCGTCGAGCACCACCAGGTCCAGGCCGTCGACCGTCGCCGCCAGCACGCTGGCGCTCGCCCCGAACAGATCGTCGTAGCGGCGCACCGGCTTCGCCTTGCCCAGCCGGGCGATGACGGCGGGATAGCCGGGGATGAGCGTGCGTACCTGCACCCCCTGCCCCGCCAGCGCGCCGGGCAGCGCGCCCGCGACATCGGCCAGCCCCCCGGTCTTTATCAGCGGATAGATTTCGGACGCGACCGACAGCAGCTTGATCATCATGGCGCGGGTCAGGCCACCAGCCGGTCGATCATCGGCTGCGTCACCAGGCATATGCCGCTGTCCGTGCGACGGAAGCGCTGCGCATCGTCTTCGGGATGTTCGCCGATGATGAGGCCCGGCGGAATGATGATCCCAGAATCCAGCACGCATTTATGCAACCGCGCCCCGCGCCCGATCTCGCAATCAGGCATGATGACGCTTTCCGTCACCGACGAAAAACTATGAGTGCGCACGCCGGAAAACAGCAGGCTGCGATGCAGCGAGGAGCCGGACACGATGCAGCCGCCCGCCACCAGGGACGATGTGGCGGACCCACGACGGCCGTCTTCGTCATGCACGAACTTGGCGGGCGGCGTGACTTCCGAATAGGTCCATAGCGGCCAGCTACGGTCATAGAGGTCGAGCGAGGGGACGACGTCTGTCAGGTCGATGCTCGCCTGCCAATAGGCGTCGATCGTGCCGACGTCGCGCCAATAAGGCTCCAGCTCGCTTTCGGCGCGGACGCAACTGCTGGAGAAGCGGTGCGCCACCGCTTTGCCATGCTTGACGATATAGGGGATGATATCGCCGCCGAAATCACGCTTGCTCTTGGGATCGTCGGCGTCACGACGCAATTGTTCGATCAGGAATTTGGTCTGGAAGACGTAGATGCCCATCGACGCCAACGCCATGTCGGGCTGGCCGGGGATGCCGGGCGGGTCTTTGGGCTTTTCGATGAAGTCGGTGATGACGTCCTTCTCATCGACATGCATGACGCCAAAGCCGACCGCCTCCATCCGCGGCACCTCGAGGCAGCCGACGGTAACGTCCGCGCCGCTGTCGACATGCTGTTGCAGCATCAACTCATAGTCCATTTTATAGACATGGTCGCCGGCCAGCAGCACCATATATTCGGGCGCATAGCTTTCGATGATGTCGATATTCTGGAACACCGCGTCGGCGGTGCCTTCATACCATTGGCTTTCCGACACGCGCTGGCTGGCGGGCAGGATGTCGAAACTTTCATTGCGTTCGGGGCGCAGGAAATTCCAGCCGCGTTGCAAATGCCGGATCAGCGAGTGCGCCTTATATTGCGTCGCCACGCCGATGCGGCGGATGCCGCTGTTGAGCGCATTGGACAGCGCGAAATCGATGATCCGCGCTTTGCCACCGAAGTGGACGGCGGGCTTGGCGCGCTTGTCGGTCAGTTCGGCCAGCCGACTACCGCGTCCGCCGGCCAGCACATAGGCCATGGCGTCACGCGCGATCGGCTGATGTCTCGTCTGCATTAAGCCTCTCCTTGCGTTACCCGCGACTGCCTGCACGCGCCGTCGGTGTTCAATAATCCAGTTCCAGCATCAAGGTTGCAAAGGGCGGGATGGTGATGTTGGCCCATCCTTCCTCATCCGCCTGCACCTGACCCATATTGCCCGCGCCGCTGCCGCCATAATCGGCCGCGTCGCTGTTCAATATCTCGCGCCACCGCCCGCCCGACGGCAGGCGCATACGATAGCCATGGCGCAGCATCGGGGTGAAATGACTGATGATGACGATCGGCCGGACGCCCGGCGCGCGCCGTTGCCAGGCGAAGATCGAATCCGCCGCGCCATCGACCAGCACCCATTCGAACCCCTCCGGCTCGCAATCGCGCTCATGCAGCGCAGGACGTGACCGGTAGAGATGGTTGAGGTCGCTCACCAGCCGCTGCACGCCCAGATGCGGCCCATGGTCGAGCAGATCCCAGTCGAGCGGGCGCTCTTCGCTCCATTCGTCGCGCTGGGCAAACTCCTGTCCCATGAACAGCAGCTTCTTGCCCGGATAGCCCCACATGAAGCCATAATAGGCCCGCAGCGTTGCGAATTTCTGTGCGTCGTCGCCGGGCATCTTGTGCAGCAGCGACGCCTTGCCATGCACCACCTCGTCATGACTCAACGCCAGCACGAAATTCTCGGTAAAGGCGTAGAGCAAGCCAAAGGTGATGTCGTCATGATGATGGGCGCGATGCACCGGATCACGCTGCAAATAACGCAGCGTGTCGTGCATGAAGCCCATATTCCATTTGAAGCCGAAGCCCAGCCCGCCGGTGTGGACGGGCTTCGACACGCCGGGCCAGCTGGTCGATTCCTCGGCGATGGTCATGATGCCGGGCTGCGCGCCATACAGCGCCTTGTTCATCTGCTGGAGGAAGGCGACGGCCTCCACATTTTCCCGGCCGCCATGGTCGTTGGGCACCCATTCGCCGGGTTTGCGCGAATAATCGAGGTAAAGCATCGACGCGACCGCATCGACCCGCAGGCCATCGACATGATAGCGCTCGGCCCAGAACAGCGCATTGTTGACCAGGAATTGCGATACTTCGCGCCGGCCGAAATTATAGATGGCGGTGTTCCAGTCTGGGTGGAACCCCTTGCGCGGGTCGGCATGTTCGTAGAGCGCCGTGCCGTCGAAATGCGCCAGGCCATGTTCGTCGGTCGGGAAATGCGCCGGCACCCAGTCCAGAATGACGCCTACACCCGCCCGATGCGCCCCGTCCACAAAGCGCGCGAACCCCGCCGGATCGCCGAACCGCGCGGTCGGCGCGTACAGGCCCAGCGTCTGATATCCCCAACTGGGATCATAGGGATATTCGCTGATCGGCAGAAATTCGATATGGGTGAAGCCCATGCCGACGACATAGGGGATCAGGCGGTTGGCCAGTTCGTCCCAGCTCAGGAAATCGCCCGCGTCGTCGCGCTGCCACGACCCGGCATGGACTTCGTAGATCGACACCGGCTGGCGACGGGCGTCGGTGGTCCGCCAATGTTGGCGATGGCGATCGTCGCCCCATTTGTGATCCAGCGGCACAGCGACGATCGATGCGGTGGAGGGCCGCAATTCGCTTTTGAAGGCATAGGGATCGGCCTTGAGCGGCAGGCGCACGCCGTCCGCGCCGATAATCTCAAACTTGTACACGCTGCCCGGACCGACTTCGGGCAGGAAAATCTCCCAAAGGCCCGCATCGGCGCGACGGCGCATCAGCCCGCGCCGGCCATCCCAGCGGTTGAAGTCGCCGACCACGGACACGCGTCGCGCATTAGGCGCCCAGACCGCGAAATGCGTTCCCTCGACGCCTTCGTGCGTCATGACATGCGCGCCGAGCTTGTCGAACAGGCGGCCGTGCGATCCTTGCGCCAGATAATGATCGTCCATCGGCCCCAGCACCGGACCGAAGCCATAGGGATCGATCATCGCATAGGCGCCGCCCTCGCCGAAGGTGGCGACATAGCGCAGCGGCTGACGCTTGCGGATCGCGACCTTGCCAAAGAACAATCCGTCGCCATGGACCTGCGCCAGATCGCCGACCGGTTTGCCGTCCAGCGTCTGCGCCGTCACGCGGACCGCTTCGGGCATCAGCAGGCAGGCGGTGAAATCCCCCTTCCCATCTATGGTGCCAGCCGGATGCACACCAAGCGTGGCGAAGGGATCGTCGTCAAGGCCCGTAACCAGCCGGTCGATCTGTTCCGGCGTCAACGCCACCCTATCCCTCGCTTACGCTCATGGCGTGATTTTCCAGATTTCGGCCGCATATTCGCGGATCGTGCGGTCGGACGAGAACCATCCCATGCGCGCGACATTGTGGATCGCCTTCTTCGCCCAGAGCGACTGGTCCATCCAGAGCGCATCGACCTGCCGCTGGGCCGCGGAATAGCTGTCGAAATCGGCCGCGACCATGAACCAGTCATGATCATATAATCCCTGCACCAGCCCCTTATAGCGGTCCGGGTCGTCGGGCGAGAAGACGCCGCTGGCGATCGCATCGAGCGCCTGGCCCAGTTCGCGGCTCTGGCCGATCACATCGCGCGGGACGTAGCCGCCGGCGCGCTGGTCGTTCACCTCCTGCGCGGTCAGACCGAAGATGATGATATTATCCGCGCCCACATGATCGCGCATTTCGACATTGGCGCCATCCAGCGTGCCGATGGTCAGCGCGCCATTGACCGCGAACTTCATGTTGCCGGTGCCGGACGCTTCCATGCCGGCGGTCGAAATCTGTTCGGACAGGTCAGCGGCGGGGATCATCACCTCCGCCATGGACACATTGTAATTGGGCACGAATTGCAGCTTGAGCAGCCCCTGCACCGCGGGATCATGATTGACCGCGCGGGCGACGTCGCCGGCCAGTTTGATGATCAACTTGGCATTGTGATAGCTCGACGCCGCCTTGCCGCCGAACAGCTTGACCCGCGGCACCCAGTCCTTCTCCGGGTGCGAGCGGATCTGGTCGTAGAGCGACACGGCCTCCACGATGTTGAGCAACTGCCTTTTATATTCGTGGATGCGCTTGATCTGGATGTCGAACAGCGCAGCAGGGTCGATCCGGGCATTGAACCGCTTGCGCAGCAGGTCCGACAGGGCTGCCTTGTTGGCGCGCTTCACCGCCAGGAATTTCTCCTGAAACCCGCTATCGTCGGCAAAACCGTCCAGGTCGCGCAGCGCTTGCGGATCGTCCAGAAAGCGATCACCGATCGCCTCGCGGATGAGGCCAGTCAGGCCCGGATTGCACTGCATCAGCCAGCGGCGGAAGGTGACGCCGTTGGTCTTGTTGTTGATCCGCGTGGGATAGAGTTTGTGCAAGTCGGCAAAGACCGTGACCTTCATCAGGTCGGTGTGCAGCGCCGACACGCCATTGACGCTGTGCGACCCGGCAAAGGCCAAGTTGCCCATGCGCACGCGCCGATCCCCGCCTTCATCGATCAGCGATATCGTGCCGATCGCGTCGTCGGTGAACTGGGCCGACCCATCTTCCGCTTTGAGACGGCGGGCTTCGCCCAGCAGCTTGCTGTTGATCGCATAGACGATCTGCATATGCCGGGGCAGCAGCCGTTCGAACAGCGGCACCGGCCAGCTTTCCAGCGCTTCGGGCAGCAGCGTGTGGTTAGTGTAGCTGAAGGTGCGCCGGGTTATGTCCCACGCCTCGGCGAAATCCACGCCATAATCGTCCAGCAGGATGCGCATCAGTTCCGCCACCGCGACCGCCGGATGGGTGTCGTTGAGCTGGATCGCCGCCTTGTCGGGCAGGGTCAGGATGCTGCCGAAATATTGGATATGCCGCCGGACGATGTCTTGGAGCGAGGCGGAGGAGAAGAAATATTCCTGCCGCAACCGCAATTCCTGGCCCGCCGCGGAACTGTCGGCAGGATACAGGACGCGGGTCAGCGATTCCGCCCGGTTGCTCTCGGCCAGCGCGCCCATATGGTCGCCGGCGTTGAACTTGTCGAGCAGGATCGGATCAATCGGCTGCGCTTCCCAGAGGCGCAGCGTATTGATCCGCTTGCCGCGCCAGCCCGCGATCGGCGTATCATAGGGGGTCGCGATCACCCGTTCGGCCGGTCGCCAGCGCATCTGGTGCGGCCCGGCATTCTCGCCCTCGGCCGGATCGACCCGCCCGCCAAAGCCGATCTCGTAACTCGCTTCGCGCCGCTCAAACTCCCATGGATTGCCGTGCGCCAGCCAGTTTTCGGGCAGTTCGACCTGCCAACCGTCGCTGATTTCCTGCCGGAACATGCCGTTCACATAGCGGATGCCATAGCCATAGGCCGGTACATCCACCGTCGCCATGCTTTCCATGAAGCAGGCCGCCAGCCGCCCCAGGCCGCCATTGCCCAGCGCCGCATCCGGCTCCAGCGCGGCGATGATGTCGATATCGACGCCCAGCGAAGCCAGCGCCGCCTGCATGTCGTCCAGCATTTCCATGTTGGACGCCGCATCCCGCATCAGCCGGCCGATCAGGAATTCCAGGGACAGATAATAGACCCGCCGCCCTTCTTCCTCATAGGTTTTCTGGGTGGAGGTGATCCAGGCGTCGATCACCCGGTCGCGGATCGCCAGGATGACGGCGTGGAGCCAGTCATGCGGCTTGGCCGCGGCCGCATTCTTGCCGATGCGATAAGTCAGCCGCTCGACAATTTCATGGGCCAGGACTTCCGGGTCCACCTGCCGCGGTGCGGGTATGGGAAGCTTGGTCTGGCCCTTGAGATTCACAGGCACGATCCCCCTTCGCTGAGTCGAACCCGATGATGGCACAGCCCCCAGCGCCGCGCCATGCACATTTTTGCAGCGCAGCAAGAAATATCGGCTGTTTTCAGCCGTTTCGAAAGGAACCTTACGCCGTTATCGCCGCAGCATGGCCTCGGCCACGCCGGCACGCAGCTCGGCGCGCACTGGATAGGTGCTGGATGGCAGATGCTGGGTCATGAAAATGCCGATGAGCCGGTGGACCGGATCGATCCAGAAATAGGTCGAAAAGACGCCGCCCCAATAATATTCATGGGCGTCCATGCCCATGGCGAAACCCAGACCAAAGCCGACGTCCTGATAATCCGCTTCGCTGAACATCGCGCTGGACAGGGTGGACAGGTCGCCGCCGCCCGGCAGTTGATTGCTGCGCATCTGCGCCACCGTTTGCGCCGACAGCAGCCGCACGCCGTCCAGTTCGCCGCCGCGCAGCAACATGCGCGCGAAGCGGTGATAGTCCGCCACGCCCGACACCAGCCCGCCGCCGCCCGACAGGAAGCGCCCCGTCCGCCGCCACCCGCTGCGCGCGCCGATATCCGCGATGGCAAGATCGCCCGTCTCGTCCAGCCGCCAGGCGTCGGTCATGCGGTCCGCCTTGTCATCGGGCAGGACGAAGGTCGTATCGATCATGGCCAGCGGATCGAAGATGCGGGTGCGGAACACCGTCTCCAGGTCCATGCCCGACAGCCGCTCGACCACCACGCCCAGAACGTCGGTCGACACCGAATAATTCCACCGCTCGCCCGGCGAAAATTCCAGCGGCAGGGTGGAAAGGTCGGCGACGAACTGGTCGGATGTCCGCTTCTGCTGGAACTCGTCGAGGCCGAGCTTGCGATAACGCGCGTCGATCGGCGTCTGGCGTTGCAGGCCATAGGTCAGGCCCGACGTATGGCGCAGCAGGTCGATCATCAGCATCGGCCTTTTGGGCTTGGCGCGATTGGCCTGTCCCACGCGCAGGTCGGCAAATTCGGGAACGACGGCGGCGACGGGCGTATCGAGCGCGACCGCCCCCGCCTCCACCAGCATCATGAAGGCGACCGAGGTGATCGGCTTCGTCATGGACGCAATGCGGAACAGGGCGTCTTGTCGCAGCGGTTCGCCGGTCGTCCGCGCCGCGCCGCGCGTCACCGCCACCAACGGCTGTTCATCGCGCGACAGCAAAAATTGCATATGCGGCAGCTTGCCGGTCGCCAGATAGGTTTGGTCCAGAAAGCCGACCAGCGCCTCCAGCCGGTCCGGGTCCATCCCCGCCGCCCGACACGCAATCCTGTCTACACCATCCGTCATGCCGATCCTCTTGCCGTGCCGGCCTTCGCTAACCCAGCGACGCAGGCAGGTAAACAGCTTGGCCGTTGCCAAGACCCCACTGGCCCCTCTATGGCAACGCGCCAGAACCGCATACACTGGACCACCACAGGCATGGCCACCGGCCTCTCCGCAATCTTCATGGCCAACCGCGCCGCCCTGCTCCGCTTTCTGCGCGCGCGCGGCGCGGGCGAGGATGCCGAGGATCTGTTGCAGGATATGTGGATGAAGCTGGAGGCCAAGGATCTTGGACCCGTGTCCGATCCGCTGCCCTATCTCTATCGCATGGCCAACAACCTGATGCTGGACCGCTATCGCTCCGCCACCCGGCGCGAACGGCGCGAACAGGATTGGGCCGAGGGCGCGGGCGGCGTGATGGCGGACCCGACCGAGGATATCGCGGTCGATGACCGCATGGTCCTCAACGAACAACTGGACCAAGCCCGCGCGGTGCTGCGCGATCTGGGGCCGCGGGTCGAAATGGTGTTCCGCCGCTTTCGTATCGAAGGGGTCGGGCAGCGCGTCATTGCCGACGAACTGGGGGTCAGCCTGACCACGGTGGAGAAGGACTTGCAAAAGGCCTATCGGGCGATGCTGATGCTCAAGCAGAAACTGGATACGGAATGAGCAGGCTGGCGGCGTCTGCCTTTGTACGGGGCACAAAAGAAACGGGGCTGGAGCCATGATAAACGAGGAGGCGCTGGGCTGGGTCGTCCGCACGCGCGATCCTGATTTTGCCGATTGGGACGCCTTCACCGCATGGCTGGAGGCTGACCGTGCACATGCGTCCGCCTATGACGCGCTGATGCTGGCGGACAGCGAGTTGGACAGCATCCTGCCGTCCGAACCCGTCGCCATGCCAGTCGCAGCGAACGATCCGGGCTTGCGCACGCGGCGTCCGCTGCGCTGGATCGGCGGCGGCGCGATTGCCGCGGCGCTGGTCGCAACTGTCTCCATCGCTGTCCTGAACCGCAGCGACATCTACAGCGTCACCACACGCCCCGGCGAAACCCGCGTCATCGCGCTGGACGACGGCACCACCGTCGAGTTGAACGGCGGCACGACCATGCGCTTCGACAGGAAGGATGCGCGTTTCGCGGCGCTCGATACGGGCGAGGCCGCCTTCACCGTGCGCCATGACGAAGCCAATCCGTTCCGCGTGACCGTGGGCGACACGGTGTTCGAGGATGCCGGGACCGTCTTCAACATCGTCCATACCGACGCCGCGACCCGCATCGGCGTGTCCGAAGGCAAGGTGATCTACAATCCGCAGGCCGAAGCGATTGCCCTGCGCGCCGGTCGCGCGCTGGCAGAGGACGCGCAGGGCCTGCGCGTCATGGACATCGCCCCTGCCGCCGTCGCCAGCTGGCGCCAGGGTCGGCTGGTCTATGCCAATGCCGCTGTGGGCGACATCAGCCAGGATATCGGCCGGTCGCTGGGCGTCACGCTGACCGCGACGCCGGGCGCGCGGGCGATGCGCTTCACCGGCACGATCCGGCTGGACCGCGATCCGGCGCTGTTCTTTGCGCAAGCCGCGCCGCTGATGGGCCTGACCGCCGTGCGTCGGGGCGATGGCTGGCTCTTGCAGGAAGGGCCGACTAAGGAAGGGAATGGGCCGCAGAGCTGACCTCCTTATCGTCACCGCCCCCGCAATCGCGATCGTCTTAGCGACGGCAACGCCCGCATCAGGGGCGGAAAGACAGGCTATCAGCATCGCCCCCGGCAGGTTGGGCGAGGCGGCGATAGCGCTTGGCCGTCAAACCGGCGCCAGCATCGGCATGTCGGACCAGTCGCTCGCGGGCATCCGCACCCCCGCGATCCAGGGCCGGATGAGCGCGGAGACAGCGCTCAAGCAACTGCTCAAGGGCAGCGGCGCGAAGGCGCAGCGGATCGGCGGCAATGGCTGGCGCATCATAAGCGCCCGCGTCACGCGCCCCTCCCCAGTTGCAGCGCCTGCCCCGATCCAGGCCGCTCCGGTCGCTGATCAGCCCGCCGCAGAAATTATCGTCACCGCGTCGAAGCGCGACACGCCGCTCCCCCGCTATGCCGGGATGGTGGAGGCGCTGGACAGCCGCCTGTTCAGCACGGCAGAGGCGGCGGGCGGCACCGCCACTTTGCTGGCGCGCGTTGCGAGCCTGAGTTCCACCCATGCCGGCGCGGGCCGCAACAAGCTGTTCATCCGCGCCATCGCGGATTCGGGCGTCGCCGGCCCGACCCAGGCGACCACCGGCCAATATCTGGGCGACATGCGCCTGAACTATGCCGCGCCCGACCCTGACCTCAAACTCTACGACGTCGGGCGGGTCGAGGTGCTGGAAGGACCGCAGGGCACGCTCTATGGCGCAGGATCACTGGGCGGCATCATCCGCGTCATGCCCAATGCGCCAAACCTAGCCGAATATGGCGGGCAGATGTCGGCCGGCCTGTCCGCCACCCAGCATGGCGATCCGGGCGGCGACCTGTCCGCGACGCTCAATATCCCGATCGTGTCGGAGAAACTGGCGCTGCGCGTCGTCGGCTATGGCGTGCAAGATGGCGGCTATATCGACGACGTCAATCGCGGCGAGGACGACGTCAACCGCACCCGCACCTATGGCGGCCGCGCCGCGCTGCGCTTCGCGCCGGACGCGGACTGGACCATCGACCTGAACGGCGTCTACCAGCATATCGACGGCGACGACGCCCAATATGCGACCCGATCGGTCGGTCGTCTGCAACGCGCGTCGGCCGTCGCGCAGCCCTATCAATCGGACTATCTGCTGGCCAATCTGCGGATCGAAAAACAGTGGGACAGCCTGCGCTTCGTGTCGTCCACCGGCTATGTCCGCCATGTCCTGGCCGAAAGCTATGACGCGACCCAGCCGGGCGGCCCGCCCGCTTTGTTCCGTCAGCGCAACAAGGTTGAAATCTTCTCGACCGAAAACCGGCTTGTGCGCGACCTGGACAATGGGCTGGGCTGGATATTGGGCGCATCCTATCTGCAAAGCACATCCGACCTCAATCGATCGCTCACCTCCTTCGGCACTGCCGAAATGCAGCCCGTGATCATCCCTGGCGTCGCGATGTTCGGGCGCGGCATGGCCGCGCCAGCGACCGGCGTGCGCAACATGGTCAAGGAAGCGACGCTGTTCGGCGAAGCCTCCTTCGAACCGGTCAAGGGGCTGATCGCGACCTTTGGCGGCCGCCTGACCAACAGCCGCCTGTCGGGTGAGGCGCTCGATCCGGTCGCCGCCCTTTCCGACAGCGAACTGGCGCGGGCGGAGGCGCAGGCCGACCGCAGCGAAACGATCTTCCTGCCCTCCGCATCGCTGCTGACCGACGCCATCCCCGACGTCACGCTCTATGCCCGTTTCCAGCAGGGCTTCCGCCCCGGCGGCCTGGCGGTCGATGACCAGCGGGTGCGCCGGTTCCAGAATGACCGCGTGTCGACCGTGGAGATCGGCGCGCGCAAGGGCGTACCGGGCCGCGACATTTTCGCCGCCAGCGCGAATGTCGCCTATACCGACTGGCGCAACATCCAGGCCGACGTCACCGACCGTATCGGCCTGCCCACCACCGCCAATATCGGCGACGGGCGCATCTACACGGTCGAAGGACGCATCGTCGTGCGGCCGACGCAGGTGATCACGCTGGACGGCAGCGTCATCTATAATGACAGCCGCCTGACCCAGCCCAACGAGTTTGTGCGCGCTTTATCCTATGATGGCCGGTCGCTGACGCTGCCCAATGTCGCCAATCTGGGTGGCCGGATCGCCGTTGATTATAACGCACGGGTAGGCGACGACATGCGGTTCCACCTGTCCGGATCGGCCCGCTATGTCGGCAAGTCGCGGCTGGGCGTCGGCCCGATATTGGGCCAGACCCAGGGCGACTATGTCGATACCAGCCTGTCCGCCAGCCTGGCCCGCGGGCCGGTGCAATATTCGCTGTCGTTGATCAACCTGCTCGACAGCAACGGCAACCGGTTTTCGCTCGGCACGCCGTTCGACCTGCGCACCGACTATTACACGCCGCTGCGTCCCCGGACGGTGCGCGTCGGAATCGATTTCGCTTTCTGACGTTCTGGATTTGGGCTTATTCCCGCCGTTCGTCCTGAGTAGCCATTGAGCTTGTCGAAATGGCGTATCGAAGGATGGCGCAATGCACTGAGCCTTCGATACGGGCCTTCGTCTTCGCTCAGTCCCTACTCAGGGTGAACGGGGGTTGGCGAAAAATCACCCTCGAATGAATCTGAACAACCATTCATCGCATTGCCTGACGGAAGCCACGGTCCGGCGTCGTCCCATGCGCACGCGCGCACTTGATACAGCGCGATACGCAGAGGAGACATCATGCGACATCTACTGGCCTGCACGGCGATCGCGCCCGTGCTCGTGGCCCTTACCGTGGCCCATGCCGCGGCCGAAACCACCATCGCCACCGCCACGACCGCTGCCGTCAAGACTTCCACCGTGGCCAACGGCGGACGGGACGACATCACCATCAGTTCGGCGGGATCGATCAAGCTGACCAGCGGCACGGCCGTCACGGTCGACAGCAACAACAAGGTGTCGAACGCGGGCACCATCACCATCAACGACGCGAACAACGTCACCGGCATCCTGATCGCGCCCGGCACCACCGGTAATATCACCAACAGCGGCACCATCACGCTGACGGAAGATTATACCGCGACCGACACTGACAAGGATGGCGACATTGAAGGCGCCTTCGCCAAGGGGTCGGGCAAGACCGCCATCTGGGTCCAGTCCGGTGCCGCCCATACGGGCAATATCGATCATAGCGGCACGATCACGATAGAGGGCAACCAGTCGGCCGCTATCCGCCTCGACGGCGCGCTGACCGGCAACCTGTCGACCAGCGGCACCACCAGCGTGATCGGCGACAACAGCTATGGCGTGGTCGCCAATGACGTGGTCGGCAATGTCACGCTGCGCGGTTCCACGTCGGTCCAGGGTGCCAACAGCATCGGCGCGGCGCTGTTGGGCGACGTCACCGGCGCGGTCAAAATCCAGGGCACGATCGTCAGTACCGGATATCGCAGCACGACCCGCCCCACCGATGTCACGAAGCTGGATGCGGACGATCTGCTACAGGGCGGATCGGCTGTCGTGATCGCGGGCAATGTGACCGGCGGCATCATTTTCGACATCCCCCCGACGCTCGACAGCACCAAGCCCGACGTCGATGGCGACGGCCTGACCGACAGTAGCGAAGGCACCGCATCGGTCGCCACCTACGGATCGGCGGCGGCGGTTCAGATCGGCGCGGCGGACGTCGATACCGCTATCGGCGCGGTCGTTGCGGGCAATACGGGATATGGCCTGATCGTAAAGGGCGGCATCGCGGGCTACGGCATCTATGACGGCGTCGCCGCCAACGGCCTCGTCATCGGCGGCCTGGGCGGCGACGTATCGATCGCCAAGGGCGTGCAAATCAGCGGCACCGTCGCCGCCGCCTCTTACGACAGCAACGCCACCGCCATGCGCCTGGGTTCAGGGGCCAGCGCCGATACGATCGACATCAGCGGCACAGTGGCGGCCAGCGGATCGTCGAAGGACGGAACGTCGGCGCGCGGCCTGGTGATCGACGCAGGCGCTTCGGTGACCGCGATCAAGGTCAGCGGCACCGTGGACGCATCGGCCGCCAGCACGGAGAAAGGCGCGGCCACCGCGATCCTCGATTCGTCGGGCACCGTGTCCAGCCTGGCCAACACCGGCAAGATCAGTGCGTCGGGCGGCAAGACCGGATCGAATATCGCGATCGACCTGACCGCCAACAGCAGCGGCGTCACCTTGACCCAAGCGGCGGCCTCCGCAACGGCCACCGCCCCCAGCATTGTCGGCGACATTCGCCTGGGATCGGGCAATGACGCGCTGACCGTGTCGGCCGGGGCCATCACCGGCAACCTGGCTATGGGCGCAGGCAACGACAGCTTGTCGCTGTCCGGCGCGTCCAGCCTGACCGGCAACATCGCCTTCGGCGCGGGCACGAACAGCCTGACGCTGGCGGGCACCGCCAACGTCACCGGCGCGGTCGATTTCGCCGGCGGCGCGGGCACGCTGACGCTGGGCGGTACATCGTCCCTGTCCGGCGCGCTCAGCAATGGCGGTAACGTGGCTGTGACCCTGAATGGCGGCACGCTCAACGCCACTACCACCGGCACCGTGGCGCTCGCCTCGCTCGCCGCAAACGGCACGTCGACCATCGGCGTCACCATTGATGCCGCCACCGGTGCCAACACCGTCTATACCGTTGCGGGCGCGGCCAGCTTCGCCAGCGGATCGCTGGTGAAAGTCAACCTGACCGAAGTCGGCGGATCGGCGGGCGACTATGTCATCGTGCGCGCCGGATCGCTCAGCGGATCGCCGACCCTCGGCGCGACCACGCTGCTGCCCTATATCTTCAAGGGCAGCATCGCCGGGAACAGCACGACGGGCACCGTCACCCTCTCGATCGCGGCCAAGACCGTGTCGGACTTGGGGCTGAGCGGATCGACCGCCAGCGCCTATTCGGCGATCTTCAACGCGCTGGACAATGACGCCGATGTTGCCGCCGCCTATCTGGCGATCAACGACGGGGCGACGCTGACCGGCAACCTGCGCCAGATGCTGCCCGACCATGCCGGCGGGACGTTCGAAGCGGTCACCGCGGGATCGCGCGCCACCGCGCGCATCCTGTCCGACCCCAATGGCATCTACCGCACCAAGGACGGGCGTCTGGGCTTCTGGTTGCAACAGGTCGCCTTTGGCAGCGCCAAGAGCGTGGGCAGCACTGCTTCCTATGACATCAACGGCTGGGGCGCGGGCGGGGGCCTGGAATATCTGAGCGACATCGGTGCGTTCGGTGGCTCCTTCGCCTATATCCATGGCAGCGACAGTGGCGGCGGTTCGAACAATACGGTCGATTCCGACCAGTTCGAACTGGCGGCGCACTGGCGCGGTCAATGGGGTCCGTTCCTCAGTTTCGCCCGCCTGTCTGCCGCGCGCATCAAGTTCGACGGCAGCCGCCATTTCGAAAGCGGCGATGTCGTCCGCACGGCCAATGGCAACTGGAACGGCACGCTGCTGTCGGGCACAGCGGGGGCATCCTATCAGTGGCAGATGGGCCGTTTCGGCCTACGTCCCGCGGTCGGCATCGACTATTACCGCCTCAAGGAGAATGGCTATAGCGAAAGCGGCGGCGGCGATGCGTTCAACCTGACCGTTCTGGGCCGCACCAGCGACGAACTGACGGCCAACGGCACCGTGACCGCAGGCTACGACTTCGGCAGCCTCAACAAGGAGGATGGCTGGGTTCGGCTCGAACTGGAAGGCGGGCGTCGCCAGATCGTGGGCGGGTCGCTGGGCGACACCACCGCGTCGTTCAAGGATGGCGACCAGTTCACCCTGGTCGCCGAAGACCGCACCAATGGCTGGACTGGACGGGCGCGCCTCTATGGCGGCACCGACACGTTCCGCGTGGGCGGCGAATTTGGCGCGGAGGAACAACAAAATCACGTCGCCATCTCATTTAGGGCGACGGTTAACTTCGTCCTGTGACGTCTTGAAGATGAAAGGACGGGCCACACCCCACAGACCCTCCCGGTCCGTCCCTTCCGCTCCGGCACATATCCCTCCCCAAGGGCGCCGGACATAAAAGAGGGGCGTCGCCGGTCCCCCCGGCGGCGCCCCTTTCTTCTATATTTAGGACAAATTTTGCCTTATCTGAGCCAGAAGCTGGCGAAGCGCCTCTCGCATGATGTCGCTTGGCGGCATTGCTTCGCCTTTGCTGACCTTGATCTGAACGCGCACTTCGCGCGCCTCCGTCAACAAGCCCGCAGCGGACCAATCGAAAACAAAATCCGCTTCACCGGAAAGATCTTGCCTGTCGCCAGTGCCAAACACACCCCATGATTTGGCGCATAGTTTGACGCGCATTGCCTTGAAATCGACTTTCAGGCCATCGACGGCAGGCCCGCCGACATCCCGTTCATCGGCGACCTGCTGCATCAACAATGCCAAATCTCTCTGGGATCGCACGAAATCCCTGCCACGCAAGCTGCTGTTTGGCAGACACATCAAACCGGCGCGAACCGGGCCGACGACGGCTTCCAGCGCGAAGTCGATGGATGTGCTTATCGCGCGGATATCGCTCGTCGCCAAACGCGGCGCAGCATCAGCCGACGTGGAAGCGCGATCCACCTTTGCTTGGGTCGATCGCGCCTCGGACGCGCCGGAACTTATAAATGCGACAAGCGCCAGCCAAATAAGAAATTTCATAGCCCCCTCTTTCGACAGCCATGAAAAACACTTGCCCTGTTTACTCAAGCCGAAATCAAAAGCGGCAGGGCAGAAATGCTATCCCGCCAGCGCCTTCTTCACCAGTTCGTTGACGACCTGCGGGTTCGCCTTGCCCTGCATCGCCTTCATCGTCTGGCCCACGAAGAAGCCGAACAGAGCTTCCTTGCCACCGCGATACTGGTCGACCTTGTCGCCATTGTCGGCCATCACCTTGGCCACTGCCGCCTCGATTGCGCCGGTGTCGCTAGTCTGCTTCAGCCCCTTTTCCTCGACGATCTTGCCGGGCTTGTCGCCGGTTTCCAGCATGATCTCGAACACCTGCTTGGCGATCGTCCCGCTGATCGTGCCATCGGCGACCAACGCCAGCAGTTCCGCGCCATCGGCCGGGCCGACCGGGCTGGTGTCCAGCGTCTTGCCGATCCGGTTGAGCGCGCCGTACAGTTCCGACAACAGCCAGTTGGCGGACGCCTTGGCGACATCGCTCTCGCTCTTGCCCTGGATGCGCGCGGCCTCCGCCACCAGCCGTTCGAACCAACGCGCCGTGTCGGCATCGGCCGTCAGCGTCGCAGCGTTATAGGCGGACAGGCCCAGCGCCTGCTCGTACCGCTTGCGCTTGACGTCGGGCAGTTCGGGCAGCGAGGCGCGGCACGCCTCCAGAAACGCATCGTCCAGTTCCAGCGGCAACAGGTCGGGATCGGGGAAGTAGCGATAGTCGTGCGCGTCTTCCTTAGACCGCATCGATCGCGTTTCGTTGCGGTCGGGATCGTAGAGCCGCGTTTCCTGCACGATCTTGCCGCCCGCCTCCAGCACGTCGACCTGCCGGTTCGCCTCATGCTCGACCACGGCCATCACGAAGCGGACCGAGTTCACATTCTTCGTTTCGGTGCGCGTGCCAAACTCATCGCCGGGCTTGCGCACGGACACGTTCACGTCGGCGCGCATCGACCCCTGGTCCATATTGCCGTCGCACGATCCCACATAGCGCAAGATCGTCCGCAGCTTCGCCAGATAGGCACCGGCTTCGGCGGGCGAGCGCATGTCGGGCTTCGACACGATTTCCATCAGCGCCACGCCCGACCGGTTGAGGTCGACATAGGAGCTGGTGGGATGCTGGTCATGCATCAGCTTGCCGGCATCCTGCTCGACATGGATGCGCTCGACGCCGATCACCTTGGTGCTGGTGTCGGGGTTCTTTTCGTCCAGCACGATCTCGACCTGCCCTTCGCCCACGATCGGATGATAGAGCTGGCTGATCTGATAGCCCTGCGGCAGATCGGCGTAGAAATAATTTTTCCGGTCGAACCGCGACCATTTGTTGATCTGCGCGTCGATCGCCATGCCCGTGCGCACCGCCTGGCGGATGCATTCCTGATTGGGCACGGGCAACATGCCGGGCATGGCCGCATCGACCAGGCTGACCTGCGTGTTCGGCTCCGCCCCGAACGCGGTCGCCGCGCCCGAAAACAGCTTGGCGTTCGACGTCACCTGCGCATGGACCTCCAGGCCGATCACGACCTCCCACTCGCCGGTTGCGCCCTGGATGCGATAGGTTGATTCAGTCATATTACCACCACTTGTCGGGGCGAGCCGCAAAGCCTGCACGTTCTTCAATTGCCAGCCCCGCGTTCAGCACGGTTTGTTCGTCCAGCGCCTTGCCGATGATCTGGAGGCCGATGGGCAGGCCCAGCGCGTCCAGCCCGCCCGGCACCGCCATCGCGGGCAGCCCCGCCAGCGAAGCCGGGACCGTGAAGACGTCGTTCAGATACATGGCCAGCGGATCGGCCTGCTTTTCGCCCAAGGCAAAGGCAGCGCTGGGCGCGGTCGGGGTCAGCAGCAGGTCGCATTGCTCGAAAGCCTGGTCGAAATCGCGCGCGATCAGCGCCCGGACCTTCTGCGCCTGGGTATAATAGGCGTCATAGAAGCCCGCCGACAGCACATAGGTGCCGATCATGATGCGGCGCTTGACCTCCGGCCCGAAGCCGGCGGCGCGGGTGGCGGCATACATGTCCTGCAAGCCCGCCCCATCGGGCAGGTCGCGCTGGCCATAACGCACGCCGTCATAGCGAGCGAGGTTGGACGAGGCTTCGGCTGGGGCGATGATATAATAGGTCGGCAGCGCATATTTGGTATGCGGCAGGGACACTTCGACCACCTCCGCGCCCGCGTCCTTCAGCCAGGCGATGCCGCGATCCCACATGGCGGAGATTTCCGCGTTCAGGCCGTCGGGGCGATATTCCTTGGGAATACCGACCGTCTTGCCGCGCAGGTCGCTCGACAATCCCGCTTCCCACTGCGGCACGGCCAAGTCGAGGCTGGTCGAATCCTTGGGATCGAAGCCCGCCATCGTCTCCAGCAGGATCGCATTGTCGCGCACCGTGCGCGCCATCGGCCCTGCCTGGTCGAGCGAGGAGGCAAACGCCACGATGCCCCAGCGCGAGCAACGGCCATAGGTCGGCTTGATGCCCGAAATGCCGGTGAAGGCGGCCGGCTGGCGGATCGACCCGCCGGTGTCGGTGCCGGTCGCCGCCGGGCACAGCCGCGCGGCAATCGCCGACGAAGACCCGCCCGAAGACCCACCAGGCGCCAGCGCGGCATTGCCGCCATCATTGCGCCGCCAGGGCGAAATCACATTGCCATAATAGCTCGTCTCGTTGGACGATCCCATGGCGAACTGGTCCAGGTTCAGCTTGCCCAGCATCCCCGCACCCGCGGCCCACAGCTTGCCCGACACGGTCGATTCATAGGTCGGCACAAAGCCTTCCAGCATATGGCTGGCGGCAGTGGTCTGCGTGCCCTCTGTGCAGAACAGATCCTTCATGCCGATCGGCACGCCGGCCAGCGCGCCCAGCGTTTCGCCCGCGGCCTTCGCCTTGTCGGCGGCATCGGCGGCTTCCAGCGCCTTGTCCGGCGTTTCCACGATGAAGGCGTTCAGCGCCCTGGCGGCGGCAACACTGGCATTGAACGCGCTCGCCACTTCGCGGGCGGAAAAATCGCCCGCGCGAAAACCGTCGCGGATGTCCGCTACGGTAAGATCAGTAAGGTTGGTCATGCCCTAAATTCCGTTCGCCCTGAGCCTGTCGAAGGGCTGCTCTTTACTTCAAGAAAGGACCGGGCTTCGACAAGCTCAGCCCGAACGGTGAGAGTGATAGTCACTCGATCACCTTGGGCACCGCGAAGAAGCCATGTTCGGCCTGCGGCGCGTTGGCCAGCACCTTGTCGCGCACATTGCCGTCGGTGACGACGTCCTGGCGCAGCCGTTGGTGATTGGGGATGACGGCGGTCATCGGCTCAACGCCGGTGACATCCACCTCGCCCAATTGCTCCACCCAGCCAAGGATGTTGTTGAGTTCGGGCACCATGGCTTCGGCTTCGGCGTCGGTCACCGAAATGCGCGAGAGGCTGGCGATCTTTTTCACGGTTTGAAGGTCTATCGACATGGGCCGCCGCTACCACCCGCGCCGGTCCGCTTCAAGCTGGTTTCGCGCCCCTTGCGCGCACCGGCAGCTTGCGTAAGACAGGAGCGCGCAAATGGGGGCGGCGTCGCCCTTGAAAATCGGAGAGCAAGGGTGGCCCGCAAATTCCTCTATGTCATCGCAACCCTGGTGGTGCTGATGATCGCGGCGTTCGCCATCTATGCGATCTGGGGGATGCAACTCATCCGCCTGGTGATGGTCCCGCGCGAGGCCTTTACCCAGCTCCAGCCGCTGCCCGCGAGTGCCTATGACAAGGCAGACATGTGGCTGGCCCGGCCAGACATCGTGAAGGACAATCCAGCGCTCTGGACCCCCGTTGGGGTGACGACGCCCAGGACGAGCCAGAAGGCCGCCATCTTCTTCATCCACCCCACCAGCTATATCACCACCTTCGGCGACGCCCACTGGAATGCGCGGATCGGCGACAAGGAGGCGGACGCCACCGCCCGCCGTTTCGTGATGAGCCAGGCCAGCGCCTTCAACGCGGCAGGTACGGTCTGGGCGCCGCGCTATCGCCAGGCCAATTACGGCGCCTTCCTGACCGACAAGCCAACCGGCGATCAGGCATTGGCCGCCGCCTATCGCGACGTGGCCCAGGCCTTCGCCGCCTTCCTGAAGGCCAATCCCACCGGCCCGCTGATCCTGGCCGGGCATAGCCAGGGGTCGCGCCACCTGCTGCAACTGCTGCGCGAACAGGTGGCGGGCAAGCCGGTGGCCGACCGGATCGCGGCGGTCTATGCGGTCGGCTGGCCGGTATCGGTGGAGGCGGACCTGCCCGCACTCGGCCTGCCCGCCTGCGGTCGGCAGGACCAGGCGCATTGCATCGTCAGCTGGCAAAGCTATGCCGAACCGGCCGATCCCTCCGCCGTAGTCGAAAGTTTCGAACGCAAGACCGGCTATACCGGCAAGCCCCGCAAGGGCACCCATATGCTGTGCACCAACCCGATCACCGGTGCGTTCAACGGCGCGGCCCCGGCCAGCGCCAACAAGGGGACGCTGGACGCGCGGGAGGAAGGCAAGCCGCCCAAACTGCTGACCGGCATCGTCCCGGCGCGCTGCGACACCAGCGGCGTGCTGATGATCGGCGAGCCGGTCGACATGGGTCCGTTCACCCTGCCCGGCAACAATTACCACGTCTACGACTACAGCCTGTTCTGGGGCAATGTGCGCGAGGACGCACAAAAACGCCTGGCCGCCTTCCTCAACAAGTGACAGGCGCGCCCGGACGTGACAGGGGCACTGGCATGGCATTGGTAACAACGGATCGCTTCGCATTCCGCACGACGCTGCCCCAGGGCGGACGGCTGATCGGCATGGACGTGGGGACAAAGACGATCGGGCTGGCCCTGTGCGACGCCAGCTGGTCGATCGCCAGCCCGGCGCACACGATCACGCGCGGCAAGTTCAGCAAGGACAAGGTGACGCTGGCCGCCTTCATGGACCAGCAGCAGGTAAAGGGCATCGTCATCGGCCTGCCGCTCAACCTGGACGGCACCGGCAGCCCGCGCAGCCAGTCGAGCAAGGCCTTCGCCCAGAACCTGGCCGACCTTGGCCGCCCCGTGCTGCTGTGGGACGAACGCTGGTCGACCCAGGCCGTCACCCGCACCCTGCTGGAAGCCGACGCCAGCCGCGCCCGCCGCGACGTGCTGATCGACAAGCTGGCCGCCAGCTACATATTGCAAGGCGCTATCGACGGGCTGGTCGCGGGGATGGAGTAAGCGGCACATGCGCACCCGGTATCTTCTTTATCTGGCCACCCTCGCCAGCTTCAGCCTGTTTCCCGTCGCCGCACACGCCGGCTTCTATTCCGGCGACGACCTCTACGCCGTCTGCACTGCCGACAAGGAGGGCAAGGATTATTTCGAAAAATCCTATGAATGCGTCGGCTATATCAGCGGCGCGGTCGATGCGTTCAACACGACGCGGGAGGCGAACAAGCTCAAAAGCTGCATCCCCGGCGACGTGACGATCAACCAGTTGCGCACAACCACGGTCGATTATCTGGGCAAGAACCCGATCGACCGCCAACAATCCGCCTCCTCCCAGGTCTTCGCCGCGATCCGCAAGGCCTGGCCTTGTGCGAGTGCGGCCAAGGCACCAGCGAAGAAGAGCCGCAAGAAGCGCTGAGGGCGGTTGGCGCAGGTGGACGTGGCGATGTTGGGTGGCTTCCTGCCTTTCCCCTCCCGCTGGCAGGAGGGGGAACATGCCCGCGGATGATCGCTCCCCACAGCCTCATCCCTCAAACGCCGCGATGATCGGGCATGGCCCTTCGTCGCTCGCGTGGCACGCCCGCGCCAGCCGCTCCAGCGCGCCACGCGCCGCCTGCATCTCCGCAATCTTCAGGTCCAGCGCCGCGATCCGCTCCGCCGCCAGCTCCCGTGCCCGTCCACGGTCCTGCCCAGCGTCCAGTTGCAGCAATTCGCCGATCTGCTCCAGCGTGAAGCCCGCCCCCTGCGCCGAGCGGATGAAGCCCAGCCGCCTTGCATCCGCCTCGCCATAGCGGCGCACGCCCTCGCCCCGCTCCGGCGTGTCGAGCAGGCCGCGCCGCTGATAATAGCGCACCGTCTCCACATTCACCCCGGCCGATCGGGCCAGCGCGGAAATCATCATACTCATCTCTTGACTCCGTACCATGGTACGGCCCCTATATGGGCTGCATCCGTACCCGTTCCAAGGATGTGCCCATGACCAGCCCCGCCCGCAAAAATGCCAGCCTCTATCGCATGGTGATGCCCGGCCATATCTGCCCCTATGGCGTCAAGGCGCGCTGGCTGCTGCGGCGCCATGGCTATGCCGTGGACGATCATTGGCTGACCACCCGCGCAGAAACCGATGCGTTCAAGGCGCAGCATGACGTCAGGACCACACCGCAAATCGTCATCGACGGCCAGCGGATCGGCGGCCATGACGATCTGCGCCGCTTCCTAGGCCTCAAAGTCAAAGACCCCAACGCGACCAGCTATGTGCCGGTGCTCGCGGTATTCGCTGTCGCGGCGCTGCTGGCGCTGGCGATCAATTGGCTGACCTTCCTGCCGCTGCTGTCCTTCATGGCGCTGGAGCGATTCGTCGCCATCGCGATGATGCTGCTCGCCATGCTGAAGTTGCAGGATGTGGATCGGTTCGCGACCATGTTCCTCAATTACGACCTGCTCGCCCGCCGCCTGCCGCCTTATGGCGTGGCCTATCCGTTTCTGGAACTGGGCGCGGGCGTACTGATGCTGACGCGGGCGGTGGGCTGGCTGTCGATCCCGGTCGCTTTGTTCATCGGCGGCATCGGCGCGGTGTCGGTGTTCAAGGCGGTCTATGTCGAAAAACGCGACCTCAAATGCGCCTGCGTCGGCGGCGGCAGCACTGTGCCGCTGGGCTTGGTGTCCCTGACTGAAAATGTGATGATGGTCGCGATGGCGCTTTGGATGGTCTTTGGCATCCACTAAAGCCGTTCGCTTCGAGCGAAGTCGAGAAGCGGATAGCGCGGCGACGGCGTTTCTCGACACCCTCGAAACGAACGGGACGAGTTAAGCCCTACTCCCCGTCCCGCCCATAGACATCCGGCAGGAACTGCACCCCCTGCGCAGTCGGCACCGCCGTCAGATAGGTCAGGAAGACCGGCACCGGCTGGGGCAGCGGCTCATGCTGTTCGGGCGCATCGCTGTCGGTTGTCGGTGTCTTGCCGAAGAACCAGCGCCCCAACCGCTGCGCGTCCTCCAGCCGGACGCAGCCATTGCTGTAATGCCGGTCCTCCTTGGCGAACAGGTCGCGCTGCGGCGTGTCGTGCAGGTAGATGCCCAGGTCGTTGGGGAACATGAACTTGATCCGTCCCATGGCGTTGGTGCCGCCCGGCAGTTGCCGCACGCGCACTTCGCTCTGCCCGGCCGCCACCGCGTTCCAGTCGATCGCGCTCTGCGCCAGCGGCGCGGGATTGGCGCTCCAATCCGACAAAGCCTCATAGCGCAGGCTTTTCAGCGACGCGCCGTTCAATATCTTGGGCGCGACCTTGCGCTCCACCAGGTCCGACGGGATATTCCAATAGGGATTGAGCGTCGCGTAGCGGATCATCCCCGCCATCAGCGGCGTCTGGGTTTCCTTTGTGCCGGCGACGACCTTCATCGTGCCGTCCAGCGCGCCCTTGCTATAATACCAGAGCCGCGCCGATGCTGCGTCCACCACGACATGACGGGTCCAGGGACCGGGCAGCAAGCGCGCCCGCTCCAGATTGAGCGCCAGCAGGCGATCGTAACGCCCCGGCCCATCGTTCAGCGCCGCAACGGTTGCCGCGCCCGCAACGCCATCGGGCTTGAGGCCATGGTCGGTCTGGAACGCCTTCACCTTCGCCGCCAGCGCCTTGTCATAGGCGACGCCGTCCGACAGGCCAAGCCGATGGCGCAGCAGCGTGATTTCCGGCGTCTTGCCGCCGGGGCGCAGCTTGACGCCTTCGGGGATCTGCACCGCCGGCAGGTCGCCCCATATGTCGAGATAGCGCGCCCGCGCGCTGCGCAGCCGCATGTAGAGCGGGCTCATCCACCCGGCGGTCTGGATATAGTCGGTGAGCGACGGGGCCAGCGACGCGGCGCGCACGATATCGGCCGGCCCCGGTGGCCTGGGTTCCGCCTCCTGGTCGATATAGCGCATCTTTACGCCCCTGACCGGGCGGCGCATGTCGGCGACCAGCGCGGCAAAGGCGCGTGACAGGGCCAGGTCTGCGCGGGCCAGCGCCTTGGGGCTACCTTCGCCGTCCGCCGCTTTGATCAGGCGTTGCAGGTCGCGCGCCTCATAGTTGCGCGGGTTCAGGCCATCGGCCTCGCTATCCGCGATCAGCGCCAGCAGCGCGTCGGCCTGCGGCCCGATGCGATCCTTCTCGACCCACAGCGGCCAGAAGCCGCGCGGGCTATAGAAATCCTTCAGCTTGCCGCTGACGCCCGCGCGAATTTCCGCCGCGACGCTGGATTGCGCGCCTTTTTCAGCCGCAACACCCTGCGCCATCGCGCCATGAGGCGGTGTCGCAAATGCCAGCAGACAGGCGATCAGGCGAAGCGAAGGGGCGCGACGAACTCGCCGCGCCCGAAAATCCGTGTGGATCAGCCGCGTTCTCCCCGGCGCGTCGGCGGCGGCGGTGGCGGCGGCGGGCAGGGCGGACCCTGGACGGCGTGATACATGCCATCGGCGGTGTAATAGCCATCGACATAGCCGTCGCCATCGCGGTCCGCGGCGACAGTCCCGGCGATAGCGCCGGGGCCGACCGGCGGTGCCGACGTCACGGGCGCTTCATTCTTGGCGCAGGCGCTCAGCGCCAGAAGCCCGCCAGCGGCCAAAGCCAGATATTTATAGTGCATAGAAACTCCCTGTACGCTCGGGCGGCAGGCCGCCTCGCGCCGTTAGACTCCTCGCCGCGACCCTTGCGGCTCGACGCTAACGTCCGAACGCAGGATAAAATCCATTACCCAATCGAAATGACGATGAAGCGTGGCACAGTAGCGCCGAGGTGTTTCCTGCACCATGCCGTGCTCCCGCACAGGCGGGAGACCAGTTCAAACGGCCGGACTGGGTTTCCGCCTGCGCGGGAACACGCTGCACGTTTAATTCAGGCAGCCACCCATTCCGCCGAAGGGATGCCCTGCGCATAGAGCAGCACCGACAGGTCGCCATGGATGATCTCAGCCGCGGCTGCGGCGCGCGTGACCGGCTTGGCGTGGTAGGCGACGCCCAGCCCCGCGCCCTGGATCATCGGAATGTCGTTGGCGCCATCCCCCACCGCCAGCGTCAGCGCGCGGTCGATTCCGCCCGCGATCGCCGCTTCCAATTCGGTCCGTTTGCGCGCGGCGTCCACAATCGGCGTGGTGACAGTGCCCAGCAAAGCGCCGTCGGCAATCTCCAGCACATTGGCGACATTCGCATCCAAGCCAATCTCGGCCGCCACCGGCCCGGTGAAGCGGGTGAAGCCGCCAGACACCAGCAGCGTCTTCGCGCCCCGCGCCTTCATCGTGCGGACCAGCGCCTTCGCGCCGCCCATGATGACCACGCGCTCTTCGCGGCACTGGTCGATGGCGCTGTCGGGCAGGCCCTTCAGCAGCGCAACGCGGCCATGCAGCGCACCCTCGAAATCCAGTTCGCCGCGCATCGCCCGCTCGGTGATCTCGGCGATCTGCGGCTTGATCCCGGCATAGTCGGCCAATTCGTCGATGCATTCGACGGTGATCATGGTCGAATCCATGTCGGCAATCAGCAGCATCTTCTCGCGCCCCGCGACCGGCTGGACGATCACGTCCACCTTGTCGCCCACGCCGTTCAGCGCCGCGCGCGCCGCGACCGGATCGAGCGAGAAGAAGATGTCGGCCGCCTTTCCCTCGTCCAGCCATGCGACATCGCCCGGCTGGCATCCGGTATCGCGCAACCGCTCGACGGCCTGCGCAATATCCCCCTGCCCGATCGAGCCACTTGCCACTAAGGTCGCGACGAACATGCACACTCCTGAACCTATTGCGGGCGAATCCCGCACGCGCGTCGCGCTTATTGCCGGACCCACCGCCAGCGGCAAGAGCGCGCTCGCTTGTCGCTTGGCGCAGGCCACCGGCGGCATCGTCATCAATGCCGACGCCAGCCAGGTCTATGCCGATCTGGCCATCCTGTCCGCAAGGCCGAGCGCGCAGGAGATGGGCGATGTCCCCCATCGGCTGTTCGGCCATATCGACGGGGCGCAGGCCTGCACCGCGCCGCGCTGGGCGGCCGAGGCGAAGGCGCAGATCGCCGCGGCCCATGATGCGGGCAAGTTGCCGGTGCTGGTCGGCGGCACCGGCCTGTATATCCGCACGCTGCTGGACGGCATCGCCCCGGTGCCGGAGATCGACCCCGCCATCCGCGCCACTGTCCGCGCCCTGCCGGTGGCCGACGCTCATGCAGCCCTCACCCGCGAAGATCCCGAAGCCGCCGCGCGCCTCGCCCCGGCCGACACCACCCGCGTCGCCCGCGCGCTGGAGGTGGTGCGATCGACCGGCCGTGCGCTCAAGATATGGCAGCAGCATAAGGCAGGCGGCATCGCGGACCGCATCACACTCGCGCCGATGATCTTGCGTCCGCCGCGCGACTGGCTGATCGATCGGTGCGACCGCCGCTTCGCGCAGATGGTAGAGGCTGGCGCGATCGCCGAAGTGGAGGCGCTGCTGACCCGCAACCTGCATCCCGACCTGCCGGTGATGCGCGCCATCGGCGTGCCGGAAATCGCCGCCTATCTGCGCGGAGACAGCGATCTGGACACTTGTATCGCCAGAGCAACCCTCTCTACCCGCCAATATGCCAAGCGCCAATATACCTGGTTCACCAACCAGCCGCCGCCCGCCTGGCCGCGCGAAGAACGAGAGATTGATGCCAAGATCATCGATGAATTAGCAATTAAATTACAACAATAGGGGTTGACCCGTCATTTTATGTCCATTAGAGGCGGCCACCTTGCCATCGCAGGCGTGCTGTCGCAAAGGACGTCGCCCTGCACCCAGAACAGAAGGATTTTATCGTGGCCGAAAAGAGCGGCGCGGACATATTGGTTGAATGCCTGATCGATCTCGGTGTCGAGGTCGTTTTCGGCTATCCCGGCGGCGCGGTGCTGCCGATTTATGACGCGCTCTACAATCATCCCACGATCAAGCATGTGCTGGTCCGCCACGAACAGGGCGCGACCCACATGGCGGAAGGCTATGCCCGGTCGACCGGCAAGCCCGGCGTCGTCCTGGTCACGTCCGGCCCCGGTGCGACCAACGCCGTCACCGGCATCACCGATGCGCTGATGGATTCGATCCCCATGGTCGTCATCACCGGCCAGGTGCCCACCCAGTTGATCGGGACGGATGCGTTTCAGGAAGCCGACACGATCGGCATCACGCGCCATTGTTCCAAGCATAATTATCTGGTGAAGACGCCCGGCAAGCTGGCCGAGGTCATTCATGAGGCGTTTCATATCGCCACCACCGGCCGCCCCGGCCCGGTCGTCGTGGATATCCCCAAGAACGTCCAGATCGCGACCGCGCCCTATGCCAGGCCCGAACTGAAGGTCCATGCCAGCTACCGTCCGCAGACGAAGGCGGATGCGGCAGGCATCGACGCGGCGGTCGAGATGCTCGCCGCGGCCGAACGCCCGGTCTTCTACACCGGCGGCGGCGTCATCAACTCCGGCCCGCAGGCGAGCGCTTTGCTGCGCGAACTCGTCGCGCTGACCGGCGCACCCGTCACGTCCACGCTGATGGGTCTGGGCGCTTATCCCGCATCGGGCGACGCCTGGCTGGGGATGCTGGGGATGCACGGCACGTTCGAAGCCAATTGGGCGATGAACCAGGCCGACCTCATCCTGTGCATCGGTGCCCGCTTTGACGATCGCGTGACCGGCCGGCTGGATGCGTTCGCGCCCAACAGCCGCAAGATCCATATCGATATCGACCGCAGCTCGATCAACAAGATCGTCGATGTCGACGTTCCCATCGTCGCCGATATCGCCAGCGCGCTGGACGACATGATCGCCCTGTGGAAACAGCGCAATCATCAAAAGGCGGACCTGACGCAATGGTGGGCGCGGATCGCCGGCTGGCGCGCGCGCAAGAGCCTGGACTATGCCGAAAACGGCATCGAGATCATGCCCCAGCGCGCGATCGCGGACCTGTATGCCGCAACGCAAGCGACCGGCAAGGACATCATCATCACCACCGAAGTCGGCCAGCATCAGATGTGGGCGGCCCAGCATTTCGGCTTCGACGCGCCGAACAAGTGGCTGACCTCCGGTGGCCTGGGCACCATGGGCTATGGCTTCCCGGCGGCCATCGGCGCGCAGATGGGCAATCCCGACAGCATCACCATCTGCATTGCGGGCGACGCCTCCATTCAGATGAACATTCAGGAACTGGGCACCGCGTCACAATATCGCCTGCCGGTGAAGATCTTCATCCTGAACAATGAATATATGGGCATGGTCCGCCAGTGGCAGGAACTGACCTATGAAAGCCGCTATTCCAACAGCTATTCCGACAGCCTGCCCGATTTCGTGAAACTGGGCGAAGCCTATGGCTGGACCGGCATCCGGATTGAAGGGCCGCAGGAGCTGGAGGCCGGCATCCGCCAGATGCTGGAAACCGACGGCCCGGTGATCGTGGATTGCCGCGTCGCGAAAATGTCCAACTGCTTCCCGATGATCCCGTCGGGCGCATCCCATACCGACATGCTGCTTGATCCCAACCAGATCGCAGGCGTGATGTCGGACGAGGCGAAGGCGCTGGTATGATGGTCGTCCTGTGACGCAGCATCTCAAGCTGCGCATCCATGTGACGGAGCCGTGGGATTTCGAGAGAAATGCGGGCAGCGCCGAACTGACCGGCTGGACCATAGACCATGCCGACCCGGACAATGAGGAATGGGAAGTGCATCTGGACCATGGGTTCGACTTTAACGAGCGGCATATCGGCACATTGCTGGCCGGTCCCCGCTATGTAGGCGAGCATCTGGTGCGTATGTTCGACGCGGTGACGGGCTTTCCCGTCCGCCTCGCCCATCGGCAGGACGGCGGCTGGCATTATGCCTTCACCGCGATGATTTCGCAGCGCCATGACGATCATGATGGCGCGGCAGTTACGGATAACGGGACAAGCATCTGATGCATATCCAGGAAGAACTCAGCCAGCGGCACGTCCTGTCGCTGACCGTTTCGAACGAAGCGGGCATATTGGCACGCATCGCGGGCCTGTTCACCGCGCGCGGCTATAATATCGACAGCCTGACCGTGGCGGACATCACGCAGGATCACGGCGTCAGCCGCATCACCATCGTCACCAACGGCCCGCCCAAGGTGATCGACCAGATCATCGCCCAGCTCGACCGGCTGGTGCCGGTGCACAAGGTGACCGACCTGACAGAAGCCGGTCCCTTCGTGGAGCGCGAACTGGCGTTGGTGAAGGTCGCAGGCGTGGGCGAGGACCGGATCGAGGCTCTGCGCCTGGCCGACGTGTTTCGCGCCAAGGTGGTCGACACCACAATCGAGAGCTTCATTTTCGAGATCACCGGCACGACCGACAAGATCGACAATTTCGTCGGCCTGATGCGCCAGATCGGCCTGGTCGAGGTTGGTCGAACCGGAGTGGTGGGCCTGATCCGGGGCAAAGAGGCAAACTAATTTCCCTCTTCCCTTGGGGAGAGGGTTGCGCAGACTTGGCGGCTTGTCCGCCTAGTCGCAGCTGGGAGAGGGGCAGCGACCATCGCGGCGCATAAGCCACTCTCCAATTCCATCTAGGTCCGGCTTCGCCGAACCAAGATTTCATATCCTCTCCCCCGGCGGGGCGAGGAAATCCGTTCGAGGGAAGAGACAATCATGAAGGTTTATTACGATCACGACGCGGACATCGGCCTGATCAAGGGCAAGAAGGTCGCCATCCTGGGTTACGGTTCGCAGGGTCACGCCCATGCGCAGAATCTGCGCGACAGCGGCGTGGCCGAAGTCGCCATTGCGCTCCGCGCCGGTTCGCCGTCCGCCAAGAAGGCCGAAGGCGCAGGCTTCAAGGTGCTGCCGAACAAGGAAGCCGCCGCCTGGGCCGACGTGCTCATGATCCTGGCCCCCGACGAGCATCAGGCCGCCATCTACGCCGACGACATCCACGCCAATCTGCGCCCCGGCGCGGCGCTGGCCTTCGCCCATGGCCTCAACGTTCATTTCGGCCTGATCGAAACCCGCAAGGATGTGGACGTCATCATGATCGCGCCCAAGGGTCCGGGCCACACCGTCCGCGGCGAATATGTGAAGGGTGGCGGCGTGCCCTGCCTGATCGCGATCCATCAGGACGCGACCGGCAATGCGCATGACATCGCCCTCTCCTACGCCAGCGGCGTCGGCGGCGGCCGCAGCGGCATCATCGAAACCAATTTCCGCGAGGAATGCGAAACCGACCTGTTCGGCGAGCAGGCCGTGCTGTGCGGCGGCGCCACCGCGCTGGTCCAGGCCGGTTTCGAAACCCTGGTCGAAGCCGGCTACGCGCCGGAAATGGCCTATTTCGAATGCCTGCACGAACTCAAGCTGATCGTCGACCTGATGTATGAAGGCGGCATCGCCAACATGCGCTATTCGATCAGCAACACCGCCGAATATGGTGATATCAAGACCGGCCCGCGCATCATCACCGAAGAAACAAAGAAGGAAATGAAGCGCGTCCTGGCCGACATCCAGTCGGGCCGTTTCGTCAAGGACTTCGTGCTCGACAACCGCGCCGGCCAGCCGGAACTCAAGGCCAGCCGCATCGCCGCCCAGCGCCACCCGATCGAGGAAACCGGCGCCAAGCTGCGCGCCATGATGCCCTGGATCGGCGCCAACAAGCTGGTGGATCAGGAAAAGAACTGACGGCCACGCATTTGGCCGTCACCCCGGCGAAGGCCGGGGTCCATGGCGGCACGATGCGAGGCTTTGAGATTACTTAACCAGGAACGATCCGTTTCCGGTTACGGCTCTGGAACAATCGAGGGGCGTGGCTTATTCAGGCTGCGCCCCTTGACCGTTTCTGGAGTCCCAACATCATGCGTAAATTCCTCATCCCCGCCGCCGCCCTCATCGCTATTGCTGGCGGCACCGTCGTCGTCGCCCAGATGCCGACGTCCGCGCCCGGCACGAAGGACGTCGCCAAGATAAGCGGCGGCACCTATGCCGTCGACCCCGGCCACACCCAGGTCGTCTTCGCCTATGACCATATGGGCTTCACCAACAATGTCGGCGTCATCGCCGAACCCACCGGCACGCTAACGCTGGACAAGGCCAATCCGGCCGCGTCGAAGGTCAGCATCGAACTGCCGATCGCCAACCTGCGCACCGGCGTCGCCAAGCTGGACGAACATCTGCTCAAGCCCGATTTCTTCGATGGCGCCAAATTCCCGACCGCGACCTTCGTGTCGACCGGCGTGAAGGCCGAAGGCACCGGCGCGACGATCACCGGCAACCTGACGATCAAGGGCGTGACCAAACCCGTGACGCTGGACGCAGAATTTTATGGCGTCGGCGCCAACCCGATGAGCAAGAAGGAAAATATCGGCTTCGTCGCGACCGGCACGATCAAGCGCAGCGATTTTGGCCTGGGCGCCTATGTGCCCGTGGTCGGCGACGCGGTGGAACTCAAGATCATCGCCGGCTTCCAGAAGCCGTAATCGCGCGCACAAGTGCAAAAGATCCGGGGCCGGCTTGCATGTCGGCCCCGTTTCGCGTTAAGGCGCTTCCCATCATGCAGAGCGTCACGCTTCTTACCCTGCTACGACTTACACGCCCTTAGGCGTGGTTTTTATGCTGCCCTTCGACTATGGGCAGCACCGATCCGCCTAAGGGCCTTCATCGCAGTCAAGTCGTATACCGCAAAGCGCCCCCGGAAATCACCGATGCGCGCCGCAGGCAAAGAAGTAGTTTGATCCCATGATGCTGACCGATCCCTCGCAGAAGTACCGTGCCTTTCCGCAGGTCGACCTGCCCAATCGCCAATGGCCCTCCAACGTCATCACCGCCCCGCCCCGCTGGCTGTCGACCGACATGCGCGACGGCAACCAGTCGCTGATCGACCCGATGAACGCGGAAAAGAAACGTCGCTTCTTCGACCTGCTGATCAAGGTCGGCGTCAAGGAGATCGAGGTCGGCTTCCCCAGCGCGGGCGCGACTGAATTCGACTTCATTTCGGGCCTCGTCCGCAACGGTGCGATCCCCGACGACGTGATCGTTCAGGTGTTGACGCAGGCGCGTGCCGACCTGATCGCCACCACCTTCGAATCGCTGCGGGGCGCGCCCAAGGCGATCGTCCATGTCTACAACGCCGTGTCGCCCGCCTGGCGCAACATCGTGTTCCAGATGAGCCGACCGGAGATCAAGGAGATCGCGGTCAACGCCGCCAAGCTGCTGCGCGACAATGCCGCCAAGCAGCCGGACACCGACTGGCATTTCGAATATTCGCCCGAAACCTTCTCCACCGCGGAGCTGGATTTCAGCCTGGAATGTTGCGAGGCGGTGATGGATATTCTCCAGCCAACCCCTGATCGTCCGCTGATCCTGAACCTGCCCGCGACGGTCGAATGCGCCACGCCCAACATCTATGCCGACCAGATCGAATGGATGTGCCGCCATATCTCCAAGCGCGACAGCGTGGTCATCTCGCTGCACCCGCATAATGATCGCGGCACCGGCGTCGCGGCGGCGGAACTGGGCCTGATGGCGGGCGCGGACCGGGTCGAAGGCTGCCTGTTCGGCAATGGCGAGCGCACCGGCAATTGCGACCTGGTGACCGTGGCGCTCAACATGTACACGCAGGGGATCAACCCTGGGCTGGACTTCAGCGACATCGACACCGTCATCCAGACGGTGGAATATTGCAACCAGTTGCCGGTCCACCCGCGCCATCCTTATGCCGGCGAACTGGTCTTCACCGCCTTTTCCGGTTCGCATCAGGATGCGATCAAGAAGGGCTTCGCCGCGCAGGAAGCGCGCAACGACCTGATCTGGGACGTACCCTACCTGCCGATCGATCCAAAGGATCTGGGCCGCGATTATGAAGCGGTCATCCGCGTCAATTCGCAATCGGGCAAGGGCGGCGTCGCCTGGGTGCTGCAACAGGACAAGGGTTATAAGATGCCCAAGCGGATGCAGGCCGAGTTCTCCAAGGTCGTGCAGGCCATGGCCGACGAAAGCAGCCGCGAACTCAACGCCGCCGACATCTGGAGCGCGTTCCAGACCCATTACCGTCTGTCGGGCGAGCAGGCCTATAGCCTGATCGACTATCATGAGAGCGGCGTGGCGGGCGACCGCATCTTCACCGGCAAGATCGTGCATGAAGGCGTGGAGCGCTCCATTTCCGGGCGCGGCAACGGCCTGCTCTCCTCGGTGCTGGCCGCGCTGCGCGACGAATTTGGCGTGCAGTTGGAGATCGCCGACTATAGCGAACATGCGATCGGCGCAGGCAGCGACGTCAACGCCGCCGCCTATGTCGAATGCCGCACCCCCGACGACCGCACCGTGTTCGGCGTGGGCACGGATGCGGACGTCGCGACCGCCTCGGTCCAGGCGGTGCTGTCGGCGGCAAACGGGATTGCGGCGCGAGGGTAAGCCTTTTGCCCCCTCTCCTTTAGGGGAGGGGTTGGGGTTGGGGTGGGGGTGTGGTGTTAGTGCGGTATTATTTGGCCAACCCCCACCCCCGGCCCCTCCCCTAAAGGAGAGGGGAGAACATGCCTTTTACTTCGCCAACCCCCGCACGACCCTATCCCACTGTTCCAACGACTCCCTGATCCCAGCAACCGGCACCCGCTCGTTCAGCCCATGGGCAAACCCGTCCTGCGCCTTCATGAACAGGCTGGACACGCCATAGCTTGGCACCCCCAGCGCCCGGAAATAGAGGCTGTCGGTCGCGCCCGCCGACATGCCCGGCATTACCGTGATGTCCGCCGCCCGCGCCGTCACCGCATCGCGCACCACCTTCATCACGTCGGCGCGCAGGGGCGAAGCGTCGCTGGCCAGCGGATCGCCCAGCGTCTTCACGCTGGCACTCGGATCGGCCACCACCTTCACCAGCTGCGCCTTCACGTAATCAATCGCCACGCCGGGGAATATCCGGCAATTCACCTGCACCTTCGCGCTCTGCGGCAACGCATTGAGCGCATGACCCGCGCTCGCCATCGTCGCGACGCAGGTGGTGCGCACCTGCCCGATGAACTCCGGCCGGGTCGACAGCAGGTCCGCCGCCGCCGCGTCGCCCGTTTCGGCATAGCGCTTCATCGCCTGTCCCACCTCGCCGCCGATCCGGTCGGCGGACAGCGCCAGCGACGCCTTGGTCAGTTCATTGCGCATCGGCGGGAATTGATAGGCCGCGATTCGGTCGATCGCCTTAGCCATCCGATAGATGGGATTGCCCGGCGTGGGCGCGCTCGAATGGCCGCCCGCATCGGTGAAGGCGAATTCAAAATCGGCATAGCTCTTTTCGCCCGCCTGCAACTGGTACAATACCGGCTTGCCCTCATCATTCAGCAGCCCGCCGCCGCCATCGCCGTTCAGCAGCAGCGCGATATCCTTATATTGCGTCGCCAAAGCCTTGGTCGTCACCATGTCGGTTTCCTCGTCCCCCGACAGGAGCAGAATGACGGTCCGGCGCGGTTTCCAGCCTTCCTTCTTCAGCTGCGCCATTGTCGCGACCATCATCGCTACGTCATATTTATTATCCTCCGCGCCGCGCCCGAAGATATAGCCATCTGCCTCCACCGGCACAAAGGGATCGCGGGTCCAGTCCGCCCGGTCCGCTGCCACCACGTCCATATGGCCGATCAGGCCCATGGGTTTCAGCATAGGGTCGCTCCCCTTGATCGTCGCGGCAAGGGTCGCCGTCTCGCCCATGGGCGTGATGACGATATCCGCGTCGGCAAAGCCCGCGGCCTTCAGCACGCCCGCATAATAGGCCGCCAGCTTGGGCACCTGCCCCGCGCCCTGCACTGTCTTGATCGCGACGGAGCGCATCAAAATATCCTTGGCAGCCCCGGCATCCGCCGCCGCCATCGCCCCCTGCGGCAGCGCCAGCAGCGCCAAAGCCGAATATGCGCCGCGCTTCATCATTATTTGCAACTCCCCGATGGATCGATATCCCATAACTGGCATAGTGGATCGGTCACGCCAATGCGTTGATCCACCACAGCGGAAAGAGGGCCACCTTATCCCTGTTATACACACGTCAAGAATTGCTTGCGCGCAATCAACGGGCCGCCACCCGATATAGGCGGCTGGTCGCCCAAAGGACAAAGACATGGCCCTTCCCTATCGCAGTTTCGGATTTCAGGTGTTGGCCGGCATGGTCGTGGGCCTCTTGCTGGGCCTGGTCGCGCGCCAGATCGGCGCGGGACCAGATGGCGACCTGAACGGACTGGCGACCGCGCTCAAGACAGTCGGCTCGATCTTCGTGTCGCTGCTGAAAGCGATCGTGCCGCCGCTCGTCTTCGCCGCCATCGTCGCGTCCATCGCCAACCTGCGCGCGCTGGACAATGCCGCGCGGTTGGCCGGGCAAACCCTGCTCTGGTTCGCCATCACCGCCCTGATCGCGGTCGCGATCGGCATCGCGATCGGCGTCATCGTCCAGCCGGGCGCAGGCCTGCAAGGCACCGCGCTCGCCATGGGCAAGAGCGAGAGCATGGGCGGCTGGCTCGATTTCCTCAAAGGCCTGGTGCCGGCCAACAGCCTGGCCCTGTCGGGCAGCACCAAGATTATCGACGGCAGCGCGTCCACCAGCATCAGCTTCAACATCCTGCAATTACTGGTCATTTCGATCGCGGTCGGCCTCGCCACCTTGAAGGTCGGGGAAAAGGCCGATCCTTTCCTCGCCTTCGTCCGATCGCTGCTCTCGGTCGTACGCGCGCTGCTTGGCTGGGTCATCCGCCTGACGCCGATCGGGTCGGCCGCGCTAATCGGCACCGCCATCGCCACCTATGGCTGGAGCGCGCTGGCGCAGCTTGGCACCTTCACCGCCGCCATCTATCTCGGCCTCGCGCTGGTGCTGCTGGTCGTCTATCCCGCGCTGCTGATCGCCAATGGCCTGAAACCCGGTCCCTTCTTCGCCAAGGCCTGGCCCGCAATCCAGTTGGGCTTCGTGTCGCGCTCCTCGGTCGGCACCCTGCCCGTCACCGAAGCCGTGACCGAGCGGCTGGGCGTCGACAAGGGCTATGCCGCCTTCGCCATTCCGCTGGCGTCCACGACGAAGATGGACGGCTGCGCATCCATCTACCCCGCGCTGGCGGCGATCTTCGTCGCGGGCTTCTACGGCATCCCGCTGCATTTCGTGGACTATGCGCTGATCGTCTTCGTGTCCGTCATCGGATCGGCCGCGACCGCCGGTCTGACCGGCGCGATCGTGATGCTGACGCTGACGCTCTCGACGCTGGGCCTGCCGCTGGAGGGCGTGGGGCTGTTGCTCGCGATCGACCCGATTCTGGATATGGGCCGGACGGCGGTCAACGTCGCGGGGCAGGTGCTGGTCGGCGTGATCGTGGCGAAGCGGGAGGGGATTTTGGACGAGGCGGCTTATTACGGCGATGGGGAATTGGTGGCGGTTTGAGGACAAACCGACGCCTCGACACTTGCATCGCGTAACGATACACGATACAATCGGTCATGATAGTCGGATTTCGGCACAAGGGGCTTGAAGCCTTCTACACCTCCGGCACGACACGGGGTATTCAGGCGTCCCATGGGAAGAAAATCCGCAACATCCTGGGATTGCTCGACGTCGCGGCAGGACCGGATGACATGAATTTACCGTCCTTCAAACTGCATCTGTTGAAGGGCGATCTGAAGGGCCATTGGTCGGTATGGGTCAACGGCAACTGGCGCATCACCTTCCGCTTCGTCGGCGCAGACGTCGAACTTGTCGATTATCAGGACTATCATTGAGGCTATGATGATGATGCACAATCCGCCCCATCCCGGCGAACTGCTCCGCGATGAAGTCATCGTGGCACTCAACCTGTCCGTGACCGAAGCGGCCAGTCGGCTCGCCATGTCGCGGGTCGCCCTGTCGCGGGTGCTGAACGGCAAGGCCGCGATCAGCCCGGACCTCGCGTTGCGGCTCGAACAGGCCGGCGCCAGCACGGCCCGCGCCTGGCTCGCCATGCAGGCCAACTACGACCTCTGGCGCGCCCGCCAGCATGCGCAGCCTGTGGTGCGGCGGTTTGAGGAAGCGGCTTGAGTATTGTGAAGTAAGAAAGCTGCCCTTAGCTCAGGGTGTTGGTCGCAGTGAACCGTATTAGTCGCAAAACGATGGAAAGGAGCACCATAGGCTGGTTTCAGCATGAAACAATGATATGCTGCGACAATCTATCCTAATGAGCAATAAAATTCCCAAGCATATGGGCATGTATAGATGGCAAAAGGTAATCGATCGAAGAACCACCATTGGTGGCCGATAGCCCTTCAAAAATATTGGGCTGACGAACACGGTGACGTCTCTTGGATAAGTCCCGGCAGATTACCGGATAAGAAGAAGTTCTATAACGAGAAAATTGGCTATAAAAGGCATGGACACACGCTGTTTCGAGGCGGTGTTTGGGGCGAGACGAATTTCGAAGACGAGTTCGATATCGACAACGAGGTGCACCGGATTATTGGCAGCCTTACAGCTTTGAAACCCCTTGGCCACCCCCCCTCGCCAATACAGAGTTTTGTGAAGTCGATCCGCAAAAAAGACCGAGCGCTCACTGAAACCTGCGCAATTCATCATATAGAGGAGAAGACTGGGCGCGACCTTCTATTATTACTCTACTCACTTCTCATTCGGAGTCCATCAAACCGCTGGAAGTATGAAACCTTTCCTGCAAAGTTCGGACTGCCGATAAATGAGAACGTAGGAAAGGCGAACATGCGGCAGGGCTACTTGCTCGCCAAAAAACTATGTCAGAAAGGGGTCATGACCAATCGCTTCTTTGTGGTCATGCATTCCGATCACAAGCGCTTCATAAGTGGCGACGGGTACCTCGATTGGCTCTCAGGCAGTCTTCTAGCGAGCCGGGTTAGTGGACGGGCACTCATTCCGCTCACGCCACATCTGTGCGTCTATATTTGCACTCCTATGGCAATGCGGACAAACCGAAACTGCGCTGCTCTTCGTGCTCCACCATGGATGGTGGATCAGGTGAACGAGATCACGCAAGTGTATTCGCGAGATCGCCTGTTCTTCCTGGGGCGGAAGCCAAAACTGACAGAAGATTTCCTCAAGCGGCAGTTCCTAGAACACAGCAATTACCAAGTCGAATTGCTGGATCGGTTGGATGAAATTGCGCAACCCAAATCACGTTGGATACTTTAGGTTGAGCGTAGGTTGTGACCTAAACAAATGAGCGCTATCCGCGCTCGTTCCGCCCAGATCAAACGGCAGTAACTGGCGCATGGCGGCCGATCCTCACCACACCACTTCGCAAAAACCCTCCTATTGCGAAGTCCGCTCTGCGTACCCGCACCCGCGCAAAAGCGAACGCTGCGATGGTGTGAACTTCGCAGCCTTCGCTAATCGCTCGTCGCCCCCAAAGCCTCTCCGCCCTGTCCTACTCGCCCGCCATCGGCTATAGCTCTTGCTCCAGGCGGCGATATGTCCCACGGACGCCCGCATCATCCGCATCCCCCCACACAGCCATAAAGTCACACGCATCATGTCCCATCATCAGGTCCATATCATCGGCGGCGGCCTCGCCGGAACGGAGGCGGCGTGGCAGCTGGCGCAGGCGGGCATCCGCGTGCGCCTGTCCGAAATGCGGGGAAGCGGCGACATGACCCCCGCGCACCAGACCGAGGGGCTGGCCGAACTGGTCTGCTCCAACAGCTTCCGGTCCGACGACGCGGACAAAAATGCTGTGGGCCTGCTGCATCAGGAAATGCGGCGGCTGGATTCGCTCATCATGGCGAGCGCCGAACCGGCCAAGGTGCCCGCCGGCTCCGCGCTGGCGGTCGACCGCCATGTCTTTTCGGGCGCCGTCACCCAAGCGCTGGCCGATCACCCCAATGTGGAGGTCGTGCGCGAACGGATCGACACGGTGCCCAGCGACGGCATGACCATCATCGCCACCGGCCCGCTGACCGCCCCCGCGCTCGCGACCAGCATCGGCCAGGCGGCGGGGATCGAGCATCTGGCGTTCTTCGACGCGATCGCGCCGGTCATCCATCATGACAGCATCGACATGGACCAGTGCTGGATGGCGAACCGCTGGGACAAGATCGGCCCCGGCGGCGGCGAGGGGAAGGATTATATCAACTGCCCGATGGACAGGGACCAGTATCAGGCCTTCGTCCAGGGGCTGCTCGATGGCGAAAAGACCGAGTTCAAGGAATGGGAGGCCAGCACCCCCTATTTCGAGGGCTGCATGCCGATCGAAGTGATGGCGTCGCGCGGGCCGGAAACCCTCCGTCACGGCCCGATGAAGCCGATGGGGCTGGACAATCCGCGCACCGGCCGCTGGCCCTACGCCGTGGTGCAGTTGCGGCAGGATAATGCCAGCGGCACGCTATGGAACATGGTCGGTTTCCAGACCAAGCTGAAACATGGCGCGCAGGTGGAGTTGTTCCGCACTATCCCCGGCCTCCAGAACGCCGAATTTGCGCGGCTGGGTGGGCTGCATCGCAACACCTTCATCCAATCGCCCAAATTGCTCGATGAAACCCTGCGCCTGAAGAGCGCGCCGCATATCCGCTTCGCCGGGCAGATGACGGGCTGCGAAGGCTATGTGGAGAGTGCCGCGATCGGCCTGATCGCCGGGCGTTTCGCGGCGGCCGAACTGCTGGGCCGCGCCCTGACGCCTCCGCCCGCCGACACGGCGCTGGGCGCGCTGCTCGGCCATGTGACGGGCAATGTGGTGAGCGCCGACTATCAGCCGATGAACGTCAATTTCGGCCTGTTCCCGACCCTGGAAGAGGTCAAGAAGAAGCAGCGCAAGGAAGCCTACACCTCCCGCGCCCGCGCGTCGTTCGGCGCGTGGATGGGGGAGATGGAACTGGCTTGAGCGACCGGGGGCGTCAGCATTTACACTTCGCCTTCGCCGCCCGTTTCGGCGCGGTGGCGGCGAACTCCGCCGGGGTTAGCTTGCCGTCCTTGTCGCCATCCGCCACGCCGAACCGGTCCGCCGTCGCCGACGCCCATTCCTCGAAGGACAGCAGATTGTCGCCATCCTTGTCCAGCGCCTTGAACGCCTTGGTCCGGCTGCCCAGCATTTCGACCCGCGTGATGACGCCATCGCGGTTCCGGTCGTAACGGGCGAAGCGCTTCTGCTCGCGGCTCTGCGGGCTGGCCTCGCCGGGTATCGGCGGCGCATCGCCGACGGCATCGGGATCACCCTGCGGCAACGCCTCTATCTGCGGCGGTGGTGGCGGAGCGGAGGCAAGCTGCGGCACTGGCGCGGTATCCGCCCGCCCCTGCCACCAGAACAGGCCGCCTGCGACCAGCAGCAGCGCCGCCATGCCACCCGCCAGCAATCGCCCCATGCCGCCCTCCTCAAGTCCGTAGGCGGCCAGCCTATCCCGACACACTAGCGTCCGACAAGCGCGATCCGCAGCAACCGTCCCGCCAGCGCCCGCGGCATGCCCCTGGGCGCGCCGCGCCCCGCCAGCACATCCTGCCGCGCCAGAGTGAAGGCGATCCGCAACGGCTTCCACCCCCGCGGCCAGCGCGCGCCGTCAACCTGCGGCAGCAACTCGGCCGCCAGAGCCAGCGCCGCCGCCGCCAGCGCATCGTCCCCGACATGCCCGGCCAGATCCCACAGCGCCCACACCTGCCCCGCCGCCGCCAGCCAGTCCGGCGCTTGCCCCGCATCGGCCAGCGCCCGGAACAATCCGCCGCCCCGACCCACGGCATAATCGCGCAGCCCCTGCACATCGATGTCCGGTTCGACCACCAGCACTTCCCAGCCGTCGATCACCGCCACCAGCCCCGGCGCTCCACAAGCCCCCGTCGCCCGCATCGCATCGACCACCGGCTCGCCCTGCCCTTTGATGCCCGCGGAATCGTCAATGACGTCATTCCACCAGGCGAGGCGCATCTGGCCGATCATCGGCTCGCTGGTGGTGCGCGCGACCTTCGCCAGCCGTGCATCGAACGCCCAGAGCGCGCGGTGCCGCAACGCCTGTCCGCTGCCGGCATGGGCAGCGAGCAATAGGCCCAGCGGCGGCACGGCGTCTTCGTCCAGGCTCATCGGGCGACTCCTGTCCTGACAGGGGATACGCGGGTTATCGGTCCTTTAACCATCTTCCTCATACACATTCTAACGAGTGCGCCTGCATAGGCGGAAAGGCTGCCCGACCCATTATTGGGGGGTGTGGGGCGCGACATGGGTGATTGCAGGCAAATGGGCAAGGTAAACCAGTATCCGATGGGCTTCCTTAAGCGGCTGGCCGGCAACCAGGCGGGCAACGTCATGGCCATGGTCGCCGCGGCGATCATCCCGCTCGCGGCGCTGATCGGCGGCGGGCTGGACATGAGCCGCGCCTATATGGCGCGCGCCAGGATGCAGCAGGCCTGCGACTCCGCTGCGCTGGCGGGCCGCCGTGCGATGACCGGGGCCACCATGTCCACGACCGATATCGCCGAAGCGCGCAAGTTCTTCGATTTCAACTTCCCGCAAAATACGTTCCAGGCCGCAACCTTTACCCCCGTCATCCAGAGCAAGCCCAGTGAAACGACCACGGTCCAGGTGACCGCGGAAACGACCATGCCGACCACGATCATGAAGATCTTCGGTTACACGACGCTGCCGCTGGCCGTGACGTGCGAAAGCCGCTTCGACATCGGCAATACCGACGTCATGCTGGTGCTCGACACCACCGGCTCCATGTCCGAAAACATGACCGATACCGACGGCACGGTGATGACCCGGCTGGCGGCGCTGAAGCTGGCGGTGAAGGATTTCTACGACACGCTGGGCGCGGGGTCGGACACGACCGGGCGCATTCGTTACGGCTTCATGCCCTATAGCTCGACCGTCAACGTAGGTTATTCGTTGCCGTCGAGCGCGCTGGTGGGCGGGAGCACGGGGGACACATGGACATATAATAGCCGGCGCATGACCTATTATAATGACACTCCATCGACCACGAACACTTGCTATCGAGGCTATAAAGGCTCTGGATCTAACAGTTGCGTCTCCAGTGCGGCCTCCGCACAAAGTGATTCGAGCAACGTGTCGCGATCGAACTGCCAGACCTGGGCTAATGTCTCCACATCGGTAAGCGGCAGCTATCCGGGCACGGTTACCAAGATCGTCTATGCGGCCTATAGCTGGAACGGGACCAATCCCTTCCCTTCATCGGGCAGCGGCAATCAGAAATGCGTGCGTCAGGAAGTGACGACTACGCACACCACCAACATCACCGGCGGCACTGGCAACACATCGCTCAATGTCTGGGTCTACAATGATTTCGCCGCCGACGTCTCAAACTTTATCACCGGCGCGTCGACCGTCAATCCAGCCTATATAGACGGCACCACCGCTACCTGGTCGGGCTGCATCGAGGAACGCGACACCGACAGCAGCATCACCTCCACGACATCGACCTCGTCCATTCCATCGGGCGCCTTCGACCTGCAAATAGATACGGCGCCAACTAACGCCGCGACAAGGTGGCGGCCGCACTGGCCAGAAATCGAGTTTGATCGCAGTGGCAACAACCTGAACTCCGCATCGCGAATAAGCGGGGGCTGGAACGCTTGTCCGAGCAAGGCGCGCAAGTTGGCCAGCTATACCAGCCGATCGGCCACACCTTCAGGCATGGCAAGCAGCTTTAACACCTATGTCGATGGGCTGATCGCGATCGGCGGCACCTATCATGACATCGGCATGATGTGGGGTGCCCGCTTCCTGTCGCCCACGGGCATCTTCGCCAGCGAAAACGCCAACGCGCCCAACGGCTTCAACATCTCGCGGCACATCATTTTCATGACTGATGGCGATCTGACCGCCTATGATGCGGTCTATGGCGCGTATGGCTATCAAAAGCTTGATGGTCGAGTTGCCGCCACCAACACAGATGACGATGATTTGAAAGCCATCCACAAACGACGGCTGGAAATGATGTGCAACGCCATAAAGGGTCAGGGCGTCACCATCTGGGTCGTCGGCTTCAAGAATCAGCCGCCATCCGGCACGCTCGATTCAACCATGCTCGACACCGAGTTGCAGACCTGCGCCAACAGCGGCAACCACTGGTTCATGGCCTATAATCCATCCACGCTGCGCCAGAAGTTCAAGGATATCGCCAAGAATATCGGCGGGCTGAGGCTGTCGCAATGATTGGCCGGATCGTCCCCTTCCTCGCCCGGCTGCGCGCCCATGCGCGCGGCGCGACGCTGCTGGAGTTCGGGCTGGTGGCCGGGCCGCTGATCCTGACCATCATGGCCATCGGCGACCTGGGCTATCAATCCTATCTGCGCGCGGTGACCCGCGGCGTGCTGGAAAAGGCGTCGCGCGCCGCTTCGGTCGGCACGCTCAACAGCACGGATATCGAAACCTATATCGACGCGCAGATGGCCACGATCAATTCGAAGAACGGCACGACCTCCACCACCAAGAAAAGCTATTATAATTTCTCGCGCGTGGGGAAACCGGAAAAGATCACCACCGACACAGCGCCGCTGGGCAGCTACAATGTGGGCGACTGCTATGAAGACGCCAATGGCAATGGCGCCTATGACGCGGCGGGCGGATCGACCGGCCTCGGCAGCGCCGACGACATCGTCTATTATGAAGTGACCGTGTCGATGCCGCGCCTGTTCCCGATGGCGAAATTGCTGGGCTGGAGCGCAACCCAATCCGCCACCGCCACCACCATTGTCCGCAACCAGCCCTGGGCGAACCAGGGCAAACCGACGGTCAAATGCACATGATGATCATACCCCCCCGCCTTGCCGCGCTGACGCGCCGGCTGCGCCGCGACGATCGCGGCCTGGCGCTGATCGAATTCGCCTTCTCGCTGCCGGTGCTGCTCGTGCTGTGCATGTCGGGTCTGGAATGTGCGAACCTGGCGCTGGCGCATATGCGCGTCAGCCAGGTCGCGATGCTGGTCGCCGACAATGCCGCCCGCGTGCGCACATCGATCGACGAAGCGGACGTCAACGAGATCATGACTGGCGCCGAATTATCGACCAATTCGCTGGCGCTGAAAGCCAATGGACGGATTTTCCTGTCGGACCTGGAACCGAACGGCCTCACCGGAACGAACGAGGGACAATTTATCCGCTGGCAGCGTTGCTGGGGCAGCGGCAGCTTCACGTCCAGCTTTGGCGTGGCCAATAACGGCAAGACCGATTCTAGCATGAAATTTGGCATGGGACCGGGCACGACCGCCGACAAGAAGGTCAAGGCATCGAGCAGCACCGCCGTCATGTTCGTGGAAGTGGCCTATAATTATCAGCCGCTGATCACCAACACGATCTTCGGCGCGAAGGTGATCCGCTATACCAGCGCCTTCAATGTGCGCGAACGCACCGATCAGCAGATCAAGAATGCCGGCGGCCTGGCGACATCGGCCACAGCCGCCTGTAGCTAAATAAAAAGGGCGGCCTTTTAAGCCGCCCTTCCTTTTTATTTGTAGCAGACCTTCTTGACCGCCGCGATCACGCGGGCGGCGTCGATCAGCGCCGCCTTTTCGAGGTTCGCGGCATAGGGCAGCGGCACATCCTCGTTGGTGACGCGCAGCACCGGGGCGTCGAGATCGTCGAAGCCCTGCTCCATGACGACAGCGGCGATTTCCGACGCGATCGAACAGGTCGGCCAGCCTTCTTCCACCACCACCAGGCGGTTGGTCTTCTTCAGGCTTGCCAGCACCGTCGCTGTGTCGAGCGGGCGCAGCGTGCGCAGATCGATCACTTCGGCGTCGATACCCTCGGCCGCCAGCGTCTCCGCCGCGTCGAGCGCCAGGCCGACGCCGATCGAGTAGCTGACCAGCGTCACATCCTTGCCCGGCCGCATGATGCGGGCCTTGCCGATCGGCAGGACATAATCATCGACCTTGGGCACGTCGAAACTGCGACCATAGAGAAGCTCATTCTCCAGGAACACGACCGGATCGGTCGAACGGATCGCAGCCTTCAGCAGACCCTTCGCATCAGCCGCGTCATAGGGCGCAATGACGATCAGGCCGGGGACGGCGGCATACCAGGGACCGTAATTCTGGCTGTGCTGCGCGCCCACGCGGCTGGCGGCACCATTGGGACCACGGAACACGATCGGGCAGCGCATCTGGCCGCCGGACATGTAATTGGTCTTGGCCGCCGAGTTGATGATGTGGTCGATCGCCTGCATGGCGAAGTTGAACGTCATGAACTCGATGATAGGACGCAGACCGCCCATGGCCGCGCCCGTGCCGATACCGGCGAAGCCATATTCGGTGATCGGCGTGTCGATGACGCGCTTGTCGCCAAATTCGTCGAGCAGGCCCTGGGTGACCTTGTACGCGCCCTGATATTCGGCGACTTCCTCACCCATCACGAAGACGCGCTCATCCTTGCGCATTTCTTCGGCCATCGCGTCGCGCAACGCTTCGCGCACCGTCGTCTTCACATATTCGGTGCCTTCGGGCAGATCCGGGTCCGCGACGGTCGCCTTGGCTTCCGACGCCAGCTTGGACGTGCCGCTTTCCGCCTTCTTGGGCGCGGGTTCGGCGTCCGCCTTAGGGGCTTCGGCCTTGGGCGCAGGTGCTGCCTCTTCGCCGCCCTCGCCTGCCATCTCGGCGATGACGGTGCCGACCTTCACGCCTTCGGTGCCTTCGGCGATCATGATCTTGCCGATCTTGCCTTCATCCACGGCTTCGAATTCCATCGTCGCCTTGTCGGTTTCGATCTCGGCCAGGATATCGCCGGACTTGACCTCGTCGCCTTCCTTCACCAGCCATTTGGCCAGCGTGCCCTCTTCCATCGTCGGCGAGAGTGCCGGCATCTTGATTACGATACCCATCAATATTGCTCCACCAGCACGTCGGTATAGAGTTCATGCAGTTCCGGCTCGGGCGATGATTCCGCAAAATCGGCCGCCTCGGCGACGGTCTTGCGGATGGCCTGGTCGATACCCTTGATGTCTTCCTCGCTGACGCCGGCCTCGATCAGATATTTCTTCACGCCTTCGATCGGATCGGACTTGTCGCGCATCGCCTGCACTTCCTCGCGCGACCGGTATTTGGCCGGGTCGGACATGGAATGGCCGCGATAGCGATAGGTCTTCATTTCCAGCAGGATCGGGCCATTGCCCTCATGCACCCATTTCAGGGCTTCCTCGGTCGCGCCGCGCACGGCCAGCACGTCCATGCCATCGACCTGAAGGCCGGGGATGCGGAAGCTTTCGCCGCGGCGATAAAGCTGGTCTTCCGACGATGCGCGGTTGACGCTGGTGCCCATGGCATATTGGTTGTTTTCGATCACGAAGATGATCGGGAGCTTCCACAGCTCGGCCATGTTGAAGGATTCATAGACTTGGCCCTGGTTGGCCGCGCCGTCGCCAAAATAGGCGACGCACACGCCGCCATCGCCATTATATTTATGTGCAAAGCCCAGGCCCGCGCCCAGCGACACCTGTGCGCCGACGATGCCATGGCCGCCGAAGAATTTATGTTCGACGCTGAACATATGCATCGAACCGCCCTTGCCGCGCGAAATGCCGGCTTCGCGGCCGGTCAGTTCGGCCATGATCAGGTTGGGGTCGATGCCATAAGCGAGCATGTGGCCGTGGTCGCGATAGCCGGTGATAACGCTGTCTTTGCCGGGTTTGAGCGCGGACTGGATGCCGACCGCGACTGCTTCCTGGCCGATATAGAGGTGGCAGAAGCCGCCGATCAGGCCCAGGCCATAAAGCTGCCCGGCCTTTTCCTCGAAGCGGCGGATGAGGACCATCTGCCGATAAAATTCCAGCAACTCTTCCTTGCTGGCCTTGTAATCGGTCGGGGTTTGCGGGCGAGGCCGATTGTGGTCCGCGCCGGCAGCGGGTGCAGCCGCTTTCGCCTTTGCAGTCGAAGCACGCGGCGTCGTTGGTTTCGCCAAGGCTCTTATCCTTTTGCGTGGGGGTAGGATGGAAGGAAGGCCGATATAGCGGCAGAGTTGCATATATTGCAACGGCGGACCCCACGGAATCCGGGCATAACCAATAGCTGCGGCCGAAAATTGATGGCGAAAGGGAATATGGCCGAAGGCGGCTTGCAAAGCCTCGCAGCAAAATTGCCGAGACGGCATTTTCAACGCAAAATCATTTCAAAAGCCGGCATAGGATGATGCGGCTCAATTCAGCGGTACGACCACTTCATCATGGTGGATCACGCCTAGCTGGCGGCGGATAAGTTCGTCCGACAAATCGGGATCGACGCGGCGCGGGTTGAGCAGGTCGACCCGATTGCGCAATTCTGCGCGCGCTTCCTGCACATGCTTCAATTCCGTCTTCGCTTCATGCAATTGACGCGAATAATCGCCCCAGGCCAGCACGCCGTTAGACCCCAGCACGACATAGCCCGCGAAGAACAGCAGCAGGAGCAGCGCGATCGCGGGGCCGATAGCCGACCAGAGGAGGAGACGAAGTTTAGCGATGTGCGCCATGGACCAGAAGAATCACAGGAAAAGGCTGGCCGCAAGCGAAAAATGCGGCGCTTGCGGCCAGCCGAGTCTCCCAATGCTTAGCGGAAGATCGAACGTCCGGCATAAACCGCGATATCGCCCAGTTCTTCCTCGATGCGGATGAGCTGGTTATATTTGGCGAGCCGGTCCGAACGGGCCAGCGACCCGGTCTTGATCTGTCCGCAATTGGTGGCGACGGCGAGGTCGGCGATGGTCGCGTCCTCCGTCTCGCCCGACCGGTGCGACATGACCGCGGTGTAGCGGGCGCGGTGCGCCATGTTGACCGCCGCCAGCGTTTCGCTGAGCGTGCCGATCTGGTTCACCTTGACCAGCAGCGAGTTGGCCAGCCCCATGTCGATGCCCATCGCAAGGCGCTTGGGATTGGTCACGAACAGGTCGTCGCCGACCAGTTGCACCTGATGCCCGATCTTGTCGGTCAGCGCCCTCCAGCCTTCGAAATCATCCTCGCTCATGCCGTCCTCGATCGACTTGATCGGATAGTCGGCGCACAAGGCGGCAAGATAATCGGCCATTTCGACCGGCGAGAGCGATAGGCCTTCGCCCGAAATCTCATACTTCCCGTTCTTGAAAAACTCGGTCGCGGCGCAATCCAGCGCCAGCACGACGTCGTCGCCCGGCTTGTAGCCCGCCTTTTCGACCGACAGCATGATGAAGTCGAGCGCGTCTCGGGTCGACGCGATGTTGGGGGCAAAGCCACCCTCGTCGCCGACCGACGTGGCCAGCCCCTTGTCGTGCAGACCCTTTTTGAGCGTGTGGAAGATTTCCGAACCGATGCGCACGGCGTCGGCGATGCTTTCCGCACCGACCGGCATGATCATGAATTCCTGAAAATCGATCGGGTTGTCGGCATGTTCGCCGCCGTTGATGATGTTCATCATCGGCACCGGCAACACATGCGACGATACGCCGCCGACATAGCGATAGAGCGGCAGGCCGCGCGCGTCCGCTGCGGCCTTCGCCGCGGCGAGGCTGACGCCCAAGATCGCGTTAGCGCCCAGGCGCGACTTGTTTTCCGTGCCGTCCAACGCGATCATCGCAGCGTCGACTTCGCCCTGGTCTTCGGCGTCCAGACCTATCAGTTCGCCGGCAATCTCGTCATTTACGGCGGCGACGGCGGCCAGAACGCCCTTGCCCAGATATTTGCTCATGTCGCCGTCACGCTTTTCCACCGCTTCATAGGCGCCGGTCGATGCGCCCGAAGGCACGGCGGCGCGGCCGAAGCTGCCGTCTTCCAGCATGACGTCGACTTCGACGGTGGGATTGCCACGGCTGTCAAGAATCTGGCGGGCGTGAATATCGAGAATGGCGGTCATGATCGCTCCTGCACTTAGCGTCGTAACGGGCGGCCGGTGGCCGGGAATGTGCGCTCCGCTTAGCCAGCGCCTACCCCCTTGGCAATGCAGGGGCTTGCGCGGACGCAAAAAATGCCGATGGTCGAAAATGTAACGGCAACGGAACTGTATTCCGCCGCGATGCATTTGTTGTGTGATGCCACGGCCTTTCAGGGCCGCCATGCCGTATTCGAAAGGGAGACTAGAGGACCATGGCCGACACACCGGGAACCCCGCCCATCAAGCGCGTGAAGAAGACGGTAGCCGTCAAGCCGGTCAAGGCGAAGCCCGCCAAGTCGGCGATCGCGACGCCTTCCGCCCCGGCGGTGAAGGCAGCACCGGTAAAGAAGGCTGCCACGCGGAAGGCACCTGCCGCCAAAAAGCCGGGCAACGGCGCTGCTGCTCATGGCTGGACCGCGCAGATCGCCCCGATCAAGGCGCAGGCGGAAAAAGCCGCCAAGGTCGCAACCGACAAATTCAATTCGGTCGATTGGAAGGCGCATATCGATCCCATCAAGGATCAGGCTGGCAAGACCGCCAAGTCCGCCGCCGGCGTCGCCAAGGACAAGACCGGCACCGCCATGCAGAGCCTGGCCAAGCTGATTTCCGACACCGCCGGCACGGTCGATGCAAAGCTTGGCCCGCAATATGGCGACTATGCCCGGCAAGCCGCGGAATCTGTCGCCGGCGCGGCGGACACGCTCGATGCCAAGGATGTTGATCAGTTATTGGGTGAAGCGCGCGATTTCGTGCGCAAGAGCCCGGCGGTCGCGATCGGCGCGGCGGCGGTTGTCGGCTTCGTGCTGATGCGTCTTGCCAAGGGATCGGACGACAAGGCCTGATACCGCCACGCATTTCCTGACCGACGCACGATCCTGCACGGCGGGACGGAGGCCCAATTGATTGACGAGCCAGCGGATACGGCGGTGACGCCGCACACCGATGGGCAGCCCGAAGGCGCGCCCGAAGAAAGCGTGCGCGACGTCCTCTCGCGGCTTTATGCCGATGGCCGCGCCTACGCCGCGGCAGAAGCGGAAAAGCAGAAATTGCGCGCCGGGATCATCGGTGTTGGGGTGCGCAACGCCGCACTGTTCGGCGTCGTGGCGCTGATGCTCGCCTTCGCCAGCATCGTCGCACTGGTCGTTGGCCTGACCATCGCTTTGGCGCAGGTCATCGCGCCAATCTGGGCCACCCTGATCGTGGTGGGCGGCGCGTTGATCTTGGTCATTTTGCTGCTGCTGGCGGCCAAGGGTTGCATCACGCGGATGAAGAAGGCGATCGCGCCATGAACCTGGAAGCCCGCTATCGCCAGGCCTGCGAACGCGCGGACGCCGCGCGCGGACGCCTGTCCCTCACGGCGGCGGAAGCCAAGGCGCGCGTCGCCCCCACTCGCCTGAAACAGGATGTGAAGGACAAGGCGAGCAACGCCGTGCTGAATGGCGTGGCCAATGCCGCCGCGCAGGCGCAACAGCGCCCCGTCGCGATCGCAGCAGCCGCCACCGCCTTCGGACTTTTCCTGGCGCGGCGTCCGCTTGCGGCACTTTTCCGGCGGCTATACGTTCGCTTCCAAGACACCCAGTTAGACAATTCGGAGACTGACGATGGCTGATATCCGCGCTCAACTGACCCGCGTTCGCGAAGCGGCGAACGACGCCGCCACAACCGCCACCGACCGGATCAAGGACACCGGCGAAAAGGCGCGTGAAAGCGCAGGCGAACTGATCCAGACCAGCCGCGACAAGGCGAGCGAAGCCTATGGCGAAGCGCGCGACAAGACCCAGCGCGTCGCCACCCGCGCCAATGAGATCGTGCAGGAGCATCCGATCGTCGCCGTCGCCGGCGCTGTCGCGGTGGGTGCGGTGGTCGCCTGGATGTTCCCCAAGAGCCGCGCCGCCATGAAGGCGCTGCCGGGCCTGGCGGTTACTGCCGGCTCGCGCTTTCTGGAGGCTGCCGTCGCCGCACGCGCCGCCGCTGCCGAAGGTGCCGAAACGGTGAAGCAGGGCGCGACTCACGCGCTCCACGCTGCGGGCGATGTCGCCGCCGATGCGCGCGACAGCGTCGCGTCGGCCGACCTGCCGGCCAGGGCGTCGAAACTCGCCGACGAGGTGACGGCCCTGGTCGCCGCAAAGGTCGATGCACTGAGCGACGCGATCAAGGCGCGATTGCCCAAAAGCTAATCGCGATTGCGGCAAACGCAATCGGCCCAATCCCTTGCTCTTCTTGGCGTATCGCGGTGACGATGCTAAGGCATCGCGATACGCATAAGGAGAATAGATAACGCCATGAGCAAAATGCATCTGGTGCTGGGTGGTCGCGTGACGAATCCGCAGACCCTCGAATTTCAGGATCTCAGCAAGGTCGATCTCGTCGGCGTGTTCCCCGACTATGCGTCAGCCGAAAAGGCCTGGCGCAGCGCGGCGCAGCGCACGGTTGACGACGCCGAGATGCGCTATGTCATCGTGCATCTGCATCGCCTGTTGGAACCGGAACTGCCGAGCGCTTAAGCCACGCCTCCGTTCGCCATGAGCTTGTCGAAGGGCTTTTCTTTCTCAGGAAGAAGAGCAGGACTTCGACAGGCTCAGCCCGAACGGCCAAATTTTTTTGCCTTAATGCACCGCCCGCGGCTTCTTCCTGAAACGCCAGCGCAATAGCGGCCGGGTCAGTGCCAGCCCGACCAGGAAGCCGCCGATATGCGCGGCGATCGCGATCTGGCCGAGTTCGCTCATCCCCGCACCGCTCGCCAGCCCGATCATCAACTGCACCGCGATCCATGCGCCCGCCAGCCACAATACGCGCACCAGATTGGCCGATAGCGGCCCGATGGCGCGCACCTGCTGCTGACTGTAAAGCAGCGCATAGGGCGCGATGATGGCGGAAATGGCACCGCTGGCTCCGACCATCGGGTTTGTGGACCCCGGATCGATCGCCCATTGCGCCAGGCACGCGCCATATGCGCCAACGACATAGAGGGCGAGCGTCCCGGCCCAGCCCAGCACATGCTCCACCTGTCGCCCGCAAAAGAGCAGCATCAGCATGTTGAAGCTGATATGCAGCCAACCGGCATGAATGAAGGTGCAACTGAGCGGCGTCAGCCAGGCCGGCACCGCCGCCATGCCGTCGAGCAACGCCGGATCGCCCAGGCGCGCCGGAATGAAGCCGCCGACGATTGCCGCGTTATCGACCTGTCCGGTCAGATAAATCAGCAGGAAAGCGGCGACCGTAATCGCCCCGATCCCGTTGGTCAGTCGGCCAGCCGGCAGCTTCACGGTCAGATGAATTCGATCTTGTCGACCGAATAGAATTTGTCGCCCGACGGCACGGAGACTTCCACATCCTCGCCCACCGTGCGGCCGATCAGCGCGCGGCCAAGCGGGCTGTTATAGCTGATCATGCCCTGCTTGGCGTCCGCTTCGGCCTGGCCGACAATCTGGTATTTCACCGCCTTGTCGTCTTCATCCAGCAACGTCACGGTCGCGCCGAACACGATCTTGTTGCCCGACAGGGTTGTGGGGTCGATCACCTGGGCGCGGGACAGCTTGTCCTCCAGGTCGTTGATCGTCGCCTCGACCTGACCCTGCCGCTCCTTGGCGGCGTGATATTCGGCGTTTTCGGACAAATCGCCGTGCGCGCGCGCTTCTTCGATGGCGTCCACGATCAGCGGACGCTCGGCCTTCAGTTCGCGCAGCTGCGTATTGAGCTTGTCATAGCCCATCTGCAACATCGGCATCTTCTCGACCGTCGCCATTAGTGCAAATCCTTCGTCAAAACTTCCCTTTGGCGACCCGAACGTCGGGCCGCCCGCAGCATGCTTCCTTATGCAGGGGATCAGGCTTGCGACAGGGGATAATAGGACTGGAGCGAGCGCACTTCAAGGGCATGACCCCGTAAAGCCTCGATCGCATCGGCCGCAGCGACGCTGGCGGCGGCCGTAGTGAAGCTGGCGACCTTGTGGCGCAGCGCGCTGATGCGGATCGCCTTGCTGTCCTTCAGCGACTGCCAGCCTTCGGTCGTGTTGAAGATCAGCTGCACATCGCCATCGCTGATCTTGTCCACGATATGCGGACGGCCCTCGGCGACCTTGTTGACCCGCTGGACGGCGATGCCCTGCTCTTCCAGATATTGGGCGGTGCCGCCGGTCGCGATGAGCTTGAACCCCATGTCCACCAGCTTGCGCGAAGCCGGCAGGATCACCGGCTTGTCGCTGTCCTTGAGCGAGATGAACACCGTCCCTTCGATCGGCAACATCGTGCCCGCGCCGATCTGCGCCTTGGCAAAGGCTGTCGCGAAATCGCTATCGATTCCCATGACTTCGCCGGTGCTCTTCATTTCCGGCGAGAGGACTGGATCGACGCCGGGGAAGCGGCCGAACGGGAAGACGGCTTCCTTGACCGCGACATGGTTGATGGCGTTGCGGTCGATCTTGGGCAGATCCTTGATCTTTTCCCCCGCCATCACGCGCGACGCGATCTTGGCGATGGGGGTGCCGATCGCCTTGGCGACGAAGGGCACGGTCCGGCTGGCGCGCGGATTGACCTCGATCAGATAGACGACGCCATCCTTCACCGCGAACTGGATGTTCATCAGGCCGCGCACCGACAGGGCATGGGCCAGCACTTCGGTCTGGCGTTCGATCTCCGCGATGATGTCGTCCGACAGGCTGTAGGGCGGCAGCGAGCAGGCGCTGTCACCCGAATGGACGCCGGCCTCCTCGATATGCTGCAAGACGCCCGCGACCACGACATCCTCGCCGTCGCACAGCGCATCGACATCAACCTCAATCGCGTCGCGCAAATATTGGTCGATCAGCACCGGCGAATCGCCCGACACCTTGACGGCCGTGGTGATATATTCCTCCAGCTGCGCCTGGCCGTCGACGATCTCCATCGCCCGGCCGCCCAGCACATAGCTAGGGCGCATCAGCACCGGATAGCCGATCCGGTTGGCGACCGCGATCGCCTCCTCCCGACTGCGCGCGATGCCGTTGGCGGGCTGGCGCAGTTTCAGCTTGTCGATCAACGCGGCGAACCGCTCGCGATCCTCCGCCAAGTCGATCGCGTCCGGGCTGGTGCCCAGGATCGGGATGCCCGCATCCTCCAGCGCCTGCGCCAGCTTGAGCGGTGTCTGGCCGCCAAACTGCACGATCACGCCCTTCAGCGTCCCGTTAGACATTTCGACATGCAGGATTTCCAGCACATCCTCGGCCGTCAGTGGCTCGAAATAGAGGCGGTCCGATGTGTCATAATCGGTCGAAACCGTCTCAGGATTGCAGTTTATCATGATGGTTTCATAGCCAACTTCGCTGAGCGCGAAGCAGGCATGAACGCAGCAATAGTCGAACTCGATCCCCTGCCCGATCCGGTTCGGCCCGCCGCCCAGGATCACGACCTTCTCGCGATCCGTCGGCGCGGATTCATTCTCCGCCTCGCCAAAGATCGGCGCTTCATAGGTCGAATACATATAGGGCGTCTTCGCCTCGAACTCGGCGGCGCAGGTGTCGATGCGCTTGAACACAGGGCGCACGCCCAGCTTATGGCGCAGCTTGCGCACCTCATCCTCGGTCACGCCGCCGGTCATGGCGACGACCGCTTCATGGATCAGGCCCGATCCGCGCGCAATGCCGCGCTCGTTACCCGCCAGATTGGCCGACTTGAGCGCCAGATAAGCAAGCCGCTTGTCGGAAAAGCCCATGGATTTGAGACGCCGCATCCCGTCCGCGTCGCGCGGCAGGCCATTGGCCAGCACTTCGCCTTCCGCGTCCACGATTTCCTTGATCCTGTCCAGAAACCAGGGATCGAATTTGGCGATATTGTGGATTTCCTGAACGCTCAGCCCTTCGCGCAAGGCCTGCGCGGCGACCAGCAGGCGGTCCGGCGTCGGCTGCGCCAGCGCGGCGACGATGTCGTCCTTGGGCGCGCCGACCAGATGATCCACCGTGTTGAAGCCCGAAAGCCCGGTTTCCAGCCCGCGTAGCGCCTTCTGCATCGATTCATGGATGTTGCGGCCGATCGCCATGACTTCGCCGACGGACTTCATCGCGGTGCCCAGCAGCGGCTCGGCGCCCTTGAACTTCTCGAAGGCGAAGCGCGGGATCTTGGTCACGACATAGTCGATGGTCGGTTCGAACGACGCGGGCGTCGCGCCGGTTATATCGTTCGTGATCTCGTCCAGCGTGTATCCCACCGCCAGCTTCGCCGCGACCTTCGCGATCGGGAAACCGGTCGCCTTGGACGCCAGCGCGGACGAGCGCGACACGCGCGGGTTCATCTCGATCACGACCAGGCGGCCGTCCTTGGGATTGACCGCGAACTGCACGTTGGAACCGCCTGTTTCGACGCCGATTTCTCGCAATACCGCGATCGATGCGTTGCGCATGATCTGATATTCCTTGTCGGTCAGCGTCAGCGCCGGGGCGACGGTGATGCTGTCCCCGGTATGGACGCCCATCGGGTCGACATTCTCGATCGAACAGATGATGATGCAATTGTCGTTGCGATCCCGCACGACTTCCATCTCATATTCCTTCCAACCGAGGAGGGACTCCTCGATCAGCACCTCGGTCGTGGGCGACGCATCCAGCCCGCCGCGCACGATATTCATGAACTCGTCGCGATTATAGGCGATGCCGCCGCCGGTGCCGCCCATGGTAAAGCTGGGCCGGATGATCGACGGCAAGCCGGTAAACTCCAGCCCTTCCAGCGCCTCTTCCATCGTATGCGCAATGCGCGAGCGGGCCGATTCCAGGCCGATCTTGTCCATCGCGTCGCGGAACTTGATCCGGTCTTCCGCCTTGTCGATCGCCTCGGCGTCCGCGCCGATCATCTGGACGCCATATTTTTCCAGCGTGCCGTCGTTGAACAGCGCCAGCGCGGTATTGAGCGCCGTCTGCCCGCCCATCGTCGGCAGCACCGCGTCCGGCCGCTCCTTCTCGATGATCTTCGCCACGATTTCGGGCGTGATCGGCTCGACATAGGTCGCGTCGGCAAATTCCGGGTCGGTCATGATCGTGGCCGGGTTGGAATTGACCAGGATGATGCGATAGCCCTCTTCCTTGAGCGCCTTCACCGCCTGCGTGCCCGAATAATCGAACTCGCACGCCTGGCCGATGATGATCGGACCAGCGCCGATGATGAGGATGGAGGAGATGTCGGTGCGTTTGGGCATTAGAAGTAGCTTTTCCCGGTTTCGACCAGCTTTTCAAAAGCGGCTTTATCTAAGCGAATTGTTTGAGAAACTTTTCCAGGTATCTCTCGGCCAGGTCGACCATAGGTATCAATCTGGATCAGCTTTTCTCGACCGCAATCTACCAGCCGAACGATGGTTTCAACCTCATCATGAGGTCGTGCATTATCTAGATGTTCAACCTTGAAGTCTCGCACAGTCGCCATCGCTCAGTTCCTTCCCCGGACACTCAATGCACCGCCCCCGTCTGCGCCTCGCACCCCCAGCCGTCATATTCGACGCCGCAGAGGATTTCGATCTGGAGGCATTTGCGGGTCAGCGCGCGTATCGACGCTTCGTCGACGGGCTGCACACATTCCAGGAACAGGAACAGGTCGCCCTCCTCATCCTCTTCCCGGTCCAGTTCGACCATGCCGAACTGGCTGGCGATGGTGAGCAGCCGATCGAAATCCTTTTCGCTGCCGCGAAAGGACACGTCCACCGGCCGCGCGATCCGCGCCACATCGCCATTGGCGGCGAGATTGGCTAGGACGTCCTTGTCCGCCTCCCACTCGGCGGCGAGGCGGGCTTCATCGACGGGAGGGAGGTTTATGCTCATGCCGCGACCGGCCCTTTGAGGCCAGCGACGAAGCGCTTGAACAGGTAGAAGCTGTCCTGCGGTCCAGGCGATGCTTCGGGGTGATATTGCACCGAAAAGGCGTTTTTGTCGGTCAGTTCGATGCCGCAATTGCTGCCGTCGAACAGCGACACATGGGTCGCGCGGACATTGGCGGGCAGCGTGGCGGCGTCGACCGCAAAGCCATGGTTCATGCTGGTGATCTCGACCAGCCCATCATCCAGCCGCTTGACCGGATGGTTCGCGCCGCGATGGCCCTGATGCATCTTGATCGTCTTTGCGCCGACCGCCAGTCCCAGCAGCTGATGGCCCAGGCAAATGCCGAATATCGGCACATTCTCGGTCAGCAGCGCGGCGATCACCGGCACGGCATAGGCGCCGGTCGCCGCCGGATCGCCAGGGCCATTGGAGAGGAACACGCCGTCGGGCTGCAAGTCCATCACCTGTTCGAACGTCGCGGTCGCGGGCAGCACGGTGACGCGCGCGCCGGCCTGCACCAGATTGCGGAAGATATTGTTCTTCGCGCCATAATCGATCGCCACGACATGCGGGCGCGGCGCGGGGGTCGGCAGATCCTTTTCCGCAAACAACAGCGGCTCGCCATCCTCGCCCACCGCCGGATAGCCAGCCGCGACCGTGACCAGCGCGTCGGTGGCGTCGACGTCATAGCCCTTGCCCAGCGTCCAGCCGCCATCCTTCCACAGGCGCGTTTCCTTGCCCGTGACTTCGATGGCCAGGTCCATGCCCTCCAGCCCTGGCCAGCCCGCCGCCTTGGCGGCCAGCGCGGCGATGTCGAACCCGCCATCGGGATCATGCGCGATCACGACATTGGGCGCGCCCTTCACCCGGATCAGCCGGGTGAGCGCGCGGGTATCGACACCGGCGAGGCCAATGCGGCCGTTTTCCGCCATCCACTGATCGAACGGTTCGACATTGCGGAAATTGCTCGGCGCGGTGACGTTTTCACGCACGATGCAGCCTAGCGCGTGAGGCGATGTCGCCTCGACATCGTCCAGGTTGGTGCCGACGTTACCGATATGGGGGAAGGTGAAATTGACGATCTGCCCAGCATAAGAGGGATCGGTCATGATCTCCTGATAACCGGTGATGGAGGTGTTGAAACAAAGTTCGCCCACCGCGTCCCCGACGGCGCCGAAACCACGGCCAAACACCGCGCTGCCATCGGCGAAAACCACGACCCCTGTCGCTCCTTTGGGCACAATGAGGGTCTTGGCGTCAGCCATGGTGTCAGCGTCCTTTATGCTTTTGCGGGAACCCGTCTACAGCGGGTTAAACGGCCGGTCACCTATGCCCCCACGCCCGCAAGGTCAACGTCTGTTAAAAATCTCTTTTGCCGCTATATCTGCTCCTTTCCGCAAGACACAGGATTCATTCGTCGATGATTCGCGATACCATCAAGAGCGCCCAGATCACCGCCATGAAGGCCGGCGAGAAGGAAAAGCTGGCGGCCGTGCGCCTGATCCTGGCGAAGCTGAAGGACCGCGACATCGAACTGCGCACCGCCTCCAGCGTGCCGGACGACGACGCCGTGGTGGTCGAAGTGCTCCAGAAGATGGTCAAGCAGCGCCGCGAATCGATCGATATGTTCACCAAGGGTGGGCGCGACGAACTGGCCGCCAAGGAACAGGCCGAACTGGCCGTGATCGAAGGCTTCCTGCCCGCGCAACTCAGCGAAGACGAGACGAAGGCCGCGATCGAGGGGATCAAGGCGGAGGTCGGCGCGGCCAGCGTGAAGGACATGGGCAAGGTGATGGCGGTGCTGAAGGAACGCCATGGCAGCGTGATCGATATGAGCAAGGCCAGCGGACTGGTGAAGGCGGCGCTGGGGTGAACGGAGACGGGGGCTGACAAAGAAGCCCCTCCCTACTTAGGGAGGGGTTGGGGTGGGTGATGGCGCTACGCATCAATGCAAAACTCGGACAATATGCGCACGATATGCGCCGGGAACCTACCGACTATGAACGGCGCCTATGGAGCGCATTGCGGGCGTCGCAGCTAGGCGGTTTCAAGTTCCGCCGCCAAGCTGTCATCGAACCCTATATATGCGATTTTCTGTGCCCTCTTATCGGCCTTATCGTGGAAGTCGATGACGATCGCCACGACCCGATCAAAGATCGGGACCGGGACTTCGATCTTGCTCATCAAGGCTATCTGGTTTTGCGTTTTTCCAATGCCGATATTCGTGACAATCTGGATGGCGTGCTGACTGTCATCCTCGAACGCGCAAGCGCCTTGCCCGAGCGGCAGAAGATCACCCACCCCAACCCCTCCCTAAGCAGGGAGGGGCTTTGAGCTTATGAGCCTATCCCCCGCCTTCCTCGACGAACTGCGGATGCGCACGTCGCTGTCCACCCTGATCGGCCGCACGATCAAGGTTACCAAAGCGGGCCGCGAATATAAGGCCTGCTGCCCTTTCCATAACGAAAAAACGCCCAGCTTCACGATCAACGATGAAAAGGGCTTCTACCATTGTTTCGGCTGCGGCGCGCATGGCGATGCGATCCGATGGATGACCGACCGGCGCGGCCTGCCCTTCATGGAGGCGGTGAAGGAACTGGCCCAGGCGGCCAGCATGGACGTGCCCGCCCCCGACCCGCGCGCCGCCAAGCGCGCCGAGCAGGCCAAGGGACTGCATGACGCCATGGCCGCGGCGCAGGGCTTTTTCGAGGAGCAGTTGGGTGGCATCGACGGCGGCGAAGCGCGCGCCTATCTGGCCAAGCGCGGCATCAGCGACACGACCCGCCGCACCTTCGGCTTCGGCTTCTCCCCCGACGGGCGCGGCCGCCTGAAGAGTGCGCTCAAGGATTTCGGCGAGCCGATGCTGGTCGAAGCCGGGCTGCTGATCGATCCCGAAGCACTGGAACAGGGCAACGCCAGGAAGCGCGAAAGCTATGATCGCTTCCGTGGCCGCCTGATGCTGCCCATTCGCGACATTCGCGGCCGGGTCATCGCCTTTGGCGGCCGCATATTGGGCGCTGGCGAGCCCAAATATCTGAACTCGCCCGACACGCCGCTGTTCGACAAGGGCCGCACACTCTACAATATCGACCGCGCCTCCCCCGCCAGCCGCCAGACCGAGCGGGTGATCGTGGTCGAAGGCTATATGGACGTGATCGCGCTGGCGCAGGCCGGGTTCGGCGACGCCGTCGCCCCGCTCGGCACCGCCCTGACCGAACATCAGATCGAACGGCTGTGGAAGATGGTCGAAGTGCCGATCCTCTGCTTCGACGGCGATTCGGCGGGACAAAAGGCCGCGATCCGCGCCGCCAACCGCGTCCTGCCCCTGCTGCGCCCCGGCCATAGCCTGTGTTTTGCCACCCTGCCGCCGGGCAAAGACCCCGACGATCTGATCCGCGAGAGCGGCCCACAGGCGATGGAAGCGGTGCTGAAGGCTGCCGAGCCGCTGATCGAACGGCTTTGGAACCATGAACTGAGCGCCATGCCGCTCGACACGCCCGAACAGAAGGCCGCGCTCAAGCAGCGGCTGCGCGCCATAACGGACGCGATCACCCATCCCGACGTCCGCGCCCATTATGCCCATGAATTTCGCGAACGCTATGACGCGCGCTTCTTCGCCCGGCGCGATAACGCCCCGACGCAAAGGCAGGCTCGCGGCGGCGGGGATGGCGGCCGCTGGCAACGCGACAAGCGCGGCAATTGGAAAGCGCCGATTCCCGCGGCCGGCTTCGAAGCCCGCGCCATCGGCACAAATGGCCTGGAACAACGGCTGCTGCGCGCCGTCCTGGCCAGCCTGCTGCGCCATCCCGAACAGATTCTGCCCCATCGCGAGATGCTGTCGGCGCTGCAAATCGCCGATTCGCTGCTGGCGCAGTTGCTGGACGTGATGATCGGTGCGTCGTTCCGCAAAGAAACAGTTGAAACGCAGGCCCTCCTTACCATATTGGGGCAAGGTGAGTTGTATAATATGGCTAAGGGGATGCTCCGGGCCGATGCGTTCAAACTCACTCCCGACAGGACGACCACCGATCCTGATCGCGTCGCACGCGATCTTGAGGAGGCCGTTCGGGTGATGACGCAGGGACCAGAGCTTGAGCGGAATTTGGCCGTGGCGACAGAGCGGGTGAAGGCAGATGTAAGCGAAGAGAATTTGCTGGCGCAAAATCATGCGCTGGTCGCTCATCGCAACCATCTTATCCGCTTGGCGGAACTAGGCCAGTCCGAAGACATTGTTTGATGAGATCGCCCTTGCGAGGGCGGCGGAGTTAAGGCGAATAGATGGCGACCAAGGCTAACAGCAAAAGTGCAGCGGGTGCAGGCGATGGCGGGGATGAAGGCGGCGACGCTCCCCTGCTCGACCTCAACGAAGCCTCGGTCAAGAAGCTGCTCGCGCGTGCTAAAAAGCGCGGCTACATCACCTATGACGAGTTGAATAACGCCCTGCCGCAGGACCAGATGTCCTCCGAGCAGATTGAGGACGTCATGTCCGCGCTCAACGACATGGGCGTCAACATCGTCGAAAACGAAGAAGCCAGCGAAGACGGCGACGAGCAGCGCGAGCGCGAGGATGCCGACGACGCCGAAGATGATTCGGGCGACGACGATGGCGGCCCTAAGCTCATCACCGAGAAGAAGAAGGAAACGGTCGATCGCACCGACGATCCCGTGCGCATGTACCTGCGCGAAATGGGCGCGGTGGAACTGCTCAGCCGTGAGGGCGAAATCGCCATCGCCAAGCGGATCGAGGCTGGCCGCGACACCATGATCCTGGGTCTGTGCGAAAGCCCGACGACCTTCAACGCGATCATCGAATGGTCGACCGCGCTCAACAACGGCGAAATGCAGCTGCGCGAGATTCTCGATCTCGACGCCATGCTCTCGAAAGACCCTGCCCCGGAAAGCCTGGAGGAAGGCGCCGAGGATGATGATGGCGAGATCAGCGAGAAGACTGCTGGTCCCAGCTTCAAGGAAGAAGAAGAGCCGGAGGAGGAATCCGCCGACGCCGACGAGGATGAGGACGGCGCGCCCCGCGCTCGCCGCGTCGAGGAAGAAGAGGAAGAGGACAACACCCTGTCCCTCGCCCAGATGGAAGAAACGCTCAAGCCAATGGCGCTTGAGAAGTTCGCGACCATCACCGAAATCTTCCGCGCCTTCTCCGCCGCGCAGGCGGCCCGCATGGTCGCCATGGCGGTCGGCGAAGTGCTGAGCCAGAAGGCCGAGGATGATTATCATGATCTGCGCGAACAACTCACCGCGCAGGTTGAAAGCGTGCAGTTCCACCAGCAGAAGATCGAATATCTGGTCGATCAGCTCTATGCCTATAACCGGCGCCTGACCGCGCTGGGCGGCCAGATGCTGCGCTTGGCCGAACGGCACAAGGTTCCGCGCAAGGATTTCCTCGACCGTTATGTAAATCATGAACTGGACGATGGCTGGCTCGACAAGGTCGGCGGCCTGGACAAGAAATGGACCGCTTTCGTCGCCGCCGAAGGGCGCGCGGTCGACCGCATCCGTAACGAGGTCGGCGAAATCGCTCAGGCGACCGGCATGTCGCTCAGCGAGTTCCGCCGTATCGTCAACATGGTGCAAAAGGGCGAACGCGAAGCGCGCCTCGCCAAGAAGGAAATGGTCGAGGCGAACCTGCGCCTGGTCATCTCCATCGCTAAAAAATATACGAACCGTGGCCTGCAATTCCTTGATCTTATTCAGGAAGGCAATATCGGCCTGATGAAGGCGGTGGATAAGTTCGAATATCGCCGCGGCTACAAGTTCAGCACCTATGCGACCTGGTGGATCAGGCAGGCGATCACCCGCTCGATCGCAGATCAGGCGCGGACCATCCGTATTCCGGTCCACATGATCGAAACGATCAACAAGCTGGTTCGCACCAGCCGCCAGTTCCTGCACGAGCAGGGCCGCGAACCCACGCCCGAGGAAATGGCCGAGCGTCTGTCGATGCCGCTCGAAAAGGTCCGCAAGGTGATGAAGATCGCCAAGGAGCCGATCTCTCTTGAAACGCCGATCGGCGACGAGGAGGACAGCCATCTGGGCGACTTCATCGAGGACAAAAATGCGATCATCCCGGTGGATGCCGCGATCCAGGCTAACCTGAAGGAAACGGTCACCCGGGTCCTTGCCTCGCTCACCCCGCGTGAGGAGCGCGTTCTGCGGATGCGCTTTGGCATCGGCATGAACACAGATCATACGCTGGAGGAAGTGGGCCAGCAGTTCAGCGTGACCCGCGAACGCATCCGCCAGATCGAAGCGAAGGCGCTGCGCAAGCTGAAACACCCATCGCGCTCACGCAAGATGCGGTCCTTCCTGGACCAGTAAATTAATACGCATCGGTAAATGTAAATTAACCATCGTTGACGGAAAAGGGCGGCTTTCACGGTCGCCCTTTCTGATTCCGTAAACCGGACGTTTACTCCGGCGCACTATGCCTTGGGATTACAGCCTGCGCATGCGGGGCATCACAGGGATTTGGGCATGAGCGAAGCGGCACCGCGCTATCAATTTGGCGACATAGCGCGAATCCTGGAGGCGCTGGTCGCCGCCGATGGAACGGCCGCCCATGCCTATGCCCACCGCGCCAGCACCGGCGTCGCGCGCGACGCCCTGCTTTCGCTCTCCGACCTCGCCGACGCTGCCTATTATCTCTGCATGCTCCACGGCCGTCATCCCGGCGTGATCGATCATGCCGCGACCCGCTCCGCCGACAATGCCGCGCGCCAGTGGTTGATCGAAACCGGCGACGCCTTCGCCCGCGAACGCGCCTACCTCGCCCAGGTCACGGTCGCCGTCGGCCCCGCCCCCAGCACGGCGGGCCAGGCCGATTGCGAAACCGCCGTCAGCCAGCAACGCCACGCGCTCGACATGCTGGCCCAGTCCGACCGGCGCGGCTGCGCCATGGGCGCGGCGATGGCGCTGGTGCTCGACTGGCGCGCTGTACGCCATGTGCTCGACATGGCGGCGCTGCGCGCAGGGCTGGAACCCCATGCCTGCACCCTGCCCGATCGCCATGTGACGCTGGACGTTGCCCGCGCCATTGGCGGCGACGACGCGATCGACCGGGCGATCCAGTTCGGCGCGCGCCAGTTGTTGAACCAGCATCGCGGCCTGTGGGATCTGCTCGCCGCCCGCGCTGACGTACGCGCCCGGCAGGCCTGACCAGCCCTTTAACGCTTGATTTCCCTTTCGAGATTGCGCCTGCCCGCGGCTTTGCCTAGTCCGGTTGCCATAGGCAACGGAATGGACCAGCAAGATGCGCTTTGAAGGCACGCAGGATTATGTCGCCACCGACGACCTGAAGGTCGCGGTCAACGCCGCCGTATTGCTGCGCCGTCCACTGCTCGTGAAGGGCGAACCGGGCACCGGCAAAACCGTCCTGGCCCAGGAAATCGCCAAGGCGCTGGACGCCCCCCTGATCGAATGGAATGTCAAATCCACGACCAAGGCACATCAGGGCCTGTATGAATATGACGCCGTCGCCCGCCTGCGCGATGGCCAGTTGGGCGACGAGCGCGTCCACGACATCGCCAACTATATCCGCAAGGGCAAGTTGTGGGAGGCCTTCACCTCGCCCAAGCTGCCCGTCCTGCTGATCGACGAGATCGACAAGGCCGACATCGAATTTCCCAACGACCTGTTGCAGGAACTCGATCGCATGGCCTTCCACGTCTATGAAACGGGGCAAACCGTCGCTGCGGTCGATCGCCCGGTCGTCATCATCACGTCCAACAACGAGAAGGAACTGCCCGACGCCTTCCTGCGCCGTTGTTTCTTCCACTATATCAAATTCCCCGACCGCGACACACTGGCGAAAATTGTCGACGTCCATTTCCCCGGCATCCAGAAGATCCTGGTCAGCAAGGCAATGGATATCTTCTACGACATCCGCGAGGTACCGGGCCTCAAGAAAAAGCCCTCGACCTCCGAACTGCTCGACTGGCTCAAGCTGCTTCTGAACGAGGATATGCCGCTCGATGTGCTCCAGAATAGCGACCCGACAAAGGCGATCCCGCCGCTCCATGGCGCGCTGCTCAAAAACGAGCAGGACATCATGATGTTCGAACGCCTCGCCTTCATGGCGCGCCGACAGGGGCGGTAACGCAGGATCACCCTACATCCGTTCGCTTCGAGCGTGTCGAGAAGCGGGTAGCGCAACGCTTGACGTTTCTCGACTTCGCTCGAAACGAACGGATGTTGTTATAAGGAATACCCATGCCCCATTCCGCCGCCCACACCGCCGGATGCCTCTGCGGCGCCGTCCGCATCACCATCGACGCAGAGCCCATCGCCGCGCGCATGTGCTGGTGCCGCCTGTGCCAATATCTGGGCGGCGGATCGGCGACCGTGAATGTCTGCTTCCCGTCGGACAAGGTGAAGACGACCGGCGACGTCCGCTGGCATGATAGCGTCGCCGACAGCGGCAACGCGATGAAGCGCGGCTTCTGCCCGACCTGCGGAACGCCGCTGTTCAGCCTGGCCGAATCGCGCCCGCATCTGACCTTCATCCGTGCCGGCGCGCTTGACGATCCTTCGCTGATCGGCCCGCAGGCGGTGATCTGGACCGATGCCGCACCCGACTGGGCGCATCATGATCCCGATCTGCCCCACTATCCGGCGCAAATCCCGCCTATTGCCTGAAATCGGCGCTTGCGTACCCCGGTTTAGTCTGTAGCCTCCCTGTCATAGTTCAATGCCGCGCAAAGACGGTATCGACCTGGAGAGTGATGACGATGCCGAAGCGCACCCAAGGACCGATTGCCGCCATTCTTTCCGCCACGGCGCTTCTCTCTGCTACGGCGCTGTGCCTTGCCATCCCGTCGATCGCCCATGCCGCCGACGCCGAAGCTTGGACCCCGACAGCCAGCGCCATCCGCGCCGTCTCCGCCGGCATCGCCCTGCCCCAGACCGTCGCCGGCCTGTCGCTCAGCAAGAGTGGCGAAGCCTCCAATGGCGGCCGCGCGGTCGATAATTATGCGCAATATCTGTCGGAGGATGGCGCCATCCAGGCGACCCTTTATGTCTATCTGCCTACCTATGCCGATGCATCGCTCGCCGCCTACATGACCGACAAGGCGGTGATGGAGCGGTTCGGCGCAAAGACCCGCCGCACCGCCTATGCCAGCGCGCCCGTGGCCGGCCGGGCGGACAGCGCGATCCGCGCCGTCTATGACGACGCGGCCGATGGCGCACTGACCACGGCCGCCGGCTTCGTCCATGCCGGGCGCTGGATCGTCAAGATCCGCGTGACCGGCCCGACCGAGCGTCGCGGCGAAGTGCTGGCTGGCCTGGACGGGATGCTCGCCAATCTGTCGGTCGATGACCCCGCCAGCCTGCACGCCACCGCCCCCGCCAGCTTCGCCGCCTGTCCCGCCGCGCCGACCGCCGACGCCCGGCTAAGTCCGGCCAAACCCGCACAGGAAGCCGCGCCGCAGGATGTCCGCATCCCGCGCGATGGCAAGGATGCACTTTGCATCCGCGGCACCGTGGCCACCGCCGAGGGCCGCTACGACATGCTGCAACAGGCTGGGCGCAGCGACGGCGCGATCATCGTGCCGGTGGACGACAGCGGCACCGTGCTGGCCTTCGATCCCGCCGCCAACGGCGCAGGCTATAAGTTGTCGATCCACATGGTCGGTCAAACCGACCTCTATGGGGTCTATGACAAAGTGCCAAGCCCGCATCAGATAGCCGCGATTATCGACGGCAAGGACACCCAGACCGCCGAAGCACAGGCCGTCGCCACCTATGCCGCCAATGGCGAGGTGACGGTCAGCCGTCTGGCGCAAAAGGGGCGATAACGGTCCTTCCCGTCCTGCCCGAAAGCGGCTTTAAGATTTCGAACGCTACTCGTTTTGCCCGTACCCGCGCTCGTCTGGAGGCAATGCATGTTCCACCCGGCTCACCGGCATGGGTGTTCGAATTTCTACTGTTCGGTTTCAAACAGGGCTGGGCCTGCCTGTTCGGCGGCCTGATGTTGGCGCTCCTGCTGGCAACGCACCTCTTCTACCCGTCCGATGCACTACTCCATCGTTATGATTTCCTGACGCTGGCGGCGCTCGTCGTTCAAGCCACCATGCTAGGCTTCCGGCTCGAAAGCTGGAGCGAGGCGAAGGTCATCTTCGCTTTCCACCTGATCGGCACGGTGATGGAATTGTTCAAGACCCATGCCGGTTCGTGGATCTATCCGGAAACCAGCCTGCTCCATGTCGGCCCGGTCCCGCTTTTCTCGGGCTTCATGTATGCGGCGGTAGGCAGCTACATCGCACGCATCTGGCGCATCTTCGGCTTTTGCTTCATCCATTATCCGCCGGTCTGGGCCACGACGCTGCTGGCCATCGCCATCTACGTCAATTTCTTCGCCCATCATTGGCTGCCGGACATTCGGCTCGTCCTGTTTGCGGCGGCGATCGGACTGTTCGGCCGAACCTGGATTGTCTTTACGCCCTGGCGCGCGCCACGGCGGATGCCGCTCCTTGTAGGGTTCTTCCTCGTCGCCCTGTTCATCTGGTTCGCTGAGAATATTGGCACCTTCGCTAATGCCTGGACCTATCCCGACCAGCGCCATGGCTGGCAGATGGTGAGCGTCGCCAAATTGGGCAGTTGGTATTTGCTGATCATCATCTCCTTCGTGCTCGTGTCGCTCATCCACGGCACCAGCACGAAGCGGCCTCAGATCAGATAGCCGACTTCATATAGCCCCCAGCGCCGCCCGCCGAACACCAGCGGCACGAACACGCTGCGCAGCGCGCGATAGCGACCCTCGCCCAGATCCTGCCGATAGGTGTAGAGGAAGAAATCGCCTTCCTCCAGCAAGGCGCGGCGGGTCTGGCTATCCATGAAAATCTGCCGGTTGCGGGCATTTTCCATGTTCCAGTCATGGGCGCCGGGCCGCTGCGGCTGGCAACGCGCGCTGATATGGGTCGGCAGATAGCCGTTCATGTCGAGCAGGCAGCAGCCCACGATCGCGCTGTCTTCGCTGGTGCGGCGGTCCAGCACCGGCCGCAATATGCCGTCCGCAAAATTGGTGAAGCCGTTGAGATATTGGACTGGCGCGGAGCCCCCGATCGGGCGGTAATCGGTGTCGAACAGTTGGGACAGGCTGATATCCCCCTTCTCCAGCGCCCGCTCGATCAGCGCGCCGACCTCTTCCGCACCATCCTCGGCCAAAGCGATATAGCGGCTGTTGCGCGTCTTCTGCGGCCCATGCGCCGCGGTATTGAGCATGGCGTTGGCCATGCCCTCCAACCCTTCCAACTGCTCGCGCGCGACATCGACCCGCGCCGCGCTGTCGCTGGCCGACCGGCTGAACGCCGCCAGCCCATGACGCAGCGCATTGACGTCGCCATCGGCCGCGTCGGTGCAGGTGACGATGGTGCCCGACCGTTCGCCAAACTGAGTGACCAGCGAAGCGATCTCCGCCATGCTCAGGCGCAGCCGGTCGATATGGGCGCCCGCCCCCCGGCCGCGCACAATATTGGCTTCCACCCCACCGATCAGGTGGCGCGCGTCACGGTCCAACTGGGTCAGCTTGTCGCCGGCCGATGCCGCGGACTCGCCCGCTTGCCCCGCCAACCGTCTGATCTCGTCCGCGACCACGGCAAAGCCCTGGGTCGCCGCGCCGCCGCGCGCCGCCTCGATCGCGGCATTGATCCCCAGCATCCGGGTCTGGCGCGCGATCGCGCCCAATTCCTCGCTGATATCGCCTACCGCCTCGATCACGGTCAGGAACTGGCGCAAATGCCCCTCCAGCCCGGTTACATGCTCCACCAGCGCCGCCACCTCGCCCAGCGACAGGCCGATCACCTCATGCCCGTCGGCGATGATCCGGCCGGCGCGTCGTGCGGTCAGGCTCAATTCCTGCGCCGCGGCGACGCTCTCATTCTGGCTGGCGGCCAGCGTTTCCATATTGGCCTGCAACTTCGCCAGATGCGTCGAATCGCCCTGGATACGGCGATTTAACTCGCTCAAATATCCAGCCGTCTCGCTGCACTGCAATGCGATGTCGCCTGACCGTTCCCCCAGGTCAGCCAACAAGTCCCTGTTTTCCAAGCGCGCCCCTGCTCATCTTTGTGCCGTGGATAGTGACGGATTAACCATGCGCCGCAACACTTAATATTCGGACAACCCCCGCGGCGGCGACCGCTTGCATCGCCGCGCGCGCTGGCCGACAAGCAGGTCATGCTGCTCAACTTTCTCGACGCGCTCCGCGCCGCCGGCATCAACGCCGGCATCAAGGAACATCTGCTGCTGCTCGAAGCGCTCGACCGCGACGTCATCGCGCGGCGGCCGGAAGATTTCTATTATCTCGCCCGCGCGACCTATGTGAAGGACGAAGGGCTGCTCGACCGGTTCGACCAGGTGTTCGCCAAGGTCTTCAAGGGTGTGTTGGGGCAGGACGGGGTCGAAGCCGAGATACCGGAGGACTGGCTGCGCCTCGTCGCCGAAAAATATCTCAGTGCCGAGGAGATGGAGAAGATCAAATCCCTGGGCGACTGGGACGCCATCATGAAGACGCTGAAAGAGCGGCTAGAGGAACAGCAGGGCCGGCATCAGGGCGGCAGCAAGTGGATCGGCACCGGCGGCACATCCCCCTTCGGCAATGGCGGCTATAACCCGGAAGGCGTGCGCATCGGCGGCGAATCCCGGCACAAGCGCGCGATCAAGGTGTGGGAAAAGCGCGAATTCGCCAATCTCGATAACGCCAAGGAGTTGGGCACCCGCAATATCAAGGTCGCGCTGCGCCGCCTTCGCCGCTTCGCGCGGGAAGGGGCAGCAGACGAACTGGACCTGGACGAAACCATTCGCGGCACCGCACGGCAGGGCTGGCTCGACATTCGGATGCGCCCCGAACGGCATAATGCTGTCAAGCTACTGCTGTTTCTGGACGTCGGCGGATCGATGGACCCGTTCGTGACGCTGTGCGAGGAGCTTTTTTCCGCCGCGACCGGCGAATTTAAGAATATGGAATTTTTCTACTTCCACAACTGCCTCTACGAAGGCGTCTGGAAGGATAATCGCCGCCGCTTTGCCGAGCGGATTCCGACCTGGGATATCCTCCACAAATATGGCCATGATTATAAGGTCATCTTCGTCGGCGACGCGGCGATGAGTCCGTACGAGATCGCCCAGCCGGGCGGATCGGTCGAACATATGAACGCGGAAGCCGGTGCCGTCTGGCTCCATCGCGTCGCCCATACCTATCCCGCCTGCGTCTGGCTCAACCCGGCGGCGGAAGCCCATTGGGGCTATAGCCAGTCGACCAAGATGATCCGCGACCTGATGAACGATCGCATGTACCCACTGACGATTCAGGGCATTGATACGGCGATGCGCGAACTGACGCGCAAGCGGTGATCCATCGGTCGCAGTTTTGCGGGGAGCCGGATCATGGTCTGGAATCCAGCAGAACTTGCTCTCAGAATATGGTGCCTCATTGCTTGGAAGCGGCTGGTCCCCAATTCCCCCCTCTTCCCCATTCCCGTAAATGCGCCCCTCACACTTGGAACAACACCCCGCCCGTCATCGCCTCCGCCGCTCCCGTCGTACCCGGAAAGCTGATCGGCAGCCCTTTCAGGTGCCGCACCGCCATATAGGCGAAACCCTGCGCCTCCAATGCGTCGCCATCCCATCCCAGCCCGTCGACCGACAGCACCGCCGCGCCGGTCCGCTCGGCCAGCATCGCCATCAATGTATCATTATGCCGTCCGCCGCCCGCGACATGGATCGCTCCCGGCCGCTCCGGCAGATGATCGACCGCGCGCGCGACGGCCGCCGCCGTGAACGCCGTCAGCGTCGCCGCGCCGTCCTCCAATGAAAGCCCCCGCACCGCATCGATGCTGAACTGCTCGCGATCGATGCTCTTGGGCGGCGGCGCGTCGAACCAGGAGTCGGCCATCATCGCCGCCAGCCGCGCCGCGTCCACCTGCCCCCGCGCGGCGCAGGCCCCGCCCGCATCATAGGCGGCGTCTCCACGTGTCTGCATCCAATTGTCGATCAGTCCGCTCGCCATGCCAGTGTCGAACGCGATCAACGTCCCGCCCGACCCGATGAAGGTGATGTTCGCCACCCCGCCCAGGTTCAGCACCGCTGCCGGCTTGTCCAGCCCAGCGGCCAGCGCCCGGTGATAGACCGGCATCAGCGGCGCGCCCTGCCCGCCCGCGGCCACGTCGGCTTGGCGCAGGTCGGCGACCACCGCTATGCCGAACGCCCCGGCAAGCCCCGCGCCATCGCCAATCTGCCAGGTCCATCCCCGGTCGGGCCGATGCGCGACGGTATGACCGTGGAAGCCGATCACCGCCACATCTTCGGCGATATGCCCGCTGCGCCCCAGCAGGTCCGCCACCGCCTGCACATGCCGCTCGGTCAATTCCGCCTCGACCGACGCGATCAATGGTTCAAAGCCCGGCGCCTCCATCGCCATCGCCCGCACGCACGCCTCGGCCAGCCGCACCCGAAAGCCGTCATCATAGGCCATGGCGTGAAAGGCGATCGGCCGGCTCAATCCCTCGCCGTCCGTTTCGATCAGCGCCGCGTCGATTCCATCGCGCGATGTGCCGGACATCAGGCCGATTGCCAACATGATCGAAAACTCCGCCTCTTTTACACTGGCCCTCCCAATGCTACAGGCGCGCGCCATGAGCAACTATCAGTCCGATCTCCTGCGCCTGCTCGACACGCGCGGCTATATCCACCAGTTGACCGATGCGGAGGGGCTGGACGCCCTTGCCAAAAGCCAGGTGGTGCCCGGCTATATCGGGTTCGATCCGACCGCCCCGTCGCTCCACGTCGGCAGCCTGGTGCAGATCATGATGCTGCGCCGGATGCAGCAGGCGGGCCACAAGCCGATCGTGCTGATGGGCGGGGGCACCGGCAAGATCGGCGACCCCAGCTTCAAGGACGAAGCCCGCAAGCTGATGACCGGCGACACGATCGCATCCAACGTCGCCAGCATCAAGCGGGTGTTCGAACGCTTCCTGACGTTCGGGGACGGCCCCAGCGACGCGGTGATGGTCGATAATGCCGACTGGCTCGACGCTCTGGAATATATCCCGTTCCTGCGCGACATCGGCCAGCATTTTTCGGTCAACCGGATGCTCAGCTTCGATTCGGTCAAGACCCGCCTCGACCGCGAACAGTCGCTTAGTTTCCTCGAATTCAATTACATGATCCTTCAGGCCTACGACTTTCTGGAACTGTCGCGCCGGTCGGCCTGCCGCCTGCAAATGGGCGGCTCCGACCAGTGGGGCAATATCGTCAACGGCATCGAATTGTCGCGGCGCGTGGACGGCACGCAGGTCTTCGGCCTGACCAGTCCCCTCATCACCACCGCCGACGGCGGGAAGATGGGCAAGACCATGAACGGCGCGGTATGGCTGAACGCCGATGCTCTGCCGCCCTATGATTATTGGCAATTCTGGCGCAACACGCAGGATGCCGATGTCGGCCGATTCATGCGCCTCTTCACCGACCTGCCGCTGGAAGAGATCGCCCGGCTGGAGGCGCTGGAGGGCGCGGAAATCAACGAGGCGAAGAAGATCCTGGCCCATGCCGCCACCGCGATGGCCCATGGCGAGGACGCTGCGACCGCTGCCGCCGAAACCGCGCGCAAAACCTTCGAGGAAGGTGCGTCGGATGCCAACCTGCCCACCGTCCGCCTCGGCGCGGACGGCCTGACCGTCGTGCAGGCCATAACCGGCCTCGGCTTCGCCACATCCAACAAGGAAGTGCGCCGCAAGCTGACCGAAGGCGCGATCCGGGTGAATGGCGACGTCGTCACCGACCCCGCCGTCACGCTCGCGCCCGGCGACAAGCTGAGCTTCGGCGCGAAGAAGCACGGGCTGGTCGTCGCCTAACAGCGTGCTCCTGCGAAAGCAGGAGCCCAGTCCTGCCCTCTCGATTGGGCACCCGCCTGTGCGGGCGCACGCACCATTTGGCCGAAGGTCAAAACAGCGTTAGCCCACTATTAACGCTCTCTCCTATCAAATCGTCCATTTTCAGCCGCTTAGGCTGCGGATCATGTCCACCTCGGTCTTCGCCAATCTCGGCCATGTGCTGCGCTCACGCGACCCTGCGGTCGATCAACGCCGTGCGCAACGCGAACTGGTCGACATGGTCAGCCATGTCACGGCGCACGGCCGCAGCCATGGCGTGCGGATCATCAACATCTCCGCGCTTGGCCTCATGTGCCGCAGCGACAGCCCCTTGTTGCAGGGCGAACGGGTCAGCATCTGGCTGCCGATCCTGAAAGACTATCCCGCGGAAATTCGCTGGGTGGAGGATCATCGCATGGGCATGGAATTTTACGAGCCGATCAGCCCCAAAATCTATGACGCAATGCTGTCGGTCATCCCGCCGCGCCGGACGGCGTGGTAACGTCCAGCCCGGCGACGCGCATCGGGGTAAAACCCTCCCCCGCCTCCACCCGCTGACGCCCGCGCACCAGCGCTTCGGGCATCTCGGTGCGCAGGAAATCCAGCATCGCTTCCCGCACGTCGCAGCGCAGGTCGAACGCCACGCCAGCGTTGCGTGCCGACAACAGGCACCGCAGTTCCAGCGCGTCGGCGCGATGATCGGTCACCTGCAACAGCACGACCCGCCCATCCCAACGCGCGTTCGCGGTCGTCACCTCGACCAGTTTCTCACGGATGCGCGCCACGTCGGCGGTCGGATCGACATAGAGAAACACCGTGCCCAGCAAGTCGGACGTCTTGGTGGTCCAGTTCTGGAACGGCTTTTCCAGAAAATAGGACACCGGCACCACCATCCGCCGGTCGTCCCAGATGCGCACGATCACATAAGTCAGCGTGATATCCTCGATCCGCCCCCATTCCCCCTCCACGATCACCACATCGTCCAACCGGATCGGTTCGGAAAAGGCCATCTGGATGCCCGCGATCAGATTCTTGAGCGCCGGTTGCGCCGCCGCACCGACCGCCAGGCCGACCAGACCCGCCGACGCCGCCAGCGTCACGCCGATCGTCCGCACGCCTGGAATCGCCATCAGCATCATCGCGATCACCAGCACCGCGACGATGCTCTGCGCGATACGATAGAGGATGCGCACCCGCGTATGCCGCTTGCGTGCCTTGAGATTATCCTCCGCACTGATGTCCGCGCCACGCTCGATCATCACCCGCATCGCCCGCATCAGCTGCAGCAACAGCCAGCCGAAAAGCAGCGCAAAGACCATCTTCGACCCAATCGACCAAAGACCTTCAATCCGCGGCCCCATATCCAGCGGCTGCAACCCCGCCCCCAGCGCCAGCAACACCACCAGCCACCGCGTCGGCTGAAAGATCGCCGGCAACAACACCGGGTCCATCCGCCGCCGCACGACCCGCAGCGCAATGGCGTAGAGCGTCCAGTGGATCAGGAACGCGGAAACCACCGCCGCGATGATCGAAAAGGCGGCGGTCGATGTGATATGAGTCAGGCTGATGTCGGTCATCCGGGGGCAACGCGACGGCGCGGGCATTTGTTTCGCAGGTGCGGTAGGTTTCAGGGGATGGACTGGCGCAGTACACTACGCCCCACCTTCCCATCGTCATCCCCGCGGAGGCGGGGATCCATCTCCCAACCTGGCGCTTTGGTGACGGGGCAGGAGATGGATTCCCGCCTTCGCGGGAATGACGGGAAAGGGTGGGAAGCGGTCATTCCGCTTGTCTTTCTCCCCTCCCCTTCAGGGGAGGGGCCGGGGGTGGGGGCTATAGATCTAGCCCAGCACTGGAGGCACGCCCCCCACCCCAACCCCTCCCCTGAAGAGGAGGGGCTATATGTCCGACTTTGGTCGTTAGCTGCGTGTCTCGATGACATGCAGCACGAAATTTTCCCCGGATATGTCTTTGGAGCAACCCCACACACGTTCGGCGTTTGAGACAGGCTCAGGCCTCATTCGAATGAGATCGCCAAATGCAGGCTTGAGATTTGGAAAAGCCGCCGCGATCGGCGTAAGAAGAAATCCGGTATAGTTGCTGTGCTTGTGCTGGGATATCTTGGTCGCGCCCTTGTAAGACATGACATACGTATAGAGGGGCACGACATTGCTCCTTGAAACCGGATTTCACCTCGGTAGCCTTGCCGATGAACGTCTGCAATCAAGCACATGTCATCTGGTCGGCTATGGCAAAAAATGGTCGTCCCCAGAAACGGACAGCCCTACCCCCCCCTGAGCAACCCCACAGCCGCATCCTTCTCGAACAGATACAGACACACCCGCGCCGCCTGCCCCCGCACGCTGTCCAGCCCGCCGTCCCGCTCGATCAGCAGATGCGCGTCGTCCCGCGCGCTGTCCACCAAAGCCGCGACATGTTCGGGCGTCGCGACCTTCAACGCCGCCTCACCCGATTGCCGCGTGCCCAGCACTTCGCCCGCGCCGCGCAGGTCTAGGTCCGCCTCGGCGATCCGAAACCCATCATTCGTTTCCCGCATCAGCGCCAGCCGCGCGCGCGATGTCTCGCCCAGCGCATTGCCGCGCAGCAGCAGGCAGGTGGACGGCTTGTCGCCGCGCCCCACCCGCCCACGCAACTGGTGCAACTGGGCGAGGCCGAACCGATCCGCCCCCTCGATGATGATCAGGCTGGAGTTGGGCACATCCACCCCCACTTCGATCACCGTGGTCGCCACCAATATCTGCGTGCGATTGGCGGAAAAGGCCTCCATCGCCGCATCTTTGTCCGCGCCCTTCATCCGCCCGTGGACCAGCCCCACCCGATCCCCGAACCGCCCCCGCAACGACTCCGCCCGCGCTTCCGCCGCCGCCTGGTCGCTCGTCTCGCTTTCCTCCACCAGCGGGCACACCCAATAGGCCTGCCCCCCGGCCTCGACATGGCGAGCCAGCGCCTCCACCACCTCGTCCAGCCGCGTGGCGGCCATCACCAACGTCTGGATCGGCTGGCGCCCCGGCGGCATCTCGTCCAGGCGGGACACTTCCATTTCGCCATAATAGGTTAGCGTCAGCGTGCGCGGGATTGGCGTCGCCGTCATCACCAACAGATGCGGCGACCGCTCCGCCTTGCTCGCCAGCATCATCCGCTGTGCCACGCCGAAACGATGCTGCTCGTCGATCACCGCCAGCCCCAGCGCCTTATACTGCACCGCTTCCTGAAAGATGGCGTGGGTGCCGACCAATATGTCGATGCTCCCGTCCGCCAGCCCCATCAGCGTCGCCTCGCGCGCTTTGCCCTTGTCGCGCCCGGTCAGGATCGCGATTTCGATGGGCAGGCCCGACGCCATTTTCCGCAGCGTCTCATAATGCTGCCGCGCCAATATCTCGGTCGGCGCCAGCATCGCCCCCTGCATTCCCGCCTCGACCGCGTTGAGCAGCGCCATCAATGCCACCAGCGTCTTGCCCGACCCCACATCGCCCTGGAGCAGCCGCAGCATCGGCGTCCCCTGCGCCATGTCGCCCTCGATCTCCGCCGTCGCGCGCCGCTGCGCACCTGTCGGCGCAAAAGGCAGCTTCAACATATCCCGCAATCGACCGTCGCCCTGGATCGGCACGCCCCGCCGCCGCCGCGACGATTGCCGCACCAGCATCAGCGCCAGTTGCCCCGCAAAAATCTCGTCATAGGCCAGCCGCGCGCGCGCGATGGCGTCGGACGGGTCGGCATGGACCCGCGCCAACGCCTCGCGCCACGCCGGCCAGTCCTTGCGCGCCAGCAGGCTCGGCTCGATCCACTCCGGCAACTCCGGCGCGCGGGTCAGCGCCTGTCCCACCAGATCGCGCATCCGGTTGTTGGTCAGCCCTTCGGACAGCCCATAGACCGATTCGCGCGCCGGGAGCGTATGCGCATCCTCAGGTGCCAGCACATCGGGATGGACGATCTGGAGCGCCTCGCCATAGGCTTCCAGCTTGCCGGAAATATATTTCGGTTCGTTCAGCGGCAGCAATTTGCGCGGCCAGCCGCTATTCTTCCCGAAATACACCAGCGCGACATGATTGCCGTAACGATCCACCATATCCACGCGGAACGGCGCCCGCGCGCTGCCGCTGGCGCGATAGTCCACCGGCGTCAGTTCGATGCCGATCACCCGCCCGGCGTCCGCCATGTCCAGCCTGTCGGTCAGGTGCCGGTCCACCCAGCTTGTCGGCAGATGAAAGGCCACATCGACCGCGCGCGCCAGCCCCAGCCGCTCCAGCGGACGGGCCAGAGCAGGGCCGATCCCCTTGAACAGGGATATTTCGGCAAAGAGCGGATTGAGAATATCGGGTCGCATGTCTATCTGACGCGCTCTAGAGCATTTTCGAGGCGGCCGGAACGGCCGGCGGCTTGGAAAATGCGACGAACAAAAAACGCTCCAGCCGGGCCGGTCCTACAAATACCCGATCCGTGTTTTTGCCATGCCCGCAAAAGGAACAAATTGTGAACGACGATCCCCTGATGCGCCGCCTGAAATTCCGGGCCTGGCACCGTGGCACGCGCGAATCGGATTACACGGTCGGCGGCTTCTTCGAACGCTATCATGAGACATGGAACGCCGAAGAGATCGCCTGGTTCGAACGCTTCATGGACGAGCAGGATGCCGACATCATCGGCTGGGCGCTGGGCACCATCCCCGTCCCCGCCGAATGGAAAGGCCCGATGATGGACAAGTTCCTGAAACTCGATTTCGTGAAGATCGAGAACTGATCCTCGTCATCCCCGCGAAGGCGGGGATCCATCTCATAACGGATCAATTAGGCGTCAGGCTGGGAGATAGATTCCCGCCTTCGCGGGAATGACGAAAACAGCATGACCGATCTCCAAAAAATCCTGAAGGCCAAGGCGCCGCTCACCCTGTCGGGCGTCCCTGCGGGGTTCCAGCCCTGGCTGCTCGCCGACATCGCGCGCGCCGCCGGGGCTGCGGGGGGCCGCGCCGTCTTCATCGCCTCCGACGAGCAGTTGATGCGCGCGGTCGCGGACACGGCGCATTATTTCGCGCCAGAGATCGAGATCATCGAAATCCCCGCCTGGGACTGCCTGCCCTATGACCGGGCCAGCCCCTCACTGCGCGCAGCCTCTGCTCGCCTCGCGGGTCTCTACGCGCTGCAAGCCAAGCCCAAAGGCCCGCAACTGGTCCTCACCACGCTGGCCGCCATGACTCAACGCACGCTCACCCCCTTCCGCGTGCGCCAGTTGGTAGCCAAGCTCGCGCCCAAGGAACGGATTGCGATCCAGGCGCTGGCCGCCATGCTCCAGGCAAACGGCTATGTTCGCACCGACACGGTCCACGACCGCGGCGAATTTGCGATCCGCGGCGGCATCGTCGATCTCTTCCCCGGCGGCGAGGACATGCCGCTACGCCTCGACTTTTTCGGCGACGAGATCGAGACGGTCCGCCGCTTCGATCCATCCGACCAGCGCACGATCGAAAATGTCGATGGCTTCACCCTTCTCCCCGCGTCCGAAGCCTTGCTGGATGAGGAAACGATCAAGCGCTTCCGCGGCCGCTATCGCGAAACCTTCGGCGCGACCGCGACCGGCGATCCACTCTATCAGGCGGTCAGCGACGGTCGCCGCCTCGCCGGCATGGAACATTGGCTCCCCCTGTTCGAGGAGAAGCTGGTCCCCCTCGCCGATCACCTCGGCGAAGACGCCGTCCTGATCCGCGACCCCGGCGTGGCCGGCGCGGCGGAAAGCCGTTTCGAATCGATCCGCGACTATCACGCCAACCGCATCCAGGCGAAGACCTCAGATCCCGGCGCCTACCGCCCGCTCAAACCCGAATCCCTCTATCTCGACACGGCCGAATGGGACGCCGCCGTCGCGACGATGCCGATGCACGGCACCACGCCTTTCCATGAACCGGAAAGTGCGACCGTCCTCGACTTCGCGGTCGATGGCCCGCGCGATTTCGCCCCCGAACGCGCGCAGAATAGCAACATCTACGAAGCCGTCGGCAAGCACATCGCCGCCCTGCGCAAGGCCAAGAAAAAGGTCGTCATCGCCAGCTACTCGGTCGGCGCGCGCGAACGTCTGTCTGGCCTGCTCGCCGATCATGACGTCACCCGCCTCGCGACCGCCGACAACTGGCAGGAAGCGCTGGGCGTCGCCGCCAATGGCAGCGTCACCCTCACCGTGCTGCCACTCGACCATGGCTTCACCGCGCCTGACGTCGCCGTCCTCACCGAACAGGACATGCTCGGTGACCGCCTCGTCCGCCGCGCGAAGCGCAAGAAAAGCGCCGACGCCTTCCTTCAAGAACTTGCCACCCTCTCGCCCGGCGACCTGGTCGTCCATATGGACCATGGCATCGGCCGCTATGAAGGTCTGACGCAAATCCCGGTCAGCAAAGCCGCGCATGATTGCGTCGCGCTGACCTATGCGGGCGGCGACAAACTCTACGTCCCCGTCGAAAATCTCGAAGTCCTCTCCCGCTACGGCTCCGAAAACGAAGGCGTCAGCCTCGACAGGCTGGGCGGCGAAGCGTGGCAGCGGCGCAAGGCCAAGATGAAGGATCGCATCCGCGAAATCGCGGGCGAACTGCTCAAGACCGCTGCCGTGCGAGCGTTGCGGACGGCCGCCGTGGCCGAACCGGATCAGGCCGGCTACCCCGCCTTCGTCGACCGCTTCCCCTATCAGGAAACAGAGGATCAGGACCGCGCGATCAGCGATGTGGTCGAGGATTTGGGGTCGGGCAAGCCGATGGACCGCCTCGTCTGCGGCGACGTCGGCTTCGGCAAGACCGAAGTGGCCCTGCGCGCCGCCTTCGTCGCGGCGATGGCGGGGATGCAAGTCGTGGTCATCTGCCCCACCACGCTCCTTGCGCGCCAGCACCATATGCAATTCGAGGAACGCTTCCGCGGCTTCCCCGTCAATATCGGCCGCCTCTCCCGCCTCGTCCCCGACAAGGAAGCGAAAGCGACCAAGGCCGGCCTGGCCGACGGCACGATCGACATCGTCGTGGGCACCCACGCCCTGCTGGCCAAGGGGTTGGAGTTCAAGCGCCTCGGGCTGGTGATCGTGGACGAGGAACAGCGATTCGGCGTCACCCACAAGGAACGGCTGAAGTCATTGAAGACCGACGTCCATGTCCTGACGCTCACCGCCACGCCGATCCCGCGCACGCTCCAGATGGCGATGTCGGGCCTGCGCGAACTGTCGGTCATCCAGACCCCGCCGGTCGATCGCCTGGCGGTCCGCACCTACATCATGCCCTGGGACGGCGTTGTCATCCGCGAAGCCCTGCTGCGCGAACATTATCGCGGCGGCCAGAGCTTCTTCGTCGTCCCCCGCATCACCGACCTCACCGAAATCGAGGAGTTCCTGCGCAACGAAGTCCCGGAGATTAAGGCCATCGTCGCCCATGGCCAGATGAGCGCCACCGATGTCGAAGAACGCATGTCCGCCTTCTACGACAAGCGCTACGACGTGCTGCTCTCCACGACGATCGTGGAATCCGGCCTCGACATCCCCAGCGCCAACACGCTCATCATCCACCGCGCCGACCGTTTCGGCCTCGCGCAACTCTACCAGCTACGCGGCCGCGTGGGCCGGTCAAAGACGCGCGCTTATGCCTATATGACGACGCCCGCCAACCGCATCATCACCGAAACGGCGGAAAAGCGATTGAAGGTCTTGTCCGACCTCGACACGCTGGGCGCAGGCTTCCAGCTCGCCTCCCACGATCTCGACATTCGCGGCGCGGGCAACCTCGTCGGCGACGAACAGTCGGGCCATATCAAGGAAGTCGGCTTCGAACTCTACCAGTCGATGCTGGAAGAGGCGATCATGGACGCCAAGGCGGGCGGGGTCGGCATCGAAAAGCGCAGCGACAGCTTCTCGCCACAGATCAGCGTCGATGCGCCCATCCTCATCCCCGACGACTATGTGCCCGACCTTGACCTGCGCATGGGCCTCTATCGCCGTATCAACGAGATCGAGGACCGCAATGGCCTGGAATCCTTCGCCGCCGAACTGATCGACCGTTTCGGCAAGCTGCCGCTCCCCACGCAAAACCTGCTCAAGATCATCGAGATCAAGCAAAATTGCGTGACCGCGAATATCTCGAAAATCGACATGGGCGCGAAGGGCGCATTGGTCAGCTTCTTCGAAGACAGCTTCCCCAATCCCGCGGGCCTCATCGCCTATGTCCAGCGCCTGGATGGCGTCGCCCGCCTGCGCCCCGACAGCAAGATCGTCGTCAACCGCGCCTGGCCCGATCCCCAGGCCCGCCTGAACGGCGCGCTGCAATTGTCGAAAGGGCTGGCGAAAGCGGCGGGGTAGGAGGGGGGAGCCGCTCCCCCCTCCCCCTTTCCTACACGGCGCATTTCTGGTCTATCCTGGCTGATGGACCAGCACCACCGACGACGCATCCACAACCCATCACCAGTGACCCGGATGGCGCGAAACCGGCGCGTCACGATGACCCTGGTGTCGCGTCAACGGTACGTCGCTGTTACCTGAGACGCACTTTGCCCGCGCAAAAGCGCCGAATCCGGGCGATGATTTTTGCACCGACGGTGTGAACTTCGCGCTGGTGCATCACGGTGACCCAAGCGCGCTCTGTCCTACCTGATCCAGATGCGCTAAAACGGTCCGACAAAAGGGGAGAATATCATCATGCGCGTCGAAATCACGATCCTCGCCTGGTCCATGGTCCTGCTGCTGGTCCACATCTTCGCCGCGGCGCATGTGAAGACGAAGCAATATGGCCCCAAATGGAATATGGGCGCGCGCGACGAAAAACTGCCGCCGCTCCATCCGCTCGCCGGGCGCCTGGTCCGGGCCGAGGCCAATTTCAAGGAAACCTTGCCCATCGCCATCGTCGCGCTGATTGGCGTGGTCGTGGCGGGGAAGACCAGCGAATGGACCGCCATGGGCGGCTGGATCTGGCTGGGCGCGCGGATCGTCTATCTGCCGCTCTACGCGGCGGGCATCCCGGTGGTCCGCACCGTCATCTTCCTGGCCAGCCTGGTCGGCATCCTGATCGTCCTCTGGCCGCTGCTGACCGTTTAACTTTTCAGCACCAGATTGATAAGGTCGGCGGAAGATACCCCCGCCGACCGCAGGAAGCCCTGATAATAATCGCAGCCCTCACGAGCGAGCAGGCCCAGTTGCTCCTCCGTCTCCACCCCTTCGGCGATCACCTTCAACCCCAGCGACTTGGCCATGTGGATCACCCCTCGCACGATGATCCGGTCCCGCGCCGTGCCCGCAATATCCTGTGCCAGACCACTGTCGATCTTCAGGAAATCGAGCGGCAGGCTCTTGAGATAGGCGAGGCTGGAATAGCCCGTGCCGAAATCGTCGATCGCGACCGCCAGCCCTTCGGTCCGCAGCGCGGTCAACAGCGCGGCGGCGGCGTCCACATCCTCGATCAAGCCGCTCTCGGTGATCTCCACCGTCAGCCGGGACCGCGGAAAGCCGCTGCGATCGACCAGCCCCAGCAGGCCGGGCATGAAACCGGGTTGGGCGATGTCCGCCGCGGTGACGTTGATCGACAGGCGCAAGTCGGACAAGGCCCGCGGCCAGGCCGCCGCCTGCCGCAACGCCTCTGCCTGGATATGCGCCGACAGCGGCAGCATATAGTCGGATCGCTCCGCCGTGGCGAACAATATGCCCGCGCCCAGCGGGCCATAATGGGGGTGATTCCACCGCGCCAGCGCCTCCACGCCGCTGATCTTGTCGCTGTCGACCGGATATTGCGGCTGGAACACAATGCCGATCTCGCCCCGGTCCAGCGCCAGGCGCAGGTCCGTCTCCAACCGGTCGGCATCCACCTGGCGGCTGTGCTTTTCGGCCGAAAGGATGCGGATGCCCTCACCGCCCCCCTGCCGCGCATCGGCCAGCGCCGTGCCCGCGCGGCGCAGCAGATGGGTCACGTCATCCTCCGCCCGCGCCTGCGCAATGCCGCACCGCGCCGTCAGGCGGATCAGGTGATCGCCCGCACTGAACGGTTGCCCGACCGCACCGATCAATTGGCGCGCCAGGAAGGTCGCCCGGTCGCTGCCCGCCGCCTCGCCGGTCAGACCAACCAGAAATTCGGTGCCCGCAATGCGCGCGACCATGGCGCCCGGCGCAACATCGTCCACCATCCGCTCGATCCGCCGGGCGATGCGGCCCAACAGCGCGTCGCCGACCACCTGACCATAGGCGGCGTTCATGCGGTCGAACTGGCTGATCGACAGTAACAAGATACTGGTGGCCAAGCCCGCCCGCCGGTCCAGCCAGTCCAGCGCCGCCTGCCGCGATCGCAGGCCGGTCAGGAAATCGCGCATCTCGCCTTCCCGTTCATGCCCTTCGGACAGCCATTCGACGTCGGCGGCCAGCCCGCCGTCCGACAGCCGCAGATGATGCACCAGCCGCTGGCCAGGGCGTCCGGGCAAGCTATGCGCCAGCGCAGCGGGGCGCCCGGCGCGGATCATCGCCTTCAACGCGACCAGCACCGCGCGTCGTTCCGACCGCGGCAACCGCCGCAGCAATGCCGAAGGGGCGATATGCGAATCGGCCAGGTCCAGATGCTGCGCCAGGCTGTCGCTCAACCGCAGCAGCGACCCGGCACGCGCAAGTTCCCAATAGAGCGCGTCGCCCCGCCTGATCCGCTGGGCGCGCTGGTTATGCGCCACGCCGCCGCCCACACGTTCCACCAGTCGGTGCGCAGACGCCAGCGCGGCATTGAGCGCAGCGTCGGTCACCGGCCCCACCAGATAATGGGTCGCCCCCGCGGCCATCAGGGCGGGCAACTGCCCCTGGTCCTGCGGATCGACCAGCACCAGCAACGCGCCGCCACCTGCCTCCATCGGCGGCACCAGCGGCGACAGCAACCGCTGCGCCTGCCCGCCCGCCCGAAGGTCGACCAGCGCGACCTGCGCCTCGCTATGCAGATAGCGCTGCGGGGCGTCCTTGGCCCGCCGTGCGCCGATCGCGCGCCAGCCGATCCTTTGCGCGGCATGGCACAGCCCGTCGCGATCGCCCGGCGACAGGATGAAAAGGCTGCGATGGCCGACTGCGGTATGATCCCCGCTCACGTATATCTGTCCCCCGGCATGGCGCATCGCCCCGTCCTGTTACCACGCCTTAGCATCAAGCCGTTACCGACCTGTTGCCCCGCCTGCAACTTCGCTTGCGCGGGCCATGTCCATCGCCTAGCTAGTCGGCATGGCCATGGCCGATCCCTCACGCCCTTTGATGACCGACGGTCTTGGCCGCCGGATCAGCTATCTGCGCATTTCGGTGACCGACCGCTGCGACCTGCGCTGCCGCTATTGCATGGCGGAAAAGATGCAGTTCCTGCCCAAGAATCAGGTGCTGACGCTTGAAGAGATCGCCCTGCTGGCCGATCTGTTCATTGCCCGCGGCATCCGCAAAATCCGCTTGACCGGTGGCGAGCCGTTGGTGCGGCGAGATATCGGCGATCTGGTTCGCCGCATCGGACGGCATATCGGCGCGGGCCTGGAGGAACTGACCCTCACCACCAACGGCACCCGACTGGCCGACCATGCGGAGATGCTGGCGGATGCGGGCGTGCGGCGGATCAATGTCAGCCTGGACAGCCGCGATCCCGAGCGCTTCGCCCATGTGACCCGCGGCGGCAAGATCGAGCAGGTTTTTGCCGGACTGGACGCCGCCCGTGCCGCAGGCCTTGCGGTCAAGATCAACATGGTGGCGCTCAAGGGCGTCAATGACGATGAAATCCTGTCAATGCTGCGCTGGTGCGGGGAGGAGGGTTTCGACCTGACCCTGATAGAAACCATGCCGCTGGGCGACACCGGCGAGGATCGCACAGATCATTATCTGCCGCTGACCCATGTCGCCGACCTGATTCGCGCCGATCATGCGCTCACTCCACTCTCGCACCGGACCGGCGGCCCGGCACGCTATCATGCGGTCGAGGGGATGGGGATCAAGCTGGGCCTTATCACCCCGCTCACGCAGAATTTCTGCGCCGACTGCAACCGCATCCGCATGACGTGTGAGGGCAAGATTTTCATGTGCCTGGGCCATGAGGATCATGTCGACTTCAAGTCGGCCCTGCGCGAAGGCGGTTTGCCCGCTGTGGAACCGCTGATCGACCGGGCGCTGCGGCTGAAGCCCGCCGCCCACGACTTCCGCATTGGCGCGGGCGAAACCGCCGCCACGCAGCGCCATATGAGCGTCACCGGCGGATGAGCAGCGAGCCGCGGCGCGCACTGGTCGCGTCCCCCACCCAAGCCGCGCGGGCGGCGGAGGAGCGGCTGCGCGCCGCCTATGACTTCGTGGCCGTAGAGCAGGCCGACATGATCATCGCGCTGGGCGGCGACGGCTTCATGCTCCAGACGCTCCATTCCATGCTGGAAGCGCGCCGGATCGTCCCGATCTTCGGCATGAACCTGGGCACGGTCGGTTTCCTGATGAACGAATGGCGGCTGGAACGGCTCGACCAGCGGCTGGAGAAGGCCAAGAGCTTCAAGGTCAATCCGCTGCGCATGACGGTGGACACGGTCGATGGCGAGCGTTTCTCCATCCCCGCCATCAACGAAGTCTCGCTGCTGCGCGAAACCCGCCAGACCGCCAAGCTGGAGGTGCAGGTGAACGGCCGCACCGTGCTGCCCGAACTGGTGTGCGATGGCGTACTGGTGGCGACCCCTGCCGGCTCGACCGCCTATAATCTGTCCGCCCATGGCCCCATCCTGCCGCTGGGGTCCGCGCTCGTCGCGCTGACCCCGATCAGTCCATTCCGTCCCCGGCGCTGGCGCGGCGCGATCCTGCCTGAAAACACGGTCATCCGTTTCATCGTCCTCGATCCCGTCAAGCGCCCGGTCAGCGCCGTCGCCGATCAGCGCGAAGTCCGCGACATTGCGCAGGTGGAGATCGGCATCGACCGCGCGACCCCGCTGACATTGTTGTTCGACCCCGAACATACGCTGGACGACCGCATCGCCGCCGAACAATTCATCGCATAAATTTCCGTCATTTGGCGCTTGCCATGGCGGGAAAGCCGCTGCTATAGGCGCGGCCTGCCCAGCGGAAGCGGGTTGCTCCCCGATAGCTCAGCGGTAGAGCATTCGACTGTTAATCGAATGGCCGTAGGTTCGAATCCTACTCGGGGAGCCACATTTTCCGGCCGACAGGCCCGGCATCGTCTTGAAAATAGCGTCTTTGCGCCGCCGTGCAGGCTTCCTGCCATGTCGCGAATCTCTGACATGGATTGGGCTGATTTTTTCGGTTGCCGGCCGCGCGACGCTCTTGCCATTTCCGTTTCGCCGATGCATAGGCCCGGCCTGCCCGGCGAAAGCCGGTCGTTCCCCGATAGCTCAGCGGTAGAGCATTCGACTGTTAATCGAATGGCCGTAGGTTCGAATCCTACTCGGGGAGCCAATTTCACCAACAGCATCAGCATCTTGACGCGAGTTCGATCCGCCATCCATTCGCCGCCAAGAAGAAACGCGCGAAGCGTGTGGGCCTCGCGCGTTCAAGGTGACGCTTGGGGGAAGAAACGGTTCAGCGCGATGCGTATTGACGGCCCTTGGCGGCGATCGCCCAGCGCTGCGGCGTCGCGCCCGGCGCGCCTTCACGCACGAAACACTGGCCGCTCTTTGCGCGGATGGTCCGGCACGCCGTCATGGCGTCCGCCCGGCTGCCAAAGCCACTGATGGCAAGGCGATAATAGGGCTTGCCCTTGACGGTCGCCTGGCTGGTGAGCACCGGGAAGGCGGCGAGCGTGCTGCTACGGCCTGCCATGCTCATCCATTTTTCCTTGGCGATCGCGGCATTATCATAAGCGCCCAATTGCACCACCCAGTTGCTGGCGCCATTGGCGACCGACTTGATGAAGGCGGCCTGCTGCATGCGTGCGACCGGCCCGGCGATGGCTGGCTGCGCCTTGGCGGCGCGGCTCTTGGGCTGGACCGGCTTGGCGTTGCGATCCTCGATGATGAAATCACGGGCGGCCACCCGCACAGGCGCACGTTCGGCCTTTATGACAGGCGCCGGCTGTGCCACCGGCTCCGGCGCGGGCGTGGCTTCCGCCACTTGCACCGGCGCTTCCGGCTGGGCTTCCGGCACGGGCGCGATGTCCGGCGCGGCCTGCGCCATTTCGATCGGCGCGGCGGCGGCGGCAGGTGCCAGCGCCAGCGCGACCGGCTGACCCGCATCGCCCTGGTTGATCGTCACGCCCATCAGCGCGGCGACGCGCATCGGCGCCAAAGACGGCTCGGCGATCTGCGCCCAGTCGGAAATACGCTTGTTCGCGGCCAGCGGTGCCATGTCCATGCCCACGATCATGCGCGCATCCTTCCAGCGACCGGCCAGCGCATAGGCATAGGCCAGATTCTGGCGCGTGCGCACGGTAGCGGACGGGTCATGAATGGCTTCGGAGAGAATACGGACGCCTTCGGACGGATCGCCCGCCATCGCCATCGCCAGGCCATAATCGCCCGCCGGCACTGTGGCGGCATTGGCGACCAGCAGGCTGCGCGCGGCGTCGCCACGGCCCTGCGCCACCTGCACCAGCGCCAGGCTGACGATCGTGCTGGCGTCGCTATTGCCCAGCGTCATCGCGTCGCTCAGCGCCGTTTCAGCCGATGCGAAGCGGCCGGCCAGCACATAGGCGCGGCCCAAAATCTGGCGGTAGGCGGCGTTTTGCGGGGCGATCTGGACCGCAGCTTCGGCGGCTTCCACCGCCTTGGCACCGTCCCGGTCGGCCAGCGCCTTTTCCGCGGCGATGGCCAGCTTGCCCGGATCGCCCTTTTGCTGGACGGCCGAAGCCGACGGGCGGAAGGCCGCGCCGGTGCAACCCACCATGGTCGTGGCGACGAGCAAAGAAGACAGCGCCGCCTTTCCGAATGTCGTGCGTTTCATAAAATTACCCACCCTTCATTCACTGGCCGTCGCGCATGTGCGGCAGCTGCTGAGTCAGCCGGTCGATTTCCGGCAGGTCATTGAGAAGATCGTCCAGCGCCTGCGTCACGATCTGCTGGGCCGACCGGCCCGTAATCGCGCAGGCCAGCCGCAGTTTCAGATGCCGATCCGCGTCGAGGCGCAGCGTAAAGGCCGCCTTGCGATTGCGGGCGACGGCGGTAACCGGCGCCTTGCCCGCCAGCCGCTTGGCCAGCACCTTGCGTTCCGCCACCACCGGCGGGACGGGAACGACCGGCGCCATCGGCGTCAGGCCGATTGGCGCGGCCGGTTCCTCCATGGCTTCATGCACCGGCTCGACATCGAAACCCATGTCGTTCCAGCCCAGATCATCCTGTTGCCCCAGGTCATCCTGTTGCAACGCCACGCCCGACGGACGGGCAAAGCCCAGCATCGGACGACGCATCGCAGGCTGGGCCGCGCCCTTGCGGGCGAGCAGGCCGGATGTCAGCGAAGCGAGCGGTTTGGGTTCGGCCATGGTCCTGGCTCCCCTTACTGGCCGATCACGCGGCGGCCGAAGCCCCCGCTCGATGGACGGCTGGCGATCGTGCCGACGCTGCCCTGGGGCACGGAAAAGACCGTGCGGCGGAAATTCTTCTCCAGCCGGTCCGACACATAGGACCAGAGCGCCTCTACCTCCCCGGCGGAGCGACCCTTGGGATCGACCTCCATCACGGTGCGGCCGTCGATCATCGATGCGGCAAAATCGGTGCGGTGATGCAACGTCACCGGCGCGACCGTGCCATGCTGCGACAGGGCCACGGCGGCTTCGGACGTGATGCGCGCCTTGGGCGTCGCGGCGTTGACGACGAAGATCAGCGGCTTGCCGGCCCGTTCGCACAGGTCGACAGTAGCGCCAACGGCGCGCAGGTCATGCGGGCTGGGCCGGGTCGGCACGACGATCAGTTCGGCGACCGAAATGACGCTCTGGATCGCCATGGTAATGGCAGGCGGCGTATCGATGACGGCCAGCTTGAACCCCTGCTGGCGCAGGATTTCCAGGTCGGCCGCGAGCCGCGCGACCGTGGTCTGGGCGAAAGCGGGAAATTCCGCCTCGCGCTCGTTCCACCAGTCGGCCAGCGACCCTTGCGGATCGATGTCGATCAGCACGACCGGGCCGGCGCCTGCACGCTGCGCCTGCACGGCCAGATGGCCCGACAAGGTGGTCTTGCCCGATCCGCCCTTTTGCGATGCCATTGCCAATATCCGCACGCATACCCCCCGAAAATCCAGTTCCGGGTCGGATTGCCACAGGCGGCGCTAAAATTTGGTTAACTGCCCGCGAAACTTGATGGCCCGGCGACGCCATGGTTAAGCTATTGTCCAGCATCTTGCCGTTGCGCTAACAAGACCTTAACCTTGTTTGGCCAATGCGGTTGCCCATGACGATTTTCGCACTGGAGCCTGTGCATATGAAGCATATCTGGGGAACGGCGGCGTTGGTCGCGATGTTGGGCGTCGCCCTGCCCGCGCTGGCGGATGTAAAGACGGGCGTCGACGCCTGGCAGCAGGGCGATTATGGCAAAGCGATCGCTGAGTGGCGGCCGCTGGCGCAATCGGGCGATCCCGATGCGCAGTTCAACCTGGCCCAGGCCTATAAGCTGGGCCGCGGCGTCCAGCCCGACCTCAACACCGCCATAGACTGGTATCGCAAGGCAGCGGTGCAGGGGCATTTGCGCGCTGAAGATAATCTGGGCCTGTTGATGTTCCAGCAGGGCGACCGCAGCGGTGCCATGCCCTATTTGCAGCGCGCATCCATGCGCGGCGAACCGCGCGCGCAGTATATCGTGGGCACCGCCCTGTTCAACGGCGACACGCTGCCCAAGGATTGGGTGCGCGCCTACGCTCTGATGACCCGCGCCTCCGCATCCGGCCTGCCGCAGGCATCGACCAGCCTGGAGCAGATGGACAAATATATCCCCGAAGACCAGCGCAAGCAGGGCCTGGCCCTGGCCGCCAGTCTCGAAAAAGGCGACAAGAGCTTGACGCTCGCGCAAGCGGCTCCGCCACCGCCGCGCAGCAGTCCGTCGGCTGTTCGCACGACGCAATTGCCGCCCTCCACGCCCAGCCAGCCGACACCAGCGCCCGCACCGCCCAGGCCCGCGCCCCCACAGGTTGCCGTCGCCAAGCCCAAGCCAGCATCTGCGCCTACGCGGCCGGCCGCCACGGCCCCCGCTCCCGCCGCTTCGGGCGGTTGGCGCGTGCAGCTCGGCGCATTTGGCGAGGAAGGCCGCGCCCGCGCGCTCTGGAGCCAACTCAGCCGCAAGGTCAGCGGCCTGTCCGCCTATCAGCCCTATCTGGTGAAGGCCGGCGCAGTCACCCGGCTTCAGGCCGGACCGCTCGCCAGCAGCAACGATGCCGCGCGCCTCTGTCGCGCGATCAAGGCCGCCGGCGCGGACTGCATGCCCAAGAAGATGTGAGGCCTCAGGCCCCCCGCGCCTGCTCCACCATCCAGTCGCGAAACTGGGCCAGCGGCCCCGCCCCCAACGCGCCGGTCGGATAGACCAGATAATAGGCCTGCTCGCTCGACAGTGGCCGCGCGAAGGGGATGACAAGCGTGCCCGCCTCCAGTTCCGGCTGGATCAGGAAACTGGGGATCAATGCCACGCCCCCGCCGGCTGCGCAGGCCTGCGCCAGCATCAGGAAATGCTCATAGGCCGGCCCCGGCCCCAGCCCCGACGCATCCACCCCCGCCGCCGTCAGCCAACGCGCCCAGGCATCGCGCCGAGACGTTTGACTGAGCAGCGGCGCGTGCAACAGGTCCATCGGTTCGCGCAGCGGATGCGCGGCGAGCCAAGCGGGCGCGCAGACCGGTACCGCTTCTTCGCGAAACAGAAAGTCCATCGCGACGCCGGGCCAATCCGCTGCGACACCGAAATGGACAGCTGCATCGAACTCTTCATGCCCGAAGTCGAAGGGTTGGGAGCGAGCGGCAAAGTCGATCACCAGATCGGGGTGGCGCGCCGTCAGTTGCGGCAGGCGCGGCGCGAGCCAACGCATCCCGAAGCTGGGTAGAGTCGCGACCCGCAGCGCGGTCTGCGACGGCCGCGCCGAGGCCCGCGCCGTCGCACGGCGAAGGGCGTCGAGCGCGGGTAACAGATCATCGGCATAGGCCCGCCCCGCTTCGTTCAGCCGCACCCGTCGCCCGATGCGGTCGAACAGGGACGTCTGCAACCAATCCTCCAGTTGCGCGATCTGCCGGCTGACCGCACTCTGCGTCAGGCCGATTTCTTCGCCCGCCCGCGAAAAACCGCCATGGCGCACCGCCGCCTCGAACGCGGTCAGCGCCTGCATCGGCGGCAAATATTTGCGTGATCCGTTCATTCCAAACTCGCATCTACAGATGACAGGTCGCCATTTTGAATATCCTGCCTATCTTGGCATAAGGGCGTTGTCATCTCGGAGCATTTCATGTCGATTGAGAATATGGGCAGCATAGAGACATTGGTCGTTGCGACCCTGGGCGAAGAGGCGGGCCGCCAGACGCTGGACAGGCTGGCGATCGATCCTGCCCTACTGGCGCAGCGCGGCGACACCGTGTCGCGCGCGGCCTTCGCCATGGCGCTGAACGTCGCCCTGTTTGCCGACCTGTTGCGCCGGGTGCCGAGCGGCGACGCCTATGTCACCGACACATTGGCGCGCGGCGGCAAGGTGGTGTTCGACCATGGCGCGCTGCGCTCCATCCGCTTCCCCAATGGCACGACCGGCGCGCTGCCAGGCGGCGAGGACGCCTTCACCCGCATCTTCCTGCCGCTGGGTTACGCAATGGCGGCCATCTATCCCCTCGACCGGCTGAAAATGACGGGCCGCGCCTACCGCCATATCGACTTCCCCGAAGCCATCCCGCAATTCTTCCTGTCCGAACTGCATGTCGATCGGTTCGACGCGGAATTTGCCGAGGCCGCAGCCCGCGTCTTCGGCACATCGCGCGATCCGATGAACGATCAGGCGAAGGGCGTGCTCGCGCGCTATAAAGTCGATTCACCTGTCCAACTCGTTGACGCAATCGCCGCGCTGCCCGTGATCCTCTCCGCCTTCGACCGGCAGCATGAAGCGCCTAGTTTCGCCGATTATCAACTGCTTCTGTCCCGGTCCAACGAGGCCGCCTGGATCGCGACCGAGGGCAATGGCTTCAACCATGCGACCGATCGGGTGGCCGATGTCGCCGCCCTCGCCGAACGGCTCAAAGCGGAGGACCGACCGATGAAAGCAAAGCTGGAAGTCTCCGCGACGGGCCGGGTGCGCCAGACCGCCTTCCGCGCCGACAGTGTCGAACGGCTTTTCGCCGACGGGGAATTGCGGCAGGTGCCCGGCTCCTTCTACGAATTTATCAGCCGCGATATCGACCCGGCGACGGGCGGGCTCGACCTCGCTTTCGACACCGGCAACGCCACCGGCATCTTCGCAATGACCAGTGCGCAAGAGAGCGCGACACGGTGAGCATGATGCTTCAGTCCTTCGATCCGGCGTCACGCGAACTGGTCTGGGAAGGCCCGGTTGCGAGCGCCGACGATTGCCACCGCGCCATCGCCACCGCCCATGCCGCCCTGCCCGGCTGGCGCGCCCTGCCGGTGGACGACCGCATCGTCGTCGCCCGCCGCTATGCGCAGGTGTTGGGGGAGCGGCGCGCGGCGCTGGCCGAACTCATCTCCCGCGAAACGGGCAAATTGCTCTGGGAAAGCGACGCGGAAATCGGGTCGATGATCGCCAAGGTCGATGTGTCGATCAAGGCCCATGCCGAGCGCACCGGCGAGCGCGCCGCCGACATGCCCTTTGGCCGCGCGGTGCTGCGCCATCGCGGCCATGGCGTAATGGCGGTGCTTGGCCCTTATAATTTCCCCGGCCACCTGCCCAACGGCCATATCGTCCCTGCCCTGATCGCTGGCAATGCGGTGGTGTTCAAGCCGTCGGAGATTACCCCGGCCACCGGCGCGGCGATGGCAGAAGCCTGGGCGGCGGCGGGACTGCCCGATGGGCTGTTGACCGTGGTCCAGGGCGGCCGCGCCACCGGCGAAGCGCTGGTCGCGGGCGACATCGACGGCTTGCTGTTCACCGGATCGGCGGGCGCTGGCGCTGCGCTGCGCCGGGCGCTGGTCGACCGCCCCCATGTCGTGATGGCGCTGGAACTGGGGGGCAATAATCCGCTGATAGCCTGGGACAGCCCGGACGCTGCCGCCTCGATCATCGTCAATTCCGCCTTCATCACCACCGGCCAGCGCTGTTCCTGCGCCCGTCGCTTGATCCTGCCCGATGGCGCGACCGGCGACGCGATCGTGGAGGCGACCGCCGCGCTCGCCGCGCAACTCCCGATCGCCGCCTGGAACGAACCGGGCGACGCCTTCATGGGACCGCTGGTGTCGGACCAGGCCGCCGCCGCATCGCACCGCGCCGTCAGCGACCTGATCGCGCGCGGCGCGCGGATGATCCGCCCCTTTGAAGGGGTGCAGGGCCGCAGCGCTGCCTTCGTCACGCCCGCCCTGCTCGACCTGACCGGCGTCGACGCGCCCGATGCGGAGATTTTCGCGCCGGTGCTGTCGGTCATTCGTGTCCCTGATTTCGACGCTGCGATTGCCGCCACCAACGCCACCAGCTTCGGCCTGTCCGCTGGCCTCATCTCGCAGGACGAGTCGCTATGGCAGCGCGTGGTCGAGGAAAGCCGCGCCGGCGTGGTCAACCGCAACCGGCCGACCACCGGCGCGGCGGGCAACATGCCCTTTGGCGGCCTGGGCGCGTCAGGCAATCACCGCCCCAGCGCCTATTATGCCGCCGACTATTGCGCCTATCCCATCGCCAGTTTCGAAGCCGACGGTGTGACGGCGGTGCCAGTCAACGGTTTGGGCAGCTAAGACGGTCGCCCGCGCCGTTGGCGGGATGGCCGAACGGCGCGGGCCTGGGTTCAAAGCCCCAGCCGCGCCCAGAATTCATCGGGCGCAATCGCCCCGCCCACTACGGATTTGCGCTCGACGCGGGACCAAGACGAATGGGGCAGATAGACATGGCTGTCCGGTTGGGCGCGATGGGGCTGGCGGGGGCGTGTGGTTTTGCGAGTCATCGTCTTCTCCTCAAAGCAAGGGAACACGAAACCTGGCGTCGTCGCTTCGGCACCGTGCGCTTTAGCCGTTGGTGACGCGGAGCAAGCTGACATCCTTCAAAAGCCGCGGAGCATGATGCTCGCGAATCTATCTATCGATCTGGTTGAGAAAGTCGAAATAGCTTTGCTTGGGGTGCGGCCAGTCCTGCTTGGCCAACGCAGCTTATGCCGGATCAACCGATCCGGTGCAGCCCGCACAGCTTGTTGCCCGCCGGATCGCGCAGATAGGCGAGATAGAGCTTACCAAAGCCGCCTTCGCGCACGCCGGGCGGATCTTCGCAGGTTGCGCCGCCTGCCGCCACGCCTGCCGCATGCCAGGCGTCCGCCTGTTCGGGCGAGGCCATGGTGAAACCGATGGTCCCACCATTGGCGTGACAGGCCGATGCACCATCGATCGGCTTGGTGACCAAGAACAAGGCATCGTCATGCATATAGATAGCACGGCCCATGTCGTCGAAAAAGCCAGGCTTCGCGCCGAGCGCGCCAAATGTGGCGTCATAGAAGGCCTTGGACGCCTCCATATCGTTAGCGCCCACCATGATGTGGCTGAACATCGCCATCTTCAAATATGCAAGATCAACGGACGCATGGGTGCCATGCGATGGCACCCATCAACGCGATAAGGGCGATCAATTGGGACGAATGACCGCCAGCCAAGCCGCAGTCAGGCGGGGAATCCCGCCGCCGGAATCAAAAGATCGTGCTGTACAAGAACCAGCCCACGATCAGCAGGCTCGACACGATGCAAATACGATCACCAAAGACGTCGATACGAGACATCAGAAAAACATCCTTCCATATGCAGCGCTCTACGTCGCTTCGAAGAAAAGATTACATCAGTTTTCACCGTATCGGAATAGCAAAGTTGCGACCAATCGCCACATTTGGCCGCTGAACCGACGTTCAGTGCCTCTTGAAAGCGATTTCAGCCAACCCAGCCTTACTAGCGGGCGGCCAAACGTCATTTTAACGGCCGTTATTTAACGGAAATCCGAGCCGCGATGCTGGAGGAAGGACCGAGTCGCTTCCTCCGGCCCGCGATAGGCTTCCTGAAACTCGGCGCTCCAATATTTCAGGTCTTCCAGATCGATTCGCGCGCCGGAGACAGCGCAGAGCACGAACTGACCTGGCTGCACGATATCGAAATGCGGCGTGTCATAATGCAGCACAGCCAGACCCTGAATATCCCCGATCATCGCCTACGCCATCAATCGCCGGTCAGGATACGGTCGACCAGCTGCTTCACGGTCGGCACGAATCCGTTGGAGTAGAAAGGGTCCTGCTTGAACTTATACGCGCCATGGCCCGCGAAGATCAGATTCTGATCGAGGTCGCCGCCATGCACCGCTTCCTGCAACGCCTTCTGGATGCAGAAGCTGCGCGGGTCGGCCAGGCGACCGGTCGAGTTGGTTTCGCTGTCCATCCAGCTGGAGAAGGAACATTGGCTGAGGCAGCCCATGCAATCCGTCTGATCCTTGCGGATGACGCCCTTTTCCTGTTCGCCCACGAATACCAGCGTATTGTCCGGCGTCTTGAGCGCGGCGGTGAAGCCCTGCCCTACCCATTCGCGTGCGCGGGTCAGATCGCCCAGCGTGACCCAGAAATTCTTGCCCTTCACGCCCACGTCAAGCTGGTGGGTATGGTCGCCCGCCTGTTCGGTGCTGAACGGTATCTGCCGTTCCGACCGCGCCTCAAGCTGACGCAGGAAGGGGTTGCGCACCGCCGAGCTGTAAAAGCCGGTCGGCGAAAATTTATGGAGCAGGACATCGCCGGGATTGAGCTGGGTCAGCCGGTCCTTCCATTCCTGGGGGATCGGGCTTTCCTGCGTCAGCAGCGGGCGGGTGCCGAACTGGAACATGATCGCCCCCAGTTCGGGGTTGTCGATCCAGTCGTTCCAGTCCTTGAGCGCCCACACGCCGCCCGCCATCACGATCGGCACGTCGTCCGAAATGCCGCCTTCGCGCATCGTGTCGCGCAGCGCCTTGACGCGGGGATAGGGGTCCTGGGGCACCCTGGGATCTTCGGCGTTGGACAGGCCGTTATGGCCGCCAGCCAGCCAGGGGTCTTCATAGACCACCGCCGCCAGCCATTCAGATGCCTTCGAATAGGCCCGTTTCCACAGCGCGCGGAAGGCGCGGCCGGAGGATACGATGGGCAGGTAGCTGACATTGTAGGAGGCCGCGATCTCGGACAGCTTATAGGGCATGCCCGCGCCGCAGGTGACGCCCGCCACCATGCCCTTGGTCTTTTCCAGCACGCCGTGCAGGATGCGCTGGGCACCGCCCATTTCCCACAATACGTTGATGTTGATTGCGCCCTTGCCCCCGGCGATCTCATAGGCGCGCTTCACCTGCTCGACCGCGCCGTCGATGGCGTAGGCGACCAGTTCTTCGTGGCGATCGCGGCGGGTGCGGCCATGGTAGATTTGGGGGATGACGTTACCGAAACTGTCATAGCTGTCGGCATTGACCGCCGATACCGTGCCGATGCCGCCTGCGGCCGCCCAGGCGCCCGAACTGGCATGGTTGGACACGGCAACGCCCTTGCCACCTTCGACCAGCGGCCAGACCTCTCGGCCGCCATAGACGATAGGCTTCAACCCCTTGAACAACGACATCTCCTGCACAAACGGCCCGGCCCCTCGGCCGGGTAAAAAGCGACCCTATAGCAGCTTTGGCTGTCTATGACGAATTTGGCGCGCCCTAGCGCAAAATCATGGGGCTGGCCAGTGCCTCGCCATAAAGCCGTGCATAAGCGTTTACCATGTCGCCTTCGCCATAATCGCGCGTGGCGCGGGCGCGGTTGGCGGCGCCCAGTCGGGCACGCAGATCAGCGTCGCCAGCCAGCGCGCCCAGCGCATCCGCCAGCCCCTGCTCATCGGCCACGACGAAGGGCCGGTTTTCCGGTGCGACCATGTTGGCGACGTCGCCGACATCCATGGACGCCGCGGGGACGCCGGCCGCCATCGCCTCCACCAGCGATATGGGAAACTGCTCGCTGTCGGAGGACAAGGCGAAGATGTCGAAAAGGCCGACGAAGCGCCAGGGGCGGTCCATGAAGCCGGCCATATGGATATCGTCCAGGCCAAGCGCGGCGGCCTGCGCCAGGATCGTGTCGCGCTCCGGTCCCTCTCCCACGACCACCAGTTGCAGTCGGTCCTTGTGCGCCGCGACGGCGCGGACGAGGCGCGGGATATTCTTGACCGGCCGCAACCCCGCCAGCGTGCCGACCAGCAGCTTGCCCGGCGTGCGGACGAGGCCGGGAATGGCATTCGCCGATGGCGGCGCGGCATAGCGGGCGACGTCGATGCCGTTGCGGATCAGATGCACCTTGCCCGCCGGTTGCTTCCATACCGACCGCGCAATGGTTTCCAGCCGTACCGACGGCACCACCATGGCATGCGCGCGTTGCAGTCCCAGCCGACGGAAGAGGTTGCGCTTGGTCTTCAGCCCATCGGTTTCGTCGGCGTTGAACCCGTCCTCATGATGGATAAGCGGCGGCAGGCCGGCCGAAGCCCCCGCCAGCCGATGGGCCATGACCGCGTCCATCGAGCCCCAATTATAGGTCAGGACCAGGTCGAACCGCTTGAGGAAGGCGGTGATGACCTGGTAGCGGGCCAATCCCGGCTTGCCCGCGAAAGACGGCCCATCCGGGAAATCGACATCTATGCCCGAATCGATCGCATCCCGCGCACCCATGGCCGCGGGATCGGCGCTGACGATGCTATGGCGCGCCTTGTCGCCCCAGATGTTCATCAGCCGCACGGCGCGCGCTTCCTTGCCGCCCAGGGTGAAGCTGCCATGGACGTGGAGAATATGCGGCCGCTCAACCATGCAGGACGCGGTCCAGCAACCGGTCGATCGCGGCGACGCTTTCGGGTTCGTCCAGCGCCGGAGCATGACCGACGCCCGGCACCGTCGTCAGTTCGACGCTGTCGCCGATCCCCTCCGCCATGCGCTGCGCCGTGGCGGCGGACAACAGGTCGGATCGCTCGCCGCGCAGCAACAGGGTCGGGACGCCTTGGAATGCTTGCATGACAGGCCACATGTCGACGCCCGCCTCGCTGCCCATGGCGCGGATCGGTTCGGCGATCTTCATGTCATAGTCCAGCACGACGCGCCCGCCGCTGTTCAACCGATAGAGGCGCTTGGCCATGGCCAACCATTGTTCCAGATCATAGCCGGGATAGACGTCGCCATTCGCCTCCGCCAGCGCGCGGGCGGCATGGACCCAAGTGGGATGCGACTGGCCCACACCGACATAGGATCGGATGCGCGCCAGCCCGCCTTCGTCCAGCACCGGCCCGACATCGTTGAGCAGTGCGCCCGCCAGCCATTCCTTGTGCGTGGCCGCGATCAACATGGTAATCACGCCGCCCAGCGATGTGCCGACCGCCACGAAACGGGTGATGGCCAGATCGGCCAGCAGCCGGCTGATATCCTGCAAATAGGTCAGCGGGACATAGGTCATCGCATCCTTGGCGTAGGCGCTTTCGGCCCGCCCGCGCATGTTCGGGCATATCAGCCGCCACTCGCCCGCCAGCCGTCCGGCCAGCGGTTCGAAATCGCGGGCATTGCGGGTCAGCCCCGGCAGGCAGAGCAAGGGCGGCCGCCCATCACCGCCGCCAGGATAGTCCCGATAATGGAGCCGCAGCCCGTCGGGTGACCACCAATATCCATCGCTATAGCCGCTCAAGCTTGATCCTTCTGGTGACCTTCCCCCATATCGCCTTATGAACCAGACGCCGCAAGCCGCCATTTATCGCCCCGCCACCGAAATCGACACGCTGATGCCCGACATCGCAGATCCGGTTACGGCGGCGGACTTTCCGCAGACGATCCTGCGCTACCGCAACGACCGAGCCGCCGCCTCCGTAGGGCTGAGCGGCCTGAGCGACGCGGAATGGATTACGCATTTCGGCCGCTTTATGCCGCTGGAGGATAGCCTGCCCCGGCCATTGGCGCTGCGCTATCATGGCCATCAGTTCCGCCATTATAATCCCGATATCGGCGACGGCCGCGGCTTTTTGTTCGCCCAGTTGCGCGACGATGCCGGCCGTTTGCTGGACCTGGGCACCAAGGGAACGGGCCGCACGCCCTATAGTCGATTGGGCGACGGTCGACTGACGCTGAAGGGCGGGGTGCGCGAGATATTGGCGACCGAGATGCTGGAGGCGCTGGGCGTCACCACGTCCAAGACTTTTTCCATCATCGAAACGGGCGAAGCACTGGAGCGCAACGACGAACCGTCCCCCACCCGCGGCGCGGCGATGGTGCGGCTGAGCCATTCGCATATCCGCATCGGATCGTTTCAGCGGGCCGCCTTTCACGACGACAAGGCGCTGCTGGCGAAGCTGACCGACTATGCCCTCACCCACCTCTATGCCGAAGAACCGGGCGGCAATCCGCCGGCGCAATTGCTGGGCCGGGTTGTGGAACGCACCGCCGACCTCGCCGCCAGCTACATGGTCGCCGGCTTCGTCCATGGCGTGCTCAACAGCGACAATATCAACGTCACCGGCGAGAGCTTCGACTATGGGCCGTGGCGCTTCACCCCCCTGTGGGATGCGGGTTTCACCGCCGCTTATTTCGACCATCAGGGGCTTTACGCCTTCGGACGGCAGGCCGAGGCGATCCATTGGGACGTCGCGCAACTGGCGGTGTCGCTCCGTCCGCTGGTGGAGGCACCGGCGCTGATCGAGCAACTGGAGCGGTTCCCGGCGCTCTATGGCGAAGCCATGCAACGGCGCTTCTGCTGGCGGCTCGGCGTCGAGGGCGCAGAGCCGGGCGCGATGATCGAGGCGGCCGTGCGCTGCATGATGACGACCGGCACGCCGATCGACCGCTTCTTTCACGACTGGCGCGGCGGCACGGCGCGCGATGACGCACCCTATGGCGATGCCGCCTGGACGCCGTTTCGCGAGGCGATCACAGACTTTACCGCGGTCGCCGGCGCGAAGGCGCATCCCTATTGGTCGGACGAGGTGCCCTGCTCCATGCCTATCGAGGAGGTCGAGGCCATCTGGAGCGCCATCGACAAGGATGACGACTGGACGCCGCTCCACGCCAAAGTCTCGGCGATCCGGCGGATGGGGGAGGCGCTTGGGAAGCCGCCCAGCCCCACGGCCTAAGTACGACGAGTCGAGGGTGCATCCCTCTTCTTTCCTTAACCAATTTCCGTCATAGCATTTGCCAAATGGTCGCGCCGCTTACATCCCACGAACCCGCCACCGGCACCCTGCTCTGGCAGGGTGAAACGGGCGATGTCGATACAGAAGTCGCCCGCGCCCGCGCCGCCTGGCCGAAATGGGCGGCGCAGCCCATCGCCTATCGCATCGAAACGCTGCGCCGCTTCGTCAATGTCGTGCGTCGCAACGAGGACGCCCTGGCCGACCTGATCGCGCGCGAAACCGGCAAGCCGTTATGGGACGCCCGCAACGAAGTGCAGGCGGTGATGGGTAAGGTGGACGTCAGCGTCGCCGCCTATTCCGAACGCACCGGGCAGCGCCGACTGGAAGCGGCGCTGGGCGCTCGCCAGTCGGTGCGGCATAAGCCCCATGGCGTCATGGCGGTGCTTGGCCCCTATAATTTCCCCGCGCATTTGCCAAACGGCCATATCATCCCCGCGCTGCTGGCGGGCAACGCGGTGGTGTTCAAGCCGTCGGAAAAGACGCCTGCGGTGGGCGAGATGATGGTCAGGCTCTATCATGAGGCAGGCGTGCCGGTGGATGCGATCCGGCTGCTGCTCGGCGGCCCGGACGCGGGCAAGGCGCTCGGCGCCCATCCCGATGTCGGTGGCATCCTCTTCACCGGATCGGCCCAGACCGGCATCGCGATCAACCGCCAATATGCTGCGCAGCCGTCCAAGATATTGGCGCTGGAAATGGGCGGGAATAACCCGATCATTGTGTGGGACACACCGGAAATCAACGCCGCCGCGACGCTGGTGGTGCAATCGGCGTTCATGTCCAGCGGCCAGCGCTGCACCGCCGCCAGCCGACTGATCGTGCGCGATGCGATCGCCGACCGCCTGATCGCAGAGGTCAAGAAGCTGGCCGACCGGCTGATCGTCGATCATCCTCATGCCGATCCCACCCCCTATATGGGGCCGGTGATCGACAATCCGACCGCCGACGGGCTGACCGAAAGCTTCCTCTATCTGATGAGCAATGGCGGCCGACCGATCAAGCATATGGTCCGGCCGCACAAAGGCTTGCCGTTCCTTAGCCCCGCGATCATAGACGTCACCGCGATGAAGGAGCGGCCCGATGTCGAGCTGTTCGGCCCGCTATTGCAGGTTATCCGTGTGGCCGACTTCGGCGACGCGATCGCGGAGGCCAACAACACCCGCTACGGCCTCTCCGCCTCGCTGATCGGTGGGTCGCCCGAACAATATAATCAGTTCTGGGCCAATATCCGCGCCGGCGTGGTCAACTGGAACCGGCCTACCAATGGCGCTTCATCCTCCGCGCCGTTCGGCGGCACCGGCATATCGGGCAACCACCGCCCCAGCGCCTATTATGCTGCCGATTATTGCGCCTATCCGGTGGTGTCGGCGGAAATCGAAACGCCCCGCGCCTCGATCGGCGTCGGCCTGAAGGACATTGACGTCAGCGTCATGGGCGATTGACGGCCATGTGGGCAAAACATTTCCTAGCCTCCGCCATACCCATTCTGAATTGAACTTTGGCGGCGCTTTCGCCATCTGCCCATCATGGCTGATACAGCATCTTCGACAGTGCAGTTGGTAGGCGCGGGACCGGGCGACCCGGACCTGCTGACCATCAAGGCAGCGCGCCTGATCGCGCAGGCAGACGTCATCGTGCATGACGGACTGGTTTCGGACGCGATTTTGGCGCTCGCTTCCCCCCATGCCGATCTGATTTCCGTCGCCAAGCAGCGCAGCCGCCATTCGATGCCGCAGGAGGCGATCAACGCCCTGCTGGTCGATCTGGCGCGCGAAGGCCGCAACGTCGTGCGCCTGAAGGGCGGCGATCCGTTCATCTTCGGCCGCGGCGGCGAGGAAGTCGATGCCTGCCGCGCCGCTGGCGTACCGGTCGAAGTCGTGCCGGGCATCAGCGCCGCGATCGGCAGCGCCGCGATGGCGCAATTGCCGCTCACCCATCGCGATGCGTCCAGCGCGGTCAGCTTCGTGGCGGGCCAGTGCAAGGGGCTGACCGACCAGGATTGGTCGGGGCTGGCGGGTCAAGGGCGTACGCTCGTCATTTACATGGGCGTGGCCACGGCCACCGCCATCGCCGACAAGCTGATGGCGGACGGCGTGTCCCCTGCGATCCCGGTCGCGGTGCTGGAAAATGGCACGCGCCCCGATATGCGCACGCTGCGCACCCTGCTTGCCGATCTGGGCGAGATGGTGGCGCGCGAGAATGTGGTCAGCCCGGCCCTGATCGTGGTCGGCGACGTGGCGGCCCATGCGCTGGCGCAGGATGTGCTGGCGGACTGGACCGCCAAAGGGGAGATTATTTCGGAGATGCGTTCGTGAAGATATTGACCGGCAACGATCTTGTGAGCGGCGACGTCATCTGGTGGGCCGGCGACGGCTGGTCGCGCCAGGTCGGCGACAGCGCCGATGTGGGCGAACGCGGCGACGAGCTTGCCCGGACCGAGGAAGCCGCGTTGCGCGTGGTCGGCGCCTATGTGATTGATGCGACCGTCTCTGACGATGGCGTGCGCCCGGCCCATATCAAGGACCGCATTCGCGCGCTCGGCCCGACCGTGCGCCCCGACCTGACGCTGAAACCGAACGACGCCGATGCCGGCAACTGGGTGATCTGAACCATGTATCGCTACGACAGCTACGACCAGTCCATCGTCGACGCCCGCGTCGAGGAATTTCGCGACCAGGTGCAGCGCCGCCTGACGGGCGCGCTGACCGAGGACCAGTTCAAGCCGCTGCGGCTGATGAACGGCCTCTATCTGCAACTCCACGCCTATATGCTGCGCGTCGCTATCCCCTATGGCACGCTGAGCGGCAAGCAGATGCGCAAGCTGGGCGAAATCGCGGCCAAGTATGATAAGGGCTATGGGCATTTCACCACGCGCCAGAACCTGCAATATAACTGGATCAAGTTGGGTGATGCCCCCGACATCCTCGCCGAACTGGCGACGGTGGAGATGCACGCCATCCAGACCAGCGGCAATTGCATCCGCAACATCAGTTCGGACCAATATGCCGGCGTCAGTGCCGACGAGGTGGCGGACCCCCGCCCTTGGGCCGAGTTGCTGCGCCAATGGTCCAGCTTCCACCCCGAATTCACCTATTTGCCGCGCAAGTTCAAGATTTGCGTGATCGCGAGCGACGATGATCGGGCGGCGATGAAGCTGCACGATATCGGGCTTAAGCTGGTGGCGCGGGACGGCGTCATCGGCGCGGAAGTCTATGCTGGCGGCGGCATGGGGCGCACGCCGATGGTCGCACCGCTTATCAATGACTTCGTGCCCGAAGATGAGATTATTTCTTATCTGGAAGCCTGCCTGCGCGTGTACAACCGCTATGGCCGCCGCGACAACAAGTATAAGGCGCGGATCAAGATCCTGGTCCATGAGATCGGCCTCGAGGAGTATAAGCGCCAGGTCGAGGAAGAGTTCGCGCATATGCGTGACTTAGGCCTCAACCCGCCGGTCGAGGAACTGGACCGCATCCGTGCCTTCTTCGCCGCCCCGGCCTATGAAAGCGGCCTGCCCGACGCCATAGACCGCGCCGACCCGGCCTTCGCTTTGTGGGTCGATCGCCAGGTCGCCGCGCACAAGGCGCCCGGCTATGCCATCGTCAATATCAGCCTGAAGCCGTTGACCGGCATTCCCGGCGACGCTTCGGCCGAGCAGATCGACCTGGTCGCGACCCTGGCTGAACAATATTCGCTCGACGAGTTGCGCGTCACCCATGCGCAGAATCTGGTCCTGCCCCATGTGAAGAAGGCGGACCTCTACGCCATCTGGCAGAAGCTGGAGGAAGCGGGCCTGGCCGAAGCGAACCTGGACCTCATCACCGACATCATCGCCTGCCCCGGACTGGACTATTGCGCGCTCGCCAACGCCCGCTCGATCCCGCTGGCGCAGAAGATCGCACAGCGGTTCGCCGCAGCGGAGCGTCAGGCGGAACTGGGCGAACTGAAGGTCAAGATTTCGGGCTGCATCAATGCCTGCGGCCATCATCATGCCGGCCATATCGGCATATTGGGCGTCGACCGGCGCGGGGTGGAGAATTTCCAGTTGTCGCTAGGCGGATCGGGCGCGGAGGATACGTCGCTGGGCCAGATCACCGGCCCCGGTTTCTCGGAGGATGGCGTGGTCGACGCGATCGAAAAGGTCACCGACCTGTATCTGGCAGAGCGGGAAAGCGGCGAACGCTTCCTCGACACTTATCGCCGTCTTGGCATGAAGCCCTTCAAGGAGGCGATCTATGGTTGAGTTCCTGTCCTTCCGCGATGGCGAAGCCACGCAGGAACCCTCCGTCACGGTCGAAGCCTTCACCGGCCAGACCAACTCGACCGCCGTTCGGATCGAGGCGGGCGAGGATGCGCGCGAACTGCTGCCGCACCTCGACCGCCTGTCGCTGGTGGAGGTGAACTTCCCCGCTTATGGCGACGGGCGCGGTTATTCGGCGGCGCGCATCCTGCGGGAATCGGGCTATCAGGGCGAATTGCGCGCCGTGGGCGACGTGCTGGTCGACCAGATCGTCGCCATGCGCCGGTGCGGTTTCGACAGTTTCCATCCCGCCAAGCCGCTGGACGACGCCGCCGTCGACCGCGCGCTCAATCGCTATGCCGACGTCTATCAAAAGGCGATCGATGGCCGCGCCCCGGTTTGGGCGAAACGGCACCCGGAGACGACCAATGGCTGAACCTGCCCGTCAGATCGACCTGATCGACGCCCGCCCCGCCTTTACCCAGGCGCAGGCCGACGCGCTCAACGCGCGCTTCGAAAGCGTCGACACGATCACCATGCTGAAAACCGTGTTTGCAGAAGGGCTGGCCGGCAACGTCGCCGTCGTCTCCTCCTTCGGCACGGAAAGCGCGGTGCTGCTCGATCTGGTGGCAAAGGCCGATCCGACCGTCCCGGTGATCTTCGTCGATACGCTCAAGATGTTCGCCGAGACGCTCAACTATCGCGACACGCTGATCAAGCGGATGGGCTTTACCGACAGCCGCACGGTCGCGCCGATCGCGGACGTCATCGCGAAGAAGGACGAGACGGGGCTGCGCTGGTCCTACGACCCCGACGGCTGCTGCGAAATCCGCAAGGTCGAGCCGATGAAGCGCGCCAAGGACGGCCTGGACGCCTGGATTTCCGGGCGCAAGGCGTTCCAGTCGGTCACGCGCCAGAACCTGCCCCGGTTCGAGGTGGAGGATGGCCGCTTGAAACTCAATCCGCTGGGCGACTGGAACAAGGCCGAGTTGGAGGCCTATTTCGAAGCCGAGAATCTGCCCCGCCATCCGCTGGAAGCGCAGGGCTATCTGTCGATCGGCTGCGAACCCTGCACGTCGAAGGTGATGCCGGGCGAAGACCCGCGCGCGGGCCGCTGGCGCGGCTGGGACAAGGTGGAATGCGGCATCCATTCGCCGGTCACGCCCATCCCGGTCATCGATCCGGAAGATCCGGCCAACCAGCCGGTCTTCTGATCGACCCCGTCCAAACATAGGTCGGGAGCGTGCGCCTTGCATGATGGCGTACTCTCCCTCCTCCGCCGCATTTTGCCCCCTAACAATCGTCGCGCGCCATCCCCATATGCCTATAACGGCATAGGACCGGGGCGGCCTCGCTTCGACCTGAACCCTTATGTCGGTCGAACCTGGGTTCGATGATTTTCCAAAAGGCTGGAAACACCTGCACCGCATCGGTCGATCGACCCGATGCGCGTCCGATGGAGTACGCCCTGCATGATCGCCTATCTCATCCTCGTCCATCGCTTTCCCGAGCAATTCAAGCGCATGTTCCAGGCCATCTATGTGCCGGGCAACCAATATCTGATCCATGTCGATCAGCGATCAGGGCCAGATATGACGGCCGATATCGCCGCCTTCCTCAAACCCTATATCAATGTCGCCATGTTGCCTTCGCGCAAGATGCTGTGGGGCGGCTACAGTCTGGTCGACGCCGAATTGCGCGGCATGGCCAAGCTGTTGGAGATGAATGCGGACTGGCGCTATTTCATTAACCTGAGCGGCCAGGATTTTCCGCTAAAATCGCAGGCCTATATCGCCGACTACCTGGCCAGCCATGACGGCACGGAGTTCATCCGCAACGTCCCCCAGCAGGCCGTCCGCCCCGACACGATGAATCGCCTCAGCCATTATTTCGTCGAAGCCTTCAACCGCATCGTGCGGACCGGCGTGCGACGCCGTGCGATGAGCGGGATCACCCCCTATATCGGTACGCAATGGAAAGCGGTCACCCGCGAATTTTGCGATTTTGCCTGCCACAATCCTGCCGCGCGGCGCTTCAAGCAATTTTATCGTCGCACCCTGATCGCAGACGAAGGCTTTTTCCAGACGCTGATGATGAACGCCTTTGCCGGCGGCAAGGTGGTCAATGACGATCTGCGCACGATCGACTGGATTCCCGATGGCGACATCAAGCTGCGCCCCCGCACCTTCGTCACCCGCGACGCGCTGCGGCTGACGCTCAGCCCCGACCTGTTCGCGCGCAAATTCGATGCGCAGGAGGACAGCCATATCCTCGACCTGCTCGAAGCGCATCTCTTGACGCCCGCCGCCATGACGCTCCCCGCGCCAGGCAGTATGCACGCAACATTGTTACAAGCCTCTGGACGGATCGCCTCGCCGGCTTAAGAGTCTCCCTTATCGAGAGATAAGGGAGTAACCCATGGACCGTCGCGATTTCCTGTTTTCCACCGGCGCCGTCGCGCTCGCCGCCGCTGCCCCCCGCGCTCTGGCGCAGGGTAGCGACGACGCGCGCCTGTCGGCCGCCTTCGCCGCCATTTTCGAACGGCAATTGGACCTGTCGCCCAGCTTCGTCACCAGTCTGGGCCTGGACAAGGGCGCCCGCGCCGGGGCCAAGAGCCAGCTTGACGACAATAGCAAGTCGGCGATGCTGAAAAAGCTGGCCGCGACCCAGACCGCGATCAAGGAACTGGACAGCTATAAGACCGCCAGCCTGTCCGACGCGCAGCGGCTCAACCTTGACGTCATCCTCTATGCATTGGACCAGCAGACCGTCGCCCCCGCCAAATTCGGCCTCAACAGCGCGGTGCGCCCCTATCGCATCTTCCAGCAGGGCGGCAGCTATTTCTCGACGCCCGATTTTCTGAACACCGCCCACACCATCAACGCAGCGGCCGATGGCGACGCCTATGTCGCGCGGCTGGACGCCTTCGCCCGCAACCTGCGTACCGACACCGCGCTTCAGCGGGACGAGGCGGCGCGCGGCTATCTGGCACCGGGCTGGTCGCTGCACTTGACGCTGGGTCAGATGAAGAAATTGCGCGCGCAACCGGCCGCTGACAGCTCCATGGTGCAGTCGCTGGTCAAGCGCGCCGCGGCCAAGGGCATTGTGGGCGACTGGCAGGCGCAGGCGGCAGCGGTGGTGGAAAAATCCATCTATCCCGCACTGGACGATCAGATCGCCGCGATCGAGGCTTTGAAAAACAAGACCGCGGCCGGCGACGGCGTGTGGCGCACCCCGCGCGGTGACGAAATCTACGCCGCTGCGCTCAAGAGCGCGACCACGACCGACCTGTCCGCCGACCAGATCCACGCCATGGGGCTGGAACAGGTGGCCGATATCAGCGCGCAGCTCGACGCCATTCTGAAGGGTGCGGGCTATGCCAAAGGCACGATCGGCGAGCGGCTGGCCGCGCTCAATGCGGAACCGTCGCAGCTTTACGCTGACAGCGCCGAAGGGCGTCTGGCCCTGCTGGCCCAGCTTAACCGCGATGTCGATTCCATGAAGACAAAACTTCCCAAGGCCTTCGCCACCATTCCTGACACCGCGCTGGAAATTCGCGCGGTGCCGGTCGAGATTCAGGATGGCGCGTCCAACGGCTATTATAATCGCGCCGCGCTCGACGGATCGCGCCCGGCCATCTATTTCATCAACCTGAAAGATGTCGGCGACTGGCCGAAATATGGCCTGCCGGCGCTGACCTATCATGAAGGCGTGCCGGGCCATCATCTTCAGATTTCGACAGCGCAGACGGCGGGCGACATTCCGATGCTGCGCAAGACCGCCTTCATGAGCGCCTATAGCGAAGGCTGGGCGCTCTATGCCGAACAGTTGGCGGACGAACTGGGCGGTTATGCGACGCCGCTCGACCGGGCGGGCTATCTCCAGTCCTTCCTATTCCGCGCGGCGCGGCTGGTGGTCGATACCGGCATCCATGCGAAGAAATGGGATGTGAAGCAGGCAACCGATTATATGGTGGAGAAGACTGGCTTCGCCCGGCCGCGTTGCCAGCGCGAGGTCGAGCGCTATTGTACCCAGCCCGGCCAGGCGACCAGTTACAAGGTCGGCCACGGCGTCTGGACCAAGGCTCGCGCCGATGCCCAGGCGGTGCAGGGTAAAGCCTTCGATCTCAAGCAGTTCCACGCCATACTTGAGGAAGGCGCGATGCCATTGTCGATGCTGGAGAAACGGGTCGCCGCGCGGGCGAAGGGATAGCATATCCCGTTTGTTTCGAGCGAAGGTGAGAAACGGGAAGCGCGGTCCTATCCGCTTCTCGACTTCGCTCGAAGCGAACGGACCTAGTTAGCGGGATTCGTAATCCAAATCCTGATAACTATCGTCCGCAACATCCGAGAATCGCGTGATCTTTGCGTCGAACTTCATGCGGATGCGGCCGGTCGAGCCGTGGCGCTGCTTGGCGATGATGACCTCGGCCAGGCCGTAAATCCGCTCCATATTTTCCTTCCATGTCGCATAGGCCGCCTCGTCGTCGGGCTTCGGCTCCTTGGCCGCTTCGTAATAATCCTCGCGGAATACGAACCAGACCATATCGGCGTCTTGCTCGATCGAGCCGGACTCGCGCAGGTCGGATAGCTGCGGCCGCTTGTCTTCGCGCTGTTCCACCGCACGGCTGAGCTGTGAGAGCGCCAGCACAGGAACGTGCAGCTCCTTCGCCAAGGTCTTCAAACCGCGCGAGATTTCTGAAATTTCGTTGACGCGATTTTCGTTGCCGCGGCCAGTGCCCTGGAGCAGCTGGAGATAATCCACGACGATGAAGCCGATATCATGCCGCCGCTTCAACCGCCGCGCGCGAGTGCGCAGCGCGGCGATGGTAAGGCCCGGCGTATCATCGATATACAGCGGCAGTTCCTGCAATTCCCGCGCGGCGCGGGACAGATTCTGGAAGTCCGCCCGGCTGATCTTGCCCATGCGCAACGCTTCGCCTGAGATGCCCGACTGTTCGGCCAGGACGCGGGTGGCCAGCTGATCCGCCGACATTTCAAGGCTGAAGAAGGCGGTCTTGGCACCCATATTCTTTTCCGCCGGGATGCCGTCGGCATTGTCGCGAAGCCAGCGGGACGCGGCGTTGTACGCGATGTTTGTCGCCAAAGAGGTCTTGCCCATGCCGGGACGCCCGGCCAGGATCATCAAGTCGGAATTGTGCAGACCACCGATTTTGGCGTTCAGGCTGTTGATGCCGGTGGTGATCCCCGACACATGACCGCCGCTGTTGAGCGCCCGCTCCGCCACCTGCACCGCTGCGGTGGAGGCCATGAGGAAGCTCTTGACCGAACCGCCCTCGCCCTCACCCTCCGACACCTTATAGAGCGCGACTTCGGCCGCCTCGATCTGCTCGCGCGGGTTGACCGACTCGCTGGTATCCAGCGCATTTTCAACCAATTCGCGGCCCACAGCGACCAGCTCCCGCAGCAACGCCAGGTCATAGATCTGGGTGGCGAAATCGCGCGCGCCGATCAATGCCGCGCCATTGCCGGTGAGTTGCGCCAGATAACCGGCCCCGCCCAGTTCCTTGAGCGCCGGGTCCATGTCCAGCATGGGCTTGAGCGTGACCGGATTGGCGATCATATCCTTGTCCAGCAGGCGCATGATCGCGTCGTAGATGCGGCCGTGCAGCGGCTCGAAAAAATGCTCGGCCTTGATCTTGAGCTGCACATCCTCGGCAATGCGGTTGTCGATCATGATCGCGCCCAGCAGCGCGGCTTCGGCCTCCACATTGCGCGGCAATTCGTTGCCGGCATTTTCGGCGGGATTGATTTTCAGCAGTTCGACCATGGCCTCTCTTTCCTCTGCGCGCGCGCACGGCGCAAGGGCCAAGGCGGAAACCATCTGTGGATAAGTCGCGCTTGCTTTTCGCCGCGCGCCGCCGCACTGACTATCCGCTTCACCATGGCCGATCCGCGCATCATAGACATCCAGCTGGACCAGCGCACGATCCTGTGGCGCAACGCCGACGTGGAGCAGGAACGGCGCATCGCGATCTTCGATCTGCTGGAGGATAATCACTTCGCGCCGCAGCGAGTCCATGCCGATGGCTATGCCGGCCCGTACAAGGTCGTGCTGCGGGTCGAGGACGGCCGGCTGGTGATCGAGATCAACCGGCAGGACGACGCGCCGCTGGAAGCGATCATCCTGGGCCTGGGCCGGTTCCGCCGCCCGATCCGCGAATATTTCGCCATTTGCGACAGCTATTATCAGGCGATCAGCAACGCTTCCCCGCAACAGATCGAGACGGTGGACATGGCCCGCCGCGGCATCCACAATGACGCAGCGGAGGTGCTCAAGGAGCGGCTGGAGGGCAAGATCGAAGTCGATTTCGATACCGCGCGCCGGCTGTTCACGCTGATCTGCGTGCTGCATATCAAGGGGTAGGACGATCAGGGTTGTGACTTTGGGGGGCCTGCTGGTCCGCATCGGTGCGGGGCTGGCGATGGTCGCGGCGCTGGCGCTGGGGCTGTGGCTTTATGCCCGCGCCTGGGCACCCAGTCGCGACCAATATCCCGTCCAAGGGGTTAGCATCAGCGCCGACAATGGTCCTGTCGATTGGGGCACGTTGGCGGCGCAGGGCGCGGACTTCGCCTATATCCGCGCCGCCGATGCGGCCGACCGGCGCGATCCAGCTTTTGCCGCCAACTGGCGCGCCGCACGGGCCGCCGGACTGCGCTATGGCGCGCTGCTGGAGTTCACCCCCTGCCGCCTCGCGATGGACCAGGCGACCCGTTATATGACGACCGTGCCGCGCGACAATGCCGCGCTGCCGCCGGTCATCCGCCTTGCCTTTTCTCCCGCCTGCACGGCGCGGCCGAACCGCGACCTGCTCTTGTCGGAACTCAATACGCTGGTGAACCTGATCGAGGGCCATGCCGGCAAGACGGTCCTGCTCAATGTCACGGAGGATTTCGACAAGGCCTATGACATAGGGTCCGGCATCAACCGGACTTTGTGGCTGGACGGTAATTTCTTCCCGCCCGATTATGCGACCAAACCCTGGGTGATGTGGACAGCCAGCGACATGCGGCATATCGACGGCGTCGATGGTCCGGTCCGGTGGAATGTGGTGGCACCCTGATGCACGATGAACAGCGAGTTGGACAGTTGATCGAGGCTGCGCGGAATGCGATGGCCCATGCTCATGCGCCCTATAGCCGCTTTGCCGTGGGCGCGGCGGTGCGGCTGACCGATGGTAGCATCGTCACCGGCTGCAATTTCGAAAATGCGAGCTATGGCCTGTCGCTCTGCGCCGAAACGGTCGCGCTCGCCACCGTCAACGCGCAGGGTCGTTTCGCTGACGTAACGGAAATCGCTGTGGTTGGCGGCGCGATGGATACAAGGGAAGAGGCGCTCGTCACCCCCTGCGGCCGGTGCCGCCAGATCATGAACGAGGCCGAACAAATGGCCGGCCGAACCCTGTCCATCTATTGCGCCACGCCCAGCGGCGACCGCGTCCTTGACCTCACGGTCGCAGACCTCCTCCCCCATGCTTTCGGTCCGGCGGACCTTGGCATCGGCCCTACGAAAAAGAGCTGACACGATATGGCCATTCTTTCCGACAAATGGATTCGCGAACAGGCATTGGCGACCAACATGATCGAGCCGTTCGTGGAGAGCCAGCGGCGCGAAGGCTGCATCAGCTATGGCCTGTCCTCCTATGGCTATGACGCGCGGGTGGCGGACGAGTTCAAGATTTTCACCAATGTCGACAGCACGATCGTCGACCCGAAGGATTTCGACCCCAAGAATTTCGTCGATCGCCAGACCGACTGCTGCATCATCCCGCCCAACAGCTTTGCGCTGGCCCGCACGGTCGAATATTTCCGCGTGCCGCGCGACGTGCTGGTCATTTGCCTGGGCAAATCGACCTATGCGCGGTGCGGCATCATCGTGAACGTCACGCCGCTCGAACCTGGCTGGGAGGGGCATGTGACGCTGGAATTTTCCAACACCACACCGCTGCCCGCGAAAATCTATGCCAATGAAGGCGCCTGCCAGTTCCTGTTCCTCCAGGGCAACGAACCGTGCGAGGTCAGCTATGCCGACCGCGCGGGCAAATATATGGGCCAGCAGGGCGTGACATTGCCCCGCCTGTGATGCGACACTCCACGCCATGAACTTTTGGCGCAGGGTAAAGCGCGGCACGCCGCCGCCCGATATCGGCAACCGGCGCGTCTATGCGATCGGTGACGTGCATGGCTGCGCCGACCTGCTCGACGCGCTGCTGACGATGATCGCGCAGGACGACAAGGACCGTCTGCGCAAGCCGATCAGTCTGATCCTGCTGGGCGACCTGGTGGATCGCGGCCCGCAATCCCGCGCTGTGGTGGAAACGGTGATGGCGCTGACGGGGTCGGGCGGCGATGTCCGCTGCCTCAAGGGCAATCATGAGGAAGCCTTTATCCTCGCCGCGCGCGGCGACCTGCGCGCCCTGCCCTTGTTCCGGCGCATGGAGGGCGAGGCGACCCTGGCCAGCTATGGCCTGGACCCTGCCCTGTTCCGCGTCATGACCGATGCCGAACTGGCAGACTGGATGGAAAGCCATGTGCCGCGCGCCCATGTCGATTTTTTGGATGCCCTGCCCGACAGTATCGCGATCGGCGACTATCTGTTCGTCCATGCCGGCATCCGCCCTGGCGTGCCGATCGACGATCAGAGCCCAGCCGATCTGCGCTGGATCAGGCAGGAATTTCTGGCACATCGCGGCCGTCATCCCAGCATGATCGTCCATGGCCACAGCATCAGCGAGGATGTGGACGAACAGGCCGGCCGGATCGGCATCGACACGGGCGCCTTTCTGTCCGGCCGCCTGACCGCGCTGGGGCTGGAAGGGACAAGCCGCTGGACACTCCAGACCGGGCCATGACCTGCGTTGTCCAGGCGACAATATTGGACGGACGTCACATTTTGTGGAAATTCGATAGCGGTGCAGCCGTCATCCTTCGTTGGAAGGGGGTGGAACGGCAGGGAATGCCGCTGCATTCAGGGGAACAGACAATGCATATTCGCCATGCCGTGGCGGGGATAGCCCTCGCCATCTGCCTCGTCTCGCCTACGCAAATCCTGGCGGCCGCCACGCCGGATGCCGCGCTGATCCAGCGCCACAAATTCGACATCCATGTCCAGCCGCTCAGCAGCGCGCTACGCGAATTGTCAGCCCAATCGGGCGTGCGCATTCTCTTCCCTTATGACGAGGTCGCCGCGATCCGTAGCCGCCGCATCCAGGGCTGGCTGTCGACCCAGGATGCGCTGGCCCGGTTGCTGGCCGGCACCGAATTGACATCCACCCCGGCGGGCGCAGGCGTGATCGCACTGGCCGCCCCCGCCAATCGCAGCGCCGCGCGCCGTAATCCACTGGCGCTGCAATATGCGCAGGCCAGCCTGCCGGGCACCGGCGCACAGGCGATGGCCATGGCCCCCGCCCCCGAACCGGTCGAGGATGCGACGCCGATCATCGTCACCGGCACGCGCACGACCAACCGCACCGTCGCCGAAAGCCTGGCCCCGATCGACGTGCTGGGCGAAAAGGATCTGGAATCGAGCGGCAAGCAGTCGGTGCGCGATCTGCTCGGCACGCTGGTTCCCTCGATCAACGTGTCCAACAACGGCGCGGGCGCCAGTTGGGCGGTGCGCACCCTGTCGCTGCGCGGCTTGGGCGGCGACCAGTTGCTGGTGCTGGTCAACGGCAAGCGCCGCCACAATACCGCGACGCTGTTCATCAACGGATCGGTCCAGAACGGCCAGTCGCCGCCGGACCTGGACCTGATCGCCGGTAACGCGATCCAGCGAATCGAAGTGCTGCGCGATGGCGCGTCGGCGCAATATGGATCGGATGCGATCGCGGGCGTCGTCAATATCATCCTGAAGAACGACACGTCGGGTGGCGCGGCGCTGACGCTCGGCAGCACCGCCGACAATGGCGGCTGGCAGGGGCGCTGGCAGGTCGACAAGGGCTTCGCCCTGGGTCAGGACGGTGGTTACATCCACCTGTCGGCCGATGGCGTGCTTCAGGACAATACGATCACGAAGAGCAGCCCGATCACCGGGCAATTTTATCCGACCGGCGACCCGCGCAACGCCAATCCCGATCGCATCCGGGCCAAATATGGCCAGCCACAGGTGATCGGCGGCAATCTGGGCTATGATGCGATGATGCCGGTGGGCGACAGCCTCGAACTCTACAGTTTCGGCACCTATTCCAAGCGTCATGCCGCCGGTTGGCTGACCTATCGCACGCCGCAGGCTGCCAATAATATTCTGGAAATCTATCCTGAAGGCTATATCCCGCGCATCCACGTCTATGACGAGGATTTCCAGTTCGCGGGCGGTCTGCGCGGCGAAGTGGGCGGCGGCGTCCATTTCGACCTCAGCACCAGCTACGGGCAGGATGAGGTCAAATATTCTCAGACCACCTCGCTCAACCCCTCGCTTGGCCCGGCAAGCCCGACCCGCTTCTACCTCGGCAAGCTGCGCTTCGACGAATGGGTCAGCAACCTGGACCTCAGCAAGGAATTCGACGTCGGCCTGGCCGGGCCGCTGTCGGTCGCGGTGGGCGGCGAATATAAAAAGAATAAATTCGTCATCAGCCCCGGCGATCCCGTCTCCTACATCAATGGCGGCTATATCTTCCCGACCGGCGGCTGGCGTGGCGGCACCTTTGCCAGCGGCATCGGATCGCAGGGGGTCATCGGCTTCACGCCCGAAGGATCGGGCAGCTGGAGCCGCGACAATTGGAGCGCCTACGCCAATATCGAAGGCAAGATCATCGAAGGCGTCGAATTCGGTCTGGCCGGGCGACATGAGGATTATTCCGACTTTGGCACCACCGATACGGGTAAAGCGTCGCTGCGCATCGAACCCGTGAGGGGCATCGCCATCCGTGGCACGGCCAGCACCGGCTTCCGCGCGCCCACGCTCCAGCAGCAGCATTATAATTCGTCCAGCACGATCGGCGTGGTCATCGACGGGGTCAGTCAGTTGCGCCCGGTGGTCGCGCTGCCGGTCGATAGCGCCGCGGCGCAGGCGCTCGGCGCCGTGGCGCTCAAGCCCGAAAAATCGACCAGTTTCTCGGCGGGTCTGGTGCTGACGCCCCTGCCCAACTTCAACCTCACCGTCGACGCCTACCAGATCAAGGTGAAGGACCGCATCTTGCTCAGCGGCACCCTGTCGGGCGCAGCCGTCGTCAATATCCTGAACGCCAATGGCTATGCCGGCAATTTCGGCGCGCTCATCTTCTCCAACGCAGCGGACACGCGGACCCGCGGCCTGGATATCGTCGCCACCCATCGCGCCAATCTGGGCGGCCTTGGCAATCTGACCAGTTCGCTGTCGGCCAATTTCAACAAGACCATCTTCACCCATATCGATCCCCCGCCAACGGGTGGCAGCGGCGTCTCCTTCGTCGCGCGCGACCGCCAGGGGGACCTTAGCGAAGGTACGCCGCGCAACAAGTTCATCGCCAACTTCCTTTGGGAAACCGGCGCATTCAACGCCAATCTGCGCGCTACCCGCTTTGGCAAGGTCACGCAGCGCGCGGCGTTGCCGGTGCTGCATACCGCCGACTGGATGTCCTGCTCGGCAGTGTCGGCGACCTGCACGTCGGGCTTTGCCGACGAGGAGCTGAAGCCCAAGACGATCCTCGATCTTGAACTCGGCTACAAGCTGGCCAAGGGCGTCAAGCTGTCGATCGGCGCGAACAATCTGCTCAACACCTATCCTAATAAGCTCAAGCCGGTGAACCAGCTCGCCGGCAGCCTTTACAATGGCTACGCCCCCTATGGCATCAGCGGCGGCTTCTATTATGGCCGGTTCAACCTGGAGTTTTGATATGACGAAGACGACAGGATTGAACCGGCGCGAAGCGATCGCGGCGGGCGGGATCGGTTTGCTCGCCGCGGGGAGCGCCGGGTCGGTGGCGCAGCCGGGTGCCGCCCCCGCAGTGGGTAAGGAGACGATGGTGACGGTCGAGGACTGCACCAACGTCGCCCTGGCGCTGTCGCCCGATGGCAAGCGCATCGCCTTCGACCTGCTGGGCATATTGTGGACCCTGCCGGTCGGGGGCGGGCCGTTGAAGCGGCTCACCGGCGATTTCGACGATCTGGCACAGCCGGACTGGTCGCCCGACGGCAGCCGCATCGCGTTTCAATCCTATCGCACCGGCCATTTCCACATCTGGTCGATCGCGGCGGACGGTGGCGAGCTGCGCCAGCACACGGACGGACTGCTGGACGATCGCGAACCGCGCTGGTCGCCCGATGGCAAGACGATCGCCTTTTCCAGCGACCGGGCGGACGGCCGCTACGCGATCTACCTGCTCGACGTTGCCAGCGGCCAGGTCACGCCTTTGTCGAAGGGCACGACCAACGACAGCGAACCTGCCTGGTCGCCCGACGGCAAGCGCGTCGCCTATGTCGCGGGCGGAACGAAGCTGGTCGCGGTCGATATCGCCAGCGGGGCGGTGACGGAGGTGGCGTCCGTCACGCCATCGGCAGACCGGTTCAACCCGTCGGCCATCATGGCCCCCGCCTTCGCGCCCAATGGTGCCATCGCCTATACCCGCGTCCAGCCCGGATCGATGACGCTGGTCATGGACGGCAAGGATGCGGTGGTGGGCGAGGATCTCTATCCCTTCCGCCCCGCCTTCGCCAAGGACGGCGCGATCCTTTACGGGTCCGATGGCAAGCTGCGCAGTCTGAAGGCTGGCAAGGCGAGCGTCATCCCCTTCCAGACGCAAGTCCCGGTCACCACGCCCAGCTATCGCAAGAAGACCCGCGACTTCACCTCCACCGCGCCAAAGCCGGTGGTCGGCATCGCTGCGCCCATGCTCTCACCCGACGGCAGGAGCATCGTGTTCGCCGCGCTCAACGACCTTTATGTCATGGCAGTCGGCGGTGCGCCGAAGCAGATCGTCGGCGACGGCTTCCTTAAATGCGATCCCGCCTGGTCGCCCGATGGCAAGACCATCGCTTATTCGTCCGACCGCGGCGGCACGCTCGACCTTTGGCTGCATGACGTCGTCACAGGCAAGGTGCGCCAGCTCACCAACATCCCCGACAAGGCGGTCGCCTGGGGCAGTTGGTCGCAGGACGGCAGGATGATCGCCTTCCTCGACCAGGATGGCGCGCTCCACACGGTAGATGTCGCGACCGGCACGGTGACCAAGCGGTTCGATGCGCTCTGGGAGCCGGGCCGTCCCAGCTTCGGTCCCGATGGCAAGACCATCGCCTATGCCGCCTTCAAGCCCGTCACCGGCCGCTATCGCGAAGGTGCCAGCCAGATACTGACCGTCGATCTGGCTACCGGCAAGGGCACTTACCGCCCAGTGTTCGAGGGCAAGTCGCTTGGCACCCGCGGGCATGATGGCCCGATCTGGTCGCCCGACGGCAAAAGTATGGCGTTCGTCTTCGCCAGCACGCTCTGGGTCGCGCCGGTCGCGCCGGACGGCAGCTTTACCGCCGCGCCCAAGCAGATCAGCACCGAAGTCACCGACGCGCCAAGCTGGAGCGGCGATGGGAGCAAATTGCTCTATCTCAGCAACGGCAAGCTGCGCATCGTAGCCGCCAACGGCGACGCGGCGCAGACCGTGCCCTGTCGGCTCAGTTGGGCCAATGCCAAACCTGCGGGTCGCACCATCATACGGGCTGGCAAGGTCTGGGACGCCCTCTCCGCCGATTATAAAACGCAAGTCGATGTCGTGCTGGACGGCAATGTCATCAGCGCCGTCACGCCGCGCGGCGCGGGTGCATCCGACGCCAATGCCAAGATTATCGACGCGCCCGACCTTACCCTGATGCCGGGCCTGATCGACATGCATACCCACCGACAGATGGCGGGCTATGGCTATGGCGACCGGATGGGCCGGCTGTGGCTGGCGATGGGGATCACCGCGACCCGATCGCCCGGTTGCCCCGCCTATCATATGGTCGAGGACCGGGAAGCGATCCAGAGCGGCAAGCGCATCGCCGCGCGCCACTATGCTACCGGTGAGGCGATCGACGGCGGGCGCATCTTCTATAATTTCATGCGCCCCGTCACGGAGCCGGGCCAGATGGCGCTGGAGCTGGAGCGCGCCAGGGCGCTCGATTATGACATGGTCAAAACCTATGTCCGGCTGCGCCACGACACGCAGAAGGAGGTGGTCGACGCATCGCACAAGATGGGGATGCACCTGTCGTCCCACTATCATTATCCCGCCCTGCACAGCGGCATGGATTGCATGGAGCATACCGGCGCGACCAACCGCTATGGCTATTCGCGCACCATCACCTCGCTGGGCGGCGGCTATCATGACGTCAACGACCTGTTCGCCGCGGCCAAGGCGGGGCGCACGCCGACGCTGTTTGCGGCCACGTCCCTGCTGGGGCTGGACGACGGCTTCACCCGCGACCCGCGGATCACGACGCTCTATCCGCAATGGGAATATGACAAGCTGCTCGCGCGGGTGAAGGCGATGGCGGGCGACGGCGGCAAGCCGATGCTCGCGTCGCTGGAACGGCAGGTTGCGCAGATCAAAATGACGCTGGCGGCGGGATGGCATCCCTTTTCCGGCACTGATGCGCCGATCGACCTGACCGCGATCAGCCTGCACCTCAACATGCGCGGCATGGTGAAGTTCGGCATTTCTCCTTATGAGGCGCTGTTGATGACGACCCGCTGGAGCGGCGAGTTTCTGGGCGAGCCGGTGGGGCGGATCGAGCGCGGGATGCTGGCCGACCTGATCCTGGTCGATGGCGATCCACTGAAAGACGTCGCCGCCGTCGCCAACGTGAAACAGGTGATCGCGAACGGCGTCGTCCATACGCCCGAAGCGCTGATGGCACCCTTCGTCAACGCCAAACCGCAGGCGGCGGCGAGCAAGATGCTGCCGATGCTGGCGGACGCCCATCAACATTATTGGTGGCATGACGCCGAATATGTCGAAAGCAGCCGTGCGGCCTGCTGCGCGGGTCATGCGGTGGCGCACGCATAGATAATATTGCGGCGTGTTCCCGCGCAGGCGGGAGCACGCCGCAATATTATCGCCAGCTCTTCGCCTGCGCCGCTTTCTCTCCGGCGGCATCTGCGGGCGCGCCGTCGATCAGCGCGTCCACCGTCGCCATGACGCGCGCGTCGGCGGAGGACGCCTGCCGATAGGCGGTGCTTTCGCCTACCCCTGGCAAAGCCTGCTGCACCTGCCAGCCTTCGCCCTCGTGGCAGGCCACGCCCGCGATGGCACCATCGAAGCTGCGACACCAGCCGCCGCCCTTGCGATGGAAGGTGAGGCCGATACGGATCGGCCCGTCGGCCTGCGCCGACGCCAACTGTCCATCGAGCGCGGTCGCGAGCGCGCCCTGCGCCACCATCACGCCGTCCCGCGTCCCGATCGATCCCGGCTGCGTGCCCGACAGACGGCCGAGGCCCAGCCCCAGCACCAGGCTGGCCGCAATCGCGCCGCCCATAGCCCAATTCCGCCAACGGGGCGCTGTTCGCACCAGCGGCGTCACCGTCGCGCTTACCTCCAGTACCGCGCGCAAGCGGTCGGGCACCGGCTCCTGCGCCACCGGTGCATAATGGCCCGCCAGCCGCGCGCGCAGCGACCGATGCTGCGCCAGCCGCGCGGCCAGGGCCGGATCGGCGGCCACGGCCCGTTCCACCCGACGCCGGTTCACTTCGTCCAGTTCGCCATCGACCAGCGCGATCAGCATGGCTTCGTCTATGTCCGTCATGCCGCCTCTCCCATCAGTTCCAACAATGCGCCGCGCCCGCGCACCAGCCGCGAGGTCAATGTGCCCATCGGCACGCCCAGCACCGCCGCAGCCTCCTTGTAGGACAGCCCCTCCACCAGCACGAGCGCGATCGCCTCACGCTGTTCGTGCGGCAACGCCTGCATCGCCCGGTCGACGTCGGACAGCATCATATGCGCCTCCACATCACGGTCGCCGGCATGGCCGACATGCGCGCCCGCCTCTTCGGGGGCGAAGGTCTGGGCGGTGCGCCGGCGGGCGCGGGCCTCGTCGATCCACAGGTTGCGCATGATCCGATACATCCAGCTGTCCAGACGGGTGCCGGGCTGCCACTGGTCACGCGCCTTCAGGCCACGCTCCAGCGCCGCCTGGCACAGGTCGTCGCCATCGGCGCGGTCCCGCGACAAGCTGGCGGCAAAACGCCGCAGCCGGGGCAGGATCGCCAGCAGGTCGCGTTCGAACGACATCAGCACTCCGTCACTTGTTCGAAGGATGAAACGCGCCAGCCCATCCGTTTCATCCCGCAGACAGAAGATGAATGGACATTTTTTCGCAATGGTTGATTTTGCAGGTGAGAGGATAGGGGACACGGATATGAAACTGACGCGACCCTGGATGATCGCGGGGATGATGTTGATCGTGCCATCCGCCATCCAGGCGCAGTTGCTGCCCGGTGGCGGCGGGCTGGGCGCGGTGGGTCAGGTGGTGCCCGATGTGCTGGATCGCGTCGGCGGCGCCGTCGATGCAGCGGACCTTGACCGGCTGTCGCCCGCGCGCCTCGCCGACCGGCTGGCCGCGGCGCGCGCCACCCGGATCACCGACCTGTTGCGCCGCCATGGCGACCGGATCGAGCTGGACGACCGGCGCGAACCGGCGCGGCGCGGCGTCATTTTCCTCACCGACGCGGACGACGCCACGCTCGATGCGTTGCGCGCGGCCGGCTATGGCGTGGACGGCGAGAGCGTGGAAGGCATCGACCTAGCCGTCGCCCGCCTGACGCCGCCCAGGGGCCGCAGCCTGGCCAGGGCGATCCGCGACGTGCGCCGGATCGCCCCGCGCGCGCAGGCCAACGCGGATAATCTCTATTTCCCTAGCGGTGCGGCGCTGCCGCTGGCCGCCACCGCATTGGCGAGCGGGGGGCGGATCGATGGGCGCATCGCTGGGCTGATCGACGGCGGCGTGGCGCGGCATCCCGCGCTTAGCGGGCCGATCGAACAGCGCGGCTTCGCGCAGGGCGCGCCGCGCGCCAGCGGCCATGGCACCGCCGTTGCCTCGCTCATCAGCGGCGACGGGGTGGTGCGGGGCGGAGCGCCCGGCGCGGCGCTGCTGATCGCCGACGTTTATGGCGACGATCCGGCAGGGGGTGGCGCTTTCGCCATCGTCCGGGCGCTGGGCTGGATGGCTGCGCGCGGCGTGCGCGTCGTCACCGTCAGCCTGGTCGGCCCGGCCAATCCGCTGCTCGACGGCGCGGTTCGACTGGCGCGGGACAAGGGCGTAACCCTGGTCGCGGCAGTCGGCAATGACGGCCCGGCCGCTCCGCCCGCCTATCCCGCCTCCTACCCCGGCGTCATCGCCGTCACCGGGATAGACGGGCGCGGCCGGCCCCTGCCCGAAGCGGGCCGGGCGCTTCATGTCGATTTTGCCGCACCCGGCGCGGACATGCAGGCTGCGACGGCGCAGGGCGGCAAGGGCCGCGTGCGCGGCACCAGCTTCGCCGCGCCGCTGGTGGCGGGCCGGTTGCTAATGCGCGGCGGGATCGCCGCGCTGCGTGCCGAAGCGACCCCACCCGCTAAAGGCAAGACGCCGGTCATCTGCGCGGATTGCAGAAATAACGAATGATTTCAGGAACCTATTATTTTTCTTGGGCCGCAGGGATTAAAGCGGACGCCCCTCCCGTTCTCCTTTCATCGCATCGATATGCACATGAAGGAGACGAGTGATGAAAGCCAAGTTCCTGATCGCGACCGCCTGCATCGCCGCCCTGACGGCGACCCCTGCTTCGGCCCAGCTTCTGGGCGGCGGTGGCATGGGTGAATCGCTGGGCGGTGCCCTGGGTGGCGCAGGCAGCGGGGTCGGCGGTTCGCTGGGTGGCACACTTGATGGCGCAGGCAGCCTGGATCGTAGCGTCGATCTCGACAATGGCCGCGTCGGCGCCAGCGGATCAAGCCGCAGCCGCGCCGATGGCTCGGCCAGCGGATCGGCGACCCGTAAGGGCAAGACCCGCAATGGCAACGCATCGGGTTCGGCCGGTGCATCAGCCAGCGGCGGCCTGGCGGTCGACACGCTTGGCACCAGCGACGCACGCAACGCCGTCGGCAGCGTGCGGGACCGGGCGACCGACACCGCCACCGCCGCGCGGGATCGGGCCGACACGACCGTCGCCAACAGCCGCGATCGGGCCAGCGCAGCGGTTAACGCGACCCGCGACCGCGCATCGGGCGTCGCCAGCGGCGCGGGATCGGCGGCTGGCAACGCCGCGGGCCGGGCGACGGGCGCGCTCGACAATGCCACATCGATTGACGCCAGCGGCCAGCTTTCGGGTCAGGCCAGCGGCCAGGGATCGGCGAGCCGTAGCACTACCACCACACCGGATCAGGCGGACGATTGACCCCGCACGGGGCGTGATATGGACGGCGGTCAAGTTCCACGCCGCCGCCCGACGCCCCACCGCCTGACGAACGGGCCGGCAGCCTTTTAGGCCGCTGGCCCGTTCAACTTTGCCGATTCAGCGCACGTTCAAGCCCAATTCGCCCAGCAGTTGTCCCGCTTGCTCGCGCGATATGGTCGCGCCGCGGAACATCCCGGCATTGATCAGCCGCAGTCCGCCGATATCCGCCCCGCGCAAATCCGCCCCGTCGAACCGGCACCCGTCCAGCGCCGCGTCGCGCAGGCTGCATCCGTCGAACAATGTGCCACGAAAATCGCATTTGCCCAGATCCGCCTGGCTGAAATCGACCGCTGTCAGCACCTGCTTGCGAAAGGAAAAGCCCGGCAGACGCGCGTTGACCAGCAACGTCTCGGCAAATTGCACGTCCAGCGCGCTCGCTTCGGACAGGTCCGCACCGGTCAGCTTGCACCGTTCGAACTTGGCGCCGAACAGCTTCGCCCGCCGCAGCACGCCATTGTTGAGATCGCAGGCAAGAAATTCCGCCTCGCGCAGGTCCGCGCCGGTCAATTGCACGAAGCCGCCGCGACAGGATTGCCAGCGCGTCCCGTCCAGTTTCGCGCCGGTGAAATCGGTGCGGCGCACCTGGCAGCGTTCGAAGATCCAGCGCGACAGGTCCAGCCCCGACAGATCGGCCTCGTCCAGGTCGCAATCGATCAGGTGATGCGGCAAGCCCTTTTTCGCCAGCGGCGCTATGTCGGCCCGGCCCAGCGTCTGTTCACTCAAGGATCGATCGGCAAACAGGTCATCCATGACCCCGCCTTAACCGCAAGCGGCAGGATGATCCACGGTGCAACGATAAAAATGCGATCAAAAAGAGAACATCGCCCTGCAAGCAGCGCCGGGCACGGAAAAGGCCGGCGTCCTTTCGAACCCCGGCCTTTCCACCCCCGTTAACCTTTATCGGATCAGGCGACCTTGGCCTGCTCCTCGACAATCTCATCAGGGTCGCGCAGCACATAGCCGCGGCCCCAGACCGTCTCGATATAATTGTCGCCGCTGCACGCCAGCGCCAGCTTCTTGCGCAGCTTGCAGATGAACACATCGATGATCTTAAGTTCAGGTTCGTCCATTCCGCCATACAGGTGGTTCAGGAACATTTCCTTGGTCAGCGTCGTGCCCTTGCGAAGCGAGAGAAGCTCCAGCATGGCATATTCCTTGCCGGTCAGGTGGACACGGTTGCCGTCCACTTCCACCGTCTTGGCGTCCAGGTTGACGGCCAGCTTGCCGGTGCGGATGACCGACTGGCTATGCCCCTTGGACCGGCGCACAACGGCGTGGATGCGGGCGATCAGTTCTTCGCGATGGAAGGGCTTGGTCACATAATCATCGGCACCGAAGCCGAAGGAACGGACCTTGCTGTCCATCTCCGCAATGCCCGACAGGATCAGCACCGGGGTCTGCACCTTGGCCGCCCGCAGCTTTTTCAGCACGTCATAGCCGTGCATATCGGGCAGGTTCAGGTCCAGGCAGATGATGTCGTAATCATACAGCTTGCCCAGATCGAGGCCTTCTTCGCCCAGGTCGGTCGTGTAGACATTGAAGCCTTCGGTCGTGAGCATAAGCTCGATCGCCTTGGCGGTGGTCGGTTCGTCCTCGATCAGCAGCACGCGCATGTGAAGCCCCTTGTTGTCACCTTTCGGCCAAATCCCGCCGATGGATCGCAGTCCCGTTCACCCACCAGAACGGCTTCTGCTCTAAATCATTAACCAAAAAACTTCTGAAGGACAAAGGTTAATTTTTCGCTAACCGGCAGGAATCCACGAGTCGCGTCAAAACGAATCTGTTTACAAAGGGTTGAGGCCGAAACGGTCCGCCCGGAGTCAATATGGATTCACCTGCGAAACGACGCTTATATGCGTCCAAACGCCTATCTCCATGAATCCATGACGGCAAATTTTCGGCCGGGCCTTGCGCGTCGGGTTAACATCCGTGATGCTTCGTCAGATAGTCCAGCAGCGCCTCGACCCGTGCGGGGCGCAGGCGCGACGGCGGCGTAACGAGATGCAGGCCGAAAGGCGCGGGCCGCCAATCGACCAATATTTCCTCCACCTCGCCCCTCGCCAGCGCGTCGCCGATGATGAAGTCGGGCAGGCGGGCGATGCCCACGCCCATGCGCAGCGCAGGCAGCATCGCTTCCCCGCTGTTAACGGTGATGCGGCTGCGCACCTGCACCACCACATTCTGCTGCCCCGGCCCGGAAAAGCGCCATACATCGGGCGAGGCGACATTGGAGTAGCAGAGGCAGTCATGGGTGCCCAGGTCGGTCGGATGTTGCGGCCGTCCCCGTTCGTCCAGGTAGGCGGGCGAAGCGATCACATGCATCGTCACATCCGCCAGCCGCCGCGCGCGCAGCGAACTGTCGGGCATGTCGGCGATGCGGATGGTCGCATCCAGCCCCATGTCCACAATGTCGATCTGCGCATCGGAAAGGTGCAGGTCGACATCCACCATCGGATGCTCCTTGGTGAATTGCGCGACCAGCGGCGCGACGCGGAGCAGGCCGAAGGTCATCGGCGCGCCCAGCCGCACCACGCCGGACAGTTCCGCGGTTTCATCCCGCGCGGCTTCCTCCGCCGCCTGCCCCTCCGCCAGGATGCGATGGGCATGGTCGGCCAGCCGCTTGCCGCTCTCGGTCAACGCCAGGCGACGGCTGGTGCGGTTGAACAGGCTTGTGTCCAGATGCTCCTCCAGCCGCGTCACCGCCTTGGACACGGTCGCCTTCGACACGCTCAGCGCCTTGGCCGCATCGGTGAAGCTGCGATGTTCGACCACGGCGGCGAACATGGCCCAAGCCTCGAAATCAGGTAGTCGCATCGGGAAACAATCCGTTTCAAAGCTGCCGGTTTAAGAAACGATCCTGATGGCTAGATTGTCGGAAAGCAAGCGGAAGCCTCCGCCTCCGCAACGAAAGGCATTCCATATGACCACGACCACAACGAGCCGCATCGAGCGCCGCCCGTTCGCGTCGCTCGGCCATGCCGACCATGGCTGGCTGAATGCGCGCCATCATTTTTCCTTCGCCGACTATCATGCCGAAGACCGCATGCACTGGGGCGCGATCCGGGTGTGGAACGATGACGAAATCGGCCCGCGCTCCGGTTTCCCGCCGCATCCGCACGCCGATATGGAAATCATCACCTATGTCCGCACCGGCGCGATCACGCACAAGGACAGCCTGG
>JAZJZH010000011.1:0-145398 GCA_040389985.1 Pseudomonadota bacterium
TGGAGGCACGCCCCCACCCCAACCCCTCCCCTGAAGGGGAGGGGCTATATGTCCGCCTTTGATCGCAATCCGCCCTAAACCATCTCGCCCGACAGCAACCGCGGCAACGCCCCCGATTGCCCCCGCGCTTCTGCCATGAACCGCCCTTTCAGCGCCCCACTACGCTGCACCGCCGCCAACCCGGCACGGCGCACAAGCGAGGGGATCTTGCCCGGCACGTCGAACAACCGCACCAACCCGTCCATCGCCACGCTCGTCATCATCGAATCCAGCCCGCGCCAGCGCTGGTAGCGCGCCAGCAGCTGCGCATCGCCCGGATCAAGGCCCAGCCGCATCCCCTCCACCATCACCTCGACCAGTGCAGCGACGTCGCGGAAGCCCAGATTGACCCCCTGCCCGGCGATCGGGTGGATGGCATGGGCGCTGTCGCCCACCAGCGCCAGCCGCGTATCGGTGACGCGCGCGGCATGGTGGAAGCCCAAAGGATAGGAGGATCGCGGCCCCGCGAGCCTGATCTCGCCCAGAAAGCCGCCGATCCGCTTCTGCGCCTCGGCCAGCCAGGCGCGCTCGCCCAGCTTCATCATCGCCGGCGCCTGCTCGGTCGGCACGGTCCACACCACGGCGGACCGGGTGCCCGGCTGCATCGGCAACAGCGCGAAGGGGCCGCCGACATAGAAAATCTCGTAAGCCGTATTGGCATGCGGCAGCTCATGGTCGATCGCCGTGACCATGGCGGTGTGCTTATATTGCCAGCGCGTCGTGTTGATCCCCGCCGCGTCCCGCGTGGGACTGTTGCGCCCCTCCGCCGCGACCAGCAGCGCGCCGTGGATGGTGACGCCGCTCGCCAGCGTCAGCGTCACACCATCCTCATTGCGATCGACATGGACCGCGCGGTCGGGCTGAAAGCGGGTCAGATTGACCGCCTCGGCCGCCGTCAGCGCGAGCGCGACACGCAGGTCGCGATTGGGGACCATCGTGCCCATCACGCTATCGTCGGCGTCCGGCGCAAAATCGAGCGCCCCCGGCTCCAGCCCGTCGCTCACCCAGATCCGGTCGATCGGACAGCCCTTGCCCGCCAGATGCTTGCCAACGCCAATGGCGTTCATCATGGCGTAGCTGGTCGAGCTGATCGCCGACACGCGGCCGTCGAACCCCGCGGCCGTGGTTGAAACCGGGTCAGCCGGGTCAATCACGGCACAGCGCACGCCATGGCCTGAAAGAGCGATTCCCAGGGTCAGGCCGACCAGCCCGCCCCCCAATATGACGACATCGAAGCGTTCCATGCGACGCTATCTAGGCGCTTGGGCCAGGATTGGAAAGCACCGCCGCGCGCCCTACGCCCGAAAGGACAGGGGTAGCCCGCGCAAAAATACCGTTCGGGCTGAGCGAAGTCGAAGTCCCCGACTAGCGAAGTCGAAGTGGCTTCGCTCCGCTCAGCAGACCCCTTCGACTTCGCTCAGGGCGAACGGAGGTTGGTCAAATTCCGTTAAACCGTGCGCACCCAGCCCGCCGGATCGGCAACGATCCCGCGCTGGATGCCCGTCAGTTCGGCGCGCAGCGTCTCCGTCACCAACCCGCCATCGCCATTGCCGATGGTAAAGTCGCCATTGCTGCTCTTGACCGTGCCGATCGCGGTGACGACCGCCGCGGTGCCACAGGCGAAGGCCTCGCGCAGCGTGCCGCTAGCCGCATCCGCGCGCCACTGGGCGAAGCTATAGGGTTCCTCGCGCACATCATGGCCCTTGGCGCGGGCCAGGTCGATGATCGAATTGCGGGTGATGCCGGGCAGGATCGTGCCGCCCAGCGGCGGGGTGACGATCGACCCGTCGTCCATCACGAAAAAGACGTTCATGCCGCCCAGTTCCTCGACCCATTTATTCTCGGCGGCGTCGAGGAAGACGACCTGGTCGCAGCCATGGCCGATCGCTTCCTTCTGCGCGACCAGCGACGCGGCATAGTTGCCGCCGCATTTGGCCGCGCCCGTGCCGCCGCGCGCCGCGCGGGTATAATGTTCGGACACCCACAGGGTCACGGCCTTCTTGCCACCCTTGAAATAGGCACCGGCAGGCGACGCGATGACGCAGAATATATATTCGTTGGACGGACGCACGCCCAGGAACGTCTCGCTCGCGAACAGGAAGGGGCGGAGGTACAGGCTGCCCTCGCCGGTCGGAATCCAGTCGGCGTCGATCTTCACCAATTGCTCGACCGCTTCCAGAAACAGGTCTTCGGGCAGCGCCGGCATCGCCAGCCGTTCCGCCGATGCGGCGAAGCGGCGGGCATTTTCCTCCGGGCGGAACATGGCGATGCTGCCATCCTCCAGCCGATATGCCTTCATCCCTTCGAAGATTTCCTGCGCATAATGCAGCACCGCGCAGGCGGGATCGAGCTGGAAGGGTTCGCGCGGGCCGATCGCGTGGCTGTGCCAGCCCTGCCCTTCGGTATAGCGAATCGTCACCATATGGTCGGTGAAGAGCCGGCCAAAGCCCGGATCTTCTAGCAGCAGCGCACGCGCGTCAGCCGCCACAGCCTTGGTGCTGGGGGTAACGGTGAAACGCGATGTCTGCTCGGCGGCCATGGTGAGTCTCCTGTTCTGGCGTGGAAGGCGCCCGCCTATGTCACAGAGCGGCGCATGAAACAATGGGTCATATATACTGACCCATTTTGCCGAAAAAGGGCCAGCGATGCCGCGCTGGCCTCTTCCCGCCGCCGGACGCCGCGGGTATCGCTGCGGCCATGCATTATTTTTCCGACAACGCCACGCCCGTCAGCCCCGCCGTAATGGCGGCCATCGCCGCCGCCGACTGCGCCGATCATGGCTATGACGGCGACGCCTGGAGCGCCCGACTGGACGGCGCGTTCAGCGCCCTGTTCGACACCCCGGTCCACGCGCTGTGGATCGCCACCGGCACGGCGGCGAACAGCATCGCGCTGGCCTGCCTCTGCCCGCCCTATGGCGGCGTGATCTGCCATGAGGAAGCGCATATCGTCGTCGACGAATGTGGCGCGCCCGGCTTCTTCACCCACGGCGCCACCCTGATGCCGCTGCCCGGCGACGGCGCAAAACTGACGCCAGACGTCGTCGCCGACCGGCTGAAGACGATCCGCCCCGACGTGCATCAGGTGCCGGCCCGCGCGATCAGCATCACCAACGCCACCGAATATGGGCTGGCCTACACGCCGGATGAGGTCGCGGCGCTAGGCGATCTGGCCAAGAGTCATGGTCTGGGCTTCCACATGGACGGCGCACGCTTCGCCAATGCGGTCGCCCATCTGGGCTGCGCGCCCGCCGACGTCACATGGCGCGCGGGCGTCGATGCGCTCAGCTTCGGCTGCGTCAAAAATGGCGGCATGATCGGCGAAGCGCTGCTCTTCTTCGGCGACGCAGCCCCTGCTCGCGCGACCGAAGCGCAACGCTGGCGCAAACGGTCGGGCCATCTCTTCTCCAAGGGCCGCTATCTCGCCGCGCAGATACTGGCGATGGTCGAAGGCGATCTGTGGCTGGCCAATGCCCGCACGGCCAATGCGGCGGCGCAAGCGCTGGCCGGTGGCGCGACCGGCCGCCTGCTCCATCCGGTGCAGGCGAACGAGCTGTTCATCCGCCTGTCAGCCGACGAAGCCGCCATATTGCGCGCACAGGGCTTCGATTTCTACGACTGGGGCGACGGCGCGGCGCGGCTGGTCACCAACTGGTCCCAGGACGCCGCCAGCGTCGCGCCGCTGGCGCAGGCGCTGCGGGCGCTCGCCCATGGCTGAAAGCAAATCGGGCGGCGTCATAGCCCCTTTCATCCTCGTCACCCTGATCTGGAGTTCGACCTGGATCGTCATTCGCGACCAGATCGGCTCGGTGCCGGCCAGCTGGTCGGTCTGCTACCGCTTCCTGCTCGCCGGAATCGCCATGGCCGCCTTCGCGCGGCTGCGTGGCGTGTCGCTCCGCATCGGCGGCACGGGCCTGCTCTACGCCGCGCTGCTGGGCTTGGCGCAGTTCGTTCTCAACTTCAACTTCGTCTATCGGGCCGAACATTATCTGACCTCCGGCGTGGTCGCGGTGGTCTATGCGATGCTGCTAATCCCCAATTCGATCCTCGCCTGGCTGATCTTCCGCCAACCGGTCAGCCGCGCCTTCATCGGCGGATCGCTGGTGGCGATGACAGGCATCGTCCTGATGCTACTGCACGAATATCATGCCGCTACCGTCCGGCCGGATATGGTACTGCTCGGCGCGGCCTTCTCGCTCGCCGGGCTGCTAAGCGCCTCTGCCGCGAACGTCATGCAGGGGATGGACATCGCCCGCCGCCTGCCGATGGTGGCGGTGCTGGCCTGGGCCATGCTGATCGGCGCGGCGGTGGACGCCGCCTTCGCCTGGGCCACCGTCGGCCCGCCGCAATTCGAGCCGCGGCTGGGCTATATATTGGGCATAGGCTGGCTGGGGATCGCTGGATCGGTCGTGACCTTCCCGCTCTATTTCACCCTGATCCAGCGCATGGGCGCGGGCCGCGCCGCCTATACCAGCGTGCTGATCCCGGTCATCGCAATGCTGATCTCGACCCTGGCGGAGGGCTATCGCTGGAGCGCGCTGGCCATCCTCGGCGCGCTGCTGGCGATCGCGGGCATGGGGATCGCGCTACGCTCGAAGGCGGCTTAACGCGCACCTGGCTGATAACGCCGCTTGGCGGCATCGACCTTCGCGAGCAGGCTCGAGATCGATTCGGACGAAGCAACCGCACGGCCGGGCGCGGCCAAATGCTGCATCCGGTCGCTGAGCGCGGAAAAAGCCTTGTCGATACGGGTCATGGGATCATCCTTGCGACGTGACGATCCCGCTTTCGCTGCCGCTGGTTAACAAGCCGTAAACCATGCGGTGGACGGCATCACTGGCCGCCTCACAGGCAGGCGCGCAACCCTTGGCGGTAGGTCGGATAGCGCGGCACCCAGCCCAGCAGCCGCTTCGCCCGGCCATTGGCAACACGGCGATTTTCGGCATAGAAACCCCGCGCCATCGGCGACAGGGCGGCCTGCTCCATGGTCTGTAGCGGTGGCCAGGGCTGGCCCAGCAGGTCGCAAGCGGCCTCTATCACATCATTCTGGGCGCAGGGCAGGTCGTCGGCCAGATTATAGACGCCGGGCGGCCCTGCGCGGATAGACGCGATCACCCCGGCGACGATGTCATCCACATGCGCCCGGCTGAACAACTGCCCTGCCAGGGCGATGCGATGCGCCTTGCCCGCGCGCACCCGGTCCAGCGCCGATCGCCCCGGCCCATAGATGCCCGGCAGGCGAAAGCGCCGCATATCGGGCCGCAACGCCCCCCAGTCCGCATCGGCGGCGGCGCGCGCGGTGCGCCGCCCCTGTCCCACAGGGCTGGCCTCATCCACCCACGCCCCCGCCGCATCGCCATAGACGCCCGTGGACGACAAATAGCCGGTCCACAGCGCCGGCGCGGCGGCGATGGCGGCGCCATAGCGGGTGAGGACGGGGTCTGCGTCCTGTTCTGGCGGGACGGAAGACAGGATGTGGGTCGCGCCAGCGATGGCGGCACGGACGGCGCGCTCGTCATCGAAGGCGATGCTATGCCCATCGGCGGTGCGGCGCGTGCCGGTCACCTGCCACCCCGCTTCATACAGGCGCATTGCGAGGCGGGAAGCGGTATAGCCCATGCCGAAAATGAGCATGTGCGGCATGACTTACCCCCGGTTGGATGGACGATTCTAGACGGTGAAACTCTCACCGCAGCCGCAGCTGCCCTTGGCGTTGGGATTGTTGAAGACGAAACCGGCGGTGAAATCATCCTCCACCCAGTCCATCGTCGATCCAATCAGGTACAGCACCGACGCACCATCGATATAGAGGACACCGCCCGGCGTTTCGATCTTCTCGTCGAACTTGGCCTCTTCCGTCACATAATCGACCGAATAGGCCAGGCCCGAACAGCCGCGCTTGGGGGTCGACAGCTTGACGCCGATCGCGCCCTCAGGCGCTTGGCGCATCAGGTCGGCGATACGCGCCTGCGACGTCGGCGTCAGGATGACGGCGGCGGGACGCGCGCGGGTCTTGGTCTGCACCTCGGTCATCACAGCATCCCCAGTTCAAGCTTGGCTTCGTCGCTCATCTTCTGCGGGTCCCATGGCGGGTCCCACACCAGATTGACCTGCGCATCGCCCACGCCCGGCACCGCGCCGACGCGCAGTTCGACTTCGCCCGGCATGGATTCGGCGACCGGGCAATGCGGCGTGGTCAGCGTCATGGTGACGACGGCATGGCCATCGTCCGTCACATCCACGCCGTAGATCAGGCCCAGATCATAGATATTGACCGGAATTTCCGGATCGAAAATCTCCTTCAGCGCCTCGATGATCCCGTCATAGAGGTTGCCGCCCGGTTCCCCGGCCGGCACGTCGCTCGGCTTGGCGCTCAGGAAACCGTCCAGATAGTCGCGCTGGCGCGGTGCCTCTTCGACACGCGCCTTGGGCGGGGTTTCCACCGCATCCACTTCTTCCACCATGATCTTGCGTTCCTCGGTCATCCGAAGATTTTCCTTACCCGTTCTAGTCCCACGACCAGCGCTTCGACATCGCTTTCGTCGCTATAGATGCCGAAACTGGCCCGTGCGGTCGCCTCGACGCCCAGATGGCGCATCAGCGGCTGTGCGCAATGATGGCCGGCCCGGATCGCGACGCCCGTTTCGTCCAATATGGTGCCGACATCGTGCGGATGCACCCCCTCTACCGCGAAAGACAGGATGCCCGCGCTATCGTCAGGCCCGAACAGGCGGATGCTGTTCATGCCATCCAATGCCGCCCGTGCCTTGGCCACCAACCCGCATTCATGCGCATGGACCCGGTCCAGCCCGATCGCCTGCACATAATCGATCGCGGCGGAAAGACCGACGACCCCGGTGATATGCGGCGTTCCCGCCTCGAACCGGGTGGGCGCGGGGGCGTAGGTCGTCTTTTCGAACGTCACCTTGTCGATCATCGACCCGCCTCCCTGATAGGGCGGCATGGCGTCCAGCAATTCGGCCCGGCCCCACAACACGCCGATGCCGGTCGGGCCGTATAATTTGTGCGCGGAAAAGACGTAGAAATCGCAATCCATCGCCGCCACGTCGACCGCCAGCCGCGGCACCGCCTGGCACCCGTCGATCAATATCTTGGCGCCCACCATATGCGCGATATCCGCGGCGCGGCGCACGTCCAGCACGCTGCCCAGCACGTTCGACACATGGGCCAGCGCCACCATCCGGTGCCGCGGCGTCATCATCGCCCGCATCGCGTCCAGGTCGATCTTGCCGTCCTGCGTCAGCGGAACGACGTCGATATGCGCGCCGACCTTCTCCGCCACCATCTGCCACGGCACGATATTGCTGTGATGCTCCAGCGTGGACAGCAGGATACGGTCGCCCGCCTGCAACTGCGTCCCCGCCCAGCATTGCGCGACCAGGTTGATCCCCTCGGTCGCGCCGCGGACATAGACGATCTCGCTGTCGCTCGCCGCGCCGATGAAGCCGGCAACCTTGCGCCGCGCCGCTTCATAGGCGAGCGTCATGTTCGCCGACCGCTCATAGACACCGCGATGCACCGTCGCATAATCCGGTCCATAGGCGCGCGCGATCGCGTCGATCACGGCATTGGGTTTCTGCGCGGTGGCGGCGCTGTCGAGATAATGCCAGTCCCCCACACCGGGGAAATCGTCCCGCAGCCGGAGCGTCTGGGCGAGATCCGTCATACCAGCGCCTCCAGCTTGGCGAGCGCGGCTGCTTCGAGCGCGTCCTTGACCGCTTCATCCGCCACATCGTCGAACACGCCCGCGACGAAGGACCGCAGCAGCAGCGTCTTGGCCGTCGCCGGGTCCATCCCGCGCGAAGCCATGTAGAACAGCGCCGCCTTATCCAGTTCGCCTACGGTCGCGCCATGGGCGCATTTCACGTCGTCGGCGAAGATTTCCAGCTCCGGCTTGGCGTTGGCCGTGGCCGTCCGGTCCAGCAGCATCGCCTTGACCGACTGGAACGCATCGGTCCGCTGAGCATCGCGCGCGACGTTGATGCTGCCCAGATAGCTGCCGGTGGCGCGACCGCCCAGGATCGACCGGATGGTCTGGCCGCTGGTCGAATCGGGCTTGGCATGGGTGACGCTGGTGATGATCTCCAACGTCTGGTCACCGCCACCCAAAATCGCGCCGTTCAGTTCGAAATGCGCGTTGCTGCCGATCGTCACATGGAAAGTCACCCGCCCCAGCTTGCCGCCGATATTGAGCACATGAAAATCGCATCGCGCACCATCGGCGATGGTGATGACATAGTCATGCACCGCCGCCTGGCCATCCGCCGCATCCTGCAACAGATGATGGCGCGCGACGTCGCCTTCCGCCACATCGATCCGCGTTGGCGCAGGCGTCGGCCAGATCGAGGCGACAGCCTCCACATCGCTATAGCGCCAGTCTTCCTGGCGGCGGGTTGGCAGAGCAAGAGCGTTCACGCTGCCACCACCTCGGCATAGCCTTCGCGTTCCAGCTCCAGCGCCAGTTCCGGCCCGCCCGACTTCACGATCCGGCCGCCCGCCAGCACATGGACAAAGTCCGGCTTCACATAATCGAGCAGCCGCTGATAATGGGTGATCAGCAGCACGGCCTTGTCGCTCTTGCGCATGATCGCGTTGATCCCCGCGCCCACGACCTTCAGCGCGTCGATGTCGAGGCCGCTATCCGTCTCGTCCAAAATCGCCAGCTTGGGATCGAGAATGCCCATCTGCACCATTTCGGCCCGCTTCTTCTCGCCACCCGAAAAGCCGACATTCACCGGCCGCTTGAGCATCTCCATGTCGAGGCCCAGCAGCGCCGCCTTGTCCTTGGCCAGCCGGATGAACTCGCCGCCGTTCAATTCCTTCTCACCCCGCGCCCGCTTCTGGCTGTTCAGGCTCTCGCGCAGGAATTGCAGGTTGGACACGCCGGGGATTTCGACCGGATATTGAAAGCCCAGGAACAGCCCAGCCGCCGCGCGCTCATGCGGCTCCATGTCCAGCAGGTCGGTCCCGTCCAGCGTCGCGGTGCCGCCGGTCACTTCATAGCCGGGACGACCGCCCAGCGTATAGGCCAGGGTCGATTTGCCCGCGCCGTTCGGTCCCATGATCGCATGGATTTCACCCGGATTGAGCGCCAGCGTCAACCCTTTGAGGATCGGCTTGTCCGCGACGGTGGCGTGAAGGTCATCAATTTTGAGCATCGTCATCCCGTTCCGCAAGGCGGTAGTTGTCAAGGAAGGTCCGGCGGCCGGCCGCGACACAGTCGAGGAAGGCCGGACGCTTCTTGGTTTTGCCGATGCAGGTCATCGCGACATTGCATACGGCGTCATCGATCACGGTATCGCCGCTGGACTGCGACACCGTGCAGGTCATTTTTTTCGATAAAAGGCCGCGGCTCAACTTGCCGTGCGTTTCATCGAAGCGCCGGGCGACGACCACGATCGCCGCCTCGTCCACCGGTGCCACAGCGTCGCCCTGCGCCAGAAGCGCCGCCGCCATGATCGCCAGTGTCGTTATCGGCATCGCTTATCCCTCATGCGCGCGCTGGAGCGTCCGCGCGGTCCAGAACGCCATGTCGCGCACGTCGCCGGGCGCGGGGAACAGCGTGTCGATGTATCGCTTCACCGGCATATAGGGCCACCAGTCGGCCTCGCCCTCGGGCGGTCCCTTTTCCAGCAAGCCGACGACGAATTCGCTGACCGGCCCCATCCGGGCCAGGTTGGGCGCTTTGGCCTTATGGAACGCCTTGTCCTTGCGCAGCTTCTCGGTCATCGCGGCATCCGCTTTTTGCAGCGTCTCGCGGCTGGTCGCCTGATAGGCATCGAGATCGCCGAACTCGGCCCGCGCGCGCGGCTCCAGCTCGCCCTCTTCCAGCTCATAATCCTCGGTCAGGATACGGATCGCGGCAGTCCATGACTGGCCATTGCCGACATCCTCCGCGAAATCCGCGAGGGCATCCTGAATATCGTCTTCGTCGCTCAAAATTCTGTTCCTTGAGAGTGGGTAAGCCCCTCCCCTTCAGGGGAGGGGTTGGGGTGGGGGCGTGCCCAACGATCAGGCACCCGTTCGAGCGCGCGCAGGATCGTCTCACACACGCCGTCAAGATTGCGGATCACGTCTGCGTTCCCGACGTGCAGCACTGTTAATTCCAGCCTGTTCAGCGCCGCATCGCGCTTGAGATCGGCAAGAATATCATGCGTGTCGCCATCCACTTCGACGACCAGACCCTTTTGCGGGCAAAAAAAGTCTGCAATGAATGGACCTATCACGGACTGACGACGGAATTTGTGACCGCCCAATTGCGAGTGGGACAGACGGGTCCACAGACGTTTTTCCGCTTCTGTAGGATCGCGGCGCATGTCGCGCGCGAAGCCATCCAACTGAGCTAGGCGCTCAGCCGATAGCCCCCACCCCCGGCCCCTCCCCTGAAGGGGAGGGGAGTCAATGCGTGCGGATGTCTCGCGACTGCTAAAGCCCCTCCCCTTCAGGGGAGGGGTTGGGGTGGGCGCGCGCGTCATCACCCCACGCTCCCCTCCAGCGAAATCCCCAACAACTTCTGCGCCTCGACCGCAAACTCCATCGGCAGTTGCTGCAACACCTCGCGCGCGAACCCGTTGACGATCAGCGACACCGCGCTCTCCGCATCCAGCCCGCGCTGCATCGCGTAGAACAGCTGATCGTCGGAAATCTTGCTCGTCGTCGCCTCATGCTCGATCTGCGCGCTCGGATTGCGCACCTCGATATAGGGCACGGTATGCGCCCCGCACTGGTCGCCCAGCAGCAGGCTGTCGCACTGGGTGAAATTCCGCACCCCCTCCGCGCCCGGCGCCACGCGCACCAGCCCGCGATAGGTGTTGTTGCTCCGCCCGGCCGAAATCCCCTTCGACACGATGGTCGATCGCGTGCCCTTGCCGTTGTGGATCATCTTGGTGCCGGTATCGGCCTGCTGCATATTATTCGTCAGCGCGACGGAATAAAATTCGCCAACGCTATTCTCGCCATTCAGCACGCAGGACGGATATTTCCACGTAATCGCGGACCCCGTCTCCACCTGAGTCCAAGACACCTTGCTGTTCTTCCCCTGGCACAGCGCCCGCTTGGTCACGAAATTATAGATGCCGCCCTTGCCGTCCGCGTCGCCCGGATACCAATTCTGGACGGTCGAATATTTGATCTCCGCGTCATCCAGCGCGACCAGTTCCACGACCGCGGCGTGCAACTGATTCTCGTCGCGCATCGGCGCGGTGCAGCCCTCCAGATAGGAGACATAAGACCCCTCGTCCGCGACGATCAGCGTGCGTTCGAACTGCCCCGTATTCTCCGCATTGATGCGGAAATAGGTGGACAATTCCATCGGGCACCGCACGCCCTTGGGAATGTACACGAACGTCCCGTCGGAAAAGACCGCGCAGTTCAAAGTGGCGAAATAATTGTCGTGCATCGGCACGATCTTGCCCATCCACTTCTTCACCAGATCGGGATATTCGCGCACCGCTTCGCTGATGGAGCGGAAGATGACCCCCGCCTCCTCCAGCTCCTTGCGGAAGGTGGTGGCGACCGACACGCTGTCGAACACCGCGTCCACCGCGATCCGGCGGCTGCCCTTCACCCCGGCCAGCATCTCCTGCTCGGCGATCGGGATGCCCAATTTCTTGTAGGTCGCCAGGATTTCAGGATCGACCTCGTCCAGCGAATCCAGCTCCACCTTCTTCTTGGGTTCGGCATAATAATAGGCGTCCTGATAGTCGATCGGCGGGACGTTCAGCTTCGCCCAGTCAGGCGGCGTCATCGTCTTCCACATCGCAAACGCCTTCAACCGCCAATCGAGCAGCCATTGCGGCTCGTTCTTCTTGGCGGAAATGAAGCGGACCGTATCCTCGTTCAGCCCCTTGGGCGCGAAATCCTGCTCGATATCGCTTGCCCAGCCATATTCGTAAGTGGACGCGCGATCGGCGGCCTCCTGCGCTTCCTGATTGCGAACGGTGGTTGCTTGTTCGGTCATGCCATTTCTCTGCTAAGACTGGCGATCGTCACGCCGGCCAGGGCGGATCGGATCGCTTCATTGGCCACGTTCATGTGCGGGCGGATGCGGCAGTCGGTTTCCAGATTGCAGTCATGCGCCCCCAATTCGTTGCAGGCGGTCATGGCGATCGGTCCTTCGACCGCCTCCACCACATCGGCCAGCGTGATCGTCGCGGGCGGACGCGACAGCCGCACGCCGCCGCCGGTGCCCCGGCTCGATTCGAGCAGGCCCGCGGCCGACAGCCGGCTCACCAGCTTCTGCGCGGTGGGCAACGGGATACCGGTTTCGGCCGAAAGCGTGGTCGCGTTCATCTTCGCCGCGCCACAATGGCGCGCCGCGGCGGACATCAGCACGACCGCATAGTCGGCAAAGCTCGATAATTTCATATCAATTGCGAACCATTCTCAAATCGGACTGATTCCATCCGATTGGGCGCATGTGGTCCCGCGGGCGCGGTTAATCAAGGTAATTTTGCTTGGACGCGCCTAACTCAACCGATTCAGCACCGCCACGTCGCCACCCAACGACCGACGCAGCAGCGTCAGTTGCGCCACTGCCGACGGCTCGGTCTGCAACTGGTGCGGGGTCAGGCCGATGAAATGCTTGATCTCCCGAATGAAGTGCGACTGGTCGTAAAAGCCGCCTTCCTCGCATAATTGCTGCCAGCTTTCCCCGTCCAGCGCGATCCGCGCCGAACAGCGCAGCGCCCGATATTTGCGCGCCAGCAATTTGGGCGGCGCGCCATAATATTTATTGGCCAGGCGGGCGAGCTGACGCGGCGACAGGCCGGTCGTCTCCGCCAGTATCTCGATCCGCGGCGACCCTTCGTCCATCAGCCAGGCGTCGATCGCCGCCAGCAATTCCCAGGTCGCCGGGCGGAGCGGCCGCGTCAGCCGCCCCAATTCGCTCCAGCATAGCGCCGCCATAGCATCGGCATCCTCACCCAGCGCGCGCAACCCGTCCAGCAACCGGGCATAGGCGTCGCCCCGTTCCGCCGCCAGGTCGCACAGCCGGTCCGCCAACCCACTGGCGTCGCCGCCATGCAGCGCCAGCCAGCCGGCGGGCAGCAGCGAAATGCCCACCACCCGCGCGGGTCGGTCCAGTTCGAACCGGGTCGCGCCCATGGTCGGGCCCAACAGGCACACGTCGGGCGTGGCCATCGCCGCCCCGTCCTGAAAATGATAATCGCCGCCCCCGTCCAGCATCAACCGCAACTGCGGCACATCGGCGCGGGTGACGTCGGCATAGCGGTCAGCCGACACGGTGAAATAATAGAGCGATCCGAAATAGGCACGCAAATGCGCGGGCGGCGCGAAATAGCGCAGCCGGACAGGCCCCTGTGCGGCATCGACTGTGTAGGACAGCGGCCCGCGGTCATCCGGCAACGCGACGGCGCGCGCCATATTATCGCTGTGATGCGACCCCATGTTTTCACCCCTGCCGATCACTATGCGCCAACACAGGCGCAGCGCAAGCGGCGCCATGAAAATATGGTAAAGTTTTTCGACACCTAGCGTTTGAAATGCGCAAAAAATGACCCGGCGGTTTGCACCGCCGGGTCAGTAAAAGGTCTCATTGGCCATAGGCCAGAGAGCCTTCGGGTCGCAAGGCGGCTTTACCCCCGAATCACAGCAACTTTATTGGATGAAACGGACATTTTTGGCGCGCAAACGGTTCCATTCATGACGTTTCTTGTCATGAAATAACCTTGTTGCCGCGCTGTTGCCGCATGGCCACAGTGACTCGACGGGCCGATGGTCCGCTGGCATAGGCTAGGGCCATGTCCTATCGCCTGATCCGCCCGCTGCTCTTCGCCCTCGATGCCGAACGCGCCCATCATCTCTCGATCGCCGCGCTGCGGTTCATGCCGACGCCCGCCCCCCGTGGCGTCGATCCGATGCTGGAAACGATCGTGGCGGGAATCCGCTTCCCCAACCCGGTCGGCCTTGCCGCGGGCTATGACAAGGACGGCCGGATCGCGCATAAAATGCACGGCCTGGGCTTCGGTTTCGCCGAACTCGGCACGCTGACCCCGCTGGCCCAGCCGGGCAACCCCCAGCCGCGCCTGTTCCGTCTGGTTCAGGACCGCGCCGTCATCAACCGCTTCGGCTTCAACAATGGCGGCCAGGGCGCGGCGGCGGACCGGATCGCCCGCTATCGCCAGCCCGTGAGCAACGGCGGCCCGGTGATCGGCATCAATATCGGCGCGAACAAGGATGCGACGGCGGCCGGGCGCGGCATCGCCGACTATGTGACCGGCGTCACCTGCATGGCTCCGCTGGCCGATTATCTCACCGTCAACATCTCCTCCCCCAACACGCCGGGCCTGCGGGCGCTCCAAGGCCGCGCCGCACTGGACGATCTGCTGTCGGCGGTGATGGCGGCGCGCGGCGTGGGAACGACGCCTATTTTCCTGAAGGTCGCTCCCGATCTGGAACCGGTCGATGTGGAGGATATCACCGCCGCCTGCATCGACCATCGCGTCGACGCGCTGATCGTGTCCAACACCACCCTGTCGCGCCCGGCGCTGCGCTCGCCCCATGCGGGCGAAGCGGGCGGCCTGTCCGGCGCGCCGCTGACCGACCTGTCGCTGGCCCGGCTTCGGGATTTCCACCGCCTGGCCGGCACGCGCCTGCCATTGATCGGCGTAGGCGGCATCGCCAATGCCGAACAGGCCTATGCCCGCATCCGCGCCGGCGCGTCGCTGGTCCAACTCTACAGCGCGCTAGTCTATGAAGGCCCCTATCTGGCGAAGCGGATCAACGCCGGGCTGAAGACACTGATGGCCCGCGACGGGGTGAAGACGATCGCCGAACTGGTGGGCGTGGACGTCTGATATAGTGCGGCATTGATGGGTAGGCTTACCGCCATTCCGCTTTGCGCGAAACTTCACGCGAAAGGCGACGTAAAAACCCCGTCACCCCAGCGGAGGCTGGGGTCTCGTGCAGGGGCACGCGGCGGTTCGGCTTGGCACTTACTCAACCGCGTCGCATCGTCGCCTGAGATCCCAGCCTTCGCTGGGGTGACGGTGTGGGGCATCCGCTTGCCGGTTATGCAACCCGTCTACTGAGCGCTCGCTTCTGCCGACCCCAACGCCCGGCCATGCCTAAAACTGCCACAAAGGGTTGCGGCGCGCAACCTTATGGCTAGGGTGGCGGCCATGCTTCCCCGCCTTCCCGGCCTGCTGGCCCCGCTCGCCCTCCTTGCCCTCATCCCTGCACCCACCGCCGCCCGCGCGCCGGTGTCGACGAACGCGACCGTATCCGCCGCAGACCCGCGCGCGGCGCAGGCGGGGCAGGAGATATTGCGCCAGGGCGGCAGCGCCACCGACGCGGCGATCGCGATGATGCTGACGCTCAACGTCGTGGAGCCGCATAATAGCGGCATCGGCGGCGGCGGTTTCCTGATGCATCATGACGGCGCGACCGGCCTGCTCGAATCGATCGACGGCCGTGAAACCGCGCCCGCCGCCGCCCGGCCCGACCGCTTCATGGGCGTAGACGGCAAGCCTCTCCCCTTCATTCAGGCCTGGCCGGGCGGCTATTCGGCCGGGGTGCCGGGCAATCTGCGCCTGGCGTGGGACGCGCATAAAAAATGGGGCAAGCTGCCCTGGGCCGACCTGTTCGCGCCCGCGATCCGCTACGCCGAAGATGGCTTTGACCTTGGCGAGCGCACCGCCACCGCCCTGCGCGCGACCCAGGGCATTTGGGCCGACTTCCCGGAAATCCAGAAGCTCTTCTGGGTGAACGGCGCCCCACCCCCGGTTGGCACGCGCCTCAAGAACCCGCCGCTCGCCGCCCTGTTCAAACGGATCGCGGCGGAAGGCCCGGACGCCTTCTACACCGGCGAAAACGCCCGCCTCGTCAGCGATGCCGTCACCAACGCCCCCAAAAACCCGGTGCCGATGACGCAGGCCGATCTTGCCGGCTATCAGGCCAAGCCCCGCAAGCCCGTCTGCGGCCCTTACCGCATCTACACCATCTGCGGCATGGGACCGGCCTCGGCCGGCGGCGTCACCGTGCTGGAAATCCTCGGCATGGTGGAGCGCTTCCCGCTTGGCCAATGGGGCAAGGATGACCCGCGCAGCTGGCATGTCATCGGCGAAGCGATGCAACTCGCCTATGCCGATCGCGAAACCTGGCTGGGCGACCCCGACTTCGTGTCGGTGCCGGTCAGCGGCATGATCGACCCCGCCTATCTCAAACAACGCTCCTCGCTGATCCGCCTCAACAAGGCGCTGGGTGTCTATAAACCCGGCACCCCGCCCGGCGCGCAACCCCGCACCGCTTCGCTACCCCAGCCCGAAAGCGGCACCAGCCATTTCGTCGCGGTGGACCGCAATGGCGACATTGCCGCCTGGACCTCCACCATCGAGAGCTTCTTCGGTAGCCAGCTGATCGCCAACGGCGTGATCCTGAACAATGAACTGACCGATTTCAGCTTCACGCCGCAAAAGGACGGCAAGCCCGTCGCCAACCGGGTGGAACCGGGCAAGCGCCCGCTCTCCTCCATGTCCCCCACCATCGTCTATGACGCCAGCGGCACGCCGATCTTCACCGTCGGCGCGGCGGGTGGCAAGACCATCATCATGCAGGTCGCCAAGGCGCTGATCGCCCATTTCGACTGGGGCCTGTCGGCGCAGGAATCGATCGCCCACGGCCTCCTCTTCTTCAACGGCGAAGGGCTGGTGCTGGAACAGGGTACATCGCTGGAGGCGATGAAAGCGCCGCTCGAAAAACTGGGCCATCGCGTCAGCGTCAACCGCATGGGGCTAAAGGCCAACGCCGCCGAGCGCCTGCCTGACGGCCATTGGCAGGGCGCCGCCGACCCGCGCAGTCCTGGCGTGTCCTTGCAGGAGTAAAAGCGCAGCGTGCTCCCGCTCAGGCGGGAGCCCCGTACCGCCATATGATCTGGACTCCCGCCTACGCGGGAGCACGCCACATTCTAAAAATCACCCCTTCAAATCCAGCCCCGCGACGTTGAAATCGAACGGCGCGGTCGCGTCCTTTGGCCCCACCACCAGGTCGATCTTCACGCTCTTGGCGTCTTTTATCGCCTCATAAGCCCCCTGCGACGGGGCGATGGTGATGCCGTCCTTCGCCTGCGTCATCCGCCCTTGCCACGCATGGCGCTTGCCATCGTCGGTGGTCGCGGTGACGCGGCAGTCGGACAGGTCGCAGGTGAAGGGCGCGCCCACCAGCTTGACCGTCACATCCGCCGTCCCCTTGTCGAGCGGCTGGACCAACAACACGGAAAATGTGTCGGGCGCGGTCATCGTCGCGACGGCATTGGCGCTGCCGATATAGGCGACCTTGGCCTTTCCGGCCTCTCCGCCTTCATATTTCCACACCTGGCCGATCTGCTCGCGCTGGCTCGGTTCCTTGGTTTTGTCCGAACAGGCGGCCAGCGTCGCGACGGCTGCAATCATCAAAATGGCGCGCATCGCCTTGTTCCTTCCCATATAGTTACGGGAGGATAATGTCTGAACCGGCCTGCGGTTTCCTATGCGGCGTAGCGGGCCGCAGTATCGCGGATCAGCGCGATCATGTTGGGGATGCCCTGAGTCCGGTTGGAACTGAGCTGGTTCTTGAGGTCGAACGGCGCCAGCGCGCCTTCGATATCGGTCGCGTTGATATCGGCCGGCGCGCGGTCCTGCACCGTCAGCAGCACCAGCGCGATGATCCCCTTTGTGATCGCGGCATTGCTATCCGCCAGGAAATGCAGCCGGCCGTCATCCAGCGCGGTAGGATAGACCCACACCGCCGCCGAACAGCCCCGCACCAACGTCGCGTCGGTCTTGAGCGCATCGGGCATAGCCTCCAGCCCCCGCCCCAGATCGATCAGCAGCCGATAACGATCGTCCGCATCGAGAAATTCATACTCTTCCTGAAGTTCGGCAAGATTGGGCTGGTCGGTCATGCCCGCCATATAGGGGCAAATGACGCAGGCGGAAGCGTGTTTTGCCAGCCGCCGTTCGCTTCGAGCACATTGCTTCTGGACATGCTCGAAGCGAACGGCGGCTGGCATGCCCTGTTCAAGCGGTGATTTTGCACCCTTTGGCCGCCGCCTGGCCGCGCAGATAGCCGCGGCGCGCGATGCCGGCCGTCACGGCCGCCTGCAAGCGCCGCTGAGCCGGCGCCGCGCCGCTGATTTCGCGCACCAGTCCGCGGAACGGGATCAGCGAGTTGACGATAGTCTTGCCCACCGCCTCGGCAATCTTGCCGGTGCGATTTTCGTTGGCGGCGGCACCGGCCGTGAAATCCTCGCCCAACACCGCGTTCAATTCCGCCAGCGATGTGTTCAGCCCCTTGCAGGTGCGCGAAGGCGGCGGCGCATAGGGATTATCCATCGCCTTGAGCAAAATCGGCGGAATCTCGTCCTTGTCCAGGCCGACGTCGCGCACCGGCTGGCTGGCGATCGTGCCCGCCTTGTCCAGCGTATCGTCCCGGCGCTTTTCCTGCTTTTCGGGTGCCTGCTTGGCCTGGTCCTGCGCCAGGCCAGCGCCCGGCAGCATCAGCATCAGGGCAATGGCGGTCATGGTCAGTTTCATCGTAGTCCTCCCGGTCGGTCAAACCACCGATGGCCTTGTCGGTTCCCGAACGAAACGATCGCGGCGCAAGACAAGCCGCCACCCGCCCGCTATGCGACCATGTCGCTCATGCAGGAGTAGTGTCTTGTCCCGATCCCACGCGCACCTCACCATCGCCTCGCCCGCTTTGTCCGTTGCCATCGATCCGCTGGGCGCCGAACTCTGGTCGCTCAAGGACGTTGCCGGGCGCGAGCTGATGACCGATGCCGACCCGCGCTGGTGGACCGGCCATGCGCCGCTGCTCTTCCCCTTTGTCGGCCGGTCGCGCGGCGACGTCTATCGGCTGGACGGCCGCGACTATCCGATGCCCCAGCACGGCTTCGCCCGCCGCAGCGCCTTCTTGGCCATAGAACAGGTCGACGATCACCTGCTGCTGCGGCTGGAAGCCGACCATGAGACACGCGCCGTCTATCCCTTCGACTTCCGCCTCGACATGGCCTTCGCAGTAGAGGGCGCAACCTTGCGCATGACCGCAACCGTGACCAACCGGGGCGAAACGGCCATGCCCTTCAGCTTCGGCTACCACCCCGCCTTCGCCTGGCCGCTCCCCTATGACGGCGCGGCAGAGGATCATCGCATCATCTTCGAAAAACCCGAACCCGCCCCGATCCGCAAGGTCGGCGCCGAACCCGGCCTGATCGCGCGCGAACCCTTCCCCTCCCCGATCGACGGCGACACGCTCGTCCCCACCCATGCAATGTTCGAAGGCGACGCCCTGATCTGGGACGATCTCGCCAGCCGCTCGCTCACCTGGGGCGTCCCCGGCCAACCGCATCTCAATATCGCTTTCCCCGACACCCCCTGGCTCGGCCTCTGGCAAAAGCCCGGCGCCCATTATCTGTGCATCGAACCCTGGGCCGGCATGGCGGACCTGGTCGGGTTCGACGGCGACGTCTGGGACAAGCAAGGCATCATGGCCCTGCTGCCGGGCGACCACCGATCCTTCCGCATGGACGTCAGCCTTGTGGACGTGTAACGGCGCATCCTAGATTCCGTTCGGGCTGAGCGAAGTCGAAGCCCTCCACTGAGCGCAGCGAAGTGCCTTCACTTCGTTCAGGCGAGCCCTTCGACTTCGCTCAGGGCGAACGGCTTTTGTTACTCACGACCCAGAAAATCATCATGACCATCCCATCCCGCCGCACCTTCGCGATCATTTCCCACCCGGACGCGGGCAAGACCACGCTGACCGAAAAGCTGCTGCTGGAAGGTGGCGCGATCCACCTTGCCGGCGAAGTCAAGGCGCGCGGCCAGAACCGTCGCGCCCGCTCCGACTGGATGAAGATCGAGCAGCAGCGCGGCATTAGCGTCACCTCCTCGGTCATGACGTTCGAGCGGACGCGCGATGGCGAAACCATCACCTTCAACCTGCTCGACACGCCGGGCCATGAAGATTTCAGCGAAGACACCTATCGCACCCTGACCGCCGTCGATTCCGCCGTCATGGTGATCGACGCGGCCAAAGGTATCGAGCCGCAGACCCGCAAGCTGTTCGAAGTCTGCCGCCTGCGCAACGTCCCCATCATCACCTTCGTCAACAAGGTCGATCGGGAAGGGCGCGAAACCTTCGGCTTGCTGGATGAAGTCGCCGACCAGCTCCAACTGGACGTCTGCCCGATGAGCTGGCCCGCCGGCATGGGCGGCGAGTTTGAGGGCATTTACGACTTCGCCACCAACCGCCTGATGCAACCCACCGGCCCGTCCAAGGAGTTCGATGGCACCCGCCACCAGTTCACCGGCCTCGACGACCCGAAACTGGCCGATTTCCTCACTCCGCACGCGCTGGGAAAGCTGCGCGAAGAGGCCGAACTGTCGCAGGGCGGCTATGCCAGCTTCGACCTCGACCGCTATCGTGCGGGCGACCTGACCCCGGTCTATTTCGGATCGGCGCTGAAATTGTTCGGCGTCACCGAACTGATCGACGCGCTGGCCGCCCATGCCCCGCCGCCCCGCGCCCAGCCCGCCGAACCCGCCGCGATCGAACCGGAAAACAGCGAAGTCACCGGCTTCATCTTCAAGGTGCAGGCCAATATGGACCCGATGCACCGCGACCGCATCGCCTTCATGCGCCTCGTCTCCGGCAAGTTCAAACGCGGCATGAAGCTGACGCCGTCGGGATCGGGCAAGCCGCTCGCCGTCCACTCGCCCATCCTTTTCTTCGCGCAGGACCGCGAACTGGCGGACGAGGCCTATCCAGGCGACATCATCGGCATCCCCAATCATGGCGCGCTGCGCGTGGGCGATACGCTCTCCGAAAAGCCCGGCCTGCGCTTCACCGGCCTGCCCAATTTCGCGCCGGAAATCCTGCGTCGCGTCCAGCTAAAAGACCCGACCAAGACCAAGCAGCTGCGCAAGGCGCTGGACGACCTCTCCGAAGAGGGCGTGATCCAGGTCTTCTACCCCGAAATCGGCAGCAACTGGATCGTCGGCGTCGTGGGGCAGCTCCAGCTCGAAGTCCTGATCTCGCGCCTGGAGGCGGAATATAAGGTTGCCGCGGGCCTCGAACAGTCCCCCTTCGACACCGCCCGCTGGATCAGCGGCGACGATGCGGCGATGAAGGAACTGGTCACCCATAATGTCAGCAACATGGCCAAGGACCGCGACGGCGCCCTCGTCTTCATGGCCCGCAGCGCCTGGGACATCGGCTACCAGCAGGAACGCCACCCCAAGGTGAAGTTCAGCGCCACCAAGGAACGGTAAGCCCCGTCATTGCGAGCGCAGCGGGCCGAAGGCGGGCGAAGCCCAACCATTCCAAGCCGCGCTACGTGGATTGCTTCGCTACGCTCTTAATGACGAAACAGCATGGATATTCATGCACAAAAATCATGAATGGTACCATTGCTTCCACCCATTCACGAAAACGATCCTATCGCTACAACTGTCGCACTCCCTGTCTCAAACGATGGCCCGGCCACGCCGCACCCACCTCTTTCCGTTCGCCCTGAGCCTGTCGAAGGGCATGGCTGAGCGAAGTCGAAGCCAGAACAGGGGCCTTGTTACGCTGCCACCCAATCCTTGCGCAGCGCCCGCCCTGCCAGCGCCATGAACAGCCCGGCGAGCAGATAAAAGCCCAGCGCCGCGACGATCGCATAGCGCAATGCCTCCACCCCATAGGTCGGCGTCAGCGCATCGGACAATGCCCCCACGCTCCACGATCCCAGCCCCAGCCCCACCAGATTGTTGATCAGCAGGAAACTCGCCGCCGCACTCGCCCGCATATGCGCGGGCACCAGATGCTGCACCGCGGTCAGCACCGGGCCGAGCCACACATAGACCAACGCCTGCGGGATCAGGAACAAGGCGAAGGCGGCCGTCACGCTGCCCGACAGCACGCCGACCACGAACAAGGGCATACCCACGACATAGCTGACCGCCGGCACCCAGGCATAATAGGCCTTGTCCTTGCCACCCATGGCATCGCCCAGCCATCCGCCCAGCAGCACGCCCGCCACCCCGCCGATCAAGAGCAGCCCGCCCAGAAACTGCCCCGCCCCCATCAGGTCCAGGCCGAAACTGCGCATCAGCAGGCTGGGCAGCCAGAAGGCGACGCCATAGCCGCACATCGAACTGCACGCCGCGCCCAAAGCCAGCATCCAGAAGCTGCGCTTGGCCGCCAATATCCCGAACACCGCCGACACCGGCACCGCATCGGCGGCTTGCACCGGCCGCGCCGGCTCCCGCACCACCAGCCGGAAAATCGGCGCGATTAATATACCCATGATGCCCACCGCGATGAAGGCGGTGCGCCATTCCACCGCCTGCGCGATATAGCCGCCCAGCAGCACGCCGCCCGCCGACCCCAGCGGAATACCGAGCGAATAGATGGACAGTGCCCGCGCCCGCTGATGCTGTGGGAATGTATCGGAAATCACGGCATAGGAAGGCGCGACGCCGCCCGCCTCCCCCACGCCCACGCCGATGCGGAACAGGAACATCTGGGTGAAGCTGGTCGCGACCCCGCACAGCGCGGTGAAGCCGCTCCAGATGGCGAGCGACACGGTGATCACCCATGTCCGGCTGGTCCGGTCCGCCAGTAGCGCCAAAGGTATGGCCAGCGTCGAATAGAGCAAAGCAAAGGCGATCCCGCCCAGCGCGCCAAGCTGCGTATCGCTCAGCCCCAGCTCCGCCTTTATGGGTCCAGCGAGGATGCCCAGAATCTGCCGATCGAGAAAGTTGAACGTATAGACCAGCAGCAGCATCGCCAGCACGACGCCGCGATAGGCGGGGGAGGCGGGCATCGGGGTGGCGGGCGTCGGGTTAGTCATGCTTGCTCCTTACGCCCCTTGCCGCAAAGCAAAAGCGTGTTCCCGCGCAGGCGGGAACCCAGTCCCGCCATGGAACTGGATTCCCGCCTGCGCGGGAATACCGAACCTAGAACTTCAACGTCCCCGTCACGAACACCTGCCGGGGATTGCCATAAAAGGCCGTCAGCGTCCCCTCCCGGCCCAGCGTAGGCGTCGGGAATCCCGCGGCATTGTTGACGATCGCGCCGGTCGTCGCATTGGCCGCGACGAAGGTATAGCCCGACGTCTTATATTCCTTGTCCAGCAGGTTCTTGCCATGCAGCCCCAGCGTCCAGCGATCGTCGGGCGCGGTATAGACGATGCTGGCGTCCCACAGGGCAAAGCCCTTCTGGTCGATATAGGGGTTGGGGATTTCGAACTGATAGACCTTGCTGCGCCAGGACACCGTGCTGCCCAGATAGAGGCTGCCCGCCCCGACCGGCGCGGTATAGCCCAGCGTACCGCTCGCGGTCCATTTGGGCGTATTCTGCACCTCGCGATTGGCTGCCACATCGGTAGGAACGCCGCCGATATTGCTGATATATTCGCGATATTCCGCATCGATATAGCCGATCGCGGTGGACAGGTTCAGCCGGTCCCCGCCGGTCAGCATGTCACGGCCCAACCGCGCATTGCTCTCGAACTCCAGCCCCTTGAACCGCGCCTTGCCCGCATTGGACACCACGCCGCAGAAGGACGGGATGCCGCCCACCGAGCAGGCGACCGATCCGGGGATCTGCACGTCCTTATAATCGGCATAGAAGCCCGCGACCGCCACATACAGCGCGCCGTCCATGAAATTGCCCTTATAGCCGACTTCATAGCTGTCGACGCTTTCGGGACGGAAGCTCAGGAACGCGGCGATCTCGCTATCCTGGCGGATGCCGTCGCTATTGAGGTCGGGCGCGTTGACGCCCACCCCGCGCGGGTCGAACCCGCCGCCCTTGAAGCCCTGCGCATAGCTGGCATAGAGATTATGATCGGGCGTCGGCTTGTAGCTGACCGACACGCGCGGGGTGAATTTCCTATATTCGCGCTGCCCGTTGAAATTGGTGCCGGGCGCGCCGAACGCTACCCCAGCGCCGCCAAACAAAGGCGACCCGCCACCCAGATAATTTTGCCGCAATATGTCGGCCCGCCGCTTGTCCCAGGTATAGCGACCGCCCGCCGAAATGCTGAGCTGCTGCGAAATGTCGAAGGTGAAGTCGCCGAACACGGCATAGGTTTCGGTATCCACATCGGCCTGGGTATAGGCGGTCAGGCCGGGGACGGTGGTGAACAGCCGCACGTCGAACGCGGTGTCGGCCTTGGCATCCAGATAGTAGAAGCCGACCATGCCGTGCAGCGGACCCTGGTCGTAGAGCAGTTGGAATTCCTGGCTCAGCTGTTCGTTGAAGTAGAAGGCCGGCACATCGACATCGACGGCGGGCAGCGCGTCGAAATCGATCGGCGACGCGCTGTCATCCTTGCGCCAGGCGCTGATCGACCGCAGCGTCACCGCGTCGCTCAGTTCCGCCGTGATGTTCATCGACAGCCCGTAGGACTTCACATATTGCTTGGGGTCGGACAGCCCGCCGCGCGTGTCGAACACATCGTCCAGCACCGGCGCGCCCGACAGCTGGCCGGGGATCAGGCGATGGCCGCCGCGCGCACTGCTATTGTCCTTGGTATAGTCGCCGGTGATGCGCATCAGCACCGGCTGGCCATAGCCGCCCATTTCGAACGTGGCGCGCCCGGCCCAGACATCCTTGTTGTAATTCTCGTCCCCGGTGGTCAGGTTATCGCCGAAACCGCCCCGCGACAGCCGGGCAAAGGCGCCGCCGACGCGGATCAGGTCGCCGATCGGCGCGGACGCGCTGATGATGCCATCGGCTTGGTCATAGGTGCCGTAGCTGCCCTTGATCTTCACCGCAAAATCCTGCGGCAGCATCTTGGTCACATATTTCACCGCGCCGCCGATCGTGTTGCGGCCATAAAGCGTCCCTTGCGGCCCGCGCAGCACCTCGATCCGCTCGACATCGTAAATGTCCAGAATCGCGCCCTGCGGCCGGTTCAGATACACATGGTCCAGATAGATGCCCACGCCCTGTTCGAAGCCCGACACCGGGTCCTGCTGCCCCACGCCGCGGATGAAGGCGGTCAGCGTCGAATTGGTGCCGCGCGACGCTTCCAGCGTGGTGTTGGGGGTGACGTTGGCCAGATCGGTGATGTCGATCGCCCCGCCGCGCTCCAGCGCTTCGCCGGAAAAGGCGCTGACCGCGATCGGCACGCTGACCAGCGTTTCCTCGCGCCGGCGGGCGGTGACGATGATCGCTCCCTCATCCTGCTCGACGGCGGCACCCTGCGGCGGCTGCTGGGCCAGCGCCGGCAGCGCGGCCACGCCGCTCCACGCGGCGGAGGCAAGGGCGATGGCGCGAATGCTGTGATGGGCCTTCATGGGCGGTTCCTCTCCTGATCGGTGCGCCCGGTTGACGGGTCGCGATGCGTCTTGACCAATTCGATAATGAAAGTTGAACCAACTTTCAACTTGAAATAGAGAGACGCTGACGAGCGACCGTCGCTGCGGTAAAAAGAACACAGATGGCAGGAGTGGTGATGACCGGGGAAGAGGCCGCCAAGGACGACAAGACGCCGCGCACCGCGCGCGGCGAACGCACCCGCCGCGCTTTATTGTCGGCGGCGGCGCAGGAATTTGGCGAAAAAGGTTTCCATGACGGCTCGATCAGCGGCATCACCCGCCGGGCGGGCTGCGCGCTGGGCAGTTTCTACACCTATTTCGATACCAAGGACGACATCTTCCGCGCGCTGGTGAACGACATGTCGGGCCAGGTGCGCGATTATGTGTCCCCCCGCATCGCCACCGCGCGGGACGGCATCGACGCCGAACGGATCGGCCTGCTCAGCTTTCTGGAGTTCGCGCGCGAACATAAGGAAATCTACCGCATCATCGACGAATCGGAATTTGTCGATGCGGCCGCCTATCGCGCCCATTATGAAAATACCGCCACCCGCATGGCCGCGCGGCTCCGCGCCGCGGCGGACAAGGGCGACGTCCGCGCCGATGTGGAGGAGGTCCACGCCTGGGCGATCATGGGCATGAACGTGTTTCTGGGCCTGCGCTTCGGCGTCTGGGACGACAGCCGCCCGGCCGAAGAGATCGCCGCCATCGCCAACGCATTTGTGGAAAAGGGGATCGGCCCACAACGCTGAGCGGCTGCCATGCCAGCCGTCCCATTCCCTGCCCGGATCGGCGCGGGGGACGCCTGCGTCCTGCAACCATCGACCGTTTCGGGATTCCTCATCCATGGTGCAACATCATGCGAGAAGGATCATGGACCTGCCCCCGCGCGCAAAGCGCTCCACCGTTTTCATGGATGCCCATGTCCATCTGGGCGAGTCGCTTGCCGCCCGCCAACTGGTCCGCATCCGCGACATTTCCGAAGGCGGCGCAAAAGTTCAGGGCCGATCACCAGGCGTGGGTGCGCGCGTCACCATCATGCGGGGCGCGACGGAAATCCCGGCACGGGTCGTCTGGACCACAGGCCAGCATTTCGGTGTCGCATTCGATGAACCGGCCGATGTGGAGGCGGTGTTGAAAGCCGCCAGCCCGAAGTCCCCCGACAGGCCCGTTTATGCCAAAGCGCTGACATCAGGCCTGACGCCGGGACCAGCACAGGCCAGGGGCACCATGCCGCGGACGCGAACGCTGACGCCGACAAATCGGTCGACGTTCGGATTGCGACTCGCGAGCATCGATAGCTAGAGCGAGACGGCTTGAGCCTGACCCAATCCGTTTGTTGAGTAGAGGCGAAGCGAAGTTGAATAGCGTATCGAATCATCAGGCGCTGCGCATTGATACGCCATTCCGATAAGCTCAACGGCGACTCACAACTGGCGGATCAAGCCGATGATCCGGCTCAGTTACCCGGCTGCGGCCCGGCACCCGGAGGCATCGCGCCCTGGGGCATCCCGCCCTGCTGTTGCTGCATTTGCTGCTGCAACTGCATCAGTTCCGCCTTCGACTTGAAGTCGTGCAGTTCGACGTCGAACACCAGTACCGAACCGGCCGGGATCGGGCCGGCCGCCTGGTCGCCATAGCCCAGCTGCGGCGGAATCCAGAGGCGGTACTTGCCGCCCTTCTTCATCTTTTGCAGGCCTTCGGAGAAGCCGGGCACGACGCCGTCGATCGGCATCGGCGCCTGCGGATTCTCGTCGAACACCGTGCCGTCCAGCAGCGTGCCCTTATAGCCGACCAGCGCCACGTCGGCGGGGGTCGGGTTGGCGCCGGTGCCTTCCGACAGAACCTTATATTGCAGGCCCGATTCGGTGGTCACAACGCCGTCCGCATGCGTGTTCTGCGTCAGGAACGCCGACGGCGAGGCTTCGACGCCCTGCTGGCCCGCCCAAGCGAGGCCACCGGCCGCCAGCGCGATCGCGGCGACACCGATCCAGAGGCGCGTCAACGACCCCTTGGCGATAGAACGAAGGGGTACGGCCGTCGTGGACATGGCGCATGCTCTCGCAAATTAAGGGCAGGGTGTTCGGCAGGACACGGGGCGGCGATGGCGCATAGGCCGGGGACCGCCCCGATAGCGCTTACTTCGCGCCGTCGCGCTCGGCGCGCTTGCGATCCATCTTGCGGGCGCGACGCACAGCGGCAGCCTTTTCGCGGGCGCGCTTTTCCGAGGGCTTCTCGTAGTGACGACGCAGCTTCATTTCGCGATACACGCCTTCACGCTGCAACTTCTTCTTGAGTGCGCGAAGAGCCTGGTCGACATTATTGTCGCGAACGATGATCTGCATAAGTCCGTTAATCTCCAATCGAAAACGAGCGGTTCGCCGGGATTTTCACGTCTTTCCCGACGGGCCGACCGAATAGCAAAGCCAATGAGTCGTCGCAGGTCGCCCTACGCCATGTGGGCGGCGCCCTATCAGCAGAGTCGCGTAAACTCAACCCTAAAGCCTTCATACTCGACAAGCCGAGCATGCGGGCGGATAGTGGCGGCATAAAAATAGTGGAGGATCGCCATGGCTACAGCCGCCAAACACCCCGATATGCCCGCCGCCGAATGGGCGGCGCGCCAGCAGCTTGCCGCCTGCTACCGTATCTTCGACCATATGGGCTGGTCGGAACTGATCTACAACCATATTACGCTGCGCGTACCGGAGGAAAACGGCGCTTTTCTCATCAATCCCTTTGGCCTGGGTTATGACGAGGTGACCGCGTCCAACCTCATAAAGATCGACATAGACGGGCAGGTGCTGGACGGCAGCCCCTATCCCGTCAACCGCGCGGGCTTCACCCAGCATAGCGTGTTTCACCGGCATCTGCCCGACGCGCATTGCATCATTCATACGCACACGACCGCGGGCATGGCGGTGAGCGCCTGCGCCGAGGGGCTGAAACCGATCAGCTTCTACGCCGCCGCCTTCATCGGGCGAATCGCCTATCATGACTTTGAAGGCATCACGATTCGCGCCGACGAGGGCGAGCGGCTGGTCGCGAATCTGGGCGACCGTCGTGTCATGATGTTGCGCAATCATGGAACGCTGGTGATGGCGGGCAGCCTGCCCGAAGCCTTCCTGACCCACTGGCTGCTGCAACGCGCCTGCGAGATCCAGGTCGCGGCGGGCGCGGCGGGCACGCCGATCGACATTCCCGCGGATGTGATCGCAGTGCATCAGCGCGACCTGAGCGCCGTGCAACTGCCGGTCGGACCGGGCGTGCCCGATTTCCAGACGATGGTGCGGCGAATCGACCGGATCGATCCGAGTTGGAGGGACTAGGGCACCCCTGTTCAAATAACGCCCGCTCGCCCTGAGCCTGTCGAAGGGCTGTTCTTCCTTCTCACGTCGGACAAAGGACGGGGCTTCGACAGGCTCAGCCCGAACGGAGGAGGGTGAACGCGATTTTTACTGGCGCGGGCAGCTTTCGCCTTCCGCCACCATGCGCCGCACCTCCTGCGCGGCGACCTGGGCCAGCCAGGCGCGGCGCTCCGCCTTGTCGGCATTGCGCTCCGCCAGCGCGCGCGCGGCCTGCGCCGCATTGCGCTGCTGCACCGCCATCCGGGCGTAAGTGAAGGCAGCGATCGACAGCCCGCTCAGCACGACGATCAGCAGCAGGGCGGCGGCGGAGAGGGCAGCGGCGATTCGCCGGCTGCGCCGCTGGTCGCGTCGGTAGAGCGCGGCATAGGGCGCGCCGAGCAGGCCCGCGATCAGCTTGAGCTTGACGATATGGCGCTCATTCTTTTGCAGGTCGGGCGCCAGCGGTTCGAGCGGCTGGCTGCGATCCAGTTCGCCCGCTTCGTCCAGCGCGAACAACAAGGGCGCGGGAAAACAGTCGGTGTCGGGATCGCCGGGCACGCCGGCGGCGATCAGCGCAAAGACCGGGGCGCTCGGATTGCAGCGCTTGAACGATCGGATTTCCTTGTCGACCCAGACCGAGCGCGCCGCCGTGGGCGAGCAGATGACGATCAGCGCGTCGGACCGAGCGAGCGCGCCCTGTAATTTGGGGCCGAGTTCGGCGGCCCCCGCAAGTTCGTCTTCATCGCGGAAGATCGGGCGGAGCCGGGCCGGGATCGGGCCGCGATCGCCCGCCGTCCCCGCCAGCGCGCCGGGCACGCGATAATTTTCGATTGCGCGGTGCAGCCAGCGCGCGACCTTCATGTCGGCATGGCTATAGCTGATGAAGACGGCATAGCGTCCCTCGCCCCCGACCGCACCGACCAGCGCCGACAATTGCTTGTGGGCATAACCCGCCAGTTCCGCGCCGCCCGCAAGCACTGGCTTTCCCACCGCTGCGGCAGTATCCACAGGGGACGAGAAGATCTTACCGAGAGGGTTGGACATGATGGGGAAATTCCTGATCGCGGGTGTGGCGATGATGGCGCTTTATAGTCCCGTCGCTGCGCAGGAGACGGTTCCGACGCCAGCCGCTCCTCCGCCGGCCGCTCCTCCAGTCACGCCCCCCGGCCCGCCCGCCGATCCCTTCGCCCAGGCGATCGCCGCGCGGCAGGTCGCCGACTTCGCCCGGCGCGAGCGCGATCCCCATGCGATGCTGACCGCCGCCCGGATGCTGCAACAGGTGCCGATGACCGATGGCGCGACCCCGGCGCAGGGCGACGCCGCCTTTTCCCCCGACGCGCTGTTTACCGAAGCCAAGGCGCTGGCGCGCGACGACCAGGCTTTGCTCTTGCAAATCCGGCTGGCGCAGTCGGCATCGGGGCGTGGCGTGCTCGCCTCCGCCTTTGGCAAGGGGCTGGTGCGGCGCGTGCTCGACGTCAATCCGCGCAACGCCTATCGCTTCAACGTCACCGCCAAGGGCGGCGAGCCGCTGCGCATCGGCGCGATCGGCGATATCGGCACTAACATGTATATCCGCCTGCTCGATGCGTCGGGCCGGCAGATCTGTCTGGACGACAATGCCGATTATGCCCCGGTCTGCGCCGTCACGCCGCGCGCATCGGGCCAATATCGGGTCGATATCGGCAATAAAAGCGCCGCCCGCAGCCGGACCGTGATCCTGAGCAACTGAGGCGCGCGGCTGCATGGTCAGTTGCCGGTATAGAGTTCGCCGATCGACAGGCTGGCCTGCGCCCCGGCCTTGACCATCAGCGCGCGGATCGGGCCGACCAGCCGTGCGGCGGCACGCTGATTTTCGACCATGCGCAGCAGCAGGCGGAAATCGTCGGGCGGCTGCGGCGTCACCAGTGCGACGACATGGTCCGCGCCAAAGGGCGGAATGACCTGGCTTTCAAGGACGGGCAGCGACTGGCCGGCGGCCAGTTCGCCCTTCCCGTCCGACGCGGCGACCGGGAACAACCGCTGCACCGTGCCGTCCGACGCGATGTTGAACACGGTCGCATAGCGCGGGCCAGGCGCGACCGCCCCGTCACCCGTTTGGGCCAGCGCCAGCGTGACCGGCGCGCCGGAAGGATAGCGCGCGCCATTGTCGAGCGGGCCAACCATCAGCCGCGCGCCGCGTTCCGACAGGAGCGGGCGCAGCGCCTCCAGCGCCGCCCATTTGTCGATGACGCCGCGGACCTGCGCCGGGCTCTTCACATTCTGGGCGACGATGTCGCCGGTGCGGCGCAGCATCGCCTGCGCCCGCGCGTCCCACACAAAGTCCGCGCCCTGCCCGTCGGTCAGGATGCGCCAGGGATGATCGCCGCTGACGCTGGCACGCGCCTTCACATCAGCGACATAGAGGCCAGGCAGCGGCGGCGGCACCGGCGGCGCGGGCGGCGGCGGCACGGTGGCGAACAGGGCCTGCCCCTCTCGCCCCGGCGGAATGATCGTGCTGCTTTCCTGCCGCTGGCCGCTCAGCATCCGCACCTGGACGTTGAGATAGGCGCCCAGTTCGCCGATCGACAGCGTGCCGTCGCCATCCTGATCGGCGGCCATGCCCTTGCCGTCGGCGCGCGGCGTGGACATGCCCTGCTCGAACGACCAGGTCAGGAATCCGCGGGTCGGCGCGCCCTCCACCGGCAGCGCATTTTCCCAGGCGATCTGATCGTCGCGCGCCGCGCTGATATAATAGAGGTTGGGCAGGTCGTCGCGCGTGGCGCTGACCGGGGCCGCATCGGCGGACGCCAGCACGCTGGCGAAGCGCGGAGCCGGGCGCGATCCCAGTTCGACATTGCGCGCGCCCAGCGTCAGCCGCGGGGTCATGCCCATGACGCGCGGATCGACCGAACGGTGCAGCGTGCCGGAATGACAGGTATCGGCCATCATCAGGACCTGCACGCCCTTTGGCACATACAGGGACAGCCAGGTGTAGAAATCCTTGTCGACGATGAAGCGCTCTGCGTCCTTCACATCGGGATCGAAGCCGGGCAGCGGCAGGAACTGGTCGGTGTCGCCGTCGCGCGTGCCCTTGACCGCGGCCTCGGCAAGCGCGCCATGGCCGGTATAATAAAGGAATATCCAGTCGCCCGGCCTGGAGCGCAGGCCCAGCGCGTGTAGCGCGGTTTCGACTGTGGTGCGGCTGACGCCGTCGTTGCGCAGCACGGTGACGTCGCTCGCGCCCTGGCCGCGAATCAGCGCCTCCATCGCCGCCAGATCATTTTCCGGCCCGACCAGATCCATGATCAACTTGGACTGGAATTGCCACGCCCCCACCAACAAGGCGCGCGTTTCTGCATGAGCATGACCGGGACTAGTCAATATTGTGACAAAGCCGGCCAGTACTGTTGCCCAGAGTCCACGCCGCCCCTTGGACATTAGGAATCCTCCGCGCTTTTTTGTTGCCTCAATAGCTATATATCCATAATCGTATAAAGGTAATCGGGGCAATAACTATATCTAGACTCGGAGCGGACAAATGGCCGTGTTGCGTTGCACTATAGTCGTCGCAGCTTGCATGCTTTTTGCTGGCGGCGCAGCTAACGCTTTGGCGCAGGCCGATAACGTCCCGCCGTCCCAACAGCCCCCTGCAGAGGGCGCCGCGGGTCGGGGCGTGCGTATATTGCCGCCGGAACCGACTGCGCCGAAGCCTGTTGCACAAGAGTCACAAGTGCCAACGGCCGCCCATGCGGTCACGCCCGGCCCCGTCGTCGGCACTGATCCTGGCCGATCGGCGGCCGTCGCCGCTGCACCGGTCTCCGTGCCCGTACTTAAGGCCTGCGACCGTCCCGTGGCCAAGCCGACGCTGCGCTTTACCGATCCCGCGCGCTTCGACCAGGCGCTCAAGGCCAAGCTGCGCCGCGGCCGCCCTGTGGTGGTCGATCTCGACACGCCCTACCCCGCCGACAATGAAGCGCCGTTGCCGCTGGGCGCTTGGCTCAATGAGGTCAAGCAAAGCGGCGGCACGGTCAGCGTCGCGCCCTATTGCCAGAAGGGGCGCGGCTTTGGCGGCTTCTTCGCCAAGCTGTTCGGCGGCGGCCCGGCCGAACCCTATAAGGCCGCGCGCCGCTACGACGCAGTGCTGCATGTCGACGCAGTCGACCAGGTTGTGACCCAGGTCGAGTTCGCGCCGCGCAAGGCGACAAAATGAGCCGTCCACATCCGGGGCGCGGGCGAGAGGGCAGGCGCGGGCCGATCCGCGCGCTGGCCGCCGCCTGGGCGCTGGCGTTGCTGGCGTTGGCCGGTCCCGCGCGCGCGGCGGAAGAACCCCGATTGGCGCTGGTGATCGTCAACGGCGCTTATCAATCCTTCGACAAACTCGGTTCCACCTATGCGGACGGCGACAAGGTCGCGACCGCGCTCAACGCCACCGGCTTCACCGACGCCAGCGGCGACGGCCCGGTGCAGGTACGCCGCGACCTGTCACGCGACGCGATGTTGCAGGCGGTGGCCGATTTCCGGGTCAAGCTGGCCGCCGCCGGTCCCAAGGCGTTCGGCACCCTCTATTTTTCCGGCCATGGCGCGGCGCTGGGCAGCTATGGCGACGTCATGCTGCTGCCGGTCGATGCCGGCCGCGACCTCACGCCCGAAAGTGCGACGCTGACCCGTGCAGCGCTGACCCATAATCTGCTGGGATCGGGCGCGAAGACGGTACTGATCGTGCTCGACATGTGTCGCAACGTCCTGCCTGCGCCGCCGCCGTCGCTGACCCAGATGATCGCCGCGGAAACCGGCACCGAAGCGAGCGCGGTGGGCGAACTGGCGGGCAGCAAGGGGCTGCGCCGCATGGTCCGCGCGCCCGCCGCCGCGATCCGGCCGGACCAGGGTTATCTGGTCGCCTTCTCCACCAGCGCCGACCAGGTCGCGTTCGACGACGGCATTTTTTCCAAGGTGCTGGCCGAGGAAATCCGCCGCCCGCAGCAGAATATCGCCGATGCCCTGAAGCGCGTATCCGACCGTGTGGCGCTGTCGTCGGGCAAGAATTTCCAGAAGCCGACCTTTGACTATGGCCTGCAAGGCGCGCCGCCCTGCTTCATTTCCTGCGACAGGGCGGCGAGCGATCGTTTCTACGATTGCGCCAACTGCCCCTGGATGCGGGCGATCCCCGCCGGGCTGACGCCATTCGGATCGCCTGTATCGGAACCAGGCCGCGGCGGGGACGAGGCGGTGCAGGCAGACCTGAAGATCGACCGGCCCTTCGCCATCGGCGTCTATGAGGTGACGATCGCCGAATGGAATGCCTGCGTGCGCGACAATGCCTGCACGAAGCTGGGCAATTGGTCGAAGGATAATCCCAATCCGCTGATCCCGGCGACGGACATTAGTTATGAGGATGCGCAGGCCTTCGTCGCCTGGCTGACGGTTCAGTCGGGCCGCGCCTATCGCCTGCCAAGCGAGCAGGAATGGGAATATGCCAGCCGCGGCGGCGCGCCGTCGGCCTTTCCCTGGGGCGACGATATCGGCCCATCGATGGCCAATTACGATCATACCGCCCGCTATCACGGGTCGGACACCGCGCCCTATCGCGGCTATCCCGAAGCGGTGAACAGCTATCCCGCCAACAGCTTCGGCCTCAACCAGATGCAGGGCAATGTGTGGGAATGGACGTCGGGCTGCACCGATACGTCCTGCCGCGCGCGGATCATGCGCGGCGGATCGTTCGAAAGCGCGCCCGATGCGCTGCGATCGGCCAATCGGTTCACCGTCCCGCCCGGCAAACGCCGGCAGGACGCAGGCTTGCGCGTCGTGCGCGACCTGGAACCGGACGAAATCGGGGGATCGTCCTGACGACAATTTCATGAGGGTTTGCGTCGGGGGTGGGACTTCGGCGCATGAAGAGGGGAATATCGATGAACAAGTTTCTGATCGCGGCCACGGTGGCGGCGCTGGTGCCGGGCGCGGCTTTGGCGTCGCCTTACTATTCGACCGTTGGCAGCCCCAACAGTCTGCAACATACAGCGGTCACGACCGCGCTCAATCTCAACGATCTCGACTATGACGATGATCCCGACACGCCGGGTTTCGACATGGAGGGAGACGCCGACACGATCGGCGGCGCGTTCAGCTATTGGGGGTCGGCCGGGGTCGAGGGCCAGCGCTACGAATTGCGCTATCAAAAGGCGTTTCGTCCGTCCGAAGGCAGTCGCGCCCGCGTGCTGATCGACCCGATCCTCAACGTCCTGCACGTCAATGACGGCCAGACCGCGATTCTGGGCACGCTGTCCACCGGCGTCGAAATTCCGGTCCAGCCTAACTGGCTCATCACTCCGCGCGTGGCGTTCGGCGCGACCGACAATGACGGCTATTTCGGCGCCAGCAGCGAAGTGCTGACCCTGTCGGCCACCAGCCGCTACAAGATCGCGCAGGTCGGCCGCGGCGACCTGACCATCGGCAACATGGTCGGGTGGACCACCACGACGGACATCGGCATCGGCAAGAAGGTGCCCTTCTATTTCAAGGAGGATGTCTGGTCGTTCCGCAACGGCATCGCCTATCAATTGCCGTTGAAGGGCCGCATGTTCGGCGGGCGGCAGGGGTCGATGCGGGCCAGCTACACTTGGACCAAGCTGACCGGCGATCCGCAATCCTATGAAGATGTGCATGAAGCGGCGCTGAGCGTGGGCATCCGCACCCGCGAGGTGGAGCAGAAGAGCCGCGCCGAACAGTTGCGCATCGGCCTGATCTACACCCATGGCACCAGCAGCTTTTCGCATGATTTCGATTTTGACGCGGTGACGCTGACCATCGGCTATCGCTTCTAAAACAGCTAATCGGGAGGAACGGGTGATGACACGTCGTCTCGTTACATGGGGCAGCGTTGCGCTGCTGGCGCTTTCGGGCGCAGGCATTTCGGCCCAGCAGAGCGACGACGCACTGTTCATGACCGGGGCAGAGCCCGTTTCTCCCGAAGACTATGCCAAGCTGCCCAAACAGGGACGTTTCCGCGCCTATCTGCCCAAGCAGGTGGACCTGTCCAACGCCTATCCCCCGCCCGGATCGCAGGGACCGCAGCCCAATTGCGTCGCGTGGGCGACCACCTATGCCGCGCGCACCTTCCTGAACTTTCGCGACAAGAATGTGCAGCCGGACAATCCGGCCGACCAGATGAGCCCGGCCTATGTCTATAACCGGCTGCGCCCCGCAGGATCGCCCTGCACCGGCACGATCAGCATCGTTCAGGCGCTGACCCTGCTGAAAAATGAAGGCACGGTCAGCCTGGCCGAATTTCCCGATGACATGACAAAATGCGCAATCCCCGCGCCCGATGGGCTGAAAGCCAAGGCGGGCAATTTCCGCCTGCTCGACTGGCGCGCGGTCGATCGCGAGGTCAAGGACGACTGGCGCACGCCGATCATATTGGACGACGTCAAGGGCGCGCTCGCCCGCGGCGCGCCGGTGATCTTCGCCATGCCCGCGCCCGCCGATTTCAAGGCGTTTCGTGGCGACGGCGTCTATAGCCGCGCGGCAAAGCCGGACAAGGCCAATTATCACGCCATGGCGATCGTAGGCTATGACGAGGATCGTCAGGCGCTGCGCATCATGAATAGCTGGGGCCCGATCTGGGGCGACAAGGGCTATGCCTGGATCGACTATGCCACCTTCCGGCTGCTGACCGGGGAAGCCTATTCGCTCGAAGCGCCGGTCGCCCCGGCCACGCCCGGCGCGCCACCGCCGCCCCAGCGCAGCAATGCCCAGATCTTCGCCGACCAGGCGGCGGCCATGCCCTGCGGCGCGGTGTCCGTGCAGGGCAGGAGCGTCTCCGGCTTTTCCGGCGATCTGAACGCCATCGCCGCATTGCGCGAGGCGGCGGCCAAGGCCGATCCGGCGATGAAGGTCGCGGTGCGCCACCTGCCCTGGCCGCAATGCGAGGCCGCGCTGACCCTGGCCGCGGCGATGGCGCGCGAGGGCACCAGTATCGTTGCGCTGACTGCGGACGGCCAGGATCGGGACGGCGACCCCGTGGTGATGAAGGAGAATGAGATTTTCGGCGTCAGCGCAACGACGAGCGCGGCGCGGCCCTATCTCAGCATCATCTATCTCCAGGCCGACGGCAGCGCGGTCGAGCTGCATCGCGGCCATCCCGAACCCGACCGCAAGGGCGTCCGCCGCGTGACCATCGGCCTGTCCCAGGCAGCGCAACGCTATCAGGTCGCCCCGCCCTTCGGCCCCGAACTGATTGTCGCGCTCGCCTCGGCCAAGCCGCTGTTCGGCGATGACGAAGTGGTGAACGGCACCGAGCGGCAGTTCCTGACCAGGCTGCGCGCCAAGCTGAACAGCAGTCAGGGTGATAGCAAGAATGGGGGCGTCTCCGCCGCCTTCGTCCGGCTCCAGACCAGCAACTGACCCCGGCCATGGGGGGCCAGCCGAACAAGGGTAAGCCCAAGGCCCGCGGGGGCCTGCGCTTGCCGCCGGTGGCGCCGGTCGTGCGCTTCGGCGCGATGTTCCTGGCCTTCCTGCTGGGCACATGGGGTTTCGCGCAGGCATATGCAGAGGCCCGCATAGCCTCGACCGTCATGCAGGACGCTATGCGCGCGATGCGGCTGATCGTCGGCAGCTTTCCGCAGGTGCTGGAAGGGCGCGACCTGCCGCTTGCGCTCGATATTGCGCGCTGGGCGCTGCCGCTGCTGACCTTCTGGTCGACGGCGGCTTTGGCCTGGGAGCAGTTGCGCAATCCGCTGCGGCTGGCGCTGATCCGGGCGCGGGGCGAACATCTGGTGATTGCGGGCGACGAGAGCGGCGGCCTGGCCGCGCAGGCGGCGCGCGGCGCGCTGGCCGACGGACGGCGCGTGCTGCTGTGGCCGCAGGACCGGCGCACGACCTGGATCGCCGACGCGCTGGAGGCAGGCGCGGCGGAGGTGGAACAGGGCGTGGCGCAGGAGAGCGCCCCCGCGCTGGCGCTGGACAAGGCGCGCGCGGTGCTGCTGCTGTCGCGCGAGGCGCGCGGCAATATCGCGCTGGCCTCCGCCCTATTGGCGCAGGCGGCGGCGGTGCGGCCGGCGGGCGACCCGATCGACATCATCCTGCGCGTCGATGACCTCGACCTGCGGCGCAGCGTGGAGCAGCGGTTCGAGCATGGCGACCGGCGGACCGCGCGGGTGCGGCTGGCGGCGCTGCCCGACATCGCCGCGCGGCAGCTGGCGCTGGCCCGGCCGATCGACGGTTTCATACGCGAAGGACAGGCAGGGCGCAGCGTGCTGGCGATCGGCTTCACGCCGCTGATCGAACGCTATGTGCTGCGCACGCTGGCGGGCGGCCATTATCGTGATGGCGGCAAGCCCGTCTTCGCGATCCATATGGCCGACGCCGCGCAGGGCGAGGCGGCGTTTCGCGCGCGCAATCCCGGCGCGGACGCGCTGTCGCCGCTGCGTTTTGTCGAGGCGCGGCCTGATCCGGCCCGAATGGCCGGGCTGATCGACGCCCATGTCGCGGCGGCCGGCGAGCCGGTCGCGATCCTGATCGACCTGGACGACGACGACCGCGCGCTGGCCGTCGCGCTGGCGGTCGATGCCCGCTATCGCGCCGCCACCCTGCCCGCCCCGCCGATCCATGTGCGGATGGCGGGCGCGCATGACCATCGCATTGGCGCGGGGATATTCCCCTTCGGCAGCCTGGCCGACATGGCCGATCCCGACATGCTGTTGCAGGACCGGCATGATGCGCTCGCCCGGTCGATCCATGATTTTTATCTGGAAGGTCGCTTTGCCGAAGGCGAGCGGATCGGCGTGCGCGCGTCGATGCAGGAATGGGAAGACCTGCCCGAAAGCTTCCGCGACGATAACCGGCTGGTCGCCGACTGCTATCAATTGAAACTGCGCGACATCGGCGCGCGGCTGGTGGAGGGCGGCGGCCCATCGCTCAGCCTTTCCCCCGACGAACTGGAGGAATTGTCGCGCGCCGAACATGATCGCTGGATGGCGGCCAAGCTGGTGCAGGGGTGGACCCATGGCGCGGTGCGCGACGATGCGCGGCGGCTGCATCCCGACATCGTCCCCTATGACAACCTCAGCGAAGCGATCAAGGATCTGGACCGGGAGCAGGTGCGGATCATGGCGCGGCTGCTCAGCGCATCGGGACGGCGGGCGCTGCGCACGCTGTCGGTGGCGCTGTTGCCGGGCGGCGAGGATGCCGCGCCCGATCCGGCCGCCTTGGTGGCGGCATTGCGTGCCCGATATCCCGACCGCGCGCCTGTCTTTGTCGGCGATCTGGCCGATCGCTGGTCGCGGCATATGCTCACCGCGCTACAGGCGCAGGGACAATTGGTGCAGCTGGCGCTGCGGACCCATGTGCAGGCGATCCTTGACCCGCTACCTACAGGCGACGCGACCTTGGCCGCGGCGCTGGTGCAGGGCGCGGACGCGATCCATGCGGGGCGCTTGGAAGCGCTGACGGCGCGCGCCGACCTGCTGCTGGCGGCCGATCCCAACCCCGATTCGCGCGCTATCCGCATCGGCCCGGACGGTGCGATCGGCCGCGCGCCATGGACGCGCTGAAAGGCGGCCCCAAGCTGATCGCCGCGATCGGCGCGGGGGCGTGGCTGACCGTGCGCGCAGCGACCGGCATGGGCCGCCGTATCATTGCGGGCGACGCGCTGGCGCAGCGGCAATTGGCGGACGGCCTGCCGCTGCATGTCTGGCGGCCGCTCCGCACCCTGCTGCCGCTGGCCGCGCTGGCCGGAATCATCGCCGGGATCGGGGCGGCGCGGCTGCTGACGCTCTATAATGCGCAGATCCCGGTGCTGGGCGCGCTGGCGGAGATTTTGCTGCGCGACATCGTGCCGCTGCTGGTCGGCCTGTTCGCCTGCGGCAGCGTGTCGGTGGCGCTGTGCTCGCGGCTCGGCGCGATGGCGCTCAACCGGGAGATCGACGCGCTGGAGGCACTGGGGCGCGATCCGGTCGGCCATGCGCTGGGGCCGGCGCTGGCCGCCGTGCTGCTGTCCGCGCCGATCCATATGCTGCTAGGCGGCATCGCCGCGGTGATCGGCTGCGGCGTCCCGCTGGCGCTGATCGCCAATGTCGGCTGGCCGCTCTGGTCCGGCTTCGCCTTCTCCCATGACGCGGCGGGCGCGATGCTGACCGGCATGGCCAAGCTGCTGCTCTATGCGCTGATCGCCTTTGGCGTCGGCAGCGCGGTAGGGGCAAAGCCGGTGCGGTCCCCCGCCGATATCGGCCGCCGCGCCACCACCGCCTTCACCGCCGGATTGCTCGGCATCTTCAGCGCGGCGGCGCTGTGGACGGCGCTGCTATGAGCGCGCTGCTGGCGTTCGAGGGGGTGAGCCTGGTGCTGGGCGGCACGCGGCTTCTGGATCAGGTCGACCTTGCCATCGAAGCCGGCGATCGGGTCGCGATCCTGGCGGACAGCGGCGCGGGCAAAAGCTGGCTGCTGCGGCTGGCGATCGGGCTGGTCAACCCCGGCAGCGGCACGGTGCGCCTGATGGGCGTGGCACTGGACGATGCCGCGCCGGACACCCGCCGCCTGCTGCGCGCCCGTTGCGGCGTGGCGATGCAGGGCGGCTCGCTGCTGGGCGACCTCAGCGTCGAGGAGAATATGCGGCTGGCGATCGGCAGCAGCGATCGGCGCGCGGGGCGGCGGATCGATCGGCTGCTGCTGGACTATGGGCTGGAGCAGGCGGCGGCGACCCGCGCCGATGCGCTGTCGATCGGCGAACGGCGGCGCGCGGAACTGGCCCGCGCCTTCGTCCGCGATCCTGAGTTGCTGGTGCTGGACGAGCCGTTTGAGGGGGCCTTTGCGCGCGGCGACATGCTGGAGGCGCAGGTGCGGCGACGGATCGTGCCGCAGGGCCGGGCGCTGCTGCTGCTGACGCAGGATCGCGCGCTCGCCGGGCGGCTGTGCGAGCGAGTCTATCGGCTGGAGCGTGGTCGCCTGGTTCAGCAGCCTGCCGCGGTCACGGTGCCCGACGCCACATCCTGAACGAAAGCGGCGACCGCCTGTTCGATCGCGCCCTGGAAGGCGGCGGCGCGGACGGTGCCGGCGGCCGACCCAATTGGCCGGGTCGCGCAATAGCGGCCGGCCCAGATCGCCTTACCTTGGGCGACCTGCGTCACGTCGAACGCAACGACCGCCTGCGCGCCATGCGCCGCGCTCACTTCCTCGAACCGGTCGAGCGTCGCGACCACGCGCCGGTCGGCGGCCAGCGCCAGCGACGGGCCGGTGACGGTCGCAAACCGGGTGCGCAGCCCGGCGACCAGCGCACGGGCCAGGCTGTCGGCGGGCGGCTCTTCCCAGAAATAGGTGGCGGCCTGATGGATTTCGCCGGGCGCTGTGGCATCGACATAGGCGTAGCGCATGCCCCCCGACAGGCCGCGCGCCTGCACCGCCGCGACCGTGAAGCTGGGAACGGCGATGGGCTTGCCGGGCGCGAAGGTCGGCGAGAGGCGCATGGTCACGGGCGCATCGCCCGGCTTGAGCGCGGCGCAGGCGGGCAGCGCGCAGAGCAACAGCAAGGCGATCGTCTTCATTGTGTCCCTCCCGGCGGCGGCGGATCGGCGTAGCGCTGGCCGCGGATCGCATAGGTGGGATCGCCCGCCAGTCGTTCGCTGAGCGCCCCCAGGCTGCTGCTGGTGCGTTCCAGATTGGCGCTGGTCGCCACCAGGGAGGCCGACGCGCCCTCCAATATCCCGCGCACTTCCCCAGCGCTGCTTTTGCCCTCCGCCAACAGCCCGGCGATGCTGGCCTGATTCTGCGCCACCAGCGAGCGGGTTTCGCGCAGGATGCCGTTCAGCGCCGCGACGTCGATTTCGGATGCGCGGCCGGTCGCCTGGCGCACATGCGACAGGGTCAGCGCGATGTCGCCCCGCCCCGGCGTGAAGCTGCGGTCGAGCTGGGTGCTCAGGCTATTGAGCGCAGCGAGCGTTTGCGTGGCGTTGCGGGCGACCTGCGCCATGTCGACCGCCGATCCGTCACCCTGCAACATACCCGACAATTTCTGCGCCATGGCGTTGGCGGTGCGGGCGACATTGGCCGCCTCCCCAATCGCGAGCGCGGCGGTTTCGAACAGGTCGGCGGGGCGGCGACAGCCCGGCAGCGCGCCGGCAGCGTCCCGGCCCGGCACCGGGTCGCAGCCATAGGCGCGGCGCGCGGCGGCACATTGGGCGCTGCCGGTTTCCAGCGCCACCAGTTCGATGCGCGGCGCGGTAAGCGGATTGGCCGAGGCGACGGTGGCGAAGGAGCAGGCGGAAGGCTGCCATTTACGGTCGATGCCCATGGCGACGGCGAAGGTGCGGCTTTGGCGGTTGAGGTCGATAGACCGCACGGCACCGATCGGCGCGCCGCGGAAATAGACCTGGACGCCCGGCGACACGCCCTCGACATCGTCCAGGGTCGTGGCGATCACCCGCTGGCGGAAGAAGGGATCGGGCACGAGCGCCAGGATCGCGACCACGCCCAAGGCGAGCAGCGCGGCCCCCAGTCCCCATCTGATCTGCGTCGTCGAGTCCGGCGTCATGCCTCACTCCCCCTAGAGGGAGAACAGACCCGCGCGGGTCGCTTGTCAAGCAGCGATCAGGCGTCTCCGAAGCCGCCGCCGCCCGGCGTTTCGATGACGAAGGCGTCGCCCGCGCGCAGCGATGCCGTAGCGGTGGGGCCGAGCGGCTCGACGCTGCCGTCGGCGCGCTCCACCCGATTGCGACCGACGTCCCCCGGCGCGCCACCGTCCAGGCCGAAGGGCGGCACGATCCGGCGGTTCGACAGAATGCCGGCTGTCATGTCCTCCAGGAAGCGAACGCGGCGCAACGCGCCATTGCCGCCATGGTGACGCCCCGCCCCGCCCGATCCGGCGCGGATCGAAAATGCCTCCAGCAGCACCGGGAAGCGCGTCTCCAATATTTCGGGATCGGTCAGGCGGCTGTTGGTCATGTGCGTCTGCACCACGTCGGCGCCGTCGAAATCGGGACCGGCGCCCGATCCACCCGCGATCGTCTCATAATATTGGTGGCGGTCGTTGCCGAAGGTGAAATTGTTCATCGTCCCCTGCGCGCCCGCCATCACGCCCAGCGCGCCGAACAATGCGTCGGTCACCACCTGGCTGGTTTCGACATTGCCCGCAACCACGGCGGCGGGGTAGCGGGGGCGCAGCATGGAGCCTTCGGGGACAAGGATGGTGATGGGCTTCAAACACCCGTCATTCATCGGCACCGCCTCATCGATCAGGGTGCGCACGACATAGAGGACGGCGGCGCGGACGACCGAGACGGGGGCGTTGAAATTCCCCGGCAATTGGGCGGACGATCCGGCAAAATCGATGGTCGCGGCGCGGGCGGCGCGGTCGACATGGACAGCGACATGGACAGTTGCACCGCTATCCATCGCATAGGTGAAATGGCCGTCGGACAGGCGGTCGATCAGGCGGCGGACGGCGGCTTCGGCCTGGTCCTGCACATGGCCCATATAGGCCGATATCGTTTCGATACCGTAACTATAACTGATCCGGCGCAGCTCGTTCGCCCCCTTGGCGCAGGCGGCGATCTGGGCGGAGAGGTCGGCGATATTCTGGTCGATGTTGCGCGCGGGCCATGGCCCGGAAGCCAGCACATCACGGATCGCCGCTTCCTGAAACACGCCCCGATCGACCAGCAGGATATTGTCGAGGACGACGCCTTCCTCCTCGACGGAGGTGCTGCCGGGCGGCATCGATCCGGGGGTGACGCCGCCAATATCGGCATGATGGCCGCGCGCCGCGACGTAGAAGGCAGGCGCGTCGCCCTCCACGAAGACCGGCATGACGACGGTGACGTCGGGCAGGTGCGTGCCGCCATCATAGGGCGCGTTGAGCGCGTAAACGTCGCCCGGCTGCATCCCGCGGCCGTCGATGGCCGCGCCGTCCGCGCCCATTCCGCGCCGCCGCATGATGGTGCGGATGCTGTCGCCCATGCTGCCCAGATGCACCGGCATATGCGGCGCGTTGGCGACCAGATTGCCCGCCGCGTCGAACAGCGCGCAGGAGAAATCGAGCCGCTCGCGGATATTGACCGAGGAGGCGCTATGCTGGAGCGCGGCGCCCATTTCCTCGGCTATCGCCATGAACAGTCCGCCCATCACCTCCAGCCGCACCGGGTCTACCACGCCCGCGTCGTCGCCGTCCGGCCGGTCGCGCGGGATGTGGCGGGTGAGGATGAGGTTGCCATGGCCATCGAGCCGCGCGCGCCAGCCCGGCTCGACCGCGGTGGTGGACACAGGATCGATGATGAGCGCCGGGCCTTCGATGACGCTATCGGCGGACAGGCCGGCGCGGTCATGGACTGGCGCGGTTTCGCCGGTATAATCCACATGCGCGATCGGCGGGGCGGCCTGCGCCGCGATCGCCGCGATGCCGTCCATCGCTTCGTTAGCCGACGCGATCGCCTCCACCCGCGCCATGTCGACCAGGATGCCGCCCTTGCCCGCAAAGCCGAAACGCGCCTGATGCTGGGCCAGGAAATCGGCGCGCATGGAGTTCAACTCCCCCAGCGGCACGTCGAACAGGCTGTCGGTGCCGCCATAGCGCAGCCGCAGCAGCGTTTCGATCCGGTCGGCCTGCGGCAAATCGGCGCGGGCGTCGGCGGCCAGATCGGCGATCGCCGCATCCAGCCCATCGTTACCCAAAAGCAGCGCGATCGTGCGTTCCCGCACCGCGCGCCGATCCGCGAGCCCCATGCCATAGGCGGACAGCACGCCGCCCAGCGGATGGATCATCACCCGGTCCATGCCCATCGCGTCTGCGACCATGCAGGCATGTTGCCCGCCCGCCCCGCCGAAACTGGCCAGCGTATAACGGGCGACATCATGACCGCGCGCGACCGATATGCGCTTGATCGCATTGGCCATGTTGGCGACGGCGACGGCGATAAAGCCCTGCGCGGCGTCGCGGGGGGTCATCGCGCGGCCGGTGTCCGCCTCCACCTGCGCGCAGAGGGTGGCGAAGCGCGCCTCCACCGCCGCGCGGTCCAGCGGCTGGTCGCCATTCGGGCCGAACAGGCTGGGGAAATGATCCGGCTGGACCTTGCCCAGCATGACGTTGCAGTCAGTAATCGTCAGCGGCCCGCCACGCCGGTAGCAGGCCGGGCCGGGCACCGCGCCCGCGCTTTCAGGGCCGACGCGGAAACGGCCGTCCACGAAACTGCAGATGGAGCCGCCGCCGGCCGCGATGGTGTGGATGCGCATCATCGGCGCGCGCAGGCGAACGCCCGCGACACGGGCCTCATTGTCGCGCTCATAGCTGCCGGCATAATGCGACACGTCAGTCGAGGTGCCGCCCATGTCGAAGCCGATGACTTGCGCGAAGCCCGCCTGCTCCGCCGTCCGCGCCAGGCCGACGATGCCGCCGGCCGGGCCGGACAGCACCGCATCCTTGCCCCGGAACAGGTCGCCACTCGTCAGGCCGCCGCTCGACTGCATGAACAACATGTCGGCCCCGTCGCCCAGCGCATCGCGCAAGCCATCGACATAGGTGCGCAGCACCGGCGAGAGATAGGCGTCGGCCAGCGTCGTGTCGCCGCGCCCGATCAGCTTGATGAGCGGGGCAACGTCATGGCTGGCGCTGATCTGGGTGAAACCGATATCGGCCGCGATCCGCGCCAGCGCCGCCTCATGCGCGGGATAGCGATAGCCATGCATCAGCACGATTCCGACGGCGCGCAGCCCCCGGTCATAGCCCCCCTGCAACGCGGCCCGCGCCGCGCCTTCGTCCAGCGCCAGGCGCACCGTGCCGTCGGCCATCAGCCGCTCGTCAATCTCGATCACATCGGCATGGAGCGGATCGGGCAGGCGGATGCGGCGCGCGAACAGGTCCGGCCGTTCCTGCGTACCGATGCGGATCGCATCGCGAAACCCGCGCGTGATCGCCAGCAGCACCGGCTCCCCCTTGCGCTCCAGCAGCGCATTGGTGGCGATGGTGGTGCCGATCCGCAACGTACAGGGCGGGATTGGCCCATCATGCGCGCCAGTCAGCCGGCGGACGGCTTCGACCGCCGCATCGGCATAGCGTTCCGGATCGCTCGACAGCAATTTGGCGGTGTGCAGCCGCCCATCGGGCGCGCGCGCCACCACATCGGTAAAGGTGCCGCCGCGGTCGATCCAGAATTGCCATGTCATGAGGCGGGTGATGGCGGCGCGGGGGTGGAATGGCAAGAGAGGGGCGTGTTGCCCCTCCTGCAAGCGGGAGGAGGCTGGGGGTCGGCACGACGCTGCGACTGCCCACCCCGCCGCAACTACCGCGCTTCGCCGCGCAAGTCTCGCTGCCCTTGACCGGAGTCGCGTGCCTCCGGTTAACGCACGCGGGAGGGGATTTCTTTTGGCTCTACGCCCCCTTACCGTCAGCCCAGAATTGCGCTAGTTGCCGCACCGACGCATGGGCCGCGGCATAATCCGGCTCCTCGTTCGCGTCATTATAGCCGAACCACTCGTCGGCCCCGACCTCCTGCACGACGATGCCATCGCGCCGGGCGAGCATCGACAGCGTGCCGTAATAGACGCCGTAAGTCGCGCCCGCCTGCGGGATCAGCCAGGCGATCTGGCCGCGCACTGGCACGATGCTCTCGTCCCGCCACAGCGCGCGCGCGCCATAGCCGGTGCAGTTGATGATCGATTTCTGGCGCAGCGTCGTGACGTCCTGGGGTGCGTGCAATTCCATCGGCACGACCTTGCCCCCCGCCAGCCGGAAATCGGCCATCAGTTGATGGGCCAGGTCGGCGACGTTGAAGGTCAGGCCGCTGCCGCGCCGGGCATAGGTCGGGCGGAAGGGATGGGTGCCGGGGGCCAGCTCGACCGAGCGCGGGGTGATGTCGGCCAGCCGATGTTCGAGGCGGAGGAAATCGTCGGGATGGTCGGCCGCCGGCGCCTCCGGCTCCGCTGTCCCGAAGGGCGTGTCCGACAGCATGTAGCGGTCGGTCCATTCGACCGGGTCGCCGGGCAGGCCCAGATAGCTCTGGTGCATGGTGAAGGCCGCGCGGGCCATCGCTTCCCACCGGTCGCCGAAACCCGGATCAACCGCCTTTTGCATGGCGATGCGGCTGTCGGGCGTCCAACTGCCGGTCGCGCGGGCGGAGCGGACATAGGGGAATTGCTCCTTGGCGTAGATGGTGACGTTGGCCCCGGCGCGCTGGGCGGTCAGCGCGGCGGTCAGACCCAGCGCGCCCGCACCTATCACCGCGACGTCGCGCACCCCGTCCGCCAGCGCCATGCCGACCGCGACCTGCGCCGACCCCCAGGACAGCGACCAGCCGCTGCCGCCATGGCCATAATTATGGACGACCCGCTTGGACCCGACCCGCTCCACCTCTATCCGCGGCCCGGCGGCGCGAAAGGGACGCAGGCAGACGGTGACGCGGAACAGGCGATCGGGGGTCGCCCGGATCGGCGGCGGCAGGGTGTCGAGACTGGCCGTGCGGCCCGCGCTCGCCAGCGACAGCGCCGCCATGCCGCCCATGCCCCGGCCCAGAAATGCGCGCCTGTCCATCGCCTGTCTCCCTGTTCGCTTCGCCATTGCCTATAACGAACGATACGGGCCGAGCCTCAATCAGGGACGTCATAGAGGCCGACCGACCGGCGCGCCGATCAATTGCCTTCGGCGTCGACCGTGAACACCATCGGCTTGCCGCGCGATCCGGGTTCCCAGCCCGCCTCCAACGCGGCGCGGATGCCGCGCGCGATCATCGCATCGTTGATCTGGAGCCGGCCGCGCTGCAACCCCTTGAGCAGCCGCTTGGGTGGGGGAAATTCCAGCAACGCGCCGCGCTGCATATCCTTCTGCAACAGGGCGATGGCCATGCCCTTCCACCCGTCGATATCGCTCCACTGCGGCTCGCGCCGCAATTCCCATTCATATGTGAAGCCGTCGACGTCGACGGAACCGCTACTGCTGTGCATGGCGACGCGCATAGCATGGTTGGCTCCCCGCGCCACCCCTGTTGCCCCATCCCCTGCCGCCCCTGTCCCTTGGACCAGAGTTGATCGAAATCATGGACAAGCGCATCACACGAACATATCAGGAACGATATGGCCCAGCTTTCCACCCGTTCGAAACTCGAAATCCTCGCCGATGCGGCCAAATATGATGCGTCCTGCGCATCGTCCGGCACCACCAAGCGCGACAGCCGCGGGGGCAAGGGGATCGGATCGACCGAGGGCATGGGCATCTGCCACGCCTATGCGCCCGACGGCCGCTGTATTTCGCTGCTCAAGATTTTGCTGACCAACAGTTGCATCTTCGACTGCCATTATTGCATCAACCGCCGGTCGAGCGATGTCCGCCGCGCGCGCTTCACCGCGCAGGAGGTGGTGGACCTGACATTGAGCTTCTATCGCCGCAATTATATCGAGGGGCTGTTCCTTTCGTCGGGCATCATCCGCTCGTCCGACTATACGATGGAACAGATGGTCGAAGTGGCGCGGTCCCTGCGTGAAGATCATCATTTCCGCGGCTATATCCATTTGAAGACGATACCCGACTCCGACCCGGCGCTGATCCACCAGGCGGGGCTTCATGCCGACCGGCTGTCGATCAATGTCGAGCTGCCGACCGAAAGCGGGCTCAAGCGCCTCGCCCCGGAAAAGGACGGCGTGCGGATCGAAGGGGCGATGAGCCGCTTGCGCAGCGACATGGAGGATGGGCAGGACGCCCGCCGCAAATATAAGAGCGCGCCGCGCTTCGCGCCTGCCGGCCAGTCGACCCAGATGATCGTGGGCGCCGACGCGGCCGACGACCGGGCGATCATCGCGCGGGCCAGCAGCCTCTATGACCGGCACAAGCTGCGCCGCGTCTATTACAGCGCCTTTTCCCCCATTCCTTCGCCCAGCGCGGTGCTGCCGCTCAAGCGACCGCCGTTACTGCGCGAACATCGGCTCTATCAGTCCGACTGGATGATCCGCTTCTATGGCTATGACGCGACGGAGATCGCCGCGGCGACCGATGCGGCGACGGGTTGCCTGCCACTCGACATCGATCCCAAACTCGCCTGGGCGCTCAACCATCGCGCGACCTTCCCGGTCGATGTCAACCGCGCCCCGCGCGAGGCGCTGTTGCGGGTGCCGGGCCTGGGGGTGAAGGCGGTGGACCGTATCCTGATGAGCCGCCGCCATCGCCGCCTGCGGCTGGACGATGTCGCGCGCCTGACGACATCGATCAAGAAATTGCGCCCGTTCCTGATCGCGGCCGACTGGCGGCCTTTGGCGCTGATCGACAGCGTCGATTTGCGCGCGCGGGTCGCGCCGCCCGCACGGCAGCTCGATTTGTTCGCCTGAACGCCGATTTCGGGTTGATCCATGCCGCGACTCGTGAAATCCTGTTTCCAGGGTCAAGCAAGGAGTTCTGGGCTTTGGCGACGGCGCTCGGCAATCATACACATCCGCGCAAGGGTTTTGCGAAGCGGATCAGCACGCATCTGGCCGCCGCGCTGGTGGTGTTCTGCCTGCTTCAGATCGGCATCGTCGCCAAGACGGGCGGCTCACTCGTCCTGCATCTGGGCGTCATCGTCGCGATCGGCGGCTATGCCGTGGCCGCGCGCGGGCTGGAACGACGCTGGCAGATGCTGGAACGCGGCGGCCTGCCTGACAGTGGCCTTGCCGTCCGCTTCCGCCGCGACGTGGTGCAGCTCTGGGCCGCCAGCCTGCTGGGTGCCTTGCTCTGGGTTCCGGTCGCAATCATCTTCCGCTTTCTGTTCGGCTAAATATCGGTCGGCTTTTTGGCGGGAGCCAATTGCTCCGCCTGTCGTTGTCTGTCCTTGGAAGAGGAGGACCAACCATGGCCGACGCCAATATTTTCGACCGCCTGAAGCAGGATCACGACACCCATCGCGCGCTGTTCGCCAAGATGGCCGACGCCGCGAAGGACGAAAAGCAGCTGGAAAAGCTGTTCGACGAGTTCAAGGTGGAAGTGTCTGCCCATGCTGCCGCGGAGGAGGAAACCCTCTACGCCACCATGCTGGCCCGCCCGGACCTGCGCGAGGATGCGCAGCACAGCGTATCCGAGCACAAGGAAATCGACGATTATCTCGAAGAGTTGGACGACCTCAAATTCAATGGCGAGGCCTGGCGCAAGAAATTCGCAGAAATGAAGAAACGCTACCTTCACCATATCGAGGAGGAAGAGGAGGAGATGTTCCCCGACGCCGCCAAGGAACTGACGGCGGAAGAGGAAGACAAACTGGGCAAGCTGTTCGCCAAGCGCAAGCCGGCGGAACTGGCGCGCGCGCAGGCCGAGGACTGAAGGCCGGACCTTCAATCAGCCCGTCGTCGTCGGGCGTAGATCGGATGCCATGTATCGCATCGCGCTGACCGCCCCTGACGATTTCGACGGCTGGCGGGCGGCGGCGCGGCGGCTGGCGATGCAGGGCGTCGATCCCGCCAATATTGTCTGGCAGGTGGGGGATGCAGGGGGCGATCTGTTCGGCGACGCGCCCCTGCCCCCTGACCGACCCGGCGTAGGCTTTTCCGTGCCGCGCGCCTTTGTCGATCTGGCCCAAAGCGCGATCCTGCACAGCGATCCCGAACGCTTCGCCCTGGTCTATGCGCTACTCTACCGCCTGCGCGATCGGCCGGGCCTGATGGAGGACAAGGCCGATCCGCTGCTGCGCCGGGTCGATATCTTGTCCAAAGCGGTGCGCCGCGACATTCACAAGATGCGCGCCTTCGTGCGGTTCCGCGCGCTGGAGGATGACACAGGCCCGCGCTTTATCGCTTGGTTCGAACCCGATCATCATATCGTGCGCGCCAATGCCGGCTTCTTCCTGCGCCGCTTCGCGTCGATGCGCTGGTCGATCCTGACGCCGGAGGTCAGCATCCACTGGGATGGCGACGTCCTGACCGAGGGACCGGGCGCCAGCCGCGGCGATGCGCCCGCCGACGACCCGGTCGAGGAGATGTGGAAGGGCTATTATGCCGCGATCTTCAACCCGGCCCGACTCAAGACCGGGGCGATGCTGTCCGAAATGCCGAAGAAATATTGGCGCAACCTGCCCGAAGCCGCGCTCATCCCCGCGCTTGTCGCCGGGGCGCAGGCGCGCGAGGCAGCCATGATCGCGACCGCGCCGCTGCCCGAAAAAGCGCCGCCTAAAAGACAGGGCAATAGCGCGACCGTCTGGGCGTCAATACGCGAGGCGGCGATGGGCTGCACCCGCTGCCCGTTGCACCGGGACGCCACGCAAACCGTGTTCGGCGAAGGCCAGCTCGACGCGCCTCTGCTATTCATCGGCGAACAGCCCGGCGATCAGGAGGATTTGGCCGGACGGCCGTTCGTGGGACCGGCGGGGCAGTTGTTCGATCGGGCGCTGGCGGAGGCGGGCGTCGACCGATCGCGCGCTTACATCACCAATGCGGTGAAGCATTTCAAGTTCGAGCGGCGCGGGAAGCGCCGCCTGCATCAATCACCCGATGCGGGCGAGATCGAAGCGTGCCGATGGTGGTTGAGCCAGGAGATCGACCTGGTCCGCCCGCGCGTCATCGTTGCGCTGGGCGCGTCGGCGGCTCGCGCGATGCTGGGTAAAGCGGTGACGATTAGCCGGACGCGGGGTCAGGCGATCGCGCTCGATGGCGGTGCGGAAGGGTGGGTGACGGTGCATCCGAGCTATTTGCTGCGCCTGCCGGACGAGGATCGCCGCGCGGAGGAACAGGCTCGCTTTGTCGAAGACCTGCGCGGCATCGGCGCGCGGCTGACGGCACTGGCCTGAATGCGCTGGCTAAATAGGCAGGAATGCGGAACGGCTACAGTCCAAGGAAGCCGTTCCGCACCCCAACTTCCATTCGGAAGCTGAGTTTAAGGCGGGGCGAACCGTATCGGCCCGCCCCCGCCTATGCTTGAATATTGGCGATCAGAATTTCGCGACGACGCCCGCCATCGGGCGGATCGAGTGGAAATCACCGGTCGTGTCGGCCTGCACGCGCAGGCGGATATTGCTGCTCTGGGCCGAACCGCCCATGTCGGCGGGCGACAGTTCGACGCCCGCGCCATAGGTCATGCCGTGATAGTCACGGCTATCCTTGCCCAGCGCGTCGAAATTGGTCCACTGATAGCCGACCTTGGTGAAAATCATGCTGTCCTTGCCCGCTTTCACGCCGACGCGGCCCGCCGCGCCATATTCCCAATCGATATCGCCCGACACGCCCTTGGACGCGGTGCCCTCGACACCCAGGACCAGCGGCCCGGCGACATTGACGTTCACGCCCGCCACGCCTTCGACCATGCGGCCCTTATAGCCGACGGGGGGGATGCCTTCCTTGCTTGTTTCGCTGTCATAATTATGCACGCCGCCCATCACGCCGACATAAGGTTCGATGCGGCGGGTGGACGAACCGGCGTCGTCTTGCGCCATGGCGGCGGCAGGCAACAGGAACGCGGCGGCGGCTGCCGAAAAAAGCAATGTCTTCATGGGTGTGACCCTTTGTCTATTGTTGATTTGTTGAGCGGCGGTGTGGACCCGCCGGGCCGACGCGGCGCTCAAAGCGGCTGCGATCGACACGGGAAGAATGACCGGACCGGCCGGAAGGTTTCCTGCACAATCCACAAAAGTCGGTCGAAAGGCGATTATGTGACGGAAAGAACACGCTTTCTGTCGCCCCGATGAACGAAAGCCGACTTTTCTGAACCCGCGATAAACGCTGGCCCAGAAAGGATAATCCATTCACAACCAATTCAACCGGGCCGCGTTACGCAAGGTATCAGATGGAGATGAGGAGAAAGGCGATGACGGGCATCCGACATCGGTTCCTGGCGGTAATCGGACTTGCAAGCGCACTGGCCCTGGGTGGTTGCGCCTATGATGACGGCTATGGCTATGGCGGCGTAAGCGTGGGTAGCGGCTATTATGGCAATGGCGGCTATTATGACGACGGCTATTATGGGCAGTCGGGCTATTACCAGCCTGGCGGATATGGCGGCTGGTACGACAATTTCTACTATCCGGGCAGCGGCTATTATATCTATGACCGTGGCGGCCGACGCCATCGCTGGAATGACGGCCAGCGCCGCTATTGGGAAGGCCGCCGGGCCGAGCGCGGCGACGATGGTCGCTGGCGCGGCCGGGATCGGGACGGCCGAGATCGGAACTGGGACGGCAATCGCGACGGCAATTGGCGCGATCGCGATCCTCGTCCTGGCAATGGCAACGCCACCCGGCCGCCGCGTCCGCCCCAGGGCAACGAAAATGGCGGCAATTGGGGCCGGGGTCAGAATGACGGCCAGGGTCGCGACCGTAACCAGTGGCGCGGCAATGGCGGCAACCGGCCCGACGGCGCACGGCCCACGCCCCAACCGGGCCTGCGCCAGCCCCAGACCCGGCCGCAGGTCCAGCCGCAACCCCGACCGTCCCGGCCGCAGGTGAGCCAGCCGCGCCCGCAGCGCGATTGGGGTGGTGGCGGACGTGGACGTGAACCGGCAGCACGGGTCCGCCCGAACTGATGCGGATAGCGACGACGACCGCCGCCCTGCTCTGCCTCCTGCTCGTCGCGGCCTGCGACGGGCGGGAGGAAAGCGCGATCGACAATATCGCCAATGGCGCCAATGCGGCGCAGGTGGAAAATAACGTCCGCAGCGAAGCGATGGCGGTGATGGAGCCGCTTAATCCCCCCGCCCCCGGCACGCCGGGCGGCCTGCCCGTCGATCCCGCCCCGATCGCCGAAGGATCGATCGATCCCGACAGCGCGCAGGGCGCGGCGCAGGTGGTGCAGGGCTATTATGGCCTGCTGGAGGAAAAACGGTTCGAGGATGCGCAGGATCTGTGGAATCCGGTCGGCGCGATCGGATCGCAGGATGACGCCCATTTCGCCTCGCGCTTCCGCGGCTTTGGCGAAATCCATGCCAATGTCGGTGCGCCGTCCGAACCGGAAGGGACGGCGGGATCGACCTATGTGACGGTGCCGGTGCAGGTCTATGGCCGCATCGCCGCCAACGGCCATCCCTGGCATGTGCTGCGGCAGGTGGTGTTGCGCCGGGTCGATGACGTCCCCGGATCGACGCCGGAACAGCGGCGCTGGCACATCGAATCGATCGGCGCATGGCAGCCGCCGGCGGCTATGCCCGATGCGGCGAACGGCGCGGAGGCGGCGCAACCCATTTCGATGACGGACGGGATGGCGAGAAGGCCTTAAACGCCAGACGTTCTGCCAAATCCGTTCGTCCTGATTAGCCATTGAGTGAAGTCGGATTCGGAGACGACCGAAGGGCAAATGGCGTATTGAAGGATCGCCCGCAGCCCTGGATGCTTCGATACTTGAACAGATGAACCATCCTCCGGATGGTTCAGGATCGTCCGGGGGACGATCCGACCTGTTCAACTTCGACTTCGCTCAGCCCCTACTCAGCACGAGCGGGGATGGATGAGCTAAAGTCACCTTGTTTCGGCGGCGAAAGCCATTGCGGATACAAAAAGGCGCCCGGTCTTCGCGACCGGACGCTTTTTCTATTCCGTATCAGGTCGCGCTCAGGCGACGGTCGCCGTGACGATCTTGCCCGGTGTGCGCGGCGGCTCGCCCTTGGGCAGGGCGTCGACATGTTCCATGCCCGACGTCACTTCGCCCCAGACGGTATATTGGCCGTCCAGGAAGGTGGCGTCGTCGAAGCAGATGAAAAACTGGCTGTTGGCGCTGTTCGGGTTGGACGAACGGGCCATCGAGCACACGCCGCGCACATGCTTTTCACGGCTGAATTCGGCCTTGATGTCGGGCTTGTTGGGGTGACCGCCCATGCCGGTGCCGGTCGGATCGCCGCCCTGCGCCATGAAGCCGGGGATGACGCGGTGGAAAACCACGCCGTCATAAAAGCCTTCCTTGGCGTTTTCCACGATGCGCGCGACATGGCCGGGGGCGAGGTCGGGGCGCAGCTTGATTACGACGTCGCCGCCGCTGTCGAGGGTAAGGGTAAGGGTTTCGTCGGCCATGAAGCATCCTCTCAATATGGGAAGGGGTGATGCCCCCCATATAGAGGCTTCAAAAGGGGATGGAAGTTTCTTGTGGAGAAGGCGTCCCCGCCCGTCACCCATTGCAATTCCATGCTGCATGGGCGAAAGCATCGCCATGTTACAGGAACCGGACAGTAGGGGGCGCCATGAGCGAGCGCGGCGATCCAGCCGAACCCCTGTTGCGTGGGGACGAGACTGACGATGAGGCGATCCTCGAACAGGCCGAAACGGGCCTGGACGAGGATGATCGGCTGAAGCCTGCATTCCTGTCCTCCGTGCTGGACGCGGTGGAGGATGGCGACAGCGAAAAGGCGCGCGACCTGGTGTCGCCGCTCCATCCGGCCGACATCGCCGACCTTCTGGAACTGACGCCAGCGGACCAGCGCGCCGATGTCGCCGCCGCGCTGGGCGACCTGGTTGGCGCGGAAGTGCTGTCGGAACTGAACGATTATGTCCGCGACGACCTGATCGGGGCGCTGGCACCCGAACAGGTGGCGGAATTTGCCGCCGAACTCGACACCGACGACGCCGTCGCGATGATCGAGGATATGGAGGAGGCCGACCAGCAGGCTGTCCTGGATGCGCTGGACCCTGAAGACCGCGCGGCGATCCAAAGCGCGCTATCCTATCCGGAAGAATCCGCCGGCCGCCTGATGCAGCGCGATCTGGTGGCGGTGCCCCAGCATATGACCGTGGGCCAGGTGATCGACTATCTCCGCGACAATGCGGACCTGACGCAGGATTTCTGGGAAATCTATGTGGTTGACGCGGCGCATCGGCCGATCGGCTATTGCCAGCTTAGCTGGATACTGACCTGCCCCCGCGGCATCGCCATGACCGACCTGATGAAGCGCGAACAGACGCTGATCCCGGTCGACATGGACCAGGAGGAAGTCGCGCTGCGCTTCCAGAAATATGCGCTGATCTCCGCCGCGGTGGTCGATTCGGCGGGCCGTCTGGTCGGCATGATCACGGTCGACGACGTCGTCCACATCATCGCCGAAGAAGCGGGCGAGGACATATTGCGCCTGTCGGGCGCGGGCGAAGGCGACATCAACCAGCCGATCCTGATGACGGTGCGCACCCGCCTGGTCTGGCTGGTCGTCAATCTCGGCACCGCCATGATCGCCGCATCGGTGGTCGGCCTGTTCGAACATACGATCGAACGTCTGGCGATGCTGGCCGCGCTGATGGGCATCGTGTCGGGCATGGGCGGCAATGCGGGCACGCAGACGCTGGCGGTCATGGTCCGCGCCATCGCCACCAATCAGGTCACCAGTTCCAACACGCTGCGCATGATTGTGCGGGAATTTCGCATCGCCGCGACCAATGGATCGGTGCTCGGCGTGCTGATCGGCATCGGCTCCTACATCATCTACGGCCAACTCGGCCTGTCGCTGGTGTTCGCGACCGCCATCCTCATCAACAATATGGTGGCGGGGCTGGCGGGCGTACTGATCCCGGTAACGCTGGATCGCCGCAATATCGATCCGGCCGTATCATCGGCAGTGTTCGTGACGATGATGACCGATTCGCTGGGCTTCTTCACCTTTTTGGGGCTGGCGACGATTTTCCTGACCTGATCGCGCATTGACCTGCGCGGCGCTGCTGCCCATCTCCTGTTTGATGCCGCTTCACATGACCAAGATCGCCTTTCGCAGCGAAAGCCCCGCATCCTTACGCGCCTGGCTGGAAAGCCATGATGGCGAAGCGCGGATCACGACCCGCTATTTGCCCAAGCGGGTGGAGGAGATGGCGGGCGGATCGCTCTACTGGATTCACGGCCATATGCTGGTCGGCCGCAGCCCGATCCTGGGCTTCGAGGAAACCGGCCAGGGTCGCCACTGGATCAGGCTGGAACCGCGCCTGATCCCGGTCCGCGGCAAACCCAAGCGCGCGCATCAGGGCTGGCGCTATCTGGAGGATGCGGACGCGCCGTCCGACCTGGAGGGCGGCGAGGCTGACGACCTGGACGCCATGCCCGCCGCTTTGCTGGGGGAATTGAGCAAGCTGGGGCTGGTGTAGCGAGCCTCAGATCGCACGCCGCCCGCCCCCAATTCCGTTCGGGCTGAGCCTGTCGAAGCCCTGTCCTTCTTTCGAAGAAAAGTAAAGCCCTTCGACAGGCTCAGGGCGAACGGAGGGAGGGAGGGTTAGCTTTCTTTGCTTACCCGCTATTCCTTAGCGCCGTCGCGATCGCGTTGATCGACAATTCGATCCCCTCCTTGATCCGCGGATCATCTTCGCCCGCGCGGTGGCGCTTGAGCAATTCCACCTGAAGCAGGTTCAGCGGCTCGATATAGGGCAGCCGCAGCCGGATGGATTCGTCGAGCGCTGGATTCTTTTCCAGCAACCGCGACTGGCCGGTGGCGGCGAGCAGCCCGTCATGCGCCTGCCCCCACCCCTCGCGGATACGCCCGAACATCGCCTCGCCCGCGGCCTGATCCTCCACCAGTGGCAGGTAGCGCGCCGCGATGCCCAGGTCGGACTTGGCCAGCACCATCTCCAGATTGGCGAGCGCGGATTTCAGGAACGACCAATGCTGCCCCATGTCGGCCAGCAACGCCTTGTCCTCAAACTGTTCCAGCGCCTGCCCCACGCCATACCAGCCCGGCAGCATCACCCGCGCCTGCGCCCAGCTGAACACCCACGGGATGGCCCGCAGATCCTCGATCGCGTTGCTCTTGGTCCGGCTGGCCGGGCGCGACCCGATCTTCAGGCCCGAAATCTCCTGTATGGGGGTTAGCTGGCGGAAAAATTCCTTGAACCCCTCCGTACCGTAAACCAGGTCGCGATAGGCGGCGAAGGCGTTTTTCGATAGCTCGTCCATCGCCGCGGAAAAGCGCGCGGCGTCGCGGTCCGACACCCCTTCCGGCTCCAGGCTGGCGAGCAGGGTCGCGCTGGTCATCGCCTCCAAATTGGTCATGGCGACGTCGCGCGACCCGAATTTCGCTGCGATCATCTCGCCCTGTTCGGTGATGCGGATGCGCCCCTGCACGCTGCCGCGCGGCTGCGCCTGGATCGCGGCGAAGGCCGACCCGCCCCCGCGCCCCACCGCGCCGCCGCGACCGTGGAACAGCTGCATCGCCGCGCCGGCATCGGCGAACACCGGCTCCAGCGCCTGGCTCGCCTTGTACAGGCTCCAGGTCGATGTGATGTAACCGCCATCCTTGTTGCTGTCGGAATAGCCGATCATCACTTCCTGATGGCCCCGCGCCTTCACCACGCCAGCGATTTCGGGCAGGCCGAAATAGGCGGTCATGATGGCGGGCGCGGCCTCCAGATCGGCGATCGTCTCGAACAGCGGGATCGCCATGATCGCGGTCTGCGGCGGCGCGCCATCAACGCCCGCCTGCCACAACCCCGCTTCCTTCAGCAGGATGTTGACCTCCAGCATGTCGGACACGCTTTCGGCCTTGGAAATGATATAATGGGTGATGCAGGCTGGCCCATAAAGCCGGTGCGCGGTGGCGGCGGCATGGACGATCGCCAGTTCCGACGTCGTCTCCTCGCCATAGGCCGAAAAGCGCGACCCCAGCGGGCGATTGCTCGCCAGTTCCCGGCGCAGCAGCGCGATCCGCGCATATTCGTCGAGCGCCAGATAGTCCGCCTCCACCCCGGCGGTCTTGAGTAGCTCCGCCACCACCCGTTCATGCACGGCGCTGTTCTGCCGCATGTCGAGCGTGGCGAGGTGAAAGCCGAACGTCTCCACCGCGCGGATCAGCCGCCCCAGCGCCCCGCCGGTCGACAACGCGCCGTCGCCCTCGCTCGCCAACCCTTGCGCCACTGTCACCAGATCGCGGCGGAAATCCTGGGGCGTGGCATAGGCCTCGCCCTTCAGGCTCGACGGCCGCGCCGGCTGCCCGCCGGTCAGCGCGATGCAGGTCGCTGCCAGCCGCGCATAAATGCCGCTCAGCGCACGGCGATAGGGTTCATCCTTGCGGCTGGGCGATGCGTCGCCGCTCGCCTCCGCCAGGTCCAGCACCGCTTGGGGCACATGGGCAAGCTCGGTCGAGAGCGACAATTCCGCCCCCAGCGCGTGCAACGCGTCGAGATAATAAGCGATCGCCGCCTGGCAACCGCGTTTCAGCGCGAACTCCAATTGCGGCGCCTGGACGAAGGGATTGCCGTCGCGATCGCCGCCGATCCACGACCCCACCCGCAGGAAGCTTTGCGGCCGCGCGCCCAGCACCCGCTCCCACCGCGCATAAAGCGCAGGCAGCACCGGCAGGAAAGTGTCGCGAAAATAAGCGAGCACATTGTCGATTTCGTCGGCCACGAACAATTTCTCGCGCCGCAACGGCCGCGTTTGCCACAGCAAAGCGATCTGGCGGAAAATCGCCTCGTCCAGATTTTCGCCCTCGGCCGTCTCTTCGCGGCCCGCATCCTTGAGCAGCATCAGGTCGGCGATGCGATTCTTGTGGTCGATCATGCTCTTGCGCCGCACCTCGGTCGGGTGGGCGGTCAGCACCGGCACCATCAGGCTGTGCGCCAGCAAATCCAGCACCGCATCCTTGCCGATGCCATGCGATTCCAGCCGCGCGACGGCAGACGCGACATCCGCCCCCGGCTCGGCCGCCACCCCCTGCCGATCCTCGGCCAGATTGGCGAGCATCGAAAACAGCATGAAGCCGCGCGTAAAATTGAGCGTATCGTCCAGATCGAGCGCGTCCAGCCCCGTGTCCGTCAGGTCCGCCCCCTGCAACCCCCGCGCCCGATCAACCGAAGCGGAACGGATATATTCGGTCTGCTTATAGAGCTTCTCCCCCCCATAAGCGCGAATGACATCGCCCAGCAGCCGCCCCAGATAGCGGATGTCGGGATTTTGCGTGATCGCAGGAACGGACGGGGAGGAGGAAAGAGTCGCCATGGCAGGGATGCTGCATTGCAACAGGGGAAGGGTCAAGCGGAGGTTACGGATGGGCGAAAGAAGGTAACGGCGACAGAACTAGCCCCTTGAATCACCGCCAGCGACCATTGTGTCGCTTACGTCAATCAACCTCTCCCCTCCCTGAAAGGGAGGGGCCGGGGGTGGGTAGGCGCGCGAAGCGTGCCTCGCTATCATTCCGTCATGCGTCGTATCCCCGAACATATGACCGCCAATGCACGCGCATTGCGCAACGGCCAGACCGACGCCGAGAGGATGGTGTGGAAACAGCTATCTCGCTACCGGCCGCGTTTCACCCGGCAACTGGTCGTTGGTCCCTATATATTGGATATGGCATGTCGGACCGCCAAGCTCGCGCTGGAGTTCGACGGTTCTCAGCATCACGATGCCTTTGCTTACGACCAGCAGCGAACAGCTTTCCTCGAAAGTCAGGGATGGACGATTTTGCGGTTCTGGAATGGAGACGTGTTCGAGAATTTGGACGGCGTGCTGACCGTGATATTGGACAAGACCGCCGAGTGCCTCGGCGGAACCCACCCCCAACCCCTCCCTTTCAGGGAGGGGAGAAGGAAGGAGTAAGCCACCCCCACAAATCCCCTTTCCTATTGCGACATCCTCTGATCTATCCTCTTCGATGGACCAGCACTCCGCCCCGCAAACCGCCGCGCCCTCGCCGCCAGCCGCCGATCGCGCCCATTGGACACCCGCCAAACAGCGTCTCTTCCTGATCGCCCTGCTCGACACAGGCACAGTTGCCGCTGCCGCGCGCAGCGTCGGCATGTCGCCCACCAGCGCGCATCGCCTGCGCCGTCGCCTGACCGGCACGATGTTCGATCGCAGCTGGGACTGGGCGTTGACCCACCATGCCGAACGCATGGCCGATCCCTTCGCGCCCGACATTTCGCCAGCCACCCCGCAGCCGCGTCAGTGACCCGCCGAGGACGCGCCCCTTTTCCAACCCTGTTGCGTCGCGATGGCGCGGCCGTGACCTTGACGGCGCGTCGGCGTGACCCTGTCGTGACCCGATCCTTACCCCGGCGGGGCCTGACGACAGCTTTGCCGGGGCTTCAACCGGACTATTGGCCCGATTCACCCGACGATGCTGTATACTTCGGCAAACGCCCCATCCGCACGCCGCCCCCGCAACCACCCTTGCACTCCCCCACCCCCTGCGCCAAAGACGCATCGTGACCGCCAGCATCAGCATAGGGACCGACAGCCACGGCAACGCCGTGCTGGTCGATGTCGAGGAATTGCTCGCCACCCGGCTGCTCGTTCAGGGCAATTCGGGGTCTGGTAAGTCGCATCTGCTGCGCCGCCTGCTCGAAGAATCCGCGCCGATGGTGCAACAGGTGGTGATCGACCCGGAGGGCGATTTCGTCACCCTGGCCGACGCCTATGGCCATATCGTGATCGACGCGGGCGACTATAATGAGCGCGAGATCGTCAAGATGGCGATGCGCATCCGCGAACATCGCGCGTCGGTGGTGCTCAGCTTGGAGTCGCTGGAGTTGGAGGCGCAGATGAAATGCGCCGCGACCTTCCTGTCCACCCTGTTCGATGCGCCGCGCGACCATTGGTATCCCGCTTTGGTGGTGGTGGACGAGGCGCAGATGTTCGCGCCCGTTTCGGCGGGCGACGTGTCGGACGAGGCGCGGCGTCTGAGCCTCGCCGCCATGACCAACCTGATGTGCCGCGGGCGCAAGCGTGGCCTTGCTGGTGTGATCGCGACCCAGCGGCTGGCGAAACTCGCCAAGAATGTCGCGGCCGAGGCGTCCAATTTCCTGATGGGCCGCACCTTTCTGGACATCGACATGGCGCGCGCCGCCGATCTGCTGGGCATGGAGCGGCGGCAGGCGGAGCAGATTCGCGATCTAGAGCGCGGGCGTTTTCTGGGCCTTGGCCCGGCGATCGCGCGGCGGCCCGTCAATGTGAAGATCGGTGCGGTCAAGACCGGTACGCGCGGCGGCGCACACAAGCTGATCGCCCCGCCCACCACCAGTGGCGAGGATTTGCAGGAATTATTGTTCGCCAACCACGCGGACGACACGCTGCCCACCCCTGCCCCCCGCGCCGATCCCCCGCCGCGCCCGGCCGAGGAGATCATCCGCGCGCTCGCCGATACGCCGTCGGCCCGGCCCGCCGCGCCGGAACTGGATTTCGGCCAGAACGAGCCGGTGGTCGTCGCCGTGCTGGAGGAGATCGTCGCCGATCTGGGCGATGCCGCCCCCAGCGTCTCGACCCTTTATCAGGATTTCGGCGTCCGCTGCCGGATGAAGGGGCTGCGCACGCCCCCGCTGGACCTGCCCGCCTTCCGCAAGCGCTTCGCCATGGCGCAGGCGGGGATGGCCGATGCGCATGACCCGCGCTGGGCCGACGCGATGAAGGCGGCGGAGCCGCTGCCCGAAGATATGCTCGCCCCCTTCCTGCTGATCGCCCGCGCTGCGATGGCGGGGCTGCCCTGCCCCGACGACGCGCATCTGGCGCGCGCCTATGGCACCAGTTCGCCGGGGCGGGTGCGGCGGCTGATCGACTATATGGAAAAACTGGGCGTCATCGTCGCCCGCACCGATTTTTCGGGCAAGCGCTCGATCGGCGTGCCGGGGCTGGGGCTGTCCACGGCGGCGGCGGATTGATGACGGTGCCCTCCGTCCTCTTCGTCTGCCTGGGCAATATCTGCCGCTCGCCGCTGGCCGAAGCCGCGCTTCGGGCGGAGGCGCAAAGCGCCGGGCTGGACATGACCGTCGATTCGGCCGGAACCGGCGACTGGCATGTCGGCCACCCGCCCGATCGCCGGGCGCAGGCGGTGGCGCTGCGCCATGGCATCGACATCAGCGGCTATCGGGGGCGACAGGTCGCGCCAGCGGATTTCCACCGCTTCACCCATATCTTCGCGCTCGACGCCGACAATCTGAAAAATCTGCGCCGCATCCGCCCGTCGGACGGCACCGCGTCGCTGCGTCTGTTGATGGATCTGGTGCCGGGGCGCGCGGGGACGGGCGTGGTCGATCCCTATTATGGCGACGATGCCGGGTTCGACCTGACCTGGGACGATGTCACCCGCGCCGCCAAGGCGATCGTCGCCGGGCTCTAACTGGTTTCGCGGACGACCAGTTCGGGAGCGATCTGCACCGATCCGGCGTCTTCCCCGCCAATGCGGCGGAACAGCAGGTCGACCAGATGATGCGCCCCCGCCTCTATATCCTGCCGGATGGTGGTGAGCGGCGGTCGGGCCAGGCGGGCGAGCGGGATGTCGTCGAAGCCGATGATCGACAGGTCTTGCGGCACGCGCAGGCCATGGTCCGCCGCGGCCGACAGCAGGCTCATCGCCACCACGTCGGACGCAGCGAAAATACCGTCGGGGCGATGGCCGGCGGCGAACCAGTCGAGCGCCGTGGCAAGGCTCGCCTCCGGCGTGAGCGGGCTGCGGACGAGGGCAACGTCGCCGCGCAACGCAGCGGGCAGGCCAGCGAGGAAACCGGCATGGCGGGCGGCGAATTCGGGCACGCCGACATCGCCGAAGAAGGCCAGTCGGCGTCGGCCGCGCTCCACCAGATGCTGCGCCGCCAGCCGCCCGCCCGCTTCATTATCAGCGCCCACCGTGGCGGGACCGCCGTCCGCCGCCTGTTCGCCCCAGACCACCATCGGCCGGTAATGGGCGGCGACGCGGTCCAGCACGGCACCCTGGTCCGACTGGCCGATGATGATGACCCCGTCGGTGCGGCCAGTGCGAATGAAGGTGTCGAGCCAGTCGTCCCGGTCGGGCAATACACGCGACAGCAGCAGGTCATAACCGCGTGTCGTCAACGCATCGGCCAGGAAGCCCAGCATCGCCACGAAGAAGGGGTCGGACAATTGCTGACCGCGGGCATGACCCAGCGGCATCAGCACCGCGATCGCCCCGGTGCGACCAAGGCGCAGATTCTGGGCGGCGACATTGAGCCGGAAGCCGTGCCGGTCGGCCAACGCCTGAATATGGTCCCGCGTCCGCTTGCTGAGCGCGCCCTTGCCGGTCAGCGCCCGCGACACGGTGGACACCGACACGCCGGCCAGGCGCGCCAGATCGGCGATGCTCTTGAGCTGGCCGGTTTCCTGATCGTCCATGGACCGCAGACTAGGACAAATGCAACCGGTCCACAACGCCTTGCCGCTCGACATACACGGTCCGACAGAAGCCCGCGCCGAACGCGAGCGACTCCGCGCCTCATCCCCAACCCATCTTGACGCGCGCCGTCTGGGCTGTAGCTTCTTTCCACCCTATTCTCAGCCCGGTTGGACCGCTTATGCGCGCTACCATGTTGCTGATTGACGCGGTGCCCGATGCCGGACCGTCCTCGTCCGGCCGCCCGCTTTTGCGCCTTTCGCCTGCCCGTCATTCCCTGCGGAGCGGTCGATGATAGTCATAACAGGGGGAGAGGAACGTCCATGCAAATTGTCTATATCGCCATAGGATGCGGCTTATTAGCCATCATCTACGGCCTGTTCACCAGCCGCCAGGTGCTGAGTCAGCCAGCCGGCAATGACGCCATGCAGGCGATCGCCAGCGCGATTCAGGAGGGGGCGAAGGCCTATCTGAGCCGCCAGTACACCACCATCGCCATCGTCGGCTTGGTCGTGGCCGTGCTGGTACTCTATTTTCTGGGCGTCACCTCCGCGGTCGGATTTCTGATCGGGGCGATCCTGTCGGGGGCGGCAGGGTTCATCGGCATGAACATATCGGTCCGCGCCAATGTGCGCACCGCCGAAGCCTGTCGTGGCACGCTGCAAAGCGGGCTGACAGTGGCGTTCCGGGCGGGTGCGATCACCGGGATGCTGGTGGCCGGCCTTGCCCTGCTCGCGATCAGCGTCTTCTTCTGGTATCTGACCGGTCCAGCCGGCCATGCGCCCGACGACCGGCTAGTGATCGACAGCCTCGTCGCGCTGGCCTTCGGCGCATCGCTCATCTCCATCTTCGCGCGGTTGGGCGGCGGCATCTTCACAAAGGCGGCCGACGTCGGTGCCGACCTGGTGGGCAAGGTCGAAGCCGGTATTCCGGAGGATGACCCTCGCAATCCTGCCGTCATCGCCGACAATGTGGGGGACAATGTGGGCGACTGCGCCGGCATGGCCGCCGACCTGTTCGAAACCTATGTCGTCACCGTCGGCGCGACCATGGTGCTGACCGCGTTGCTGGTGACCGGGGTCGACAATGCGTTCCTGATGAAGCTGATGGCGCTGCCCCTGATCGTTGGCGGCGTGTGCATCATCACGTCGATCATCGGCACGTACATGGTCCGTCTGGGGACCAGCCAGTCGATCATGGGCGCGCTCTACAAGGGGTTCTGGACCACCGCGCTGCTGTCGATCCCGGCCATCTATGTCGTCACCCAATATACGCTGGGCGACCTCAACGCCGTCTTCGGCGCGGACCTGGACGGTTATGGCGGCTATACCGGCATGAAGCTGTTCTGGTCGATGCTGGTCGGCCTGGCCGTCACCGGCCTGCTGGTGGTCATCACCGAATATTATACCAGCACCAATTATCGCCCGGTCCGGTCGATCGCCAAGGCGTCCGAAACCGGCCATGGCACCAATGTCATCCAGGGGCTGGCGATCAGCCTGGAATCCACCGCTTTGCCGACCTTGGTGATCGTCGTCGGCATCATCGTCGCCTATCAGTTGGCGGGCCTGATGGGCATCGCCTTTGCTGCGACCGCGATGCTGGCGCTGGCTGGCATGGTGGTGGCGCTGGACGCCTATGGTCCGGTCACCGACAATGCCGGCGGGATCGCCGAAATGGCGCATCTGGACGATAGCGTGCGGCTGAAGACCGACGCGCTGGACGCGGTGGGCAACACCACCAAGGCGGTGACGAAGGGCTATGCGATCGGCAGCGCGGGGCTGGCGGCATTGGTACTGTTCGGCACCTTCACCCAGGATCTCGACTATTATGGGGCGGCGCTGGGCCTGACCGAGCCGGTCGATTTCTCCTTGAAAAACCCCTACGTCATCGTCGGCCTGCTGCTCGGCGCGCTGCTGCCCTATCTGTTCGGCGCCATGGGCATGACCGCCGTGGGCCGCGCGGCGGGCGACGTGGTCAAGGACGTCCGCGCGCAGTTTGCCGAGAATAAGGGCATCATGGACGGCACCAGCAAGCCGGACTATGCGCGCACGGTCGATCTGGTGACCAAGGCGGCGATCAAGGAGATGATCGTGCCGTCGCTGTTGCCGGTGCTGGCACCGATCGTCGTTTATTTCGCGATCACGGCGGTAGCGGGCAGCGATAACGGTTTCGCCGCTCTGGGCGCCTTGCTGCTGGGCGTCATCGTATCGGGCCTGTTCGTCGCTTTGTCTATGACTTCAGGGGGCGGCGCATGGGACAATGCCAAGAAATATATCGAGGATGGCCATCATGGCGGCAAGGGCAGCGAAGCCCATAAGGCCGCGGTGACGGGCGACACGGTGGGCGATCCGTACAAGGACACGGCCGGCCCTGCCGTGAACCCGATGATCAAGATCACCAACATCGTCGCGCTGCTGCTGCTGGCGGCGCTGGCGCATGGGGCCTGACAGGCGATGAAGGGGGAGGGGAGGCCGCGCGCCTCTCCTCCCCTTGCCAGCGCCCCGGCTGGTCGCGCGATACGCCATGCTTAGCTGATTTTAACCCTTTGTTCAGGGCAGGAGCGCAGTTTGAATCAGCGGTCGGCCTGACGGGGGCGGGCCGCGCCGCGCCGGATTTCCTGTCGCGTCGCAATGGGCGCGACCCAGCAAGAGCAGCGCACGCCATGATCATGCACGCCATAACCAATGACGAACCAGGGCGTATCGCCGCCCTGCAACGCTACGAAATTCTGGACACCCCGGTCGAAGGCGCGTTCGACAAGGTGACCAACCTGGTGCGCGCTTTGTTCGGCGTGCCGATCTCCGCGGTGTCGCTGATCGACAAGGACCGGCAATGGTTCAAGTCGATCGCCGGGCTGGACGTGTCCGCAACCCCGCGCAGCATCGCCTTTTGCGATCATACGATCCGTCAGGACGAACCGCTGGTCATCACCGATGCGCGCGAAGATCCCCGGTTCCGCGACAATCCACTGGTGACGGGCGATCCGCGTATCCGCAGCTATGCCGGCGTCCCGCTGCGCACGCCCGACGGCTATAATATCGGGTCGCTGTGCGCCATCGACACCCGCGCCCGCGACTTTCCGCCCGAACAGATGGAGATATTGAAGGGCCTGGCCCCGATCGTGGTCGAACAGATGGAGTTGCGGCTGCTCGCCGAGCGCGATCATCTGAGCGGCGCGCTCACCCGGCGCGCCTTCGTCGCCGAAATCGACAAGCGGATCGCGCTGTTCGTCCGGCATGAGCGGCCGGCCGCGCTGATCCTGCTCGACATCGATCATTTCAAGCTGATCAACGACACGCACGGCCATCCGGTCGGCGACCGCGTGATCGAGGCGGTGGCGGCGCGCTGCGCCAGCCTGTCGCGCCCCAGCGATTCGCTCGGCCGGATCGGCGGCGAGGAGTTCGGGCTGCTGCTGCCCGAAACCAGCGAGGCTGACGCGCTGGCCGCGGCGCGCCGTTTCTGCGCGGCGATCGAGGATCTGTGCATCCCGCATGATCCGCCGCTGCGCGTCACCGCCAGCTTTGGCGTGGCGGCGATCGGTCCGGGCCGCATGACCAGCCAGGATTGGCTCGCCGCCGCCGATGCGGCGCTCTATGCCGCCAAGCGCAACGGCCGCAACCGGGCGGTACTCGCCCCGATCGAGGCGATCCGCGCGGCTTGATCTGAAGCGGCGTAAGAACCATCACAGACATGTTCTGTCATCAAATTGCAATGCAATCGTAACAACGGAGTCACGCAACCGTCATAGTGGCGCGACATCGCCAAGGCCGGCGGTGGAGATGATGCCCGATGCGCCCGACCCCCATATTTTTGCCCTTGCTGGCCGCGCTGGCATGGCCTGCCGCCGCCCATGCAAGCGAGGACGAACAACTGTGGACCACCGCCAGCGCCACGGTGAAGCTGAGCGACCATTGGCGGCTGTCGCAGGAAGTGGTCGCCCGCTTCAGCGATGATCGCAAGGGCCTGTATGAAATCGAATCCAACACGCTGGTCGGCTATAAATTGTCGAAGGGCGTGACGATCTGGGCGGGCTACACCCATGACCCGCAATATGCCGGTGGCGACTTCACCGTGATGGAGCATCGGGGCCGCCAGCAACTGACGTTCGACAATATCGCCAAAGTCGGCCCAGTGTCGATCAGTGCGCGGTTGCGGATGGAGGAGCGCTGGCGCGACGGCGTAGACGGCACCGCCTGGCGGCTGCGCCCCTATGTGAAGCTGGTCATGCCCTTCCGCGAAGGCGGCAAGACAGCGCTGGTGCTCAGCCATGAAAGCTTCTTCGACCTTAACAAGACCAATTTCCAGCGGGTCCAGGGTGAGGAGCGGATGCGCAACATGATCGCCATCACGACGCCGGTGGCGAAGAATGTGAATGCCGAAATCGGCTATCTGCACCAGCATGGCTTCCGCCCCGACGCCGACGACAGCAACGATAATGTCGCCTCGCTTGCACTGAGCTTCAACTTCTGACGTGTGCGACCATTGCGACTATAGTTCGGATGCAGTTGTGCTGGCAGCCATGTCGTCCTTCGGATGATCTGTCCCTCACAGGGGAGATCATCCGATGGCGACGCACGGCAATGGCAACAGGCTCTATTATGGCGACAATCTGGACGTACTGCGAGGCCATATCGCCGACACCAGCATCGATCTTGTCTATCTCGACCCGCCGTTCAATTCAAACGCCAGCTATAACATCCTCTTCCGGTCGCCCGCAGGCACCGGGGCGGACGCCAGCATAGAGGCGTTCGACGACACATGGAGTTGGGGTCCGGCGGCGGCGGGCGCGATGATGGACATCACCCAGGGCGGCAACCACAAGCTGCATGTGTTGATGCAGGCGATGCGCACCGCGATCGGCGAGAATGCGATGATGGCCTATCTTGCGATGATGGCGGTGCGGTTGCAGGAATTGCATCGGGTGCTCAAATCGACCGGCAGCCTCTATCTCCACTGCGATCCGACCGCGAGCCATTATCTGAAGCTGGTGCTGGATGCGGTGTTCGGGACGGAGCATTTTGGTAACGAGATTGTCTGGCAGCGGCAGAATGCGAAAGGATTGGCCTCAACCCGCTTTGCCAGAAACCACGATATTATCTTCCGCTACAGCAAGTCAGGCACCTGGGTCTGGAATGCGCAATATGGCGTTCACGACCCGAACTACATCGAGAAATTCTATCGCTTCTCCGATGATGGGGGGCGAAGATATCGGCTGGCAGATCTGACCAATCCAAATAAGAATCGGCCGAACCTCACCTATGAATTTATGGGTGTAACTCGGGTGTGGCGGTGGACACGCGAGCGCATGGAAAAGGCGCATCGCGACGGCCTGGTTATTCAAACCCGATTAGGAGCGGTTCCTCAGATGAAACGATTTTTGGACGAGCAGGAAGGCAATCCGATAGGGGATATCTGGGACGATATATTGCCGCTTCAGGCTCAGGCTCAGGAAAAACTCGGCTACCCCACGCAAAAGCCCCGCGCCCTGCTTGAACGCATCATCGCTACCTCCTCCAACCCCGACGATGTCATCCTCGATCCCTTTTGCGGTTGCGGCACGGCAGTCGATGCGGCGCAGAAATTGGGGCGGCGATGGGTGGGGATCGATATCACCCATCTGGCCATCGGGCTGATCGAGAAACGGCTGCGCGAAGGCTATGGCGACGCAGCCCGGTTCGAAACGATCGGGAGCCCGCGCGACCTAGCCTCCGCCCAGCGGCTGGCGCAGGACGACCCGCATCAGTTTCAGCATTGGATCACCCTGCGCCTGGGCGGGTGGCCCTGGATGGGCGGAAAGAAAGGGGGCGACCGCGGCGTCGATGGTTATTTCTATTATGTCGGCGCGAACGGACAGACCGAAACCGGCGTCATTTCCGTAAAGGCGGGCCATCATGTCAATCCGGCCATGGTCCGCGACCTGGGCCGGGTGATGCAGCGGGATGGCCACAAGCTGGGCCTGTTCGTCTGCGCCGGGATGCCGACTCGGGGCATGGAGCAGGAGGCTGATAGCCACGGACTGGTCCAGACAGAGTTCGGCCGCTTTCCCGCGTTGCAGATCTTCACCCTGGCGGAACTGTTTGGCGATCGGCACCCGCGCCTGCCGCCGCTGGTCAGCCCCAATCGCAAGGCGCCGCGCGTCGAAACCCGCCGATCGCACCAACCCGGCGCACAGGCCGCGCTCCAACTGGAATAGGCGCGCTTGCCGCCTCCGCTGCCCACGCCTATAGGCGCGACATGACTGCCGAACCCTTCGCCAAGCAACTCGCCGCGCTGGAGTCGCGCGGGCGGTTGCGTCGCCTCATCTCCCGTTCCGGGCGTGATTTCGCCTCCAACGACTATCTCGGCCTGGCTGGCGATCCGATGATCGCGCAGGCCGTGGCGGACGCGATCGGGCGGGGCGTGCCGGTGGGCTCTGGCGGGTCACGGCTGCTCCGCGGCAATGCGCCCGAACATGAAGGGCTGGAGGCTAAGGCGGCCGATTTCTTCCGCACCCAGGCCGCTTTGTTCGTCGCCAATGGCTATATCGGCAATCTGGCGCTGTTTTCCACCCTGCCCCAGCGCGGCGACCTGATGGTCGCGGACGAACTGATCCATGCCAGCGCGCATGACGGCATCCGCATGAGCAAGGCCGCCACGGTGTTCGCGCGGCATAATGACGTGCAGAGCTTCGCCGACCTGATCGCCGGTTGGCGGACGGAGGGCGGCAAGGGGCGGATCTGGATCGCGGTCGAAACGCTCTATTCGATGGATGGCGACGTCGCGCCGCTCGCCGACCTTGCCAAGCTGGCCGCGACCCATGGCGCGATGCTGCTGCTGGACGAAGCGCATGGCACCGGCGTTTTCGGGCCGGGCGGGCGCGGTCTGTCTTCTGGGCTGGACGGGCTGCACAATGTCATCACCCTGCATACCTGCGGCAAGGCGATGGGGACCGAAGGGGCGCTGATCTGCGGCCCGCGCATCCATGTCGACTATCTGATCAATCGCGCGCGCGCCTTCATCTTTTCGACCGCGCCGTCCCCGCTGATGGCGGTGGCGGCATCGGCCGCGCTCGACCGGATCGAGCAGGCGAGCGACCTGCGCGACCGGCTCAAGACGTTGCGGCAGGATGCGGCCGAAGCGATCTGTGCGCCGCTGGGCCTGCCCTCGCCGCGCAGCCAGATCGTGCCGGTCGTGCTGGGCGAGGATATCCGCACCATGGCGGTGGCGGCCGCGTTGCAACAGGCGGGCTTCGACGTGCGCGGCATCCGCCCGCCGACCGTGCCTTCCGGCACCAGCCGACTGCGCATATCGCTGACGCTCAACGTCGGCCGCGCCGACGTCGCCGCGCTGGGTCAGGCGCTGCTTAAGGCGATGGCATGAGCGTGCTGGTCGTCACCGGAACGGACACCGGTATCGGCAAGACGGTGTTTGCCGCCGCCCTCGCGGGCGCGCTGGGCGCGCATTATTGGAAGCCGATCCAGGCCGGGGTCGACCCGGAGGGGGACAAGGAAACCGTCGCTGCCCTTTCCGGCCTGCCCGCGACGCGCATCCTGCCCGAAGCCTTTCGCCTGACCACCCCCGCCTCCCCCCATCTCGCCGCGCGGATCGATGGCGTGGCGATCGGGCTGGACCAGTTGGCGCTGCCCCAGGTGGACGGGCCACTGGTGGTAGAGGGCGCGGGCGGCGTGCTGGTGCCGATTTCGGAAACGCTGCTGATGGCGGACCTGTTCGCTTATTGGGGTCAGCCGGTGATCTTGTGCGCCCGCACCGGCCTTGGCACGATCAACCATAGCCTGCTCAGCGTCGAAGCGTTGCGGTCGCGCGGCGTGGGCGTGGCGGGCATCGCCTTCATCGGTGATGCGCATGACGAAAATGAGCGGATCGTCCCGCAACTGGCGGGCGTGCCGTCGCTTGGCCGCTTGCCGCATCTGGTCCGGCTCGATCCCGCTACCCTGGCCGCCGCTTTCGCCGCCCACATCCGGCTTCCCGAATATTTCAACGGTCGATAATTTTCGACCAACGACATGGACTTCATTCTTTGACGGGCGTTCAAGTCCGCGTCAGAACGAACGGCCTAAGGTCGTTTGCCATATATGATGCAAGGGATGCAGCCCATGAAAACCCTCCTCCTCGGCGCGGCCGCCACGGCGCTGGCGCTGGCCGCCACCATGGCGCAGGCCGACAAGCCGACGACGCCTTCAACAGCCCCGGCAAGCGCCGACAAGCCGACCTATGGCAGCTATGGCTTCGACGCCGCGGGCATGGACCAGTCGGTCAAGCCGGGCGACGATTTCTACGACTATGCCAACGGCACATGGGCGAAGAACACGCCAATCCCCGCCGACAAGTCCAATTATGGCGCGTTCAACACGCTGGACGACCTGTCGCGCACGCGGACCAGGGCAATATTGGAAAGCGCGCAGAAGGATAGCGGCAGCAAGATCGGCAACGCCTATGCCGCCTATATGGACGGCGCGACGGTCGAGGCGAAGGGGCTGGCCCCGATCAAGCCCTGGCTGGACGAGATCAAGAGCGTCACCGACCTGGCCGGCTATGCCAAGGTCGCGGCCAAGGGCGCCCGCGCCGGCGTGCCCGGCCCGTTCCGCTTCTATGTGGGGCAGGACGATAAAGACCCTGAAACATACATCCTGTCGATGAGCCAGAGCGGCCTGGGCCTGCCCGACCGCGACTATTATCTGGATCAGGGCGAGAAGATGGCGGCGATCCGCACCGCCTATGTCGCGCATCTGGAAAAGATGCTGACCCTGGCGGGCGAAAGCGACGCCAAGGCGCGCGCCGCGGCGCTGATGGCGTTCGAAACCGAGATCGCCAAGGTCCATTGGAGCCAGGTCGAGAGCCGCGACGCGGACAAGACCTATAATAAGATGACGCTGGCCGACTTGCAGAAGGCCGCGCCCGGTTTCGACTTCGCCACCTATTACAAGGCGAACGGTCTGACCCCCGCCAGCCTGCTGGTCGCCCAGCCGAGCGCCGTGACCGGTGAAGCCGCGCTGATCGCCAGGACGCCCATCGGCGTGCTCAAGGACGCGCTGATGCTGTCCAGCCTGCATGCCTATGCCGGCTATCTGCCCGACAGCGTCGCAAATGCCGACTTCGCCTTTTACGGCACCACCCTGTCGGGCACGCCGGAGCGTGAGGAACGGTGGAAGCGCGGCGTCACCTTCCTCAAGGAATCGCTCGGCGAGGAAGTCGGCAAAGTCTATGTCGCCCAATATTTCCCGCCCGAAACCAAGGCGGCGATGGACGTGCTGGTCAAGAATGTCCTGTCCGCCATGGGCCGGCGCATCGACGGCCTGCCGTGGATGAGCGACACGGCCAAGGCGCGCGCCCACAAAAAGCTGGCCGCCTTCACGCCCAAGATCGGCTATCCCGACAAGTGGCGCGACTATGCGGGGCTGGAGGTCAAGCGCGACGACCTGCTGGGCAATGCGCAGCGGTCGAACCAGTTCGAATTCGACTATAATATCGGCAAGCTGGGCAAGCCCATCTATCGCTGGGAATGGGGCATGACCCCGATGGAGATCAACGCCTACGCCAATTTCGGCATGGTGGAGATCGTCTTCCCCGCCGCCATCCTGCAACCGCCCTTCTTCGATCCAAAGGCCGACCCGGCGGTCAATTATGGCGGCATCGGCGCGGTGATCGGCCATGAACTGAGCCATCATTTCGACGATCAGGGTGCGAAATATGATGAGACGGGCAAGCTCAACCAGTGGTGGACCGATCAGGACGTCGCCAATTTCAAGGCACTGACCACGAAGCTGGGCACGCAATATGACGCCTATGAGCCGTTCCCCGGCGCGCATGTGAAGGGCGCCTTCACCATGGGCGAAAATATTGGCGACCTGGGCGGCCTGGCGGTTGCGCTCGACGCCTATCATGCCTCGCTGGGCGGGAAGGCCGCGCCGGTGATCGACGGCATGACCGGCGACCAGCGCTTCTTCCTGGGCTGGGCGCAGGTGTGGCGGCGTAACTATCGCGAGGCGAATCTGCGTCAGCGGCTGGTCACCGACCCGCACGCGCCGTCGCAATATCGCGCCGACATCGTGCGCAATTTCGATGCCTGGTATGATGCGTTCAAGCCTGCGCCGGGCGGCAAAATCTATCTGGCACCCAAGGATCGCGTTAAGATCTGGTAAGAGAAAATGATCGGCCCGGATGGTTTTGCGCCGCCGGGCCGATCGTCCTTTCGCACCTGCGAACGGCGCTGCGGCGGGTCGCGCCTATTGCGGGACGAGCCGTTTTCCTGAGTCCCGTTATCCCTCGAATCCCACGACTTGCCGTTCAGCTCTCTCCTGCCCGGAACGATTCCAACCCTTTGGTCGTCTGTTCATCAGTATTTCGGTCAAGAGGAGAAGAAAGTTGACGGGTCTCAACACCAGTAAATTTCTGAAAGCAGGCATTGCGTCGATCGCGCTGTTCGCCGCTTACCCCGCCCTTGCGCAGGATGCCGCTGCCCCTGCAGCACCAGCCACACCCGCGGCACCAGCCGCGCCCGCAGCAGGTACCAGCAATTTCAGCGACGGCGACATCAAGCTGTTCGCCGCCGCTGCGGTCGAAGTGACCAAGATCCAGTCGGATGCATCGATCGCCGAGGCCGAAAAGCAGCCCAAGATGTTGGCCGCGTTGCAGGCGTCGGGCCTGCCGCCCGAAAGGTTCAACCAGATCGGGCAAGCCGCGGCGGCGGACCCGGCGCTGCAACAGCGCATCCAAGCCGCCGCACCGCCGGCTCCGGCAGCGCCCGCCGCACCGGCAGCCCCGGCTACTCCGGCGCAGCCGCAGCAGTAATCAGATGGAAAAGGCCGGTCACAGACCGGCCTTTTTTTGGTGCCCCCTACCCTGGCCCGCGCGGATTGTTCCGACGGCATCGAAAAATATCGGGGGTGACGAACCATCCTCGCAACGGCTAAACTGTTGCAATGCAGCAATTAGCACTTTCCATCGCGCTTATCGGCATATTGGGGATCGGCGCGCAATGGATCGCCTGGCGCACCGGCTGGCCCGCCATCGCGCTGATGCTGGCGGCAGGGGTCATGGGCGGTCCCGTCCTTGGCCTCATCCATCCCCATGCGGTGTTTGGCGACCTGCTTGAACCGATGGTGTCGGTCGCGGTCGCGCTGATCCTGTTCGAAGGCGGCCTCAGCCTCAATTTCCGCGAATTGCGCAAGACCGACGGTGCCGTCACCCGGCTGGTGCTGCTGGGATCGCCGATCGGCTGGGTGCTGGGATCGCTGGCCTGCTATTATATCGCGGGGCTGGTCTGGCCGGTCGCGATCCTGTTCGCCGGGATATTGGTCGTAACCGGCCCAACGGTGGTGCTGCCGCTGCTGCGCCAGTCCAATGTCGCGGCGCGGCCGCGCGCGATCCTGAAATGGGAAGCGATCGTCAACGACCCCACTGGTGCGTTGCTAGGGGTCGTCACCTACGAATATCTGCGCCGTTCGGGTGAAGGCAGCAGTTTGGCGGCGGTGATCCTGTCGTTGATCGCTGCCGCGATTGTCGCCGGGCTGATCGGCTGGCTCGCGGCGCGGGCGATCGGCTGGCTGTTCCCGCGCGGGCATGTGCCGGAATATCTCAAGGCCCCGGTGCTGCTGGTGTCCGTCATCAGCGTGTTCGTCGGATCAAACATGATCCAGCAGGAAACGGGGCTTCTCGCCGTCACCGTGATGGGCGTGGCGCTGGCCAATATGCGGCTCGATTCGCTGCGCGATATCCAGCCGTTCAAGGAAAATGTCACCGTCCTGCTGATTTCGGGCGTGTTCGTGATCCTTTCCGCCTCGCTCGACCTGGAGGTGCTGCGCCAGTTCGAATGGCGGTTCCTGGCCTTTCTGCTGGCGCTGCTGTTCCTCGTCCGCCCGGCGACGGTCTTGCTGAGCCTGGCTTTTTCACCCGTCCCGTGGAACGAGCGGCTGCTGGTCGCTTGGATCGCGCCGCGCGGCATCGTCGCAGTCGCCATTTCGGGGTTGTTCGCGCTGCGGCTGGATCGGCTGGGCTATAGCGACGGGTCGATCCTGGTCACCCTGTCCTTTGCCGTGGTGGTGGCGACGATCGTTTTCCACGGATTTTCGATCAAGCCGGTCGCGCGCTGGCTCAAGGTAACCGGCGCGTCCGAACAGGGGCTGCTGATCGTCGGCGCCACGCCCTTCACTCTGGGCCTGGCCGCGCAGCTGCGCCAGTTGGCGGTGCCGGTGACGATCGCCGACACCAGTTGGCAAAGGCTGGCCCCGGCCCGGCATCAGGGCATCCCCACCTATCATGGGGAGATTTTGTCGGAAGCGACCGAGGAGCGACTGGACCTGACCCAGTTCCAGGTGCTGGCAGCCGCGACCGATAATGAGGCTTATAACGCCCTGGTGTGCAACGAATTCGCGCCCGAAATCGGGCGTGACAATGTGCATCAGCTTGGCGACGCCAGCGATGATGACGATCCGCGCACCCTGCCCGAATCGCTGCGGGGCCGCGCGCTGTTCGCATCCGGCCATGGCGTGGAGGACATCATGCAGCGGGAGGAACAGGGCTGGACCTTTCGCAAGACGCGGATCAGCGAGCAGTTCGACTATGACGCCGCGCGCGCGGCTTTGCCGCCGGAAGGCGATATGCTGCTGCTGTTGCGCAAGACCGGGGCGCTGCGCTTCTTCACCCATGCGTCACGTCCCACCCCCCAGCCAGGCGACACGATCCTGTCCTATGTGCCGCCCGCCCAGCCCCGGCGACAAGGAGAGGAACAATGAGAAGATTTGTGCCAGCACCTATGATCCTGTGCGCCGTGCTCGCCGCCTGCCAGCCGCCCGCGACAAATGCGGGGGACGAGGCGGAGGATACGGCCAATGCCTTGGCGAACAACGTCGCGGCCAATGAGGCCGAGCCGCAACGGTCGATCCTGCGCCCCGAAGTCGTGCCCGAACCAGAAACGCCCAGAATCGAACCGGAAGAGGCAGTGATCGGCTTCGGCGCGTCGCCCATGGCGCTGGACGAGACAGCGAAGGCGACAGTACAAACGCTGCTCGCCAGCCCGGCGATGCAGGCCGGCGGGCCGATCACGCTGCGCGGCCATAGCGATTCGCATGGGGCCGACGGCGACAATAAGGTCGCGTCCCGCATCCGCGCCGAAAAGGTCCGCGACTATCTGGTCGCCAAAGGCGTGGACAAGGCGCGCATCACCCTGGTCGCGCTGGGCGAGGCCCGCCCGATCGCGCCCAATGCAAAAGAGGATGGCAGCGACGATCCCGACGGCCGCGCCAAGAATCGCCGGGTCGAGGTGACAGTCGCGCTCCCCACCGTCATCGTGCCGCCACCCGTGGCGCCGAATGCGGCCGAGGCGGCAAAGCCGTAGATTTGGCGGTCAGGGCGGCTTAAGGGAGCCGTCATGACATCCCCCGTCTGGCACCCCTTCACCCAACATGGCCTTAATGAGCCGATCCCCCATGTCGTACGGGCGCAAGGCGCAATGTTGCATCTGGCGGACAGCGGCACGCTGATCGACGCGATTTCAAGCTGGTGGGTGACGACCCATGGCCATTGCCATCCGCGCATCGCCGCCGCCATCGCCGCACAGGCGGGGCAGCTCGATCAGTTGATCTTCGCGGGCTATACCCATGATCCGGCCGAAACGGTGGCGCGCGGCCTGATCGACCTGGCCCCGCGTGGCGAGGGGCAGCCGGAGCTGCGCCATGTCTTCTATTCCGACAGCGGATCGACCGCGGTCGAAGTCGCGCTCAAGATGGCGTTGGGCTATTGGCATAATCTGGCCCTGGATGGCTTGGCGAAAGCCCGCAGCCGCATCCTTGTGCTGGAACATAGCTATCATGGCGACACGATCGGCGCGATGTCGATCGGCGAACGCGGCGTCTATAACGCCGCATGGCAACCCTTGCTGTTCGATGTCGGCACCATCCCCTTTCCTTCGCTCGGCCGCGAGCAGGCCTGCCTCGACGCGCTCGACGCCGCCTGCGCCGACAAACCCGCCGCCTTCATCGTTGAGCCGCTGATATTGGGCGCGGGCGGGATGCTGATCTACTCCGCAGACGTGCTGCGCGAAATGGCCGCGATCTGCCGCCGCCATGGCGTGCTGTTCATCGCCGACGAAGTCATGACCGGATGGGGCCGCACCGGCACGCTCTTCGCCTGCGAACAGGCGGGCGTCGCGCCGGACATCATGGCGGTGGCCAAGGGGATCACCGGCGGCGCGATCCCGCTGGCCGCAACGCTGGCGACCGCGCCGATCTTCGACGCGCACCGATCGACCGACCGCGCCCGGCTGTTCTACCATTCGTCCAGCTACACCGCCAACGCCATCGCCTGCGCAGCTGCGGTCGCCAATCTGGCGATCTGGCGCGAGGAGGATGTGCTGGGCCGCATCGCCGCGCTGGCGCAGGGCATCGCGACGCGACTCGAACGGCTCGCCCGCCACCCCGCCTTCGCCAATCCGCGACAGTTGGGCACGATCGCCGCGATCGACCTTGTCGCCGCCGATGCGGGCTATCTGTCCGATCTGGCGCCGCGGCTGCGCGCCTTCTTCCTCGAACAGGGCCTCTTGCTAAGGCCGCTCGGCAACACCATCTACTTGATGCCGCCCTACTGCCTCGACGAGGATCAGCTCGATCATATCTTCCTGGCGCTCGCCGCAGCAGGCGATCATTTCGGCGGATAAAGGCTTGGCTTCCATTTCCCGCAATTTGGCGCTATGGCGGCGCGATTTTGTGAATTCGGGATAATATGGCTAAAGAAGAACTGCTTGAAATGCGCGGACAGGTTGTGGAGCTTCTCCCCAACGCCATGTTCCGTGTCCGGCTTGAAAATGACCACGAGATTCTCGGCCACACCGCCGGCAAGATGCGCAAGAACCGCATCCGCGTGCTGGTGGGTGACGAAGTGCTTGTCGAGCTGACCCCCTACGACCTGACCAAGGGTCGGATCACGTACCGCTTCAAATAAGCCGCCCAATAGATGCGGCTCATTCTTGCTTCGGCTTCTCCCAGACGGCATGACCTTCTGGGACAGATCGGCGTCGTCCCCGATGCCGTCGATCCCGCCGATATCAACGAAACGCCCCGCCAGGCCGAACTGCCCGCCCTCTACGCCGCGCGCGTCGCAGCGGAAAAGGGCGTGGCCGTCGCGGCCCGGCATCCCGGCGCATTGGTCCTGTCCGGCGATACGGTCGTGGCCGTTGGTCGCCGCATCCTGCCCAAGGCGGAAAGCGAGGCGGAGGCGCGCGACTGCCTGGCCTTGCTGTCCGGGCGGCGGCATCGCGTCCTGAGTGCGATCACGTTGATCGATGGCGAAGGCCGGGCGCGACATCGGCTGTCCGATAATATCGTCATTTTCAAGCGGCTGGAGCAAGCCGAGATCGACGCCTATATCATCAGCGACGAATGGCGCGGCAAGGCGGGCGGCTATGCCATACAGGGCCGCGCCGCTGGCCTCATCCGCACCATCATGGGCAGCCACAGCGCGATCATGGGCCTGCCGCTTTACGAAACCCGCACGCTGCTCAAGGCAGCGGGCTATCTATCCGACTAGGAACGCACATGGCCGAGTGGCTCTATGAAGAAGGCATTGGCGAGGCGCGGGCCGCGTTGATCGAAAAGGGCAAGCTGGTCGAGGCGCTGATCGAACGCGAGGGTGACGCCGTCCGTCCCGGCGCGGTGGCGCAGGGCCGGCTGGTCGCCACCATCATTCCCAAAAAGCGCGGCATCGTGCGGCTGATTTCGGGCGAGGAAGTGCTGCTGGAGCCGATCCCACCCCGCCTGGCCGAAGGGGCCAATGTGCTGGTGGAGATCATCCGCGAGGCGATCGCCGAGGAAGGGCGCCCCAAGCGCGCCAAGGGTCGCATGCCCCAGCCGGGCGCCAAGCCCCATGCCGGCCCCAGCCTGTTGCAGCGCCTGCGCGCCACCGGCACGCCCGTCGTCCCCTGCCCCGCGCATGAGGAAGACCGGCTGGAAGCGCATGGCTGGAGCGAATTGATGGAAGAGGCGATGACGGGCGAGGTCGGGGCGGAAGACGCCGCGCTGCGCCTGTTCCTGACCCCCGCCATGCTGCTGATCGACGTCGATGGATCGCTGCCGCCCGCGCAGCTTGGCCCCAAGGGCGCGAAACTTGCCGCCCAGACGGTGCGGCGCATGGGGCTGTCGGGATCGGTCGGGATCGACCTGCCGACGATGAACAACAAGGACGAGCGGATGGTCGCCGCGGCGCAGATCGACAAATATCTGCCGCTCCCCTTCGAGCGCACCGCGGTCAACGGCTTCGGCTTCCTCCAGATCATTCGCCGCCGCGAGCGCGCCAATCTGATGGAGATCGTGCGCGAAGACCCGGTGCTGACCGCCGCGCTGGCGCTGCTGCGCCGGGCCGAACGCCATGGGCAGGGCGGCGCGGCCACCATCACCGCCATGCCCGCGATCATCGACCTGCTGCACAAACGGCAGGACTGGATCGAGCAATTGGCTAAGCGCCGCGGCGGGGCGATCACCCTACAGGCGGATGCGGTCCTTGACCTGGCGGGCGGCCATGTCGCCTAAGCCATCGTCCAAGTCCGGCGCCTGCCCGGTCTGTCGCCAGCCCGTCCAGCCCGCAACGAAGCCGTTTTGCAGCGCCGCCTGCCGCGACCGCGACCTGCTGCAATGGCTGGGCGAAGGCTATCGCGTGCCGGGTCCGCCTGCCGAGGAAGGCGATCAAAAAAACGGCAATTATGGGCTGGACAGCGAGCCGGATTGACGCTTATAGGCACGCCTCCATCCGGCGGGAGCCTCCCGCCGAAGACCCGTGCCCGGGTAGCTCAGTTGGTAGAGCATGCGATTGAAAATCGCAGTGTCGGCGGTTCGAATCCGTCCCCGGGCACCATTTTTCAACATATCGATCGATCACACGCTGGCGCTGGTTCACCGCTTGCTTACCATTTCGCGCTAAAGCCGCGGACATGAGCAAGGCCGACCCCTGTCCGAAATCCGCCGTCAGCCATGGTGTCGGCATCGCAGGCCTTGTGGGCCTTGGCCTTTGGACGCTGGTGGCGCGCCATTATGGCATGAACGGCCCCAATGCGGGGCTGGCCGCCGTGGTCGCCTGCGGGCTGCCCATGGTGCTGTGGTCGCTGATCGTGGACAAGGTGCATCGCAACGCATCGACCGGGATCGATTGGCGCGGGCCGGCACGGACGGTGCGCGATGTGCTGGACATCAGCATCGTCAAGATTGCGGGGCTGTGGGCGACCTGGCTCGCCATCGCCATCTTCTATTGCATCGCGCGCTGGTATTGGAGCGGCAATTACCGCTTTTCGATGGATCTGTTCATGGCGGCTGCGCCCTGGCTGCTGGCCCTGTCCGTCCCCTATATCATCTGGATCGACCGGCGGCTGGTGGAGCCAAAGGACGCCTGCTTTAGCTTTGGCCAATGGGTGATCGGCGGCGTGGCGGGGCAGGCCGACATGGTGCAGGTCGGTCACCATGCCCGCGCCTGGGCGGTGAAGGGCTTCTTCCTCGCCTTCATGGTGTCGATCGTGCCGGGCAATTTCGCCAGCGTGGTCGAATGGCGGATCGAGGACGCACTGGACAATCCGATCGCACTGGCCGGTTTTCTGATCGCGGTCATGTTCATGATCGACGTCTGCCTGGCGACGGTCGGCTATATCCTGACCTTCAAGCCGCTGGATTCGCATATCCGCACCGCCAATCCTTTCTTGAGCGGCTGGCTGGCGGCGCTGATCTGCTATCCGCCCTTCGTGCTGATGGGCGGCGGCGGGCCGCTCGACTATCATGCTGGCGGCGCGGAATGGGACTATTGGACGCAGGGTTCGAGCGCGCTGCAATGGCTGCTGGGCGGATGGCTGGTGCTGCTGACGGGCCTATACGCCTGGGCGACGGTGGCCTTCGGATTACGCTTTTCCAATCTCACGCATCGCGGCATCTTGACCCATGGTCCCTATCGCTGGACGCGGCACCCGGCCTATCTGTCGAAAAACCTGTTCTGGTGGTTTTCCGCCCTGCCCTTCCTGTCGGTCAGCGGATCGCTGGCGGACATGGTGCGTAATTGCGCGATGCTGGGGCTGACCAATGCAGTCTATTATTGGCGCGCCAAGACCGAAGAGCAGCATCTGTCGGCCGACCCAGACTATCGCGCCTATAGCGACTGGATGGACCGTAACGCGCCGGTGCCGCGCTTCTTCGCATGGGTGACGGGGAAGAAGCGCGAGACGGCGATGACTGCGCAGGCGGCGGAGTAAAGCGCCGCCTGCTGCTATCGCTCAGAAACTCTCTTCCTCATAGACCTTGCTGAGGTCGCCCTGCCACTCGCCATGATAGCGTTCCAGCAGGCGCTCGGCGTTGGTCTTGCCCGACGCGACCACTTCGTCGAGGAAGGACAGGTAACCCGTCTCATTGTCGCCCACGCCGTTAAGGCGCGCGCGCGATGCAAGCCCGGACCGGGCGATATCGACCACCTGCCCTGCAATGTCGCGCAGCTTGCGCCCGCCGCCGATCGGCGCGTCGAGGCCCAGCTTCGGCACGGAATCGCGCAATATCTGCCGTTCCTCCATGGTCCAGTCCTTGACCACGTCCCACGCCGCGTCGAGTGCGCCCTGGTCATAAAGCAGGCCCACCCACAAAGCCGGCAGCGCGCAGATGCGGTTCCACGGGCCGCCATCGGCGCCGCGCATTTCCAGAAAACTCTTCATCCGCACTTCCGGGAAGGCGGTGGAGAGATGATCCTCCCAATCCTTTTCCGTGGGCTTTTCGCCGGGCAGGACGGACAACCTGCCGTCGAGGAAATCGCGGAAGCTGTGGCCCGACGCATCGATATATTTGCCGTCGCGATAGACGAAGTACATCGGCACATCGAGCGCATAGTCGGCATAGCGTTCATAGCCAAAGCCGTCCTCGAACACGAAGGGCAGCATCCCGGTGCGGCCCGGATCGGTGTCCGACCAGATATGGCTGCGATAGGACAGGAAGCCGTTGGGCTTGCCTTCGGTAAAGGGCGAATTGGCGAACAGCGCGGTCGCCAGCGGTTGCAGCGCCAGCGAGGTGCGGAATTTCTGCGCCATATCGGCTTCGCTGCCATAATCCAGATTGGTCTGGATGGTGCAGGTGCGCAGCATCATGTCGAGGCCCATCGATCCCACCCGCGGCATGTGCCGCAGCATGATCTCGTACCGGCCCTTGGGCATGATCGGCAATTCGGCGCGCGTCTTGTCCGGCCACATGCCAAGGCCCAAAAAGCCCAGGCCCAGCATATCGCCGACATATTTCACCTGTTCCAGATGCCGGCCGGTTTCAGCGCAGGTCTGGTGCAGATTTTCCAGCGGCGCACCGGATAGTTCCAGCTGGCCCGCCGGCTCCAGGCTGATCGTGCCGTCGGTGCCGGACAGGGCGATGATATTCTCACCCTCGAACACCGGGTTCCAGCCATAGCGGGTCAGGCCGATCAGCAGCGTGTGGATGCCGCCCTTTTCCTCATAGGACGGGGCGTGATGGTCGCGGCGATTATAGACGAATTTCTCGTGCTCGGTCCCGATCCGCCAGCGGTCCTTGGGCTTTTCGCCCTTGGAAAAGGCCGCGATCAGTTGGTCGCGATTCTCGATGACGGGATCATGATCCCCGGAGTCGGTTCTAGTGCTCATGACCCGCCCTTACTGCTTCCCCTTGGCCCGTCAAACAAAGTCGGGCGATCACCACATAGGGCTTGGCCTTAAGCGCTTCAATCCAATAGCGGAATGAAACTAATTCCAGTCGCCATTCAGCGCCATCCAGGCCGCGGTCGCGGCGATCGCAGCGGTTTCCGCGCGCAGGATGCGCGGGCCAAGCGACACCGGCACCGCGCCCGGCGTGGCGCGGATCGCGTCGCGCTCGGCAGGATCGAATCCGCCCTCCGGCCCGACCAGGAAGGCGGCGGGACCGGGATGCGCGCGCAGCGTGGCGTCCAGCGCTGCGCCGCCGGTTTCGTCGGCGAAAAACAGGTGGCGATCGGCCGGCCAGCTTTTGAGCAAGGCGTCGAGCTTCACCATGTCGGCCAGATCGGGCAGCGCGGTCCGACCGCATTGTTCGGCCGCCTCGACCAGATGGCTGTGCAGCCGGTCGAGGTTCAGCTTGTCCACCACCGCGCGGCGGGTCAGCACCGGCTGGAGCCGGGCAACGCCCAGTTCGCACGCCTTTTCCGCGATCAGGTCGATCCGCCCCTTCTTGATCGGTGCGCAGCAGAGCCAGAAATCGGGCACGACTTCCGGCGGCTTGGTCTGGCTAACGCAGTCCAGCACCAAATCCCGTTTACGAATATCGCGGACCCGCGCCGCCCATTCGCCCGACCGGCCGTCGAACAGCAGGACGATGTCGTCGGGCTTCACCCGCATGACGGCGATCAGATAATGGGCCGGATTGCCGTCGATCGGCACCGCGACCCCCTCCCCCAATTGGGTTTCGACATGGAGTCGGGGGGCGCTTTGCGGCGGCCAGGCGGGCGTTGCGGTCATTTTGTCTCTTCCGGTTCGGCCGCGCTTGTGGTCGGCCCGTTCTTCCCTAAAGAGAAGATGTAGGCTTCCACAAGCTCATGCGAACGGAGTCACGGTGAATCAGACGACGGTTAAACAGGCGATCGTCCCCGACAGCGAAGCGCGCGGCCTGCTGGCGCGGTTGCCGGACACGCCGCGCATATTGGCGCAGCTGGCGCGGTTCGACCGGCCGATCGGCTGGTGGCTGCTCTTCTGGCCCGGTGCCTGGGCCGTGGCGCTGGCGGGCGGCGGCCTGGCCCGCTGGCCGCTGATCGGCTGGCTGCTGTTGGGCAGCATCGCGATGCGGGGCGCGGGCTGTGTGTTCAACGATATCGTCGATCGCGACCTCGACCGGAAAGTGGCGCGCACCGCCGCCCGGCCGTTGGCGAGCGGGGCGATGTCGGTCAAGGTCGCCTGGGCCTGGCTGCTGGCGCTGTGCCTCATCGGCCTGATTGTCCTGCTGCAACTCGATCTCTACGCGCAGGTCGTGGCGCTGGGTAGCCTGGCGCTGGTGGCCGCCTATCCCTTCATGAAGCGGATCACCGGCTGGCCGCAGGTCTGGCTGGGGCTGGTCTTTTCCTGGGCGGCGCTGGTCGGGTGGAGCGAGGTCATGGGCGCGCTCAGCCTGCCCGGCCTGTTGCTCTATGCGGGAACCATTTTCTGGGTGGTGGGCTATGACACCATCTACGCGCTGCAAGACCGGGAGGATGATGCGCTGATCGGAATCGGATCGAGCGCCTTGTCGATGGGTCGGCATGTGCGCAGCGGCGTGACGCTTTGCTATGCGCTGGCGCTGGCTTTATGGGCCTGTGCCATCTGGCAGATGCGGGGTGAGATGCTGGCGCTCGCCGCGCTGCTGCCGATCGCCGCGCATCTGCTGTGGCAGGTGGCCACGCTCAAGCAAGATGGCGTCGATCCGCTGTCCAAATTCCGGTCCAATCGTTTTGCGGGGTTGCTGATGTTCCTGGCGTGTCTGGTCGTAGGGAGCAGCGTCGCATGACGCCGCAACCGGGGGAAGATTGCTGGCGCATCGCACGCGCCGAGCGGGCGAGCGTCATCATCGACGCAGACAATTATTTCCGCAATGCCCGCGCCGCGATGATCAAGGCCAAGCGGCGGATCATGCTGATCGGCTGGGATTTCGACGCCGCGATCAGCCTGATCCGCGAAGATGAGGTCGATGACGGCGCGCCTGCGGTGATCGGCGATTTCATCAGCTGGCTGGTGGACCGCACGCCGGAGCTGGAGATTTTCCTGCTGCGCTGGGATGTCGGCGCGATGAAGTCGATGGTGCGGCCGACCAACCTGTTCACGACGCTGAAATGGATGGCGCATCCGCGCGTCACCGTGAAGCTGGACAGCCATCACCCGCCCGCCGCCTCGCACCATCAGAAGATCGTCGTAATTGACGACTGCTTCGCCTTTTGCGGCGGCATCGACATGACCGGCGACCGGTGGGACACGCGCCATCATCGCGACGAGGAGCCGGGTCGGCATCACCCCGACGGGTCGCCTTATGGTCCCTGGCATGATGCGACCACGGCCTTATCCGGCCCGATCGCGGCGGCGCTGGGCGAACATGCGCGCAATCGCTGGGCAGGTGCTGGCGGCGATCCGCTGCAGCCGATCGAGGGCGTGCAGGATTGCTGGCCCGACAAGTTGCCGGTGCAGTTCGAAGGCGTCGATATCGCCATCGCCCGCAGCGCGCCGAAGATGGATGACCAGGACGAACTGATCGAGATCGAGCGGCTCTATCTGAACCAGATCGCGGCGGCGAAGCGGCATATCTATGCCGAAAGCCAATATTTCGCGTCGCGCCGGATCGCCGAAGCGATCGTGAAACGGCTGGCCGAGCCGGACGGGCCGGACATCGTCATCGTCAATCCAGAGCAGGCCGACGGCTGGCTGGAGCAGCAGGCGATGGATACGGCGCGCGCGCGACTGTACGAAGCGCTCAAGAGCCGCGATCCGCACGGCCGGTTCCGCATCTACCACCCCTTCACCCAACGCGGCGCGCCCATCTATGTCCATGCCAAGGTGCTGATCGTCGACGATCGGCTGATACGCGTGGGATCGTCCAATATGAACAACCGGTCGATGCGGCTGGACACCGAATGCGACATCTGTATCGACACGCAGCTGCCCGGCAATGACGGTCGGCAGGCGATAATCCTCAAGATCCGCGACGACCTGATCGCCGAACATCTCGACCTGCCCGCCGAGCGGGTGTCAACGGTGATCGCCGAGCGCGGGCTGGTCGCGGGGATAGAGGAATTGCGGCAGAAGCCGGGCCGGACGCTGCGCCCCTATGTGACCCCGGACCTCAACGATGTGCAGGCGTGGATCGCGGACAATGAGGTGCTGGACCCCGAAGGACCGGAGGAGATGTTCGAGGCGGTCAGCGAACGCGGCCTGTTCCGCCGGATGAAGGGCTGGTTCGGGCGGAGTTGAAGGCCGTTGGGGCTATTTCCTCAACAGAAACACCGCATGTTCGGCGAACAGGTTCGCGTTGGCATGGGTGGTTTCCCTGTCGCCCTTCAGGAACCATTGGCCATCAATGGTCCAGCCCCGCTCCTTCACCAGCGCGCGGAAATCATCGACCGTGACATGATGGATGTTCAGCGTATCGTACCAGGTGTCGGGCAACAGCCGCGTCACCGGCATCCGCCCGCCCCACATCAGCGAAATCCGCCCGCGCCAATGCGCGAAATTGGGGAAGGACACGAACGCCTGCCCGCCGATGCGCAGCAATTCCTCCACCACCAGGTCAGGCCGCCGCGTCGTCTGGAGCGTCTGGCTCAATATCGCATAATCGAAACTGGCGTCGGGATAATAGCCAAGGTCGGTGTCAGCATCGCCCTGCACCACCGATAGGCCACGCCCCACCGCCGCCGCGACGTTCGACCCATCGATCTCCAGCCCGCGTGCATCGACCCCCGCATTGTCGCGCAACGCCGCCATCAGCGCGCCGTCGCCGCAGCCCACGTCCAGCACCCGCGCGCCCTGCCGCACGGTCCGCGCGATCAGGGCCAGGTCCGGCCGCAAAGTCTCGTTCATGCCCGCCCGCCCTTCAGGAATCCGTCCACCACCCGGTTGAGTTCGGGACATTCCAGCAGGAAGGCGTCATGGCCGAACGGGCTGGACAGTTCCACGAAACTGGCCTGCGCCCCCGACGCATTGAGCGCATGGACGATAATCCGCGATTCGGCGGTGGGATACAGCCAGTCGGTATCGAAGCTGACGAGGCAGAAGCGCGCCTTGGTGGCGGTGAACGCCTTGGCCAGCGATCCCCCATGATCGTCGGCAATGTCGTAATAATCCATGGCGCGGGTGATGTAGAGATAGGAGTTGGCGTCGAACCGCTCGACGAAACTCAACCCCTGATGCCGCAAATAGCTTTCCACCTGGAAATCGGCGTCGAAGCCGAAGGTCTTGGCCCCGTTCGGATTTTCCGGCCGCCCCTGCAATCGCCGCCCGAACTTCTCGGTCAGCCCCGCTTCGGACAGATAAGTGATATGCGCGGCCATGCGCGCCACCGCCAGCCCCGCGCTCGGCACCTGCCCATCGGCATAATAATCGCCGCCGCGCCAGTGCGGATCGGCCATGATCGCCTGCCGCCCGACTTCGTGGAAGGCGATATTCTGCGCGCTGTGCCGCGCAGTCGAGGCGATGACGATGCAGCTTTCGACCCGGTCGGGGAAGAGCGTGGGCCAGGTCAGCGCCTGCATCCCCCCCATCGACCCGCCGATGACCGCGCTCAGCCGCTCCACCCCCAGATGGTCGAGCAACGCCGCCTGCGCGCGCACCATGTCGGCGATGGTCAGCACCGGAAATCGCATGGCGTGCGGGTCGCCCGTCGCCGGATCGATGCTGGCCGGGCCGCTCGACCCCATGCAACTGCCGATGACGTTGGAACAGACAACGAAATGGCGCGCCGGATCGACCGGCTTGCCCGCACCCACCAGCCGCCACCACCAGCCCGGCTTGCCGGTGACCGGATGGTCGGACGCGACATATTGGTCGCCGGTGAGCGCATGGCAGATCAGGATGACGTTGGACTTGTCCGCATTCATCGCGCCATAGGTTTCATAGGCGATATCGACCGGCCCCAGCCGCGCGCCGCTCGACAGGTTCAGGGGGGTGGTCAGGCGGGCCTGACGACGCAGGCCGAACCTTCTGTCTTCGCTGATGGGAACGCTGGCCATGACCTGAGCGGCGCTAGGACCGCGACCGGGCGCTGTCAATCGGAGCGGTCGACCGGCGTCCTCAAACTGGCGCGGCGGAGATCGGGGAGAAGCGGGTCACTGACGCTCGCGCCAGCCCGCATCGTTGCCGCGAGCGCCGCCAAGGCGTTGTCGAAAGGGGGGAAGCGGGACTTGCGGGTTACGGCTGGGTATAGCCCGATGGCAGCCGTTTCACGGCGACGGAAAACCCCGCCCGTGGGGTTGTCGGGCGCTGTCACAATCCGACGGTGTTTTTCGAACATCAAATCAGGCGTGCAGCGCCATTCATTCAAACTGCTGAACTACGCCCGATAATCATGTGATTTACGTCACTCGAGGATTTTCCATTTTTCCCTCTGGACCCGGCCATTTCGGGAAACTTCGTTTAGGAACAGATTTTGGGAAAATGTACCTGCTGTTTGCGAGGCGCGCCGGATCGCGAGACTGACTTCCCCTCTATGGTCCTTTGCGGGAATTGGTGGCGGGCGCGATCGATCGCGCCCACCAGCGCGTTTAGCCAGGAGACGCGGCAGAGCCGGCGAGCAGGCCACCATCAATGTTTACTTCCGTCCCGGTCACATAAGTCGCCTCATCCGAGGCGAGTGTAACAACGATGGCGGCGACTTCGTTAGGCATCCCGAACCGCTTCAGCGGTGTATCCGCGACGAGCGCTTGCATCTTGGCGTCCCGATCAGGACCGCTTCCCAGCATTGGCTCCCAGATCGGTGTGAGGATGGCGGCGGGGTGGATGGAGTTGCACCGTATGCGCCAGCCTTGTTGGGCACAGTAGAGCGCGACCGTCTTGCTGTGGTTGCGGATCGCCGCCTTGGACGAGGCATAGGCCGCAGCGCCGGGGATGCCAACCAGCCCCGAGCGCGAGGAAATGTTGATGATCGACCCTTTGCCTGCACCCTTCATCGCGCCGATCGCGTAGCGACAGCCAAGGAAGGTGCCGTCGAGATTAACGCGATGAACTTCGCGCCAATCCGCAAGGCTGGCGTGTTCCGGGTCATGAGGCCCTGTACCTGCTTCGAACCCGGTGACGCCGGCATTGTTGACCAACACGTCGGCCACGGGAACGATATCGGCTAATCGAAACCAGTCAGCCTCCTGGCGCACATCCAGAGGTTCAAACTGACAGCCAATTTCGGCAGCGGTCGCCGCTCCTGTCGCTTCATCGATGTCAGTAACGATGACGACGGCACCTTCGTCATGAAAGCAAGCGGCAATGGCGCGACCGATGCCCCGCGCAGCGCCGGTGACGACGCATGTCTTATTCTTCAATCGTTGCATGATATTCTCGAAAACAGAGTCCAATCGGCGGATTACTCCGCTGGCGTATGCCTTGCCGCTTTAGCGGTGACGCTGGATCATTTCGAAAAACTCCCAAGAACGCGGCGGTGCTAAGTCAACAATCGATCGGCTGCAATTCGCAAAATTCAATCGCTTTCGAGAAAGCGACGGACGTGACGACAATCAGGTGTTTCCCATGAACGTCCGCTTCCGAGCATCCCACATTCTACAATGAATGGCTGGCATTATTCGCGTAAAGACCAACCGCTTTTTTGCGTCCGCAAACACGCCGTTCCAACAGGCTTCCAATGTAGGATAATCTCTGATCTATCCTGGCAGATGGAACCGCCTTTTCCTCCCGACGCGCGCCGTGCCACAGCCGCCTTGCCGTCGCGGCGCACGACCGTCGCGGCACTGACGCGCAACAGGCGCGTCGGTGTTACCCATTCGTTACCCTGGCGGGGCCTAGCCGGGGCTTTGCAAAGGCTTTCCCATAGCTTTTCGCCCGCAAAGCCCGACGACGCTGTATACTTCGCCTGTCGCGACAAACACGCACCATGGTCTGCCACTTTGCCTTTGGCGCGGAAGCCGCTAAAGCCGCGCCCCATGACAGACACATTCGCGAACCCCGCTATAAAACCTGCGCCCAAGGACTGGATTCTCGGCATCTCCGCTTATGTGCCGGGCAAGTCCGCCACCGATGATGGCCGCCCGCTGATCAAGCTCAGCGCCAATGAAAATCCGCTGGGCACCGGCGCGGCCGCGCGGGCGGCGCTTGTCGCCGCCACCGCGGACCTCGCCACCTATCCCGATCCCGGCGCGACGAAGCTGCGCGAAGCGATCGGCGCGGTCCACGGCCTCGATCCCGACCGGATCATCTACGGCACCGGATCGGACGAACTGCTGCACATCGCCGCCTCCGCCTATGCCGGGCCGGGCGACGAGATCCTCTATGTCCGCTATGGCTTTGCCGTCTATGACATCGCCGCGCGGCGCGTGGGCGCGACCCCGGTGATCGCCCCGGACAAGGATTACGCCACCGACGTCGATGCGCTGCTCGCCGCGGTGACGGACAAGACCAGGGTCGTCTTCCTCGCCAACCCCAACAATCCGACCGGCACGATGACCAGCCGCGCAGAGATCGCCCGCCTCCACGCCGGGCTGCGGCCCGACATCTTGTTCGTGCTCGACCAGGCCTATGCCGAATATCTGGACGCGGATGAGGATGATGGCGGCCTCGAACTGGCGAAAAAAGCATCCAACATCTTCGTCACTCGCACCTTCTCCAAAATCCACGGCCTTGCTGCCGAACGGATCGGCTGGGGCTATGCCAGCGCGGACGTGATCGACATCCTCCACCGCATCCGCGCGCCGTTCAACGTGACGACCGCCGGTCAGGCGGCGGCGGTCGCCGCGATCGGCGACCACGAATGGGTGGAGTTCAGCCGGACCCACACCGCCCGCTGGCGCGAATGGCTGGCGGGCGAAGTCGCCTCCCTGTCCAATCACGGCCTGCGCGTGGTGCCGAGCAAGACCAATTTCCTGCTGATTCTGTTCGACGGTAAGCTGACCGCCGAAGCCGCGATGAAGGGGCTGTGGGACGAAGGCTATGCCACCCGCTGGCTGCCCGGCCAAGGGCTGCCCAACGGCCTGCGCATCACCATCGGCACGAAGGCGCAGACCCGCGCCGTCGCGACCAAGCTGCGCGCCATGGCGGAATCGGCCTGACGCGATGCTGCCCTTCGCCCGCGTCACCATCATCGGACTGGGCCTGATCGGCTCCTCGCTCGCCCGCGCGATCCGGGCGGAGATGCCGACGGTGCGCGTCACCGGGCATGACGCCGACCCGGTGGTGCGGGACACCGCCCGGCGCATCGACCTGTGCGACGATGTGACCGACACGGCGGGCGCTTCGGTGACCGATGCCGACTTGGTGGTGCTGTGCGTGCCCGTCCGCGCCATGGGCGCGGCGGCGGCGGAGATCGCCGACGACCTGCCCGCCGATGCGATCGTCAGCGACGTGGGTTCGTGCAAGGCGGATGTGCTGGCGCAACTGAATGCCGCGCTGCCGGGCCGGACGATCATCCCGGCGCATCCGGTCGCGGGCACGGAAAATAGCGGGCCGGAGGCGGGCTTCGCTACCCTGTTCAAGGGTCGCTGGTGCATCGTCACCCCGCCCGCCGATGCCGATCCCGCCGCGGTGGAGCGGGTGTCCGAGCTATGGCGGCGCGTGGGCGCGGACGTCGAGACGATGGACCCGGCGCATCACGACCTGGTGCTGGCGGTGACCAGCCATCTGCCGCATCTGATCGCCTACACCATCGTCGGCACCGCCAGCGACCTGGAAAATGTCACCCAGTCGGAAGTCATCAAATATTCGGCCGGCGGCTTCCGCGACTTCACCCGGATCGCCGCGTCCGACCCGACCATGTGGCGCGACGTGTTCCTGGCGAACAAGGATGCGGTGCTCGAAATGCTGCAACGCTTTTCGGAGGATCTGTCAGCCTTGCAGCGGGCAATCCGCTGGAATGATGGCGACGCGCTGTTCAACCTCTTCACCCGCACCCGTGCGATCCGCCGGTCGATCATCGAACAGGGCCAGGACGACGCCAAACCCGACTTCGGCCGTTCTCACTGATCCAGGGCCGATGGCGGGTTCAGCGCGTTGATCGCGGCATGGACCTGCCGTTCGGCTTCCCTACGGTCCAGGCCGACGGGCACGATCTGGCCCACCTTATAGGTGATGACGCCGGGCTGCTTGAGGAACTTGCCGCGCGGCGACACCCGTCCGCTATCGATGGCGATCGGCACGACCGGCAGGCCGAGCAGGCTGTAAAGCCCGGCAAAGCCGGCCCGCAGCGGCGGCGCTTCGCCATGGGGGACGCGGGTGCCTTCGGGGAAGAGGCATATCGGCCGCCCCTGCGCGATGCGATCCTTGGCCGCGGCGCGCAACGTCCGCAACGCGCTCGCCCCGGCGCTCCGCTCGATGGGGATCAGGCCATAGACCTGCGCGACCCGGCCCCAGATGGGAATGTCGAACAATTCCCGCTTGGCCCCCACCGCCGGACTTTTGAACAGGCACAATATGTCGATCGTCTCGAACATCGATTCATGCTTGATGATGTACAGATAGGGACCGATCGGCAGGTCGCCCTCCACCCGCACCCTTTGCCCCAGCAGCCAATGGGCGCACCAGCGATGATAGCGGCTCCACACGGCCGCAATCGGCAGGACCGAAGACGGCATGAACCAGCTCGACAGCAGCGCGGACAGCACGATGAACAGGCTGCCGACATAAAAGACGAGCGTAAAGAGAAGGGAACGGATCGCGGTCAACATGCAAGCCTTGTCGTCAGATGCCGATCAGCGCGGCGATGCGGCGGAGAAGATATTTATTATATTCACGCGCCAATATGGTGAGGCTGGGGCGGCTGGGCACCGCGTCATAAACGATCACGACCTTGCCGTCCGGCAGTGCCTGGCGCAGTTCCAGCGCGGCGCGGCGCATATGCCAGTCGGTGGTGATGAGGCGCACGGTCTTGTAATCGCGCCGTTCCAGCCAGCGCGCGGTTTCCAGACCGTTCGAGCGCGTGTCGATCGCCTCCCGGCCCAGCGTGATGCAGCAGCTCAGCAGCGCTTCGGGCGTCTTATATTCCGCCGCCAGCTCGACCGGGCGGACCGACCGATCGACCCCGGAAATCAGCATCCGCTTGGCCGCGCCGCTTTGCAGCAGCGCAATGCCGCGATCGATGCGGCCCGCGCCGCCGGTCAGCACGACGATCGCGTCGGTTCGGCGGCCGTCCAATGGCTGGGGCAGGAAGACGGCGAACCACACGAAGCCCAGCATCCAAGCCAGCAAGCTGACCGCCAGGAAACGGACGATCACAGCGCCCGGCCCAGCGCGCGCAATACCGTCCAGCGCGCGGTCAGGGTCGCCAGCGCGACGCCGAAGATCGGCAGCGCCACCAGCAACAGCCAGCCGCGCGTGTCGAGGCTGACCGCGCCGACGACGTCCGATCCGGTCGCCGACAGCCGCAGGCCGATCAGTAGGATCACCAGCCCCGCGAAGGAGAGGCCGAGCGCCCCGCCCATCAGCGCGTCGATGCCGATGCGGCGCTGGAACAGGCGGGCGATCTGCACGTCGGTCGACCCCATAAGGTGCAGCACGTCGATCGTGCCGCGATGGCTGTCATGCGCGCCCCGCGCCGCCAGCACCACGACCGCGCCAGTCGCCAGGATCATCAGCAGCACGACCCCGGCGGCCAGCCAGCCAAGCGCCGTCAGCAGTCCGGCAAGCGGCAGCAGGAAGGCGGCATGGGGTTCGATCCGCAGCTTGGGCGACAGGCCGCTGAGCAGCCGCCGCAGGCGGTCGAGCTTCGCGTCGGTATCGCCGGGCGTCAGCATGACGTCGATCAGCGCCGGCACCGGCAGGTCGCCGCTGGTCGCCGCTTCGCCGAGCCATGGACGCAACTGGTCGGCCAATTTGGCCGGATCGACCGGATCGGCGGCGCGCACGCCGTCGGCCCCTCGCAACGCCTGCAACGTGCGGGCGGCGAGTTGGTCGCGCGCCTGCGCGTCTGCCTCCACCACCTGCACGCTGGCGCGGCCGGCCAGATCGGCGCTCATTGATCGGACGGCAGCACCCAGGCCAAGGGCGGCTGCCGCGGCCAGCACGGTCAGGAACATCATGATCGCGATGATCCAGGGCATCGGCCCCGCCAGCCGGCCGCCGGGCAGCAGGCGATGGCGCGCGGCGGCAGCCGCCCTGCGATCGGCGCGGGTCGCCATCATGGCTTGTCCTGCGGCGGGCGGGGCGGATAGCGCAGCGATCCGGTCGGGTCGGCGAGCCGCCCTTTGTCCAGCCGCATCATCTGCGCACCGGACACTTGCGCGATCAACGGCAGGTCATGGGTCGCGACGACGATGGTGGTGCCAAGGCGATTAAGTGCTTCGAACAAGCTCATCAGGCGGCGGGCCATGTCGGCATCGACGTTGCCGGTCGGTTCGTCCGCGATCAGGATTTCGGGGCGGCCGATCACCGCGCGGGCGATGGCCACGCGCTGCTGTTCCCCGCCCGACAGGGTGGCAGGACGCGCCTGGCCGCGATCGCCCAGACCCACCCAGTTGAGCATTTCGACGACGGGAGCGTCGATCTCCCCCTCCTCCATGCCCGATACCCGCAGCGGCAGGGCGATATTGTCATAGGCGGACAGATGAGGGACGAGCCGGAAATCCTGAAACACCACGCCGATACGGCGGCGGAAGCCGGGCAGACGCTTGCGGGGCAGCGTGACCACATCCTCCCCGAACAGGCGTATGACGCCGCGGCTGGGCCGCTGGGCGAGATAGAGCAGTTTGAGCAGCGACGTCTTGCCCGCGCCCGATGCGCCGGTCAGGAAATAGAAGCCGCCGCCCGCAAGCGAGAAGCTGACGTCGGAGAGCGTCTCGCTGTCCAGACCATAGCGCAGGCCGACATTTTCGAACTGGACGATGGCCGACATGTCTTGAAATATCGCGCCGTCGCGCTCCCTGCGTATCGAAGCATCAGCCATGGCACAGCGGGCGGCCCGCCGTAAAGCCCGCGCCGCATATCGCCGCGAGTCGCGGTCGATTTGCACCGGTTGTCGTTGACCGCTTGCGCGCGAGTCCCTGCCATGCCTATGAAGCATCATGATCCTGGTGTGCCCCAATTGCGCGACGCGCTATGTCGTGCCGGACAGTGCGGTTGGTACGAGCGGCCGCCAGGTCCGTTGCGCCGCGTGCAAGCATAGCTGGTTCCAAGAACCGCCGTCCCTGCCGGAGCGCGAAGCGCCGCCTGCTCCGATCGCCGCACCCGTCGCGCCCGCGCCGGTTCCGCCGCCGCCCGTCGCTGCGCCAGCGCCTCCCCCCCCGCCCATTCCGCCAGTGGTCGATCCCGACATGGCTGCCGTTGCGCCCGCTGCGTCAGAGGAGGCGCCTGCTACCGAAGCGCCGCCGATCGCGGCCCCCGCGGATAACCGCTTCGACGACATCTATGCCGGCGCGCCCGCCGATCCGGTCGAGGAAAGCAGCTTCGCACCCGCACCGCCCTTCAAGGCGCGCCGCAATCCGCTCAAGCTTTGGACCTATGCCGCTATCGGCTTTTGCCTGGTCGTCGCGGCGGCGGGCGGCGCGTTCTTCTATTTCGGGCCGCCCGCCTGGATGGTGTCGATGGGGCTGGTCGGCAAAGAGGGCGACCCGGACCTGCTCTTCTACCTGTCCAAGCCAGCCGAGCGGCGCAAGCTGCCGACCGGAGAAGAATATTTCGCCTTTGGTGCGCGGATCGTGAACAGCGGCACGCAGGCGCTGCCGGTGCCGCCGGTCCTGGTGCAGTTGCGCGACCGGCAGAGCCGGCTGGTGTTCAGCTGGACCACCAAGGCGGACAAGAGCCGATTGAAGCCCGGCGAAGAAGCGTCGATCAACGAGAGCCGGATCGACATTCCCAAAAATGCCGAGAATCTGTCGCTAACCTTCGTCCAATAGTCACGTAGCGCGAGCGTTTCACGGCTGCGCTCGAAACGAACGGGGCGGGTGTCCCTTGCGATGTTCAGGGATAGCTGACCGTTTTCGGGCGGCCTTGGGGGATGGGGATATATTCCTGATCGTCGCCGGGGATGAGCGGGAAGCGCATCGCTTCCCAATCCTCGCGCGCCTGCATCAGCCGCTCCTGACTGGAGGAGACGAAGTTCCACCAGACATGGCGGGGCGAGGTGAAGGCTTCGCCGCCGCACAGCACCACCCGGCCGCCATCGACGCTCATCAGGGTGGCGGCGGTGCCGGGCCGCAGGACGTAGAGGGTCTGGGGTATGAGCATCAGACCGTCGAGCATGGCGTCGCCGCCAGAGACGTAGATGGCGCGTTCGTCGGCGGACGGGTCGATGGCGATGCGGCCGCCCGGCGACAGCTGGATGTCGGCATAGATGGTCTGGGCATAGGTGGTGACCGGCGAGGTTTCGCCCCAGAGCGACCCCATGATGACGCGGGCGCGGACATGGCCGTCGTCGATCACGGGCATCCCGCCTTCGCTAACATGCTCGAAGGCCGGGTCCATCTCCTCATAGCGGTCGGGCAAAGCGAGCCAGGTCTGGATCGCGGACAGTTTCGATTCCTTGACGCGATCCGCATCGGGCGAGCGTTCCGAATGGACGATACCCTTGCCCGCGGTCATCAGATTGACCGCGCCCGCTTCGATCAACTGCTCGGTGCCGAGCGAATCGCGGTGGAGGAAGGCGCCTTCATACATATAGGTGACGGTGGCGAGGTTGATGTGCGGGTGCGGGCGGACGTCCACGCCATGCCCCGCGCCGATCTTTGCCGGTCCTGCCTGATCGAAGAAGATGAAGGGGCCGACCATGGTGCGGCCCTTGACCGGGAGCGAGCGATGCACCCGGAAATCGCCCAGATTATGACTGGTGGGAGTGATCGTCTGGAGGATGAGGTCATCTGCGGTCATGGGGCGTCCAGTTCGGGATAATGGCGGAACACATCTTCATCGCTGAAAGTGAGCCGCCGGTCGCTGGATAGATAGTCCTGCAATTCGGGCAAGGCCACAACCCTGTCGTGCAAGGCGTCCAGTTCGGGATAACCGGGCATCAGCGTCGCCATGCGCTGGGGAAAGGCGTAGCGCAGGCCGGCGACCAGATGGAATAGCGAAAGGTCGGCATAGCTCCAGCGCCCGCCAGCCAGCCAGTCACCGACTTCGGATTGGAGAGCATATTCGAAATAGTCGAAAAATTTGGGGATGCGCTGGTGGCGAAAGCCATGTGCGCGGCGCAGCGATTCAGGCTTCTGATCCTCATAATAGAGATCGACGCCGATTGGATGATGGACGTCGTGCGCCTCCGCCACCAAATCCATGATGGTGAGCTGGAGTTGGGCGAGCCAATAGCGGTTCTTCATGCCGGACGGTCCACAATCATGCCGTTCAGAGAGGTAGAACAGAATGTTCGCGGTCTGGGCGACGGTGATGCCATCCATGCCGAGATAGGGCGGCGCAAAGGCCGGGCCGCGCGCATGATCCGCTATGTCGGCCATCAGCGCGTCAGCGCCGTCCTCCCGCGCGCGGTCGCGATAGGCGATGCCGCAGGCCTCCAGCGTCAGTCGGACAAATTCGCCGCGGCCCGCTATGGTAGGCCAATACCAGAAATCATAGGCCATGGGTGGATACTCCTTGCTGCGCGACGCAAGGGGAACGTCCGGCCGCAGCGTAAAGTCTCACTCTTCGCCGGGCGCACGCGCTTTGATGGCGAGGGCGTGGACCTTTTCCGCCAGCAGGTCGGCGAGCGCGGCGTTGACCAGCCGCTGGCGGGCGACGCGGGTCTGGCCGGTGAACAGAGGCGAGACGACCTCCACCGTGAAATGGCTTTCGCCCGATCCGTCGTGACCGGCATGGCCGCGATGTTTTTCGCTGTCGTCGATGACGGCGAGATGGTCCGGCGACAGGGCGGCGTGCAGCCGCGCCTCGATTTCTGTGGCAACGGGGCCTTTGAGGTCAGTGGTCATGTCCCCTATATAGGCTGCTTTGCCGCCACTTGCATCAGGACTTCCTTGTCTACCGATCCTTTCTCGACCCGTCGTTTCAACCGTTTCCATGGCCGGGTGGAAGGCGACCGCCCCTGCGCTGCGCCCGGATGCCCCGAACCGGGCGAATTCCGCGCGCCCCCGGCAGAAGGCAGCGCCCAGCCGGGCGACGAGGGGCCGCGCTGGCGCTGGTTCTGCCTGGATCATGTCAAGGCGTTCAACCAGGGCTATAATTTCTTCACCGGCATGACCCCCGACGAAATCGCCGCGGCACAGCGCCCCTATGCCGGGTGGGAGCGAGAGACGCGCGCCTTTTCCGCCAATGCGCATAGTCCCTCGCCCAAATGGGCGGATTTCGTCGATCCGCTCGACGCGATCGGGGCGAAGTTCAAGGCGCGTATGGCCAAGGCGCGGGCCGACGCACAAATGCGGCAGGACGGCAAATTCCTGTCGGGCGAGGATCGCAAGGCGCTGTCGCTGATGGGGCTGGAGATTGACGCCGATCGCAAGGCGCTGCGCACCCGCTACACCGAATTGCTGCGCCGCTATCATCCCGATCATAATGGCGGCGATCGCAGTCATGAGGGCGCGCTGCAAAGCGTGATCGAAGCCTATGGGCATTTGCGCAAGGCTTCGGTTTTCGCTTAACTTCGCACTTTTCCCGCATGTTTTGACATTATCGTAAAATGATAGGAAATTTTACTGCGAGGATGGTGGACCGGGACAAGCGCCGGTTACCTTTCTATCATAGCCGCATCATGTAGGACAGCACGGCCCTTGCCCCGGTCCGATCGGGCTGTCATAGCGCCCGGCCTTTCAAAAACCCCGGAGATGTTCATGCAGGACGTGCCGCACGCGCTGGGCCTCGATTTCGGCACGACCAACAGCGTGGCCGCGCTGGCAGCCGGCGGGGAGTCGCGGCTGGTCGAATTTGCCGGGAAGGAAGCCACCGGCGCGGTGTTCCGGTCGGCGCTCTGCTTCTGGCATGACGAGGCGGTCAAGGGCGGCATGGCGCATGAAGCCGGGCCGTGGGCGATCGCGGAATATATGGAATATCCCGAAGACAGCCGCTTCCTGCAATCGTTCAAGTCGGTGGCGGCAAGTCCGGTGTTCGAAACCGCCAATGTGTTCGAGAAACGGTTTCGTTTCGAGGAATTGGGGCAGATGTTCCTCAATCGGATGATCGGCCATGCCGGGGGGATGCTGGACAAGCGGCCCGAACGGATCGTCGTCGGCCGGCCGGTCGAATATGCCGGATCGCGCCCGGACGAAGCGCTGGCGCGCAAACGCTATGACGCGATGTTCGCCGGGTTCGGCACAGAGGTTCATTATGTTTATGAGCCGCTGGGCGCGGCGTTCAGCTATGCCAGCCGGCTGACCGAGGCGGCGACGATCCTGGTCGCCGATTTCGGCGGCGGCACCAGCGATTTTTCGCTGGTCCGGGTCGAGGCACCGGGCGCGGCGCGGCGCTGCGTTCCGCTGGGGTCGACCGGTATCGGGCTGGCGGGCGACCGGTTCGACTATCGCATCCTTGACCATCTGGTGCTGCCGATGCTGGGCAAGGGCGGCAGTTACCAGAGCTTCGGCAAGGAATTGGAGATACCGCGCAGCTATTTCGCCGATTTCGCCGACTGGTCGCGCCTCGCCCTGATGCGCAACCGGCGCACGATGGACGAGCTGACGCGGTTGCAGAAGACGGCGAAGGAGCCGGTGGCGATCGGGCGGATGATGACCGTGATCGAAAAGGAGTTGGGCTATCCGCTCTATGATGCGGTCGGCGCGCTGAAACGGGCGCTGTCCGAGAGCGAAAGCGCCACCTTCCGCTTTTCGGGCGGCGGGCTAGAGATCGAGCAACAGGTCGCGCGCGCCGATTTCGAACGCTGGATCGCGCCCGATATCGCCCGAATCGAAGAGACGGTGGACAAGGCGCTGGCCAAGGCCAATGTCGCGCCTGATACCATCGACCGGGTGTTCCTGACCGGCGGATCGTCCCTTATTCCAGCGATCCGCGACATTTTCCGCCGCCGTTTCGGGCAGGATAGGCTGGCGACCGGGGGCGAACTGACCTCCATCGCTCACGGACTGGCGCTGATCGGCGAGGAAGCCAATTTGGCGGAATGGGCAGCTTGATCCGGGCGCGCCTTGCCCCCACTCTCTCGACATCGCCTTCATGGATCGTTTAGGGCGGACATGACTCGCAGGAAGATGATGACCCGATGACCGATATTTCCAACGTCCAGCCTGATACCCGCGCCGAAACGCTGCTGGACGCGCCCGACCGCGAAGTAGATGCGCGCGACGTGTTCGGCATCGACGTCGATATGAAGATCCCGGCGTTCAGCCAGGCCGACGAGCGCGTGCCAGACCTCGACCCCGCCTATGTGTTCGACCCGGACACCACGCTGGCGATCCTGGCCGGCTTTGCGTTCAACCGCCGCGTGATGGTGCAGGGCTATCATGGCACCGGCAAGTCGAGCCATATCGAGCAGATCGCCGCGCGCCTGAAATGGCCGTGCATCCGCATCAACCTGGACGCGCATATCAGCCGCATCGACCTGGTCGGGCGCGACGCGATCGTGTTGCAGGACGGGCAGCAGGTGACGCAGTTCAAGGAAGGCTTGCTGCCTTGGGCGTTGCAGCGCCCGGTCGCTCTGGTGTTCGACGAATATGATGCCGGTCGCCCCGACGTGATGTTCGTGATTCAGCGCGTGCTGGAGACGGATGGCAAGATGACGCTGCTCGACCAGAATCGCGTGATCCGCCCGAACCCCCATTTCCGCCTGTTCGCGACCGCCAACACGGTGGGTCTCGGCGACACGACCGGCCTGTATCACGGCACGCAGCAGATCAACCAAGGCCAGATGGACCGCTGGAATCTGGTGGTGGCGCTGAATTACCTGCCTGCCGCGACGGAAGCGCAGGTGGTGTTGGCCAAGTCCGGCGAATATGATCATGAGGGCGGCCGCAAGGAAGTCGAGAGCATGATCAAGGTCGCCGAACTGACGCGGCAGGGCTTCATCAACGGCGATATTTCGACCGTGATGTCGCCGCGCACCGTGATCAGCTGGGCGCAGAATGCGCTGATCTTCAAGAATGTCGGCTTTGCGTTCCGCCTGAGCTTCCTCAACAAATGCGACGAGGCCGAACGGGCGCTGGTCGCGGAATATTATCAGCGCGTATTCGGCAAGGATCTGCCGGAGAGCGTGGCGAGCCGGGCGAACTGACCGTTCGCGCCGGCCAATTTGGCGGGAGTTTCCCATGATCGTCGTCGAACGGATCGACCCCAAGAACGGCACGGCACACCGGATCAGCATCCGGGGGCATGAGATCGTCGCGGACATGTCCGCGCCCGACGGCGATGACGCCGGGCCGGACCCGCATGACCTGTATGATGCGGCGCTGGGCGCGTGCAAGGCGATGACGATGCTGTGGTACGCGCAGCGCAACGCCATTCCGGTGGAGGACATCCATGTCGGCGTGGTCCGCGATGCGAGCCAGGAGCGCAAGGGCATCTACAAGCTGACCACCCGCATCGCGGTGACGGGGCCGCTGAGTAACGAGCAGCATGATAGGCTGATCGCGGTCGCCGCCAAATGTCCGGTCCACAAGCTGATGAGCGAGGTCGAGACGCAGATCGAGACGATCGCGGTGCCGCGCGTCGGTGAGGCGGAGCGGCCATGAGCGGCGGAACGACGATGGAGCGGCGCGGATTGCCGCTGGCGAGTGCGTTCAACCTGCGCGATTTCGGCGGCTATCCGACGGCGGACGGCCGACGGGTGCGCCGCGGCATGCTGTACCGATCAGGCACGATGGCGTTGCTGACGCCGGAGGACAGCGCGCAATTGCAGTCGCTGGGCATCCGGGCGATTTGCGATTTCCGCCGTCCCGGCGAACGCAGGTCCGAACCGACCAGTTGGCATGACGCAGACGTCGATTATTATTGCCGCGACTATAGCGGCGCGACCGGCGTGCTGATGGACCTGGTGCGCGAAGACCGGACGACCGCCGCAGACATGCGGGCAGCGATGCTGAACGTCTATCATGAGATCGCGACCGACCATGCGGAAGCCTATCGCGCCATGTTCGCGCAGATGCTGGACGGGCGGCTGCCTATCCTCATCAACTGTTCGGCCGGCAAGGACCGTACCGGCGCAGGCGCGGCCATGATCCTGGCGGCGCTGGGCGTGTCGCGCGAGGTCATCGTCGAGGATTATCTGCTGACCAACAGCCATGCCGACTGGGCGTGGCGGCTGGCGCAGGGCGAGAGCCATCTGAGCAAGCTGCAACAGGCCAGGGCCGATGTGGTGGAGCCTCTGCTGATCGCCGACGCGGCCTATCTGGAGGCGTTGTTCGCGCAGTTCGATGCGATGCATGGCGGCATCGACGGCTATTTGCGCGATGTGCTGGGCGTCGATGCGGCCGCACGGGCGGCCTTGTGCGAAGCGTTGCTGGAAGCATGACCGAACGCTCTCCCCTCGACGCATTCAAGGATGTGCTGTCCGGCGCGGCGCGGGCGATGACGCGCGACGCGGAAGTGGAGGTCGGCTTTACCGCCGATACGCCCCATGCTGCGGGCAAGGCGATCAAGGTGCCGACGCCCAGTCGCGCCCTGCCTGCCGATCAGGTGGCGCTGGCACGCGGTTTCGCCGATGCATCCGCGCTCAAGCTGCGCCATCATAATGCCAAGGTGCACGCCAATTCCGCGCCCGGAGAAGCCGTCGCGCGCGCGGTGTTCGATGCGGTCGAGCAGGCGCGGGTCGAGGCGATCGGTTCGCGGTCCATGGAGGGCGTGCGCGCCAATCTCAACCATGCGCTCGACCTGCGGCTGAAATCCGATGCGATCCGCCGGGCGCGCTCCGCCGACGAGGTGCCGCTGTCGACCGCGCTGGCGCTCAAGGTGCGCGAGCGGCTGACGGGCCAGGCGATCCCCAAGGATGTGGCGGCGGGCGTCGCCATGGTCGACCAGTGGATCGAGGACAAGGCCGGTAGCGACCTCGACGCGCTGGGCCTGGCGATCGACGACCAGCGCGCCTTCCAGCGGCTGACCACGGCGATGCTGGAGCATCTGCAACTGATCGACGCGGATGTGCCGCCCGATACGGAAGAGCCCGAATCGCAGGAAGAGAGCGAAGAGCAGGAAGAACAGCAGGACGAAGGCGATAGCGGCCAGGACGAGTCCGGCGACAGCGACATGAACGCTGAAGCCCGCGCGGAGGACCAGGGCGGCGACACCGAAGAGGGCGACACCGACTATAGCGACGAGTTCGACGCCGACAGCGATGCAGGCGCGGACGATATGGGCGAGGAAGGCATGATGCCGGTCCGCCCCAACCGGCCGCTGTCCGACCTGCCGCCCGGTTTCGATTATAAGGCCTATACGCTGAAGTTCGACGAGGTCGTCAGCCCCGAAGAGCTGTGCGACGAGGACGAACTGGTGCGGTTGCGCGGCTTCCTCGACCAGCAACTGGTCAGCTTGCAGGGCGCGGTGACGAAGCTCGCCAACCGCTTGCAGCGCCGCTTGATGGCGCAGCAGTCGCGGTCGTGGGACTTCGACCAGGAAGAGGGGATGCTGGACGCGGCGCGGCTGGCACGGATCGTGATCGATCCCACCCATTCGCTGTCCTACAAGAGTGAGCGCGACACCGAGTTTCGCGATACCGTCGTGACGCTGCTGATCGACAACAGCGGATCGATGCGTGGCCGGCCGATCAGCATCGCGGCGATCAGCGCCGACATCATGGCGCGCACGCTGGAGCGCTGCGGGGTCAAGACCGAGATATTGGGCTTTACCACGCGGGCGTGGAAGGGCGGGCAGAGCCGCGAGGAATGGCTGGCCGCCGGACGGCCGCCGATGCCAGGGCGTTTGAATGACCTGCGCCATATCGTCTACAAGAAGGCCGACGATCCATGGCGGCGCGCGCGCAAGAATCTGGGCCTGATGATGCGCGAAGGGCTGCTGAAGGAAAATATCGACGGCGAGGCGCTGCTATGGGCGCATAGCCGGCTGATCGCGCGGCAGGAGGAACGCCGCATCTTGATGGTGATCTCCGACGGTGCGCCGGTGGATGATTCGACCCTGTCGGTGAACAGCGGCACCTATCTGGAGCGGCATTTGCGCCAGGTGATCGACTGGATCGAGAACCGCTCGCCGGTGCAACTTGTGGCGATCGGCATAGGTCATGACGTGACGCGCTATTACAAGCGCGCCGTGACGATCATGGATGCCGAGCAGCTGGGTGGGACCATGGTGGAGCAACTCGCCGGATTGTTCGACGAGGATTGACGAAAAAAACATAGGCCTGCGAAAGCAGGAGCCCAGTCTCATGCGTTTGGACCGGGCTTCTGCCTTCGCAGGCCTATTTGTGTTTGGAGAGTTTGAATGAGCGTCGCCTTTCGTCGCGAGAGCGATGACGAGCATATGGAGCCCAAGTTCGAGTTGCCGCTGCCGCCCGGTCCCAATTGGGTGACCGCGCGGGGGCTGCGGCTGACGCGGGAGAAGGTCGAGGCACTGGAAAGCGTCGATACCGGCGGCATGGAAGAAGAGGCGGCCAAGAAACATAAGCGCGTGCTGCGCTATTGGCGCACGCGGCTGGCGACGGCGGCGTTGCAGGCGGCGGCCGATGGCGATGCGGTCGCGTTCGGGACACAGGTGACATATCGACTGAACCGGCAGGAAAAGACGGTGGCGCTGGTCGGCGATGACGAGGCCGATCCGCATGAGGGGCGGATTAGCTTCTCCTCCCCGCTCGCCCGCGCGATGATGGATGCGGAAGTCGGCGAAAAGGTGGATTTCGCGGGAAAAAGCGATGCGGTGGAGATATTGGGGATCGCGGTGGCTGGCGAGGACTGACCTTCACTCGATCCGTTCGCTTTGAGCGTAGTCGAGGAGCGGTGAGCGCTGTACTTCACGTTTCTCGACTACGCTCGAAACGAACGGCCCTAGAGTCAAAAAAGCCCGCCGGTTTGCGCCGGCGGGCTTTTTTGCGTTGGTTCAAAGACTAATCAGGCCCCGCGGGCCGCTTCGAACAGGAACCAGGCGCGCTGTTCTGCCTGGTCGGTCCAGTCATCGACGATGCCTTCGGTCGCGTTGTCGCCCGCTTCGGTCGCGGCGGCCTTCACGGCGCGGAAGGTTTCGACCAGCGCCAGATTATCGTCGCGCAATTCCTTGAGCATGTCCGCCGGGGCTACGAACTCGGCGTCGTTATCCTTGACGGTCTGGTGCCGGGAAATGTCGCCGATCGAGCGCAGGGTCACGTTGCCCGTCTTGCGCACGCGCTCGGCGATCAGATCGGTCGTGCCCAGGATCTCCGTTGCCTGCTCATCAAACATCAGATGATAGTCACGGAAATGCGGGCCGGAGACATGCCAGTGGAAATTCTTGGTCTTGAGATACAGCGCATAGCTGTCGGCAAGCGCGCCATTTAGCGCCTCAGCCACGGACTTGGTAGCATTGCTCTTGAGGTCGGTCGGGGTCTTCAGATCGGGCGCGGTCATGCACTATTCTCCAGTTCGCGAAAATGATTTCGGATATATAATGATCGCGCGCGCAGATGGTGCCATTTTTTCCGGCCGGAATATCCGATCAGCCTGATGGAGCCAGTCGATCAGAGCAGGCCCGTCGCTGACAGCGCCATGACAGCCCCCGCCAGCAGCAGCAGCGCGCCGCCGGTCCAACGAATCGCTCGCAATGGCAGCACCGCCAGGATGCGATCGCGCAGCAGCACGACGGGGACGAGCGCGACGATGACGCCGATGGCACCGCCGATACCGGCCAGTATCGGATCGGCCGTCCGGGTGGCGATGCCCAGGATCAGAAATTGCGGCCCGTCGCCAAAGCCCAGGATGAAGAGGCCGAGCGCGGTGGTCAGGAAAGCGCCGGTCGGCCATCCGGCGAGCGGATCGGGCGCGGAGGCCGGCCAGAACAAGCCTGCGCCCAGGAAGAGGACGGACAACGCCATGAAGAGCAGCCGAGCGTCCGCGCCCAGCATCGGTCCGATCCAGGCACCGGCAAAGGCGGTGATGAAGGCGTTGGCGACGGCCGCGACGACGATCCCGGCGATAACCGCGCCGTTACGATTATAGCGGGTGGCGAGCGCCAGGACGAGCAACTGGCTCTTGTCGCCAATTTCGCCGAGCAGGCAGCCGAGCAACGCGATTAGCAGGGCGTCCATCGGCGCCGCGAATCAGGCGCGCAGGGCGTGGATGGTGGCGGACGGCATCGCCTGAGGGATGATCGCAAAGATGTCAGCCACCGGCATATCCTGTGCGATCGCATCGCGCATCAGGTCGAGATAGGATAGCACGATCGGGCCAAGGCCATGCAGCGACAGCGCCGATTCGAGCGTGCCCGCCAGCCCTTCCACCGTATCGAGGCGGAAGGCGCGGGCGATGTGGCGAATCTGGTCGAGTTCGTCATGCAGGCGCGGCACGGACAGATGGCCGCGTTGGTTCGCCAGCCCATCGACCCGGCGCATCAGGTCCGCCAATATGGCCAGCATCGGATCATGTCGCATGGGAAAGCCCCCGTCTTATCGCCCCACAAACGATCATGCGCCCGATTGGTTAAAGGCATGTAAAGCCTGCGGACCGCGAAGCGTGATGCGATGCCCAGCCTTGACATCAACGCGAATCTGCCCCAAGGGCCACCGCTGAAACGGGGCGGTTCCCCTCCACATCCGGGGAGCCGCTCTATCTTTTTACGCAATTACGACCAGGGAATAGGGCCATGGCCAAGCCGGCAACCGTCAAGATTCGTCTCGTCAGCACGGCTGACACTGGCTTCTTCTACGTCACGAAGAAGAACCCGCGCACCAAGACCGAGAAGTTCAGCTTCCGCAAGTACGACCCGGTCGTGCGCAAGCATGTCGAGTTCAAGGAAGCCAAGATCAAGTAAGCCGCGGCGGGCATCACGCCCGCGCGTTTGATCTTTCGGTTTGCGCAACAGGAAAAGGCCCGTCCCTTCGTGGGAACGGGCCTTTTCCTGTTTCTGTTGGCACCGCTTCAGGCAGCAAAAAGGGGAGAGCCTGGATAGGCCCTCCCCTGACCCCTCCCGCAAGCGGGAGGGGATTTGATCCTGCTTAGTTGCCGACGGGCTGGCTGTCGGTGCGGCGCACGACGATGGTCGTGGAGCGGGGCTGCTGGCCCGACACCGGCCAGTCACCGGTGGGATGCTGGATGTTCACGAAGAAGGTCTTGAGGTCCGGCGTATAAGCAAGGCCGGTGATCTCGCAGCCCTTCGGCCCGACCAGGAAGCGCGACGACTTCTTGGTGGCCTGGTCGATGTAGAACATCGCGTTCTGACCGAAAATCTGTTCGATCGTGCGGGCCGAATCGCCCGACGAGCCGGGAACGCGGTGGTCGGTCTGGACCCACAGGCGACCCTTGGGATCGATGCGGATGCCGTCGGGGCTGGAGAAGGTGTCGCCGTTGATATTGCCTTCCAGCTTGTCGCCAAAACCGGCCAGGCTAGGGTCACCCGCCAGCAGGAAGATTTCCCAACTGAACGTCATGGCCAGCGGCGAATTGCCGGTTTCCTTGAACTTCACGATATGGCCGTGGCGGTTCTTCGTACGCGGATTGGCGGCATCTACCACAGCGCGGCTGCTGTTGTTGGTCAGGGTGACGAACACGGCGCTGTTGTCGGGCGCGACCGTGATCCATTCCGGCCGATCCATCACGGTGCCGCCAGCGACGCGCGCGGCCGAGATCGTGTTGACCAGCACATCGCCCTGGTTGCGGAAATCGACGATCTCCGGCGTCTGCGGACCCTGACTGACATTGCCGGGGTCGGATGCGCCGACGGTCAGGCCGTTCTGGCCCTGGACCAGTGCGCGCCATTGCCCGGTGCCGTCTGCGTTGAAGCGGGCCACATAGAGGGTGCCATGATCGAGCATGTCGCGGTTCTGGGCACGGTTGCTGCTGGAAAAGGCGCGATCGCACACGAATTTGTAGATGCAGCCCGGCGTGCCGTCATGGCCCATATAAAAAGCGACGCGGCTGTCGCTATTGGCCATATAGGCGGTATTTTCATGATCGAAACGGCCAAGCGCGGTGCGCTTGGTCGGTACATCCAGTTCCTGATAGGGGTCGATTTCGACCACCCAACCATAATCTTCCTCGGGCTGCGTCGGATCGAGATAATTGTCGGTCGATTCCTCGCAGGTCAGATAGGTGCCCCAGGGGGTGCGACCCGACGCGCAATTGTTGAGCATGCCCTTGATCGTGCCGGACAGCAGGCCCGATGCGGGGCCGCTGGCCTTGTAGCTGCTGTTGCCGGTGTAACGCTTGTTATATTTGGAGCCGGCTTTGACCGCCCATTTGCCGTCCGACCCCTTGGCGATTTCCACTACGCCGACGCCGACGGCCGACAGCGCCAGCGCCTTCTGGTCGGCGGTCGCGGTGGTGGCGTCGTAGCTGCCATCCATCAGGATGTTGAAGTCGGGATATTCGAAGTTCAGCGCCAGCAGGCCGCCACCGTTCGCGTCGGTGCCCGACAGTTCATAATATTCCATGCCGTCATGGTTGCCGCCGGCCCATTTTTCGGCGTCGGCCGGGGTCGGAAAGCTGCCCGAATAGGGGGTGCCGGTTTCGACCGAATCGCCCGCCTTAAGCAGGATGTCGACGGTGTAGCCGGTGGGCACGGTCACGGTGTCGTTCATGTTGGCGGCGACGGCGGCGAAGCTGATGCCGTAGCTGGGTGCCGGGGTCGGCGTGGGGGTCGGCGTAGGCGTGCTCGAATCGTCGTCATCGTTGCCGCAGGCGGCCAGCGTGCCCAGCATGGGCAGGATCGACAGGCCGAGCAGGCCGTTCTTCAGCACGGAGCGGCGGCCCGGATTGGCCGCGACGATAGCTTCAAGGCTGTTTGCGCCCATATCGATGGTGGGTTGCGCGGCACGAGAGGCCGCGCGCGCCTCGTCGGTCAGATGAGACATGGATATCTACCCCTGGTTTGTTGCAGGGCTGTCAGCGGGACGCCGCAGCCTTGGGCCAGCGGGTTGGCAGAGGGGCATGACGGCAGGACTTCGAAACGAAGTCACGGCCATGAAAAACATATGACAGTGCGGTGACGAAACTGTCGGAAGCGTTACAGCAGGGCGTTCACCTGCTCGACGAAGCGCAGCACCGATATCGGTTTGGAGACATAGGCCTGCGCCCCGGCCGCGCGAATTCGGTCCTCGTCGCCATGCCCGGCATAGGCGGTGACCGCCATGATCGGGACGGCGGACAGCCGGTCGTCCGCCTTTAAGGAGACGATGAGATCAAGGCCGCTGACGTGGGGCAGATGGATGTCGGTGATGACGAGGTCGGGCAGGAAGGCCTGCGCCTGCGCCAGCACGTCGCGTCCGTCACGCAACGGCAGCACCTCATGCCCGTGCGCGCGCAGCAGGTCGCAAAAAAGTTTGAGATTAAGTTCGTTGTCCTCGACAACGAGCACGCGCTTTGCCACCAGTCACCCGCGGTCCGAAAATGAATTTGGAGCGCGCCTTATGGCGGCCCCCACCCCGAGAACCAACCATGCGACCCGACACCGACAATGGCAAGCAGGATAGCGGCACGGATGCAGCAACCTTGGCGCTGATGGCGCTGGGATGGACGCTGAGCGACGTGGGGCGGGCCGAGCGGCTGCTGTCGCTAACCGGGCTGGATGCCGATGCGCTGCGCGCAGGGATCGACAATCCGGCGATATTGGGCGCGGTGCTGGCCTTCCTGGCCGATCATGAACCGGATCTGATCGCCTGCGCTGAGGCGATCGACACCACGCCTGCCGCGCTGATCGCGGCGCAGGAGAGATTGAGCCGATGACCCGCCCGCTGATCATCACCGATTGCGACGAGGTGCTGTTGCACATGGTCGTGCCGTTCCGTCACTGGCTGGACGAGACGCATGACGTGCATTTCGATATGCAAGAGCGCGGCTTTGGCGAGGCGCTGCGCCACAAGGACAGCGGCGCGGTGGTCGAACGGGCATTGGTGTGGGAATTGCTGCTAGGCTTTTTCGAGACGGAAATGCACCGGCAGACGCCGATCGCCGGCGCGATCGAGACGATCCAGCGGCTGTCGAACATCGCCGACATCGTCGTGCTGACCAACATCACGCAGCGGCACCAGCAGCCGCGGGCCGAACAGTTAGCGTCCCACGGCCTGACCCTGCCCGTCCACTGGAACCAGGGCGGCAAGGGGCCGCCGCTGGCCGCCATCGTGGCGGAACGCCAGCCCAGCGTCGCCCTGTTCATCGACGATCTGGCCGAACATCATAAGTCGGTAGCGGATCATGCACCCGGCGTATGGCGGCTGCACATGGTCGGCGAACCGGAAATAGCCGGACATGTGGCGGACGCCGCCCATGCCCATGCCCGGATCGACGATTGGGGGGCGGCCGAACAATGGATCAGGGAGAAGCTGGCGGAAGGGCCAGCGCCGACCGACACAGACATCATCCAAGGAGCACCCCTATGAGCATCGAAACCCGCCTGACCGAACTGGGCATCACCCTGCCCCAGGCCGCCGCGCCCGTCGCCGCCTATGTCGCCGCGGTCGAGGCGAACGGCGTGCTGCATATTTCCGGCCAGATCGCCCTCGCGCCCGACGGCCTGATGACCGGCCGGCTGGGCGAAGACCGTGACCTGGATTACGGCGTCGCCGCCGCGCGGGTGTGCGGCCTCAACCTGATCGCCCAGATGAAGGCGGCTTTGGGGTCGCTCGACCGGGTGGAGCGGATCGTGAAGCTGGGCGCGTTCATCGCCAGCGCGCCAACCTTCACCGACCAGCCCAAGGTTGCCAATGGCGCGTCCGAACTGATGGTCGAAGTCTTCGGCGAAGCGGGCAAACATGCGCGCAGCGCGGTCGGCGTGCCGGTGCTGCCGCTGGGCGCGGTGGTCGAGATCGATGCGATCGTGCTTGTCAAAGCGCAGGCCTGATTTTCCGACCGATCGCCCCTTCGCCCATCGTGGATGGCACGGCGGCGGCGTGAGCGAGAATGGGATGGCGGCGTTCGATGCCGCCATCGCCCAGGGCTATGGCATCGAATGCGATGTCCGGGCGAGCCGCGACGGCGTCGCCTTCGTCTTTCACGATGCGACATTGGCGCGGATGGCGGGGCGGCAAGAGGCGGTCGCGGCGCTGGACGCCGTGGCGCTTGACCGCCTCACCCTGCCCGATAGCGGGGCGATCCCGCGCCTGTCGGCGCTGCTGACGCGATGCGGTGGTCGAGTGCCGTTGCTGGTCGAGATCAAGGCGGAGGGGCGGCATGTGCGGCCCGTCTGCGCAGCGGTGGCCAGCGACTTGGCCGAATGGCCCGATGCGCCGGTGGCGGTCATGTCCTTCAACCCATGGGCGATACGCTGGTTCGTGCAACAACGAGTTGGACATCTGTACGGCCTTGTCGTGACGCAGCAGGGCAAGGGGCGGATTCGCGGAGGGATCGAACGCGCCCTTGCGCTTTGGCTTTCGAAACCCGATTTTCTGGCCTGTGATATACGCGACCTGCCCTCCCGCCTGTCCCGCCGCTTCCGCGCAAAGGGGCTGCCCGTGCTGACATGGACCGTGCGCAGCGCCGCCGATCGCGCGCGGGCAGCGATCCATGCCGAGCAGATCATTTTCGAGCGCACGCATGACTGAGCCAAGGACCAACATCGTGGCGCGGATCGCATCGGGGGTCGCAGATCTTGATCGGGACCAGTGGAACGCTTGCGCAGGAACAGGTAACCCATTTATAAGTTGGGATTTTCTTGTCGCGTTGGAGCGATCGGGCAGCGTCGGCGAGGGGACCGGCTGGCAGCCTTTGCCGATCGTGGTGGATGGGCCGGACGGCCGCATTGCGGCAGCCGCACCCGCTTATGGCAAAAGCCACAGCCAAGGCGAATATGTGTTCGACCATAGCTGGGCCGATGCCTGGGAGCGGGCGGGCGGGCGTTACTATCCCAAGATCCAGATCGCCGCGCCCTTCTCCCCTGTTCCCGGCCCCCGCTTGCTGCTGCGCGATGAGAGCATGGCCCCCGCCCTTATCGCGGGGATCGAGACGCTGGTGGGCCGCAACGGCCTGTCGTCGGCCCATGCGACGTTCATCGCGCCCGAACAGGTGCCGCTGTTCGAGGCGGCGGATTGGCTGATCCGCGAGGATAGCCAGTTCCACTGGACCAATCGCGGCTATGGCGGGTTCGGCGATTTCCTGGCCGACCTGTCGAGCGAGAAGCGCAAGAATATCCGCAAGGAGCGGGCGCGCGCGGTCGAGGGGCTGGAGATCGTCCATCTGAGCGGCCGCGACCTGACCGAAGGTCATTGGGATATTTTCTGGGAATTTTATCAGGATACCGGCGCGCGCAAATGGGGGCAGCCCTATCTGACCCGCGCCTTCTTCTCGATCCTGGGCGAGACGATGGGCGACCGGACGCTGTTGATCCTTGCGTTGCGCGACGGGCGGCCGATTGCGGGCGCGCTCAACCTGATCGGCGCGGATACGCTGTACGGGCGCTATTGGGGCTGCGTCGAGGACGTCCCCAACCTGCATTTCGAGCTATGCTATTATCAGGCGATCGACGCGGCGATCGCGCGCGGGCTTCATAAGGTGGAGGCAGGCGCGCAGGGCGGGCACAAGCTGGCGCGGGGCTATGCGCCCGAACCGACCTTTTCCGCCCATTATATCCCCAATGCGGGTTTTCGCCGGGCTATTGCCGACTTCCTGATCGCCGAACGCGCGGGCGTGCAGCAGGACCGGATGTGGCTGGCCGAACGAACCCCGTTCCGCAAGGAAAGCGGATCAGGCGGCGCGTAGCTGACTGGCAGCGATGACGGCGCGGGCTTGGCGCTGTGCTTCGGCGATTTCGCGCGCGGTCATTTCCTCGGCGATTTCGGCGCGCATCGACTGTCCCTGCTCGCTGCCGCGCAGCGCCGCCAGGTTGAACCATTTATGGGCTTCGACCAGATCGATCGACAGGCCGCCGGTGCCGCAGCTATAGGCCACGCCCAGGTCGAAACAATCTTCCGCCGATCCATATGCCGCCCGCGACAGGCGGGCTTCCATCAGAAATTCTGCACTCTTGATGCTGTTGCCCATGTGATTTCCCCTGTTCCCAATCTAACGCAATGGATCTGGACCCCCTTTTCCACGAAGAGCAGGTTTGACCGGGAAGCGATAAGAAATGGTTAACGTGATTTTCGCCATATCGGCGCGGTCCTAAGGTAATCGGGGCGCAACCAGGGTTAACGCTTCGCCGAACTTCTTGACATCAGTAGCGGATTGGGACTGGCATCGTCGGACCATTGCCCGCATAGCCCCCGGCATGAGTCCAGTCCCCCCTGCTTCGCCCGCCCCAGCGCGCAAGGACATTCAGTTCCGCGAATTCGTGCTGCTATGCGCCTGCCTGATGGCAATGAACGCGCTGTCGATCGACCCGATGTTGCCGGCGCTGCCGGAAATCGGCCGCGACCTTGCCATCCCGCATCCCAATGACCGGCAATTGATCATAAGCATCTATTTTCTGGGTCTGGGCTTCGGGTCTTTGCTGTTCGGTGTCTTGTCGGACCGCTATGGGCGCAAGCGGGTGCTGGGCTGGGCAATGGCGCTGTTCATCGTCTCGTCGGTCGCCTGCGCCAGCGCGCAGAGCTTCAGCATGATGCTGGTGGGCCGGGCTTGCGCCGGATTCTTCGCCGGGGCGAGCCGGGTGATCACGGTGGGCATCGTGCGCGACCGGTTCAAGGGCGATGCGATGGCGCGGGTGATGTCCCTGATCTTCGCGGTGTTCATGCTGATCCCGGTGATGGCGCCCAGTTTCGGCCAGGCGATATTATGGATCGCGCCGTGGCGCTGGATCTTCTGGGCATTGGTGATTCTGGCCAGCATGGTGCTGATCTGGATGACGGTGCGCCTGCCCGAAACGCTGCACCCGGACAACCGGATGCGGATCACGGTGCGATCGCTGATGCAGACGGTGGGCGTGGTGATGCGCACGCGCAGTTCGATCGGCTATATGCTGGCGAGCGGCGTGGTGATGGGCGGCCTGATCGGCTTCATCCTGTCGGTCCAGCAGATCTTCTTCGACGTGTTCCATGCCGAGCATATCTTTCCGATCGCCTTTGCCGCGATCGCCGGGTGCATGGGCATAGGCAGCCTGATCAACAGCCGGTTGGTGCAGCGCTTTGGCGCGCGGCGCATGAGCCAGAGCGCGCTGATCGCCTTCATCCTGATCGCCGCGGTGCATCTGGCGGTGATCCTGGCGGGCCTGGAGACGCTGACCACCTTCATGGTGCTGCAGGCGATGACGATGATGACCGTCGCCTTCACCGCGTCCAATTTCAGCGCGATTTCGATGGAGCCGTTCCACCGCGGCGCCGGCGTCGCCTCCTCCTTCCAGGCGTTCCTGACGACGGCGCTGTCCAGCGCGCTGGGCAGCATCGTTGGCCGCGCCTTTAACGGCACTACCCTGCCCTTCACCACCGGTCTGCTGGTGTTTGGCATCGGATCGTTCCTGATCGTGATCTGGGCCGAACGCGGCAAGCTGTTCACCCGGCCCCATCATGGCGCGATGCGTGAAGCGGAGATTGATTTCCACTGAAGCAAGCTGAGGCGGATAAGAAAAAGGGGCGGTTTCCCGCCCCTTTTTTGTGTCCCGATCAGGCGTCCTGCCCGCCCGGCGTATGCGCGCCGGGCATCGGCGGCACCGGCTGGGGCGGGATGCCGGCATCATCCTCCGGCACGTCCACCACGCCGCGGCCGACATGGCTGCGGCTGCGGCTGTAGCCGAAATAGACGAGCAGGCCGATCGTCGCCCAGCCGACGAACATCAGTTTGGTTTCGACGCCCAGGCTCCAGAAAAGGTAGAGGCAACCCAGGATCGCGATCGGTGCGGTCACCATGATCGCGGGGGTGCGGAACGGGCGGGCGCGGTTTGGATCGGTCTTGCGCAGCTGCATTACCGCGATCGATACGGCGGCGAAGGCGAACAGCGTGCCCGAGTTGGAGATGTCCGCGAGGATACCGACCGGGAAGAAGGCGGCGAACAGCGCGACGAAGATGCCCGTCAGGATGGTGATGACATAGGGCGTCCGGTACGTCGGATGCACCTTCGAGAAGACAGCCGGCAGCAGGCCGTCGCGGCTCATGACGAAGAAGATGCGGGTCTGGCCGAACATCATCATCAGGATGACCGAAGGCAGCGCCAGGCCGGCGGCAAGGCCAAGCAGGTTGCCGATCTGGGGCCAGCCGATTTCACGCAGGGTCCAGGCCAGCGCTTCCTTCGAGCAGGTGACCGCTTCGGTGCCGGCGGCGGCGAGCGCGGCGCATTGCTGTGACAGGGCGGTCGAACCGGGGGACAGAATTTCGCCCGCCGGACCCGCGACCGGCTGCGCGCCGACGGTGCCGATGACGCCAGCGGCGACCAGCATGTAGAAGATGGTGCAGATGCCGAGCGAGCCGATCAGGCCGATCGGCATGTTGCGCTGCGGGTTCTTGGTTTCTTCAGCGGCGGTTGAGACGGCGTCGAAGCCCACATAAGCAAAGAAGATCGAGGCGGCGGCGGCCGAAATGCCCGAAAAACCGAGCGGGGCGAAGGGGGTGAAATTATCCATGTTGATGACCGGAAGGGCGAGGACGATGAACATCGTCAGTGCCGCGACCTTGATCAGCACCAGCACCGCGTTGACGCTGGCGCTTTCCTTCGTGCCGATGACCAGCAGCCAGGTGACAAGGCCCGCAATCAGCATCGCGGGCAGGTTCACCATGCCGCCGTCGAACGGCCCGCGCGTCAGGAGATCGGGAATATCGAGATGGAATGTATGTTCGATGAGGCCCACGACATAGCCAGACCAGCCGACCGATACCGCCCCGGCCGCGACCGCATATTCCAGAATCAGCGCCCAGCCGACCATCCAAGCGATCAGTTCGCCCATCACTGCATAGCTGTAGGTGTAGGCCGAACCCGATACCGGGACCATCGCGGCCATTTCGGCGTAGCAGAGCGCAGCCACCGCGCAAACGAAGCCGGCGATGACGAAGGAGAGCATCATGCCCGGCCCCGCCTTTTGCGCGGCCTCCGCCGTCAGGACGAAGATGCCGGTGCCGATAACGGCGCCGATGCCCAACATGGTCAGCTGGAACGCGCCCAGCGACCGGTGCAGCGATTTCTTCTCGGCCGTCGCCAATATGGCGTCGAGAGACTTAACGCGCCCGAAAATCATGGATGATGCCCTTTACACTCATTTGTTCTGCTCGGACGACGCGACGCCGCCCCGGTTGAGCTATGGACGGGAGACTATCGCCTAATCCGCCATGCGCAAGTATGTTGCGTGCGTGCGACATGCGCGTCCAAGGGTGGGACGCGATACAAGGAGCCGTTGCGGATGATCGAATTGCTGCGTGCGCCCGGATTGGACGCCGTGCCCCATGGCTTTGCCGGTCGGCGCGGCGGCGTGTCGGGCGGGGTTCATGCGGGATTAAATGTCGGCCTGGGATCGGCGGACGAGCGCGCGGCGGTGCTGCGCAATCGCGATCTGGCGCTGGGCGCGCTGCTACCCGGCGCGACGTTGGTGACGGTGCATCAGGTCCATTCGCCCGACGTGGTGACGGTGACCGGGCCGATCGCGGACGACGCGCGCCCGCCGGTCGATGCCATGGTCACGGACCGGCCGGGACTGGTGCTGGGGATATTGACCGCAGACTGCGTGCCGGTGCTGTTCGCCGACGTCGAGGCGGGCGTGGTGGGTGCGGCCCATGCGGGGTGGAAGGGCGCGATCGGCGGTGTGACCGACCGGACGATCGACGCGATGGTGGCGCTGGGGGCCGATCCGGCGCGAATCGCCTGCGCCATCGGGCCGTGCATCGGCCGCGTCTCCTACGAAGTAACGGACGATTTCGCGGCGCGTTTCGCCGATGAAGATGCGGCCAATGAGCGCTTCTTCACGCCGGGGCGGGCGGGGCATCAGCAGTTCGACATCGCGGCCTATGTCGCGGCGCGGCTGGCAGGGGCGGGCGTGGGGCGGATCACGATGCTGGACGAGGACACCTATAACCAGCCTGATCGATTCTATAGCTATCGCCGGTCCTGCCACCGGAACGAGAGCGATTATGGGCGGCAGATTTCGATGATCGCGCTGCCGGGTTAACGCCGCCCCGCCGTCCCATGCTTGTCCTCGCGGCGGCGGCCGACCAGCATGGCGCGTTCGAGGCGGACGCAGAGCGCGGCATAATAGTCGGCGAGGAAGCCATAATCGTCGCCATCGTCCGGCAGGCCGGCCTTGCGCCGGATCGTGGCGGCGACGGTGGCGATCGCATCGTCCTGACCGGCCCGCAGCACATTTTCCAGCGTCTGGAGTTCGTAGATGCCGTAGAGGTCGAGCGCGGCGTCCGTGAAGACCCGGCGTGGCTGCTCGGCGCGCGCGGCGACAAGGTCCGCACCCAGTTTCGCCCGCACATTGTTCACGACCCAGGTGCCCGCGAGCAGATCCCCCACCCGCAGCCGGTCGCGGTTGAACAGCGGGAAGAAGAGGAAGATGCCGGTCCAGCAAAGGGCGAAGAGGGTGAGGAAGCCGTCGGCGGCACCATCCGCCGCTTGTTTGCCCAGGAAGGACAGCGGCAGGAAAACCTCTATCTCGCGCATGGCGTTGCGGGCGATCACCGCGCCACCGGTCAGCCGCCCGCCATCGCGCGCGACGACGCGCAGGCCTAGCAGCCGCTTGCCCGGCGTCGCGCCGCGCCCGCCCATCTCGAACAGGATGAACCAGCCGTTGCGCAGCATGAAGGCACCGACTAGCCAGAGGATCATGAAGATTTCGGCGCGGGCGTTGGCGATACCGAGCAGGCTGAGCAGGATCGTGGCGAGGATCAGGCTGATGAAGAGGATGAGGATGTCGAGGATGAAGGCCGACGCCCGCGTCCCCGCGCTCGCCAGTTCCAGGCGCAGGTCGACGCCTTCGGGCGTGACGAAGCTGCGGCGCAGCGAGGCGGGCGCCCTTGGCGCGCGGTTACGCCGCCAGCGCATCTTGGTCCTCCTGGCGACGGGGCAAATAATAATAGGTCAGCCATCCGGCCAGCGCGGTCAAACCGATGCCGTAGCGCATAGCGTCCGACTGGACCGTCTGCCGCCCGATCCCTTCGAGCAGGCCAGCGACCAGCAGCATGAGGACGACGCCCGCCATCGCGATGGCGGCGCTGCGCCCGGCGATGACGGCAGCTTCGGTGCGCGCTTCGCGGCCGGGGAAGGCGACCGCCGTGCCGATCTTCATGCCCGCAGCGCCCGCCAGGATGATGGCGAACATTTCGGTCGAGCCATGGATGGTGAGCCAGCCGAGGAAATTGAGGCCCAGCCCCTTGCTGGCGAACAGGCAGAGCATCGCGCCCAAGGTGAGGCCGTTATAGACGAGCAGCAGCACGGTCGGCACGGTGAAAGCGAAGCCCAGGGCAAAGGCGAAGATCGCGACCTGGCTGTTGTGGGTGAAGAGATAGGCGGCGAAGGTGGCGAGGCCACCGCCCTCCTGCGGCCCGTAGATGGTGGCGCGCAGCGCTTCCGCGCTGGCGGAGGGATCGCGGCCGCCCGACATGGCGTCGGGGATGATGCTGTAATACCAGCTGGGATCGGTGGCGACGAGCCACCAGCCGGCGAAGACGCCCGCCACCGTCAGGACGAGACAGATCAGGGTTTCGCGCCAGAGCGCCTGGACGCTGAGTGGCCAATCGCGCGCGAAGAAGCGCGCCAGCTGGCGCGTCGCGGTGTCCGGCACGCCGTAGAGTTGGAAATAGGCGCGGGTGCAAAGCTGTTCGAGATAAGTGACGAGCGCCCGGTCGAGCGAGGTTTCGCGCGCCACCGAGAGCGACGACAGGGCCGAGCGATAGAGCAGCGGCAGGGCGAGAATATCGTCCTCCGACAAGGCGCGGACCGAACGCTTCTCCATACGGGTGACGAGCTGGTCCAGCCGGTCCCATTCGCCCTCATGCGCGGCGCGGAAGCGGCTGGCGTTGACCAGAGGCGCGGCGGCGCGTCCTTCGACGAGCGCGCTCATAGCAGGTTCCTCCGTTTGAGGTCGACATAGCTCTGGACCAGCCGGTCGGCGACGCGATCATGTTCGGCTTCGATGATATGGGCGCCCAGGTGTCGCAGGCGGGTCAGCACGGTCAGCCGATCGCGCAGCAGGGCGGCGGCGGTGACGGCGCGGGTGACGTCGTCGGCATTGCGCGGGCGGCGGTCGAGGATCGATTCCAGTTCCTCGTCGCGCAGTACGACGATCAACAGGAGATGGGTTTCGACCAGGCGGCCAGCGGCGCGAACGAGAAATTCGGCGGAGGTGAGGTCGGTAAATTCGGTGAAGAGGACGATCATCGAGCGGCGGGTCAGGCGCGTCGCGAGCGTGGTGAGAGCGTGGGTATAGTTGGTCTCCTCCCCGCTATAGTCGATTCGGGCGGCGAGCCGCTGGAGTTCGCCGAAGGCGGCAGCCCCCGACACCAGCCCGCTGGCGATGCGCGGGCGCGAATCGAAGGCGTGGAGCGCGACCCGGTCGCCGAGCTTCAGCGCGACCCAGGCGGTCAGCAGCATCGCCGACACGACGCGGTCGAGGCGGCTGAGGCCCGCCACCGGCTCGCTCATCTGGCGGCCGGCGTCGATTGCGAAGACGATCTGGTTGTTGCGTTCGGATCGAAATTCCTTGGCGTGGAGTTTCGAATGGCGGGCGGACTGTTTCCAGTCGATCGCGCGCCTGTCCATGCCGGAGCGAAATTCGACCAGCGCGTCGAAATCCGCGCCGTCGCCGCGATCGACCTGCGCCATCAGGCCCTGGAGCGCGTGGCGCTGGAAGATTTGCGCGCCGCGATCATGGACCGGGCGGATGTCGGGCAGGATGGCCATCGTAGCGTCGAGCGGGATGATGCGTTGTTTCCAGACGAGGCCGAGCGGCCCTTTCCAGCGCAGCCAGCCCTGCCCGATCCGCGCTGTTCCGCGTCGGACGGTGCGCTGCGGGATGGCGGCCGACGCCTCGCCGGCGGTAAGGTCGATCCAAATGCCGTCGTCATCCTCTGCTTCCAGCAGCGGTCCGGTTTCCAGCAGCAGTTGCGCGCGGGCCGGGGCGGTGCCCGCGATCGTCACATGCGCCGCCGCCGCCACCGGCGCGCCCACGCTGGCGGTGCGGGGGAGGTCGAGCCGCAACGCCGCCTGCGCCGGGCGGCTGCCCAGCAGCGCATCGGCGAGGCTCGCCAGCAGCACCGCAATCGGCCAGGCGAGCGCGGCATACCAGCGGCCCGGCACCAGCAAGGCGACGAGCAGCGTCGCGGGCGCGCCGGCCGCCGCCGTCCATATGGCTGTGCGGGTTGGATAGATCATGGGCGGTTGGTCATGGCGGGGGCGCTCAGCGCGGCGCCTCGATCATGTCGATAATGCCGGTCACGACATCCTCAATCCGGCGGCCGTCGATTTCCGCCGCCGGTGACAGGATCAGGCGGTGGCGCAGTAGCGCAGGCGCAAGTGCCTTGACGTCGTCGGGGATCACGAAATCGCGGCCGTCCAGCGCCGCGCGGGCGCGCGCTGCGCCCGCCAGCATCGCGCCGGCGCGCGGGGATGCGCCGCTTTCGAGGTCGGCGACGTCGCGGGTGCCACGGATGAGGGCGAGGATATAGTCGATCACTTCATCGACCAGCCGCACGCCATTCACGACAGCAATGGCCTCCGCAATGCGAGCGGCGTCGGTGACGGGGGCGACGCCCCAGGCCTGCGGCGTCATCGCATGGGTGCGCGCGCCATGGGTGGCGACGATCTTGCGCTCTTCCGCGGCGCTGGGATAATCGACGCTCTGCTTGAAGAGGAAGCGGTCGAGCTGCGCTTCGGGCAGGGGATAGACGCCCTGCTGCTCGATCGGATTTTGCGTGGCGACGACGGTGAAACGATCGCTGAGCGCCAGGCTTTCGCCGTCGATGGTGACGGTGCGTTCCTGCATCGCCTCCAGCAGGGCGGCCTGCGTCTTGGGCGGGGTGCGGTTGATTTCGTCGGCCAGCAGCAATTCGGTGAAGATGGGGCCGCGCGTCAGGCTGAACTGGCTGGTCTGGAAATTGAACAGATTGGCACCGATGATGTCGCCAGGCATCAGGTCGGGCGTGAACTGGATGCGGCCAAAATCGAGGCCGAGCGCATGGGCGAAACTGTGCGCGATCAACGTCTTGGCGGTGCCGGGCGGCCCTTCCAGCAATATGTGCCCGCCGGAAAAGAGCGCGACGAGCATGAGGTCGATGGTCGACTCCTGCCCCACGACCGCGCGGGCCACTTCTTGCTTGATGGCCTGGCCGAGCGCCTGAACCTCTTCTACCGTCATTTGCTCTTATCCTCTTGCCAATCATGGAGCGCCTGCGCTGCGTCGAGCAGGCTGCGCCGGTCGCTCGCCGCATCCGCCGCCTGCATAAGGTCGGTGAAACGGCGTGCGCCCTTCAAACTATCGAGATATTGGTCGAGCGCGCCATCGCGCAGGCGGGCGGGCGCAGCGAAGGCGCGCGCCGCGCGATCGCGGATAGCGGCGGCATATCGACCGCCGAGGCGCGCTTCGCGCCCCGCCTTGCGGATCAGCAGCGCGCTGTTGTCGACCAGCGCGCTCTTGCCGAAGGCGACGGCGCGGCTGCGGGGGCGCGGCGGACCGAAGCGGCCAAAGGCGTGGAGGCCCGCGAGCAGCAGCGCAGCGGCGATCGCCAGCGTCATCGCCAGGAAGGGCGGTTCGAACAGCAATTTCAAGGGACTGCGCGAATGGCCGAGGCCATTCATCGACACGTCGAAGGCGATGCCGTCGGGATCGGTGCTGTTCATCCAGTCGAGCAGGGCCAGCGCCGACTGGGCCTGGCCCAGATCCTTCATGCCGCGATTGTTGAGCAGGTCGGGATCGGCCAGCACATAGAGCGGCCCCTCCCCGACCTGCGCCAGGACGATGCCGCCCCTGCCGTCGGTGAGCAACGGGGTCAGCCTGCGCCACCGGTCCTGCTGCTGGTCATTGTCGGGATCGATGCCGGTAATGACCTGGATCGGGCGCGGTGCCCGGAAGCGGATGGGGATGCCGTTGGACGTTAATGCGCCGCCCCCGCTGCGATATTGGCGCATGGTGAAGCGGACGCCGGGGGCAAGCACGCCGATCGGCTCGTAAAGCGGCAGCAAGCCATGATAGCGCGCCCAGCCGGGATGATCGTCATCCGGCACGGTGCGCCATTTGGGCAGGATGAACAGGGTCGGCCGGGTCGCGCGCTGCATCAGCGCCGCGCTGATATCGGTCGCGGCGCTTTCAGCGGTGATTATCAGCAGGTCTTCGGTATCGAATTCGTGGGCGGTGCGTATGATGCGCGGACGGCGGCCGGTCGCCTCAGCCAGTTGTACAAGGCCGGCATAGCCGGTTACCGCATTGGACAACGCATGCGCGCCGCCATTGCGGCCCGATCGCAGGTCGGGGGCATAGGCACCAAGCACCAGCATGGCGGCGAAACCGGCAATGCCGATCGCCAGCATCAGCGCGACGGTGCGGCCACGGAACAGCGCCGTGTCGGCCGATGGCGGGGCGATCGTAATGTCGCTCATGCCGTCCCGTCCCTTGGCCAGTTCCTTGTTTGGGCGAAATCGGCATAGGCATGGCGGCAGCGGCCCCATTCGTCCGCGTCGATCGGGCGACCGCCGAACAGGCTGCGTTCGACCGCGGACGCGATTTCGGTGAATAGGCGGCGCGGCGCGGCGGGGATGCCGTCGGCGCGGGCGAGGTCGCGGCTGGTGAGCGCCGGGCGGACGATGTGCGGGCGACGACGGGCCATATCCTCGACGCTGCGCAGCAGGAGATGATGCACCGCCTGCGCATAATCGCCCTGCGCGGCGAGCGCGTCGGCTTCGTCCAGCCAGGCGCGCGCCGGGGCGGCGTCCGGGGTCCAGTCCTCTTCGGCCGCCTCCACCGCGGCGGCCGAATGGCGCCGCCGCCAGCGCGGCAGGCGCCAGACGCCGTGGCGCAGCCGGTCCACCACGATCCAGAGGATCAGCAGCGCGAGTGCGGCGATGATGGTCCACAGGACGATGCGGGCATAGGGCGCGTCGGGCATGAAGCTGCCGATCCAGCGCAGGAAGTGCCCGACCGGGGTCAGCGCCCATTCCAACCATTCGCCCAGCGCCTTCAGCCAGGCGGGCGGCAGCGGACGGCCCTGTGCTGGCATCATGTCGAACTGCACGTCGCCACCGGCCAGCAGCGCGCGATGCGCCGCAGCCAGTTGCTCGTCCGACATATGTCCTGGTCCGGCCATCGATGCCCACCCCCGTCACGGCAGACCCTAGCGGCTGGGCGCGCGCAAGCAAGTCATTCAAAGGATGACAAAGTCGGTCGGATGCGACAGCATCGAGTCCGGGTTCGAAAATGGGGGATATGATGATGGCGACGGGCGCGGCCTTGAACGAGCAACGATCCTTTTCGGTTGGCCGGGTACTTAGCCGCGCCTTTGGCACGTTGGGCGATAATCCATTCGCTACCTTCGGCATCGCCTTTCTATTCGGATCGATCCCGCAATTTTTCTACGGCTATTTCATCGGATCGACGTTGGACAGCGCGGACCGCGCCAGCATGATCGCGGCGATTGCCGTGTCGGTCGCCTCCTTCGTCGTCTTCCTGCTGCTGTCGATGCTGGTGCAGGGCGCACTCGTCCGGGCAACGCTGGCCCATGCGCAAGGACAGCGGGCGAGTTTTGCCCAATGTATAGGGACAGGTCTGGCCAAGGCGGTGCCGCTGATCGGCCTTACGATCCTGTTGGTCCTGGGGATCATGGCCGGGTTCACGCTGTTGTTCGTGCCCGGCGTGATCCTGTTCCTGATGTGGTCGGTCGCAGCGCCAGCGCTGGTCGCCGAGGATAGCGGCGTGTTCACCGCCTTCTCCCGCAGCCGGTTCCTGACCAAGGGCGCGCGCTGGCGCATCTTCGCGCTACAGTTCTTGTTGCTGGTGCTGATATGGCTGGTATCGGCAGCGCTGGGCGCAGTCATTCTGGCGGGCGGCATGACGCCGCAGGCGATTGGCGAAGCGGCCCTGTCTCTACCCTATCTGCTGGTGTCGGCAGTCAGCAACACATTGATCATCGCCTTCTGGAGCACGGTGCAGGCCAGCCTCTATGTCGATCTGCGCACGTGGAAGGACGGTCCGCAGTCGCAGGATCTGGCGGATATCTTCGCCTGACGCCTATTTCAGGACCATCGGGAGGCCGGCCGCCACGAATATCGCGCTGTCGACGCACGCCGCCACCGCCTGGTTGATATCACCGGCGATGTCGCGGAAGCGGCGGGCGAGCGCGTTATCGGGCACGATGCCCAGCCCGACTTCGTTCGTGACGAAAATGATCTTGCCGGGCGCGTTCGCAATGGCGGCAGTCAGCCCGGCTATCGCGGCGGCGACATCCTCTTCGCCCAGCAGGAGGTTCGACGCCCACAGGGTCAGGCAATCGACAAGCACTACGCTGTCGGGGCGGCTTTCGGCCAGGATCGCGCCGGCGAGCGCGAGGGGCGCATCGACGGTGCGCCAGCGCGCCCCCCGTACCGCGCGATGACGGGCAATCCGATCCTCCATCTCCGCATCGAACGCCTGCGCCGTCGCGATATAGACGAGTTGGCCCGGAAGGGCTTCCGCCTGCGCCTGCGCAAAGCGGCTCTTGCCTGATCGCGCGCCGCCAAGGACGAGCAGGGATTGTGCGAAATTATGGATCATGGTTAGCCCGATGCGTCAGTTTTCTATTGTCCTATAGCGCGGGATTGGCGAACGGCAGCCCATGATCGACGAACGCGACATGATGGACCTGGCCGACTGGACCGTACACGGCGGCAGGCTGTCCGATGCGGCGATCGCCTTTCCCGACGCGCCTTCGCCATGGCTGGACCTGTCGACGGGGATCAATCCCGACCCATGGCCCGGCGTAGCGGACCTGACGATGGATTGGCAGCGTCTGCCCGACGCAGCGGCGATCGCGGCGCTGGAAATGGCGGCGGCGCGTCATTTCGGCGTGCGGGGATGCGATGTGCTGGCCCTGCCTGGAACGGAGTTTGGTTTGCGCGGGTTGCGCGGCCTGCCCCTCACCGCGCCGTTCCGCCATGTCGCGCCGGGATATGGCACCCACGGGGAGGCGCTACCCGGCAGCCGCGCGATAACGGCCGACCGACTGGCGGAGGAAGCCGCGCAAGGGGGCACCATCCTGTGCGCCAATCCCGCCAATCCCGACGGCCGGTTGATCGCGGTTGATACTCTTCTGGCGATTGCGGCGACGCTGGCCCGGTCCGGTGGCTGGTTGGTGGTCGATGAAGCCTTTATCGACGCGCATGAGCACGCCAGCATCCTGCCCCGGCTGTCGGGGGACGAGCCGGTCATCGTCCTGCGATCCTTCGGCAAGTTTTTCGGGCTGGCGGGCGTGCGTTTGGGGTTCGCCGTGGCGCCGCCTGCGATCATCGGGCCGTGGCGCGCGGCGATCGGCAGTTGGCCGGTGTCGGCGGCGGCGATCGCGATCGGCACGGCAGCCTATGCCGATGACGCCTGGATCGCCGCGACCCGCGCGCGGCTGCGCGCCCGCGCCGATGCGATGGATGCGGTGCTGCGCCGTCATGGACTGGAGCCCCAGGGGGCATCGCCGCTGTTCCGGTTAGTCGATTGCGACGCCACCCGCCTGTTCGCACGGCTGGCGCGGCGCGGCATATTGACCCGCCCCTTTGCCTATGCGCCGCGCTGGTTGCGGCTGGGCGTGCCGGGCTGCGCCGCGGATCTGGACCGGCTCGATCGCGCGCTGGGCGATGAGTGAACCGGTAGCGATCGTCGCGCTGGCGCTGGATGCGGCGTTGGGCTGGCCAGACTGGCTCTATCGGCGGATCGGACATCCGGTCGGCCTGTTCGCGCGGGTGATCGACGCCTGCGAACGGCGGGGCAACCGGCCTGCGCAGGGCGCGATGCGGCGGCGGGGGCAGGGCGTCGCGACGATGGGCCTGTTGACCGGCATCGCGGGCGGCGGCGGATGGGCGCTGCAAGTCGGGCTATCATGGGCGCTTGGTCCGTTCGCCTGGATTGGGATCGCACTGCTGGCCTTTCCCGCGCTCGCCCAGCGCAGCCTGCACGATCATGTCGCACCGGTGGCGGAGGCGCTGGAGCGGGGCGACCTGCCCGCGGCGCGGCGGGCGGTGGCGATGATCGTGGGCCGGGATGTCGAAGAACTGGACGAAGGCGGGGTGAGCCGGGCGGCGATCGAGAGCCTGTCCGAAAGCTTTTGCGACGGGGTGGCCGCGCCGCTGTTCTGGCTGCTGGCGCTCGGCCTGCCGGGGGTCTGGGCCTATAAGGCGATCAACACCGCCGACAGCCTGATCGGCCATCGCGAGGCACGGTGGCGCGCCTTCGGCTGGGCGGCGGCGCGGATCGACGATGGCGCGAACCTGATCCCGGCGCGGCTGGGGGGCATGTTGATCTGCCTGGCCGGGGGTGGCGGATGGTCCACCATGATGCGCGACGCGCGGCGGCACGCGTCGCCCAATGCCGGCTGGACCGAGGCGGCGATGGCCGGTGCGCTGGGGCTGCGACTGGCCGGGCCGGTCAGTTATGATGGCGAGACCCATGACAAGGCGTGGATCGGGACGGGACGCAACACCGCCAACGCGGCCGACATTCGCCGGGCGCTGGCGGTGTATCGAAGGGCGTGCCTGCTGCTGTGGCTGGTCGCAGGCGGCGTCCAACTGATCTAAAGGTGGCGGGCGATCAGCACGCCCGCCAGCAGGCCGGTTTCGACTAGTTCGATGCCAGCGCCATGGCAGTCGCCCGATACGCCGCCGACATGATGCTTGAGCCACCAGCCCCAGAGCAGGATGAGCGCAGGCGCGGCGAGCATGGGCGGGCAGAAGAGCGCGCTCGCGCCCAGCGTGAAGGCCCATAGAAGGAGATGGCGCGAGGCCATCCCATTGGCAAAACGCGCGCCCAGCCCGGCGTGCAGCGGCGGCAGCCACAGGGTCCAGACCAAGGGGCCGATCCGCGCGGCGAAGGGTATGACGATAAGCGCCGCCAGAGAGCTGTTTTCGGCAACGCCGTGCAGCAGCACCAGCTTGGCGAGGAGTTGCAGCACGATCGCCACGACGCCGAAACTGCCGACATGGGGGTCGGCCATGACGGCGAGAAAGTGCGCCCGATCCTTGTGCGCGGCACCGCGCGCGTCGGCGAGATCGGACAGCCCGTCGAGATGCAGGCCGCCGGTTACCCAGACCCATAGCAGCAGCGCGCATAGGGCAGCGGTCCAGCTGTCAGCCAGCAGGCCGACCGCGGCCGCGGCGGCGAGCAGCGCGCCGATCACCAGCCCGGCGGCGGGAAACCAGCGCATCGACCGGGCGAAATCATGCTCATCTACCGCCATATGCGGCACTGGCAGGCGGGTTAGGAACTGGAGGGCGATGACCAGCCCTTTCATGTGCGCAAGCCGACGATCTGCGCCATCGGCGGGGCATCCGGCATCCGCCAGACACGCAGCGACAAGAGGCCGGCATAGGGGAGATCGATGGCCCAGACCTGCCGCGCGTCCAGACCGCACAGTAGCGCCACCGCCGCGCGCATCGCGCCGCCATGGGTGACGATCAGGGTGGGACGAGCGGCCAGCGCATCGATCGCGGCGGATATGCGGGCGGTTAACGCCGACCAGCGCTCCCCGCCGGGCGGGGGATGCCGATCGGGGTCATCCCGGAAGCGGGAGAGCGCCAGGCCGTCCACCTCCGCCGGACGCAGGCCGTCCCATGCGCCGAAATCCAGTTCGCGCCAGCGCGGATCGAGGGTGAGCGGCAGATCGACCGTGCGACCGATCGCCTCCGCCGCCAACCGGGCGCGGGAGAGGTCCGAGGCGAGCAACGCCTCTATCGCCAGGTCGCTCGCCCGGTCGGCGCAGGCCGCGATGCCGGCGGCGGTCGCGCGGGCGTCGGTGTGGCCGATCAACCGCCCCGCCCCCTCCGGTTCGCCATGGCGCAGCAGGTGGAGGAGGAAGTGGTTCACAGCGTTTCGGCTACGCCGGCTTCCGCGAAGGTCGCCATGCCATTGTGCGCGGACAGCGCGGCGCGGATGACCGACACCGCCACCGCCGCGCCGCTGCCTTCGCCCAGACGCATGTCGAGCCGCAGCAGGGGCGCGAGGCCAAGACGATCGAGCAGGCGGGCATGGCCCGGTTCGGCGGAACAATGGCCGGCGATGCAATGGTCGGTGATCGCCGGCACCAGCACGGCCAGCGGGGCCAACGCCGCGCCGCTGATGAAGCCGTCCAGCACGACGGGGATGCGCAGGTAGCGCGCCGCCAGCACCGCCCCGGCGATCGCGACGATTTCACGTCCGCCGAGGCGACGCAGGGTTTCGAAGGGGGTGTGCGGGGCGGTGGCATGGAAGGCCAGTGCGCGGTCCACGACGGCGATCTTGCGCGCGACTCCGGCATCATCGACGCCGGTGCCCGGTCCCACCCATGCCGCCGCCGGACCGCCGAAGGCGCGGGCGCACAGCGCGGCGGCGGCGGTCGAATTGCCGATGCCCATTTCGCCCATGACCAGCAGATCCAGTCCCGGTTCGACGGCGGCGGCCCCGGCGGACAGGGCAGCGAGGCAGTCGTCCTGGTCCATGGCGGCAGCCCGCGTGAAATCCGCGGTGGCCCGGTCAAGGTCCAGCGCTATTACTTTAAGTTCCAGTCCCGCCGCGCTTGCGAGCGCATTGATCGCTGCGCCTCCGGCTGTGAAATTGGCGACCATCGCGGCCGTCACGCTGGCGGGAAAGGCGCTGACGCCATGGACGACGCAGCCGTGATTGCCCGCGAAGATTACGGCGCGCGCACGGTCGATCACCGGGCGCGGGGCCTCTTGCCAGCCGGCGAAGAATAGCGCGATCTCCTCCAGTCGGCCCAGCGAACCGACAGGCTTGGTCAATTGGTCCTGCCTTGCGCGGGCGGCGGCGATCGCGGCGGCATCCGGCGCGGGCAGATCGGCCAGCGCCGCGTCGAAGGCGGCGGGCGTGGCGAAGCGGATCATTCCGCGACGAAGCCGGGCGGCGGCGTGCGGGTGATGAAATGGCCCTTCACCCCCTGCGGCCATTGTTTGAACGGCACCCGGCCATGATCGCTGGCGGCATAATGGACCGCATAGTCGAGGATCGCGGTCGCCGCGTCGCGATCCGCCGCAAAGCGGCCGAGCACATAGCCGACCTTGCCCGGCGCACGCAGATGGACGGTGCAGAAGTCGGCACAGGCGAACAGGCAGGCCATTTCCTGCACGGTGATGCCGGCATAGCGCGCGTCGCTTGCGCGCACCTCGCGCAGCGCCGCCACCAGCAGCGCCCCGCCGCGGGCGCCGCTGCCGTCCTCACGATCGGTCGCGCTGTGGCGACAGGTATTGCAGGCCACGATAGCGGGGCCGTCATCGACGGGGGTCAGCATGATCTTTGATCCTTCAGTTTGACGATTCGATAGGGTTCAGAACTCGATCCCCGCCTGCGCCTTCACGCCGGACCGGAAGGGATGCTTGACCATCGTCATGTCGGTGACGAGATCGGCCGCGTCGATCAGCGCGTCGGGCGCATTGCGGCCGGTGACGATCACATGTTTCATGGCGTTGCGGGCGGTCAGCACCGCCAGCACTTCGTCGAGCGGCAGATAGTCGTAGCGCAGGACGATGTTCAGTTCGTCGGCCAGCACCATATGATAGGATGGATCGGCGACCATGCGCCGCACTTCGTCCCAGGCCGTGCGCGCGGCGGCGACATCCCGCGCCCGATCCTGCGTGTCCCAGGTGAAGCCTTCGCCCATCTGCTTGAATTCGACCTGATCGGGAAAAGCGTCGAACACGGTCTTTTCGCCAGTGGTCATCGCGCCCTTGACGAACTGGACCACGCCGACCTTCATGCCGTGGCCGATCGCGCGCACGACCATGCCGAGCGCAGCGCTGGTCTTGCCCTTGCCCTTGCCGGTGTGGACGATCAGCAGCCCCTTTTCCTGCGTTTTGGTTGCCATGATCTTCGCCTGGGCGGCCTGCTTCTTGCGCATCTTGTCGGCGTGGCGGGCTTGCGTGTCGTCTTCAGCTTGCATCGGCTTGTTCCTTTCGCATCAGATAGACGTCCATGATCCAGCCATGGCGGGCACGCAGCGCCGAGCGTGCCGCCGCGATCCGCGGCGCTACGTCGGCGAGCGGGCCGTGGATCAGCGCTTCGTGGGCCATGCCGAGATAAGCGCCCCACCAGATGGCGATGCCGTCCGGCGGCAGCGTGGCGAAGGCGCAGTTGCCATCGAGCATCACGACGAGCGTCCCGGCATCGCGCGGCCAGCCGTGCGCGCGCAGCATCCGGCCAGTCGTGATCGTGACTGGCTCCCCCAGCCGGTTGAGCGGAATGGCGTGAGCGGCGGTCAGCGCCTGGATGCTGGTGATGCCGGGTATGACGCGGACGGCGACGTCCATCCCGGCCTGGATCAGCCGGTCGGCGATCCGCAGCGTGCTGTCATAGAGGGAGGGATCGCCCCAGATCAGCAGCGCCAGCTGGCCGCCGTTGGGCAGATGCGCGGCGATCTGCGCCTGCCAGACGGCGGCGATGGCGGCGTGCCAGTCATGGACCGCACCCAGATAATCGTCGCCAGGGTCGCGCACCGGCAGGTCGAATTCGACCACCCGTACAGGCGCGGTCAGCAGTTGCGCGCAAAGGACGCGGCGCAGGTCGATCAGGTCAGATTTGGCGTCGCCCTTGCGCGGCAGCAGGATGAGGTCGGCCTGGTTCATCGCCTGCACCGCCTGCGCGGTCAGATGATCGGGATTGCCGGTGCCGATGCCGATGAGCGATAGGTCGATCATGCGGCGGGCGCGATCATGTGGAAGAAGCTGCCGGTCACATGCCCGCGGCGCGACCCGGTTTCCGGCACCGCCTGTCCATCGGCGTCGGTCACGCGGGCCAGCGGCGCGTCGGTCTGGGCCACTATGGTGGAATAATGAAATTCATGCCCGCGCAAGCGCGTCCCGGCGGCCAGCCCGGCGATCGGGGCCAGCAGTTCGGCGTGGCGATAGCCCAGATGCATGCGGCGCTGGGCGTAGCTGGTGACCAGGCCAAGCAGGCCGGCCATGGCGTGCCGCTCGCCCGATGCGTCGACCAGCGCCTCCCCCAACACCATATAGCCGCCACATTCGCCGTGGACGGGACGGGTTTGCGCGTGGCGGCGCAGGCCCGCCAGGAAGGTCTGCGCCGCGGCGATGCGGCCGGCATGGAGTTCAGGATAGCCGCCGGGCAGCCAGACCAGGTCGGCGTCTTCGGCGGGGGCTTCGTCGGCGAGCGGCGAGAAGGGCAGGATCTGCGCCCCGGCCTGCGCCCAGCCTTCCAGCAGATGGGGATAGAGGAAGGAAAAGGCGGCGTCGCGGGCGATGGCGATCCGCTGGGCGGGCGGCGGCGGCAATCGCCCCGCTTGGCCCTTCCCCCCCGCGGCCGCGCTGCGGATCGCAGACAGATCGGCATGGGCGCGCAGGAACGCGGCATAGTCGGCGATGGCGCGATCGAGATCGGGATGCTCGGCGGCTTGGACGAGGCCCAGATGGCGTTCCGGCAGCACCATGTCGCCGCGCCGGGGCAGCGCGCCGAGTACGGGGATGCCGATGCTGTCGAACCCGCGTCGTACAAGCCGTTCGTGGCGGGGGCTGGCGACGCGGTTCAGAATGACCCCGGCGAACGGCACGTCCGGGTCGAGCCGCGCAAAGCCCAGCGCGGTGGCGGCGGCCGACTGGGCCTGACCCGACACGTCGATCACCAATAGGACCGGCCAGCCCATGCGGCGGGCGATATCGGCGCTGGCGCCGTTGCCGGTTGCCCCTGGACTTGCGACGCCGTCATACAGCCCCATCGATCCTTCGGCGATCGCCATGTCGGCGTCCGCCGCCTGATGCGCGATGGCGTCGATCAGCGCGGCGTCCATCGCCCAGCTGTCGAGGTTGAACGAGGCGCGGCCTGATGCGGCCCGGTGGAAGGCCGGGTCGATATAATCCGGGCCGCTCTTGAACGGTTGCACCGCCATGCCGTCCTGCGTCAGCGCGCGGAGCAGCCCCAGCATCACCGTGGTCTTGCCCGTTCCCGATGCGGGCGCGGCGATCATCAGGCCGGGCGCGCTCATGCGCCCGGCTCCACGAAGCGGGACGTCGCGTCCTGGGGACGGAAACGTCGGTCATAGTCGGGCGCGTAGAGGCTGCTCTCCGCGAAACCCTGCGCTTCGAGCACCCGGCCGACCAGGATCAGGGCGGTGCGTTCCATGCCACCCGCCACCGCGGCCTCGATCGTTGCAAGCGTGGCGCGGACGATGCGCTGGTCGGGCCAACTGGCGCGCCACACCACCGCGACCGGGCAATCCGCGCCATAGGCGGGCGTCAGGTCCGCCACCACCCGCGCGAGATTGTGGATCGACAGGTGAATGGCGAGGGTCGCATGGGTCTGCGCGAAATGGGCCAGATTCTCCCGCTCCGGCATGGCGCTGGCGCGGCCGGGCGTGCGGGTGAGGATCAACGACTGAGACAGTTGTGGCAGCGTGAGTTCCGCCTCCAGCGCGGCCGCGGCGGCGGCGAAGGCGGGGACGCCCGGCGTGATGGTGAAGGGGATGGCCATCGCCCGCAGCCGACGCAGTTGCTCGCCCATTGCCGACCAGATGGACAGATCGCCCGAATGGAGCCGCGCAACATCCTGGCCTAGGGCATTGGCGGCGGCGATTTCGGCCATGATGGCGTCCAGGTCCAGGGGCGCTGTGTTGACGACCCGCGCGCCGGGCGGGCAGTGGCCCAGCAGTTCGGGCGGGACCAGTGAGCCAGCATAAAGGCAGACCGGGCTGGCGGCGATGAGATCGCGCCCGCGCAGGGTCAGAAGGTCGGGCGCGCCGGGGCCGGCGCCGATGAAATGCACGGTCATGGGATTAGTCCTTGGGCGATGGCGCAGGTGGCCATGCGATCGGGGGAAATGTGGCGGGGTCGCAGCAAGCGGCCCTGCCCGGCTGCCGCAAGCGCGCACGCTTCCGCCACGCTGCCGACGCCGCGCTCCTTCAGGCTGGCGGGGGAATGGGTGCGGGTTTCGACGGCGGCCAGCGCGGTCGGCGAAACGCCTGACAGCGGGAGGCCGAGCGCGGCGGCGAGCGGCGCGAGGGCCGCAACCTTGTCTTGGGGCGCGGCGAGATGGGTGACGGGCGGCAGACCGCGCCTGGCAAGATCAAAGGCTATCCGTAGCGTATCCAGCGACGCACCGGCGCGAAAGCCGAATCCTGCGACGATCATAACCGGACGCTCCACTGCACCACCGGGAAACGCGGCCGCCAGCCACGCCGGTCGCCGAGCGGTACGCAGTCGGCCAGTTCGATGCGCAGCAGACTGCCGCCCCGTTCGCCCTGCCAGCGCGTCAGCAACGCTTCGGATTCCAGCGTGACGGCGTTGGCAACCATGCGCGTGCCCGCCGGAAGGTGTCCCGACAGGCGGCGGAGCAGAACGTCGGAAAGGCCACCGCCGATGAAAACTGCATCGGGCAAGGTTCCGGTCGGCAAGGCGTCAGGTGCTGAGCCGGTCATGATGGTAAGCCGATCGACGCCGAGGGCAGCGGCATTGGCCCGCACCCGCGCGGCGCGCGCCGGATCGGCCTCGATCGCGCAGGCGCGGTTGGCCGGGTGGGCGAGCAGCCATTCGATCCCGATCGATCCCGACCCTGCGCCAATGTCCCACAACAGCTCGCCCGGCCGCGGCGCGAGCGCGGACAGGGTGAGGGCGCGGATCGGCGCCTTGGTGATCTGGCCGTCATGGTCGAACAGGGCGTCGGGCCGCCCGGCGACGGACGGGAGGGCAAAGCCGTCGCCTGCAACGGCGATGCCGACCGCGACGGGATGGGCGACATCGGTGAAGGCGAAGGCGTCGGCCGTCACGCTGCGCAGCCGTTCGCGCGGACCGCCCAGCGCTTCCATGATGTGCAGGGTCGAGGGGCCGAAGCCGCTCACGGTAAGGGAGCGGGCCAGCGCCTCCGCCGCCTGCCCGTCGCGCAGCAGCGCCAGCACATTGCGACCACGCGCCAGATGCGGCCGTAATCGCTCCAGCGGCGCGGCGTGGAGGCCGAGGCAGGCGGTGTCCTGCAACGACCAGCCGAGGCGCGCCGCCGCCAGGGTGAAAGTCGATGGCGCGGGATGCGCTACCCATTCGCCCGGCGAGAGATGGCGCGTGACGGCCGCGCCCGCGCCGAACCAGAAGGGGTCGCCCGACGCCAGCATCGCCACCCGCCGTCCGCGCTGCGCCAGCAACCGGTCGATACCGTCGGCGAAGGGCACTGGCCATTCGACCGCGGGGCCATTAAGCGGGGCGAGCAGCGACAGGTGGCGGGCCGACCCCATGACCAGATCCGCCCGCGCAAGCGCCGCGCGGCTGTCGGCGGACAGGCCACAGCGCCCGTCCTCCCCGACGCCGATGATCGTCAACCAGGCCTGGGACACAGGATCAGCCATGCCGAACATCCTGCTGCTGGGCGGCACATCGCAGGCCAGCGCGCTGGCCCGGCTGCTGGCACAACGAGGCGTGGCGGCGACGCTGAGCTATGCGGGGCGAACGGACACGCCGCTGGCGCAGCCGATCGCGGTGCGCATTGGCGGATTTGGCGGGGTCGAGGGGCTGGTCGATTATCTGCGCGCCGAGCGCATCACCCATCTGGTGGATGCGACCCATCCGTTTGCCGCGACCATGAGCGCCCATGCGGTCGAAGCCGCCCGTCGCGCCGGCGTGGCGCATGTCGCCCTGACGCGCCCGGCATGGCGGGCGCAGCCGGGGGACAGATGGACCCATGTCTCCGACATGGCGGGCGCGGTGGCGGCGCTGGCCGGGCCGCCGCGCCGCGTCATGCTGGCGCTGGGGCGGATGCATGTTGCAATGTTCGCCGCTCAGCCCCAGCATCATTATCTGCTGCGCTTCGTCGACGCCCCGGCCACGCCCCCCGCCCTGCCGCGCCACAGCCTGGTCGTCGATCGCGGGCCGTTCTCGGTGGAGGACGACCTTCGCCTGATGCAGGCGCATGGCATCGACATGGTGGTGAGCAAGAATGCGGGCGGCACGGGGGCGGAGGGGAAGATCATCGCCGCGCGTCAACTGGGCGTGCCGGTCGTGATGATCGACCGGCCGACCATGCCGGCGAGCACGGAGATGCATGCGCCCCAAGCGGTGCTGCGCTGGCTGGATCATGCCGGGCCGTCCAGCGCCGAGCGGGGCGTGTAGAGGATCGGCCCGCGCGCCCGCGCGATCAGCCGGGTTCGGCTCGACCCCAGGATCACCACGGTCCGCATGTCGGCCATGTCCGCGCGTGCCTCGCCAAGTGTCACGATCTGCAACTGCTCCTGCGGGGTGGATACGGCGCGGGCGAAGAGGATCGGGCGATCCTCGCCGCATAGCGTGCGCAGCAGGGCGAGCGCGCGGGCGAAGCCGTCGGGTCGCGCCTTCGATCGGGGATTGTAGAAGGCCATGGCGAAGTCCGCCTCCGCCGCCAGTCGCAGCCGCTTTTCGATCAGCGACCAGGGCTTGAGATTGTCGGACAGGTTGATGGCGCAGAAATCATGGCCGAGCGGCGCGCCCGCGCGGGCGCTGGCGGCGAGCATCGCGGTGATGCCCGGCAGCACGCGGATGTCGAGATCGCTCCAGTGGACTGGCCCCGCCTCCAGCGCCTCGAACAGCGCAGACGCCATGGCGAAGACGCCGGGATCGCCGGACGAGGCGACGACCACCCGCCGCCCCTGCGCCGCAAGGGTGAGCGCATGGGCGGCGCGATCCAGCTCCACCCGGTTGTCTGACGGGTGCAGCGTCAGCCCGGCGCGCGGGGCGATGCGGGCGACATAGGGGATGTAACCGACGATATCGGTCGCCTGCGCGATCAGGGCGGTCACTTCAGGCGTGACGAGGCGGTCGTCCCCCGGCCCCAGCCCGGCGATGGCGAGCCAGCCGGTCATGGCCGACGCCGCGTTCATGGCCGGCGTCCTTGGCCGTGGATCAGCAGGATCGAGAAATAAGGGGTGACGCTGTCCGCATCGGCCAGGCGGGTGACGCGCTCGCCGGGCATGGCGGCATGTTCGACCAGCCAGGCCGCGTCTTCGCGCCCGGCGGCGGCGACCGCGCGGCGCAGCTTGGGGAGATTGCGCCCGATCTTCATCACCACCAGCGCGTCGGTATCGCGGATGCGCCGCACCAGCTCATCTTCGGGCAGCGTGGCCATGGCAACGGTCAGCACGTCGTCGCCCCATGTGATCGGCGCGCCGGTGGCGTTCCATGCGCCCGCCATGCCGGTGATCCCCGGCACCACTGCGACCGGGACGATCCCTGTCAGCCGACTATGGAGATGCATGAAGGAGCCGTAGAAAAAGGGATCGCCTTCGCACAACACGACAACATCCTCGCCCGTATGCGCCAACGCGGTCAGGCGGGCGGTGCAGTCGGCATAGAAGGCGGACAGGCAGCTATTGTAGCGCGGGTCGGACAGCGGGATTTCCGTCGTCACGGGATATTCCATTGCGATTTCGACGGCGTCCGGGCGCAGCATCCCGTCTGCGATCCGCCGCGCCTGACCCGGTCGCCCGGCCTTGCGGAAATAAGCGACATGGCGCGCGCCGCGCACCAGCCGGTCGGCCCGGACGCTCAGCAGGTCGGGCGCGCCGGGGCCGAGGCCAACGCCATGGATCGTTCCGAGCGTCATTCCGCGCGGCTCGCCAGCGCATTGATCGCCGCGACGGTGATCGCGCTGCCGCCCAGACGCCCTTCGACGATGCAGCAGGGCGCGGGCGGCGCAGCCCAGAGTGCGGCCTTGGACTCGGCCGCGCCGACGAAGCCCACCGGGCAACCGACGATCGCCGCCGGACGCGGGCAATCGGGGTCTTCCAACATGTCGAGCAGATGGAACAGGGCAGTCGGCGCATTGCCGATCGCGACCACCGCCCCCGCCAGATGCGGACGCCATAGTTCCAGCGCGGCGGCGGAGCGGGTGTTGCCCGCCGCCTGCGCCATGGCGGGCACCCGTGGATCGTTCAGGGTGCAGAGGAGCGGGTTGGCCGCGGGCAGACGGGCGCGCGTGATCCCTTCCGACACCATGCGGGCGTCGCACAAGATCGGCGCGCCCGCCGCCAGCGCGGTCCGGGCGGCGTGCGCGAAATCGGGTGTGAAACGGATGTGCGCAGCCAGATCGACCAGGCCGGCGGCGTGGATCATCCGCACCGCCACCGGCTCCTCTTCCGTCGTGAAGCGGGCAAGGTCGGCTTCGGCCCGGATCGTGGCGAAGGATTGGCGATAGATGGCGGTACCATCCCGTTCATAGGCATGGGACATTCAGGCGGCTCCGAAATGGGCGAGGACAGCGGCCCGGTCGAGCGCGGCGCGAAGAGGTGGCGATCCGGCAGGGGCGTTAAGGGCAAGGTCGTAACGGCCATCGCGGCCGGTCAGGGTCACGGCGGCGGGGGCCGCGCTGGCGCAGCTTTTGGCGCAGCCCGACACATGCAGGCGGCCCGCCATATGGGGGGCAAGGCGGCGGGCGAGGGCGCGCGTATCGACGCTCGCCTGCCCGCAGGCCGGCTGGCCCGGACAGGCATCGACGCGCAGCAGCGGGTCGGCCGGGTTCGTGAGCAGGCCATTATCCTGCATAGCTACCGGCGTTTCCAGCAGCAGGATGCGCCAGGGCGTGATGCGAAGGCCGCTGACCGGCGGCAACGCCGTCGCCAGCCGGTCCAGCAGCGCCGCGTCGATGCGGCCGAAGGGCAGGCCATAGCTGGCACCCTTGCCCCATGGAAGCATGGCGGAAGGCGCGGCTCGCAACGGCCCGGTGGCCCAGCCGGGCAGCGGCGCATCGTGCCGGGTCATGCGCCCGACCGCCAAGCCGCCGCTGGCGACGAACCATCGGCCGAGCGCGATCAGGGCGTCGGCTTCTTCGCCGGGCGTCACGGCGCAGCCGGTGGATCGGTTATCGGCGCGCAGCATCAGTTCGCCTGTTTGGCTGCGTTCGATGCGGAAATCGCCGGGCTGGTCATGGAGCAGCGGGGCGACGCCCGCGTCGATGACGAAGCCGACCTTGCCCGGCAGCGCCGCGGGCAGTTCATCCAGATGCGCCAGCAGATCGGCTGCGATGCGGTGGCTGTCGTCGCCCTGCCGCCAGGTTGGCGACACAAGGATGTTGCGCCGCTTTTCGCGGTCCGCATCGGCATCCACCAGGTCGAGCGCCAGCAGCCGTTCGAGCAGCAGCGGCCAACCGCTGTCCGACACGCCGCGCAGTTGCAGGTTGGCGCGGCGTGTCATGTCGATCAGGCCGTTGCCATGGGTCGCCGCGGCATCAGCCAAGGCCAGCGCCTGATCGCGCGTCAGGCGGCCGAGCCGCGGCTTCACCCGCACGAGCAGCCCGTCGCCCGCCATCATCGGACGCCAGGCGTCGGGGCACCAGCCTTTGCGGATAAAGTCGCTCATGCGTTCCCCGCCAGGCTGGCGAGGATCGAGTTGCGCCGGGTGGTCCAAAGCCCGGCGGCGTGCAGCGCGGCGAACCGCGCCTCCATCGCCCCCAGCGCGCCGGGATTGGCCTGTGTGAGGAAGGCGCGCACGTCCGGCTGCCCCAGCGTCGCGTCATGATAGAGATCGAACAGGTGCGAGGGGACGGTGCCCGACAGATGCGCGAAGGCGCCGAGATGATCGAGCGTCGCGGCCAGTTCCGCGCCGCCGCGAAAGCCGTGGCGCATCATCCCCGCGACCCAGCCGGGATGCGCGGCCCTGGCGCGGACGACGCGGGCGATCTCTTCGGTCAGCGTGCGCGCCGTCGGGCGGGCGGGATCGCGATTGTCGAGATGATAGAGGCTCGCCACGCCCCCCGCATGCGCCTTGGCGGCGGCGAAGCCGGCTTCATGCGCGGCATAGTCGGCGGCGAGCAGCAGGTCGGTTTCGGGCAGGTCCTGGAGATGGACGAAGGCGTCCGCCCCCGCGACCCGCAAGCGCAGGCCGTCCGGGTCGGGCACGGCGGCGAGCGTGTCCAGCGCATGGTCCGATGCCGACAGCCACGCTTCGCCGGCCGCGTGCCGCGCTGCGTCGGTGTAGATGTCGCCCCGGTCGCCCAGCCCGACGCCATAGCGCCCCGGTCGCGGGCCATAGACGCGCGGGGCGGCGTCCTGACCCGCGAAGGGATTCCAGTCGGTCGGCTCGTCGCGCCCGCACAGCGCGCGTACGGCTTGCCCGAACAGCGTGGGCAAGGTGGGGAAAGCGTCGCGGAACAGGCCGGATACGCGCAGGGTGACGTCGATACGCGGCCGGTCGAGCAGCGCCAGCGCCAGGATTTCTACGCCCGTCACCCGTTCCGACGCCATGTCCCAGATCGGCTTTGCGCCCAGCAGGTGCAGCGCCATGGCGAAGTCTTCCCCCGCCGTGCGCATCGTTGCCGATCCCCACAGATCGACCACCAGCCCGCGCGGATAATCGCCATGATCCTGCAAGTGCCGCCGCACCAGTTCCGCGGCCAGGCGAACGCCCTGCGCATAGGCGGCGCGGGACGGCACGGCGCGCGGGTCGATCGCATAGAGGTTGCGCCCGGTGGGCAGCACGTCGGCGCGCCCCCGATAGGGCGAACCGGCCGGCCCCGGCGGCACGCGGCGTCCGTCGAGCGCGGCGAGCAAGCCCGCCCGCTCGCCCGCGCCATGATCGCCCCGGCCGAAGATATGCAGCCCGTCGCCGAACTGGCTTTCCTTGACGTCGCACAGGAAGCGATCGATCCGCGTGATCGCTTCCGCCGGGGACATCGCGTCCTCCATGCCCAGTTCGGCTTCCAGACCGAGCGCCCGCGCTTCCTCGCCGATGGTCGCCTGCAACCGGTCGCGACGAGCCGGGTCCAGCCCGTCGGCGTTGGAAAACTCGTCGAGCAGCGCCTCCATCCGGTGGAGGCCCGCGCCACTGGTCGTTTGCATCAGCGGCGGCGGGACATGGCCGATGGTGACGGCGGCGGTGCGCCGCTTGGCCTGCGCCGCTTCGCCGGGATCATTGACGATGAAGGGATAGATGAGGGGCGTCGCGCCGATGAGCGCTTCGGGCCAGCAATCGTCGGACAGGGCGACCGACTTGCCCGGTAGCCATTCGAGCGTGCCGTGTGCGCCGATATGGACCAGCGCATCTGTCCCCCGGTCGCGCAGCCACAGATAGAAGGCGACATAGGCATGGCGCGGGCAGCGCGACAGGTCGTGATAATCGCCTTCGCGATGGGCAGGCGCGCCGCGTTCGGGCTGGAGCGCGACGAGGACATTACTCATCGCCAGCCCCGCGAAGCGAAACGCGCCGTCTTGCACCGCCGGATCATCCTCCGGCGCGCCCCATGCCTGTTCGAGATCGGCGCGCAGCGCATCCGGCAATCCGGCCAGCGCACGGCGATAATCCTCCAGCGGCCAGTCCAGCCAGGCCTGGTCCAGCGCAGTGACCGGCGCGCGCTGATCGCCCAGGACATAGCCGGTATCGGCGAGGTCGGTGAGGATCGCTTCGGCCGAGGCGAGCGCGTCCAGCCCCACGGCATGGGCCATCTGATAGGCCTTGCCCGGATAGGTGGACAGCAGCAGCGCGACGCGGCGCGCGGGGGCTGGTTTGCGGGCCAGCGCGACCCACGCCGCCACCCGCGCGGCGATGGCGGCGATCCGGTCGGGATCGCCGCGGTGGACGACATCGGCAAATTCCAGCGCGGCGTCGCGCGCGCCCGATTCCTTGAAGCTGGCGACGCCGGCGAAAATCCGTCCATCTATTTCAGGCATGACGACATGCATGGCGAGGTCGGCCGGGGACAGGCCCCGCGCCGCCGCCCGCCAGTCCTCGCGCCGCGCCGTCGCCAGCGCGACCTGAAAGACCGGTACCCCCGCGCCGTCGAGGGGCGTGTCCCCGCCCTCCCCCTGCGCGGAAAAAGCGGTCGCGTTGATGATGGCGGCCGGACCCAAGTCGGCCACCCATTGCGCCACCTGATCGCGGGCTTCGGGGGCTTTCAGGGACGGGACGAAGATCGAGAGCGCGTCGAAACCCTGCTGTGCGAGCGCCGCATGCAGCATGGTGAAGGGATCGAGATCATGCGCGGTCAGATAGGAACGGTAGAAGAGGATGAGGGCGAGCGGCTGGTCCGGGTTTCGCGCGATGCTTTGCGGATCGACGATGCCGAGGTCAGGATGCCAGCCGCCCATCATCGGCGTGGGCGCATCATCCGATCCGAAGGGATCGTCCAGACCCGCCGCCATGGCCAGCATTCCCAGCGCACCCCGCGCCGCCACCACGCCGCCCATGTCGCAGCGGCGGGCCAACTGGCGCAGCAGCGGTTCAGGCAGCGTGGACGCCGCATCCAACCGCGTATCCTGCCGCCCGTCAGCGGGCAGGACCGCCAGCGCGATGCCCCTGGCCCGCGCCAGGGCGGCCACCTGTTGCAGGCCATAGCTCCAATAGGCGGTGCCGCCGATCAGCCGGATCAATATCCCCTTGGCATGGACAAGCGTGCGGTCGACATAGGTGTCGACCGACAGTGGATGGGTGAGCGCAGCCAGGTTGGCGAGCCGCAGCGATGGTAAAGGCGCATCCGCCCGATCCCGCGCCTGCCGCCAGGCGGCTGCAAACGCGCCAAGGTCGCTGTCCGAAAAGGACAGCACCACCAGGTCCGAAGGCGATTGCCCCAGATCCTGCGGCACGGCGCTTTCCTCCAGCCCATGCGTTTCGCGGAAGATGACGTGCATCGCGCCGGCTCAGCCCAGCAGCACCGCCCGGATGGTCGGTGGATCGATATCGGCCCGTTCGGCGATGACCACCAGCGCGGTGACGCGCGGCTCGCCGGGCCGCCATGGCCGGTCATAATGATGGCGCACCCGCGTTCCCACCGCCTGGATCAGCAGCCGCATCGGCTTGCCGGCCACGGCGGCATAGCCTTTCACCCGCAATATGCGGTGGTCGCGGGCCAGCACCTCTATCCGCGCGACCAGATCGGCCGGATCGGCGATGTCGCCCAGCGTGGCCACGACGCTGTCGAAATCATCATGTTCATGATCATCCTCGCCATCATGGTGCGACGGACGGGCGGCGATGTCGTCTTCCGCCGCGGCGTCCAGGCCCAGGATCAGGCGCGGATCGACCACGCCGTCGACCAGTTCGATCACCGGCACGGAGCGGGGCGCTTCCGCCGCGATGAGCGCGCGGGCCGCGGCGACGCCATCTGGCCCGGCCAGGTCGACCTTGGTCAGCAGCACCATGTCGGCGCAGGCCAGCTGATCCTCGAACAGTTCCGACAGTGGGGTTTCATGATCGATGCCGGGATCAGCGGCGCGCTGCGCGGCAAGCGCGGCAAGATCGGGCGCGAACCGGCCTGACGCCAAGGCTTCGGCATCGGCGAGGGCGAGCACGCCGTCGACGGTGATGCGGCTGCGAATCGCGGGCCAATCGAACGCCTTCAGCAACGGCTTGGGCAGCGCCAGCCCGGATGTTTCGATCAGGATATGGTCGGGACGCGGATCGAGCGCGAGCAGCCGTTCCACCGTGGGGATGAAATCGTCGGCGACGGTGCAGCAGATGCAGCCATTGGCCAGCTCCACGATGTTTTCAGCCGGACAATCGGGGATGGCGCAGGATGCAAGGATATCGCCATCCACCCCCAGCGTGCCGAATTCATTGACCACCACCGCCAGTCGACGACCCCCCGCGTTACGGATCAGATGGCTGATGAGCGTGGTTTTCCCCGCGCCCAGAAAGCCGGTGACGATGGTGACGGGCACCTTGGTAAGATCGGACATGAACATCCCCGCACGCCGAACGACGAAAGGCGGGGCTTGCCGGCATGCAGCCGGTCGATACGCGACGACGGGCGGGCGCGACGAAGCGTCCGTTACCACGCACCGATGCGGCCCCAGCCGCACAGTTCGTCGCTCAGACGGAGAATTACCGTGCCATGACCATCCCCTGGACCAAGGCAAGAGCGACCAGTGCGCCGGCAGGTCTCCTGGCTCACGGGTCACAGCTTGATGCACGCCTTCCCGGTCCGCCTGTCAGGCGGGGTTCCAGTGGCTGCGCCCTTGTCGCCAAGGACGCCTGTGCATCGCGCTATCCGCTTACAGTTGCAGGGACAGCCGTGGATTTGGGCGAAACGCCCGCACCACATTCCCGATTAAGCCCCTTGCGGGACACCGGCGCGATCATCGAAGGCCCGGCAAGCCGTCCCTTCGGCGGCGGCCATAAACCAAAGTTGCGGCCAAGCCAATCGAACTTGTCGATCAGGCGAAGTCATGCGGTGCAGATGCGCGGATGAACGCCACGACAGCCAGATCGGGAGGTGGGCGGCGCTCAAAGCTTCCGTGAGGGCGTCGATAACCGGAATGGCGGTGATCATGTGAACGCTTCCGATTTTGGAAACCAACGCCGCCCAAGGCGCAAGGCGACATGGACCAAACAGATAAGCACCGGCACCTCCACCAGCGGGCCGATGACGGCGGCGAATGCCACGGGTGACGCCAGCCCGAAGGCGGCGATGGATACCGCGATCGCCAGTTCGAAGTTGTTGCCGGATGCGGTGAAGGCGATGGCGGTGGTGCGCGGATAGTCTGCGTCGATCAGCTTGCCCATCGCAAAGCTGATCACAAACTGCACAACGAAGTAGATGGTGAGCGGGATCGCGATCCGTACCGCATCGGTTGGCAGCGCCAACACTTCCGCGCCCTTGAGGCTAAACATCGCGACGATCGTGAACAGCAACGCCAACAGCGTGATCGGCCCGATGGTGGGAATGAAGCGCGTGTCATACCATTCGTGGCCACGCCGCTTGGTGAGCACGCGACGGGTCAAAAATCCCGCTGCGAACGGGACGCCGAGGTAGATCAAAACCGCTTCCGCGATGGTCCAGAAGCTCACCTCCACCACATTGCCTTGAAGGCCCAGCAGCGGCGGCAGCACGGTAAGAAACAACCATGCGTAGGTGGAGAAAAACAGGATTTGGAAGAGGGAGTTGAACGCCACCAGCCCCGCCACATACTGATTGTCCCCTCGTGCAAGCTGGTTCCAGACGAGAACCATGGCGATGCACCGGGCAAGGCCGATAAGGATGACGCCAGTCATATATTCAGGCTGATCGCGCAGGAACGCCACCGCCAGAACAAACATGAGCGCGGGACCGATGATCCAGTTCTGCACCAGCGACAAAGCGAGAACTCGCTTGTCCGCAAAAACGAGGGGAAGCGCCTCATACCGAACGCGCGCGAGCGGCGGATACATCATGAGGATCAGGCCGATGGCGATCGGGAGGTTGGTCGTGCCGATCGAGGCACGGTTGAGGACGGCGGGTAGGCCGGTGAAGACGGTGCCAAGCGCGATGCCCAGCGCCATCGCGGCGAATATCCATAGCGTGAGATGGCGATCGAGAAACGACAGCCGCTCGGGCTTACGAGACACGCTTGCCCTCCTCGTCCAGCACGCGCTCGCCATCTTCCTTGGTGAACTCACCCATCGCTGCATCGGGCAGGATTTCCAGCACCATCTCGGAAGGACGGCAAAGCTTCACGCCCAACGGCGACACCACGAGCGGACGATTGATCAGCACGGGATGCACCATCATCGCATCCACAAGCTGGTCGTCGGTGAGACTAAGGTCACCAAGCCCAAGATCGGCATAGGGTGTGCCCTTCTCGCGCAACAGTTCGCGGGCGGTCATGCCTGCCCGTTCGATAAGCTGGACGAGCAAGGGCCGCGCCAGAGGCGTCTTGAGATATTCGATCACGTGCGGTTCGATCCCTGTGTTGCGGATCATCGCGAGCGTGTTGCGCGACGTACCGCATTCCGGGTTGTGGTAGATCAGGATATCCATGGATGAATCTTCAGCAACAGGGGGTGAGTTCTGCGATCAGCGGGCGGCACACGTCGGCGCGGCCACCGCAGCAATCCTTCAACAGGAACAGCGTGAGGTCGCGCAGCCGATCGAGGTTCGCGCGGTAGATCATCGACCGGCTCCGCCGTTCCGACATCACCAACCCCTCGCGGGCGAGGATCGCCAGATGCGTGGACATCGTGTTCTGCGGCACGCCCATCGCGCGCGCGATATCACCAGCCGCCATGCCGTCAGGCTCATGCTGGACGAGCAAGCGGAAGGTTTGCAGGCGGGTTTCCTGCGCAAGGCCCGACAAGGTGGTGACGGCCGATTCAATTTTCATATATCTGGATATATCGATATATTTTGATCTGGGCAATCGACATGTTGCGCCGATCGCAAGCACAACAGCTTCTTCACTCAAATCTGCTCCCGGCCGGACGAACAGGTGGGGTGACAGCCGCAGAGCGATCGCGGTGATTTCGT
>JAZJZH010000012.1:0-174296 GCA_040389985.1 Pseudomonadota bacterium
GCGTTGTCCGGCGGATCGGCGGCCGGAATAGCCACCCGGAATTGCACCGGGTCCATGCGAATGTGGCCTCCTAACCCAACGGATCGCATGCGGCAAGACGCGCGGGAATGATCGTCCGTCAACAGGATGTCGGACCAGCAATGGGCGACGGACAAAAAGGCGCGGGAATGACGTCCATATGTCCAAGCGTCCGGCGTTGACGGTTTGACGCATCTGCCTGTCGGCGCTACCGCAGGCGGGATGATCGCCCTGCTTTCCCCCGCCAAGACACTCGATTTTGAGCGCGCGCTGCCGCCACTCGACGCCTCCAAGCCGCATTTCGCCGACGAAGCGCTCGGCCTTGCACGATCGGCGGCGAACTTGACGCAGAAACGCCTGTCCGAATTGATGCATATCTCGCCCCGCCTCGCCAAGCTGAATGCGGATCGCTTTCGCGACTTTGCCGACCTGCCGGAGCGACCGGCGCTGTTCGCCTTTGCCGGCGACGTCTATACGGGCTTTGAGGTGGACACGCTGGATCAGGCGGGGGTGGCCTTCGCGCAGGATCATGTGCGCATCTTGTCGGGTCTTTACGGGTTGCTGCGGCCACTCGACGCCATCCGGCCCTATCGGCTCGAAATGGGCACGCGCTGGGCACCGCGGCGCAAATGCCTGACCGACTGGTGGGGTGACGATATTGCCCAGCGCATGCTGGCCGAACTGGCCGAAGAAGGGTCTGGCGTCGTACTCAACCTTGCCAGCCAGGAATATTTTGCCGCGGTCAAAGGCCGATTGGCGGGCGTGCGGATCATCGAAGTGGAATTTCGCGAACCCGGTCCGGACGGTCCGCGTTTCGTCAGCTTCAATGCAAAGCGCGCGCGCGGCATGATGGCCCGCTGGCTGTGCGAACATTATATCACCGACATAGACGCGATGCGCGGTTTCGACAGCGATGGATATCGCTTCGATGCGGATGAGAGCGACGCGGATCGCTGGCGCTTCACCCGGACATGAGCCAGTCTGCCAAGACGTCCGCCGTCATCATCGGCGCTTCCGGCGGAATCGGCGCGGCATTGGAGGCCGCGCTGGTCGAGGAAGCGGCGTTCGACGTCGTACATGGTTTCGCACGGTCGCGGGTCGGATCGCAATATCTCGACCTGCTCGATGAAAGCAGCATCGCCGCCGCCGCCGCGCATGTCGCCGGCGGCCCGCCACCGAACCTGGTCATTGTCGCTACCGGCCTGCTCCATGCGCCGGGTCACGGCCCTGAAAAAGCGTTGCGCGATCTGGACCCGGATTGGCTGGCGCAGGTCTATGCCGTCAATGCGATCGGTCCTACGCTCATCGCGAAACATTTCCTGCCGATCATGCCCAGGACCGGGCGCACGGTGTTCGCTGCCCTGTCAGCGCGCGTGGGTTCCATCAGCGACAATCGGTTGGGCGGATGGCATGGCTATCGCGCATCGAAGGCGGCACTTAACATGCTGGTGTGCAACCTGGCCATTGAGGAGCGCCGCCGCAACGATCGGGCGATCGTCGTGACGCTGCACCCCGGCACGGTAGATACCGCCTTGTCTCGTCCATTCCAGGCCAATGTTCAAGCCAGTCGCCTGTTCGACCCGGAACGCGCCGCGCTGCAATTGCTCGATGTGGTCGAGGGACTGAAAATATCCGACAGCGGGAAACTCTTCGATTTTCAGGGCGAGCTAGTTCCGTTCTGACAATTTGAACGGCGATTTGCTTCGCCTTTCACACCATCACCTGACGTCGGATTGTGCCGTGTTGTCCGCCGTAACCTGATCCGCGCCCGTCCGATCCGTTTCGAAAAAGCCCAAGGCCAGACTGGCCACAAGCGCTACGATGACGAGAAACAGGCTCACCACCAGAATATTACGGCTAACGCGGGACTTTGACCCACCTTTCGCCTCGACTGCGGAAACGTGGGTTACCACGTCGCCATCCTGCTGTTCTTTGTACATGCACTAATCTCCTTTCCCATCAGAACAGGCGCATGGACATGCTTGTTCCGTCGAAACCGCCAGCGGCAGGCTTGGCAAGTAATGGGACAGGGTTCGGTTCGTCCCGTCGATAGGAAACTGTTAACCTTCCTGCTCAACAAAGACGGCATGGAGAGACGACACCAGACTGACGGCCGACGATCGGGGCTGGCGCTGTTCAATCGCGCCACTGCTCCCGTCGTGCCCGACGCGGTCTATCGTGACCTTGTCTCCACATTGTTCACCATGACGACGCCAATCATCGGTTTTGGCATCCTCTATGCGTTGGTCGGGTCGCTCATCTACCTCAAATGGCATGATGCCATGATATCGGCGCTGGTCGCTATAGCGGTCGTCGTGACGGCCGGGCGCGTGCTTCTGATCCGGGGTTATCACCGATCGGGTGGCGCAGCTCAGGATATCGGGCAGTTGTCGCACTGGGAACGGCGCTACGCCATCCTGACCTATATGTTCGCGATCCTGATCGCGACATTGAATGTGCGCGTGTTGATGGCGCATGAGCCGCTGGTCCATCTCGCGACGGTCAGCCTTGTCTTCACTTTTGGCGCTGGCATCGTTTCCCGCAACGCCAGTCGCCCATGGCTTTGCGCGACCAGCCTGTTGTTGGCGGTGGGGCCGGTCGCCGCTGCGATGCTCGTCCACGCCGCAAGCGATTATGGCGAGAAACTGCACGCTGAGTTTTTCGCCCTCGAAGCGCTATTGCTGATCGTGGTGGGACTGATGAGCATTGCATCGGCGCGCCATCTTTATGCGTCGCTGGTCGAACATCTGACCGCAAAACATGATCTTGCAAAGCTGGCCCGCTTCGATTCCCTCACAGGCTTGCCCAATCGGCTGATGCTACGGGAATCCTTTCACGCAAGGCTGCGGTCCGCGGATGCCGCCAGTCAACTGGCCATTCATTATCTCGACCTGGACGGGTTCAAGGCGATTAATGACCAATATGGCCATCCCGTGGGTGACAGCATGCTGGTCGAGGTCGCCCGCCGCCTGGCCTCCACTATCCGGGCGGAAGATGTTGCCGCGCGCCTCGGCGGCGATGAGTTTCTGCTGATCCAGGCGGATGTGCAACATCCTGACCAGTGCGAACTGCTTGCCCGCCGGGTCATTCGGCAATTGAGCGAGCCTTATGTCATTGATGGCGTGGCGATGCGCATCTCCGTCAGCATCGGCATCGCGCTTTCCCCTGACCAGGGGCTAGACCTTGAACGATTGATGGCATGCGCAGACGCCGCGCTGTACCGCGCGAAAGCCAAGGGGAAGGCGCAGGTGCAATTTTGTGGGCTGGACGATCTGCACAATGTCGGGCGGGCCGTCGCATAACCCATGTCCCGGCCGCTATGATGCGGTCGATGTCCGACCTGCACGGCTTGATCTGAACGGCGAGGTGGAAGCGGGCGGCCACGCCGACGCGCTGCCGGGCCTTAATCTGCGCGCCGCCTTTTTCGTCGCGCAAAGCGTCGCGCGGCGGATGATCAGTGCTGGTATGCGCGGCTCTATCATCCATATGGGGTCGCAGATGGGCCACGTCTGCGGTCCGCGGCGCACGCTTTATTGCGCGTCCAAATGGCGACTGGAGGGATTGAGCATCGGCCTTGGCGGATAGGCTGGGGACCGCTATCGTCATCCTATGGAGATGCACGACACCGCCCTGACATTGCACGGCTATTGGCGGTCCGGAACCAGCTATCGGACGCGGATCGCGCTCAACGCGAAGGGGCTGGCCTATCGCCAGGTAAGCCATGATTTGCGGACGGGCGAACAGCGCGCGCCCGATTATCTGGCGCTCAATCCGCAGGGGCTGGTGCCCGCGCTGGAGGTGGACGGGCATGTCCTGACCCAGTCCAGCGCGATCATCGAATGGCTCGACGAGCGCTATCCCGATCCGCCGCTGTTGCCGACCGATGCCGATGACCGCGCGATGGTCCGCGCCATGGCGATGATCGTCGCCTGCGACATCCATCCGCTCAACAATGTGCGCGTGCTCAATCGGTTGCGTGATGAGCTGGGCACCGGATCGGACGCGATGCGCGGTTGGACCGGGCATTGGATCATGAAGGGATTCGGTGCGCTCGAATCGATGGTGGCGCGTTATGGCGGCCGCTTCTGCTTTGGCGACAGGCTGACCGTCGCGGATTGCCATATCGTGCCGCAACTCTATTCGGCGGAGCGCTTCAACGTCGACCTGACGGCCTTCCCCCGTCTGCTCGAAACCGTTCGCCGCGTGCGTGAGCAGCCGTGCGTCGCCGCAGCCCATCCCGACAGGCAGGCCGACGCGGCCTGACGCCGACAGGCACGCTGCGCCTGCGCGCTGCCGATCGGCGCGAACGGCGGCCAGATCCGCTTGCCGAGCCGATGCAGGCGGACGCCGGCCCGACGGCGTTGGAATAGCCTGACACGATCAGGATCGGCAGCATGGGATCGATCACCGCAATCTCTCGCGCCGCCTAATAATTTCCGCACGAAAGGTGACCCGCGACAGGCATGGCGTGAATCTTCGGCAGGCAGTTACACGATCAGCGCGGCTGCATATTGATGCAGATCAGCTTTGCATGGGTGCCCGCCGCAATCCCGGCTGATCCGGCAAAACAATTGCTTGGCGGATGGCCTAGACCCCTTTACGCGAACGTCCATGGCAATCGGAAAAACAGCTTTTGCGGCCAGCCCGCTATCGCGCGCATCTATCTGGGCAGCATTGGGGTTGGCCGTTGGATTGGCCTTTTTCGTCATCAGCGGCGCGGTCGCCTATCGCAACATACAGAGCCTGCGCGACAGCGACGGCGCGATCCGCCACACCCATAGCGTATTGATGGCGCTGGACGAACTTCTATCGGCTACCCAGGATGCCGAAACGGGGCAGCGCGGCTATCTGTTGACAGGCAGCCAGGCTTATCTGGAACCTTATGACAGTGCGGTGAAAAATCTCAACGGACGGATGCAGGCGGTCGCCATGCTGACTCGTGATAATCCGACGCAACAGGCCAATGTCGCCGCGCTGAAGCGGCATGTCGACGCCAAGCTGGCGGAACTGCGCGAAACCGTAGATCTGCGCCGGACCCAGGGAGTCGCCGCGTCGCTGGCCGTGGTGATGACTGACCGCGGCAAGATGGAAATGGATGCGATCCGGGCGCAACTGAACACCATGGCGCAGGAAGAGTTACGGTTGCGCCAGATCCGCATGGACGACATGGCCGCCGCGTCGCGCACCGCCATCATGACCGGGATCATATCCAGCCTGATCGGCGCTGGCCTTACCCTTGTCATCTTCATCCTCATGCGCATCAGCAACCGCGCCCGCGCGCGGCAGCAATGGTTGCAGGCCGGCCAATTGGGTCTGGCCAAGGCGATGGGCGGTGAGAAATCGGTTGAAGAGGTGGGCGAAGCGATCCTTGTCTTCCTGGCTCGCTATCTCGGCTTTCAGGGCGGCGCGCTGTTCAAGGGCGAAGGGGGCCGTTTCCAGCGCGCCGCGACGCTCGGCATTCCCGCCGACGCCGATATGCCCGTCGGCTTCCTGGTCAAAGAAGGCCTGTTGGGACAGGTGGCCGCGGAAGGCGCGCCGCTCGTCCTGCAAGATATTCCCGATGGCTATATGACGATCGGATCGGCGCTGGGCAGGGACCGGCCCCGGCATCTGGTCATCATCCCGGCCAAGGCGGACGAGGTCGTCAACGCCGTGTTGGAACTGGGCTTTTTCCAGCCGGTCACCCCCGCGGTTCTGGAACTGCTGGAGCAGGCGGCGCCGGCGATCGGCATCGCCCTGCGTTCCGCCCGGTTCCGCGCGCGGTTGCAGGATGCGCTGGAGGAAACCCAGCGCCAGTCGGGCGAGTTGCAGGCGCAGAGCGAGGAATTGCGCGTTTCCAACGAGGAACTGGAAGAACAGGGGCGTGCGCTCAAAGAGTCTCAGGTTCGGCTGGAACAACAACAGGTCGAGCTGGAACAGACCAACAGCCAGTTGGAGGAACAGGCGCAGACGCTGGAGAACCAGCGCGATGAACTGGAACGCGTAGCCGTCACGTTACAGGCAAAGGCGCGGGAGCTGGAGCAGGCGAGCCAGTATAAATCGGATTTCCTGGCCAATATGTCGCATGAATTGCGCACGCCGCTCAATTCGCTGTTGATCCTGTCAAAGCTGCTCGGCGACAATCCCGACGACAATCTGTCCCACGACCAGGTCAAATTCGCCCGCACGATCGAATCGTCGGGCAATGATCTCCTCACCCTCATTAACGATATTCTCGATCTGTCGAAGATCGAGGCGGGGCATATCCAGGTCCAGCCCGAAACCGTTCCGTTGCAGCGGCTGGTCGGCGATTTGCGCCAGATGTTCCAGCCCGTTGCCGCAACCCGCAACCTGGCGTTCGAGATAGAGGTTGCGCCCGATTGCCCCCGCGCGATCGAAACCGACCGGATGCGGATCGAGCAGATCCTCAAGAACCTGCTGTCCAACGCCTTCAAATTCACCGAGCAGGGCAGCGTGCGCATGATCCTGTCGCCGGTGGAGGGGGACCGGATCGCGCTGGCCGTCACCGACACCGGCATCGGCATGTCGAAGGAACAGCAGGGGCATATTTTCGAGGCGTTTCATCAGGCGGACAGCACGATCAGCCGGCGCTATGGCGGCACTGGCCTTGGCCTCTCCATATCGCGGCAGCTTGCCCGTCTGCTTGGCGGCAGCATCAGCCTGGACAGCACGCCCGGCGAAGGCAGCCGCTTTACCCTCATCGTGCCGCTTGTCTATGATCCGGCCACAGTTGCGTCCCGCCCTGCCGCCGCGCCGCCCGCCCGCATCGAACCCGCGCCGGTTGTCCCTGTGGCATCCGCGCCCGCCAGAAGCGCGCCAAGGCAGCCCAAATGGATCGTGGAGGATGACCGGGCTTCGATCGCCGAAGGGCGCCGCCTGCTCCTGATCATAGAGGATGACGAGGTGTTCGCATCGATCGTCTGCGAATTGTCGCGCGACCTGGGCTTCCAGTGCATCATCGCCGGCACCGCGGAGGAGGCGGTGAAGCTGGCGCGGGAATATAAGCCCAGCGCCGTCGTGCTGGACCTCGGCTTGCCCGACCAGTCGGGGCTGACCGTGCTCGACCGGCTCAAGCATGACGATGCGACGCGCCATATTCCCATCCATGTCGTGTCTGCGTCCGACCATAGCCAGGCTGCGCTGTCGCTCGGCGCTGTCGGCTATCTGGTCAAGCCGGTGAAGCGCGAGCAGCTGGCCGAAGTGCTGGAAAACCTGCACGCCAAGCTGGCGACGCGGGTGCGGCGCGTCCTGATCGTCGAGGATGATGCGATCCAGCGCGACGCCGTTGCGCGGCTGCTGCTGACCGACGACGTCGAAACGGTCGGCGTGGGCACCGCTGCCGAATGCCTGGAGCAGCTGCGTCAGCATACGTTCGACTGCATGGTGTTGGACCTGAGCCTGCCGGACACGTCGGGCTTCGCCCTGCTGGAGACGCTGAGCGACGAGGGGGATCATGGCTTCCCGCCGGTCATCGTCTATACCGGCCACGACCTGTCGCCTGACGACGAGCAGCGCCTGCGCCGCTATTCCAGTTCGATCATCATCAAGGGTGCCAAGTCGCCCGAACGGCTGCTGGACGAAGTGTCGCTGTTCCTGCATCAGGTCGTGTCCGAACTGCCGCCCGAACAGCGCAAGATGATCCAGAAGGCGCGCAATCGCGACGCCGCTCTGGAGGGACGCCGCATCCTCATCGTCGAGGATGACGTGCGCAACGTCTATTCGCTGACCAGCGTGCTGGAACCGCGCGGCGCGGCGGTCCAGATCGCACGCAACGGGCAGGAAGCGATCGATGCGCTGGCGGCGTCTGTGGACGATCCCGCAAAGGGCATCGACCTTGTCCTCATGGACGTGATGATGCCGGTGATGGACGGGCTGACAGCCACGCGGGCGCTGCGCAGCGATCCGCGCTGGGCGGCGCTGCCGATCCTGATGCTGACCGCTAAGGCGATGCCCGACGATCAGCAGCGGTGTCTGGAGGCGGGCGCCAATGATTATATGGCAAAGCCCATCGACGTCGACAAACTGCTCTCGCTGGTGCGCGTATGGATGCCGCGATAATGCAGGGGCAGGCGCAGGCAGGCGTCGAGGATATCGAAATCCAGCTGCTGCTGGAGGCGTTGTACCAACGCTATCATTATGACTTTCGGCATTATGCGCGCGCGTCGATCAAGCGCCGCCTGGTCCAGGCGCGCGGGCAATTGGGCTTCGCCAGCTTTTCCGCCATGCAGGACCATCTGCTGCACGATCCCGCGACACTGCCGCGCCTGCTCAACTATCTGACGGTGCAAGTCAGCGAGATGTTTCGCGACCCCGGCTATTTCCGCGCCTTGCGGGAAAAGGTGATCCCGCATTTGCGGACCTATCCCTCGCTCAAAGTGTGGGTCGCGGGGTGCAGCAATGGCGAGGAGCTGTATTCGCTGTCCATCCTGTTCCGCGAAGAGGGGCTGGACCAGCGCACGCTGTTCTATGCGACCGACATCAATCCCAACGCACTCCAGGCCGCGGAAGCAGGCGTCTATCCGCTCGACCAGATTCGCAAGTTTACCGAAAATCATCAGCAGTCGGGCGCTCGTTCGTCGCTGTCGGATTATTATACCGCGGATTATGGCCGTGCGGTATTCGACAAGAGCCTGCGGTCGCAGGTCGTCTTTTCCGACCACAGCCTGGTGACCGACGCGGTCTTTGCCGAAATGCACCTCATTTCGTGCCGCAACGTCCTCATCTATTTCGATCGCGATTTGCAGGACCGGGCGCTCGGTCTGTTTCGCGACTCGCTCGCGCGCAAGGGCTTTCTGGGGCTGGGGTCGAAGGAAAGCCTGCGCTTTTCCGATCACGCGCCGTCCTTCGCCGATTTCGTGCGGGAAGAGAAAATCTACCAGAGGCGGGAGCCATGACGGCCCAGCCGATCCAGGCGATCGCGATCGGCGCGTCGGCCGGCGCGGTCCAGGCATTGCTGCGGATATTGCCGGCGCTCCCCGCCGGCTATCCGCTGCCGGTGCTGATCGTGGTGCATGTGCCGCCCGATCGCCGCAATGCGCTGGTGGCTTTGTTTCAGTCCAAATGCCCGCTTCCGGTTCGGGAAGCGGAGGACAAGGAACCGATCGCGGCGGGAACGATCTATTTCGCTCCCTCGGACTATCATCTGCTGGTGGAGGCTGACCGTTCGCTCGCTTTATCCTGGGACGAGCCGGTGAATCACAGCCGCCCGGCGATCGACGTGCTGCTGCAAAGTGCGGCGGACGCCTATGGCCCAGCGCTTGCCGGGATCGTCCTGACGGGCGCCAATCATGACGGCGCTGCCGGCCTTGCGGCAGTGGGTGAAGCCGGCGGTATCGCCATCGCGCAGGAACCCAGCGAAGCGCAGGTGGCGACCATGCCAGCAGCGGCGCTCGCCGCCTGTCCGTCGGCGCGCGCGATGACCCTGGACGACATCATTCTCTATCTACTGACACTGGCGACGACATGACGAGCGACACCCACCCCCTATATTGCCTGCTGGTCGACGACCTTGAGGAAAATCTGCTGGCGCTCGAAGCGCTGCTCAAGCGCGACGGCCTGATCTGCCTGAAGGCGCGGTCGGGGGAGGAGGCGCTGGAATTGCTGCTGGTTCACGACGTCGCCCTCGCCTTGCTCGACGTCCAGATGCCCGGCATGGACGGGTTCGAACTGGCCGAATATATGCGGGGCAACGACCGTACCCGTCATGTCCCGATCATCTTCGTCACCGCGGGCAGCGCCGACCGCCAGCGCCGCTTTCGCGGCTATGAGGCAGGCGCGGTGGACTTCATCCAGAAGCCGATCGAAGCGGATATCTTGCGGTCGAAGGCCGCCATCTTTTTCGACCTTCACGATCAGCGGCGACAAATCACCGCGCAGCGCGACGAACTGGCCTCGCTCGCCGCGGCATTACAGGTGGCCGATCGGCGCAAGAATGAATTTCTTGCGATATTGGGGCATGAATTGCGCAACCCGATCGCCGCGCTGGGTGCGGGCCTGCACCTGTTGGAAAAGCGCGAAGGGACAGATGCCGCGCGCGACATTCGGGGGCGGATGGGCCGGCATGTCCATCATCTGTCGCGCCTGATCGAAGATATCCTCGATATCGCCCGCATCGACCAGGGCAAGATTTCGCTTAAGACTCAGCATATCCTGCTACAGGACGTCCTCGCCTTCGCCGTGGAAACCTGCCAGCCGACGATTGAGGCGGCGCAGCACCGGCTGGTCATCGATATCGCCGACGATCCGATCTGGATTGACGCCGATTATGCCCGCGTCGTCCAGATCGCCAGCAACCTGCTGAACAATGCGGCCAAATATACGCCGCCCGGCGGCGAAGTGCGCCTGAGCGCGCGCGTCGTGGATGGCTGGGCCGAAATAGAGGTGGCGGACACCGGTATCGGTATTGCGCCGGACATGCAGGCCCGGATTTTCGATCTGTTCGCGCAGGTGAAGCGGCCGGCCGGCGATGCGCAGGACGGCCTTGGCATCGGGCTGGCGCTGGTCCGGCAACTCGTGGCGCTGCATGGTGGGGCGCTGTCGCTCAAGCATAGCGTGCCTGGCGAAGGCAGCGTCTTCCAGGTCCGGTTGCCGACGGTCGGGGCGCCAGTGGCCCGAACCATGGCCTGATTCCGCGCACGGCCGCCGTGGCCGTCGCGGGCAGACAATGATAGGGAGGCGGCATGCTCACCCTGCGCCAGATCGAAATATTCCGCGCCATCATGATCGCCAAGACGGTCAGCGCGGCCGCGCAGATGCTCGGCACGTCGCAGCCTGGCCTTAGCCGTATGCTCGGCCATATGGAGGACAAGCTGCATTTCCGGCTGTTCGACCGGACGCGCGGCCGATTGGTGCCGACCCATGAAGCGCGCGTGCTGTTTCAGGAAATCGAGCATGTCTATAAGGGCTTCGAGGACCTCAATCATGTCATCAAGCGGCTGGCCAAGGGCGAGGACCGGACGTTTCGCGTCGGTGCGTCGCCCTCACTCGGCCATTCGGTGGTGCCCAGGATGCTGGCCCGGCTGACCGCCAACTATCCCGGCCTCACCATCCAGTTCGACATATTGTCGGTCGAGCAGGCGTCGGATTATCTGGCGTTGCAGCGGGGCGACTATGCGCTCAGCGTCTTCCCAATCGACCATCCCAATATCCTGTCGAGCCGGATCGGTGCGGGGAGGATGGTGTGTGCGGTGCCCGACAGTCACCCACTGGCCGACCGCACGCGGATCAGCGTCGCCGACATCGCCGACGAACAATTGCAATCCTTCCGTCCCGACACGCCGCACGGTCGCATCATCGCCGACATGTTTGCGAGGGCGGGGCAGCAATTGGAGGTGGAAACCTATATCCGCTTTGCTGAAACCGCGGTCGCCTTCGTCGCTAATGGCATGGGCGTGGCGTTGGTGGACAGCTTCACCGCGATGCAGGCCCATGCCGAAACGGTGCGCTTTCTGGAGTTTGACGATCCGGGGACGCTCCCCGTCTATATCAACCGCAATCTGGAATCGCCGCGCGCGATCATCGGCGAGACATTCGAAGAGGTCGCCCGCACCATATTGTTGAGCGTTCCCCGCCCGAAGTCATAACATAACAGCATGGATGACCGCATTTGAGGCTCTGGAAAGCAAGGATCAATCGCAACATGGTGGCCAGACCCGCAGAATAGAACCAGATACGGCACCGGGTTGGTTCGAGCTATGGGGCATGGGTTGCCCCGCGAGAGGATGAAAGGCGTTTCTTCGATGGCCAGCTATTCCGCCAGCGGCACTGTGTCCGTCCGGCCCTATGTGACGGTGGACAATCCCGCCGCGCCCGCATCGGCATCGGACAGCGTCTGGACGGCGCGTCAGATACTGGTCGTTGCGACCTGCTTCATCCTCAATATGCTGGACGGCATGGACGTGCTGATCCTGTCCTACATCGCGCCGGCCCTGTCCAGCGACTGGCAGGTCAGCCCCGAAAGCCTGGGTGTCGTATTCAGCGCGGGCCTGGCTGGCATGGCCGCGGGTGGCCTGCTGATCGCGCCGCTGGCGGACCGCTTCGGCCGTCGCAAGCTGATCCTCGCCTCGCTGGTCATGATGGCCGCCGCGATGTTTGCGTCCGGCATCGCCACGTCGATCGGCGAACTGATCGCCAGCCGTTTCATCGTCGGCATCGGCATCGGCACGGTGCTGGCCAGCATGGCGGCACTGACCGCCGAATATGCGCCGAGCAAGCATCGCACCTTCGCGGTCGGCTTCCTCCAGGCGGGCTATCCCGTCGGTGCGACGCTGACCGGCTTCGTCGTCGCCAGCCATCTGGCCGACCATGGCTGGCAGGCGATGCTGCTCGCCGCAGCCGCCCTGTGCGCGATCGCCATCCCGATCGTCTGGCTGGTGCTGCCCGAATCCATCGCCTTCCTGCTCAGCCGCCAGCCCAAAGGCGCGTTGCAGAAGGCCAACCGGCTGCTCGCCTCGATCGGTCAGCCGCAACTCGATGTGCTGCCGCCCCAGGATATCAGCGAAACGCGCCATGCCGGTGTCCGCGGTCTGCTGACCGAAGGGCGCGCGCGCAGCACCATCCTGCTCTGGCTGGCGATCACCTTCAGCTTCATGACCCTCTATTTCGTCATCAGCTGGATTCCCAAGTTGGCGGTCGAGGCCGGCCTGCCCGCGAAGGACGCCATCTATGCCGGCGCCATCTACAATATCGGCGCCTTTATCGGCACCTCCTCCATCGGCCTGGTCGCCATGCGTTTCGACCTGCGCCGCCTGATCCTGATCTATATGGCGCTGGCCGCCGCAGCCCTGACCGTCTTCGGATCGGTTGCGATGCCGCTCGCCGCGACGCTCGGCACTGCCTTCATGATCGGCGTGTTCGTGCAGGGCGGCTTTAACGGCTGCTATCCGCTCGCCGCCAGCCTCTATCCGCCCGAAGCGCGCGGCACCGGCATCGGCTGGGCCATGGGCGTCGGCCGGATCGGTGCGGTGATCGGCCCGATGCTGGGCGGGTTCCTGCTGGCGGCCAAAGTGTCGCTGCCTGTCATCTTCGGCATCTTCGCGGTGCCGGTGGTGCTGGCCGGGATTTGCGCCTCGCTGATCCGCCTGCCCAAGGCAGACTGACCCCCTTCATCCAAGGATCATTACCATGTCCTTCGCTCCCTCCGCCGATGCGGGCTCATCCCGCGCGTCCATTCTCTGCGGCCTGATCGGCAGCGGTATCGCCGGATCGCGCAGCCCGGAAATGCACGAAGGCGAAGCCCGCGCGCTCGGCCTGCCGATGGTCTATCGCATCCTCGACGGCGAGGTGATGGGCTATGAGGCAGAGGGCCTGCCGCGCCTGCTCGCCATGCTGGTCGGCATGGGTTTCGACGGGATCAACGTCACCCATCCCTTCAAGCAGGCGGTGATGCCGTTGGTCGACAGCCTGTCCGACGCGGCAAGGGCCTTGGGCGCGGTCAACACCATCATCTTCCGCGACGGCAAGCGCCATGGCGACAATACGGACTGGTCTGGCTATCGCGCGCATTTTTTGGCGGGCCTTGGCGATCGCCTGCGTGCCCATGTTGCGCTGATCGGTGCGGGCGGCGCGGCGGCGGCGATCGGCTATGCCCATCTCGACCTTGGCGCGCAGCGCGTGACGATCACGGACCCCGCGCCTGAACGGGCGATCGCGCTTGCCGATCGGCTGGGCGCGCTGTTCCCGCAGGCGCAGGTGAAGGCGGCACCGTCTGCGGCAGACGCGATCCGCGGCGCGGACGGAATCGTCCAATGTTCGCCCATCGGCATGCTCAGCCATCCCGGCCTGCCGTTCGACCCTGCTTTGCTGACGCCCGATCAATGGTTGTCGGACATCATTTATTTCCCGCTGGAAACGCCATTGCTCCAGGCGGCTGCGGCCAAGGGCTGCGCGACGCTGAATGGCGGCGGCATGGCGGTGCTGCAGGCCGCCCACGCTTTTGCGCTGCTTACGGGCGTTGCGCCGGACGCCGCGCGGATGCTGCGTGCTTTCGACAGCGCCAGCGATCGAAAGGCCGCCGCATGATCGCCGACAGCCCGCCGGCCATCGTCATCGCCGCGCCGGTCGGCGCCACCGCGGCCGCGCGGCAATTGCAGGGACCATCCGCCGGTCCCCAAACTCCCGCGCCTTCACCGCCGGCCGACAAGCCGGGCTGGCGCACCCGTCTGAAGGACAAAGGCGTGGAGTTGACCTTCTCCTACGTCTCCGAGAGCGCTGCGTCCATCACGGGCGGGCGCGACGGCGGCGCGGCCTATACCCAGCAATTGCTCGCCTCCGCCGCGATCGACACCGGCAAGGCGTTCGGCCTGGATGGCGGCAAGATCATCGCTACGATCATCCACCGCAAGGGTGAGGATTTGACCGCGACGCGCCTTGGTAACCTGTTCGAGGTGCAGGAATTATTCGGTGGCGGGCAGGATCTGCGCCCGGCGGAACTCAGCTACGAACAGAAGCTCAATGGCGGCAAGACTGCGCTCAAATTCGGCCTTTATCATACGGGCGACGATTTCGCGACCTTGCCGAGTGGCTGCCAGTTCCAGAATTTCGCCTTCTGCCCGCGCCCGACCACGCTCTTCTATAATAGCGGCTTTTCGGGCTTTCCGATCCCGCGCTGGGGCCTGCGCATCCGGCAGGAAATCGCGCCCAACCTGACCGTGACGGTCGCAGGGTTCGAGGTGAACGCCTTCCGCGCACAGACCGGGGCAGGCTGGAAGCTGGCGCCGCGGTTCGACAGTTTCGTGCTGCCGGTCGAGCTGGGCTGGAAGACGGGGCAGGGGGCAGGGGGCCTGCCCGGCCTGGTCCGCATCGGCGCGCTGGTGGACACAACCGACCGCGCCGACGTGCGCGACGATGCGAACGGGCAATCCTATGTCCTGTCCGGGCTTGCTCCCGCGATGCGGCAGGAACGGTGGAGCGCGTGGGCCATGGCGGAAAAGATGGTGGTCCGATTCGGTCCGGGCGATCGCGGCCTCAGCCTGTTCGGCACGGCCACCATGTCGGATCGCCACACGGCGCGAGTGCCCATTTTCGTCAGCGGCGGCTTCGTCGCGCGCGGGCTGTGGGACAGCCGGCCCAGGGATAATTTCGGCCTCGGCCTCGTCTATGCCCGCGTCAATCCCCGCATCACGGACCGGCAGCGCGATCAGGTTGCACTTGGTCAGAATGTCGCGGTGCAGACTCATGAGGTCAGCGGAGAGATTTTCTATGGATGGCAGGCGACCCGGCAATTGCTGCTGCGTCCCAACCTCCAATATATCCACCGCGTCGGCGCGACGAACCTTTACCCCGACGCGCTGGTGGCGGGCGCGACCATCAAGTTCATCTTCTGACGGACATCCCCTCTTTCCGTTCGCTCCAACGCACGGAAAGAGGGGATGATTTACAATGTCGCCGTCGGCGTCGCTTCAGGCCGGAACCGGTTCTGCGCGGCCAGCCGCACCCCGGCATTGGGCGCACCATAGCCGGCATAACCATCGGCGCGCTGCACGAATTCGAAGAAGAACAGCTTGTCGAAGGCGCGGCTGTAAAGCTGCCAGAAGCCTGCGCCGTCGCTATCCTCGTCATACAGGATGCCAAGGTCCGCCATATGCGCGACCAGCGCGTCGTCCAGATCGAAGCGCACCGCCAGATCAGCATGATAGTTGGCCGGGATATCCAGTATCGCCGCGCCGCCGTCCCGCAACGCCTGCGCAGTCGCGAAGATATCGTCGGTGTTCAGGGCGACATGCTGATAGCCGCCGCCTATGCCATGGTCCAAAAAGCGGGCGGACAATGTTTCGCGCGCGTCGGTCGCATTGATCGTCACCCGGAACGCGCCGTTCGCCGATTGCAGCGCCTGGCTGTGCACCAGGCCGGACGGGTCGATCACATCCTGGGCCGCGCGCGCCTCCAACCCGAACAGGGCGCGCCAGTAGAGCTGCCACGACAGAAATTCGTCATTATGGACGACGGCGGCGAGGTGATCGATGCCACGAGCGTCGGCACCCATCGCCCCCGCATCGCTATTCGTCGCGTGAAATTCGCGCGCCCACAATCCCTCGACCTCGTCCGCGTCGATCAGATAGACCAGACTGCCGCCCACGCCGCGCAGCGCCGGCATAGCGAGGCGGCCGGGGCGGCCTTCGGGGCTATAGGCCTTGATGCCCAGCGCCGCGGCGCGGGCCAGCACCGCCGCCTTGTCCTTCACCCGCACGCCGATCGCGCAGATCGCCGTGCCCTGCGCCGCGCGATAGGCGCTGGCAAAGCCCTTGGGCTCCGCATTGATGACCAGATTGACACCGCCCTGCCGCCAGCGCGTCACCTTCTTGTGGCGATGCTCGCCGACCAGGGTGAAGCCCAGCGTCGCGAAATTGCGGCCCAAGCGGGCGGCATCGCGGCCATCGGCGGTGAATTCTACGAACTCGGCGCCCAGCACCTGTTGCGGCGCAGGCATGTCGGTGGGCTGGTCGATCAGCCGCTTCGCCGCGTCACGGACATAGTCGAGCGACCGACAGCCATCCTCGGCAACCAGCCGCGCGGCATTGGAGCGGAAACGGTCGTTGAAGATTTCCAGGCTGAGTGGGCCGGTATAACCCGTGCGCAATATTTCCGCGACGAAGCCTTCGACATCCAGCCCGCCCTGACCCGGTAGGTTGCGGAAATGGCGGCTCCAGTAAAGCAGGTCCATGTCGAGCAACGGCGCGTCGGCCAATTGGACGAACGCGATCTTGTCGCCGGTTATGCCGCGGATGCTGTCGTTGGGGATCTTGCGCGACAGGGAATGGAAGCTGTCGAGGATGATGCCGACATGGGGATGGTCGACCGCTTCGACGATTCCCCAAGCGTCGCGATGGTCGTTGACATGCCGCCCCCAGGCGAGCGCTTCATAGCCCAGGATGACGCCGCGTTGCTGCGCGATGTCGCCCAGTTCGCGGAAATCATCGACTATGCGCTGACGTTCGCCCAGCGCCGCGGGGTGGCAACTGGAGCAGATGAGGATGCGGTCGGTGCCCAGTTCATCCATCAGGTCGAACTTGGCCTTCGCCCGGTCGAAGGCGCGGCGGCGCAGATCGCCCGGCATCCCTTCGAAATCGCGGAACGGCTGGTAGAGCATGCAGGTCAGGCCCAGATCGCCCAGCATCGTGCGCACCTCGCGCGGGGCGAGGGCGGAGCCGATCAGGTCATTCTCGAAAATCTCGACCCCGGCGAAACCGGCAGCGGCCGCGGCCTTGAGCTTTTCCTCCAGCGTTCCGCGCAGCGACACGGTAGCGATGGCGTTCAGGGATCGAGAGATGGTCATGGCGGCTCCTCAGCAGGCCGCCATACTCGTCCCCCCGGTCAGTATCCGCAATCGGGCCGAACTGACCGGGGCATAGCTTATGGTTATGGCATGGGGCCGTGGCGACCTATTTGCGCTGGGTCGCCGTCGCATCGCGGGTCGCGCGAAATTCGCTGTCCGCCGACCAGTTCGGCCAGTCATGGCTGTCGGCCACCCGACGCCCAACATTGTAGAGCAGCGTCAAATCGCCAGCCCAGCTGCTGGTATCCCAATTGGCGTCATATTCGTCGGCCGGCTGGTGATAGCGGTCCTTGGTATAGACGTCCTGCAACGCCTTGCCCCGCTCAGCCCCGCCATTGACCAGTTCTCGCCCCGGATTGAAGGAAATGGCTGGCACGCCGCGCTTGGCCATCGGGAAATGATCGGAGCGGTAGAAGCTGCCAGCTTCGGGCCGCGCGTCCGGCGTATAATGCCGCCCCAGCTTCTCGCCTTCTTCCGTCAGCGTCGTCAGCAAATCCAGCTTGGCTGCGCCGGAAATGCTGAAGTTCCTGGTTTTCCCGAACCCGAACGGCCCGTCCATATTGACCACGCCAGCGGTGGTCGCCAACGGCCGCAACGGATTGTCGGCATAATATTCGGACCCAAGCAGGCCCTTCTCCTCCGCCGTCACCGCCAGGAACAGGACGCTGCGTTCGGGCTTTGGCCCCTTGGCATAGGCGCGCGCCAGTTCCAGCAGCGCGGCGGTGCCCGACGCATTGTCCTTCGCGCCATTATAGATGGTGTCGCCCTTCACATCGGGCGCACCTATGCCCAGATGGTCCCAATGGGCGGAGTAGATCACCGTTTCGTCGGGATATGTGCTGCCTTGCACCAGGCCCGCGACATTGTGCGACGTGATGATGTCGGACGTGACCGCATAGCTGGCGCTCATCGTGGCCTTGAGCGGGATGGGCCGGAAATCCTTCTTGCGCGCTGCCGCCTTCGCCGCGTTGAAATCAATGCCTGATGCGGCCAGCAATTTGGCCGCCAGATCCTGCTGCATCCAGCCTTCCATCTGGGTGTGCGCCGCCTTGGGATTGGCGCGGACGATATCGAACATGGTGTTGGTGTTGCTGTTCTTGACCGTCGCCCAGCCATAGGAGGCCGGCTCGCTTTCATGCACCACCAGCACACCGGCCGCGCCCTGCCGCGCGGCCTCTTCATATTTATAGGTCCAGCGACCATAATAGGTCATCAGCTTGCCGCCGAAATCGCCTTCTCCGCCCTCGAAATCCGGGTCGTTGACCAGCACGACCATGATCTTGCCCTTCAGATCGACGCCCTTGAAATCATCCCAGCCGCGTTCGGGCGCTTTCACGCCATAGCCGACGAAGACCAGCGGCAGATCGGCGAAGCTGACCGAAGATTGTCCCGTTTCCGCGGCGCGCACGGCGATCTCGCTCCCTTGTGTCAGCGGCTGGGCCGCGCCGCCGATCGTCATCGACACGGTGGGCGTGCCGGTGATGTTCGACATGCGCAGCGGCACGTCCTGAAACCAGCTGCCGTTCGGCCCGGCAGGTTTCAGGCCTGCCGCCTTCATCTGCGCGGCGATATAGTCGATCGTCTTGACTTCAGCCCGCGTCGCCGGGCCGCGTCCCTCATATTCGTCGCTGGAGAGCGTCTTGATATCGGCGCCCACGCGCGCCACGTCGAAACTGGGCGGCGCAGCCATGGCGAGGGCGGATGTGGATAGCAGACCGGCCAGCAGGATCGGGCGGAAGGGCGATAAAGAGGGCAGCATAATCAACTCCTTGGCGCAGGGCTGCGCGATGAGTCGGATCATGCCGATCAGGCCGCCAATGTCGACAGTCTTTATACCAGACCGGGGCCAGCGCGGTACGCTGGCATATCTTATGGAAACATTGTAGCGCCGGACGCCTCATGGAAGAGGCCCATATGATGGATATATCCCGCCGCGAATTTTCGACCCGCGATGGATTGACGCTGGTCGCCGATGTCGGTGGTCCAATGCATGCTCCCACGATCATGTTGCTGCATGGCGGCGGGCAGACGCGCCATAGCTGGTCGGGCGCGATGCGCCGCATGATCGCGGAGGGCTATCATGTCATCAATTTCGATGCGCGCGGGCATGGCGACAGCAGTTGGTCGGACGAGGGCGACTATTCGCTCGCGGCGCGCGGCGCGGACTTGCAGGCGGCGATTGGCGATCGCCGGCCGGTCGCGCTGGTCGGCGCATCGATGGGCGGCATGACCAGCTTCTATGCGGTCGGCATGGGGCAGGCACCGCAGGCGACCGCGCTCGTGCTGGTGGACATCGTGCTGCGTCCGGCGACGGCCGGCGTGGAGAAAATCCAGAGCTTCATGCAGGCTCATGCGGGCGGTTTCGCCACGGCCGATGATGCGCTCGCCGCAGTCATCGCCTATAATCCGCAGCGCAAGGCGCAGCGTGATCCGTCAGGCCTGATGAAGAACCTGCGCCGGCGCGACGATGGCCGACTTTACTGGCATTGGGACCCGCGCATGCTGGCGGCGCGACCGAGCGCGGAACCGCCGGCCTGGACCGAGGAGTTGCTGGCGGCGAGCAGCCGGGTGACGATCCCGACCTTGCTGGTGCGGGGCGGCAAGAGCGATATCGTCGATGACGCGGGCGTGGCCGAGCTAGTCAGCCTTGTGCCGCAGACGGAGGTCTATTGCGTGCCGGACGCCGGCCATATGGTCGCGGGCGACAGCAATGACATGTTTAACGATGGTGTGCTGGATTTCCTGCGCCGCATCCGTTTCGGGGCGCAATAGCTATCCATCCACGAATGTCGCGACCTGATCCAGCGGCACGCGGGCGACCGGCAATCGGTTGATCGCTGCCTCAAAGGCACGATAGCCGACCGATAGTCCGCAAAAGAGGGCCGCAGCATGCGGGCGTTTGCAAGGATAGTGGCGGCATGATCTGCCAACGATGTGCGACGGCGAGTTGGACAGTTGTACGCGATTGCTGTGATAGCGTGTGTTTAACATAATCCTTATTATCGCACTTATATTGGTGTAGCAGCAACGTTCAAATGTCACAGTTGCGCAAAGTAGAGATGTCTCACTTGGGCTACCGTGCCCTCCGGCTGTTCGGAGGTATTGAGCATGGCGGTGTTGCGTATGAGTACCGAGGAGCTTTCGCGGGTCGAGACGCTGATGCATGTGGTTTCAGGTCGCATGACCGTCACCCAGGCCGCAAGGCTGATGAGCGTCAGCCGCCGCCACGCCCATCGACTGCTGACGCGTTACCTTGACGATGGATCATCCGGGCTTTTGTCGCGCCGCCGTGGTCGACCAAGTAACCGGCGCTTGGATGATGCCATCAGAGATCAGATTGTCGCACTGGTTCGGACCCATTATCATGATTTTGGGCCTACATTGGCTGCGGAGTATTTGGCCGAACGGCATGATCTCCGGATCTCGCGTGAGAAGCTGCGGCAGATGATGATCGAGGCCGGGATTTGGAAGGATCGTCAGGCTCGCCGTCCTCGCCCCTATCAGCCGCGCTACCGCCGGGATTGTCGGGGCGAACTGATCCAGATCGACGGCTCAAAACATTGGTGGTTCGAAGAACGCGGCCCACAATGTACTCTGCTGGTCTATATCGACGACGCGACCAGCGAGCTGATGCACCTCCAGATGGTCGAGAGCGAGAGCACCTTCGCCTATATGGAGGCGACGCGCCAATATATAGAGCGACATGGCAAGCCGGTGGCCTTCTATTCCGACAAGCACAGCGTTTTCCGAAACGCGCGGGCCAGCGCCGCACGCGGAGACGGTATGACGCATTTTGGCCGTGCGCTGGATGCGCTTAACATTGAGATCATCTGCGCCAACTCGCCGCAGGCCAAGGGTCGGGTCGAGCGGGCCAACGCCACCTTGCAGGATCGCCTGGTGTAAAGCGATGCGACTGGAGGGTATCTCGTCGATCGCGGACGCAAACGCTTTCCTCGACAGCTATAGGACCAGGCACAACGAGCGGTTCGCCCGACCCGCCTTCGATGCCCGCTATCTGCACCGCCCCCTCGCCCCACATGACGATCTGCGCTCGATCATGGTCTGGCGGGAGCAGCGAACGGTGACGGCAGCGCTGACGCTGCATTACAACAAGGCGATGTTCATCCTGGAGCCGAACGATGTCAGCGAAAAGCTGGCGCGCAAGCGGGTGACGGTCTGTGAATATCCCGACGGTCGATTGGAGATCGAGCATGAGGGCCATGTCCTGCCCTATCGTCAGTTCGACAAGATGCGGCAGGTGAACCAGCCTGCCATTGTCGAGAACAAGCATCTGGACGCAGCGTTGCGGCTGGCCCGGCAGATGCAGGCGATCATGCCGCATCATCGCAAACGCAACAATGACGCCCCTGCCCGCCGTGACCAGCCCATGCATATGTTCCCCGAGCCGGAACCATCCGCGAAGATCGATCGCCGCAAACTGGGCGGCTCGAAGCTCAAGCGCGGTCCCAGGCTCAGTGATGAGGCGTTGCGCGAACGCGGCACGCTCAGGTTCGTGCAGAGGACATGACCGGGCCCACTGCAGGGCAGCGGGTCCATGGTCTAGCACCCCAGGTCAGCGCATCAGCAGGGTCTGCGCTGCGCTGTATCGATGGCTCCACGCAGCCCCTGCTGTCCTCAACGTGTGACATTTCTATATGGCAGAGATTGGGACTTCTCTACTTAGCGAGAACAGCAATTCCAATTCTTCTACAGCCTGTCGCGCATCGTTCGCATCACTTCGTCCATGAAGTCGACCGTGGCCCTGATCCGCGTCAGCCTTTGCAGGTCGGCATGCATCACCAGCCAGTAGCTGCGCCATACCTCGATCTCCTGCGGCAATATCCGCACCAGTCGCTTATCCTCGCCTGCCGCAAAAACATGTAGCACGCCGATTCCCATGCCCGCCACGACCGCGGCATGCTGCGCCGCGCTGGAACTGGACCGGAAGCCGATCGGCGCGCCGGGCAAGATCTGGTCCAGGGCGATCATTTCGGGAAATCCGGCCAGTTCCTCGATATAGGATATGAAGGCATGGCGATTGAGGTCGGCGCGCACCGTCGGTTCGCCATGGCTGTCCAGATAGTCCTGCGACGCATAAAGACCGAGGCGATAGTCGACCAGCTTGCGGGTCACCAACCGCCCCTTGGGCGGCGGTTTCAGCATTACCGCGATATCAGCCTCGCGCTTGGACAGGCTGGCCACCCGGCTTTCCGACGCCAGTTCCAGCGTCAGCCGGGGATGCCGGGCGCGCAGGGCGGCGACATGGGGCGCAACCAGATAGCTGGCGCAGGCTTCGGGCGTCGCCAGGCGCACCGTCCCCTCGACCTCGCTGTCCCGGCCGGACACGCTGCCGACTGCCGCCAGCAATTCGCTTTCGATCCGTTCGGCATGGCCCACGAGCGCGAAGGCGGCCTGGGTCGGCGTGACGCCGCGCGGGGAACGATCGAACAGGCGCGCGCCCAGCGTCGCCTCCAGGCTGGTGATCCGCCGGGCGACGGTGCTATGATCGACACCGACGCGCCGCGAGGCCGCCAGCATATTGCCTTCGCGCATGACGGCCAGGAAGAGGCGAAGATCGTCGGAATTTAGCATAGGCATAACTGCACAACCAATGTGTCGTCATATGCATATCCCTGCCAAACTGCCAAGTCTATAAGATGTTCGTTCCGATCAGGAGAGGATCAGTTATGAGAACCGTCACCCATTTCATCCATGGCACGTCCACGTCCCTGCCCGGCGCGCGCCTGTCCGACATACTCGATCCGTCGACCGGCGCTGTTCAGGCGCAGGTGGAACTCGGCGATGCCGCCCATCTCCAGAAGGCGATGGATTCTGCGCTGTCGGCCCAGCCCGAATGGGCCGCGACCAATCCGCAGCGCCGCGCCCGCGTGATGTTCAAGTTCAAGGAACTGATCGAAGCGAATATGGACGAACTGGCGCGGATGCTGTCGTCCGAACATGGCAAGGTGCTGGCCGACGCCAAGGGCGACATCCAGCGAGGGCTGGAAGTCGTCGAATTTGCGTGCGGCATCCCGCATTTGCTGAAGGGCGATTATACCGAAGGCGCCGGTCCCGGCATCGACGTCTATTCGATCCGCCAGCCGCTCGGCATCGTGTCGGGCATCACACCGTTCAACTTCCCCGCCATGATCCCGCTGTGGATGAGCGCGATGGCGATCGCCTGCGGCAACGCCTTCATTCTGAAGCCTTCGGAACGCGATCCGTCGGTGCCGGTCCGCCTGGCGGAACTGGCGCTGGAAGCGGGCCTGCCCGCCGGTATCCTGAACGTCGTCCATGGCGACAAGGAGATGGTCGATGCCATTCTCGACCATCCTGACATCAAGGCAGTCAGCTTCGTCGGATCGTCCGACATCGCCAATTATGTCTATCAGCGCGCCGCCGCGAACGGCAAGCGGGCGCAATGTATGGGCGGCGCGAAGAATCACGGCATCATCCTGCCCGACGCCGACATGGACCAGGCAGTCGCCGACATTGTGGGCGCGGCCTATGGTTCGGCGGGCGAACGCTGCATGGCGTTGCCGGTCGTGACCCCGGTGGGCGAAGCGACGGCGGAAATCTTCCGCACCAAGCTGATCGCCGCGATCGAGACGTTGCGCCCCGGCATCCCGACCGATCCCGACGCGCAATATGGTCCGCTCGTCACCGGCCAGCACAAGGCGCGGGTCGAATCCTATATCCAGATGGCGGCTGACGAAGGCGCGGAAATCGTGGTCGATGGGCGCGGCTTCCAGCTTCAGGGCTATGAGGACGGCTTCTACCTCGCGCCCACGCTGATCGACCGGGTGACGCCGCAGATGAAAAGCTATCAGGACGAGATTTTCGGCCCTGTGCTCCAGATCCTGCGCGCCGAGACGTTCGAGGAAGCGCTGAGCTATCCGAGCAAGCATCAATATGGCAACGGCGTCGCCATCTTCACCCGCAACGGCGATTATGCCCGCAAGTTCGCGGCGCAGGTCGAAGTCGGCATGGTCGGCATCAACGTGCCGATCCCGGTTCCGGTCGCTTACCACAGCTTTGGCGGTTGGAAGCGTTCGGGCTTTGGCGATCTCGACCAATATGGCGAGGACGGCGTGCGCTTCTACACCCGCAACAAGAAGATCACGCAGCGCTGGCCGACCGGCGGCGCGGTGGTGGACCAGAGCTTCGTCATCCCGACGATGAAGTAAGCGCTTTTGCGCGGACGTTGAGGGGAGGGCGATCGCTGCGGCCATCGCCCTCCCCTCCCCTTGCTTCCCGTCCAGCAGAAACCGCGTTAGGCTGGGCGAATGACCACCATCCTCCTCGCAGGCGCTACGGGCCTGGTCGGCGGCATAGCGCTGACGCTGATGCTGGACGATGATCGCGTGACGCAGGTCGTCGCGCCCACGCGGCGGCCATTGGCGCGCCATTCCAAATTGCGCAATCCGCTGGTGGACAGCGGCACCCTGTCCCGCGATGCGCCATGGTGGGAGGTCGATGGCGCGATTTGCGCGCTGGGTACGACGCGCAAAAAGGCCGGATCGGCGGAGGCGTTCCGCGCGGTCGATCATGACTATGTCCTGGCGATTGCCGCGGCGCTGCGGCGCGGTGGGGCGCGTCGCTTTGCGCTGACCTCCTCCATGGGCGCGGACAGCCGCTCGCCCCTTCTCTATCCGCGGACCAAGGGAGAGGTCGAAGCGGCGGTGCGCCAGCTCGCCTTCCCGTCGCTGACGATTGTGCGGCCGGGCCTGCTGGGCGGCGAGCGGGCGGAGCATCGGCCGATGGAACGGATCATGGGCCGGATGCTGCGAATTGCCGGACCCATTCTGCCGGCCAGCGCCAGGATCAGCCCGGCGGCCACCGTGGCGCAGTTGCTGATCGAGGCGGCACTGGCCGGGCAGCCCGGCACGCATGTAATAACGGCGGCGGATATTGCCCGCGCCGCCGCGCTCTAGATCAGCTTCAGCACCATGTCGGCATGTTCGGGCCGACAGATGAGCAGGTCCGGCAGATAGACATCGGCCTGATTGTAGATGAGCGGCGAGCCGTCGATGCGCGAGCAATGGAGGCCATGGGCCAGCGCGACCGCGACCGGGGCCATGCTGTCCCATTCATATTGGCCGCCGCTATGCAGGTAGATGTCCGCTTGGCCGAGGATAATCGCCATCGCCTTGGCCCCCGCCGACCCCATCGGCACCAGTTCCGCGCCCAGATGCGCGGCCACTTCGATCGCTTCGGCCGCCGGGCGGGTGCGGCTGACGACCATGCGCAGCCGGTCTGGTGCGGAGGGCAAGGGGATGGGCTGGTCGGAGCGCAGGACGAGGCCACGCCCGCCCCCTACGCCGTCCATGCCCGGCAGCGCGACCGCGCCGATCACCGGCTGGCCATCGATCGCCATACCCACATGCACCGCCCAGTCGGCCCGCTCCTCGCCATATTCGCGCGTGCCATCGACCGGATCGACGATCCACACCCGGCTCTTGGCCAGGCGGTCTTCATTATCCTTTTCCTCCTCGGACAACAGCCCGTCGTCGGGCCGCTGTTCGCGCAGGGCGTGGCAGAGGAACTGGTTGGCGGTCTGGTCCCCCGCCTTGCCCAGCGCCTTGGGGCTGAACAGGCCCGACGCGCGCACGTCGAGCAGCAGCCGTCCCGCTATCTCGGCGAGATAGGCGGCCAGCTTGGCGTCCGATAAGGCGATGCTCATGGGATCAGCCTCGCGACGATCGCCTCGGCCGCTTCCTCTGCGGTCATGTCCGCCGTATCGATCCGGATTTCCGGGTCTTCGGGCGCTTCATAGGGGCTGTCGATGCCGGTGAAATTCTTGAGCTGGCCCGCCCGCGCCTTCTTGTAGAGGCCCTTGACGTCGCGCGCCTCGGCATCGGCCAGCGAGGTGTCGATATGCACCTCGATAAACTCGCCCGGCTGCATCATCTGCCGCACCATGTCGCGTTCGGCGCGGAAGGGGGAGATGAAGGCAGTGATGACGATCAGGCCCGCGTCGGTCATCAGCTTGGCGACCTCGCCCACGCGGCGGATATTTTCCACCCGGTCGGCGTCGGTGAAGCCCAGATCCTTGTTCAGGCCATGGCGGACATTGTCGCCGTCCAGCAGGAAGGTGTGGCGGTTCATGCGGGCGAGCCGCTTTTCGACCAGGTTGGCGATGGTCGATTTGCCCGCACCGGAAAGCCCGGTGAACCACAGCACGGCGGGCTTCTGGTTCTTCAGCCCCGCATGGAAATCGCGGCTGACGTCGGTCGCCTGCCAATGGACATTCTGGGCGCGACGCAGGCTGAAATGCAGCATCCCGGCGGCTACCGTGGCGTTGGTGATCTTGTCGATCAGGATGAAGCCGCCCAATGTGCGGTTCGCTTCATAGGGTTCGAACACGATCTGCTTGTCCGTCGACAGATTGGCGACGCCGATGGCGTTCAGCTCCAGCGTCTTGGCCGCCAGCTGCTCCATCGTGTTGACGTTGACCTGATATTTGGGCTGCTGGACCGTGGCTGTGACAGTCTGGGTGCCGATCTTGAGCCAGTAGGAGCGGCCCGGCAGCATTTCCTCGTCCGCCATCCACACGATCGTCGCTTCGAACTGGTCCGCGACCTGGGGCGGATTGTCGGACGCCGCTATCACATCGCCGCGCGAACAATCGACTTCGTCGGCGAAGCAGAGCGTGACCGACTGACCGGCGACGGCTTCGTTCAGGTCGCCATTAAGGGTTACGATGCGGGTGATCGTGCTGGTCTTGCCCGACGGCAGGACGCGGATGGCGTCGCCGGGCCGCACTGATCCAGTTGCGATCTGGCCGGAAAAGCCGCGGAAATCCAGATTGGGGCGGTTGACCCATTGCACCGCCATGCGGAACGGCTTGTCGGCGTCGGCTGCGCTGTTGACCTCGACCATCTCCAGATGCTCGATCAGCGCCGGGCCGGTGTACCAGGGCGTGTTGGCGCTGGGGCCGGTGATATTGTCGCCCTTGAAGCCGGAAATCGGCATCGGCGTGAAAGCGGTGATGCCGATCGAGCGGGCAAATTCGGTATAATCCTTGACGATCCGGTCGAACACCGCCTGATCATAGCCGACCAGATCCATCTTGTTGACGGCCAGCACGATGTTGCGGATGCCGATCAGGTGGGCGAGATAGCTGTGGCGGCGGGTTTGCGTCAGGATACCCTTGCGCGCGTCGATCAGGATGACGGCCAGGTCCGCCGTCGATGCGCCGGTCACCATGTTGCGGGTATATTGTTCGTGGCCGGGGGTGTCGGCGACGATGAACTTGCGCTTTTCGGTGCCGAAGAAACGATAGGCGACGTCGATCGTGATGCCCTGCTCCCGCTCGGCGGCCAGGCCATCGACCAGCAGGGCGAAGTCGATCTCCTGCCCTTGCGTGCCGACCTTCTTGCTGTCCGCCTCCAGCGCGGCCAACTGATCCTCGAAGATCATCTTGCTGTCATAGAGCAGCCGGCCGATCAGCGTCGATTTGCCATCGTCCACCGACCCGCAGGTGATGAAGCGCAGCATCGTCTTATGCTCATGGACCTTGAGATAGGCGTCGATATCTTCGGCGATGAGGGCGTCGGTCTTGTAGATGGGGTCGGCGGTGGTGTCGGTCATAGCGTTCTAAATCCGTTCGCCCTGAGCCTGTCGAAGGGCTGTTCTTCTGAAGAAAAGTGCAGGGCTTCGACAGGCTCAGCCCGAACGGAAGGAAACTTCCTTAGAAGTACCCTTCCTGCTTCTTCTTCTCCATGCCGGCGCCGCCGGCATCCTTGTCGATCGCGCGGCCCTGCCGTTCCGATGTCGTCGTCAGCAGCGTTTCCTGAATCACTTCCGGCAACGTCTTGGCCGTACTTTCGACCGCGCCGGTCAGCGGATAGCAGCCCAGCGTGCGGAAGCGGATCGAGCGCATCACCGGCGTCTCGCCCGGTTCCAAGGGGAAGCGGTCGTCATCGACCATCAGCAACATGCCGTCCCGCTCCACTGTGGGGCGTTCATCCGCGAAATAGAGCGGCACGATTGGCACGTCGTTCAAGTGGATATATTGCCAGATATCCAGTTCGGTCCAATTGCTGATCGGGAAGATGCGGATGCTCTCCCCCTTGTTCTTGCGGGCGTTGTAGAGGTTCCACAGTTCGGGCCGCTGGTTCTTGGGGTCCCAGCCGTGGCTGGCGGTGCGGAAGGAGAAGATGCGCTCCTTCGCCCGGCTCTTTTCCTCGTCGCGCCGCGCGCCACCAAAGGCCGCGTCGAAGCCATAGAGGTTGAGCGCCTGCTTCAACCCTTCGGTCTTCCACATGTCGGTGTGCAGCGCGCCATGGTCGAACGGGTTGATGCCCCGGTCCATCGCTTCCTGATTCTGATAGACCAGCAATTCCATGCCGCTTTCCTGCGCCATCCGGTCGCGCAGCTTGTACATTTCCTGAAATTTCCAGGTCGTATCGACATGCAGCAACGGGAAGGGCGGCGGCGAAGGATAGAAGGCCTTGCGCGCCAGATGCAGCATCACCGCGCTGTCCTTGCCGACGGAATAGAGCATCACCGGCTTTTCGGCCTCGGCCACCACTTCCCGCAGAATATGGATGCTTTCGGCTTCGAGCCGCTCCAGATGAGTCAGGGTCTTCACGTCCGCCATAGATCCTCGCAATCGTCTTGCGCCCAGCTCTGGCAGCAAGCAACTAACATTGGACCTCCCAAATGGGAGGGTGTAGGATCGCGTCATGCGATTGGACGATTCTGGTCTCTTGGTCAGCCTGAGCGAAGGCATGTTCCAACAGCCTCTCTGGCATGATTTTCTCGAACGCCTGCGGAGCCGGACGCAGGTCCGTTACGTCAGCCTGGCTTTCCGCCCGATCGACGAGAAGAATATCGTCGAGCTTTATGCCGGCCCTGCGGCGCCGCCACATCTGAACCGGTTGTTCGCCGAGAAATATGGGCACGATCCCTTGCCCTATCGCGACATGCGGGAAGGGCGGGTCTATTCGCTGGCCGAGTTGATCCCGCCGGACAATGCCGCGTTGCAATCCTATCGGCACGACTTCCTGCATGGCATGGGCGTGGAGGACATTAGATCCGTGCGGGTGACGGAGAGCAGCGGGGTGGATGCCTGGCTGAGCCTCGCAGGCGTGCGCATATCCTCTTCGGCGACGGCGTTGCTGACCGCGCTTGCTCCACATCTGCGCACGGCGTTGCGCGGCTTCGTGGCGCTGGAGCGGGAGAAGTTGCGATCGACCCTGACGTCCGAAGCCTTTGGCCGGCTGAATTTCGGCTGGCTGACGCTGGACGCCCAATGCCGCATCCTGGACATGACGCCCCATGTCGAACAGCTATTCCAGCGCAACACTATCCTGCGGCGTGGGCGCTATGACCGGTTGACCCCGACATCGCCGGGGCTGGACCGTGAACTGACGGCGCTGGTCAAGGCGTTCGCGCAGGATGCGGAGGCGCGGCCGCGCGCGATCAATCTGAGCCGCGATCCGTGGATGGACATGCTGGTCGCGCCGTTCCGCGGACAGTCGGTGGCGGCGGGCGGGACGCCGGTGGCGATCGTCTATCTGAGCGGCGACCGATCGTCGCAGGCGGACCGGTGCGAGCAACTGGTCGACCTGTTCGGATTATTGCCCAGCGAAGCCCGGCTTGCCTGGGAAATGGGCCAGGGCATCCCGATCGCGCAGGCCGCCGCCAATCTCCATCTGACGGTCGAGACGGCGCGCAACTATTCCAAGAAAATCTACGCCAAGATGGGCGCGCGCGGCCAGGCGGAACTGGTGCGGATCATCTTGAGCAGCGTGCTGGCGATCGCCTGACCGCGCCTGCTGACCCTCATGTCGCCAGCATCTGCCCGATCGAACTGTCGAAATGTCGGTCGATCGCCGCAGCGGCGGCCACAGCGTCGCGGTCCACGATCGCCTGGGCCAGGTCGAGATGGCAGGCGATGATCTGCTGGCGCTGCGCATCGGTCCGGCGCGTTTCCCAGGCGCGGGGCACCGCCGTTTCCATCAGCGGCGCGAAAGACCGCATGATCTGCGCAAAGAGCAGGTTAGACGCCGCCTCGGCAATTGCATTGTGTAGCGCGATGTCGAGCCGGGTCACCTGCGCCATGTCGTCGCACCCTTTCGCCATGGCCTGCGCGATGGCCAGGATGGCGGCGGCCTGCGCGTCGGTGCGCCGCTCCGCCGCGAGCGCGGCGATCCGTAGTTCGAGCGTGCGCCGCACGTCCCACACATCGGCGACGCTGACCTGCTCGGTCGATACCGCATGGTCGATTGAGGCGCCCATCACCGACCCGTCAATCGCCCCCACCCGCGCGCGGCGCCCATTGCCGACGTCGATCAGGTGCAGGGCGGCGAGCGCGCCAAAGGCTTCGCGCATTACCGCCCGGCTGACGCCCAGGCTGGCGGCGAAGGTGCCTTCGCCCGGCAGCGTGTCTCCGACCTTCAGGCTATGGGTGCGGATATGGTCGCGCACGGTCTGGATCGCGCGCTCGACCAGCGACCCGCCATCGTCGATCGTCCGGCTCGTCATGCCGCGAGCCTTTCGGCGCGATAGAGCGTCGGCGCGACGCCGAAATGGCGGGCGAAGGCGCGGGTGAAGCTGGCATTGTTGAGATAGCCGCAGCGATAGCCGATCGAGGATACCGGCAATTCGGTGGCTAGCAGCATCTCGCCCGCCCGGTCGAGTCGCTGCGCCGTGAACGCGTCGGCGACCGAACTGCCAAACATGTCGCGGAAGCCGCGGGTCAGCTTGGCGCGGTTGAGGCCGCAGGCGCGGGCGATGCCGTCCAGCGTCAGTTTTTCCGCCCAGCGATCCTCGATTATGCGCCGCGCCGTCAACAGCCTTTCGCTGTCGGCGCGCGACAGCACAGCATCCTGCCCGATCGGCACGAACCCGTCTTCACGCCCGGTGCGCAATAATTCGCAGAAAAGCTCGATGCTCTTGGCCAGCCGATAGGGGGCCGCGGCCGCGTCGTGCAACCGGCAGTCGCGGATGGCGAGCGCGATCGCGCGGAGCGGCGCGGGCAGATAATAAGCGACCCCCGGCGTCAGCGGCACCACGCCGTCGGCCACGCGGGAGCAGGCGTCGGGCGCGACCAGCAGGATCAGGCGATTGCCAGTATCGTCGTTCAGGTCGGCAAGCGTGGGTCGTTCGATCAGCCGGACCGAAGCCGCCTGTCCCACCGCGCCGAAACCGAACAGGAAGGCGACGGACAGGCCCGCATCATTGGCGGGCGTGGCGATGCCCGGCCCGACCAGCGCGGTCATCTCCGGCGACACACTGATTCGGTCCATGGCCATCTTCTCCTTGGCTCCATCCTTACCTATCTGACAGCTTTTAGCAACAGCTATCAGATAGGTTTGGCAGGCGCGCGGCGCATGGCCAGCCAGAAGGCGCCGACGGAGACGCTGCTGACCGAGACGCCGACGGTGGCAAGGCCCTCGCCCAGATGCGCTTCGCCGCCGAGAAGGCCGCTGATCGCGGTCACCAATGTCGGTGCTACGCCGAAGCCGATCAGCCCGGCTATGGCGATGAAGGCGCCGATGCACAGGCCGCGCAGTTCGTTGGGCAGCAACACGGTGAGCGCGACGGAGGTGATGAGGCCGGTGACGGTGCCGCACAGCATCAACGCGCCCAGCGCCACGGCAAAGGATGGGATGCCGGGCATGATCGGGAAGAGCGCGGCCGGGATACCCAGCGCCGCCGCGATCACCGCGCCGATCAGCAGGCCGCCATGCCGCCCGCTCTTCTGCCCGATATCGGCCGCGACACCGCCTAGCACCGATCCTGCCACCCCGGTCAGGAAGATGAGGCTGCCCATCCAGCCGGCAAAATCGGGCGGTGACAGGCCATAGCTGCGCGACAGCACGGGCGACGCCCAGATCGCGGCGGCGGCGTCGGCCATCACCACGCTGACCTGCCCGATAAATAGCGGGCCAAGAAAAGCGCGGCGCGACCAGAGTTCGCCCATCACCACGCGCCACGGGGCATGGATGCCAGCCGCCACTTCCCGACGCGCGGGTTCGCGCAACAGCAACATGGGCAGGATCAGCGCAGCGCTGATCGCCGCAAGCGCGAAATGGGTGGCGCGCCATGGGGTGATGCCGGCGAAGAGCGTGCCGGCGGATGGATGCAGGAACAGGCTAAGCAGCCAGCCCGCCAGCGCGAACGCCCCCGCCTGCCCCAGCGCCTTGCCCAGCGTCACGACCAGCAGCGCCCTGCCCCGCTGGTGCGGCGGACACAGGTCGGCGCACAGCGACAGCGCCGCCGTGAGCGCCCCAGTGGTGCCGATCCCGGCGAGCATCCGCGCCATGAACAGCATTGGGACGCTCTGCGCCGTGGCGGTCAGGAAGGTGCCCAGAGTCCAGATCAGCGCCAGCCCGATGAACAGGCGCAGACGATTGGTCCGATCGACCAATAACCCGATGGGTATGGAAAAGAGCAGCAGCGGCACCGCGGCGGCCACGCCCTGAACCAGCGACAATTGGAAATCGCTCAGGCCCATTTCGGCCTTGGCGCCTTCCTGCACCATGCTGAACGATCCCATCATGGTGAAGCCCGCCGCCATCGCCAGCGCCAGAATCAGCAGCGGCGGCAACAGGCGCAGGAAGGATGGGGATTGGGCGGGTGCATCGGTCATCGAGACAAGCCTTTCTGCGGCAAGGCACGCCATGTGCCAGTCATGATGCCCGGCCCCGCCAAGGGATGAGCGCGGCCGGACAGTTTAGCCCCCCGACCAAACGGCATGATGTCAGAGGGTGAAAATCTTGCCAGGATTGAACAGATTCTTCGGGTCGATCGCGCGTTTAATGACGCGCATCAGGTCGACCGCCTCGCCCAGTTCCTCGACCAGGCAATGTTGTTTGCCGATGCCGATGCCATGTTCGCCGGTGCAGGTGCCGTCCATCGCCAGCGCCCGGTCCACCAGCCGCTGGTTGAGCGCCTCCACCTGCGCCATCTCCTCCGGCGCGCCTGGGTCGATGGAGAAGATGACGTGGAAATTGCCGTCTCCGACATGGCCCAATATCGTGCCCGGCACGCTGGCGGTCGCCAGGTCCGCCTTGGTCTGGGTGATACATTCGGCCAGCCGACTGATCGGCACGCAGACGTCCGTTGCCCAGCCGATCGCGCCGGGGCGCTGGTTGACCGCGGCATAATAGGCCTCGTGCCGGGCCTTCCACAATCTGGAGCGTTCCTCCGGCAGGTTGGACCAACGGAACTGCCCGCCGCCGTTCGTCGCGGCGATCTCCTCCACCGTGCGCACCTGTTCCTCGACATAGGTTGGCGACCCGTGAAATTCGAAAAAGAGCGTGGTCTGTTCGGGATAGTCGAGTTTCGACCAGCGGTTGACCGCGCGCATCTGCGCGTCGTCCAATATCTCGACCCGCGCCAGCGGCACGCCGATCTGGATCGACTGCACCACCGTATCGACCGCCCCTTCCAGGCTGTCGAAACTGCATACGGCTGATGATATGGCTTCGGGGATGGCGTGCAGGCGGAGGGTTACTTCGGTGATGATGCCCAGCGTGCCTTCGCTGCCGATCATCAACCGTGTGAGGTCATAGCCCGCCGCCGACTTGCGCGCGCGCCGGGCGGTGCGGATGTCGCGGCCGTCGGGCGTCACGATGCGCAGCGACAGCACCGCCTCGCGCATCGTGCCGTAACGCACGGCATTGGTGCCCGACGCGCGGGTCGACGCCATGCCGCCTAGCGTCGCATTGGCGCCGGGGTCGATCGGGAAGAACAGGCCCTGGTCGCGCAGATATTCGTTCAACTGCTCACGCCGCACGCCCGCCTGGACGGTGCAATCGAAATCTTCGACATTCACCGCCACTATGGCGTCCATCCGGCTGAGATCGACCGTCACCCCGCCCTGCACCGGCAGGGTATTGCCCTCGATCGAAGTGCCCGCGCCGAAGGGGATGATGGGCACATTGGCGGCGACGCAGAGATTGACCAGCGTCACCACATCTTGGGTCGAACGGGCGAAGACGACCGCGTCGGGCAGGACCGGCGCGAAATGCGTCTCGCTCTGCCCATGCTGGCTGCGCACAGCCTCCCCCAGCGCCAGATGGTCGCCAAAGGCGGCATGAAGCTGGTCGAGAAAGCCGTCCGGCAGGGCTTTGCGGGGTGGGAAGGCGGGCGCGCTCATCGGATCAGAACCGGAAACTGGCGCGCACGCCATAGCGGCGCAGGTCGCCGATGATGCCCAAGTCCGACGCGGGCAGCCCCGCCAGCGCCAGCGTCGTCTTCTCGATATAGGAGTCGAAATATTTCTTGTTGAACAGGTTGGTGCCGAACAGCGCCAGTTCGATGCCGCCGGTGCGGTAGGTGATCGACCCGTTGGCCAGCACATAGGATTTCAGGATCGTCGGCGTCGTCTGGTTCAGCGTCGCGGCCAGCCGCTTGCCCTTGCCGGTCAGGCCCGCGTTGAAGGTCAGGCTGCTTTCATCGCCCAGCGGCACGACATAGTCGCTCGACAGGCTGACCATCCAGTCGGGCTGGAAGGTCAGACGGTCGCTCGACAGGGTGCGGCCGGTGACGGCGGTATAGGGCGAACTGTCCGTCAGCCGGGCGTGCATATAGGTCAGGCCGCCCGACAGAGTCCATTGGTCGACCGGCTTGAAGGCGAATTCGACTTCCGCGCCATAGCTTTCGACGTCGCCGCTGTTGAGATCGACGGTGACGAGGCCGCCGGTGGAGGCCGGGGCGATCGAATTGAGGCCGATATAATCCCTGTAATCGCTGTAGAATATGTCGCCCGACACGGTCAGGCGGCTGTCGGCGGACGCATATTTGGTGCCGATTTCATAGGTCCAGGCGGAATCGCCCTTATAGACGCGGATCGGCGCGGTCACGGCGTTGAAGCCGCCGCCGCGATAGCCGCGCGCGACCGAGGCGTAGGACATCAACTCGCGATTCCAGTGGCGCGTGACCGACAGGCGCGGTTCGACCTCGTTGGATTTCAGGCCGACCGGCGACGGCGCGCCGCCATTGACGGAGCCGACGGACGAGCGATCCTCATGGTCGTAACGCAGGCCGAGCGCGACTTCCCAGTCCGCATTGGGCTTCCAGAAGGCGGTGCCGAACGCGGCATAGGTGTCCGCCTTGGTCGCATTCTGCGCGCGATTGTTGATCGTGACGGGGAACGGTCCGGTCGGCAGGGGCAAGGTCAGCTGGATATTGGTCAGCTGGTTCGCCCGCGTCGTCTCGCGGCTGTAGAACAGGCCGACCAGCGTGGAGAACTGGTCGCTATATTCGGTGTCGAAGCGCAGTTCGAGCGTCTTGGTGCGCAGGTGGTCGCTGCTGCTCTGCCGCACGGCGGGGACAGGCGTGGTCGCGTCGCTGGCACCAAAATCGCCGTCGGTGTCGGGCGAGCTGGTGTCTCGCGCGTCGTAGGCGGCCAGCAACGAAACTTTGGTGTTGATCGCGTCGATCGGCGTTTCGATGCGGGCGTTGACCCCGCGATATTTGTAGCGGGTGGTGCCCAGCGAATCGAACTGGTTGTTGCGCGAATAGTCGGTCGGCCCGGCGACGCGGGCATAGGGGACGTTGGCGCCCTTCACCCAGTCATAATAGCCGTTCACGACGATGGTCAGCTCTTCGCTGGGGGTGGCGCGGATGGTGGTGTTGAGCGAATCGGTGTTGAAGCGGTTCGCCTTGCCGCCGATGTTTATATTGTTGATGAATCCGTCCTGCTCGCGGTGCGACCCGCCGACGCGGATCGCCAGCTTGTCCTGCACGATCGGTGCGGACACCGAACCGGACACCAACCAGCTATTATCAGGACCGGCATAGCTGGCCGCGCCCCGCGCCTCGAAATCATTGCCCGGCTGGCGGGTGATGACGTTGATCGCGCCGCCCAGCGTATTCTTGCCATAGAGCGTACCGTGCGGCCCGCGCAGCACCTCGACCCGTTCGACGTCGAGCAGCGGGTTGTTGAGATAGGCGGTGTTGGGGCGATAGATGCCGTCGACGAAGAGGCCGACGCCCGGCTGCACCGACGACACCAGGGTGACGCCGACGCCGCGGATCGAAACAAAGGCCCGGCCAGCGCCGTCGCTGGAGATATTGAGGCCGGGCGACAAGGCGGCGGCTTCGCGCACCGAATTGATATTGCGCCGCGCGAGCGTGTCGCCGCTGATCGCCGTCACCGCGACCGGCACGTCGAGCAGCGTTTCCTGCCGCTTGCGCGCGGTGACGATGATGTCGGACGATCGTGCGTCAGCGGCGGGCACCTGCTGCGCCTGCGCCGCAAAAGGAAAAGGCACCGCGATCGCGACACCGGCAAACAAGAGGGCCTTCAACGTAATCCTTTTTCTCCTCCCGGCGTCCGGTGATATCATGTCCAACGGATCGCCTATGGGCCTATCTGATAGGTAAAGCTTTCAGATAGGTTTGGCGAGATAGACCATTATGCCGTCCGGGTCGATCGCTTCGCCGATCGGATTCGGCATAGCGGAGAAGCTGTCTGACTCCCTGTCTCTTTTATGCGTCACAAGCAGCTATAGCCGCCGTCGGCCAGCACGATGCTGCCGGTCATCAGGCCGGCCGCGCCGGACGCGAGGAAGGCGACTTCCTCCAGCCAAATAAATGGGTTTCTTGTCAGGGCAGGTACGGCGCGCAGGGCATGGGCGGTTCATAGGCCGCCTCCCCGTCTGCGAGTTGATAGACCAGCCGATTGTCGCGCGTGAACGCATCCCAAGGCATGCGGCCGTCGGTGGCGAAATCGACCCAGATGCGATGCACCCGGTCGGCCAGCGATTGCGGCGGCGCGTCGCCGCATATGCCTTCGGGGCCGGTTGTGCTGGTGAGCGTGTCGAAGACGAACGGCAATTCCATCGCGTGCGCCGCGCCCAGGCCGATGGAAGTTGGGGTGGCGAACAGCGGCGATCGCCATGCGAACTCGTACATATGCGTGCGGCCGCGATGTTCCTCGGCAAAGCGGCGGGCGGGCCAGCGGAACACCAGATCGTGCAAGGCGTCGGTGAAGGCGTGGCCGGGCTTCACGCCCTTCGTCCCCATGCCATAGGCCTTGAGCAGTTTGCGGGCCTGCGGCTGATGCTTGTGGACGGACCAGGTCGAGAGCCACCGGCCGAGCTCTTCCCGCACGCCGGTCGGCACGAAATAGAGGTTCATTTCCTCCGCATTGGTGCCGATCAGCAGGTCGATCTCTGCCCCCGCCCCCGTCTTCAACGCGTCGAGCGGCTTTTGCGGCAGGACGTCGTCGCCATGGACGGGCACGAAGCGGCTGATGCCGAACACCGGCTCCCGCCCGTCAGCGTCGCGCAGGTCGAGCCGCGCGGTCGGCTTGCTAACCGCCTCCATCGCGTCCAGCATGTCGCCCGGCGCGACCGACCGGAAGCCAGCTGCATCCGGCGCGATCTTGAGCCGCTTCGCCAGCGCCTTGACCAGCCGTTGCGCGACGCCAATGTCGCGGGTCATCGCGCCATGGCCGCTTTGCACGATGGCGCGGCGAAACAGTCCCTTGGCCAGCGGCGATGCGATCAGGTTCGCGACCGACATGGCCCCGGCGGATTCGCCGAAGACAGTGACGTTGGCGGGATCGCCGCCAAAGGCCGCGATACTGTCCCGCACCCATTGGAGCGCGAAAATCTGGTCGCGCAGGCCCAGATTGGTCGGAATGCCGGGGATGGGCAGGAATCCTTCGACGCCGAGCCGATAGTTGATCGCCACCATCAGCACGCCGTCGCGGGCGAACGCGCTGCCGTCCTGCACCGGCGCATCCTTGCTGCCCAGCACGAAGCCGCCGCCATGGATGAAGACCATGACCGGCAGCGCCGTCGAACCGTCGGCGGGTTTCCAGATGTTGAGCGTCAGATAATCGTCGCCGGGCATCCAGCCCTTGCCCACTAGCGCCTCGACATCGACCCCTGGCACGCCGCGCACCCGCTGCGGCGCGCTGGCGCCGGGGTCCAGCGCATCGCGCACGCCATCCCAGCGTTCGGGCGGTTGCGGCGGGGCGAAGCGGCGGTCGCCGGTCGGCGGCGCTGCATAGGGGACGCCGAGGAAGCGGGCGATGCCGTCCATCACGGTCCCGCGCACCAGGCCGGCCCCTGTCGGCACGATCATGTCCATCCCATCGGCTCCTCTCGTTCTTGCGCGGCAGCATAGAGGGTGGACGATGCAAGCAGGAGGGAAAAGCCTTTGCCGTGCGGCACGGCCATGGTGCCGAACGGCTGGGCTTGCCGTTTCGAACAGGCTTTTGCGTCGCAGAGAATTATGCATATATGCTGCTAATGCGATTGACTTGCATGATGCGGGTCGGATAATCCCATCATCGTTTTGACGAGGAGTGTTCCGATGGCCCCGCCCATCCATTATCGGGCGAGCCGCTGGCGATACCGCGCCAATGTCGCTTTGCGCACGATCGCCGGGACGCTCGGCGCCTATGGCGTGGCAGCCCTGGGCGCTGCGGCGCTGGCGCGCACATTGCCTATGGCGCGGGTGGAGGCGGTGACCTTCGCCACCATGATCGCCTATCTGATCGCGCCCGGCGTCACCATCTGGGCCTTTCTGGCGCGCGGGCCGTGGCGCGCGGTCGCGGGCGTCATGCTGGCGGCGGTGGCGCTGGGCGGCATCGCCTGGATCGCGGGGCAACCGGCATGAGCGGGACGAGCGCCATGGTGCGCGACGGCGCGCGGCAAGCGATGGCCTGGCTGCATGGCTGGACCGGGCTGCTGCTCGGCCATATCCTCTTCATCATCTGCCTGGCCGGGACGCTGACCGTGTTCAAGCCGGAGATCAGCCGCTGGATGCGCCCGGAAATCAGCGGGCAGGCCGATCCGGTCCGGGCGATCACGGCCGCGACCGAGTGGCTGTCGGCCAATACGACGGGATCGACAGGCTGGTATCTGTCCGCACCTGACGGCCGGTCGAACGTGGTCGATGCCAATTATGACAGCGGCGGCGCCTATATGAGCCGCGCGCTCGATCCGGTGAGCGGCGCGCCGGTGGCGCGCGACACGCTGGGCGGGGAATTTTTCTACCGCCTGCATTTCGAACTGGAGCTGCCCTATCCCTGGGGACGGTTGCTGGCGTCGCTGGCGGCGATGCTGATGCTGGTGGCGATCGTGACCGGCATCATCGCGCATAAGCGCTTCTTCAAGGACATCTTCACCTTCCGCCCCGGCAAGGGGCAAAGATCGTGGCTGGACGGGCATAATGCGCTGGGCGTGCTATCCCTGCCCTTCCACATCATGATCACTTTCACCGGGCTGCTGACGCTGGCGTCGCTCAACATGCCCTGGGGGATTGCGGCCGGCTATGGCGCGGATGTGGCGACGCTCTACAGCGACCTGACGCCCGGCACTGTCAGCCGGGAAGCGAGCGGGACCAAGGCGCCGCTGGCCCCGGTCGGGCCAATGCTGGCGCAGGCGCAACGCTATTTTGGCGGCGCGCCGGTGAGCCGGGTCTATATCTTCAATCCTGGCGATGCCGCCGCGGTGGTGACCATCTACCCGGTCGAGGCGGGGGCGATCGGCACTCTGCCGGCAGAGATCAGCTTCGACGGCGCGACCGGCAAGATACTGAAAGCCTGGACGGAAAAGCGGGCGGGCGTGCGCGCCTACCAGACTATCTATGGGCTGCACATGGCCCATTTCGCACCGCTGCTGACGCGCTGGCTCTATTTTCTGGGCGGCGCGATGCTGACCTTGGCGATCGCGAGCGGGATGGTCCTGTGGATCGTCAAGCGGCGGGAACGCGCGCCCTTGTCGATCGGCAACCGGCTGCTGGAGCGGTTGAACGTCGGTGGCCTTGTGGGCGTGCCGATCGGCATGACGGCCTTCCTGATCGCCAATCGTCTGTTGCCGCTGGACGTGGCGGAACGCGCGCAGCAGGAGGTGTCGGTCGCTCTGTGGAGCGCGGGCGCGGCGCTGCTGCTGGGGCTGGTCCTGCCGCCTGCATTGGGCTGGCCGCTCCTGCTTGGCCTGCTGGCGCTGCTCTGCGCGCTTGCCGCTGCATTGGGACCGATCTGGGCGGGGGACGGGGTGATCCTGTCGGGCAATATGCTGCTGACGGCGACGGCGGTTGGATTAGCCCTGCTGGTCTGGAAGCAGGTTCGCCGCAGCAGCGCACCGACGCCTGTGCGCCGCCGGATGGCGCCGGCATGACGCTCACCATTGGCCTCCTATACCTCGCCCTGTTCGCTCTGGCGGGGCGGATGCAGCGGCATCGGCCGGTGCTGCTCAATAGCTGGCAGCGGCGTCCGTGGGTCACCCATCTGCCATTGGCGGGATGGACGCTGCTGGGCCTGTCGCTGCTCAGCCTGATGCTGTGGGCCGATTTCGGCATGGCGCTTGTCGCCTGGATCGGGCTGGCGCCGCTGCTGGGCGGGGTCGTAGTGTTTGGCATGACCTATCGTCCGGCGGTGGCGCGGGCGGGCGTGCCGGTTGCGGCCGTCCTGTTGGTTGCCGGGTTGCTGGTTTAGGCCTTCATGTCGATGGTGGCGATCAGGCCGCCGTCCTCGGCATTGCGCAGGCGCACCGACGCTTCGAAACTCATCGCCAGCGACCGGCTGATGGTGAGGCCAATGCCAGTGCCATGACGCCCGCCCGGCTGGCTGCTGACGCCGCGGGTGAAGGGTTCGAACATCTGGTCGAGTTGGTCGACGGGGATGCCGGGGCCATGATCGCGCACATGGATCAGCAGCCTGCCGCCCGATCGCGCGCAGCTAATCTCTGCGCTGCCGCCATAGCGCACGGCATTGTCGACCAGGTTGGCGATGCAGCGGGTCAGCGCGTTGGGCTTGACCCGCACCGTGCCGCCGCACCCGCTGAGAAAACGGACGGGCGCGCCCAGTTCCTCGGCATCCTCCGCCATGCTGGTAAGCAGCGAATCGATGTCGAGCGCCGACCATTCCTCGCGTGTCTCGATGCTGCTGGCCAGGTCGAGCCCCTCGCGCACCAGCGTCTGCATCGCCTGATGATCCTGGAGCAGCCGCGCACGCAATTCCTCATTCTCGACCAGTTCCAGCCGCAGCCGCAGGCGGGTCAGCGGGGTCTGAAGATCATGGCTGATCGCGGCGAGCAATTGCGTCCGTTCGGCAAAGCCCGCCCGCGCGCGGCGCTGCATCAGGTTGAAGGTGGACAGGGCGGCGCGCACCTCCTCTGGCCCGCGTTCGGGAATCTCCTCCGGGTCGAGCGACACGGAAAAGGCCTCGGCCGCCTGTTCCAGCCGCCGCAGCGGCGTGGCCACGATGCGGGCGACCAGAATGCCCAGACCCGCCGAGGCGGCGATGATGACGATCAGGTAGAGCGGATTGAAGATAGTGCTGGGCGGTTTGGCGATGCGCGGAAAGCTGAGCGCGATCGCCCGGCGCTGGCCGATTCCATCGGTATAGCGCACCACCCAGCAGTCCGGGCGGGGCGCGTCGATCAGCCCGGCGACCAGTTCCTTCGACCTGTAGCGATCGGGAAAGCAGAGGCCGACCGGCACCTGTCCCGCTTCGGGTTGGGATTGCGGGCCGAGCCGCGCGCGCAGAAGGGATTGGAGGTCGTCATCCGGCTCGTTCAGACTGATGCCTTCGGGCGCGGGCGCTGCGCCGATGATGCTATGCGTCGCCATCATTTTTTCGATGCGCCTGGGATCGCGGCGGAACCTATCGGCGACGTCGACCGCGCTGGCAAATACGCGCTGGCGGCGCACCCGTTCGAAATCGTGCCGGCGCGTCTGTTCCGCCACCAGCAGCGCGATGATCGCGGCGACCGACATGCCGAGCGTCAGGATCAGGAAAATCTGTCCCGCCATCGACCGGAAGAAGGAGTGGGTGCGGCCGGTGATCTTGCGGATCATGAATGATCGACCGAACAGGCAAGGACATAGCCTTCGCCGCGCACCGTCAGGATCAGATCCTCGCCGCCCGGCAGACTCGACAGCTTATGCCGCAAGCGGCTGATCTGGAGGTCGATCGAGCGGTCGAAGGCGGCGGTGGCGCGGCGTTCTGGCAGCAATGTCTCCCGGTCCAGAACGACATTGGGTTCGTCGATGAAGCGGCTAAGCAGCCGAAATTCGGCCGAGGACAGCATCACCAGCCGATCGTCGGGCGCGACGAGACGGCGTTGCACCAGGTCGACGCGCCAGGGACCGATATGGGCATAGCGCATCGCGCCGGTGCGCGCGGCCGACCCGCTACGCGGGCGGCGCAGCAGGTTGCGGATGCGCACCAGCAATTCGCGCGGCTCGAACGGCTTGGTCAGATAATCGTCCGCGCCCAGTTCCAGCCCCAGCACCCTGTCGATCGCGCTGCCCCGCGCGGTTACCATGATGATCTGGACGTCCGATCCCTCCGCCCGCAATTCGCGACACAGCGACAGGCCGTCGCCGTCGGGCAGGTTGAGGTCGAGCACGATGAGATCGACAGCCTCGTCGCGCAATGTCTGACGCAGGTCGGCCAGATTGGCGGCGGCCAGCAGGCGGTAATTTTCCTGCCGCAACTGGCCGACGATCAGGTCGCGGATATCGGCGTCGTCATCGACCACCAGCACCGTGGCGGGACGGAAGGATGCAGCATCGGCCATGACCCGTCCTAGCGCGCGGCGCGTTAAAAGTCTGCGCTTCTTCTTCGTCGATACAGGCCGATACACAGCGATACGAAGATGCGCGGTCATGCGACATATCGTCGCATTCCGAAAAACAGTCGCTCTACCATGAGACGGGCAAAGCCGCGAAGAGGGCCGTGTCGGCTCCCCTGCCGACGCCAACGGAGTCCTTGCGATGCCTAACCCTGCCATCCTGGCTGGAAACCCGGTGCAACGGCCCGAATCGGTCGCGCACGTCCCTCCCCCCTCCCCCTCGTGCGCCCGGTTCGGTTTCCTTCATGCGTCGGCGGGCATCGCAGGGGCCTGTCCGGCAGAGTTTCGAGGATAAGCGTCAGACCATGTTCCTTTCCGCCACTTTGCGCAGCCTTCGGGTCGCACCGATCGCTCTTGGCCTGTCGCTTGCGGCCTGTGGTCAGCAAAAGCCGCCGCAAAAAGGGCCGGTGGAAGTGGGCGTGGTCACGCTGAGCACGCAGGACGCCACGGTGTCCAGCGAACTGCCCGGCCGCACCGTATCGACCATGATGTCGGAAGTGCGGCCGCAGGTGGTGGGCCTGATCCAGAAGCGGCTGTTCACCGAAGGATCGATGGTCAGCGCCGGCCAGCCGCTCTACCAGATCGACGCCCGCCTCTATCGCGCCTCGCGCGACGAGGCGCAGGCCAGCCTGGCGAGCGCGCAGGCGACGGCGGTGGCGGCGCAGGCCAAGGCGCAGCGCTATCGCAGCCTGGGCGATACCGAAGCGGTCAGCGCACAGGACCGCGACGATGTGATCGCGACTGCGCGCCAGGCGAGCGCCGCGGTGCAACAGGCGCGCGCCAGCCTTCAGACCAGCAGCGTCAACCTGGACTTCACGCTGGTTCGGGCACCAATCAGCGGGCGGATCGGCCGCACCCTGTTCACGCCGGGCGCGCTGGTGACCACCAGCCAGACCGACCCGTTGACCACGATCCAGCAGCTCGACCCCATCTATGTCGACGTGACCCAGTCCAGCTCGCAAATCCTGGCGCTGCGCCGGTCCTTGGCGGCAGGCAAGACGCTGGCGGCCAGCGCGACCATCCGGCTGAAGCTGGAGGATGGCACCGACTATCCCCAGGAAGGACGGATCGAGTTTGCCGAGCCGATCGTCGACGTCAACAGCGGAACGGTGACGTTGCGGGCGCGCTTTCCCAATCCTGACGGGCTGTTGATGCCCGGCATGTTCGTGCGCGTGGTCGCGCCGCAATCGGTGGTGCCCGGCGCTATCCTTGCGCCGCAACAGGGCATCAACCGCGATCCCAAGGGCAACGCAACAGCGCTGGTCGTGAACAAGGCGAACAAGGTGGAACGCCGCATCGTCACCGCGACCCAGGCGATCGGCGACAAATGGCTGATCACCGCGGGCCTCAAGGCCGGCGACCGCCTGATCGTCGAGGGCACCGACAAGGTGAAAGCCGACGACGTCGTGAAGCCTGTCGCCGTCAAGTCGACGAAGTAGGAGCCGACCTTTGCTCAGTCGCTATTTCATCGAACGGCCGATCTTCGCCTGGGTCATCGCCATCGGCATCATGCTGGCGGGCCTGGGCGCGATGTTGTCGCTCCCCATCGCCCAATATCCCGACATCGCCCCGCCCGGCGTCGGCATCAGCGCCACCTATCCCGGTGCATCGGCGGAAACCGTCGAGACGAGCGTGACGCAGGTGCTGGAACAGCAGCTGACCGGCATCGACGGATTGATGTATTTCTCCTCCTCGTCCTCTGCAACGGGACAGGCGCGGATCACCGTGACATTCCAGAAGGGCACCGATCCAGACACCGCGCAGGTGCAGGTGCAGAACCGGGTGCAGCAGGCGCTGAGCCGCCTGCCCAATGCGGTGCAGCAGCAGGGCCTGTCCGTCACCAAGCAGCAGACCGACTTCCTGATGCTGGTCGGCCTGTATGACGAGACGGATACGGCGACGCAGGCGGATATCGCCGATTATCTGGTGAATAATTTCCAGGACCCGATCGCGCGCATCGACGGCATCGGCGCGACCCAGATCTTCGGTTCGCAATATGCGATGCGGGTGTGGCTGGACCCCTATAAGCTGGCCGCCGTCAAATTGATGCCGTCCGATGTGCAGAGCGCGATTTCGGCGCAGAATGTCGAAGTGTCGGCCGGCCAGATCGGCGCCGATCCAGCGCCCGCCGGGCAGCAGATCAACGCGACCGTGACGGCGCGCGCGCGGCTGCAAACGCCCGAACAATTCCGCAACATCATCGTCAAGACGCAGACCGACGGATCGATCGTCCATCTGTCCGACGTGGCGCGGGTGGAACTTGGCAATGAAAGCTATACTACGGCGGCGCGGTTGAACGGCCATCCCGCGTCCGGCGTCGCCTTGCAACTCGCGCCGGGCGCCGACGCGCTCAAAACCGCCGAACTGGTCAAGGCCAAAGTCGCCGAACTGTCCGGCAGCCTGCCGCACGGCTACAAGGTCGTCTTTCCACGCGACACGACGCCCTTCATACAATTGTCGGTCGAGGAAGTCATCAAGACGCTGATCGAAGCGGTCGCGCTGGTCGTGGTGGTGATGTTCGTTTTCCTGCAGAGCTGGCGCGCGACGCTGATCCCGGCCATTGCCGTGCCGGTGGTGCTGCTGGGCACGTTCGGCATTCTTGCCCTGTTCGGCTATTCGATCAACACGCTGACCCTGTTCGGCATGGTGCTGTCCATCGGCCTGCTGGTCGATGACGCGATCGTCGTGGTCGAAAATGTCGAGCGCATCATGGAGGAGGAGGGGCTTTCCCCGCGTGAGGCGACGATCAAGTCTATGGAGGAGATCGGCAGCGCGCTGGTCGGCATCGCCCTGGTCCTGTCGGCGGTGTTGCTGCCCATGGCCTTTTTCGGCGGATCGACCGGCGTCATCTATCGGCAATTTTCCATCACAATCGTGTCATCGATGCTGCTGTCGGTGGTGGTTGCGCTCATCCTCTCGCCAGCGCTTTGCGCCACCATCCTCAAATCCGCGAGCGAGGAGCATCGCGACAAGGGCTGGGCCGGCAAGTTCAATCGCTGGTTCGAACGGCTGACCGGCGGCTATGTCCGCCGCACGCAGCAGATGCTGGGGCGGCGCAAGCTGTTCTGGGGGCTGTATGTCGTGGTGCTGGCGCTGCTGGTGCTCATCTTCGTCCGCCTGCCGTCCAGCTTCCTGCCGGTCGAGGACCAGGGCCAGGTGATGGTGCAGGTTACCCTGCCCGCCGGCGCCAAATCCAGCCGGACCAACGCCGTCATCGATCAGGTGCAGAATTATTTCCTGAACGATGAAAAGGACAATGTCGCCTACGCCTTCATCATGACCGGGTTCAGTTTCCAGGGGCAGGGCGAAAATGTCGGACAGGGCTTCATCAACCTGGCACCATGGGACGAGCGCAAGGGGACGGCAAACACGGCGGGGACCATTGCCGGACGCGCGACCAAACAACTCGCGGCGATCCGCGATGCCAAAGTGCTGGGCATGACGCCGCCGGCCATCCGGGGCCTGGGCCAATCGAACGGTTTTACTTTCGAATTGCTTAACAATGGCAGCCTCAGCCGCGCGCGTTTTCTGGAACTGCGCAACCAGTTGATCGACGCAGCGTCAAAAGACCCGGTGCTGGCCGGCGTGCGCGCCGCATCGCTGGAGGATACGCCCCAGCTCAAGGTCGATATCGACAATGAGAAGCTGGCGGTGCTGGGCCTGACGCAGAGCGATGTGGACGATGTGCTCAGTTCCGCCTGGGGCAGCACCTATATCAACGATTTCGTCGATCGCGGCCGGGTGAAGCGCGTCTACATGCAGGCCGATGCGGCCTATCGCGCGCTGCCCACCGATATCGACAATTGGATGGTGCGGTCCAGCAGCACGGGGCAAATGGTGCCCTTCTCCGCCTTTGCCACCACGCATTGGACGATGGGGCCAAGCACGATGGCGCGCTTCAACGGCCTGTCCTCGTTCGAAATTCAGGGCCAAGCAGGTGCGGGCGCCAGTTCGGGCGATGCGATGGACCGGATGGTCGAACTGCAAAAGCAGCTGCCCGCCGGCACCAGCTATGCGTGGAGCGGCCTGTCCTATCAGGAGCAATTGTCCGGTGGACAGGCGCCGCTGCTCTACGGCCTGTCGGTGCTGGTCGTGTTCCTGTGCCTGGCCGCGCTCTATGAAAGCTGGTCGATCCCGCTGGCGGTGCTGCTGGTCATCCCCCTCGGCCTGATCGGCGCGGTGATCGCGGTGTGGGCGCGAGGGCTGGAGAATAATATCTTCTTCCAGGTCGGCTTGCTCACGACGATGGGCCTGGCGGCGAAGAATGCGATCCTGATCGTGGAATTCGCCGAATTGGCGCACAAGCAGGGCAAGGATCCGGTGACTGCGGCGCTGGAGGCGGCGCGGCTGCGCTTCCGTCCTATCCTGATGACCAGCCTTGCCTTCATCGCCGGCGTCATTCCGCTGGCGATCGCGACAGGCGCGGGCGCGCAGAGCCGCGTGGCCATCGGCACGGCGGTCGTCGGTGGCATGACGACCGCGACGGTGCTGGCCATCTTTTACGTGCCGCTGTTCTTCGTCACGATTGCGGGCCTGTTCGCCGGTAAAAAGAACGCCGTGCCGCCGGCCCCGGCGCCAGGCGCAGGAGTTCCGGCATGATCCGCCTTTCACTGTCGGCTGTATCGCTGCTGGCGCTGGCCGGATGCAACATGGCGCCGACCTATGTGCGACCGACAGCGCCAGTGCCCGCCACCCTACCCAGCGGTGAAGCCTATGCGCCTGTGCAGGCTGGACAAAAAGCGGGCCTGGCCTGGACCGAGCTGGTCGGCGACACAAAGCTGCGTAGCGTGATCGAGCTTGCGCTGGCCAATAATCGCGACCTGCGCGTTGCAATAGCGAACATCCAGTCGGCGCGGGCGCAATATAAGGTCCAACGCGCCGCCCAGCTGCCGACCGTCACGGCCGACGCCGGGGCCAGCTTCATTCGCCAGAATGACAATCGGCAGAATAGTTACAGCGCCGACATCGGTTTCAGCGCGTTCGAGATCGACCTGTTCGGCCGCGTGCGTAACCTGACCCAGTCGGCGCTCGAAACCTATCTGGCGACCGAGGAAGGCGCGCGATCGACCCGGATCACGCTGATCGCCGAGACGGCGACCGCTTATGCGACGCTGGCCGCTGACCAGGAATTGCTGGCGGTTTCGCGCCAGACACAGGCGAGCGCCCAGCGCACGCTGGACATCACCCGCCGGCTCAATGCCGCGGGTTTGATCGGGAAACTCGACGTCCATCAGGCTGAAACGACGGTCGAGCAGGCAGCGTCCGACGTCGCCGCCACCGTCACCCAGGTCGCGCAGGATCGCAACGCGCTCGACCTGCTGGCAGGCGCCCCGGTGGAAGAGGCCTTGCTGCCCGCCTCGCTCGACAGCCTGATCGCGGGCGTGGCGAAGGTGCCGGCCGGCCTGTCATCGGACGTGCTGCTCCAGCGGCCCGACGTGCTTCAGGGGGAACATCAGCTCAAGGCCGCCAATGCCGATATCGGCGCGGCGCGCGCGGCGATGTTTCCCACGATCAGCCTGACGTCGGCGATCGGCGTGGCCAGTTCGGCCCTGTCGTCGCTTTTCACTGGCGGCGGCTTCGCCTGGTCGACCAGCCCGTCCGCCAGCCTGCCGATCTTCGGCGGCCCGAACCGCGGGAATCTGGAGTATAGCAAGGCGCAACGCGACCTGTATGTCGCCCAATATGAAAAGGCGGTGCAGACCGCCTTCCGCGAAGTCGCCGACGGACTGGCGCGCGAGGGGACGATCGATGCGCAGCAGGCAGCGCAGCGGCGGCTGGTGACGGCCAGCCAGCGCGCTTATGACCTGGCGGATCAGCGCTATCGATCGGGGATCGACACATTCCTGACCGCACTGACCAGCCAGCGCACCCTTTACAGCGCGCGGCAGTCGGCCATCGCCACAGACCTCGCCCTGGTGAGCAACCGGGTGCTGCTCTATCGCGTGATCGGCTCGGATCAATAAGCAGCTATAGTATTTCTCTCCCTCTTCTACTGCGGCGCGAATCTGTTATGATGCGCTGATAATAAGGGAGAGGAACCATGCTGCTACTGGCACGGTGTCTGGATTGGCTCTGCCAATTATTTGCGTCGGGCGCGCAGGATGAAGTGCGTCTGAACCAGTTAATCTCGCGCTGCGGCGCGCGCGACAATAGGCCGCGCCGCCCCTGACGGGTTCAGCTTCGGGTGCGCAGCGATCAATCGGTTTAGGTGGAGCCGACTGGCTTATCCAAAGTCGGCCCCCAGCCTTTACCACATGATGAGTTAGCGCGTTCCGCTCGGCCGTTCCGCCAATGCCAGCCGCTTGGCCGTCGTCAGCGTCTGGCCGATGAACAGCAGCACCAGGATGGCGCCGATCACGCCCACGAACAGGTCGAATCCAGACACCGCACCGAACCAGCCGGGGGCATAGCCCAACAGCATCATCGCGATCGTAAGCCCGATCAGCAGCAGCCGCAATTCAGTGGGTCCGGCGGCAAGATAGGATAGTTTGAACTCCCCCAATACCCGCGCCGACAGGTAAGCGTGGATCGAGAGCAGCAGATAACCCGCCAGTGCCACCAGCGCGACGTCCATGCGAATATAGGGACTGGCCCCCATGCCGGCGAGGATCAACAGGGTCGCCAGACCATCGCAGCTATGGTCGATGAAATAGCCATAGGATGGCCGCTCGATATGGCGGAAACGAGCCAGGCTGCCGTCCAGGGAATCGCCGAACCATTGCAGCGCATAGCCCGCAATCGCCAGCCACAGCCAGTCGACGCCCCAATTGCTGCCCGCATAACCCACGAAAATGGCGAAGGCACCGACCATGCCCAGTGCGGTGAGCATGTCTGGCGTGACCCAGCGCGGCATATGCGCGCACAGCCAGTTGAGCAGGTGCCTTTCTGCTACGGCGAGAATATTCTGTTGGATACGGGCGATGGGTGGGGCCGATTGGCCGGAAGGCAATGACATGGCGCTTTATGACGGAAGGATGACAAATAGACAATATTCGTTGCACCGCACGTCACAAGGTCATTGCCTGTCCACCGCCTTCCGGGCCAAAGGCGGCGACCGGGCGGGATGCCCCGTGGAGGAGCATATGAGCAAGGACCGGCCCCAGGATGTGCGCGATATCGTGGTGCGGATGGAGCAGCGACCCTCCAACCCAGTGCGCCGTGCGCGGCTGATGGTGGAGCAGGAAGTGCCGTCCGCCCGCCGCGGGCCGGGATGGGACCGGCATTGGCGCGAGCTGGAAGCCTATCTGGACGAGGGCATCGCCTGGACGATGCCGCAGGGTCTGGACGATACGCAATCCGAAGACGACAAAAAAAGGGCCGATCCGAAGACCAGCCCGTAAAGTTTTAGGAGAGGATGCCTGAAAGGCACGATCTTTGTGTACCGGATGGTGAGTTGCCGCAAGTGCGAACGGCTGCTTTGCGATTGCAAAAATTGCATTCGTAGCGATACGCAACGCTTTCCGTAGGGGAAGACCTTATTATGGTCGGACCAAATTAGGGTGTTTGCCGCCGCCACAGGACGCCCGAATCGCTGCGTCGGCTCACGCCCTGATTCGCAGCGTCGCCAGCGCTGCCAGCAATAGCGTGGCTGCCGCGAAGGCCATGGTCCAGATTGGGTCACCGGGGAAGAAAGCCTTCATGATCGATCCCATCGCTGTCGCCACCAGCAATTGCGGCAGCACCACGAAGATGTTGAACACGCCCATATAGACCCCCAACTTCGCCTGCGGCAGGCTGGAGGCGAGCATGGCATAGGGCATGGCGAGGATGGAGGCCCATGCGATGCCGATCCCGACTTCACTCAGCAGCAGCAGGTCGGGATCGCGCACGACCAGGAAGCTGGCGAAGCCCGCCGCGCCCGCGACCAGGCACAGCGCATGGGCGCGCGCCTTGCCGATCCACGCCGCGACCCAGGGCAGAATCGTCAAGGCAGCGACTGCGGCGACGCCATTGTAGACCGAGAAGAGCACCCCGACCCAGTTGCCACCAGCCTGATAGGCGGCGCTGGCGGGATCGGCCGACCCGAACATATATTGGGCGACGACCGGCGTGGTGTGAATCCACATGATGAAGAGCGCCGACCAGCTGAAGAACTGGATCCATCCCAGCTGTCGCATGATCGGCGGCATGTCGCCGATATCGCCGACGATATGCGCCAGCATATGCGCGCTTCGCCCCGCACGGGCCAGCAGGATCGCGATCAGGCTGGCCAGGCCATAGCCCGCTAGAAGCGCGGCGAGCAGATAGACTTCCTTTTCCATCGCCCAAAGCGTGACAAGCAACGCGACGACGGCCCCGGCGCTAATCCAGATAAGGCAGGGACCGATGGCGTGGCTTCCTAGATCGGGTGCCGCGGCGGCGGCGGCGTCAGCATCGGCAAAGGCGCGCATCTGGTCCGGCGCATATTCGCGCGTCGTCAACACTGTCCAGAGCACTGCTGCCAGCAACGCTGCGCCCCCCGCCCAGAAGCTGTAGCGGACGGTATCGGGCACCTGCCCCGCCGCCGCGACGTTGGCGACCCCCAGATGGTCGAGCATATAGGGAAAGAGCGATCCCACCACTGCGCCCGCGCCGATGAAGGCGGTTTGCACGGCATAGCCGATGATATGCTGGTCCTTGCGCAGCATATCGCCGACAAAGGCGCGGAACGGCTCCATCGAGATATTGAGGCTGGCGTCGAGCATCCATAGCAGCAACGCGGCCATCAGCAGCCCGTCACTCTGTGGCATCCCCAGCAATGCCAGTGCGGAGAGGATCGCACCCGCCAGAAAATAAGGGCGGCGGCGGCCGAGGCGGCCGAGCCAGGTTCGATCGGAAAGATGCCCGACGATCGGCTGGACCAGCAATCCGGTAAGCGGGGCGGCGACCCATAAGGCGGACAGATCGTCGATTCTGGAACCGAGCGACTGGAAGACCCGGCTCATATTGGCGTTTTGCAGCGCGAAGCCGATCTGGATGCCGAAAAAGCCGAAGCTGATATTCCACAATCCGGCAAAGCCCTGTTTCGGCTTGTCCATGCCCATCCCTTCCCGTCGCGACGCGGCCGGCCTGTCGCCCGCCTGCATCAAACCGTGACCGCTCGCATGGCGTGGTGGGCAGGGCAAGCTACGCATACGAATACATTCGGATTCCGCAATTTGACCCAATGGTGCTGGACCAACTGGCCCACGTGTGATTCCTTGCCTCCGCATCGGCCGGGCGATAAGCATCCTAAGTTCCTAAGTTCCTTAGTCCGTTGGCCTCGCCGCTGACCGGCCCGTTATCTGTGGACGTCCCGCTCGGTCATGAAATCAACAAATGCCTCCAGTCTCGTCACGCTGGCCCGAATCGCGGGCGTATCGGTGTCCACCGTGTCGCGCGCGCTTTCGGGCAATCCGATGATTGCCCGCGCGACCCGCGAACGGATAGAGGCGCTGGCGCGCGACCATGGGTTTCAGATCAACCGCGCTGCCCGCAACCTGCGGTTGGGCCGCACCGGCGCGATCGGCGTCGTGCTGCCGCTTGGCCATGAAACCCAGCAGCATCTGTCCGACCCTTTCTTTATGAGCCTCATCGGCCCGCTGGCCGACGCGCTGGCCGATCGCGGCTACGACCTGCTGCTCTCGCGCGTCATTCCCACCGATGGCCAGTGGCTGGACCGGATCGTTGATGGCGGGCGGGTCGATGGCGTGCTGCTGATCGGCCAGTCGGACCAGATCGACACGATCGAGCGGGTGGCCGCGCGCTATACGCCCCTGGTCGTCTGGGGCGCGGCGGTCGATGGCTATGCGCAGCTGACCGTGGGGTCGGACAATGTCGCGGGCGGGCGCATGGCGGCCGATCATCTGCTGGCGCAGGGGCGCCGCCATCTGGCCTTTTTCGGCAATCCTGACGTGCCCGAATTCGCCGCCCGCCATGCTGGCTTTCGCGCGGCGCTGGCGCAGGCCGGCATGGGCGAAGGCCTGCTGCTGCCCGCGCATCTGACAACACAGGCATCCTATGACGCGATCCGCGCCTTGCTGGCCGATCATCCGCCGATCGACGGGATTGTCGCGGCGTCGGACGTCATCGCCATGAGCGCGCTGCGGGCGCTGGGTGACGCCGGACTGCGCGTGCCGAGCGACGTCGCTGTCGTGGGCTATGACGATGTCATGGTCGCGTCGCAGACCACCCCGCCGCTCACGACCATCCGGCAGGATGTCGCGCGCGGCGCGGCGCTGATGGTCGACCTGCTGTTCGACCGGCTGGCCGGAACGCCCGCCGCCTCGGCCTGCATGGCGCCGCATCTGGTGCAACGCGCGTCCGCCTGACGATCAGGCCGCGCGTGCCGCCGGTCGCTCCCGAATGGCCAGCGTCGCAACCGCCGCCAACAGCATCAATATCCCCGCCAGCATCAGCACATGACGCGGATCGCCGCCCAGCAGCGGGCGATAGATCAACGGCATGGTAAGGCTTTCGATCATCATCGGGATGACGATGAACATGTTGAAAATGCCCATATAGATGCCGGTGCGGGCAGGCGGGATGCTGTCGGCCAGGATGATATAGGGATTGCCCATCATGCTCGCCCAGCCAAGGCCGATGCCGATCATCGGCACGAACAGCATCGCCTGGCTCGAACACCAGGGCAAGGCGAGCATGGCGATGCCCGACGCCGCCACGCTGACGGCATGAACCGGCCGCGCGCCGATCCTGCGGGCGATCGGCACCATGGCGAAGGCGGCGACGAAGGCGATGAAATTGTAGAAGCCGCCGATCTGGCCGTTGACCAGCACCGCCTGACGAAAGCCCGCGCTGCTCGCGTCCGCCGTGTCGTAGAGCGACCGCGCGATGGCGAAGGCGACGAACTGCCAGTAACAGAACATGGCATACCATTGGAATAGCATGGCGATCGCCAGTTGGCGCATCGGCACGGGCATCTCGACGATCGCCTGCTTGAGGTCGCGCAGCGTCGTGCGGGCGGACAGCGGCTCGGCCCGCATCGCTGCGATCTCCTGGGCGCTCAGCGGCAATTCCGGCACGCGCAATACCGACCAGAGGATGGTCGACAGCGACAGCACCGCGCCGACGATGAAGGCGATCCGCGTGATGACCGGAATGCCCGACGGATCGATCGCATCGGCGTTCAGCCCGCCCCACACCAGCAGGGACGGTGCCAGATAGGACAGCGTCTGGGCCAAGCCCGTAAAGGCGCTCTGCGTCAGGAAACCGAGCGGCCTTTGCGCCGGGTCCAGCCGGTCGCTGACATAGGCGCGATAGGGCTCCATCGTCACATTGTTAGCCGCGTCCAGCACCCAGAGCAGGCTGGCCGCCACCCACAGCGCCCGGCTATAGGGCATGGCGAACAGGCACAGGCTGCACAGCACCGCGCCGATCAGGAAATAGGGGGTGCGCCGACCAAAGCGGGTGACGGTGCGATCGCTCATCGCGCCGATGATCGGCTGGATCAGCAATCCGGTCATCGGCCCGGCCAGCCACAGCAGCGGCAGCGAAGCCTCGTCCGCGCCCAGATAGGAGTAGATCGGCCCCATATTGCTTTGCTGCAAACCGAAGCTGAACTGAAGCCCCAGGAAGCCCAGGTTCATCTGCACGATCCGCCCCAGCGAAAGGTGCGGCTTACGGGATATCGGCTCGCTCATGATCTTTGCCTCTCCTGTCCGGCGGACTGTTGCCGTCCTTGACGGATTTGTCAGTATAGATGTTAGCAAACGATTGCAATCCATCCATCATGCCTGTTGCAATCGTTTGCGAAAAGGATCATCACAAATTCAAGCCGAAACGAATCGGCGTGGGAGAGAGACAATGAAAAGGCAGTTTCAGACATTTCTGCTGACGTCGGCGACCCTGATCGTGGCCAACGCAGCGCAGGCGCAAGCGCAGTCCGCCGCCGCGCCCCAGTCGGCAACCGACGGCGCGTCGCCCGTCGCCCCCGACGATGAAATCGTCGTCACGGCGGTCGCCCGCGGCCAGAACCGGCTCAACAGCAGCGTCACCGTCAGCTCGCTCAGCAGCGACGACATCGCCAAGGCCGCGCCCCGCTCGGTCGCCGAAATTTTCCGCAACCTGCCCGGCATCCGTTCCGAATCCTCGGGCGGCGAAGGCAATGCCAACATTTCCGTGCGCGGCCTGCCGGTCGCATCGGGCGGCGCGAAGTTCCTGCAATTGCAGGAGGACGGCCTGCCCGTGCTGGAATTTGGCGACATCACCTTTGGCAATGCCGACATATTCCTGCGTTCGGACTTCAACATCGGCCGGGTCGAATCGGTCCGCGGCGGATCGGCCTCCACCTTCGCGTCCAACGCGCCGGGCGGCGTCATCAACATGATCTCCAAGACCGGCGAGCAGGAAGGCGGCGCGATCCAGGCGACGGCGGGCATCGACTATGAGGAATATCGCCTCGATTTCGATTATGGCGGCCGGATCAGCGACAGCCTGCGCTACCATGTCGGCGGTTTCTACCGCCAGGGTGAAGGGCCGCGCAAGGCGGGCTATGACGCCAACAAGGGCGGCCAGATCAAGGCGAACATCACCAAGGAATTTGCCGGCGGCTATATCCGCCTCTACGGCAAATATCTCAATGACCGCGCCATTGGCTACCTGCCCAATCCGGTGCTGGTGACGGGCAGCAACAGCAATCCCAAATATCAGGATCTGCCCGGTTTCAGCATCAATGGCGACACGCTCCATTCGCGCTATTTCCGCGACAATGTGACGCTGGACGGCAGCAACAACCCGGTCACGCGCGACATTCGCGATGGCCAGCATCCCGTCGTTTATGCCGTCGGCCTGGAATCGCAATTCGAACTGGGCGACGGCTGGAACGTCACCGAACGCTTCCGCTATTCGGACGTGTCGGGCGGCTTCACCTCGCCCTTCCCCTCTGCGGTCGACACCGGATCGGCGATCGCGACCGCTCTGGGCGGCGCGGGATCGACCCTGACCTATGCCAATGGTCCCAATGCGGGCCAGGCGTTCAACGGCAGCAACTATCTGGCCCAGATCGTGCTGTTCGACGTGAAGATCAACAGCCTGAACAACATCACCAACGACCTGCGCGTCAGCCGCGATTTCGACACCGGCGCTGGCAAGCTGACCGCGACCGCCGGCTTCTACAAATCGCGCCAGACGATCGCCACCGACTGGCTGTGGACGTCGCACCTGCTCGAAGTGACCGGCGGCGGCAATGCGGCGCTGGTCAACCTGACCAACGCGGCGGGTCAGGCGCTCACGCAAAATGGAACCTACGGCTATGGCGCGACCTTCTTCGGCAATTGCTGCCGCCGCAGCTACGATGTCGACTATGACACCGACGCCCCCTTCGCGTCCCTGAGCCTGGCCACCGGCGCGCTGACGCTGGACGGCAGCCTGCGCTACGATTTCGGCAGCGCCAAGGGCACGATCGCCGGATCTGACCTGGGCGGCGGGCGCGTTGGCGTCATCAGCCGCGACATGAACGGCGATGGGGTCATCTCCATCCCCGAAACCAATGTCGCGGTGGTCCCGACGCTGACGGCGCCGGTCGACTATAGCTATGAATATCTGTCCTATTCCTTCGGCGCCAACTATCGCTTGGCCGACGACATCGCCTTGTTCGCCCGCTACAGCCGGGGCGCGCGCGCCAATGCCGATCGTCTGCTGTTCGGCCCCGCCGTCAGCACCACCACCGGCAATCTGACCGACAGCGGCGCTGCGGTCGATTTCGTCAAGCAACTGGAAGGCGGCGTCAAATATCGCAATGGCGGCCTGACCCTCAACGCCACGGCGTTCCACGCCAGGACCGAGGAACAGAATTTCGAGGCGACGACCCAGACCTTCTTCAACCGCAACTATCGCGCCTATGGCCTGGAACTGGAGGGCGGCTACCGCACCGGCCGGTTCAGCATCACGGCGGGCGGCACCTATACCGATGCCAAGATCGCCAGCGATGTGCTCAACCCCGCGGTGGTCGGCAACCGCCCCCGCCGCCAGGCCAAATTCCTCTACCAGATAACACCGCAATATGATGCCGGCCTCTTCTCCGTTGGCGCCAACGTCATCGGCACCTCCAGCAGCTATGCGCAGGACAGCAACCAGTTGAAACTGCCCGGCTATACGCAGGTCAACGCCTTCCTGACGGTCAAGCCGATGGATCGCGTCCAACTCTCGCTCAACGCCAACAACCTGTTCGACGTGAAGGGCTTCACCGAAGCGGAGGATGCCGCCATCCCCGCCAACGGCATCGTCCGCGCCCGCTCGATCAACGGTCGCACCGTCTCCGCCTCGGTCCGGTTCGACTTCTGATCCCCGTCTTTCCGGGGCGTTTCACGCCCGTGGAAATCATGGTCTTCGCCGGTGACTGCACGCACCGGCGAAGATCATGGCCCAACTTCCTGCCCATGGATGCCCGATGATGACAAGCCACTGGACCGCCGCCCATGTCGCCGGGATCGACCGTGCGACCATGGCCTGCGCGCCGATCCTGCCCAAGCCGCAGGCCCTGATCGCGGGCGTCGACCTGTGGGATTATTGGCCGGTGCAGGCGGAGGACGGGTCGCAGGCGGCAATTGCAGGCGGCACCCTGTTCATTTTGCTGTCCGCCCCCGCGCTGCTGGACCCGGACGGCCGCCATGGCATGGCCCGGCTGCGCCTGATGCACCGGGTAGGGGACAAATGGCGCGATCTTGGATTGTTGTTCGATGATGGTTTTTCACCTGGCAGCCGCGAATGGTCGGGGTCTGCGATCCTGTCGCCCGACCATGGCCATATCACCCTCTATTACACCGTCGCGGGCACCCACGGCGAAGACGTGCTCAGCTTCAGCCAGCGCCTGTTCGAAACCCGCGCCGCATTGTCGGTGGAGGGCGACGCGATCGCCCTGTCGCCCTGGTCGACGCCAGTGGAAATGCTGGTCCCCGACGGCATCGACTATGTGCGCGATATGGAGGGGGGCGGGGCGATCGGCACCATCAAGGCCTTCCGCGATCCCGCCTTCTTCCGCGATCCCGCCGATGGCGCGGCCTATGTCTTCTTCGCCGCGTCCCTGGCCCGATCGACCTCCTTCTGGAACGGCGCGGTCGGCATGGCGCGGCGCGCGCCGGACGGGCAATGGGATCTTTTGCCACCGCTCATCGCCGCCGATGGCCTCAACAATGAACTGGAACGGCCGCACGTCATCGTCCATGACGGGCGCTATTATCTCTTCTGGTCCACCCAGCAAAAGGTGTTTGCCGATGACGGCCCGGCCGGTCCCAATGGCCTTTACGGCATGACGTCCGACAGTGTGGCCGGCCCATGGCGGCCGATCAACGGCACTGGCCTCGCCTTCGCCAATCCGCCCCAGGCCCCTTTCCAGGCCTATAGCTGGTTCGTGCTGCCAGACCTGACGGTGCAGAGTTTCGCCGACATGACCGGCATCGCGCATGTCCCGGCCGATCCTGCGCAGGCCCGCCGCCATTTCGGCGGTTCCCCCGCACCCGAACTGCGGCTGGGAATGGAAGGAGACAGGATATGGCTGGCATGACCATGGACGAGCCACTCATCGTCGGGCTTGAACTGGGCGGCACCAAATGTATCGCCACGCTGGCGCATGGCCGCACGATCCTGCGCCAGCAACGCTGGCCGACCGGCGCGGCGGACACGCTCCACGCCCTGTCGGACGCGCTGACCCTCTGGCAGCGCGAAACCCCGTTCGCCGCGATCGGCATCGCCAGTTTCGGGCCCTTGCACCTGAACCCGAACACGCCCGATTTCGGCCATATGGGCAATACGCCCAAGCCCGGCTGGGCGAGCGTCGACATTTATGGCCATTTCGCCAGCCGCTTCGCCGTGCCGATCGCCATCGACACCGACGTCGCGGGCGCTGCCCTGGCGGAGGGGATGTGGGGCGCGTCGCAGGGATGCACGGTCCACGCCTATGCCACCATCGGCACCGGGGTCGGCCTGGGACTCGTGGTGAATGGACAGGCGGTGCACGGGCATCTGCATCCCGAAGCCGGACATATGCGGGTCCGGCGCCAGCCCGATGACCCTTTCGCGGGCGTGTGCCCCAGCCATGGCGATTGCCTGGAAGGGCTGGTCGGCGGCCCGGCGCTGGCCGCACGATCGCCGATTCCCGCGGCCGACATGGCGGACGATGATCCCCTGTGGCACCGCGTCGCCGCCGATCTGGCCGAATGGACGACAATGCTGATCCTGGCCCTTTCGCCCGAGCGGCTGGTGCTGGGGGGCGGCGTGATCCAATCGCGACCGATGCTGCTGCCGCTGATCGCCCGCCGATCGGCCGACTTGCTAAACCTGTATATCGAGGATTTGGACCCCTTGGCGCTGGAGCAACTGATCGTTCCCCCCGGTCTGGGCGCTGACGCCGGTCCGTTGGGTGCCGTTCTGCTCGGCCAGCGGGCCGCCATAGCGCGCAGTAGCCTATAAGCGAGACGAACAAGCAAGTCGGCGTGGTAAGGCGCGCCAATACCAAGCAAAGTCGCAAGCGCCGATCGTCTTCTCACGGAGGATTTCGGCGCTCTATTTTTTGCAACGATCCGTTGAAGTCATTCTAGTGGATCGGTAGGGGCAAGACGAGCATAAGGCCGCCATGGCGCGCCTGACCCCTTCTATCCTGCGGAGTGACCCATTTCTCTTGTGGCTGATCGGCACGGTGGGCGTCGCGTCGCTATTGCCTGCCAGCGGGCAGGCCGCGGGCTGGATCGATGTGCTGGCCGATATCGCCGTCGCCCTGCTATTTTTTCTCCATGGCGCAAAGCTGTCGCGCGCGGCGATTCTCCAGGGGATAGGCAACTGGCGGTTGCATTTGCTGGTCTTTGCTTCGACCTACATGCTGTTCCCGGCTGTTGGCATCGCGCTGACGTCGCTGATGCGGGGCTGGGCCGATCCGGTCCTCATGTCGGGCCTGCTCTATCTGACTCTTTTGCCGTCCACGGTCCAATCGTCGATCGCCTTTACGGCGATGGCGGGCGGCAATGTCGCCGCCGCCCTGTGCAGCGCGTCGCTGTCCAATCTGATTGGCATTCTGCTGACGCCCCTGCTCGTCACTTTGACCCTGAATGTGGAGGGACATGGCGGCACGGCCACGCTGCATTCCGTTCAGAATATCGCCCTGCAACTGCTGGTCCCCTTCGTCGCGGGCCATGTATTGCGCCCCTATATCGGCGGCTTCATCGACCGGCATAAGGGGTTGTTGATGCCGGTGGATCGCGGCGCGATATTATTGGTCGTCTATTCCGCTTTCAGCGCCGCCGTGGCGGGCGGCATATGGATGCAGGTCGGTGTGGGCGACTTGCTGGTGCTGCTGGGCCTCAGTGCGCTCGTCCTGGCTATCGTCATGAGCGTCAACATGGGCGTCGCGCGGCTGGCCGGATTGCCGCGCCAGGACGCGATCGTGCTGCTGTTCTGCGGGTCCAAGAAAAGCCTGGTATCCGGCGTGCCGATGGCCGGCGCTCTGTTCCCGCCCGCGCAAGTCGGCCTGCTGATCCTGCCGCTGATGATATTCCACCAGTTGCAACTGCTTGTCTGTGCCGCGCTGGCCGGGCGGTTCGCGCGGCAAACTGAAGCTCCCCTGGCCCCGGTCCTGACCTCAACGCCCATCCCCCCGCTGCCCCGCAGCGAAGCGGACATTCATCGGGCGGCGGACGCCATCGGCCTGCCGATCGACGCGGCCTGCATGCCCGGCGTGGTCGCGAACATGGCCTTGCTCGATCGTCATGCCGGCCTGTTGCTGGACCGTCATGAAAGTGACGCGCCATGACCAGCGCCATGGCGATCGCCCAGTCCGTGCGCAGCGGCCAGCAATCCGCCACGCAGATACTCGATCAATGTTTGGCGGCGCTGGCGAAGAAAGCAGCGCCGCTCTGCGCCGTCACCCGCATCATGGCCGGACCGGCGCGCGTGGATGCGGAGAGGATCGACGCGCTGGTCGCCGGCGGGCGCGATCCAGGGCCGCTGGCGGGCGTGCCCTTTGGCGTCAAGGATCTGTTCGACATCGCCGGCCTGCCCACCACCGCCGGGTCGCGCCTTTATGCCGATGCGCCGCCAGCGACGCAGGATGCAGAAGCGATCCATCGCCTGAAAGCCGCAGGCGCGGTGCTGGTGGCGAGCCTCAACATGGACGAGTTCGCCTATGGCTTTGCAACCATCAACGCGCTGCATGGCACCACCCGCAATCCGCATGACCCGACCCGGCTGGCCGGTGGATCGTCGGGCGGATCGGCGGCGGTGGTTGCGGCTGGGCTGTTGCCTTTTTCGCTGGGGTCGGACACCAATGGGTCGATCCGGGTGCCGGCCAGCCTGACCGGTCTGTACGGCCTGAAGCCTACGCATGGCGATTTGCCGATGGCGGGGGTCTTTCCCTTCGCCGACAGTTTCGACGATATAGGCCCGTTCACCGCGTCGCTGGCCGACATGGTGACGATCTGGGAAATACTGAGCGGGCGATCCGCCCAGCCGGGCGACACGCCGATCCGCCTCGCCCGGCTGGGCGGCCGCTTCGCGCAGAATAGCGACCCCGACCAGAGCGCTGCGATCGACGCCATCGCGCCCCATGCGCCGGTCGTGACTGTGCCAGACATAGCCCGCGCGCGGTCCGCCGCCTTCCTGATTACGGCCAGCGAAGGCGGGCGACTGCACCGCACGGCGCTGGCGCGCGACGCCATGGCGTTCGATCCCCAAGTGCGCGACCGGCTGATCGCCGGCACCTTGTTGCCCGATGGCCTGTATGCAGAAGCGCAGGCGTTCCGCGCCAGTTTCCGCACCACGATGCTGAATCTGATCGCGCCTTATGACGTGCTGATCGCGCCCGCGACGCCCTGCACCGCGCCGTCGATCGACGATCCCCGTATCCTGATCGACGGGGCGATGGCGCCGGCGCGCGCGGATCTGGGCATCCATACCCAGCCGATCAGCTTCACCGGCTTCCCTTCGCTCAGCATTCCACTCTATCGTCCGGGGCGGTTGCCATTGGGGCTGCAACTGATCGGCAAGCCGGGGGGCGAACCGACCTTGTTTCGCCTGGCCGCCATGTTGGAGCAACGGGGCATCACCGGCGTCACCATGCCGGGACATCAACATTCGGGGGACATTGCATGACGCCATCGCAGGTCGCGGATCACCATCCGCCAGAAGCGCCGACAGGCAGGCTGGACCGCTATTTCGCGCTCAGCCAGCGCGGCACATCGGCGCGAACGGAGGTGTTGGCCGGGATCACCACTTTCCTGACGATGGCCTATATCGTGCTGGTCAATCCGGCGATCCTGGGTTCGACCGGCATGCCCTTCGCCTCAGTCGCGGCGGCGACCTGCTTCGCCGCCGCCTTCGCCTCGATCCTGATGGGCCTGACCGCCAATGTCCCGCTGGCGCTGGCGCCGGGCATGGGGTTGAACGCCTACTTCGCCTTCACCGTGGTCGGGCAGATGGGCGTGCCCTGGCCGATTGCGCTGGGCTGCGTCTTCCTGTCGGGCGTCGCCTTCCTGATCCTGACGCTGACCGGCGTGCGGCAGTTGATCGTTGCGGTCATCCCCACCTATTTATTCGCAGCGGTGGCGGGCGGCATTGGCCTGTTCATTGGCTTTATCGGCCTGAAAAATGCAGGGATCGTGGGCGCGAACCCGGCGACCTTCGTGGCGCTGGGCGACCTCAAAGCCCCCGGTGCGGCGCTGGCGCTGCTGGGCCTTTTGGTGATCGGCACGCTCAGTGTCTGGAATGTGCGCGGCGCAATGCTGATCGGCATTGTCGCCACCACGATCGTCGGCTGGCTGACGGGCATGGTGACGGTCAAGCCCGAACCCTATAGTCTGGACGCGCTGACCGGCACGGCGTTTCAGCTGGACCTGCCCGGCGTGTTCGGCCTGACCGGCACCCATGGCCTCGGCCTGCTGGAAATCCTGTTCGTCTTCCTGTTCGTGGATCTGTTCGATAATATCGGGACGCTGGTGGCGGTGACCAAGCGCGCCGGGTTGATGGATGCAGCAGGAAAGATTCCGGGCCTCAACCGCATATTGATGACCGACGCGGTCGCCACCATCGTTGGGTCGATGGCGGGCACCAGCACCGTCACGTCCTATGTCGAAAGCGCGGCGGGCGTGCAGGCGGGCGGGCGCACCGGCCTGACCGCTATCGTCACCGGCATACTGTTCCTATTGACCATGTTCGTCGCCCCCTATGCGCAACTCGTGCCGCTGGCCGCGACCGCGCCTGCGCTCATCATCGTCGGCGGCCTTATGCTGGTGCCGCTGACCGAGGTGGAGTGGGAAGACCCTATGTCGGCGATCCCCGCCTTCCTCACCGTGGCGATGATCCCGCTCACCTTTTCGATCGCCAATGGCCTGGCCTTTGGCATCACCGCCCATGCGGCGCTCAAGGCGCTGCGCGGCACGGCCACGCGCAAGGACTGGTTCCTGTTCCTGCTGGCCGGCCTTTTCGTCGTTCGCTTCGTCTGGATGGGAGCAGCCTGATGCGTTTTATTGCCCTCGCGCTGCTGGCGCTCGCCTTGCCCTCTCAAGCCCTGGCGCGCAAGGCGGACAGCACGCCGCGCACCGTTGTCATGACCGCCTTCCTGCCCGAATGGGATGCGCTGGAAAAATCCGTCGATAGGCCCAAGCGGCACCAGATCAACGGCATGACCTTCCTGACCGGCAGGATGGCGGGCAAGCCGGTGCTGCTGATGCAGAGCGGCGTGTCGATGGTGAATGCCGCGATGAACACGCAACTGGTGCTGGATCGCTTTACCGTGCGGCGAATCGTCTTTTCCGGCATTGCCGGTGGGGTTGATCCCGGCCTGTCGATCGGCGACGTCATCGTGCCGCAGGATTGGGCGCAGTATCTGGAAGTCTCCTTCGCGCGCAAAAATGGCGACGGCTGGACCGTGCCCGAAGCGGTCGATGCCACAGCGCCGGCCAATTGGGGCATGATGTTCCCGCGCGGCGTGCGCATCGGCAATGCGAACGAGCCGGTGAAGCGCCATTATAGTTTCGCCGTCGATCCCGCCTTGCTGCAACTGGCGCAGAATGTGGCGGCCGACGTTAAATTGGAACGCTGCGTCCAAAATGAGGGTGCGGCCCCAGCGTGCCTGCCGCATGATCCCAAGATCGTGATCGGCGGCACTGGTGTCAGCGCGGGCGTCTTCGCAGACAATGCCGAGTTTCGCGACTATCTGAGCAGCGCATGGAAGGCGCGCGTGCTGGACATGGAAAGCGCAGCGGTGGCGCAGGTCGCCTATGCAAATGACGTCCCAGTCATCGTTTTCCGCAGCCTTTCCGACCTGGCCGGCGGCGATGCGGGCGAGAACCAGATGGTCGCCTTCATGGCCTTGGCCTCGGTCAACAGCGCCCATGTCGTGCGCGCCTTCGTCGCGGCGCTGCCCGACTGATGGCGCTTTCGACCGTATCTGGCCGGCACGGCATGGTCACGGCACCGCATCATCTGGCGAGCGCGGCGGGGCTGGACGTGCTGCGCGAGGGCGGCAACGCGGTGGAGGCGTGCGTCGCGGTCGCGGCGACGCTGGCAGTGGTCTATCCGCACATGACCGGCATCGGCGGCGATGGCTTCTGGCTGATCCACCCTGGTCCGGGTTCCGATGTTGTAAGTATTCACGGTTGCGGCGGCGCGGCGGCCAAGGCGGACCTGTCGCTTTACGCAGGCCTCGACATGATCCCGAACCGCGGACCGCTGGCCGCCAATACGGTAGCGGGCACGATATCGGGCTGGGCAGCGGCCCTGGACAGCATTTGGGGCGACATGCCGCTCGCACGGTTGCTGCGCGACGCCATCGGCCACGCGCGGACGGGCGTGGCTGTCACGGCGGGCGGCGCGGGAATCGCGGCGGCCAAGGGCGACGAATTGCGGGGGCAATCCGGCGCCTATGCGACGACCTTCGAACCCGAAGGTCGCCCGCTGCGCGAGGGCGATCTGCTGCGCCAGCCTGCGCTGGCCGACACGCTGGAACGGCTGGCGACGGAAGGTCTGGACAACTTCTACACAGGAACATTGGCCACTGACATCGCGGCTGATCTGGAAGCGCTGGGCAGTCCGCTGACCGCAGCAGATATGGCCGCGCACGACGCCTTTATAGCGACACCGTTGCACACACGGATCAGTGGCGCGACCCTCTATAACAGCGCGCCGCCGACCCAGGGCTTCGCCTCACTGCTGATCCTCGCCCTGTTTGACCGGCTGCGCGCTGGGAGCCCCGATGGGTTCGACCATGTGCATGGGCTGGTCGAAGCGACCAAACAGGCCTTCCTGATCCGCGACATGCATGTCGGCGACCCGGCGTTCCATGATTATGACTGGCAGGGATTGCTGGACGATCCCACCGCGCTGGACGCGCTGGCAGCGAAAGTCGATCCGGCCCGAGCCCTCCCATGGCCGCAGCCGCCGCAATGGGGTGACACCTGCTGGTTCGCGGCCGCCGATGGCGACGGGCGCGTCGTATCCTGCATCCAGTCCACCTATTTCGAGTTCGGATCGGGCCTGGTGCTGCCGCGCACCGGCATCACCTGGCAGAATCGCGGCAGCAGCTTCCGATTGGCGCAGAGCGGCTGGAATGCGCTCAAGCCCGGTCGCAAGCCTTTCCACACACTCAATCCCGCGTTCGCCTGTTTCGAGGATGGCCGGGTCATGGCCTATGGCACAATGGGCGGCGAGGGCCAGCCGCAGACGCAGGCGGCCTTGTTCACGCGCTACGCCCGCTATGGCATGGACTTGCAGGAGGCGATCAGTGCGCCGCGCTGGCTGCTGGGGCGGACCTGGGGCGACCCATCGACCACGCTCAAGCTGGAGGACGGGTTCGACGAGAGCCTTTACGCTGAACTCGCGGCCGCCGGTCATGATGTCGAACGAGTCGGGCCGATAACTGCGACCATGGGTCATGCCGGGGCGATTCTGCGTCATCCTGACGGCAGGCTGGACGGCGCGACCGACCCGCGTAGCGACGGCGCGGTGGCTGCATGCTGAGCGGCGGAGCGAGAGCGGTCGCGCGCTGCGATGCGCTGGGCATAGCGCCCTATAGCGACATGGCGGACGGCCTGTATCGTGGCTATCTGACGCCGGCCTATGCCCAAGCACAAGCGACGCTGGCCGGGTGGATGGAGGAGGCGGGGATGGGTGTGCGGCGCGACCCGGCCGCCAACCTGATCGGCCGCTATGAGGGGCTGGACCCGGCCGCGCCCGCGCTGCTGATCGGCAGCCATCTCGACAGCGTGAAGGATGCGGGGCGCTATGACGGGCCGCTGGGCATCATGCTGGGCGTGGAGGCGGTCGCGGCGCTGCACCGCGCCGGGCGACGCCTGCCCTTCCCGATCGAGGTGATCGCCTTTGGCGACGAGGAGGGATCGCGCTTTCCCGCCGCAATGCTGACCAGCCGGGCGGTGGCGGGTACGCTGGTGGCTGAGGCGCTGGGGCTGCGCGATGGGAACGGCGTTGCATTGGCGGATGCAGGTGTCGATGTCGGTGCCTATCTCTCCGCAGCGCGTGCGCCTGCCACCACCCTCGCCTATCTCGAAGCGCATATCGAACAGGGTCCGGTACTGGAGGCGCAGGGTTTGGCGCTCGGCACCGTTACCGGCATCGCGGCGCAACTGCGCTATCAGGTGACGCTGCGGGGCATGGCAGGCCATGCCGGCACGACGTCGATGCCCTTGCGGCGCGACGCGCTCGCGGGCGCGGCGGAAGCGATGCTGGCGATCGAGGGACTGGCGCGCGATGCCGCATCCGATCTCGTGGCCACGGTGGGGCGGATCGAGGCGCTGCCCGGTGCGGCCAATGTCATCCCCGGCAAAGTGCGCTTCACCATCGACGTGCGGTCTGGCGATGCGGCTCGGCGCGATAGCGCCGCGGAGGCGATGATCGACGCCATCACCGCCATCGCCGGCCGCCGCCGGCTGGATGTGGCAACGACGCTGGTCCACGACTTGCCCGCCAGTCCGTGCGATCCTTTGTTGATGACCCTGATGGACGCCGCCATCGCGGGGACGGGGCAGCAACCCTTCCGGCTTGTGTCGGGCGCGGGCCATGATGCCATGGTGATGGCGGCGCTGTGCCCGACGGCCATGCTGTTCATTCGTTGCAAGGACGGGATCAGCCATAATCCTGCCGAACATGTCGATCCGGCCGATGCGGAACGCGCGTTACACGCCATGCTGGGCTTCATAGAGAGATTGGGAGAGTGTGTTGTTGCCGCTTGATCCGAACTTATTTGGCGACATCGACCCACCCCAGCGGCTGCTGATGGGGCCGGGGCCGGTTAATGCCCATCCCCGCGTGCTGCGCGCCATGTCCGCCGATCTGCTGGGCCAGTTCGACCCGGAAATGACCGGCTATATGAACCAGGTCATGGCGCTCTATCGTCCGATCTTCGACACGCAGAATCAATGGACGATGCTGGTCGATGGCACTGCGCGGGCGGGGATCGAAGCGGCGCTGGTCAGCCTGGTCGCGCCGGGCGACACCGTGCTGGTGGTCAATTTCGGCCGCTTCGGCCTGCTGCTCACGGAAATATTGGGCCGCATCGGCGCGCAGGTCGAAACGGTGGAGGCGTCCTGGGGCGACGTCGTGCCGATGGACGCCATCGCCGCCGCGATCGAACGGGTGCAGCCCAAGGTGGTCGCGACCATCCATGGCGATACCTCCACCACCATGACGCAACCGCTCGACGGGTTGGGCGCGCTGTGCGCGGCGGCGGGGGCGCTGCTCTATGTCGATGCGACCGCGACGATCGGCGGCATGGCAATTGCCGCCGATCGCTGGGGCGCGGACATCGTCACCGGCGGCTTGCAGAAATGCCTCGGCGGGCCTTCCGGCTCGGCGCCGATCACCATCTCCGACAAGGCGGCGGCGTTGATCCAGGGCCGCAAGCGGGTCGAAGCGGGCATCCGCCGCGACGACATCAGCGACGGCGCGGGACCGCGCATCAGCTCCAACTATTTCGACCTCGCCATGATTATGGATTATTGGAGCGACAAGCGTCTCAATCATCATACCGAGGCGACGTCCATGCTCTACGCCGCGCGCGAATGTGCGCGGATCATGCTGGGCGAAGGGCTGGAGGCACGCTACGCCCGCCACGAAGCCGCCGGGCGCGCCATGACCGCCGGGCTGCGCGCCATGGGGCTGACCGTCTTTGGCGACGACGCGCATCGCATGACCAATGTGACCGGCGTCTTCATGCCTCAGGGTGTAGACGGCGAGCGGGTCCGCACGATGATGCGCGATGCGTTCGAGATCGAGATCGGCACTGCCTTTGGTCCGTTGCAGGGCCGCATCTGGCGGATCGGCGCGATGGGCTATAACGCAATGAAGCATAAGGTTCTGATCACGCTCGGCGCGCTGGAGGCCTGCCTGCGGCGGGAGGGATTTGCGCTGCCCGCGGGCGAGGCTGTCAACGCCGCGATGGCGACGTGGGACGCATGACCCCGCCCCGCGACCTCATAGGCTATGGCGCGTCGCCGCCCGATCCGCGCTGGCCCGGCGGCGCGCGGGTCGCGGTGCAGTGCGTCGTCAATTATGAGGAAGGCGCGGAAAACAGCGTCCTCAACGGCGACAAGGGCTCCGAAGCCTTTCTGTCCGAAATGGTCGGCGCGCAGAGCCATCCCGACCGGGCGATGGCGATGGAAAGCCTGTATGAATATGGCGCGCGCGTCGGTTTCTGGCGGCTGCACCGGATCTTCACGCAGCGCGGCCTGCCGGTCACGGTCTTTGGCGTAGCGAAAGCGATGGCGATGAACCCCGCAGCGGTCGAGGCGATGCTGGCGGCGGACTGGGAAATCGCCAGTCACGGCCTGAAATGGATCGACTATCAAACCGTGCCCGAAGACGTCGAGCGCGCGCATATTACCGAAGCGATCGCGCTGCACACCAGCCTGACCGGCAGCCGCCCCTTGGGCTGGTATCAAGGCCGCACATCGCCCAACACCGCCCGGCTGATGCGGGAGGAAGGCGGCTTCGTCTATGATGCGGACAGCTATGCCGACGACCTACCCTATTATGATCGCGGGCAGTTGATCGTCCCCTACACGCTGGACGCCAACGACATGAAGATGGTCGCTTATAACGGCTTTACCGAGGGCGAGCAGTTCTTCCGCTATCTGTGCGACACGTTCGATCAGTTGCGGGAGGAAGGTGGGCGGATGATGTCGGTCGGCCTGCATGGCCGCATCGCCGGTCGCCCTGCGCGCGCGCGCGCGCTGGCCCGTTTCCTCGATCATGTCATCGCGTCCGGCGACGCTTGGGTCGCGCGCCGCATCGATATCGCCCGCCACTGGATGGAGGTTCACCCCGCATGACGATAGACGATCCCATATTGCTCGCCGAAATCACCGCGGCCTTCGCCGCCTATGAGCGCGCGTTGATGGCGGACGACGTGCCCGCCATGGATGCGCTGTTCCATGATGCGCCGACCACCAACCGCTATGGCGTGGGCGAGGTGCTTTACGGCATCGAGGAGATACGGGCGTTCCGCAAGGGTCGCGGCGGATCGCCGCAGCGCACATTGGGGAAGGTCGCAATCACCGTCTATGGCGACGCTTTCGCCACCGCCGACGCCGAATTTTTCCGTGAGAATAGCGACCGGCGCGGTCGCCAGACGCAAAGCTGGGTCAAGTTCGCCGATGGCTGGAAAGTCGTGTCGGCGCATGTCTCGCTGGAGGGGAACACGCATTGACCGGCCCCCAACAAGCGTTGTTCGAACATAGCCCTTGGATAGAGGCGCGGGCCGATGCGCGCCCGTCGTCCGGGGACCGCTGGGCGGACCTGATGGCGGTGGTCCGCAGCGCCAGCGGCGAGGAGCAATTGGCCCTGATCCGCGCCCATCCTGAACTGGCGGGCAAGGCGGCGATTGACCGGACGCTGACCGACGCATCGGCGGCGGAACAGGCGTCGGCCGGGCTGGATCGGCTGACGCCGCAAGACTATGCGCACTTCCATGCGCTCAACACCGCCTACCGGGAGCGCTTCGGCTTCCCCTTCATCATCTGCGTGCGGCTGACCGACAAGGCGGGGATATTGGCGGCCATGGAGCAGCGTCTGGCGCATGAGCGGGACGAGGAGATCGCGACCGCGATCGAGCAGATTGGGCAGATCGTCCGGCTACGGTTGGGGGATATGGAGGCATGATCGGCCTGCCCGCCCTGGAAGCGGACCTCGCTCGCCAATTGTCGCTGATCGGTTTCGGCGGCGCGGACTGGACCCGGCCGCGCGCCCATCCCGACGGTCACGTCCATGACGTCGTGATCGTGGGCGGGGGGCAGAGCGGGCTTGCCGCGGCCTTCGGCCTGCTCCGCGAGCGGGTGTCCAACATCCTGGTCATCGACGAAAGCCCGGCGGGTCTGGAGGGGCCATGGGACAGCTATGCGCGGATGATTACGCTGCGCACGCCCAAGATGCTGAACCCGATCGACTTCGGCGTTCCCGCCCTCACCTATCGCGCCTGGTGGGAGGCGCAGCACGGGAGGGCAGGCTGGGACGCGGTCGACAAGATCGCGCGCGGCGACTGGATGGCCTATCTGCGCTGGTATCGGCGGGTGCTGGCGCTGCCGGTGCGCAACGATACGCGCCTGACGCTGATCGAGCCGATCGGGGACGGGCTGCACCGGTTGCATCTGGACGGGCAAGCGCCACTACTGGCGCGCAAGGTCGTGCTGGCGACCGGCATCCAGGGCGGCGGGCAGTGGCATACCCCCGCGATGGTCCGCGAGGCCCTGCCCCGCCACCTCTACGCCCACACCAGCGAACCAATCGACTATGCCGCGCTGGCGGGCAAGCGGATCGGCATATTGGGTGGCGGTGCGTCGGCCTTCGACAATGCCCATGCGGCGATGCGCCTGGGCGTGGCGGAGGCGCATGTTTTCATCCGGCGCAAGAGCCTGCCGCGGATCAACCCCATTCGCTTCATGGAGCGGGTCGGCTTCACTGGCCGCTATCCTGCGCTCGATGACGCGACCAAATATCGGGTGATGGCGAGTTTCCTGGGCCATAACCAGCCGCCCACTAACGACACCTTCGATCGCGCGGCAGCCTGGCCGGGTTTCGCGCTGCATCTAGGCGCGCCATGGCTAGATGTGAGACAGCGAGATGGACAGGTCTGCGTGAACACGCCGCAGGGCGAACAGATGTTCGATTTCGTGGTCCTATCAACTGGCCTCATCAGCGATCCCGGCCTGCGCCCCGAATTGCGGCTAGTGGCGGACGGGATCGCGCGCTGGGCCGATCGCTTCACCCCGCCGCCGGGCCAAGGCAACGCGGTGATAGACGCGCATCCCTATCTTGGCCCCGGCTTTCAACTGCTGCCGCGCGACGCGGCGGGCGACGCTGCGCTGCACGGCCTGTTCGCCTTCAATTATTCGGCGCTCATCAGCCTAGGCCTCTCCGCCTCGGCGCTGTCGGGGTTGCAGACCGCCCTGCCCCGGCTGGTCCGCGGCGTCACCGACCAGCTGTTTCTGGACGATGGGGAGGCGCTGGTCGCCGACCTGATCGCCTATGACGAAGCGGAGTTTATCGGCCAATGGCCGCGCCAGGAGGCGGCCGAATGACCAGCCTGTCCACCCATGTTCTCGACACCGCCCATGGCTGCCCCGCCGAAGGCATGGCGATCCAATTGCTGTCAGCGGACGGCGCGCTATTGTTCGCAGGCGCGACCAATGCGGACGGCCGCTGCCCCGGCCTGCCGCCAATCCAGCCCGGCCGCTATCAGCTGACATTCGCGGTCGCGGCCTATTATCGGGTGCGCGGGACCGCGCTGGCTGACCCGCCTTTCCTTGACGTTATAGCTGTCCATTTCGGTGTCTCAGACGATGGCCATTATCATGTCCCGTTGCTGCTATCGCCCTATGGCTATTCAACCTATCGGGGGAGTTGAGATGAGTGACGTGCGCTTCCTGCTGGACGGCGTTGTTGTGGAGATCGCGCAGGTCGATCCCACCGCCACCCTGCTCGACCATCTGCGCTATCGCATGGGCCGGACGGGCACGAAGGAGGGCTGCGCCGAGGGCGATTGCGGTGCCTGCACCGTGCTGGTGGGCGAACTGGATGGCGACGACATCGCGTGGCGGGCGCTTAATAGCTGCATCCTCTTCCTTCCGATGCTGCATGGCAAGGCGCTGCTGACGGTCGAAAGTTTGGGTGACGATGGCGCGCTCACGCCGTTGCAGGCCAGCATGGCGGCCAACGGCAGTTCGCAATGCGGCTTCTGCACGCCCGGTTTCGTAATGTCGCTCCATGGCCGCTGCATCGGCGCGCGCGGTCACGACCTGCCGGTTGCCGATATCGTGGCGGGCAATCTGTGCCGCTGCACCGGCTATGGGCCGATATTGGACGCTGCGGAGAGCGTGCCAATGCTGCCGCGCGAGGATGCGGGCACGGTCGCGGCGTTGCGGGCGATCGCATCGGACCAGACCGTCGCAGGCGGCGATGGTGCGCGGCGCTGGTTCATCCCCCGCACCGCGCAGGCGCTGGCCGACCTGCTGGCCGCCTATCCCGACGCGCGGCTGGTGGCGGGGGCGACCGATGTCGGCCTGTGGGTGACGAAAGGACTGCAAACGCTGGAGACTCTGATCTTCATCGGCGACATCGCGGAATTGCAGGCGTTTGCGGAAGGGCCGGAAGGGCTGACGATCGGCGCAGGTGTGCGCTATGCCGACACCCATGCCGCCTTCGCGCGGTTGCACCCCGACATGGGCGAACTGGTGCGGCGGATCGGCGGGTTGCAGGTGCGCAACGCCGGGACAGTCGGCGGCAACATCGCCAACGGATCGCCGATCGGCGACGGGCCACCGGCGCTGATCGCGCTGGGCGCCAGCCTGACGCTGCGCAGCGCCATGGGGCGGCGAACGATGGCGCTGGAGGATTATTTCCTGGCCTATGGGCAGCAGGACCGGCGCCCGTTCGAATTTGTCGAAAGCATCCATATCCCCCGCCCCGCGCCAAGCGACATCATCCTGATCGGCAAATTGTCCCGCCGGTTCGACAGCGATATTTCGGCGGTGTGCGGCGCGATCCGGCTGTGGATGGAGGGCAAGCGGATCGTCGAGGCGCGGGTCGCCTTTGGCGGTATGGCGGCAACGCCGCGCCGTGCTCCGGCCTGCGAGGCGGCGCTGACAGGCCAGTTTTTGACACGGGCGACGATCGCGGAGGCGGTGGCCGCGCTGGGTGAGGATTATGATCCGCTCAGCGATGTGCGCGGCAGCGCCGCCTATCGGATCGAGGCGGCGGCCAGCCTGTTCTGGCGGCTGTGGCATCGGGAGTCGGGTGCGCCGGTATCGCTGCTGGCGCTGGAGGCGGAGCATGGCTGAGGGCGATCCCGGCTTGGCGGCGCTGGCGAAGCCCTCCAACCCGCATGACAGCGCGGCGCTGCATGTCAGCGGTCGCGCCCACTATGCCGACGACCTGCCGGAACCGGCCGCCATGCTGCACCTGGCTTTCGGCCAGAGCAAGGAGGCCCATGCGCGGATTACGGCCATCGATCTGACCGCCGTGCGCGCCGCGCCGGGGGTGGTGGCGGTCTATACCGCCATCGACATAAGCGGCACCAATGACGTCAGCCCGGTCGCGGGCGACGACCGGCTGCTGGCGGACGGCGAGGTCATCTGCATCGGCCAGCCGATCTTCCTGGTGGCTGCGACCAGCCAGCGCGCCGCGCGGCAGGCGGCGCGGCTGGGCGAGATCGCTTACGCCCGCTTGCCCGCGCATCTGACGATCGCCGATGCCCGTGCCGCTAGATCACTGATCGAACCGACCCAGCGCATGGCGCGGGGCGATGCCGCAGCCGCGCTGGCGCAGGCACCCCGGCGCCTGACGGGCGGTTTCGACATGGGCGGACAGGATCATTTTTATCTGGAGGGCCAGGTCGCGATCGCGACGCCGGGTGAGGATCGACAGATGCATGTCCTGTCGTCCACCCAGCATCCCAGCGAAGTGCAGCATCTGGTCGCGCATATGCTCTGTCGCCGTTCCGCCGACGTGACGGTCGAGGTCCGGCGCATGGGCGGCGCGTTTGGGGGGAAGGAGACGCAGGCCGCTCTCTTCGCCGCTGCCGCTGCTCTGGTGGCGGACAAGACGGGACGCCCCGCCAAGTTCCGCTGCGACCGCGACGACGATATGGTGATGACTGGCAAGCGGCATGACTTCCGGGTCGATTATGAGACGGGCTTTGACGCACAGGGCCGCGTACTGGCGCTCAAGCTGCGGCTCGCTTCCCGCTGCGGCGCGACCGTCGACCTCTCCCCCGCGATCAACGACCGGGCGATGTTCCATGCTGACAATTGCTATCACCTCCCCGCGATCGAGATTATTTCGGAACGGCTGAAAACCCACACAGTCTCCGCAACAGCCTTTCGCGGCTTTGGCGGGCCGCAGGGGATGCTGGCGATCGAACGGGTCATGGATGATGTCGCCGCGCATCTGGGCGTCGATCCGATCGAAGTGCGGATCGCCAATCTCTACGGCCCCGGCCGCGACATCACCCCCTATGACATGCCGCTCACAGACAATATCGCGCCGCAACTGATCGCCCGGCTGCGCGCGGACGCCTGCTATGATGCAAGGCGGCAGGCGATCGCCGCGTTCAACACGCGCAATCCGGTGCTGAAGAAGGGGATCGCGCTGACCCCGGTCAAGTTCGGCATCAGCTTCACCACCACCCACCTTAATCAGGCCGGCGCGCTGGTCCATGTCTATGCCGATGGCAGCATCCAGATCAACCATGGCGGCACGGAGATGGGCCAGGGCCTGTATATCAAGGTGGCGCAGGTGGTGGCGGACGTGTTCGCCGTGCCGGTGGGGCAGGTGCGGATCACCGCGACGCGGACGGACAAGGTGCCCAATACCTCCGCGACCGCGGCGTCATCGGGCGCGGATTTGAATGGCATGGCGGCCTACAACGCCGCGATGACGATCCGGGACCGGCTGACCGACTTTGCCGCGCGCAGCTTCGGTTGCGACGCCGATGATGTGCGGTTCACGCAGGACGGCGTGCAGGTCGGCGCGGACCGGCTGCGCTTTGGCGACCTTTGCCGCAAGGCGCATATGGGCCGCGTTTCGCTGTCCTCGACCGGCTATTACGCCACGCCCGACATCGCCTATGACCGCGCCGCGCATAAGGGCCGCCCCTTCTATTATTTCGCTTACGGCGCGGCGGTGGCGGAGGTCGCGATCGACACGCTGACTGGCGAGCATAGAGTGCTGGCGGTCGATATATTGCACGATGTCGGCAAGTCGTTGAACCCGGTCATCGATATCGGCCAGATCGAGGGCGGCTTCCTCCAGGGGCAGGGCTGGCTCACCACTGAAGAACTGGTCTGGGATGACAAGGGCCGGCTGCTGACCCATTCGCCCGCAACCTACAAGATCCCGACCGCGTCGGACCGGCCGCGCCATCTGTCGATCCGACTGTGGGACGGGGAGAATGTGCAGCCGACGATCAATCGGTCCAAGGCGGTGGGCGAGCCGCCCTTCATGCTGGCGATTTCGGTCTTTTCCGCGCTTCATCAGGCGATCGCCGCCGTCGCGCCCGACAAGCGCGCTTTGCCCCCGCTGGATGCGCCAGCAACGCCGGAGCGGATTTTGCGCGCGATTAAGGATCATCGCGCCGCATGAGCGAATGGCTGGCATGGATGAAGGAGGTGGCGTCGAGCGAACCGGCTGCGCTGGTCAGCGTACTGGCGAGCGAGGGGTCGGCGCCGCGGGGCGCGGGCACGCGGATGCTGGTAAGCGCAAACCGGCTGTTCGGGACGATCGGCGGGGGTCAATTGGAGCACCGCGCGATCGAACAGGCGCGGACCATATTGGCGCTGCCGCCGGGTAGCTGGCGGGTGCAGGATTATCCGCTGGGACCGTTACTGGGCCAATGTTGCGGCGGGCGGGTGCGGTTGCTGATCGAGCATGTCGATCCCGCTGCGCTCGACTGGCTGGCTGATGCGGCAGAGGAGCGCGTGCTGGTGTCCATGCTCTCGCCCGGCCGGATCGAGCGCCATGTCAGTGCGAAGGCCGCGCCCACCGCCCTGTCGGCGCGGGGCGACCGGCCGCGGGAGGGCGCGACCTTCGCCGAGATGATCGGCCAGCGCCGCCGCCCGCTCTATCTGTTCGGCGCCGGCCATGTCGGCCAGGCGATCGCCCGCCATGCCCAGGCGCTACCGCTACGCCTCGCCTGGTTCGACACGCGGCCCTTGTTCGAGACGATCGACGGCGTCGCCATCGTGCCGGAGGATGCGATCGCGCAATGCGTCGCAGAAGCGCCAGATGACGCCGCGATGTTGATCCTGACCCATGACCATGCGCTCGACTATCGGCTGACCCGCGCGGCGCTGGAGCGGGGACCGATCGCCTTTGTGGGCCTCATCGGATCGCAGACCAAGCGTGCGCGCTTCCATAGTCGGCTGGAGCGCGACGGCGTTTCGCAAACGGCGCGCGCGCGGCTGACCTGCCCGATCGGCATCAGTGGCGTGGCCGGCAAGGAACCGGATGTGATCGCCATCGCTGCGTTGGCCCAATTGCTGCAACTGGAGCGGCCATGACTATCCGGGCCTTTCGCGGCGAAATCCTGTCGGTGGCGGATGATCCGCTCACCTGCGCCGACGCCGTGCGGCATGAGCCGGACGGGCTGCTGGTGGTGGAGAATGGCATCATCGTAGCGCGCGGCACCTATGCCGACCTCGCGCCGGTTCATGCCGATGTGGCGGTCGAGACGCTGCCGGGACTGATCGTGCCGGGCTTCATCGACGCCCATGTCCATTATCCGCAGATGGACCGGATCGCCTCGCATGGCGAACAACTGCTGGACTGGCTTGATCGTCATATCTTCCCGGCGGAAAAAGCCTTCGCCGATCGCGCCCATGGCGACCTTGTCGCCGGGCTGTTTCTGGACGAACTGCTGCGGAATGGCACCACCAGCGCCCTGGTCTTCCCGACCGTCCATGCTCATTCGGTCGATGCGCTGTTCGACGCGGCATTGGCGCGCAACATGCGGATAATTTCCGGCAAGGTACTGATGGACTTGGGACCGGAGGGGCTGGCCGATACGCCGGAAACGGCACGTACCGAGAGCGAGGCGCTGATCGGCCGGTGGCGCGGCAGGGGGCGGCTGGGTTACGCCGTGACGCCGCGTTTCGCGCTTACCTCGTCCGATAAGCAACTCCATGTAGCGGGCGCTCTGCTGGCGGATCATGCCGATGTACTTCTGCACACCCATCTGGCGGAAAATGAACGCGAATGTGCGGCGGTGGCGGCGCGCTTTCCCGATGCGGCCGACTATCTGGACGCCTATGACCGCTTCGGGCTGGTGGGTGCGCGTTCGGTCTTCGCCCATGGCGTCCATCTGTCCGATCGCGCCTGCGCCAGGATGGGAGAGAGCGGCGCGGGGATCGCCGTTTGCCCGACCTCCAACCTGTTTCTGGGGTCGGGCTTTTTCGACTTCAGCCAAGCCGCGCGGCATGGGATGAAGCTGGGCCTTGGCACCGATGTTGGCGCGGGCACCAGCTTTGCAATGCTGCACACCGCCGGGATCGCCTATCAGGCGGCTCTGATGCGCGGGCATCGGCTCGATCCGTTTCGAGCGCTGTATCTGGCGACGGCGGGCAGCGCGGCGCTGCTGCATATCGGCGACAAGGTCGGCGGATTGCTGCCAGGGCAGGAGGCCGATTTCGTGGTGCTGGACTGCGCCGCCACGCCCCTGCTGGCGCGCCGTACCGCCGACGCGGGCCTTGCCGAACGGCTGTTCGCGTTGCAGATATTGGCCGATGACCGGGCCGTCGCGGGCACCTATATCATGGGGCGGCGCGTCGACTGCGCATGATGGAAAGACGATGACGATCAAGCTTATCTGCCTCGATGCCGATGACACGCTCTGGCACAATATGCGCCATTTCAATGCCACCGAAGAAGCGCTGGTGGCGATGTTGCAGCCCTTCGCCGACGATCATGTCACGCGCGACCGGCTGATCGCGTGCGAAACGCGCAACCTCAAACTTTATGGCTATGGGGCCAAGGGCTTCACTTTGTCGATGATCGAGACGGCGGTGGAACTGGCGGGCGACAATCTCTCAAAGTCGCTGGTTTCTGACATTCTGGCGGCCGGGCGCACCCTGCTCGCCCATCCGGTCGAACTGTTCGATGATGTGCTGGAGACGCTGGAGGCGTTGTCGCATCTGGGCAAGGTCGTGCTGGTGACGAAAGGTGACCTGCTGCACCAGGAAAGCAAGCTGGCGGCCTCCGGGCTGGGCGATCTGTTCAGCGGGATCGAAATCGTCAGCGACAAGAAGCCGGACACCTTCACCCGCATTTTCACCCAATATGGGGTCGCTGCGGAACAGGCGGTGATGGCCGGCGATTCGCTGCGGTCGGATATCAATCCTGCGCTAGAGGCGGGGGCCTGGGCGGCGTATATCCCGCAGGACGGTGCGTGGGCGCATGAAATGGGCCGGGTGCCCGATGACCATGCGCGCTTCCGCCTGCTGGACCGGCTAGGCGATTTGCCGGATTGGGTGCGGTCGATCCATTGATGCGCGCATTGCGGCAACAAGCCGTCGCCGGGATTGCATTTGCGGGCGGCGGCGTGCCCGCCTAGAGTCGGGGCCATGACCGATCTCGACGCCTTCATCACTAGCCTGCCCAAGGCCGAACTCCATCTCCATATCGAGGGTAGCCTGGAGCCGGAACTGATGTTCGCCCTCGCCCGGCGCAATGGCGTCGCCATCCCTTATGCGGATGTGGAAGCGGTGCGCGCTGCCTATGCGTTCGGCAATTTGCAGGATTTCCTCGACATCTATTATGCCGGGGCGGACGTGCTGCGGACGCAGCAGGATTTCCACGACCTCGCCACCGCCTATTTCGATCGCGCCGCGGCCGACGGCGTTGCCCATGCCGAAATCATGTTCGACCCGCAGACCCACACAGCGCGCGGCATCCCCTTCGCCGCGGTGATCGAGGGGCTGTTGTCCGCTTGTGCCGAAGCGCAGGCGCGTCATGGCATGACCAGCCTGCTGATCCTGAGCTTCCTGCGCCACCTGAGCGAGAAGGACGCCGTTGCGACGCTGGCGGAAGCCGAACCCTGGCTTGATCGGATCGGAGCGGTCGGACTCGATTCCTCGGAAATGGGCCACCCGCCCGAGAAATTCGCGCGCGTGTTCGCCACGGCGCGGGAGAAGGGCCTCCGCCTGGTCGCCCACGCCGGGGAGGAAGGCCCGCCTGCCTATGTGATGCAAGCGCTCGATTTGCTGAAAGTTGACCGGATCGACCATGGCAACCGCGCGCTGGAAGATGCTGCGCTCGTCGAACGGCTGGCGCGCGAAGGCATGACGCTGACCGTCTGCCCGCTTTCCAACCTCAAGCTCTGCGTGATTGATGCGATTGAAGATCATCCGATCGATCACATGCTGGCGCTGGGCCTGAAAGCGACCATCAACTCGGACGACCCCGCCTATTTCGGTGGCTATGTCGCGGACAATTATCGCGCGGTGGCGGGGGCACGCGGGCTGGACCGGGGTCAACTGGCGACATTGGCGCGCAACAGCTTTACCGGCTCGTTCCTGCCGGAGGAGGCCGTTGCCGCGCATCTGGCTCGGCTGGACGACTATCTGGCAGAACAGGCTTAAAATCGCATGCTGCCATGCTCTGGCGAAGGCCGGAGCATGGCTTACCTAAACATCACCGTCGCCCAGCCAATGTTCGGTCCGGGGCGGCAGATATTGGGCGATTCGATCAAGCATCAGTTCGGGATCGCGCTCGATCAGCAGCATGGCGCGATGGTCGGGCTTCAGGAACCCCTCCGCCACGACATGATCGATAAAGCCCGACATGCCGCTGTAGAAGCCGTTGACGTCCAGCATCCCCACCGGCTTTTCATGATAGCCCAGTTGCGACCAGCACCAAGCCTCGAACATCTCTTCAAAGGTGCCGATGCCGCCGGGCAGCGTCACGAATCCATCCGCCAGCTTCGCCATCAGCGCCTTGCGCTCATGCATGGTCTGGACGACATGCAGTTCGCTGATCCCCTGATGGTCATGTTCGCGGGCGCGCAGCGCTTCGGGGATGACGCCGATCACCTCGCCGCCCGCTGCGCAGGCTGCATCGGCGACCACGCCCATCAGGCCGACGGTGCCGCCGCCATAGACCAGGCCAATGCCGCGCTGTGCGAGCAGGGTGCCAAAGGCTTCTGCCGCCTCCCGATAGACCGGCAGCCGTCCCGGCGACGAACCGAGGAACACGCAGATTCGCATCCGCCCATCCCGCTGATTGCCGGGCGGGCTCAGGACAGGCGCTCAGGCACCGACAGCGCCTCCTCCACGATGTCGTCGCTGGCGCCGACCGATTCCCAAGGAAAGACGAACCAGCGCTTGTCGCTGTCGCGATCGATCATGCTCGCCCAATAATCGACCGTCTGGCGCGACCGGCTGTTGGACATCAGCACGGCGAAGCGCAGATTGCTGGCGTCGCAGCGATTGTCGGCCAGCAGGCGGCGGATATAGTCGATCGTGCCACCGCTGTCGTTGATGTCGTCCACGAACAGCAGTTTCACGCCAGCCGCGCTCTTGGCCGCGACCTTGCCCAGCAGTTCGTCGGCAAAGCCCGGCACCTTGCTGCTATGGTCGATCGAGAGCATCGGCAGTTTGAGCTGGTGCGAGATATAGACCGCCGGGACCAGTCCGCCGCGGCCGATGCCGATGATGAAGTCGGGCGTCCAGTCGTCCTCCCCCACTTGGCGCGCAACGGTCTGCACGTCGGCGAGGAAGGCGTCATAGCCGATGTAGAAAAGTTCGGGTTCAGCGGTGCTGCTCATGAAAAGCGAATCCAGTTGGCCGGGAATGGACATGACCATGCCGATTATCCCGCCCGCGCCAAGGGGGCAATCGGCCGTAACGCGGATCAGAGGTCGGCGCGCTCGATCGAGACGGGATAGCTCAGTTGCGCAAAGCCGCTCTCTATCTCGCCCAGCACGATCCCGGCGGCATAGGAAGGGGTGCGCGCCGCCGCGGTGCAAAGCGCCAGCGTCATCGGCCGTAGGATCGGATCGGAAATGCGGGTGAAGGAGAGGAGACCGCGCTGCACCTCCGTAATCACGTCGAGCGAGGTCAATATGCCGATGCCGACGCCCTGCATGACAAGGGAAATGAGCATCTGGATATTGTCGGACGTGGCGGCGGGGTCGATCATGAGGCCGCTGGTCCCTTCCAGCACGGCGATCTGCTGACACACCGCCAGTGGTTCGGCCGGAACGATCAACGGCGATCCGGCGCAGGCAGAAAAACGCGCCTCGCGCTGCTCGCCGAAGGGGTGGCCGGCGGGCGTGAGGAAGCCTAGGACGACCTCGACAAAGGACCGCACGGTCAGGTCGCGATAGGATTGCGGTTCGAACACTATGCCGAAATCCGCTTCGCCGCTTGCGATGGCGTCGCGCACCCGGTCATTTTCCAACACGCGCACGCCGATGGTGATGCCCGGATAGCGGCTCTGGATCGCGCGGATCGCGCCGGGGATATAGCCCTTCGCCAGCGCGTCAATGATGGCGATATCGACATGGCCGCGCTTGAGGCCGCGCAGATCCTCTATCTGCGCGCGCACGTCGGCCAGATTCTTCTGCCAGCGCCCGCCCGCCGCCATCATGATTTCGCCGGCCGCCGTCAGGCGCAAGCCCGTCGGCAATCGTTCGAACAGCGGCATCCCCAGGTCCGCCTCCACATTCAGAATCTGCCGGTCGATGGCCGACGCGGAGATATTGAGTTCATCCGCCGCCTTGCGGATCGACCCCAGTCGGCCGACCGCCATGAAGTAACGCAGAAAACGCGAAAATGCCGGCATGGACCCACCCTAATTTTTGCAACACTGCGTAGGATTCATTGCGTTTGATCGCATCAGGTCAAGCCCCTACTCGCACCGCAGAGTGAAATAATGGGGATGCACGGGTGGTAGGGTCCGCAAGACAGGCGATGATGGCGATAGCCGCGACAGTCGCCGTGCTGGCCTATCCGTCGTTGGGCCGGGCCGCTGAACCGCCCGTTCCAGCGCTGCCGTCCGTCAAGCCGATACCGGTCAAGGTCATCGTCGTCGCCAATTTCGAGCCGGGCGCGGATATGGGCGATGTGCCTGGCGAGTTCCAGCTTTGGGCCGAGCGCGAAAAGCTGACCGAGGTGATCCCGATCAAGGGGGCGCTGCACCCGCTGCGTCGCAATGCGGACGGATTGTACGGCATGTGCTGGGGCAGCCCGGACACGATGCTGGGCGGGGTCGCCGAGCAGTTGATGAGCCTATTGCTCGATCCACGCTTCGATTTCAGCAAGACCTATTGGCTGTTTACCGGCATATCGGGCGTCGATCCGCAAATCGCATCGGTCGGCAGCGCCGCCTGGTCGCGCTGGGTGGTGCAGGGCGACACATTGCGGGAATTTGACGACCGCGAAGTGGGCAAGGACTGGCCCTATGGCCTGTTCGCGATCGGTGCCAACGCGCCCAACAAGCTGCCCCAGAATACTGAGAGCTTCGCTGGCTTCACCGATACCGGCAAGCTGACCATGTCGGTGAAGCTGAACCAGAGCTTGGCGCAATGGGCCTATGATCGCACCAAGGATGTGACCATTCCCGACAGCCCGGCGCTGCAAAAGGCGCGGGCAGCCTGGGCGGGCTATCCCAATGCGCAAAAGCCGCCTTTCGTGCTGATGGGCGAGACACTGGGGTCAGTCCGCTACTGGCATGGCCCCGGCCGCACCCAATGGGCGCGCGACTGGGTGAAGCTGTGGACCGGCGGCAAGGGTCGTTTCGCCATGACCAACATGGAAAGCCAATCGCTGGCCGGTGCGATGGCGATCGCCGCGAAACAGGGGCTGGTCGATCCGGCGCGCGTACTGGTGCTGCGCACCGGCAGCAATCCGTCGATGCCGCCGCCGGGCCGATCGGCCGTCGAAAGCGTCGCCGATGAAGGCGCGGGCCAAGTCGCGGCGTTCGAAGCCAATTATCGCGTCGGCGTGCCGGTGGTGCATGAATTGCTGAGCCATTGGGATAGCTACAAGAATCATGTGCCGGGAACCGATCCGCAATGAAGCGCGGCCTGGCCCTCATGACCTCGCTCGCCGTGCTGTCGCCGGCAGCGGCGCAGACGACGAGCGGGGAAGCGGCCGCCGCCGCCCTGTTCGACCGGCTGGCGGACAGTCCGCCTGCGCAGCGGCTGTTCCTCAAGGCGATGCCCAAGGGCGGCGACCTGCACAATCATTTGGGTGGCACACCCTATGCGGAAGATTATCTGCGCTGGGCGGCGCAGGCGGGCCTGTGCGTGGACGACAGCGGCACCCGCGTCGTCGCGCCGCCCTGCCCGGCAGCGCAGGCGGTCAAACATGTGGGCGAACAGACCCCTTTCGCCTTCGCCCGGCTGGTCGATGCCATGTCAACGCGCGGCGTGCAGCAGGGCGTGGGCGCGAATGACGCATCGGGCCATACGCAGTTTTTCGGCAGTTTCGACCGGTTCGGCCCGACTGGCCCGGCCGCGGACGCCGGCGCCTTGGTTGTTGCGCGGCAGGTCGCGGCGGGCGATCGGGTCGGCTATCTGGAACTGATCCATAATCCTGACGCACTGATCGCGGCGACGCTGGGCGCGGCGGACGTAAAGCTGGACGCCAGCGGCCTGGCCGCCTTCTACCGCCGGACGATCAAGGAAGCGAAGCCCGTCATCGATCGGGCGATTGCGGAACTGGATGCGAACGAGGCCGCGGCGGGCAAGGCGCTGGCCTGTCGCGGCGCGAACGCCGATCCTGGCTGCGGCGTTGCGATCCGCTATCTCGCCTGGGGCTGGCGCGATCTGCCTCCCGCGCAGGCCTTCACTTCGTTGATCCTCGCCTTCGCGCTGGCCGATCGCGATCCGCGCTATGTCGGCATCAACATCGTCCAGCCGGAAGATTGGGTGATCGCGCTGCGCGACTATGACCTTCACATGGCGATGCTCCGCTTTCTGGCGGAACGGCACCCCCGCGTGCATCGCACCCTGCACGCGGGCGAACTGGCGTTCGGCCTGGTGCCGCCCGCCGCCCTGCGCGACCATATCGCCAAGGCGCTGGACGCCGGCGCGGAACGGATCGGCCATGGCACCGCCATCGCTTACGAGGACGACGCCATCGCCACGCTGGCGCGGATGGCGCGCGACGATGTCGCGGTGGAAATCAACCTGACCAGCAATGCGGTGATATTGGGGGTGAAGGGCGACGATCACCCGCTGCGCCTCTATCGCCGGGCGGGCGTTGCGACGCTGCTATCGACCGACGATCAGGGCATATTGCGGACTGACATGACCCAGGAATATCTGCGCGCCGCGCGCGAACAGGGCATGGGCTATGCGGATCTCAAGCAGATGGCGCGCACCAGCCTGGAGCAGGCGTTCGTCGACGGGGCCAGCATTTGGGCGGACAGGCATGTTGGCACACGCGCCCCGCCCTGCGCCGCGGGCTGGACCGACGATCGCTGTCGCAGTCTCGCACGATCCAGTTCCAAGGCCGCACTTCAAATCCAATTGGAGGAAGATTTCGATATTTTCGAAGATGTTACCGTTGCCAACCTGCATAGATCGATCGGGCCGTAGCGAGCCTACCGATCACTGGCAGAAGAACGATAAAAAATAAGACATTTTCTTTGCTGCGCCGCGTCAAGACTATTAGCATGACGCATTGCAGCATCAAAAAATTTTATAGGAGAGGCAGACAGCAGGGACAACCGGCTGGCGAAGCCGTGGGGATTTACGCTTCGTCGCCATTATAAAGGGGGCTCAACATGGCGCATTATCTGCCTTTTCATCGTTCTAATATTCATGCTGCGCGGCAACATCGTTCGCGACCTGGATCGACCGCCATCGCCACGCTGGCGTTGCTGTCCTGCACCGCCCTAAGTCCTGGGCTGAGTTCCGCCGCCTGGGCGCAGACTCCCGCGCCGGAGGATGCGCCGGAGCCGACCGCTGAAATCGTGGTGACGGGCGCGCTCGATGCGTTGCCGATTAAAAATGTCGGTTCCATCTTTGGCTTCGACAAGACGATCCTCGAAACCCCGCGCTCCGCATCGACCATCAGCAGCGAGCAGATGGAGCGGTTCGGCATCACCGACATTTATGACCTGGTCGCGCAGGCGCCCGGCACCTTCACCAACAGTTTCTTCGGCGTAGGCGGCGCGCTCGACATTCGCGGCACGCCCGGCGAAGTCTATTTTCGCGGCATGCGCCGCCTGGATAATCCGGGCAACTATCCCACGCCCATCGGCGCATCGGACCGCATCGACATCGTCCGCGGCCCCGCATCGCCGATTTTCGGCCCGTCCAAGACCGGCGGCTACATGAATTTCGTGCCGAAGTCGGCGCGCGTTGCCGACGGCAAGTTGCGCGACAAGGCGAGTGGCGAAATCAGCTATACCCGCGGTAGCTGGGACATGAACGTCGTCAAGGGCAATGTCTCCGGCCCGCTCAAGATCGGCGAGCAGGAATTCGGCTACAGCCTGTTCGGCCAATATGAGGATGACGGCAGCTATTATCGCAACATGTCGACCAAGCAGACCATCCTGCAAGGCTCCTTCGACACCGACCTGTCGGACCATGTCCGCATCGAATTTGGCGGCCAATATCAGAACTATAAGGGTCAGCAAAATGGCGGCTGGAACCGCCTGACCCAGGCGCTGGTCGATGACGGCACCTATATCACCGGCCAGGCGCAGCCGCTGGATACCAGCGGCGACGGGCAGATTTCGCAGCAGGAAATCAAGGCTTCGGTGCCCGGCGGATTCTCGATTTTCGGCAACTTCTCCTGCCCCAACAGCACGTTCAGCCCCTTTGCCAGCGGCTTTACCGACGCCTGCTTCACGTCGACCTATCCCAGCTTGGCGCTGACCAATACCGGCACGACAAAGCTCAGCCGCCGCGATGTGCTGACCGGAAAGGACGACCGTTTGGTCAACCGGGGTTCGACCTTCTACTTCGACGCTATCTATACGGCCGACAGCGGTTTCGAGTTGAAGAACCAGTGGTTCTACGACAGCTATGAAAATATGAACGAGAACGCCTATGGCTTCTCGCAATTCCATGACAGCTGGGTGATCGAGGACAAGATTGTCGCGTCCAAGACGCTGGAAAGCAGCGCGGGCAAATTCTCCTTCCAGCTGTCGCCGTCGGTCCGCTACACCAAGTTCGCGCATGGCGACGACTTCAATTATGAATATTTCCACCGCGTCGACCTGACGGTGGGCTATGATGCGTTGTCGGACCGCCTGCTGTCGACCGAATGCGACTGCGACTACACCAATTATGTCGTCGGTCATTATAGCGACCTGGCGCTGGCGGGGCTGGTCGATCTCGACTTCGCTTTCGGCCTGGATGTGACGCTGGGTGCGCGCTACGACCATCTGGACGTCAAGGCGACCAACATCACGTCGAAGATGGAAGCGCCCGCCGTCGGCCTGGCGGCGAATAACGCCAGCGGCAGCAAGGGCGCCTGGTCCTGGTCGGGCAGCGCATCCTACAAGCTGCCCTTCGGCCTGATCCCCTATGGCACCATCGCCAAGCAATCGACGGTGATTGCGGGTCAGGGCGCGGAAATCTATCCGGCCGATGTCGCCGGCGGCACTTTCCTCTCCGCCTCCAAACTTTATGAAGGTGGGATCAAGGGCAGTTGGCTCGACAACAAGCTCTATGCGGCCGTGTCGGTTTACAAGCAGAAGCGCACCGACTTTAACATCCAGTCGATCACGGTGAACCAGTCGGTCGAAACCAAGGGGCTGGAGGCGGAATTCCGCTGGTCGGTTGATCGTCACCTACTCATTACCGGCGCCTACACCCACACCAATGTCTATAATCTGACCGCGTTGCAGGACGGCAGCCTGTTCAGCTTCTTTGGCATCGAGGATCTGGTGAACGTGTCCGATCCGACCCTCTATCTGGGCGGCCAGCCGATCGGGTTGGTGCCGATCAACAGCAAGAACGATTCCAAGCGCGCGGGTATTCCTGAAAATATGTATTCGGCCACCGCAACCTATGCGTTCGACTTCGGCCTCGCTTTGTCGGGCAGCCTGGTGCATGTCGAGTCGGTCTATTCGGGCCAAAGCCAGGCAGTGAAGCTACCGGCCTATACCACCGTGGACCTGGGCGTATCGTTCGAAACCGGACCGATGCTGTTGCGCCTGGTGGTGAAGAACGCGACCAACGAGAAATATTTCCGCGCCAACTTCACCGAATTGTTCGGCAGCACCATCGTCCTGCCGGAACGGCCGCGCAGCTTCCAGGCGTCCGCCGTCTATAAATTCTGATCTGTTTCGGGGAGCGCAGCATCTCTGTGCTCCCCGTCCCTTTTACCGGAAGGCCCTGCGCCGATGCCATTTGCTGCCCGCCGCCTGATTGGGACTGTCTGGGCCTGCCTTGCCCTGTTTGGGGTCGGGACCGCCGGGGCCGCGTCACCAGCGGTCGATGCCGTTCTTGCCTGTGTGCCCGGCAAGCCGTGCGCCACGAGCCTGCCCGTCCGCATGGTCATCGTCACCATGTTCGAAATCGGCGCGGATGAGGGCGATGCGCCCGGCGAGTTCCAGTTGTGGAAGGAAAGGCGGCAGCTCAATGTCCGCATCCCCTTCACCCAATCCTGGCACGACCTCTATTACAACCCAGACACCCAGATATTGGCGATGGTGACCGGCGTCGGCACCGCGCGGTCCGCCACCGCGACCATGGCGTTGGGCCTCGACCCACGCTTCGACCTGTCCAAAGCTTATTGGCTGGTCGCAGGCATTGCCGGCATCGACCCGCAGGATGCATCAATCGGATCGGCTGCCTGGGCGCGCTACAGCGTCGACGGCGATCTGGTCCATGAAATTGACGCACGCGAAATACCCAAAGGCTGGGCATCGGGCTTCTTCGCGCTCGACCGCAAGGGACCGGACGACCTCAATCCGCCTGATACCGATGGCCGGACCTTCGCCATGAACCCCAAGCTGGTCGACTGGGCCTATGCCCTGACCAAAGATACGCCCCTACCCGACGATCCGGGCGTGGCGGCGGCGCGTGCAGCCTATAAGGGCTATCCCAATGCCCAGCGCCCGCCCTTCGTCCTGATCGGCGACCAATTGTCGGCCATGACCTTCTGGCACGGCAAGCTGATGAACGACTGGGCCAATGACTGGGTCAAGCGCGCCACCCAGGGCAAGGGCGAGTTCGTCACCTCCGCCATGGAAGAAACCGGTACGTTCCAGGCGCTGACCTATCTCGACAAAGTCGGACGGGCGGACAAGCAGCGGGTCATGCTGTTGCGATCGGGCAGCAACTATTCCATGCCGCCGCCCGGCGTGACCGCAGCCGACAATCTACTGCGTGAAAATGAAGGCTATTCCGGCATGCGGGCATCGCTCGAAAGCCTGTATCTGGTCGGATCGAAAGTCGTGGACGAATTGCTGGATCATTGGGACCGCTACGAGCAGGCGCCGCCGCAATGACCGCAGCACCGTTCGCCATCCCGCAGGCTGCGCCTGAGCAACCGACGGGAATGACGGCGGCGCAAGCGCGCGATCCCGATCACTTCCCCGGCCTGGCCATCGCCATCACGCTGGGCATCCAGCATGTGCTGGCCATGTTCGTCAGCAACATCACGCCCGCCATCATCATCGCGGGCGCCGCCGGGTTCGGCTATGGATCGGCGGACCCCGGCGCGCTCATCTACATGATCCAGATGGCGATGTTGTTCGCCGGCCTGACCACCCTGCTTCAGACGGTAGGCGTGGGACCGGTGGGTGCGCGCCTGCCCCTGGTGCAGGGCACCAGCTTTGCCTTTCTCCCGGTCATCATCCCGATCTGCGCCGGGCGCGGGGTGGACGCCATGGCGGAACTGACCGCTGCGGCGCTGTGCGGCGGGCTGTTCCATGCGGTATTGAGCATGTTTGTCGGCCGTATCCGCTTCGCCTTGCCGCCGCTGGTCACGGGCTTGGTCGTGCTGATGATCGCCCTGTCGCTGATGCGGGTCGGCATCCAATATGCCGCCGGCGGGGTCATGGCGCAGGGAACGCCGGCCTATGGCGCGGGGGCTGGCTGGCTGCTGGCGGGCGTGGTCATCGTCACGACGCTGGGGCTCAGCTTTTTCGCGCGAGGGCTGTGGTCCACCGCGTCTGTGCTGCTGGGACTGCTGGCGGGCTATGCCCTCGCCGCCGCCATGGGCCGGGTGTCGCTGGCCCCGATTGGCGCCGCGCCTGTCGTTATGCTGCCCGACCCGTTCCATTTCGGCTTCGCCCTGTCCGCGTCCGCCATATTGGGCTTCTGCCTGATGGGCTTCATCTCCGCGATCGAATCGATCGCCGACGTGTCGGCCATCTGCGAAGCCAATGTCGGTCGGCGGGCACGCGACAGCGAATTGATCGGCGCAACGGCCGCCGATGGCGTCGGGACCGCGATCGGAGCGCTGTTCGGGGCCATGCCCAATACGAGCTTCAGCCAGAATGTAGGATTGATCGCCATTACCGGCATCGTCAGCCGCCATGTCGTGACGGTCGGCGCGCTGTTTCTGGTCCTGTGCGGATTGGTGCCCAAGATCGGCGCGGCCATCACCACCATTCCGATCGAGGTGCTGGGCGGCGGGGTCATTTTGATGTTCGGCATGGTCGCGTCGGCCGCCCTGTCCATGCTGTCGGCGGTCGCATGGACGCAGCGCAACATGTTAATCTTCGGCCTCGCCTTGTCACTGGGCATCGGGCTGGAGCTTGAACCCGATGCGCTGTCGCATGTGCCCACGTCCGCGCGCATCATTCTGGCGTCCGGCGTGCTGCCGGCTGCCCTGATCGCCGTCATACTCAACCTGATCGTGCCGGGCCGCACGCCTCTGCGGCAGAACTGACCCTGCGCTATCCGGCCGTGCTCCGCCGCACGACCAGCCTGGTGCCCAGCGTGCAGGGCGGCAGCGGCCGATCCTCCACCTGCGCGACCAGCGTATCGACCAACAATTGCCCGGCCCCCTTCATGTCCTGCATGATGGTGGTCAGCGGCGGCGTGGTCAGGCTGGCGGCCGGTATATCGTCGAAGCCTATAATGGCGACGTCGCCCGGAACGGACAGGCCCGCCTCCGCCAGCGCGCGCATCGCGCCGATTGCGATCAGGTCGCTCGCCGCAAAGATGGCGTCGAAGGGCTTGGCCCGCGCAATCAGGGTTCGGGCCGCGGTATGGCCGGCATCCTCGGCCGTCAGCGCATCTACCTGCAACGCGGGGTCAAGGGCAACGCCGACCGCTGCCATCGCCTGGCACAGGCCGCGATAGCGATCGGCAAATTCGGGATAATGTTCGTCCGCCTGACCTAGAAAGGCGATGCGACGGCGGCCGATACTGAGCAGATGCTCGCCGGCCAGGCGGCCCGCCCCGACATTGTCCGATCCCACGGTCGGCCCGATCGTGTCCTCCCCCGCCGACCCCCAGCGGACGAAATGCGTGCCATGATCAACCAGTTCGGTCAGTCGCCGGGCGTAGAGCGTATAGTCGCCATAGCCGAGCAGGATGAGGCCGTCGGCGCGGTGACTGTCCTGGTAACGGACATGCCAGTCATACTCCATCTTCTGGAAGGAAATGAGCAGGTCCAGTCCGCGCACGCCGCATTGCCGGGTGATCGATCCCAGCATGGCCAGGAAGAAGGGATTGATGTTGGATTCATCGGGGGTGGGATCTTCGAAGAACAGCAGCGCGATGGTGTTCGATCGTTGCGACCGGAGCGAGGACGCATTTTTATCGACCGAATAGTTGAGTTCGCGCGCGATCGCCTCGATCCGCTGGCGCGTGGCCAGGCTGACCGATCGCGATCCGCGCAGCGCGCGGCTGACAGTTGGCTGCGACACGCCCGCCAGATAGGCGATGTCGAAGCTCGTCGGCTTGCTGCTGGGCTGGCGCCCCATCTCTCTCCTCCCGGCGCGTTGGATGCGCCACAGCCATGCTAGGGATCATCCCAAAACAAGGCAATTGCGCCCTGGGCGATCACGTCCCCCGTTGCATAGCAGCCACAGGCCGTGGCCATGCATAATATGCGCATACGTATGCCTGCTGGCGGGGCGAGGCGAGCGGGGCGTAAGAGGCCTCATCCGCAGGAACGTGGCGCTGCACAGCCACGCCTGCGGCCAGGGTTCCAGCACCGGCGAACAGGGTCTGCCGGTGTCCATGGGGGAGAGGATAAAAGTGGCTCATCATCATAACCGCGTCCGTTTGTTCGGCGCATCGCTTCTGGCCATTATGGCGACCGCCGGTCCAGCCTTCGCGCAGGACCCGCCGCAGGATGCGGCCGGTGACACAATCGTCGTCACCGGCTTTCGCGCCGCGCTCCAAAGCGCCGTCAACGTAAAGAAGAACGCCGCGCAGATCGTGGAATCGGTGTCCGCCGAGGATATCGGCCGGTTGCCCGACGCATCGATCGGCGAGTCCATAGCCCGCCTTCCCGGCCTGACGTCGCAGCGCCTGTTCGGCCGCGCCAATTCGATCGCGATCCGCGGCGCCAGCGCCGACCTCTCCTCCACCACGCTCAATGGCCGTCCGCAGACGTCGACCGGCGAACAGCGCAATGTCGAGTTCGACCAGTATCCCTCCGAAGTCGTGAGCCGCGTGGACGTGTTCAAGTCGCCGCAGGCCAACCTCATCAACCAGGGCCTCGCCGGCACCGTCGATATCCGCACCATCCGCCCGCTCGACTATGGCAAAGAACTGTTCTCGGTCGGCGCGCGCGGCGTCTATACCGACCTGGGCAAGGTCAATGCCGACAGCAAGGACAAGGGCTATCGCCTGACCGGCACCTATGTCGGCCAGTTCGCGGGCGACCGCATCGGCGTGTCGCTGTCCGCCGCCTATAATGACGAACCCTATCAGTCGAAGGAGTTCGAAGCCTGGGGCTATGCCGACGGGCCGAACGGCGACAAGGTCATCGGCGGGATCAAGCCGTTCGGCGTTTCGACGCAGTTGAAGCGCCTGGGCATCCAGGGCGCAGTGCAGGTGCAGGCGACCGACACGCTGCTGCTGACCTTCGATGGCTTTTATGGCGATTTCAAGGAAAAGCAGATCAAGCGCGGCGTCGAATTTCCGCTCTACTGGAGCGGCGCGACGCTGGTGCCCGCCAGCATCGGCACCGACGGCGATTTCATCAACAAGGGCACCTTCACCGGGGTCGAGGCGGTGGTCAACAACCATGGTTATGAGCGCAAGTCGACCATTGTTTCGGGCGGCTTCAACGGCAAATATACCGGCGACGATGGCTGGTCGACCAGTTTCGATTTCGGCTATTCGCGCACCGACCGCAGCGAATTGTCGCTCGAATCCAATGCGGGCACCGGCTATGGTCCCGGCAATGGCGCCACCGACACGCTGGATTTCGTGAGCGGGGCCAAGGGCACGCGCTTTACCTCCAGCCTGCTCGACTATAGCGATCCCAATCTGATGGTGCTGACCGACCCGCTGGGTTGGGGTGCCGGCGCGCCGCTGGGCCATCAGGAGGGCTATTATAACAACCGCATAATCGATGATGAGATCAAGAGCTACCAGTTGGAGTTCGGCAAGGAGATCGAGGGCGGCTTCCTGTCGAAGATCACGGCGGGGCTGGGCTATGTCGACCGGACCAAGGCGAAGACGCCGGAAGAATATGTGCTGAACCTGGCCAATGGCGCGACGTCGCTGGTGCTGCCGGAACAATATCGCCTGGCCGCGACCGACCTGAGCTTTATCGGCATAGGCCCGATCCTGTCCTACGACCCGTTCAAGCTGCTGGCCGACGGCGTCTATATCAAGACGCTCAATCCCAGCAAGGACGTGCCGGCCAAGGCCTATTCGGTGACCGAGCGGGTGATGTCCGCCTATCTGATGGCCAATATCAAATCGGACGTTGGATCGGCGGAACTGACCGGCAATATCGGCGTACTCGCGCAGAATACCGAACAGAAGTCGCGCGGTTTCGTCAACCTGGCGGCGGCCGACCTGGTGCCCACGACGCGCGGCGACAATTATTGGGACGTGCTGCCCAGCATGAACATGTCGCTGCGCTTTCCCAGCGACTTCATCGTCCGCCTGGCGGCCGCGCGCGAAATCCAGCGCCCCCGGTTCGAGGATATGAAGGTCAGCCTGGATTATGGCTACAACACCGCCAGCGGCGTCATCACCGGCACCGGCGGCAATCCCACGCTGCGCCCCTATCGCGCCTGGGCGGCGGACCTGAATTTCGAGAAATATTTCGGGACCAAGGGCTATGTCAGCCTGCAACTCTTCGCCAAGAAGCTGCAAAGCTATGTCTATCGCAAAACCGAAGCGTTCGATTATAGCGGCCTGCCGGTGGTCCTGCCGCCAGGCGTCGTCGATCCCGCCGGCACGATCACCCGGCCGGTCAATGGCAAAGGCGGCAAGCTATACGGCTTCGAAGTCGCTGGCACGGTGCCGTTCGACATCGTGACGCCCGCGCTGCAGGGCTTTGGCCTGACGGGCGGCGTGGGCTATACCAAGACCAGCATCAAACCGGGCGTGGGCGCGGCGGCCGAAGACCTGCCCGACTATTCGCGCTGGGTCGCCAACGGCACGTTGTTCTTCGAAAAATGGGGCTTCAACGCGCGTGGTTCGGTGCGCTACCGCTCGTCCTTCGTCGGCCAGTTCGTCGGTTTTGGCGGTGAACGGGAATTGCGTAGGGCCTTGAGCGAAACCATCGTCGACGCGCAGGTCGGCTATGATTTCCAGAAGGGCAGCGCATTGGATGGCCTGTCGATCTTCGTCCAGGGCCAGAATCTGACCGACGAACCGTTCGTATCGGTCGATACCGGCGCGTCGATCCAGGTCCGCAACTATCAAAGCTATGGCCGCCGTTTCATGGCGGGCTTCAACTACCGCTTCTGATGTGTAGAGTGGCCCGGCGGCCTTGTCGTCGCCGGGCCTTTTTTCAAGGTTCAAGTAAAGGGGTGCCCGTGATGGGTCGAACGGCCACGAGATTGTTCGTGACGGCCGCCGGGGTCGGTGCGGCTCTTCTGGGCGCGCCGCTGGCGATCGCCGACACGCTGGGCGACTTGCGCGCCCGCACGCCCGAACAGGAGATCGTCTATTTCGTCCTGCCCGACCGCTTCGCCAATGGCGACCGCAAGAATGACAAGGGCGGCCTGAAGGGCGGGCCGCTCCAGACCGGCTATGATCCCACTTCGCGCGCCTTCTATCATGGCGGTGACCTCAAAGGGCTGACCGCGAAGCTGGATTATATCCAGGGGCTGGGCGCGACCGCGATCTGGCTGGCGCCGGTGTTCAAGAACAAGCCGGTGCAGGGCACCAAAGGGCAGGAAAGCGCAGGCTATCACGGCTATTGGGTGACCGACTTCACCACCGTCGATCCGCATTTCGGCAGCGACGCCGACTTCAAGGCGCTGGTCGATGCCGCCCACGGGCGCGGCATGAAAGTCTATATGGACATCATCGCCAACCATACGGCCGATGTGATCCAGTATCGCGAAAGCCCGACCAGCGCGGCGCCCTATCGCAATAAGGCCGACTATCCCTGGTCGCGGCGTGGCGGCGTGGCTGGCCCGCCGATCAATGCAGGCTTTGTCGGCGACCAGGACGGTAGCGCCGCCAATTGGGCGAAGCTGACCGATCCGGCCTTCGCCTACACCCCGGTCGTGCCGAAGGGCGAGGAGACGGTCAAAGTCCCCGCCTGGCTCAACGACCCCCTCTATTATCATAATCGCGGCGACACCGACTGGAAGGGCGAGAGTTCGCAATATGGCGATTTCGTCGGATTGGACGACCTGGCGACCGAAGACCCGCGGGTGGTGGATGGCTTCATCGCCATATATAAAGGCTGGATCGATCGCTTCGGCATTGACGGATACCGCATCGACACCGCGCGCCATGTGAATGCGGCATTCTGGCGCGCCTTCATCCCAGCCATCCGCGCCCATGCCGCGGCGAAAGGCATCCCCAACTTCCATGTGTTCGGCGAAGTCGCGACCGATGCCTATGATCCCGCGCTGCTGGCCAGTTGGACGCGCAACGCCGGATTTCCCGCCGTACTCGACTTCGCCTTCATGCGCGCGGCGGTCGATGCGGCCAGTGGCAAGAGCGGCACGGACATGCTGGCGCGGTTGGGGGAGGATGATGCCCTTTATGAAGGCGGCAAGGCGGCGGCGCTGCAACTCCCGACCTTCCTGGGCAATCATGACGCGGGCCGCTTCGCCTGGTTCCTGCGGCAGGCGAAGCCGGGCATGAGCGTGGAGGAGGAATTGGCGCGCGCCCTGCTCGGCCATGCGATGCTGTTGACGCTGCGCGGCGTGCCCACGCTGTATTATGGCGACGAGCAGGGTTTCGCCGGCACTGGCAACGACCAGCAGGCGCGGCAGGACATGTTTGCCTCGAAAGTCGCCGAATATAATGCGGACAGGCTGGTCGGCACCGCATCGACCACCGCAACCGATAATTTCCATGCCGATCATCCACTCTATCGCGCGATAGCAAAGCTGGCGAAAATTCGCCGCGATACCCCCGCTTTGTCGCGCGGCGCGACTGTGCTGCGCGCCAGTTCGGACAAGCCCGGCCTGTTCGCCGTGTCGCGCATAGACCCCGATACCGGCCGCGAAGTGCTGGTGGCGTTCAATACGTCGTCCGCGCCGCTATCAACCAATGTCGCGGTCGATCCCGCCAGCGGCGGCTTCACGACGCTGGCGGGCGCCTGCCCCGCAACCCCGGCCGCACCGGGCAGCATCGCCCTCTCCCTCCCCGCTTTCGGCTATGCCGTCTGCGCCGCCCACCCCTAACCGCCGGAACGCCCCCTATGACGCTTGCGACGACATCGACCGATCAGCCCTGGTGGAAGGGGGCGGTGATCTATCAAATCTATCCGCGCAGTTTTCAGGACAGCAATCACGACGGCATCGGCGACCTGAACGGGATCACCCAGCGACTGGAGCATATCGCTCGGCTCGGCGCGGACGCGATCTGGATTTCGCCTTTCTTCACCTCGCCCATGCGCGATTTCGGCTATGACATTGCCGATTATTGCGGCGTCGACCCTATTTTCGGCACCCTGGCCGATTTCGATGCGCTGGTGGCGCGCGCCCATGCGCTGGGCCTCAAAGTCACGATCGACCAGGTCTATGCCCATACGTCCGACCTGCACGACTGGTTCGTGGACAGCCGCGCCAGCGGCAGCGGTGACAAGGCGGACTGGTATGTCTGGGCCGATCCCAAGGAAGACGGCACCCCGCCCAATAATTGGCAGTCGGTGTTCGGCGGCCCGGCCTGGACCTGGGACGGGCGGCGCGGCCAATATTATATGCATCAGTTTCTGACCAGCCAGCCGCAACTCAACGTCCATGTGCCAGCGGTGCAGGACGCATTGCTCGGCGCGATGCGCTTCTGGCTGGATCGCGGGGTGGACGGCTTCCGCCTCGATGCGCTTAACCATTCGATGCACGATCCTTTGCTGCGCGACAATCCGCCTGCGCCCGACACCGGCAAGCCGCGCACCCGGTCGTTCGATTATCAGATCAAGACATATAGCCAGTCGCATCCCGGCGTGGTCGATTTCATCAAGCGCATCCGCACGCTCTGCGACGAATATGGCGCGATCTTCACCGTGGCGGAGGTCGGCGGCGACCTGTCCGAGACGGAGATGAAGGCCTATACGGCGGGCGAGACGCATCTCAACAGCGCCTATGGCTTCAACTTCCTCTATGCCGACGCGCTGACGCCCGCTCTGGTGGCCGACACGGTCGATCGCTGGCCCGACGAACCGGGCATGGGCTGGCCAAGCTGGGCGTTCGAGAATCATGATGCGCCGCGCGCGCTGTCGCGCTGGTGCGCGCCGCAGGATCGCCCGGCGTTCGGACGGCTGAAGGCGATGCTGCTGGTTGCGCTGCGCGGCAACGCCATCCTCTATCAAGGCGAGGAACTGGGGATCACCCAGGTCGATATTCCCTTCGAAAAGCTGCAAGACCCCGAAGCGATCGCCAATTGGCCGCTGACCCTGTCGCGCGACGGCGCGCGCACGCCGCTGCCTTGGGCCGCCGATGCGGCGCAGGCGGGCTTTTCCAGCGTCGAACCTTGGTTACCCCATGGTGCGGATCATTTGACGCTGGCGGTTGACGCGCAGGAGGCTGATCCTGCTTCACTGCTGCACCACACCCGCGCGATGCTGGCGCTGCGCAAGGCGAACCCGGCGCTGCGGCATGGCAGCCTGGAGATACTCATCGCCGACGACCAGCGACTGCTGTTCCGCCGCACCGCCTACGGCCAGTCGCTGCTCTGCTTGTTCAACCTGTCCGCCGAGCTGGCGGCGTGGCCCGAAGCCATAGCTCCCACCAACAAACTGCTGTCCGCCGTCAATGGCGCCACGCCCGGCACCCTGCCGCCCTTCGGCGCGCTGATCATCGAAGAATAAGGAGACGCCCCAATGCTGAACCTGTCGCTGCGCGCTTGCGCGCTGACCCTTCCGTTCGTCTTCATGACGCCGGTCCTTGCGCAGGAGGCGCGCCCTGCCGTCACCGCCGCCTCGCCCGACGGGTCTATCGTGCTGACCGTTTCCACCGACAATGACAGCCGCCCCACCTGGTCGTTGTCACGCAAGGGCAAGCTGCTGATCGCGCCGTCGAAGCTGGGCTTCATTCTGACCGACGGGCTCAACATGGTGCGCGGCTTTTCCATCGCCGGGTCAGCCACGGGCCAGGGCGACAATCGCTGGGAGCAGCCCTGGGGCGAGCGCCGTTTCGTGACCGATCGGCATAATGCAGTCACGGTCCGTTTCCGCCAGTCCGCAATCCAGGGCGGGCGGTTGATGAACGTGCATTTCCGCCTGTTCGACGACGGCGTCGGCTTTCGCTACGAATTGCCGGAGCAACCCGGCCTCAAAACGATGAAGATCGCCGACGAGACGACCGAGTTCGATATCGCGCCCAAGGGGCAGGCCTGGTGGATACCGGGCGGCGAATGGAACCGCTACGAACAGGTTTATCAGAAGACGCCGATCGACGCTGTGTCCACCGCCCACACGCCCATCACCATGCGGCTGGACCATGGCACGCACCTGAGTTTCCACGAAGCGGCGCTGGTAGATTATTCGGCCTATTTGCTGAAACGCGCAACCGGCCAGATCTTCCGCACAACCCTCTCCCCTTCCTCGCAGGGCGCGCGGGTGATCCGCGACCTGCCGTTCAACACGCCGTGGCGCACCATCCGCATCGCCGACGATGCGGCGGGGCTGGTCGAGAATGATCTGGAATTGAACCTCAACGAACCCAATAAACTGGGCGATGTCAGCTGGTTCAAGCCCGCCAAATATATCGGCCTCTGGTGGGGCATGATCCGGGGCGACTGGACATGGGCGGAGGGACCAAAACACGGCGCCACCACCGCAAGGACGAAGCAATATATCGACTTTGCGGCCAAGCACGGCTTTCGCGGCGTACTGGTCGAAGGGTGGGACAAGGGCTGGAACGGCGACTGGTTCGGCCATGGCGACGATTTCAGCTACACCCAGTCCACGCCCGACTTCGATCTGCCGGGCCTGGCCAACTATGCGAAAAAGAAGGGCGTCTACCTGATCGGCCATCATGAGACGGGCGGCAATATCGCCAATTATGAAGCGCAATTGGACGACGCGATGAAGCTCTATGGCGGCCTGGGCGTCGATGTCGTCAAGACCGGCTATGTCGCGGACGCGGGCGGGATCATCGCGTCCGGCGATACGCCGGGTCAGACCCGCATGGAATATCATGACGGTCAGCGCATGGCGCAGCATCATCTGCGCGTCGTGGAGACGGCGGCCAAATATCATGTCGCGATCAATGCGCATGAGCCGATCAAGGACACCGGCCTGCGCCGCACCTATCCTAATTGGGTCGGGCGCGAAGGCGCGCGCGGCATGGAATATAATGCCTGGGGCATATTTGCGAACGGGCCGGACCATGAACCCACGCTGGTCTACACGCGGATGCTGTCCGGGCCGATGGACTTCACGCCGGGCGTGCTGAGCCTGGAGGGGGCGGACCATGCGCCGCTGGCGTCCACGCTGGCGAAGCAACTCGGCCTATATCTCGCCATTTACTCGCCGATCCAGATGGCGGCGGATTTTGTCGAGACGCTGGCCAAATATCCCATGGAACTGGATTTCATATCCAAGGTGCCCGCCGACTGGAGCGAAAGCCATCTGATCGCGGGCGAAGTGGGTGACTATGCCATGTTCGCGCGCAAGGACCGTAACAGCGCGAACTGGTATGTCGGCGGCGTCAACGACGCGACCGCGCGGACGGTGACGCTCAGCTTCGACTATCTGGAGCCGGGCAAGACCTACACCGCCACCATTTACAAAGACGGCGAAGGTGCGACCTATCTGACCGACGCACGGCACAAGATCGCTTATGAGACGCGGACCATCCGCAAGGGCGACCGTTACGACCTGTGGCTGGCGCCGGGCGGCGGCGCGGCAATGCGGCTGGCGCCAAGCCGATAAGGAATCCGGCCTTTGAGGCCGGTTTCCCCCACCCCCGGATCGGACTGCACGCCGGTCCGGGGGCTTTTTTATCAGCGCGGTGCCATGCGGATCGCCCCGTCCAGGCGGATGACTTCGCCGTTCAGCATCGGATTGCGGACGATGCTTTCCACCAACTGCGCATATTCGGATGGTTTGCCGAGGCGGCTGGGGTGCGGCACCTGCGCGCCGAGCGCGTCCTGCACATTTTGCGGGAAGGCCTCCAGCATCGGCGTCAGGAAGATACCCGGCGCGATCGTCATCACGCGGATTTTGTGCTGGGCCAGATCGCGGGCGATAGGCAGGGTCATGCCGACCACGCCGCCCTTGGACGCGCTATAGGCCGCCTGGCCGATCTGTCCGTCATAGGCCGCGACCGATGCGGTGTTGACGATCACGCCGCGTTCGCCATCCACTTCTTCCGCCGCGGCGAGCCGGGCGGAAAATTTGGCGATCATGTTGAAACTGCCGATCAGGTTGACCGTCACCGTCTTTGCGAAGGTGTCGAGCGGGTGCGGCGCATTCTCCTTGCCCACCGTTTTCACCGCCGGCGCTATGCCCGCGCAGTTGACGAGGATGCGGGCGACGCCATGCGCCGCTTCCACCGCGTCCAGACCGGCCGAAACGCTGGCGTCGTCCGCGACATTGACAGCGACATAGACACCTCCCAGCGCTTGCGCGGTCGCCTGTCCAGCCTCTTCATTCAGGTCGAAGATCGCGACCTTCGCGCCCTGCTGCGCCAGCATCGTCGCCGTCGCTCTGCCCAGTCCCGATGCGCCGCCAGTGACGATCGCTGCTACGCCCTTGATGTCCATATCGCTGTCTCCTTCAGATCAATTCGATCGCCATGGCGGTGGCTTCACCGCCGCCGATGCACAGGCTGGCGACGCCACGCTTCAACCCGCGCGTTTCGAGCGCGGCGATCAGCGTCGCCAATATGCGCGCGCCCGATGCGCCGATCGGATGACCGAGCGCGGTCGCGCCGCCATTGACGTTGATCTTGTCGGCCGGGATGCCCAGTTCCTTCGCGGCGATCATGGCGACCACGGCAAAGGCTTCGTTCACTTCGAACAGATCGACATCGGCGACCGACCAGCCGGCCTTCTCCAGCACCTTGCGCATGGCCGGCACCGGTGCGGTGGTGAATTTGGACGGCTCATGCGCATGGCCGGCGGTGGCGACGACCTTCGCGACCGTCTTGAGGCCAAGCTTCGCCGCGACGCTGGCGCGGGTCATGACCAGCGCGGCCGCACCGTCCGAGATGGAGGAGGCGTTGGCCGCGGTGATGGTGCCGTCCTTGACGAAGGCGGGCTTCAAGGACGGGATCTTCTCCGGCCTGGCCTTGCCCGGCTGCTCGTCGGTGTCGACGATCGTGTCGCCGCCGCGCCCCTTCACCGTGACCGGCGTGATTTCGCGGGCGAAGGCCCCGCTGCCGATCGCAGCATTGGCGCGTTCGAGCGAGCGAATGGCGTAGGCGTCCTGATCCTCGCGCGTGAACTGATAGTCGCGCACCGCTTCTTCCGCGAACACGCCCATCGCCTTGCCGGGTTCATAGGCGTCTTCCAGCCCGTCCATCATCATCGTGTCGATCACGCGGTCATGGCCGATGCGCGCGCCGGACCGATGCTTGGGCAGGGCATAGGGCGCGTTGCTCATGCTTTCCATGCCGCCCGCGATCACGATGTCCGCTGCACCACTGGCGAGCGCTTCATGCGCCATGATCGCGGCCTGCATGCCGGAGCCGCACATCTTGTTGACGGTCGTAGCCTCCGTATTGAGGCCAAGACCTGCACCCAGCGCCACCTGCCGTGCCGGTGCCTGGCCCAGGCCAGCGGGCAGGACACAGCCCATATAGATGCGATCGACGGCATCATTCGCTACGCCCGCGCGCTCGACCGCGGCGTTGACCGCCGCCGCGCCCAGATCAGTGGCCTTGACCGAAGACAATGCGCCCTGGAACCCGCCCATCGGGGTGCGGGCGTAGCTGGCGATGACAATGGGATCGTCCTGCATCTTATGACTCCTGCTTAAAGGCTGCGCGCGATGACCATGCGTTGGATGTCCGACGTGCCTTCGTAGATCTGGCAGACGCGCACATCGCGATAGATTTTGGCGACGCCATATTCCTCCAGATAGCCATAGCCGCCCAGCGTCTGGAGCGCGCCGGACACGATCGCCTCGGCCGCTTCGGACGCGAACAATTTGGCCATGGAGGCTTCGGCGAGGCAGGGCAGGCCCGCATCCTTGGTCCGTGCGGCGTGCAGGACGAGTTGCCGTGCCGCCTCCAACCGGGTGGCGAGATCGGCAAGGCGGAAGCCCACCGCCTGATGATCGATGATCGCCTTGCCGAAACTCTTGCGATCCTTGGCATAGGCAACCGCGATGTCGAGCGCAGCCTGCGCCATGCCAACACATTGGGCGGCGATGCCGATGCGGCCGGTTTCCAGATTGGCGAGCGCGATGCGGTAACCCTGCCCCGGCTGACCGATCAGCAGGTCATCCTCCACGAACATGTCGTCGAAACGCAAGGCGCAGGTGTCGGACGCGCCCTGCCCCATCTTATACTCGACCTTGTCCACGCCATAGCCGGGGCGGTCGGTGGGCACGATGAAGACGGACAGACCCTTCTTGCCCGCATCAGGATTGGTGACGGCGACGATCATCGTAAGGCCAGCGATCTTGCCCGATGTGATGAACTGTTTGGACCCGGTGATGCGCCAGCCGCCATCGACCTTGGTGGCGCGGGTGCGCACCGCGGAAGCGTCGGACCCCGCATCGGCCTCGGTCAGGGCGAAGGCGCCGATGGTGCGCCCGCCGATCAGGTCGGGCAGGAAGCGCGCCTTCTGTGCATCGCTGCCATCCTTGAGCAGGCCGGACACGAGGATGGAGTTCTGGATGGAGACGATGGTCGAGAGCGCGCCGTCGGCTGCCGCGATCTCCATCAGCGCCAAGGCGTAGGAAACGGCGTCCGTTTCCGCGCCGCCAAAGGCTGCGGGCGCGGTCATGCCCCACAGGCCAAGGCCCGCCATGTCGCGGAACAGTTCGGGCGGATAGCCGCCTTCCGCTTCGAAGCGAGCGCTGTGCGGGCGGATCGTTTCCTGCGCGAAATCCCGCACGGTGTCGCGGATGGCGGCCTGAATCTCGGTCAGCATAAACTCACTCGTATTTTATCTACTCATGGGTATATTGATTGTCCGGAGGTTTCTTGTCAATGCTCCAGATGCTCAAAGGAGATGTTCTTGCCCAAGTCTGCCGTCCCTGTTTCTGACACCGCCCTGCCCTCCCCCTTCCGCAGCAAGGCGGAACGGGAACAGGACCGGGCAGATAAGCGCGAAGCGGTGCTGTTGGCGGCAGTGCGGATGTTCAATGCGCGCGGCTATCATGCCACCTCGCTGGACGATGTCGCCGCCAGCCTGGGCGTCAGCAAGCCGACCATCTACCATTATTTGGGCAATAAGGAGCAGGTGCTGGTCGAATGCGTCAATCGCGGCCTGTCGATGCTGCGGGAGGCTGCGGATGCGGCGGCGGGCGCGGCAGGCAGCGGCCATGACCGGCTGCGCGCTTTCCTGCTGCGCTATGCCTGCATCAACATGGACGATTTCGGCCGCTGCGTAATCCGCACCAATGAAGAGGTGCTGTCGATGGATAGCGCCACCAGGTTCCGCGCGCGCAAGCGGGAGATTGACGACGCGGTGCGCGGGATGATCGCGGAGGGGATCGCCGACGGATCGATCGCGCCGGTGGATATCCGCTTCGCCTCCTTCACGCTGGCGGGCGCGCTCAACTGGCCGGCGCGCTGGCATGATCCCGATGGGCCATTAAGTCCGCAAGAGGTGGCGGAGAAGCTGGTCGATATCGCGCTGGGTGGCCTTACGCCGCGGGGTTGACGGGTCAAATGTCAGGCAACGCCTGCGCGGCGAAGCCCCAGCCTTTCAGACTTGTGGCACGATCGAGCAGCGTTTCCGTGTCGCCGATCGAGAAGGGATGCGCGTCCTTGATGCCGTCGAGTTCGTCCCAGTCGATCGGGATCGCCATCGGTGCCCCGGCGCGGGCGCGCGCCGAATAGGGCAGGACTGCGGTGCTGCCGCGCTGGTTGCGCAGCCAGTCGATGAAGATCTTATCCTTGCGCTTGGCCTTGCTCATGGTCGCGACGAAGCGGTCGGGCTCTGCTGCGCTCAGCGCCTGGGCGAAGCGGGACGCGAAATCCTTGTGCGTCTCCCAGTTATGGCCCGGCGTCAGCGGCACGACGACATGCACGCCCTTCCCGCCCGACAGCATGGCGAAGGAGACGAGGCCGATATCGGACAACCGCGCGCGAATGTCCTGCGCCGCCGCTTTCACCCGGTCGAAATCCATGCCTTCGTCGGGATCGAGGTCGAATATCATGCGGTCGGGCCGTTCCACTGCGTCCGTGCGGCTGGCCCAGCCATGAAATTCGATCGTGCCCATCTGGACGCAGGCGAGCAGCCCTTCGGCATCCTCGACATAGATATAATCCTCGCTGCCCCCGTCCTTCTCGCGGATAGCGACCTGATGCACCGCTTTGCCGAAGGCGCCGCTGTCATGTTTCTGGAAGAAGCATTTTTTCGCCCGCCCCTGCGGACAACGAACCAGGCTGATCGGCCGACGCGCGGCGAAAGGCAGCATCAGAGGGGCGATCTCGGCGTAATAGTCGGCCAGTTCGCCCTTGGTCTGGTCGCTTTCGGGGAAGATGACGCGGTCGCGGTTGGTGATGCTGACGACGGGCGTCGCCTTGGGCGCGGCGGCGGGCTTTTCCGGCGCGACCGCTTTTGCCGGTTTGTCGGTGCGCAGGCCCAAGAAGCTGGCATGGCGCACCCTGCCGTCGGCGGTAAATTCGGCGAAGGCGATTTCGGCGACCAGCTTGGGCTTCAGCCAGGTCGCGCCGCGCGCATCGGTCCTTGGCACGTCCGCTGGAGCTTTATCCGTTTCGAGCGGGATCATCGCCTTGTTGAGCGTAGCCATCATGTCCGCATCGAAGCCAGTGCCGACCTTGCCCTTATAGACCAGCGCCTTGCCCTCATGCTGGGCGAGCAGCAGCGAGGCGAAGGGGCGACCGCGCGCATTGCTGGCGCTGCGGCCGATGATGACGAACTCCTGCCGCCGGGTGCATTTTACCTTCACCCAGTTGCGCGTGCGGTCGCCGCGATAGGGCGCGTCGATCCGCTTCGAGATAATTCCTTCCTGCCCCGCGTTGCAGAGCGAGCGATACAGCGCCTCCCCCGCGCCGATGATATGATCGGCGACATGGATGGGCGGGGTTGCGGCTTTCAGCAGCGCTTCCAGCCGCTCCTTCCGCTCGATCTGCGGGAAGGCCTTCATATCCTGACCCTCCAGCGAAAGCAGGTCGAAAGCGAAGAAATGAAAGGGCGTATCCTCGCGCTGCGCACCATGACCGCGTTTCAGGACAGATTGGAGCGCCGAAAAACTGGGATTGCCATCATCGCCGAAAGCGACGATCTCTCCGTCGATCAGGGCGGGCGGCAGGTCCAGCGCGGCGATCGCCTTTATAAGTGGTTGGAACTTGTCGGTCCAGTCCAGCCCGCTGCGGGTGAAGATGCTGACCTGCTCCCCCGCCACCGCGGCGAGCGCGCGATAGCCGTCGAACTTCATTTCGTGCAGCCAGTCATTACCCACTGGCACATCGTCCACCAGCGTCGCGAGTTGGGGCTTGGCGAAGGCAGGCGGCTTGCCTGCGGCCTTGCGCGGCTTGGCCGCGACCTGTTCATTATGATCGCGCGCCGCCTGCATCTTGCCGGCGAAGGCCTTGCCCTTCACCCCGGCGAGCGACTGGGCGCCCGTCTTGTCCGCCGCGATTTCCGCCATCGAACGCCCGGTCAGCACGCTGGTCAGCGCCCGTTCGACCAACTGGTCGCCTTCGCCCGCGTCGGCGTCCTCGATCTTGCGCAGCAGCCAGTTTTCGCGCTTTTCCTTCGGCCGCCCCTTCATCCGCACTAGCAGCCATTCGCCCTTCATCCGCTCGCCATCCAGGGTGAAGTGCAAATGGCCCTTTTCCAGATCCTTGGCGCTCTTGCCTTCCACCGGCTGCCAAGTGCCGCGGTCCCATAGCATCACCGTGCCGCCGCCATATTCGCCTTCGGGTATCAATCCCTCGAAATCGCCATAGCTTAGCGGGTGATCTTCGGTCCGCACCGCCAGGCGCTTGTCCGCCGGGTCGATGCTCGGCCCCTTGGTCACGGCCCAGCTTTTTAGAACGCCGTCGATTTCCAGCCGGAAGTCCCAGTGCAGCCGGGTCGCGTCATGTTTCTGCACGACGAAACTATTGCCACCCGTCCTGGCCATCTCGCCCTTCGGCTCGTGGGTGCGAGCGAAGTCGCGCTTCTGATTATAGGCGGCGAGCGGATCGCGGGCCATGGATCAGGCGCTTTTGCGCTTGGCCGGCGTGCGGGGCTTGATCGCGGCTGCCTTGGCTGGCGCTTTTATCGCCGGCGTCGCCTTGCCGTTATCGCCGACCGATTTCTTGAGCGCGGCCATCAGGTCGATCACGTTGCCGCCCTTGGCGCTGGCCGGCTCCTCGACATCCTCGATGATCCGCTTGCCCTTGGCCTTCTTCTTTTTTTCGATCAGTCGCTGGAGGGCGTCGACATAGTGGTCGTGAAATTCCTCCGGCTTGAAGGGTGCGGTCTTCTTTTCGATGATCGTGGTGGCGAGGTCTAGCAGATCGGCGTCGGCCTTGTCGTCGGGCAGGTTGCGGAAATAGGTCTGCGCGCGGGTGACCTCGTCGGCATAGCGCAATATTTCCAGCACTAGCCCGCGACCGCAGGGCTTTAAGGATACGAGCTGTTCGCGCCCGCGCACCGACAATTGGCCAAGGCCCACCTTCTTCGTCTGGCGCAGCGCGTCGCGCAACACGGCATAGGCTTCCTCCGCCAAATCGTCTGCCGGAACCACGAAATAGGGCTTTTCATAATAGAGGACGTCGATCGCATCGGACTCGACGAACTGGACCAGTTCCAGCGTCTTGCGGCTCTCGATCTTTACCGCCTCGATTTCTTCCTCTTCCAACAGCACATAATTGCCTTTGGAGATTTCAAAGCCCTTGAGGATTTCGTCGCGGTCCACCGGGCCGACGCCCTGCACGACCTTTTCATAGCTGATTGGCTTGCCGGTCGGCTCATGGATCTGGCGGAAGGATATTGCTGCGCCGGAGCGGGTGGCCGGATAGATTTCCACCGGGATCGATACAAGGGCCAGCCGAATCTGCCCCTGCCAATATGCGCGTGCTGCCATGTGACCACCTCCGCTCGCATCAGCGCCCGACCGACCCGGAAGTTCCTTACGATCATGAAACGTCATCACCCTGCCTTCCACTCATATTATCGATCAGACAGAGCGATATTCCCGGCTTTGTTCGACTGGACTATGCTCCTACAAAACGATGCAGGGACTTGAAGCAGGAGAGAAGACATGGATGCCAAAACCTCTGATCCGCTGGGATGCCCGATGAAGGAGCCCGCGGCGCGGCGCACCTTGCTCGGCCGCACCAACCGCGACTGGTGGCCCAACCAGCTGTCGCTTGAAATTCTCCAGCAGAACGGCCTGTCGGGCGATCCGATGGGCGACGATTTCGATTATGCCACGGCGTTCCAATCGCTCGATTATGATGCGGTAAAGGCGGACCTGACGGCGCTGATGACCGACAGCCAGCCCTGGTGGCCGGCCGATTACGGCCATTATGGCCCCTTCTTCATCCGCATGGCGTGGCACAGCGCTGGCACCTATCGCACCGGCGACGGGCGCGGCGGCGCGTCTTCCGGGTCGCAGCGCTTCGCCCCGCTCAATAGCTGGCCGGACAATGGCAATCTGGACAAGGCGCGCCGGTTGCTGTGGCCGATCAAGCAGAAATATGGCCAGAAGCTCAGCTGGGCCGACCTGATGATCCTGGCCGGCAATGTCGCGATCGAGTCGATGGGCGGACCCGTCTTTGGTTTCGGTGGCGGTCGCGCCGACGTGTTCGAGCCGGAAAAGGACATCTATTGGGGCACCGAGGAGCAATGGGTCGGCCAGGACGGCAATGAAACCCGCATCCAGCCCGACAAGGAGATGGTGCTGGAAAGCCCGCTGGCCGCGATCCAGATGGGCCTGATCTACGTAAATCCCGAAGGTCCGGGCGGCAATCCCGACGCGCTCCAGTCGGGCCGCGACATTCGCGAAACCTTCGCGCGGATGGGCATGAATGATGAGGAAACCGCGGCGCTGACCGCAGGTGGCCATACGTTCGGCAAGGCGCATGGCGCAGGCGACGCATCGCTGGTCGGCGCGGAACCCGAAGGCGCGGACATCGCGCAGCAGGGACTGGGCTGGCAGAGCGGTCATGAAAGCGGCATGGGCGACCATACCATAACCAGCGGGATCGAGGGCGCGTGGACGCCGACGCCGATCACATGGGACATGACCTATTTCGACATGCTGCTGGACCATGACTATGAACTGGTGCGCAGCCCGGCGGGCGCGAAACAATGGCAGCCGGTCGGCAACCCGGAGGAGACGCTGGCCCCCAAGGCGCATACGCCCGGCGTCAAGGTGCCGACGATGATGACCACCGCCGACATGGCGATGAAGTTTGACCCGGCATACCGCGCGGTAATGGAGAAATTCCGGGCCGATCCCGCTTATTTCGCCGACGCCTTCGCCCGCGCCTGGTTCAAGCTGTGCCATCGCGATATGGGACCAAAGGCGCGCTACCTTGGCCCCGAAGTGCCGACCGAAGACCTGATCTGGCAAGATCCGATCCCCGCCGCGACCGGACCGGCGCTGGGCGAAGCGGATGTCGCCGCGCTCAAGCAGAAGATCGCGGCGTCCGGCCTGTCGGTGCAGGATCTGGTCAAAACCGCCTGGGCGTCCGCCGTCACCTATCGCCGGTCGGACCATCGCGGCGGCGCGAATGGCGGCCGTTTGCGCCTGGCCCCGCAAAAGGACTGGGACGTCAATGAGCCGGCGGCGCTGGCGCGGGTGCTGGCGGTGTATGAAGGCATCGCCAGCGAGAGCGGCGCGTCGATCGCCGACCTGATCGTACTGGGCGGCAGCGTCGGCATCGAACAGGCGGCGAAGGCGGCGGGCCACGATCTGACCGTGCCCTTCACGCAGGGTCGTACCGATGCGGCTGCCGAACAGACCGATGCCGAAGGCTTCGACGTGCTGGAGCCCAAGGCGGATGGCTTCCGCAACTATCTCCAGACGCGCTATAATGTGCCGACGGAAGAATTGCTGGTCGACCGGGCGCAACTGCTGGGCCTGTCCGCGCCGGAAATGACTGTGCTGGTCGGCGGGCTGCGGGTGCTGGGCGCCAATCATGGCGGGTCGAAGCATGGCGTGCTCACGACCCGTGTCGGGCAGTTGACCAACGATTATTTCGTCAATCTGCTCGACATGGGCACCGCCTGGAAACAGGTGGACGATACGAGCGACGAGACGTTCGTCGGCACCGACCGCGCCAGCCATGCGGAGAAGTGGACGGCGACGCGCACCGACCTGGCCTTCGGCGCTAATTCTCAGCTGCGCGCCCTCGCGGAAGTCTATGCTTCGGCCGATGCCGGCGGCAAGTTCGTCAAGGACTTCGTGGCGGCCTGGGTGAAGGTGATGAATGCCGATCGGTTCGATCTGAAAGCCTGATTGAAACAGCGAGTTGGACAGTTTGCAGCGCTTTTAATGCGTTGCGAACTGTCCAAGACGTTACCGATAGCGGCCCATCGTCACCTTGATCCACACCGGCTTGTCGATGATGTTGAGGCCATAGTCGGTCTGGTCGCCGTTCCATACGCGATCCATGACCCAGACGTCCTTGTCGAAATGCCCATCCTCCACCTTGACGATCATCCCGCCCGGCGCGCTGCCTTCCTTGGCCGCGAAGGTCAGTCGGACATGGTCGCCGGTGAAGAGAAATTCATTGGCCGACAGTTGCGCGACCACCGCGCCCCCGGTCGGCTCGGTGGCCCAGGCGGGCAGGTCGGCCTTGGGAAACCAGTCGCGCTGGCCGAACTGCCATTGGCCAAAGCTGGTCATAATGGTCCAGTCGCCCATTGTCGTGCTAACGGGCGCGCCATCATCGGGCTTGGCCGCGCCCCAGACGGGATGGGCGAACGCGATCTTCGCCCAGGGTGCCGACGCCATGATGCGATATTTGGCGGCGAAGGCGTTTAGCGTCGCATCGTCGAAGCGCTTGGCGCCAAGCGGATAGTTGAAATAGTCGGTGTCATCCATGCCGAACGGCGCAAAGCCGATCGCGCCGCGCCCCAGCGCCGCCCAGAAATAGCGGGCATATTCGGCGGCATTGCCGATTTCCGGCACCATCAGCGCATTGTCGGACCGCGTGTAGAGATCGAGATGCTTGAAGACGTTGCGGCTGGCGCGATCGTAGATATCGGGCGCGGCGAAATCGATCGAGGGGGCCGCCGCCTTCCAGATGTCGATGACGTCGCCCTGCGGCCCGCCGCTCGACAGCGACTGCGGATCGGGCTTGCCGAACGGGTCGCCCAGCGCCGCGTTCACATACATCGGCAGCGGCTTGATCGCCTTGCCCGCGCTCGCCAGCACCTCGATATAGCGGGCGGTGTGCCAGGTGTTGAAGGCGCGATCGGCCTGGTCGCCGAAGACGCTCGCCCAATCGCCGCCGGGCTTTTGCAGCGCCTTGGTCAGCGCCGCGGGCACCGGGCCGTCGAATAGCTTCTGCGCGGCGGTGCTGTAGTCGCGGGGATTTTTATAGCTGCCGACCTCATTTTCCGGCTGGACCAGAATGACCGTATTCTTTGCGTCGTGATCGCGAATATAGGTCATCAGCGCCAGGAAGGCGCGCTTGTCCGCCGCCAGGGTCGCCGCGCCATGGGGCGACAGCACGCCATGATCCTGCCCGTCCTTCGTCTTCATGCGCGGAAAGCGGCGATTGTCCAGCTTCACCCAGTCGGGCGTGTAGGCAAGGCCGGTATTCTTCCACGCGCCGAACCACAGCAGGACGATGCGCTTGTCATGCTTGCGCGCCTCATCCAGCAGCGTCTGGACGAAGCTGAAGTCGAACTTCCCCTCCTGTGGCTCCAGTTGCTCCCAGGCGATCGGCGCTTCGACCGTGTTCGCGCCGATCCGGTCCAGCACGGGCCAGACCTTCGCCAGCGGCGCGGCATAATTGCTGCTGTTATTGACCTGCCCCCCCAATATCAGGAAGGGCGCGCCGTCGACGATCAGCGCGTGGCGGCCGGCCTTTCTTTCGATATGGGGCGTGTCGCCCTGCGCCAGGGCGGGGGTGGTGAGCAGCAGGGACACGGCGAGCAAGGTCCGGGTGAACATCATCAAGGGGCCTTTCAGGGCTGTTCATCAAGAGAGAAGATACGGGTCGCCTGCGTCCATTTGGCGTCGGGCTTGGCCCAAGGCAGCGGGCGCTGGACGGCATCCATCTGCGCTTCCCAGGCCTGCACCGCCGGGTCGGCGTCGTCGGCCGCCGCCTTGGTCGCGGGATCGTAACCGGGGCCGGTTTCCATCAGCATGACCAGCCGATTGCCGCTGCGGTAGATGTCCATGGCGGTAACATCGGCCGCGCGGATGCTGGCGGCGATTGCGGGCGGCAGCGCGCCGGATGCGTGCCACGCCTCATAGTGCGCGATGGCCGCCGCGTCGTCGGCGAGGTCGATCAGCAGGACGTGCCGCATCAATTGACCCAGCCGCCGTCGATCACATGGACCGCGCCGCTGGTGAAGGACGCTTCGTCGCTGGCGAGGTACAGCACCAGCGCGGCAATCTCCTCCGCCCGGCCAAGCCGGCCCATCGGCTGGCGCGCGGCGAAGGCCGCCTGTGCCGCCGCATAATCGCCGGTGTCGTGCAGCCGCTGTTGCAGCGAGGGCGTGTCGATCGTGCCGGGGCAGATGCAATTGCAGCGCACGCCCTGTCCGACGAAATCGGCGGCGACCGCCTTGGTCAGGCCGATGACGCCTGCTTTGCTCGCGCCATAGACGAAGCGGTTGGGGATGCCCTTCACCGAACTGGCGATGGAGGACATGTTGACGATCGATCCCGCGCCCCTCTCCACCATGCCGGGCAGGAACGCGCGGATCGTGTGATACATGGCGGTCATGTTGAGCGAAAGGGCGAAATCCCAATCTTCCTGCGGACATTCGAGGATGTTGCCGGCATGGACCACGCCCGCGATATTGGCGAGGATGTCGATCGCGCCCACCTCCTGCGCTAGCGCCCGCACCGCCGCACCGTCAGTCACGTCGAGCGCGCGCAGGTCGCAGCCTTCCAGCCCGTCGAGCGCGTCGCGGTCCCGGTCAGTCGCGATCACCTGCGCGCCCTCCGCTACGAAGCGCTGCGCCGTGGCGCGGCCGATGCCGCGCGCCGCTGCGGTGATCAACGCGACCTTGCCTTCAAGCCGCCCGCTCATGCGCGATGGCTCGTCGGCAGGCAGTCGGGACCGATGGGATCGAACGCCTTATAGGTCAAAATAAACTCCTGATGGCCAAGGGATTCTGAAATGCTGCGTTCGCCCGCCGCGACGGCCAGCACCTTGTCGTAGATTTCCGTGCCGACCTGCTCCAGCGTCGCCTCGCCTTCCAATATGCGGCCGGCATTGACGTCCATGTCGGCGGCCAGGCGGCGGCCAGTGTCGGGATTGGCGCAGATCTTGATGACCGGCGATATGGCCGATCCGACCACCGATCCGCGCCCCGTGGTGAACAAGGTCAGATGCGCGCCGCAGGCGATGAGTTCGACGATCTCCGCATTGTCGGAGATATTGGGAAAGCCGAAGCGCGGTTCGCCATCGGGCACGACGTCGAGCAGGTAGAGTCCGCCCGTCGGGGGCAGGTCGCCTGGCTTCAATATGCCGTCGATAGTCGACGAGCCGGACTTGCTGTAGGCGCCCATCGACTTTTCTTCCTGCGTCGTCAGGCCACCTTCCGCATTGCCCGGCGCGAAGCTGCCAAATCCCATGATCGTGTAATAGCGTTCCGCCTTCTGCACGCATTGTTCGATCGCGACGGCGAGTGCGGGCGTGCGGGCGCGTGTCGCCATGATCGTCTCACAGCCGACCAGTTCGCCCGTCTCCTCGAAGATGCAGGCCGCGCCTTCCGCGACCAGCCTGTCGAAGGCGCGGCCGACCGCCGGGTTGGCGGTGATGCCGCTGGTCCCGTCCGACCCGCCACAGATGGTGCCGACGATCAGTTCCTCAACGCCCATCGGCCCGCGCGGCACGTTGGCGATGGCGGCGCGCACCCGCGCCACCGCTTCGACGCCGGCCTCGATCGTGGCGGCGGTGCCGCCCGTTTCCTGGATCACCAGCAGTTCGGCCGGCCGCCCGCTCGCCCGCGCCACCGCCAGCAGCCGCTCGCGGTTGAAGCTCTCACATCCCAGCGACACGATCACGAGGCCGCCGACATTGGGATGGGTGGCGATCGCCTCCATAACCTTGGCGGCATAGGCATTGGGAAAGCAGCCGGGAAAGCCGATCAGCTGGACGTCGGGATCGTCCGCCTTGTCCACGATCCGCCGCGCGACATGATGCGCGCATTCGACCAGATAGGCGACCGCGACGACGTTGCGGATGCCCTTGCGCCCATCCTGCCGGAGCCATGCCTGGATCATGCCCCCTTCTCCAGCGCGGTGCGCGTGTGGCTGCTGATATAGTCGCTCTTCATATTATGCATATGTACCCAGTCGCCGGTGGCGGCATCGGCGGTCATCGACCCGATCGGCGCGCCATATTTGATGACCTTGTCACCGGCGCTCAGCGGCGCACGGGCGATCTTGTGGCCGATGGCGATGCCCTCGCGCGCCGGGATCGTGCCGCCGGAGACAGGAAGAATATCGCCCGTCTCGATCGCGCGGACGCAGATCAGGACATTATCGTCCGGGTGCAGCAGGATCAGGCGGGCATCGTCCTGCACCATGGCTGTGTCTTTTATTGCGGCGTCGAGCGCGGGCCAGAGTGGATCGGGCAAGGGCGTCGAGAGGCGGGTCATGGTGTCGGCGACCTGATCCGCGCCGACCAGGCCGGGAATGACGCTGACGACCGCGGGATGGCGGAGCGGGGATTGCAGGGCGGCAGCAGGCAGCGAGACGTCGAACTGGACACATAGGTCCGACAGCCGATGCGCCTTGCCCAGAATGTCCGCGCTGGGCGGGGCATAGTCGAAATGCAGCGGGCCGCTAAGATCGCGCGCCAATATGCCGCTATTATAGGGGCCGCCGATAATGACCTGCACGCCCAATTCCACGCAGCGCGCCAGCAACCGCTCCGCGCTGCGATCGAGCAGCGTATAGCGCCCGGCGAGCAGGATCATGTCCAGGGCGACATGGTCGAGTATCTCGTCGCAGATCGCGACTTCATTGACGCCGATGCCGATCGCGCCGATCGCGCCCGCATCGCGTAAGTCGCGCATTGCGCGGTAGCCGCCGTTCAGGAAGACGCGCAGGTGGCGCTCATGATCGTCGCCATGGGTCGCCCGGCCGAGATCATGGGCGAGCAGCAGGTCGATCCGATCGCGGCCAAGCCGCGCGCAGCTGCCCTCGAAAGATCGCAGCACCGCGTCATGGCCATAGTCGAAGACCGGATCATAGGGATCGGCATCGACGAAGCCGTGCCGTTCGCCCGTGGCATGGGTCGGCGTCAGCAGGCGGCCGACCTTGGTCGATAGCACCGCATCGCCCGCCGGATCGCGCTCCGCCAGCATCGCCCCCAGCCGGCGTTCGGCCAGGCCAAAGCCATAATGGGGCGCGGTGTCATAGTAACGGATGCCCGCGTCCCAGGCCGCGTCGAGCGTGGCGCGCGCCTCCGCGTCACTGACGGCGCGATAGAGGTTCCCGATGGGCGCGGTGCCCATGCCGAAATTGGGGATCATGTCGCCCCCTCCCGCCGCGCGGCGCGAGCGTAGAGCGCCACGACCGCGAAGCAGAGCGCGGGCACGACCATCGCCGCCCGGATCGTGCCGGCCATGTCAGATAGCAGGCCCATCGCCATGGTCAGCACCGCGCCGCCGATGATAGCCATCACGATCATCGACGCACCCGCCTTGGTCAGTGGTCCCAGCCCCCGCAGCGACAGGACGAAAATGGTGGGATACAGGATCGACATGAAGAAGCTGGTCGCCACCAGCGCGGCGAGGCCGACGAGGCCGCCCGCCACTGCCACCAGCGACAGAGCGATATTGATCGCCGCGAAGAGCGCCATCAGCCGCGCGCCGTCGAACCGGGACAACAAGGCCGCGCCGATGAAACGGCCGACCATGAACAGCGCCAGCGACAGGGTCAGCAGCCAGGCCGCCTTTTGCGCGCCGATGCCGGGCACGACGCTTTGCGCATAGCGGATCAGGTAGCTCCAGATACCGACCTGCGCGCCGACATAGAAAAATTGCGCGGCGACCCCGGCCATGTAGCGTGGTCGGCGCAGCAAGGTACCATAGCCCGCCAGCGCCGACCCGCCGCTGCCGTCGGCCTGCGTCGCGGCGCGAGGAAAGCGGGTGAAGGCCAGCACCGCGGCCCAGCCCAGCACGACCGCCGCGATGCCGAGATAGGGGAGTTGCACCGCCGCCGCGCCCGCCGCACCTTGTTGCGGCGCATCCGACAGGATCAGCGTCGCACCCAGCGCCACGCCGGCGATCGACCCCAGCGGGTTGAACGCCTGCGCCAGGTTGAGACGTTGCGCCGCCCCCTCCGCCGGTCCCATCGCCGCGACCATCGGATTGGCCGCCGTCTCCAGAAAGGCCAGGCCGCTGGCGATCACGAACAAAGCGAAGAGGAAAAAGCCATAGCTCAGCTGCATCGAGGCTGGCAGGAACAGCAGCGCGCCGCCGCCGAACAGCAGCAGGCCCAGGATGACCGTCGCCTTATAGCCCAGCCGCTCCGCCGCCAACGCGGCGGGAATGGCGAAGCAGAAATAGCCGAGATAGAAGGCCGACTGGACCAGACCCGACTGAAAATCCGACAGCGAAAAGACATGCCGGAAATGGGCGATCAGCACATCGTTGAGGTTGTTCGCCACTCCCCACAGGAAGAAGAGGCCGGTGGTCAGGACCATCGCCGTCCGGCTGCCGCGTTCGATGCCGGCTCCCTGCATGTCCATCGGGCCATCCTCCATGTTGACCAAAAATGGCAGACCGGCCGCATCGCGGTCCGGCCTGCCCAGGGGGGGACGCTAGAAACGCCCGCATGGCGGATCAATAGGTGATGCGGGCGGTCAAGCTGATGCGGCGGTCGTTGACGACGACGTCGCGCGGACGGCTGTCGATGCCGAAATAGGTCGATCGGCGCGTGTTGGTCAGGTTCACACCATCGACCGCCAGAGCAAATTGCGGCGTGACATTATAGCTGACTGATGCGTCCAGCTGACCGAAGGGTTTGTTGAAGATTGGCAGGTTGCCGGTGCCGTTGCCCGCCGTGGTGACGACATATTTGCTGCGCCAGTTATAAGCGACGCGCGCCGACAACCCGCCGAGTTCGTAGATGCCGACAAGGTTATAATTATATTTGGACAGCAATTCCAGCGGCACGTTGACGACCGGCCCGGTCGTCGCCGGAGACGGCGCCTTTGAGTCTACATAAGTGAAGTTCGCTTGCATGCCCAGGCCACTGAGCGGTCCAGGCAGGAAGTCGAAGAACTGCTGATAGGCCAGTTCAAAACCCTTCACCTTGCCCTTGGCGACGTTGTTGAAAGACGTGACCTGATATTCATAGGTGTTGCCATTGTTGAAGGTTACGTCGCGGGCCGCGACGGCCGTCTGAATATAGTTTTTGATGTTTTTGTAGAATCCGGCGGCTGTCAGCGACCCGGTCCGGGAGAAATACCATTCCAGCGACAGGTCGAGATTGTCCGACTTCATCGGCTTTAGATAGGGGTTCCCACCGCTGGTCAGGTGTAACTGATCCTGCTGCGCCTGGCCTGGTTCGGTAATGTTGAGGCTGGGGTTCAACTGACCAAAGCTGGGCCGCGAAATATTCTTCGCCGCCGCCAGGCGCAATTGCAGGTCATCGGCCAGGTGAACGCGCAGGTTCAGGCTGGGCAGCACCGAGGTATAGCTGCGCGACGCATTGATGGGATTGAACTCGGCCGGGCCGTTGCTTTCGGTGCCGTCGGGGTTCTGGATGATCGCGATCTGCTGGTAGAAGCCCGATACGTCGAGATCGGTGCGAACCACGCGCACGCCGATATTGCCATCGACAGGATCGGCCTTGAAGAAGGCGGTGGCATAGCCGGTCCAGGTCTTCTGGCGTTGTTCGTTGGTGCCGCTCTGGACATAGGCCGGTGCGCCGGCGATACCCAGCGTGTCGAGCGTATCCTGATAGTTGCGGATGATGCCACGGTTGAAGGCGATGATGTTACCGAACAGGTCGGCGTCGCCGCGGAAAAAATTACTCAGATCGACATTTTCCAACTGGCTGGGAATGCCTGCCAGGCCGGTATAGCGATAGCCGGTATCGATCGTCCGGTTTTTGCGGTCAGCGAAGCGGATGCCCGCCTTGATCGACGAGAGGATGCCCGCGTCGAAGCGATATTCGGCGTCCAGCCTTGCGGTCCTGTCCGACGCCTTCGATTCGTTGAGATTGTCGAGGTAGAAGGCGCTGTTGTAGGTCGCCGGATTGGCAAGGCCAGTGGCCGAACCGATATTCACGACCGGCACCGATCCCGAAATATCCTGATACAGCGTATCCGCGGTGCCGTTCAGGCCGAAGATCGAACGCAGATTTTTCGTTTTTGCATCCACATATTGGCCGTCGGCCGTGACGGTCAGGTTGGCGCTGGGCTTCCATTTCAGGTTCAGCGAATAGTCGGTCGTCTTCGACCGGCGCGTTTCCGCACTGGTGTTGTTGCCGACGGGCAGGTTGATGAATGTGCCGCTCTGAAAATCGCCATTATCGGCATAGGTGAACGGCGCGCCGGGCAGCGGCTGGATCGCGCTGTTCGACGTGTAGGCGAAGAAGCTATAGTCGTCGTAGCGGAACTTGTAATCCGAACGGAAGACTTCGGCGGTCAACTCCAGCGTGTCGCTGGGGCGCCACTGGACCGATACGTCGGTGCCCAGGCGGCGGCGGTCGCCATAGACTTCGCCAATGCCGGTGCCGTGGGGCAGCGTGGTCACCTGACCGGTGCGGCCCAGGGTCGCCAGCACGGCGGCATCGCCGGGCACGGAGGGGTCGAGCGTATAGAAAGGCTCGGTCGAGATGGTATCCTGGCGGAAGGCGGTCTTCTGGAAAGAGACGCTGGCAAGGATGCCGATTTCACCGATGCCCGTGTCCCAACGGTTGCTCAGCAGGAGCGAGGCCGACGGCTTATAACGGTCGACCAGGTCGAAATGACTCTGGGTCAGGGATGCGGCTGCCTTGAAACCGTCAAAGTCGAACGCCTTGCGGGTGCGGAAATTGATCGTGCCCGACAACTGATCTTCGATCAGGTCGGCCGACGGATTTTTATAGACGTCGATGCCGGACAGCAGTTCAGAAGGAATATCCTCAAGGTTAAGCTGGTTGGCGCCGCTGGCGGTGAAGATGTCGCGACCGTTCAGTTCGGTCCGCACCTGAGTCAGGCCGCGGATCGCGACTGAACTGCCTTCGCCAAAACGGCGCTGGACCTGGATGCCGGGAATGCGCTGGAGCGCCTCTGCGACGTTGCGGTCGGGCAGCTTGCCGATGTCTTCGGCGACGATCGAATCGACGATGACGTCGCTGTTGCGCTTGATCGCCTGGGCGCTCGACAGGCTGGCGCGGACGCCGGTGACGACGATGTCGCCTTCGGTCGCGGCCGGCTGCGGCGGCGTGGCGTCCTGCGCATGGACGTTGGTCCCCAGCGCGATGCTGGCGATCGAAATGCCGGCCAGCAACGCGGCGCGACGCGGCATAGGCGTGATCTTGGTCATGAAACCCCTTCCTCTCCCTGACGCCCCGATCGGAGCGTTCGATTCGCGACCGCTTCGGGCCGCCGAAAACCTTCCCTTATGCGCCTCGTCCCGCTTTGGGAGCGGTAACAAGACGACCTCCCATTACTCCCACATTTTGAATTATGAAATATAAAAATTGATTTCATATGTGGACAATGATTAGAAAGAGGCACCGGCAAGGCGGCTCCGATACCCAGGAGCATCGGTTCGGGGAGGAGCAGAATGACCGGCAAGTCGCGCTATCAGGCACCCGCCCTGACCAAAGGGCTTGAGATATTGGAATTGCTCGCAGCCGCCAGCGATCCGTTGATAATGTCTGACATATCCATCGCTCTGGGCCGGTCGGTCAGCGAAATTTTCCGCATGTTGCAGGTGCTGGAAGAGCATGGTTATATCGCCCGCGCCGAGGAAGGCTATCGTCTGACCAACCGGCTGTTTGCGCTCGGCATGAGCCAGCCGCCGATTCGCGACCTCGCCTCCACCGCCCTGCCGGTGATGCAGGATCTGGCACGCAGGGCCGGGCAGAGCTGTCACCTCGCCGTCGCGTCAGGCGCGGAGATGGTCGTCATCATCGCCATTGAAGCACCGGGCCTGTCGGGCTTTGCCGTGCGCGTGGGCTATCGCCGGCCGCTGCACCGGTCCAATTCCGGGCGCACCCTGCTCGCCTTCCAGCCGACCGAGGCGCGGATAGCGATGCTGGACGACATCCGCGCCACCGGCGAGACGCTGGACGAGGCCGAATTGACCGCACGGCTCGACGCGGCGGTGGCCAATGGCGGCGCGATTTCGCCCAGCCCGATGCTGACCGGCATCACCGACCTGTCCGCGCCGATCCTGGCCGGCGGGGTTGCACGCGCGGCGCTGACCATGCCCTTCGTCGATGGCGCGGCGAACCGGGCGACGATGGAGGCGTGCAGCCAGTTGGTGCGCGACGCGGCCGCCACGATCGGCGGCGCGATGTCGCCGATCATGCTGATACCCCCGCGCGATATGGAGGGCGGACAATGAGCGACATGGACCGGCGTGCCGCTTTGCTGGCGGCGGCGGGATTGGCCGCACTGCCGAGCCTGGCCCGCGCGCAGACGAGCGCGGCCGACGAACTGATCGACCTGTGGCCGGGCACGCCGCCGGGCGGGACGGACGCGCGGATCGTCCGCAAGATCGCCGACCAGTCGAAAGACCCGACCACGCCCGATCGCTGGGTCACCGGCATCGCGCGGCCGGTGCTGGTGGTGCGCCGCCCTGCCCGCCCCAATGGCGCGGCGATGCTGGTGGTGCCGGGCGGGGGCTATGCCTTCCTGTCCTATGACAATGAAGGGACCAGCCAGGCCGCCTGGCTGAATGCGCGCGGCATCACCGCCTTCGTCCTGCTCTATCGTCTGCCCGGCGAAGGCTGGGCGCGGCGTCAGGATGTGCCGTTGCAGGATGCGCAGCGGGCGATGCGAATAATTCGCGCCAATGCTGTCCAACTCGGTGTCGCACAGGACCGGGTCGGCGTGCTCGGCTTCTCCGCCGGCGGGCATCTGGCCGGGTCGCTGGCGACGCGCCATGGCGAAACGGTCTATGATCCCGTCGATGCCGCCGACCGGCAGGACGCCCGGCCCGATATCGCGGGCCTGATCTATCCGGTCGTCAGTCTCGACGCGCCTTTCACCCATGGCGGATCGCGCGACATGCTGCTGGGGCCGGACGCATCGCCCGACATGCGGCGGGCGCGATCGGTGGAGTTGCGCGTCGATGGCGCGACCCCGCCGATCTTCCTGGTCCATGCGACCGACGACGGCTTGGTCCCGCCCGCCAACAGCATCGCCCTCTTCCAGGCGATGGAAACGGCGAGGCGCCCGGTCGCGCTCCATATTTTCGAAGATGGCGGCCATGGCTTTGGCGTGCGCCTGCCCCGGACGATGCAGGCGTCGGCCTGGCCCGATCTGTTCGCGACCTTCGCCGCAAAGCATGGGCTGATCCCGGCATGACGATACCCGCCACCTGGAAGAAGAAGACCGATCAGAAATGAGGAAGAGGATGCGGCATCTTATCGCTTTATGTGGCGCATTGGCGCTGACCACCCCGGCTTTCGCCGTCAGCAAATTGCCGGGCGACCCCCATGTCGATGACCCGGTCGGCATCGTCGCAGCCCCCTGCCCGACCCATCCAAAGCCGACGGATGAAGCGGGCTGGAAGATGTGGAACCTGCACATGCTGACCCGCGATTTCGGACAGCTATGCCGCTATGCCGCCGATAACAGGACGATGGAAGGCAAGCCGGTGCGGGCCGTATTCATGGGCGATTCGATTACCGACAACTGGATCAATGCCGATCCGTCGATGTTCACCAACGGACTGGTCGATCGCGGCATCAGCGGGCAGACCACGGCGCAGATGCTGGTGCGTTTCCGCAGCGACGTGATCGCGCTCAAACCGCAGGTCGTCCACATCATGGCGATGACCAATGACATCGCCGGAAACACCGGCGCGGCGACGATGAACACGGTGCTGGGCAATATCCAGACTATGGCCGAGCTGGCCGATGCGCATGGGATCAAGGTTGTCCTTGCCTCCGTACCGCCCGCGGGCGCCTTCCCCTGGAGTCCGGGCCTGCAACCCGCGCCGCAGATCGCGGCGATTAATAGGTGGCTGGCCGATTATGCCCGCAGCCGGGGCTTCACCTATGTCGATTATCATAGCGCCATGGCGCAGGCCGACGGGGCGATGAAGCCGGGCCTGTCCACCGACGGCGTCCATCCTACCGCGGAGGGCTATGCGATCATGCGCCCGCTGGCGCGGCAGGCGATCGACAAGGCGTTGAGGGCAATCCAATGACGATGCTGGGACGCCGATCCTTCCTGGCGGGTACCGCCGCGCTGGGCCTGGCCCGCGCCGCGCGTGCGGCCAGCCCGATGGGCACGATGCGTGGGCCGGTGCAAGCGAGTTGGTCCTCGCTTGTCGCCAATTACCGCTATCCCGACTGGTTTCGCGACGCGAAGCTGGGCCTGTGGTCGCACTGGGGGCCGCAATCGGTGCCGGCGCAAGGCGACTGGTATGGCCGCTTCATGTATATGCAGGGCCACCCGATGTACGAGCACCATCTCAAAACCTACGGCCATCCGTCGGTTGCGGGGATGAAGGACATCCAGAATCTGTGGACCGGCGACCAGTGGGAACCGGATGCGCTGATCGCCCGCTATAAGAAGGCGGGGGCCAAATATTTCATGGCGCTGGCCTGCCATCACGACAATCTGGATTGCTATGACAGCCGCTATCATGCCTGGAACAGCCTGCGCGTCGGGCCGAAGAAGGATATCGTCGGCATCTGGGAGAAAGCGGCGCGCGGCGCGGGCATGAAGTTTGGCGTGTCCAACCATGCCGCCCATGCCTGGCACTGGTATCAGCCGGCCTATGGCTATGATCCGGTCGGCGCGCGCAAGGGCGAGCGCTACGATGCGTTCCGCCTGCGCAAGGCGGACGGCAAGGGCCAATGGTGGGACGGCCTCGACCCCCAGGAGCTTTATACCGGCGGCCATGCCGTGCTGCCCGACGGCATCGACACGATCGAGGCGATGGATAAATGGCATGATGCCAACAACGGCCAGTGGATCGAAACCGGACCGAAGGACGACCCGGCCTATGTCACCCGCTGGCTGCTGCGCCAGACCGACCTGGTCACCAAATATAAGCCCGATCTGGTCTATATGGACGATCATGAACTGCCCTTTGGCCCTGTCGGGCTGGAGGCCGCGGCGGACTATTATAACCGTTCGATCGACTGGCACGGCCAGATCGACGTGGTGCTGACGGGCAAAAAGCTGCAACCCTATGCCCGTTTCGGCATGGTGGAGGATGTCGAGCGCGGCTTTACCGACCGGCTGTGGGACGAGCCATGGCAGACCGACACCTGCATCGGCGACTGGTTCTACAATGCAGCGCGACTGCACGACAAAAGCTACAAAAGCGCTGAGGAAGTGATCCAGCGGCTGGCCGATGTCGTGTCGAAGAACGGCAACCTGCTGTTGTCGATCCCGCAGCCGGGCGACGGGTCGATCGACAGCGAGACGGAGAAGGTTCTGGACGGCATGGCCGGATGGATGACCCATGGCGGCGAGGCGATCTTCGGGTCGCGGCCGTGGCGCATCTATGGCGAAGGGCCAACGCAGCTGATCGCAGGGATGCAGAATGAGGAGAAGGCCAAGCCCTTCACCGCGCAGGACATCCGCTTCACCACCAAGAGGGGCGCGCTCTATGCGCTGTTCCTGGGCCGGGCGAGCGGACCTACGACTATCCGCTCACTGGCGCGGGGCCGGATGGATGGCAAGATCGACCATGTGACGCTGCTCGGCGGCGGTCCGCTTGCCTTTCGTCAGAATGGCGCGGGCCTCCATTTCGATATGCCGCATGGCGGTGATTTCGTTCCGGTCGTCCGTATCGACGGTCGGGGCCTCGTCTAATTACAGGGATTTACAGGGATGATCGCAAAGAGCTTCAAATGGATCGCATTGGGCGCATCCTGCCTCACCGCTCCGGCGCTGGCCGAACCGATGGCGCTGCTCGATCGCCATGGCAGCCGGGTGGCGATCGAACCCTATGCGCCCAATATCGTGCGCGTGACGATCGCGCTCGATGCCGCACTGGCGTCAGCCCCGCCGGGCGAGGGGCCCAATGCGAAGGCGGACGCGACCGGGTGGACTCATCGCAGCGATGCGAGCGGCGACATATTTTCTTCTGCGGCCCTGACCCTGACGGTCGACGCCCAGTCATGGCCCAAGGCGCCCACGCAGATGGAGCGCTATTTCGCGCCGTCGCTGCCGCCGGTCAGCCTGTCGGTGCAGGACGCCAGCGGCAATGTCCTCACTAAGATGACCGGCTGGGAAATGGCGCCGGTGACGGTCAATGGCGAAAAGACGTTCAAGGTCGGCGCCAGCTTCGATTCCCCGGCGGACGAACATTATTATGGCCTGGGCCAGAATCAGGAAGGCCATATGGATCTGCGCGGCAAGCAGATCGATTGCCAGCATCATTATGACGCTCCGGCTGGGGAAACGGTCTGCGTCCCCTTCATGGTCACGAACAAAGGCTATGGCATCGTGTGGGACAATCCTGCGCGCACCCTGATCCAGCCTGGCCTGCACAGCAGCACTCATTGGCAAAGCCAGGTGGGTGAGCGCGTCTCCTTCTTCGTCATTACCGGCAAGACGACCGATGACCTCTATGCAGGCTATGCCAAGCTGACCGGCGCGACGCCGTTGCCGCCCAAGGCCGGTTTTGGCCTGATCCAGAGCAAGGCGCGCTATGAGAGCCAGCAGGAACTGCTCGATATCGCCCATGGCTATCGCCAGCGGAACCTGCCGATCGACGTGATGGTGCTGGACTGGTTCTACTGGACCCGCATGGGGCAACTCGACATCGACCGCAGCTATTTCCCCGATCCCAAGGGGATGAACGACCAGTTGAACGCCATGGGGATGCGATCCATCATCAGCGTCTGGCCGCGCTTCGAGCGGGAATCGCGCTATTTCGACATGCTGGCGAACAAGGGCTGGTTCCTGCACGACAAGGACGGCAATCCCATCGACGGCCTGCCGATGCGATTCGACCGGGCAGGCGCGCTGATCGACAGCACCAACCCGGAAGCGCGGGAGTGGTTCTGGGGCAAGATCCGCGACAATATCGCGAGCCAAGGCTTCGACTGGTTCTGGCTGGACGAGACCGAGCCGGATCTGGTGCCGGACGGCTATTTCTACGCCAAGGGATCGGGCGACCGCTATCACAATCTCTTCCCGCTGGTGCATACGACCGGCGTGGCCGAAGGATCGGAGCGCGATCGCCCCGGCTTCCGCAACATGATCCTGGCCCGCGCCGCTTATCTGGGGTCGCAGCGCAATGGCGGGCTGTTCTGGTCGTCGGACGTTAAATCGACCTGGGAAGCGCTGGAGCGGCAAATCCCCGCCGGCCTCAACTTCACCGCGTCGGGCCTGGCCTATTGGGGCAGCGACATTGGCGGCTGGCAATGGCCCAAGGGGCCGAAGGCGGAAAACCCGATCCTGGTCGATCCGGCCGGCGCAACGGCGATGGGCGCGGATTATCCCGACTATCCCGAACTGTTCGTGCGCTGGTTCCAATATAGCGTCTTCACGCCGACCCTGCGCATCCACGGCCAGCGGCCGGGCACGGCGCTGTGGGAATATGGCAAGGCGGCCGAGCCGATCCTGGCCGACTGGTTGCGCCTGCGCTACACGCTGATGCCATATATCTATGCGTTGGGCCGTCACACCTATGATACGGGCGCGCCGTTCATGCGCGGGCTGTTCATGGATTTCCCGAACGATCCCAAAGTGTCGGACATCGGCGACCAATATATGTTCGGCCCCGCCTTCCTGGTCGCCCCGGTGACGGTGCAGGGCCAGACCAAGCGGTCGGTCTATCTGCCCGCCGGTACCGCCTGGTATGATTATTGGACCAACCAGCAGTTCGAGGGCGGCCAGAGCGTCGAGGTCGACACGCCGATCAACCGCATCCCGCTTTTCGTCAAGGCCGGGTCGATCGTGCCGATGGGCGTTCAGGTGAAAAGCACGGCGGAAAAACAGGCGCTGGAAAGCATCCGTGTCTATCCCGGTGCCGACGCCCGTTTCACCCTTTATGACGATGACGGCACCACCAACGCCTATCGCAGGGGCGGCCTGAAGGCGGACCTCGTCTGGAACGACGCCGCCAAATCGCTGACGAGCAAGACGAAGCTGCCCTCCGGCCAGGCGATCGCCGGGCTGGTGCAGATCGTCGGTCAATAAGGAGTTTCGAGCTATGACGGGTATCAATCGCCGCGAACTGGGCATGGGATTGGGCGCGGCCGCATTGGGCGCTGGCCTTGCTGGCGGCTCAGCCGTCGCGCAGACTGCGCCAGCCGCTGCGCCGCAGGGCGACCGCGCTTTCCCTTCCGACTTCCTGTGGGGCTGCGCCACCGCGGCCTATCAGATCGAGGGCGCGGCGAAGGAGGATGGCCGCGGCCAGACCAATTGGGACGTGTTTTCGCACACGCCGGGGAAGGTCGCCAATGGCGATACCGGCGATGTCGCCTGCGACAGCTATCATCGCTATGGGGAGGATATCGCGCTGCTCAAGGCGCTCGGCGTCAAGGCTTATCGCTTCTCGATCGCCTGGTCGCGCATCTTCCCCGATGGAAAAGGCAAGCCCAATGCCAAGGGGCTGGATTATTATAACCGCCTGATCGACGGACTGCTGGCCGCCGGCATCACGCCCCATGTCACGATGTTCCACTGGGACTTGCCCCATGCCCTGCCGGGCGGCTGGCAGAATCGCGACACGGCATACGCCTTTGCCGATTATGCCGGGTACACCGCCGGCAAGCTGGGCGATCGCGTCCAGCATTTCATGACGGTCAACGAACTGCGCTGCTTCACGGACCTGAGCTATATGACCGGGGGCAAAGCGCCGGGCCTGAAGCTGCCGATGGGCGAGGTGAACCAGATCCGCCATCATGGCGTGCTGGCCCATGGGCTGGGCGTGCAGGCGATCCGCGCCGCGACCAAGGCGGGGACGCAGGTCGGCATCGCCGACAATCCCAGCATCTTCGTGCCCGCGATCGAGACGCCGGAGCATATCGAGGCAGTGAAGAAGGCGGTGCGTGAGGAAAACGCCATGTTCCTGACCGCGATTCTGGAGGGCCGCTATATCGACAGCTACCTGACCGCGCAGGGCAAGGATGCGCCCAAGGTCAAGGAGGGCGACATGACGCTGATCGGTGCGCCGCTCGATTTCCTGTCGGTCAATGTCTATACCGGCAACACGGTGCGTGCCGATCCGTCTTCGCCCGCCGGGTACAAGATATTGCCGCATCCGGGCCAGGCGCCCCGTATGCCCTCTCCCTGGCTCTATGTGACGCCGGAGGTCATCTATTGGGGGATGCGGGCGATAGCTGAGAATTGGAAGCCCAAGGGGCTATACATCTCGGAAAATGGCTGTTCTGCGGACGACAAGGTCGCCGAGGACGGCAAGGTCTATGACACCGACCGGGTCATGTATCTGCGCAATTACCTGACCCACCTGCAACGCGCCACGCGCGAGGGGATTCCGGTAAAGGGCTATTTCGTGTGGAGCCTGATGGATAATTTCGAGTGGGAGGACGGCTATACCAAGCTGTTCGGCATCCACCATGTCGACTTCAAGACCCAGAAGCGGACGCCCAAGCTCTCCGCGGACTGGTATCGCGAACTGGTGCGGACCAACAAGCTGGTGTGACGGATGAGGGGGCGGAATGACCCGCCCCTTTGCTTTAGCGCTTCGCGCCGATCTCCACCTGCGTTTCGCCCAATCCTGCGGCGTGGGCGCGCAGGATGATCTTGCCCGGCCGGTCCGCCTTCACGATCGCCAGCGCCAGGCCGTTGAAGGCGGCGCGACTGTGCGAGGGGAAGGCGGTCAGGTCGGTCGGGTCACCATTGTCGGTGGCGACGATCTGGCCCGGTCCCTCGATCGTGAAGGTGATCGCCTGCTTGGCGGCGGGGACGACATGGCCGTCCTTGTCCAGCACTTTAAGCGTCACGAAGCTGAGGTCGCGGCCATCGCTGGCGATGGTGGAACGGTCGGCGGTCAGCGACAGTTTCGCGGCCTCGCCCACGGTGCGGATCGTCTGCGTCGCCCAGGGCTTGCCGGCCTTCCAGGTGACGACCTTCACCTCGCCCGGTTCATAGACGACATAGTCCCAGCGGAAGCGATATTCATAGTCGCGCTTCTTGATCTTGCCCTGCGACTTCCCGTTGACGAACAGTTCCGCCTCATTCGCCGAGGAGAAGACATGGACCGGCGTGATCTGGCCGATCCGATCGGGCCAGGTCCAGTGCGGCAGGATATGCGCGAATTGCAGGTCCGGCCGCCAGCGCGCCTGATAGAGCCAGAAACGATCCTTGGGGAAACCGGCGAGATCGACGATGCCCGAATAGCTGCTGCGCGAGGTGTAGTATGGCGTGGGTTCGCCCAGATAGTCAAAGCCGGTCCAGACGAATTCGCCCGCGACATAAGGGTTCTGGTCGTCCGCCGCCCAGACCCGATCGGGCGAAGAGCCGAAATCGGCGGCGTGCAATTCATAGGCGGACACCTGATGCGTGTCGGGATTGCCGCCCGACCAGGGGCGCACCGGCCCGCTGATCGCGCCGGCGACCGGAAACATATATTCGCCGCGGCTGGACAGCGCCGACGCGCTTTCGGTGGACAGGATGACCTTGTCAGGGAATTTCGCGCGGAAAGCGGGATATTGGCCGATGATGCCACGGATGCCCGCTCCCTGATAGTTGAGGCTGATGGCATCGACCGTGGTGGGCAACAGCATGTCCGCCTTGGCGAAGTTCATGGCACCCGTCGCCAGGCGCGTCGGGTCTTCATCATGCGCGATGGCGACCAGTTCGCGGCCGATCTTCGCGCCCGCTTCGCCATCATATTGTTCGCCGACTTCGTTGCCGACGCTCCACATGATGATGGAGGGATGGTTGCGGTCGCGCCGTAGCATCGAGCGCAAATCCGCTTCATGCCAGTCGGGGAAGATCAGGTGGAAGTCGTGCGGCGTCTTCTTCTTTTCCCAACTGTCGAATATCTCGTCCATGACCAGGAACCCCATCTGGTCGGTGAGTTCCAGCAGTTCGGGCGCGGGCGGATTATGGCTCATGCGCACGGCGTTAGTGCCCATGTCGCGCAGGATTTCGAGCTGGCGCTGGGCCGCGCGACGGTTGAAGGCCGCGCCGATCGCGCCGAGATCATGATGGTTGTTGACGCCGCGCAGCGGGATATGTTCGCCGTTGACGATCACGCCCTTGTTCGGATCGAATGTTATGTCGCGGATGCCGAAGCGGGTTTCATAGGTGTCGATCGTCTTGCCGCCCTGGGTCACGGTGGAGATGGCGACATAGCGGTTAGGCTGCTGCGTCGGCGGTGGTCCCCAGAGACGCGGGTTGGTGAGGATGGTGCTGCCGTTCAGCACGGCCTTGGCGCCCGGCGCGATGCTGGCGGACTGGCGCGCGATGCTGGCGACGGGGCGGCCGGTGCGCTTGCCGTTGGCGTCCAAGGCGTAGAGGGCGGTGGCGACTTCGACCTGTGCCGCCTTGTCGTCGTCATTGTCGATCGTCAGGCTGAGATCGATGGTGGCTCGGTCCTTGGCGACCTGCGGCGTGCGGACGGTGCCGCCCCATTGGCCGACATGCACCTTGTTCGCGGTGGTGAGGCTGATATCGCGGTAGAGGCCGCCGCCCGGATACCAGCGCGCCGACGCCTGCGGATTGTCGAGTCGGATGGCGAGCTGGTTCTTGGCTCCCGGCACGGCATAGGGCGTCAGGTCGAGGCGGAAGCTGTTATAACCATAGGGCCAGCCGCCCACCAATTTGCCGTTTAGCCAGACGGTGGCGTAGGACATCGCCCCTTCGACATCGAGAAAGATCGACTTGCCTTTGTCGCTGACGGGAATGTCCAACGTCCTGCGATACCAGCCTATGCCCCAACTGGGCAGGCGGCCCATGCCGCCATAGGGGCCATCCTTGATGAACGGCCCGGCGATCGCCCAGTCATGCGGCAAATCAACCTTGGTCCAGCCGCTGTCGTCGAAAGTCGCCTGCACATAGGGCACGTCGCCGCCGGGATTGCCCGCGGGGCGGACATGATGCCTGGCCGCATCCTTGATGAAGGGATTGGCGCTGGGGAGTATCCAGGGCTTGAGCAGCTGCGCACCGCTATCGTCCACCTTCACGGCTGCGTCGGCGGGCGTGTCGGCCAGTTTGCCGTCGCCTGTATCCTCGATCGGGGGGCGAATGTCGTAGCGCAGATCAGTGGTGAGGCCGGCGGGATCGCCCTTGATAAAGCGCCAGTCGCGGCTGATCGACACGCTATCAGCGGCAATGGCGGAAGGGTTGACGCCCGCCGCGACCAACGCGGCCAGGCCCGTCATGGCGAGCGCCCGTCCCCGCATGAATCGCGATCGCGACAACGACATGGACAGTTGTATCATTATTTCCTCTCCCGGCCTTCCGCAATCTGGTAGCGTTATCATTACTCTGAGCGATAGCGTTCGGCTTGGCAAGAGTGGAAGTCGTGATCGGCAAATCGGCCAGGCGCATATGCCGATCCCCGATGCTGGAAAACGCATGGTGCCGGTCAGGCACCCAGACGGGTGATGGGCAGCGGCGCGACGGGAAGCACTATGTCACCGGGCATGGCCGGGGGCAGGCTGCGGCCGCCCGCGCCGCTCAGCAGCGCGTCGAAATAGGCGATAGTGTGGACCAGCCCTTCGCGCAGCCGCACCGTCGGCTCCCAGTCCAGCGCGGCGCGGGCGCGGGCGATGTCCGGGCGGCGCTGGCGCGGATCGTCGGCGGGCAAAGGGCGCATGACGATGGGGGAGGACGATCCGGTCAGCGCCACGATCATGTCGGCCAGTTCGGCCATCGTAAATTCATCGGGATTGCCGATATTGATCGGCCCGGTGGTCCTGTCGTCGCTGGCCATCAGCCGCAACAGCCCGTCGATCAGATCGCCCACATAGCAGAAGGATCGAGTCTGCGTGCCGTCGCCATAGAGGGTGATGGGCTGGCCCAGCAGCGCCTGGCAGATGAAGTTGGACACGACGCGTCCGTCCGCCGGGTCCATGCGCGGGCCGTATGTGTTGAAGATGCGCGCGACCTTGATCCGCACCCGTCCTTCGCGATGATAGTCGAAGAAGAGGGTTTCGGCACAGCGCTTCCCCTCATCATAGCAGGCGCGCGGACCGATGGGGTTCACATGGCCCCAATACTCCTCGGGTTGGGGATGGACTTCGGGGTCGCCATAGACTTCGCTGGTCGATGCCTGGAGGATCTTCGCGCCGGTGCGCTTGGCAAGGCCCAGCATATTGATCGCGCCATGGACGCTGGTCTTGGTCGTCTGCACCGGATTGATACGATATTGCAGCGGCGAGGCGGGACAGGCGAGATTGTAGATCTCGTCCACCTCCACATAGAGCGGGAAGGTCACGTCATGGCGCATATATTCGAAATTATGCCGCCCCAGCAGTTGGACGAGATTGCTCTTCGACCCGGTGAAGAGATTGTCGACGCACAGCACGTCATGCCCCTGCGCCACCAGCCGGTCGCACAGATGCGATCCCAGAAATCCGGCCCCGCCGGTCACCAATATGCGTTTGACGCCCTTATTCATGGTTTGCGCTCCCTTGCTGGAAATTGCGGATGTCGGGTGAAGATGGTCGCGGCCATGACGCCGAGATAGCGGCGGCTGAAGCGTGCCATGGCGCGATAGTCGCGGCCGGGTCGCAACAGCCCGAGTAGGCTGAAGAGCAGCCAGCGGCTGGCGTAGCCGGCGAAGAGGATCGCATCATAAGCGGCCCGCGCGATCGGGCCACGGCCCTGGCGGAAGAAGACGCGCGGCCCTTTATAGACGCTGGCCAGCACCTCCATCGAGGATTGGCGTGCGAAGCTGGCGCCATGATGATGGGTGATGCTCTGCCGCGCGGAATAGAGGACGCGCCAGCCGGCCTGCGCGACGCGGTGGCATAGCTCCATATCCTCGCCGAACATGAAATAGGCGGGGTGGAAGATGGCGGGGCCGACCGCCGCGCGGCGGAAGGTCAGCGATGCGCCCGATACCCAGTCGATCGGCTGGACGCCGGTCGGGTCGTCGTCCAGATAGACGGCGGGCGGCGCCCAGCGGCGCGGCAGCAGCGCGCCGAGGAAGAGATAATTCCAGGCGAGGTTCGTGAGCGTCGGGAAAGCCCCGCCGGACGCGCGCTGGAAACTGCCGTCGCTGTTGCGCAGGCGGGAGCCGAGGATGCCGATGCTGTCGTCGCCTTCGATCTGCGCGAGCATCGAAGCGATGGCGTCAGGATCGACCACCGTGTCGGGATTGAGCAGCATGACGAAAGGGGCTTGGGTCGATTCATAACCAATCTGGCATCCTTTGGCGAAGCCGTGGTTCGCGCCGCTTTCGATCAGTCCCACCCAGGGGAAGTCCGAGCGCACCATCGCTGCGCTGCCATCAGTCGAGGCGTTGTCGACGACGATCGTTTCGACGCTTTCATTGGGCAGGCCGCTACTGGCGGCTATCGCCGCCAGGCAATCGCTTAGCAGGCCGCGGACATTCCAGTTGACGATTATGATGGCGAGCTTTGGCGGGATCATGGCGTCAGGCTCCGATAGAGGTCGGCATAGGAGAGGCGCAGCGCCGCCCAGTCATAGGTGGCGCGGGCATGGTCGCGCAGGACGCGGCGCGTCCCTTCGGCTGGGTCGGCGGCCATGCGCGCCAGCAGCGCTGCGAGCGCGCCGGGCGCTTCCATGTCGATCCAGTTGTCGGGACTGGGCAGCAGCCAGCGAAAATGCGGCGCATCATGGGTGATCACGGGTAGGCCTGCCGCCGCCGCCTCCACGATGGCGAGGCCGAAGGCTTCGAAGGTGGCGGCATGAGGCATCACGTCGGCCAGCGCGAACAGGTCCGCGACGTGCTGCGTCGGGACATGGGTCACGCGCACCCGATCGCCCAGCCGCGCGCGGGCATAATCGGGAAGGTCCGGGTCGCCATGATCGAGGCTGCCGTCCAGCCAGAGCAGCGGATCGCCGTCCAGGCGCGAGACTTCGTCGATCAGATGATGCGTGCGCTTGTGGCCGCGATTGAGCGCGGCGACCGAGAGGATGACGAAGCGATCGGGCGCGATGCCGTGCCGGGCGCGCAGCGTGGCGCGGTCGGCGCTGGGGATGAAGCGATCCGGGCGGTAGCCGCAGGGGATGAGCGTCATATGGACCGGGTCGTGGCCCTGCGCGACGGCATCGGCCAGCGTCGCCGCGGACATCTGGTGCAGCCGGTCGCAGGGCGGATAGTCGCGCGGCGGCATCGCCGTTCCTTCGGTGTAAAGGAGGCGGAATTTGAGGCGTAGCGTGCGGCGCAGATGGAACAGCAATCGCGCCAGCGGCGGGTCGATCACATGGACGATGTCGTAGCGCCCGGCGATCAGGTGCGGCAGCAGCGCCAGCGCGAAGGTCAGACATTCGGCATGCATCGGCGTGCGGCCGATCAGCCGGTGGAGCGGCAGATAGCGGAGGGCGCGACCGCCCCGCGCCAGGAAGGGCAGGACGATCTCGTCAGGGCGTCGCGCCCCGCCGCCCTTGAACAGGGTCATGGGAAAGTCGCCGCGCATTTCATCGAACAGGTCGCGGAACAGCCGTTCGAACCCGCGCTGGACCAGGCCGATGCCGGGACAGGCGATCGCGATTTTGGGGGCGTTCATGCAACGGCTCCCGCCAGTTGCCGCCAGAGCGGTGCGTCCCGGCGTCCGATGAGCATCAGCGCGCCGAGCAAGATCAGCCCGGCCGCCAGCCCGCCTGCGAAGCTGCCCGCGATCGGGCTGGCCGCGACAAGCAGCGCCGTGGCGATGGCGCTGCCTATTGTCGTCGCGATTGGCCGCCAGTCGATTGCGACGCCTGTCGCGCGCTGGGCGATCGCGCTGACGGCCACCGTGCCGAGCAGCAGTTCGACCAGCAGGCAGCCGAGCGCCGCGCCGGTCACGCCCATATGCGGGACCAGGAGGAACAGGGCGGCGCACTGGCCCGCCAGCGACAAAAGAGTCAGCAGCATCGCCCGCCCCTGCCGCCCAGCGATGACGATCAGCGGTGCCATGGCGGTGGTGATCGCGCGCGCGAGCAGGGTCCAGGCCATGAGTTGCAGCAGTGGCGCGCCGGCCACGAAATCCGGTCCCATCAGCCCCATGAGGAACGCCGCGCCGCCATGGATGCCCGCGAACAGCAGCCCCGCCAGCGCCACCGACAAAAGCAGCGTGGCTTGCTGCGTCCGGGCGAAGGCGGCGGGATCGCGCCGCCAGTCGCGCGCCATGACGGGGAAGGCGGCGCTGTTGATCGCCTGCACCGCGACCAGCACCGGCATGATGAAGCGGGCCGCGGCGGCATAAAGCGCGACCGCGCGCATATCCAGCAGCCGGGCGAGCAGCAGCGGGGCGAGCGCATCATAGAGCAGCACCAGCAGACCGGCGCAGCCCAAGGGTAGCGCCTGTCCGGCAAGGCGGGTGGGTGTGACGCGCGTGGCGCTATGCATGTCGATCGGCCCGGCCCAATGGATCGTCAGCGCCGCCTGCACCAGACGGGCGACGGCGAAGCTCGCCACCAGCAGCGGCAGCGGCGTGCGATACAGGCAGGCCAGCGCGAGCAGCGGCAGCATCACTGCCACCCCGGCCAGTTCCGCGCCGATATCCCGGTCCATCCGCAAGGCAAGCCGCAGCGTCGCGCGCGCCGGTTGCAGCCAGGCGGTCGCCAGCACCGCAACGCCGCCCGCGATGCCCGCCAATATGATCTCCCGATCCTGCCCGGCGGCCAGCAACAGCAGCGGCAATGCCATGGCGACTGCCGGTCCCTGCACTCTCTTCGCGCGTGCCAGCGCATCCAGCACCGCAGCCCGCCGCCGCGGTCGCCGCGCCGCGTCGCGCACGCCGATGTCGGTCTGGCCGAAATCGACCAGCCATTCGGCCAGGCCGATAAGGCTCAGCAGCAGCGCATAGGCGCCGAACTGCTCCCCCCCCGCCAGCCGCGCGACGATCAGCGCCGCCCCCATCCGCAGGCCCGACAGCCCGACCCGCCCGACGACCAGGCGCGCGCCGCTGTGCAGCAGGCCGCTCATGCCGGCCGCTCCGCCCCGTTGCGCCTTTGCCAGATGTCGATCGCGACGATGATGGCGGCGATGATCCAGAACAGCCGCGCGCCGGGCATCTGGCGCAGGAAAAAGCTGCCCAGGCCGTCGAGCAGATTGGCGCATAGCCCGGCCAGCGCGCCGACATTCAGGGCATGAAGCCAAGGATCGGCGCAGCGCTTCGCGTTGCGCCACGCGGCGCGCATCAGGCCGATCAGCATCGCCACGAAACAGACGAAGCCAATCGTCCCCTGCTCCGCCCAGATCAGCAGGTAGATGTCATGCACGACCGGCCAGTTCGTGCCGAATGTGCGGGTCAGCGCCTCCGTCGCGCCATAGGGGGTGCGGCCGGGCAGATGCTGGACGAAGCTGTTGAGACCGACGCCCAGCAGCGGGTGGTCGCGCACCATGTCCCAGGCGACGCCCATCCATTCCCAGCGGAAATCGACCGCTCCTGGATCGCTCTGGGTGAAGCGGCGCAGGATCGCGGGGGCGGCGGCCAGCGCCGAGATCAGGCCGACCGCCAGCGCGATGGCCGCGCCCGCCAGCGCCCGCCGCCGCGATCGCCGATCGCGCAGCATGAGGCCGACGACGATCGGCGCGGCGAGCGCGAAGGCCAGCCAGCCCGATCGCGATAATGTGAGCAACAGAGCCAGCAGCGCCGTCGCCAGCACCGCGCCGATCGCCGCTTTCCGGCCGATCGGCAGGCGCGTCATCAGCATCGCCAGCAGCATCGGCGTGAGCATAGCGATGAAGCCGGCAAGGATATTGGGATGGCCCAGCAGCCCGCCGATGCGGAAGGTCGCGCCGCCATCCATATAGGTGGCGCGATTGGCATATTCGAGCGTGGTCATCGTCGCCTCGCCCAGAAATTGCAGGCCGATATCGCCCTTCTTCGCATATTGGGCGATGCCGACCGCGGCCTGGAGCAACAGCCCGGAGGTGAGCGCCGCGAAGAGGTGGAGGAAGCGGCGCACCCGTGTCAGCTCGCCCAGCAGCAGCAGGAAAAGCGACAGCGACTTGGACATCTGAAACGCCTCCGCCGCCGCCAGCTGGCGATAGGGACCAAGGACGGCGTCGATCAGGCCGAGCAGGATCATCGCGATCCAATAATAAGCCAGGCCGGGGATGCGGGGGCGCGCGCAGCCCCGCGCGGCGTCGCGCCACTGGAAGAGGAACAGCGCCAGCAGGAACAGATCGACGACCTCAATCGTGTAGGCCCCGGCCCCGCCCATATGGGGCATGGGATGGAACCGCTTGGCGATGCCCAAAGGTGCGGTCAGGCCCACGCCCCAGAGGCAGGCGAGCCGGGGATTGCCGCTGGCCCAGACGGCGCCGCCTAAGCCCAGCGCGGCGACTGCCGCCAGCGCCGCGCCGCGCCCGGACGAGAGGCCTGCCGCGACGATAAGCGCTGCGCCGCCCGATGCGCCAGCAGCCAGCGGCAGGCGAGCGGACGACGCGCGGGAAAGGACGGCTTCAGTGGCCATGGGCCGGCACGGTAAGGATCAGGCCGACGTCAGCGATGCCGTTGACGCGGAAAACGTCGCGGGCGGCGTGGAGGTTGGCCATGGGTGACCGCCCTTCTACCGCCAGCGCCCATATCAGGTCGGCGCGCGTCGCCAGCGCCAGATTGCGGCTGTCCGCCATGATCGCGCGCTGCTGTATCAGGATATGGTCGAACCGTTCCGTCAGGAAGGGCAGCAGGGCGGCGATATGGTCCGGCCGACCGGCGGTGGGGCTTTGCCCCGCGCCGAGCAGGATCGTATCCGACCGGCCTAGTATCCGCATCATCTCCACCGCTGACCATGGGTCGTCGGCGCGCACTTCCGAGAAGCCCGGCTTGCCGGCTGCGCCGAGCGGGACGCTCACGCCATCGCCGCCTAGCGTCGCGTCGATCAACAGCAGCCGTCCGCCGCGCTCCGCCTGAAGCATGACGGCAAGCAGCAGCAGCGTGTCATTGGCCGCATCGGCATCGCACAAAGCGCTTAGCAGGATCGTTTGCGCGCTACCGATCCGCTGCGCGAGATAGCGATAATTGCGGGAGGCATGGTCAGGCGGGGCGTGGAGGCGGTCCAGCGTCCGGCCTGCGGCAGCGCCCAACCGTCTCGCGCCGTGCGCCAGCCGGGCTAGCGAGAAAGCTGTCGTTTTGGCCTGTGCGTAACCCGCAAGCGCGGGCCGGTCCGCCAGCGGCCTCCAGATCACCGCATAGCCGCGCGGCACCGGGGTCCAACCAGCGCCCGGCCGCTGCACCAGCTCCACGCCACAGCCCAGGCAGCGAGAAAAGCCGATGCCGCCGTTCCAGGCCGCCGCCGGACCGGCGCGATGATAGCCCAACATGCAGAACATCCGTTCGATCGCTCCTTTCCCGGCCGACATCTTACCGCCGCTCGATCCCATCGACCGAATCATAATAAAGAGAACATATAAAATAATATCCACGGCGACAGTTGTGAAAATCTGGCCAAATAGCGATGTCACAAATTGGCACATGAAATATTAACATGGTTAAACACACTATGATTGATCTTGTTATTTTGATTTCATTAAAAAGTGATTCGGCAATTAGATCAAATCTATGCATAAAATGTGATTTTCATAACTTAGATATTACATAATTTGCGCATTATTCAGGACGTTTTATTTAAAGCGGGAGCGCCGAGGCGATGCAGACCCCTCCATGGCATGCGGATTTCAGGACGAGCGGCATGTTCCAGCAGTTCGGCGCGCTGTTCGTGCGCCTATGCCGACTGGTCGACACCGCGCTGATCCTGTTGTGCATGGCGCTGGTCGGCGCGCTGTCGCCCCGGTCGGCGATCATCGACGCGCTGCTGTGCGTGGCGGTGCTGGAACTGGTGGCGTCCTTCTTCCACCTAAGCCGGTCCTGGCGGATCGTGCGGCTGCGGCATGAACTGGCGGACCTGACCGCCCATTGGACGATCAGTTTTGCCGGGATCATGACGCTGTTCTGGCTGCTGGGCGACCTGCCGCTGGCGCACGCGGGGTTGTGGGCGCCAGCCGCGGCGTTCTGGTATGCCGCGTCGCTGGGCGCGATCATCCTGTTTCGCATCGTGGTACGCCTGGCGCTGCGTTTCTGGCGCAGTTTCGGCTATGACCATCGCAGCGCCGCCTTCATCGGCGCGACCGAAACGGCACAGCGATTGGGCGACGTGTTCGCGCGGCAGCGCTGGATGGGCATCCGGTCGATGGGCGTGTTCGACGATCGCCGCCCGTCGGACGATCGCACCGTCGCCTTGCCCGACCAGGCTTTTGGCGGGCCGGTCGATCGGCTCTATGATCTGGCGCGGTCGGGCGCGGTCAGCCGCATCTATGTGACGCTGCCGATGGCGGCCGAACAGAGGATCAAGGCGATCCTCGACCGGTTCGGCGACACCACCGCCTCGCTCTATTATTGCCCGCCTTTGTTCCGGCTGGATCTGGTGGGCGCGCGCTGGGACGATGTCTATGGCCAGCCGGTCGTCAGTATCGTGGAATCGCCGTTCGAAGGCTATTCGCGGCTGGTGAAGCGGGCGGAGGATGTCGCTCTTACGCTCATCGCCTTGCCGGTCATCCTGCCGATCTGCCTGTTGGCGGCGATCGCGATCAAGCTGGATACGCGCGGGCCGGTCTTCTTTTCCCAGACCCGCTATGGGCTGGACGGTCGGCCGTTCCGCATCTGGAAATTCCGGTCGATGCGGGTGGCCGATGATAGCGGCTTCATCCAGGCGCGGCGTGGCGACAGCCGGGTGACGCGGGTCGGCGCGCTCTTGCGCCGCACATCGATCGACGAACTGCCGCAGTTCATCAACGTCGCGCTGGGCAGCATGTCGGTGGTCGGGCCGCGGCCCCATCCGGTCGCGCTGGACGATAGTTTCCGGCCGCTGATCCATCGCTATGCCGTGCGGCACAAGATCAAGCCGGGCATCACCGGGCTGGCGCAGGTCAGCGGATGGCGCGGCGAAACGGATACGCGCGACAAGATGGAGCAGCGCGTCGTCCATGACATCGAGTATTTGCGTCGCTGGTCGATCTGGCTGGACCTACAGATCGTGGCGCGCACGCTGCTGGTGCCGTTCGTGCAGCGGAATGCCTTCTGATGCGGGGGTTAGCCTCCTCTCTTGCGTTAGTGCTGGCGGCGTGCACCAACCCTGCACCACCGCCTGACCTGCCGCGCGCGATGACGGGCTGGCGGGTCAGCCGCACAGCGCCGGTGATCGCGGCGGGATCGCTGCGCCGCGAGGGGCTTTGGAACGACCCCAGCCCGCTGCGCACCGCGGACGGCTATGTCCTCTATATGACGAGCAGCACCGACGCGCCGTTCAAGCCGCCGGTCCTGCCCTTCCGCGCGGTGTCGGGCGATGGCGCACAGTGGACATTGTCGCCCGCCACGCCGCTGCTGTCGCCAGCCGGCGGCCCCTATGCCAGCATCGAGACGCCCAGCGTCGTGCGGTTCGCCGGGCGGTACTGGATGGCCTTTACCGGCGTCTATGCCAGCCCCGATCCGTCGCCCATGGCGATCGGCCTGGCCGTTTCGCCCGATGGCGTGACGTGGGAAGTCGCCAATTGGACGCTGCTGCTGGCGACCGGCGGGGCGACCGACTGGAACGGCTATCTGGTCGGCGAGCCGGGCGCGGTGGTGCGCGGCGGCGAATTGCTGATCTACTTTTCCGCCGTGGGCGCGCGCGCGGAAGGCGGCCCACCGCGCCAGTCGATCGGGCTGATCCGGTCGCGGGACGGCGTGCACTTTACGCCGCCGATACAGGTGCTGGGCCAGGGGCCGCTCTATCCCGCGCGCCAGGGCTATGCCGGCTATTCCTCGCCTGCCGCGCTGGCCGATGGGGAAGCGATCGACCTCTTCTATTCGGTCGCCCATGAGCAGAAGGGCGCAGACCCCGAATGGCAACAGGTGGCGATCCACCATGCCCGGTCCGCCGATGGCGTGCATTTCCGCGAGGATGACGCGCCGCTGCTGATCCGCGAAAGCACGGATTGGACCGACGGCGAAATCCTGGCCCCCGGTCCGCTGCGCGACGGCGACCAGATCAAGCTGTGGTTCGGCGGGCATGTCACCCACCCGCACCTCGCCCCCCTGATCCAGCGCGGCATCGCCGGGCCGGAATTCGGCATCGGCATCGCCACCATCTCCTTCGACCAGTTTACCCGACCCAAGACGAAAGGAACCGACCGATGAAAGTCGTCATATTATGCGGCGGGCAGGGCATCCGCGCCTTTCCCTTCACCACCTATCTGCCAAAGCCCATGCTGCCATTGGGCGGGACGCCGGTGCTGGTCCATGTCATCAAGAATTTCATCCGCCAGGGCTTTCATGACTTCATCCTGGCGGCGGGATATCGGCAGGATGTTCTGCACGATTATTTCGAGGGGAAGGATATCGGCGCCAATGTCCAGATCGTCGATACCGGCGAGGATGCCGACACCGGCCGCCGCATCTGGAATTGCCGCCACCTGATCGAAGGGCCGTTCATCGCCACCTATGGCGATGGCTTGTCGGACGTGCCACTGGATGCCGTCGTTGCGTTCCACCGCGTCCATGGCGCACGGCTGACGATCACGTCGGTGCCGATGTATTCGCAATATGGCGTGTTGTCGGTGGAAGAGGATGGCGCGATCGCCCGTTTCGCCGAAAAGCCGCTGATCGCAGATTACTGGATCAACGCCGGCTTCATGGTGATGGACCCCGCTATTTTCGCCGACTGGCAGGGGGAAAATCTGGAGCGCGACATCATCCCGCCGCTGATCGCGCGCGGCGACGCCTTCACCTACCGCCATGACGGCTTTTTCAAGTCGTTCGACTTCTACAAGGATGTGGTCGAGATGGACGAGACGCTCGCCGCCGGCGGGCCTCCGCCCTGGATAGCGGCCGCGCTGCCAGAGGAGCGCGCGGCATGAGCGGGCCATGGAAAGGCAAGACCTGCCTGGTCACCGGCGCGACCGGCTTTCTGGGCGGCAGCCTGGTCGCGGAACTGCTGGCGCAGGGCACCGAGGTCGTGGCGCTGGTGCGTGACATGGTGCCGCAATCGCGCTTTCAGGCCGACGGCCTTGCCACCCGCGCCAAGGTGGTGCGCGGCGCGCTGGAGGATTATGCCGTCATCGAACGCGCATTGAACGAATATGCGGTCGATACCGTCTTTCATCTTGGCGCGCAGGCGATCGTGGGCGTGGCCAACCGCAATCCGCTGTCCACCTTCGAAGCGAATATCAAGGGGACATGGGTGCTGCTGGAGGCGTGCCGCCAGGTCGCCACGGTGGAACGGATCGTCATCGCCTCGTCCGACAAGGCCTATGGCGACCATGACACCCTGCCCTATCAGGAGGATTTCGCGTTGCAGGGCCGCCACCCTTATGACGTGTCGAAAAGCTGCGCCGACCTGATCGCGCTGAGCTACGCGCAGACCTATCGCCTGCCGGTCGCCATCACCCGTTGCGGCAATCTGTTCGGGCCGGGCGACCTCAACAGCAACCGCATCGTGCCAGGCACTTGTCTGGCTGCGATCGACGGGGAGCGGCCGGTGATCCGGTCGGACGGGTCGCCGGTGCGCGACTATGTCTATGTCGAAGATATCGTGCGCGGCTATTTGTTGCTGGCTGAACATATGGGCGATGCCGATGTGGTCGGCCGCGCCTTCAATTTCGGCACGGGGGAGCCGGTGAGCGTGCTGGACCTCACCCGCCGCACGCTAGCCGCGGCGGGCCGCGCCGACCTGGCACCCGACATACGCAACAACGCGCATGGCGAGATCCAGGCGCAATATCTCTCCTCCGCGCTGGCGGCGGACAAGCTGGGTTGGGCACCGGGCGCGGGGCTGGACGAGCGGCTGGGCCAGACCTTCCTCTGGTACAAGGCGCATCGCCATTTCTTCTGAGCGCATCTTCGTGGGTGTCCCCACCTATAATCGCCCCGATTTCGTGCGGGAGGCCGTGGCCAGCCTGCGCGCGCAGAGCTTCGGTGACTTCCGCGTGGTGGTGAGCGACAATGCCTCGCCCGGCGGCGTCGGCGATATGGTGCGCGCCTATGTCGAGGGCCTGGGCGATCCGCGCATCCGCTTCGTCCAGCAGGCGGACAATGGCGGCGAATATGGGCAGGGCCGCTATTTGTTCCGACAGGCGGCGGGTGCGGATTATTTCTGCATCCTGCATGACGATGATGTGCTGTCGCCCGCCTATCTCCAGCGCGGGGTCGCAGCGCTCGATGCCGCACCGGACGCCGCTTTGTTCGTCGCCAATCCCTGGCTGTTCGACGCAGATGGGCGGCCTTCCGACTCGCAAGGCCGCGCCTATCGGCGGGCGCATCGGCGGGGCCGGCGGCGGGGGCGCTTCCCCATACTCGATACGCATATGGCCAGCGGCTTTACGCCCATTTCCGGCACGCTGTTCCGCACCGAAGCGCTGCGCCGGTCGGGCTTCGTGGACGCCGACTGTCATGGCAATTTCCCGTTTGAGCTGAACATCCTCACCCGGCTGGGTGATATCGGCGCGGTCGGCTGGTTCGATCCTGACGTGCTGCTCGGTTTTCGCTATCATGCGGGGCAATTGCGCAACACGCTGGGGCTGATGGCCAACCCGCAGGTGGTCGGCACCATGTTACGGATATTGGAGCGTCGCCGCTACAGTGGCGCGCCCGAACGCCGTCGCCGCGCTATCGTCGCCCGGCTGCATCGCGCGCAGGCGGATATGGCGATGGCGCAGGGCGATCCCGCTGAGGCTCATGCGTCGCTGGTTCAGGCCTGCGCCGCCAATCCGCTGTCGCCGCGCGCCTGGGCGAAGCGCGCGCGCCTTACACTGGCGGGAGCACCGGCATGACTGCCCCGCCCCGCACCAGCCTCCTCACCGCGCTGTTGCTGCTCATCCCGATCCTGCTCGGTGCCTGCTCGACCAGTTTGAGCGCACCCGTCAGCATCGCCGCCGCGCCGGACGTCATCCGATCGGCCGCCCGCTATGAAAGCGCCTATTTGCTGGGGCCGGGCGACCAGCTGGAGATAGCGGTCGACCGGATGCCCGAACTGTCGCGCAGCGCGACTGTCCGGCCCGACGGCATGGTGACGCTGCCCCGATCGGGCGACATCGCTGTCGCTGGCCTCACCCCCATGGCGGCGGCGCAGGCTGTGCGGCAGCGCCTGCTGGCGCGGGTGCGCGACCCGCAGGTCAGCGTCGCCGTCGCCAACCCGCGCGAGAACAAGGTCTTTGTCGCAGGCGAGGTGAACCGGCCGGGCGCGGTGCCGCTGCGGGATGCGCCGACCGCTGCGCAGGCGCTGATCCTGGCGGGCGATGCGGGTAAGGGAGCGGCGCTGTCCAATGTCGCGCTGATCCGGCTGGACGCGCAGGGTCACCTCACCGCCCATATCCTGCGCAGCGGCACGCGCGGCCATGCCGGGATGCTGCTGACGCTCCAGAATGTGGCGCTGCGCCCCGGCGACATCATCGTGGTGCAGGAAAGCGGCGGCGCGCGCTTCGCCCGCTTCCTGCAAAATTACGTCAATGCGCCGCTGGGGGGCCTAAGTGCGCTGATGGCCCCCTATGTCCAGCTGCGCCTGTTGCAGGAAATCGACCGATGAGCGAGGCGGTGCCCTATCGCCCGGAAGCGGACAGTTTCGATTTTCGCCGCGCGGGGCGGATCGTGGGCTTTGCGATCGCCGGGCATCGGCGGCTGATCCTGGCGGTGACGGCGTTGACGCTGGCGCTGGTCGGCCTCTACATCTTCGTCTGGCCGCCGGTCTATTCGGCCAGCGTCACCCTGTCCGCCGTGTCGGACGACGATCGCCAGCGGGAGAATTTTTACGACGACTGGGCCGTATTCCGCCGATCCGCGCTGAAGGACGAGATGATCCTGGCCACCTCCGGCCCAGTGCTGAAGCAGGTGATCGCCGAGCGGAACCTGGGCTATCGCGACGTCTATCATCCGCCATTGCGCTACCTGACCTGGCTGTGGACGCAAAGCTGGCCCGGTCGCGCCTGGCGAGGGACGAAGGATGCGCTGTTTCCACGCGCGCCATCGCCCTATGTGGCGACGGCCAGCCAGGTAGAGCGCGCCCGCACGCTGGATGATTTCCGCACCGGCGTCGGCATGACCCAGTTGCCCGACAGCCATATCGCCCTGCTGACGGTGCGTGGCCCCAGCCCCCGCGTCGCAGAGATCGCCGATGCGGTCGCCGCCACCTATATCGCCCAGCGCCGCGCCCGCTTTGCCGCCGAAGCGCGGCAGGCCTATGCCTCGCTCCAGACCGAGGCGGATCGCGCCCGCACCGACCTGCGCGCGCTCGAAGCCCGGATGGAGCGCTATTATACCCAGAATGACATGCTGCTGATGTTCGAGAAGGACAAGGTCGAGATCGGGCAATATCTGGGCCAGCAAGCCGAACTGGACGCCAAGCGCACCGCCATTGCTGCGGCGCAGAGCGAACTGGCCGCCGTCACCGGCCAACTGGCGCGCGAGCCGCGCGACATTCTTGCCAGCCGGCTGGTGCAGGATAATCCGGTCGCGGCGCAACTGAAGCAGGAACAGGCGAAGCTGGTCGCGGCGCGCGACGCTTTGCTGGTCCGCTATCGCCCGGATTCGCCCGATGTGCGTGACATGGACGATCAGATCGCGGCGATCGGCCGCCAACTCGCCGCCCAGCCGCAACGCGGGGTTCAGCAGAGCAGCATCGCCCGCAACGGGGGCTATGATGCGCTGCGGGCGCGCCGGGCGGCGCTGGAAGCGCAACTGGCGGGCGATCGCGCCGGGCTGGCGGCGCTATCGGCCGAAGTCGGTGCACGGCGCGTGACGATCGACCGCATCCCGCAGAAGATGAAGGACAGCCATGATCTTGGCCGCAGCCATGACATGCTGGAAAAGACCTATCTAGCGCTACAGGACAAGCTGATGACTGCCGCGGTCACGGCCGCCACCGCTCAGTCGGCACCTTCCGCGATCCAACTGGTCGAAAGCGCGGCGCTGCCCGACAAGCCTGACGCGCCGCAGACCAAGCTGTTGCTGGTTGCCGCGCTGATCGGCGGCCTGTGCGCCGGGGTGGTTGCGGCGGTGCTGCTCGACATCATCCAGAACCGCGCCAACCGCTTCCGCCTGACCCAGCCGGACGCGCCTTTTCCCCTGATCGCCATCGTCGGACAGGACCGGGCCTATGCCCTGCACCTGTTCGACCTCGCTCCGCCCCACGCCCCTGAAGAAAGGCACCGGCCATGAAATATCATATTCTCAGCGCCACGCGATCGCTCGGCCTGTTGCCGATATTCGATCGCATGGCCTTCCTGCGCAAGCGGGCGCGGGCGGCGCGCAGCAACCGCGCCTTCATCGCCCGCCATCCCGGTTTCGCGGTGCCGCCGGAGGATCTGGCCTTCGATGCCTATAACAAGGTCGACTGGGCGGACTATCATGACGTCGGACTGGCCCATGCGGCGCTGTTCGCGCGGTTGATCCGTACCCACCTGCCCAATGCGCAGCCGTTGCGGGTGCTGGAATGGGGGTGCGGGCCGGGGCGGCTGATCCGCCATATGCCCGTTCTTCTGAGCGGCAGGTCGCCTGCTCTGACCGGCACAGATTATAACCCGGCGACGATCGACTGGTGCCGCGCGCAATTGCCGGGCATCGATTTTGCGCTCAATGGCCTCGCCCCGCCTTTGCCTTTCGCAGACGACAGTTTCGACGCGGTCTATAATTTCTCCGTCTTCACCCATTTATCCGCGGACATGCATCGCGACTGGACCGCCGAACTGCACCGGATATTGCGCCCCGGCGGGCTGATAATCGCGACCACCCATGGCGATCATTATCGCTATTTGTTGACGCAAAAGCGCGAAATAGACGCTTATGATCGCGGCGAACTGGTGACGCAGAAGCGGTTCGCGGAGGGGAAGAAATGGTATTTCGCCGTTCATCCCCCTGTCTGGGTGCGCGACCATCTGCTCGCGGCGTTCGAACGGGTGGAGCAGGTTGCGCCCGCCCCTGATGCGGGCATGACGCAGGATGTCTGGATCGGGTTCAAGCCCCATGGCTGATGCGACCAACCTGTTGCGCCCCATGCGTGTTGCCATCATCGGCGATCGCGGCATCCCCGCCCGCTATAGCGGCTTTTCGACGCTGGTGGAGGAACTGGCGGTCGGGCTGGTGCGCGACCATGGGATGGACGTTACCGTCCATTGCCGGAACCAATATTATGAAGAGCGCCCGCCGATCTGGCACGGCGTGCGATGCCGCTACCTCCCTGCGCCGGGCGGCAAGAGTTTCGAAAGCATCGTCCATAGCAACTTGGCCGTGCTGGACGCGGCCTTTCGCCGCTTCGACCTGGTTTTCGTCGTCGATCCGGGCAACGGCCCCTTCATCCTGCCGCTGCGGGCGCTGGGCGTGCCTGTTGTGATCCATACCGATGGCCTGGGCTGGCAAAGGCGCAAATGGAACAGGTTACAGCGGACTTATTATAAATGGTCCGAATGGGTCAGTGCGCGGCTAGCCACCTGGCTGGTTACGGATTCGCGCGCGATGCAGGATTATTACGCCAGCGAATATGGCACGGCCTCCACCTATATTCCCTATGGCGGCGCGGTCGGTGATGCGCCCGATGACGAGGCGCTGGCGCGCTATGGCGTCACGCCGGGCGATTATTATCTTGTCGTCGCGCGGATGGAGCCGGAAAATAATGTCGATCATATCATCCGCGAATATCGCGCGTCGGGCGTCGCAAAGCCGCTGATCGTCGTCGGATCGGTCCCCTATGACAGCGCTTACGCCCGCGCCATCGCGGCCGAGCATGACGGGCAGGTGCGCTGCGTCGGCGGCGTGTTCGATTCCGCCGCCTTGAACGCCCTCTACCGCCATTGCGCGGCCTACCTGCACGGGCATGAAGTCGGCGGCACCAATCCCAGCCTGCTGCGCGCCATGCATTGGGGGGCGCCTTGCGTGCCGATCAACGTGATCTTCCACCGAGAGAATGTCGGCCCGGACAATCCATATTTCAGCAAGGATGATGGCGATCTGGCGGCGATCCTGCGCGATCTCGACGCCGATCCTGCGCGCCGCGCTACGCTGGGCCGCGCGGCGCAGGCGCACGCCGCCGCCACCTTCCGTTGGGACGCGGTGATCGATGCCTATGCCGCGTTGTTCCGGCGGCTGATCGCGCTCAAGGCGGCGGGGCAGCGACCGACCGCGGCGCTGATCGGCGAAACGTACCGGCCGGATCTTCTCGCGCCCGCGCAGGTCGCGTGAAGATACTGCATGTCTTCAACCGCCATCGTGGCGGCGGCGGGGCCGACAACGCCTGGGACGCGACCATCGCCCTGTCGCGACGGCGGGGCCTGGATGTCGATAGTTTCGAACGGGATAGCCGTGATCTTTCAACTAATATGGCAGGCAAACTCAGTGCCTTCGCTAGTGGCCTCTACGCCGCCGAATCATTACGCGCCTTTGCCGCCCGGCTGGAACGCGACCGGCCCGACATCGTCCATACGCATGAACTGTATCCGTTGCTGACACCCTGGCTGTTCGAAATCTGCACCCGTGCCGGTATTTCGATCGTCCATAGCTGCTATGATTTCCGCATCACCTGCCCCATCGCCACCCATCATGACGGGGCGGGCATATGCACGCGTTGCGTCGATCATGGCGCGCATTATGCGCTGCTGCGCAACTGCCGCGACAGCCTGCCCGAAAGCGCCGCCTTCGCCTTGCGCCATGCGGTGGCGGGCTGGCGCGATTTCTACCGACGCCATGTCAGCCGCTTCATCGTGCTCACCGACTTCAGCCGCGACTGGCTCCATGCCCAGGCCGGCATTCCGATCGACCGGATCAGTGTCAATGAATGCGCCATCCCCGCCGCGCCCGATCCGGTCGATCCGGCCAATGGCGCCTATTTCGCCTTCGCCGGGCGCTTCGTACCGGAAAAGGGGCTGGACCTGCTGGTCGAGGCCGGCCGCATGACGGGGCTTCCCATCCATGTCGCGGGGCCCGCCGGCAGCGATCCCGCGCCGCTGGTGGCGCAGGGCGTACCGGTGACGATCACTGATGGACGGCAATCGCTCGCGGCCGTCTATCGCGGCGCGCGGGCGCTGGTGGTCCCGAGCCTCTGGTTCGAAACCTTCGCCATCGTCGCGGCCGAAGCGATGGCGCATGGCGTCCCGGTTATCGCGTCGCGCATCGGCGCGCTGAACGACACAGTGCGCGAGGGGCAGACGGGCCTGCATTTCGCGCCGGGCGATGCGGCTGACCTCGCCCGGCAGATGCGGCGGCTATGGGACGATCCGGCGCTGTGTCGCACGCTGGGCGCGGCGGCCCATGCTGATGTCGTCGCGCGCTTCAGTGAGGATGCGCATTTTGGCCGGCTGATCGCCGCCTATGACGCGGCGCTCAGTGCGCCGGCAATATCATCGCCCGGCACTCGCCAAAGCCGATGGACGTAAAGCCCGCCGACGAAGCACTCGCCCGCAGGATGATCTCGTCGCCATCTGCCACGAAGGTACGGCTTTCGCCACCAGGCAAGGCGACGGGTTCCTTCCCACCCGCCGACAATTCCATCAGGCTGCCATAGCCCGATCGATCCGCCGCCGAAATCGTGCCGGTGCCCAGCAGATCGCCCGGATTGAGGTTGCAGCCGTTGGAGGCGTGATGGGCGACGATCTGATGGACGGTCCAATACATGTTGCTGGCAGGACCTTGGCTCAGCCGGACCGGCGCATCGCCCCGCGTCCGCATCGCGTCGGTCAGGATCGAAACCTCCAGCGTCAACGCCAGCGCGCCATGCTGCCGATCGGCCTCATCCTGAAGATAGGGCAAGGGGTCGGGATCGCCCTGCGGCCGGGGCGGCTGGGCCAGGCGGAAGGGCGCCATCGCTTCGGCCGTCACCACCCAGGGCGAGATGGTCGACTGGAAATTCTTGGCCAGGAAGGGTCCGAGCGGCTGATATTCCCAAGCCTGGACATCGCGCGCCGACCAGTCGTTGAGCAGGCAGAAGCCCGCGACATGATCCGCGGCCTGGCCGATCGGGATCGGCGTGCCAAGCGCATTGCCGCTGCTGATCCAGACGCCCAGTTCCAGTTCATAGTCCAGCCGGGTCGACGGGCCGAAGATAGGCGCGTCCGCTTCGGGCGGCTTGCGCTGCCCCAACGGTCGCCGTACCGGCACGCCCGACGGCCGGATTGACGACGCCCGACCATGATAGCCGATCGGCACATATTTGTAATTGGGTAGTAAGGGATTGTCCGGCCGGAATTGCCGCCCGATATTATTGGCGTGGTGGATGCCGACGTAGAAATCGGTGTAGTCTCCGATGCGGGCGGGCAGGTGCAGCGTACAATCGGCCGCGGCATGGAGGTACGGGACCAGGCGATCCGCCATCGCCGGATCGCTCAGCATCGCGCTGATGGCATGGCGGAGGGCGCGCCGCTGCGCGGTCGGCAGGGCGAACAGCGCATTCAAGCGCCTGTGCCGCAAGGCGTCCGACGCGGGAAGCTGACTGGCAAGGGCCGAAAGATCCAATATGCTGTCACCGATAGCAACACCGATCCGCGCGTCTCCGTCCGGCGGCGAGAAGACGCCGAAGGGCAGGTTCTGGATCGGGAAGTCGGCATGGCCATTCGCGCCATCGACCCAGCTCGTCCGCGCCGGGTCATGCGTGTCGTCGGTCATCCACCAGGTCATGCGTCGCTTCCTTCCGATGGCAATTGCGCCTTGGCAAAGCCTGTCCAGCACGCATCATAATCGCCTTGTAACAAAGGCGTTTCCATCGCCCAGCGCGTCGGCGTGAAGGGCAGGCGACTTTCGAACATGAAGGCCATACTGTCCTCGATCTTGTGCGGCGTCAGCATGGCCGCGACCGCGCGGTCATGGCTCGTGACGTCCGGCCCGTGGGCCGACATCATGGTATGCAGGCTCGCTCCGCCGGGTGCGAAGCCCCCTGCCTTGGCGTCATAATTGCCGGTGATAAGGCCCATAAATTCGCTCATGATATTGCGGTGGAACCAGGGTGGACGGAACGTATCCTCCGCCACCATCCAGCGGGGCGGGAAGATGACGAAGTCGAGGTTCGCCGTGCCTACACTGTCACTGGGCGATGTCAGCACGGTGAAGATCGATGGGTCGGGATGATCGTAGCTGACCGTGCCCATGACATTGAACCGTGCCAGATCATAGCGATAGGGTGTGACATTGCCATGCCATGCCACGACATCGAAGGGGCTGTGGCCCAGCATGGTGGACCAGAGCCGGCCCTGATATTTCTGCACCAGTTCGCAGGGTCGGTCGCTATCCTCAAAGGCGGCGACTGGCGCCTCGAAATCGCGGACATTGGCGAGGCCATTGGAACCGATCGGTCCCAGATCGGGCAATCTGAGAAGCGCGCCATGATTTTCGCAGGCATAGCCGCGCGCCGCTTCATCCAGCAGATCGACGCGGAAGCGCACCCCGCGCGGGATCAGGGCGATCTGCAACGGCGTGACGATCATGACGCCCATTTCCGTGACGATCCGCAACCGGCCCTGCTGCGGCACGATCAGCCATTCGCCATCAGCGGAGAAGAAAGCGCGATCCACCATCGACCGGTTCGCGGCATAGAGATGGATGCTGCACCCCACCCCCGCCGCGACATCGCCATTGCCGGCATAGGTGACGAAGCCGTCGATAAAGTCGGCCGGCTCCACCGGCAGCGGCAACGGGTTCCAGCGCAACCGGTTGGGCGTCGGCGCGCCCGCTTCAAAAGCAGCGCTGCCCAGCGGCGCCTGGCCATCATAGGGCGCGAACGGCGCGTGCATCGCGCTCGGCCGCATCCGGTAGAGCCAGCTGCGGCGATTATCCTGCCGCGGCGCGGTGAAGGCGGTTGCGGACAGTTGCTCGGCATAGAGGCCATAGGGCACGCGCTGGGGCGAATTGCGCCCGACCGGCAGCGCGCCCGCCACCGCCTCCGTCGCATGATGATTGCCGAAGCCGGAAAGATAATCCATTATCCACTCTCCTCCGTTCGCCCTGAGCCAGTCGAAGGGCCGCCCTTATGTGAAAGGAAGGACGGGGCTTCGACAGGCTCAGCCCGAACGGTTTTAGATTATCTCATGCGTCGACGCTGACCACGCCGCGCCGTATCTGGTCCAGCTCGATGCTTTCGAACAGCGCCTGGAAATTGCCGTTGCCGAAACCCTCATTGCCCTTGCGCTGGATGATTTCGAAGAAGATTGGACCGAACATATTTTCGGTGAAGATTTGCAGCAATATGCCTTCGCTTTCAACGTCGCCGTCGATCAGGATGCGGTTCTTGCGCAGCCGCTCCAGATCCTCGCCATGGCCGGGTACGCGCTTGTCGACCAGTTCATAATAAGTCTCGATCGTGTCCTGCAACCGCACGCCGCGCGCGCGTAACCTTTCCACCGTGTCATAGATATTGTCGGTGGTGAGCGCGAGATGCTGGATACCCTCGCCATGATAGTCGCGGATGAACTCCTCGATCTGGCTCTTGTCGTCCTGGCTTTCGTTCAGCGGAATGCGGATCGCCCGGTCCGGCGCGATCATCGCCTGGCTGGTAAGGCCGGTCGCCTTGCCCTTGATATCGAAGAATTTCTGTTCCTCGAACCCGAACAGGGTGCGATAAAATTCGCTCCACACCCGCATCTGCCCGCGCCGGACATTATGGGTCAGGTGGTCGAGCAGGTCGAGGCCGACGCTATTGGCCGCCGCCTTTTCTTCCCAGCCGGGAAACTCGGCCCAGTCGGCATAGGGATCGCCGTCAGCCGGCATGAAATAGAGGTAGGCACCGCCGATGCCTTCGATCACCGTGTCGTCTTCCGCCGTGGCCTTGCCGCCATTGGCCAGCGCCCAGTCCAGCGCAGCCTTCGGATCAGCGACGCGGAAGGCCATGGCGCTGGCCGACGGGCCATGCACGCCGCGAAATTCCGCTACGCGGCCGGCATCGTCGCGGTTGAGCATCAGGTTGATGCGCCCCTGACGGTAGCGGGTGATATTCTTGCGCGGGTGGCGGTGGCTGGCGACGAAGCCCAATTGCTCGAACTGCTGCGCCATTGCTTCGGGATCGGGCGAGGTGAACTCGACAAATTCGAAGCCGTTGAGGCCCAAGGGGTTGTCGGTGGTGGCGGTCATGGGGCGTCCTCTTCCTTTTTGCTGTTGGCATAATCCTGCGTGCCGCGATGGAAGACGCGATCGGTGGGCAGGATAGTATCCGTGTCGATATCGGGCAGGCCGTCGAGCTGCGCATAGAGGGGCGCGAAGTCGGTTTCAGCCGTCATGCGCAAAAGCTGTTCAAAACTGTCGATGACGAAATAGCTTTGCTGATAATCATCGATGCGATAGCGCGTCCGCATCAGCCGCTGAAGGTCGAAGCCGAGGCGATTGGGCGACGGATCGTCGAGTGCAAATCCGGACTCGCCGTGCGACGAGACGATGCCGGCGCCATAGAGTTTGAGGCCGTCATCGTGGCGGATCAGGCCGAATTCGACGGTGTACCAGTAGAGACGCGCCAGTTGCTCGATCGATCCCAGCGCATCGGCGCGCAGCCCGCCCTGGCCATAGGCCTGCATATAATCGGCGAAGACCGGATTGGCGAGCAGCGGCACATGGCCGAACACGTCGTGGAAGACGTCCGGTTCCTGCAGATAGTCGATCTGGTCGGGCTGGCGGATGAAGCGTCCGGCGACGAAGCGGCGGTTGGCGAGATGGTCGAAAAACACGCTGTCCGGCACCAGTCCCGGCACGGCGATGACCTGCCACCCGGTACGCTGCATCAGCCGGTCGGACAGTTCGGCAAAGTCGGGGATGCCCGGCTTGGTCATTCGCAAGATATCCAGCCCGTCCAGAAATTCCGGCACGGCGCGGCCAGGCAGCATCTGGGTCTGGCGCGCGAACAGCCGGTCCCACATCGCATGGTCCTGCGCCGTATAGGACGCCCAATCCTGCGCTATGGTCCAGTCCGCGGCCGCGCCTTGCGGGGCAATGATGTCTATCTGCGCCATAAGCGCATCATGCCATGAGCAGATGGAAATCAGGTTTCATTCTCGGCGGGAAACGTCCTATGGGTGACAATCAATCATCACATATAGGCGATATATGAAACAGGATGGTCAGATCGACGCAGTCGATCGCAAAATCCTCTCCGCATTGCAAGATGACGCCGGGATCAGCCACCAGGACCTGGCCGAACGGGTCGGTGCGTCCAGCGCGTCGTGCTGGCGACGGATCAAGGCGCTGGAGGTGGCCGGCGTCCTCACGCGCACGGTCCGTTTGGTGGACCCGGCGCAGGTCGGGCGCGGGGTGAATGTCCTCTGCAATATCCGCATGCGCAGCCATGCGCGCGACGCCCGCGCCGCCTTCGAACATTTCGTCGATGGGCGGCCGGAGATCGTCGAATGTTTTTCTATGTCGGGGGAATGGGACTATCTGATCCGCGTGGTCGTCGCGGATGTGGAGGATTATAACCGCTTCCTGATGCAGATCCTGCTTGGCCATGCATCGGTCGCGGGGGCGGCGTCGCATTTCGCGCTGTCGATGACGAAATATACGACGGCTATCCCGTTATAGTGCCAGAAACCGGACATTTAGAAATCGCGCCTTGCCCGACCCTGCCATAGCGTTGCCCAATTTCCATTCCAACCCTTTTGCTCGATTTCGCGGGCGGCATGATGATCGCCCACCTGCGCCTTCGCGCGCCGCGATGGACGCTGCCGCTCGGCTTCCTTCTGCTGGGCCAATAACCGTTCGCAAACCTGTGTATCGTTAACGCCCAGGCCAGTCGCCTATACTGTAAGGCCGTAAAAGGCGCGCGCGGCACCTTCGAACAGGCGTGCGTTTGCCGTCGCGTCCAGACCGCCCGCGAGCCGCGCCGCATCATCGATCCAGTTGCGATACGCATCGCCCATGTGCAGCAGCACCGGCCAGTCGCTGCCCCACATCGTCCGATCGCCGAAGCAGGCGAGGATATGTGCGACATAGGGGGCGAGCGCGTCCACCGCCTGACCCGGCGCCTGTTCGGTGCGCAGGCCCGATAGTTTGCACCAGATATTGGGATAGCGGGCGAGCGCGGCTAGATCGTCCCGCCAGGGATCGAGGATATGGTCCGCCGCGGGCGGTTTGGCGCCATGGTCGATCACGATCGGCAGGTCGGGCCAGCGTTCGGCGAAGCGGGCGAGGACCGGCAAGTGACGCGGCTGGATCAGTGCGTCGAAACGCAGGCCGTGCGTCAGCATTGCCTCGATCGCCGGGGCAAGATCGGCCCGCAAGATCCAGTCGCTGTCCTCGATGCTCTGGAGCATGGGGCGCAGCCCGACGCATTTTGGCCGGTCGGCAAGCTGAGCGATGCGCACCCGTGCGGCGTCCGTTTCCAGCGCAACCCAGCCGACCACGCCCAATACCAACGGATCATCCGCCACCAGATCGAGCATCCAGTCGGTATCCCGATCGTCCGGCTGCGATTGGACCAATATGGTGCCCGCCAAATCCAGTCCCCCGGTCGCCGCCCGCAAATCGTCCGGCAGGAAATCGCGATGCAGCAATGGCCAGCCTGCGTCCGGCCACGCCTGCCCCGGTCCACCGATCCGCCAGAAATGCTGGTGCGAATCCACTATGCGCGGTCGCATCACGCCTTGACCTCATGCCTGTAGATTGTCGTCGCTCCCATCATTGCCGCACCTTGGTTTTCATATGAGCATATACATCGCACATGATGATCGGCGACTCCGCGACAACCGAGCGTGGACCGGTTGATCATGATGCTGCCCTTGGCTGGCGATTATGGTCGAGTAGCAGGGTGAGATCAGCGCGGCCCGGCATCTCCGCCAATATATGCCGGGTCAGCCGCTCATAATGCTGCACGAAACGGTCGAGTTGCACAGCGTCCATCGAGCCGCTCGCCTTGCTGGTCCATAGCGCCTCTTCCTGCTGGCCGCGCCAGTCGCGCACCACGCCGAAGTCCGGCGCGGCGAGCAGGACCAGCCGGTCGATGCGCGCGAAGAGTTCAGCATAGATGCCCCAAAGCTGGCGGTTGACATAGCGGCGCCAGATAGCGTCCGGGTCTTCGCGCCGCTCCAGCGCATTGACCGGCGCGGCGAGCGCGGATTCCGCCTGCGGGCGCGCGCCAACGCACCAACCTTCGAAGATCAGCAGATCGACTTTTCCGACCGCCTCCTCCTCGCAAAAGGGTTCGTCCCGCCCCTTGTTGAAACGCGGCAGCGATAAAGGCGCGCCGACCTTCGCCGCATCCAAAATAGCAATGCCGCGTACCGCATCATGGGTGCCCGGCACCCCACGCGTGCGAAACAACGGATGCACCGCGTCCGCCAATTGCCGCCGCGCAATCCCGTCCAGATAGAGATCGTCGAGCGACAGGATCGCGGTTCGCCATCCCTCTGCCTCCGTCGCCGCTTGCAGCCCGGCGGCCAGCGTCGATTTGCCCGATCCCTGCGCGCCGCACAGGCCCAGGATCAGCGGCCGGTCTGCCCCCGCCAGCCATGTCCGCGTCGCCGCCGCGATCCGGTCAAGCGACGGGGTCAAGCAGCGGCTCACCGGCAAAGAAACGGTCTAGATTGTCGGCGACCTTCATCCCCATGGCGGTGCGCGCTTCGATCGTAGCGCTGCCCAAATGGGGCAGCAACACGACATTGGGCAGGGCGATCAGGGTAGGGTGCACCTGCGGTTCGCCTTCATACACGTCCAGCCCCGCCGCCGCGATCCGCCGCGCCGCCAGGGCCTGTGCCAGCGCGGCTTCATCGACGAGCGACCCGCGCCCGGTATTCACCAGCACCGCATGGGTCGGCATCCGCCCAAGCAATGCCGCATCGACTATATGCCGGGTTTCCGCGCCGCCCGGCGCGTGGAGCGACAGGACGTCCGCCTGCTGCGCCAGGACACCCAGATCGGCAAAATAGGCATCGGCCGGCATATCCGCCGCCGGCCGCCGGCTATGATAGGCGATTCGCATCCCGAAGGCCTGCGCCCGCTGCGCCATCGCGCGGGCGATCCGGCCGAAGCCGACCAGCCCCAGCAGCTTTCCTTCGAGCGACTGGCCGATCATATGGGTCGGCCGCCAGCCGCTCCAGTTGCCGGCGCGCAATTCCCGTTCGCCCTCCCCCGCCCGGCGCATCGCCATCAGCATCAGGGTCATGGCGATGTCGGCGGTCGCCTCCGTCAGCACGTCGGGCGTGTTGGTGACGGCCAGCCCTGCTTCGCGCGCGGCGGGAAGGTCGATATGGTCGTAACCCGCGCCATAATTGGCGACGATCCTTGCCCGGCGATCTTCAGTCAGCAGCACGTCACGCGTCATCCGGTCGGTGACGGTCGGGCACAGTGCATCATGATCGCGCATCGCCTGGGCCAGCGCCGCCGCGTCCATCGGCTGGTCGTCTTCGTTGACAGTCACATCATAGGATGCGGACAGCCGCTGTTCGACTATGTCCGGCCAGCGGCGGGTGAGAAGGATGCGGGGGCGTGCGGTCACGACAGGCCTTGCCGGACCACGTGGCGCATCGGTGCACCGACGGCGAAAGTCCTTAGTTCGACCCGGTCGGCCGCCATCATCCGTTTGACCACAGTCTTCAACACATCGCCGTCAATCCGCACCTCGTCTCCTTCCGCATAGTGAATACCCGCCCCGGCTCGCTGCGACGAGCGTACCTCAATGAAGGATGATGGGCGTTCATCACCTGCGCGGCAAGCTCTGCGCGAGGGAAAGCAGTAAGGCCGCCGCCTTCGTGCCGTTCAAGGCGTGCGCTGGAACAGCCGTCGACGTCGATAACTGCGGAAACGACATGGGGAATGATTTTCATGGAATTTCGTATCTATGAATATTTCATCTATGCGAATTTATCCCGATGCTCTAGGGAGAGTCGGGAGAGGCAAGGTTGAAGGGGATAGGATATGCCGGTCATTCATCCGAATTGGGAACGGCCACCCGTCAACATGGTCGATGGCTATTCTCTAGAAATGACGGCGAAGGACTTGGAATCGCTGCGCGAAGCAGCGCCGTCCATCGCGCCGGAAACGCCCGTTGCCGTCACTTTCCTGCCCGGCGAGGATTTCGCTGCCCGGATCGCGGCGACCAAGCTGGTCCGCAGCCTGGGCTTTGAACCTATGCCGCATTTTTCGGCGCGGCGGATCACGTCGGCCAGCGAGTTCGAGGCGTATCTGGCGGCTGCCGTCGCGGAAGCAAACGTCCGGCGCTGCTTCGTGATTGCGGGCGACCCGTCGGAACCGGAAGGCCCCTATGCCGACAGCAGCGCCCTGATCGCCAGCGGCGCGTTCGAACGCGCAGGCATCCAAGCTATCGGCATTGGCGGCCATCCCGAGGGCCATCCCAACATGACGCCGGACCAATGCTGGTCGGTCCTGATCGACAAATGCAGCGAGATCGAGCAGCGCGGCATGGCGCCGTTGATCGTGACGCAATTCGTCTTCGATGCCGACGCGGTTCTGGCCTGGCTAACGGAGTTGCGTGCGCGCGGCATCGACGCGCCGGTGCGTATCGGGGTGCCGGGACCGGCGGGCATCAAGACGCTGATGCGCTTCGCCGCGCGCTGCGGTGTCGGCGCATCCGCTTCCGTGCTCGCAAAATATGGGATTTCCATTACGAAGCTGCTCGGCTCCGCTGGTCCCGACAGGCTGGTCGAGACATTCGAACGGTCGCTGGGCGAGGAACATGGGCGCGTGCGGCTACATTTTTACCCCTTTGGCGGCCTGGAAAAGACGGTCGCCTGGATCAACGACTATGCCCGCGCGCATTGACGCAGACGGACAAGTGGGAGGATTGACGTGACGACTATCTATACGCTGCGATTGCAATGCGACGACAAGCCCGGCCTGGTGGCGAAGGTCGCCGGCTATCTGGCCGCCCATGGCTGCAATATCGTCGATGCGCAGCAGTTCGACGATGCGATGAACAACACCTTCTTCATGCGCGTGGCGTTCAAGCCCGGCGCGGGCGAGACGCTAGACGCCCTGCGCGAAGGTTTCGCCCCGATCGCCGCCGAAGCGGGCATGGACTGGTCGATGGCGGACCAGGCCACGCCCAAGAAGGTCGTGCTGATGGTGTCCAAATGGGATCACTGCCTGGGCGACCTGCTCTATCGTCAGCGGATCGGCGAACTGCCGATGGACGTAGTTGGGATCATCTCCAACCATCCCCGCGAACTGCTGCACACCTCGCTGATCGGCGACATGCCCTTTTTCCATTTTCCGGTGACCAAGGACACCAAATCCGCCCAGGAAGCGCAGATCAAGCAGGTGGTGACCGACACCGGCGCGGACCTGGTGGTGCTGGCGCGCTATATGCAGATATTGAGCGACGACCTGGCCAGTTTCCTGTCGGGGCGCTGCATCAACATTCATCACAGCTTCCTGCCCGGCTTTAAGGGCGCCAAACCCTATCACCAGGCCTATGATCGCGGCGTGAAGATGATTGGGGCGACCGCCCATTATGTGACCGCCGACCTGGACGAAGGCCCGATCATCCATCAGGATGTCGAGATGATCGGCCATGCCGACGTCCCCGACGAACTGGTCCGCCGCGGCCGCGACATCGAACGGCGGGTGCTGGCGGAAGCGGTGCGGCTGCATTTGCAGGACCGGGTGTTCATGAACAAGGCGCGCACCGTCGTCTTCCGGGGCTGATCGGTGAGCGACAGGATCGACGGGCGCGCGATGGCGCGCGCGCTATCGGAACAGACCGCGCATGACGTCGCGCAGTTGAAGGCAGGCGGGATCGATCCGACACTGGCGGTCGTGCTGGTCGGCGCCGATCCCGCCAGCGATATCTATGTCCGGCGCAAGATCAGCGAGTGCCGCAGGGTCGGCATCGGATCCATCGAGCGGCGCATGGCGGCCGATTGTGGCGAACAGGCGCTGCTGGACATGATCGACATGCTGAACGGCGATCCGGCGGTACATGGCATATTGGTGCAGTTGCCGCTGCCGCCGGGCATTGATGCCGGGCGGGTGCTGGATCGCATTGCGCCGGTCAAGGATGTCGATGGCTTTCATCCCGTCAATGTCGGGCGACTGTCGACCGGGTCGCAGGGGCTGGTGCCCTGCACGCCGCTTGGCATCATGATGCTGCTCGACAGTGTGATCGACGATTATCGGGGCTTGAACGTCGTGGTGATCGGCAAGTCGAACATCGTGGGCAAGCCGGTGGCGATGCTGTTGCTGGAGCGGGAAGCGACGGTGACGGTCACGCATATCGAGACGCGCAACCTGCCCGATATCGCGCGCGCCGCCGATGTCATCGTGGCGGCGGCCGGCGCGCCGCATCTGGTGCGCGGATACTGGGTGAAGCCCGGCGCGGTTGTCATAGACGTCGGCATCACGCGGGTCGTAGACCATGATGGGGCCACCCGGATCGTGGGCGATTGCGCCACCCATGAACTGGACCATGCCAGGGCGGTGACGCCGGTGCCGGGCGGGGTCGGACCGATGACCATCGCCTGCCTGTTGAGCAATACGGTGTTGGCCGCACAACGGGGAGCCTGCTGATATGTCGTCATCCGTCACCACCAAGGTCCGGGTCAAGGACCTGCCGCTGCTGGCCGATATCGGCATCAACCCCGACGAGATCGGCCGCCGTCAGCCGCTGGTCATCACGGTCCAGCTGCTGCTGTCGGGCGGTGCGGTCGAGGGGATAAGCGAGACGATCGATTATCGCCGGATCGTGCGCGCGGCCGAAGCGCTGTCGGAAGTGCATATCCCGCTGATCGAGACTTTCGCGCATCAGCTGGGCGAAGACTGTCTGAGTTGGCCCGGCGTGGTCGAGGCGTGCGTCAATGTCGACAAGCCCTTTGCCCTGACGCGGGGGCTGGCCGGGGTGGAGGTTATCGTTCGCAAGACATAGAGCAAGATGACTTTATCTCGACCCGTTCGCTTCGAGCGCAGTCGAGAAGCCGATAGCGCCGTGCCTATGTTTCTCGACTTCGCTCGAAACGAACGGAAATTGCTTTTAGAAATAGCACGTCATCAGACTTCAGATATCTGCGGCGCGGTCCAGAATCTGTTGCGCCTGTTTGCGGTGGGGCTGGTCGATCATTTTGCCGTCTAGGCGCAGCGCGCCTGCGCCCGGATGGGCGTCGAAGGCGGCGACGATTGCGCGGGCTTGGGCCAGTTCTTCGGGCGTCGGGGTGAAGCCCCTATTGATCGTGGCGACCTGGGCCGGGTGGATCGCCATCATGCCGGTGAAGCCGTCGCGGCGGGCGCGGGCGACATAAGCGGCCAGGGCATCCGGCGCGTCGATGCGGGGGAAGACCGTCTCGATCGCGGGGACATGGGCGGCATGGGCAGCAAACAGGGTGAGCGAGCGGACCATTTCATAAGGCGGGGTGTAGCGGCCGTCCTCCTCCCGCGCGGTCGTCGCGCCGATTGCGGCGGGCAGGTCTTCCGCGCCCCAGGTGAGGCCAGCGAGATGCGTCGTGAGGGCGGCATAGCTGCCCAGCTGGAAGATCGCGGCGGCGGTTTCCGTGGCGATGGGCAGGATTGGCGGCGGGTTGTCGCCGATCAACGCCAGCAGCGCCGCCACGCTGGCCGCGCCTTCCGCTTTGGGCAGGACGATGCCGTCTGGTCGGCCGGGCAGGACTGCGGCGAGATCGGCGGCGCTATGGTCGCTGTCCAGCGGATTGATCCGCACGAAGCATGGGATCGACCGGTCGCCGGCCAGCCAATCGGCGACGGCAGCGCGGGCTTCAGGCTTTCGTTCGGGCGCGACCGAATCCTCCAGGTCGAGGATGAGTGCGTCGGCTCCGCTGGCCGCGGCCTTGGCGAAGCGATCGGGCCGGTCGCCCGGCACGAAGAGCAGCGAGCGCAACCTCATGCGTCCGATCTTTTGAGCAGCGCCATGCGCAGGCATTGGCAGACGATCTGATCGCGCTGGTTATGCAGGCGGTGGGTGAAGGTAACGATGCCAGCACCCGGACGGGACTTGCTGGGCTTGAGATCGGTCACTTCACTTTCGCAGCGCATCGTGTCGCCGATGAAGACCGGGTGCGGCATGACCAGCTTGTCATAGCCGAGGTTGGCGACCAGCGTGCCGAGCGTCGTGTCGCCCACCGACAGGCCGATCATCAGCCCGAAGGTGAAGGTGCCGTTGACGAGGATCTGGCCGAACTCGCTGGCTTTGGCCGCTTCGACGTCGAGGTGCAGGGGCTGGGGATTGTGGGTCATCGTCGTGAAGAGGAGATTGTCCGTCTCCGTCACGGTGCGGCGGATGTCGTGGGCGATCATGTCGCCGATGGTCCATTGATCGAAATATCTGCCTGCCACGCTATCGTCCCTTAACTTCGCACATTTCCCGCTGATTCCGACATTGTATTTCAAGAGTAGGAAATAATCGTAGAAGCACCTCCAGCAGACTCATCCATGGTCAGACGATCTAACCCGGATGCCCCCTTGTAGGACAGGCGCTATTCTGCTTGCTCGATCCGGGCGAGCAGCGCGCCTTCGCTGACCTGCCCGCCTTCGGCCGCGTTGAGTTCCGCGACGACGCCGTCGAAGGGGGCGACGAGGCTATGCTCCATCTTCATCGCTTCCAAGGTCAGCAGCTTCTGCCCCTTGGTCACGGCGTCCCCCGCCGCGACTGCGACCGCGATGACGCGGCCGGGCATGGGGGAGAGGATCGCGCCGTCCGAGGCCGCGCCGGTGGCCACGCCATCGGTGCGGGCTACCTCAAATTTCCAAGTCTGCCCTTGAGTTGCTGCCAAGATCGCGCCGCCTGACGGCATGAGCGAGAACCAATCCGCGTCCTGCAATCTCTGCGCTGCATCCCGTCGGGCTCCGGTTGTCGCACTGTAGACATTCTGCCGGTCGTTGAGGCGAACAACCAACTGAGGCGCCCCGTTGAGACGGAATCCCCTCAAGTCCGTCGGTAGAGACTTATCAACCAGCGCGTCGGCGACAAGCTCTAGCAGGCCCTCTGGCGGCTCCAGATCAAACACCACATCCTCACCTAGTTGCTCGATCAACCCGGTGTGAACTGCCCCTGACGTGAAGTTAGGATCGACCAGCAAGGCGTGCAAAAAAGTGGCATTGGTTCGCACAGGCCATGCCTCTACGCGGCGGACGAGATTAGACAGTCCGCGCGCCGCCTCACGGCGACTTTCCGCGCGCCATATCAGCTTGGCGATCATCGGGTCATAAAAAGGAGAGATGTCGTTGCCTTGTTCGACGCCCGTTTCGATGCGCGGATAGCCGCTATAATTGAGCGTTTCCAGACTGCCGGTAGAAGGCGCGATATAACTGTATGGATCAAGGCTGCGGGGAATGGAAAAATGTTCCAGCCGCCCTGTACTGGGCAAAAATCCTTTCGCCGGATCTTCTGCATAAAGCCGCGCTTCCATAGCCCAGCCGTTGATCGACAGCTCTGGCTGAGCCTTGGGCAGCGGTTCGCCCGATGCGACGCGCAGTTGCCATTCGACCAGATCGACGCCGGTGATTTCCTCCGTCACGGGATGTTCGACCTGGAGCCGCGTGTTCATTTCCATGAACCAGACGCGGTCGGGCTTGATATAGCCCGCCGATCCATCGGCTATGAACTCGATCGTGCCGGCCCCGACATAGTCGACCGCCCTGGCGGCGCGCACGGCGGCGTCGCAGATGGCGGCGCGGGTGACATCGGTCATGCCCGGCGCGGGGGCTTCCTCGATCACCTTCTGGTGCCGGCGCTGGAGCGAGCAGTCGCGTTCGAACAGGTGGACGACATTGCCGTGGCTGTCGCCGAAGATCTGCACTTCGATATGGCGCGGGTTGGTGATCCATTTTTCCAGCAGCACGCTGTCATTGCCGAAGCTGGAGGCGGCTTCGCGCCGACAAGAGGCGAGCGCGTCGGCGAAATCGGCGGGGCTGTCGACCTTGCGCATCCCCTTGCCGCCGCCGCCCGCGACCGCCTTGATCAGGACGGGGTAGCCGATGGCGTCGGCTTCGGCGGTGAGGCGTTCGAGGCTCTGGTCTGCGCCCAGATAGCCGGGCGTGGTGGGGACGCCGGCGGCCTGCATGAGGGTCTTGGCGGCGTCCTTAAGGCCCATGGCGGTGATGCTGGAGGGGTTGGGACCGACCCAGATTAGACCCGCGTCGATCACCGATTGGGCGAAGGCGGCGTTTTCGGAGAGGAAGCCATAGCCCGGATGGATCGCCTGCGCGCCGGTAGCCAGCGCGGCGGCGATGATCTTTTCGCCGACGAGGTAGGATTCGCGGGCCGGGGACGGACCGATATGGACGGCTTCGTCGGCGGAGCGGACATGGAGGGCGCTGGCGTCGGCGTCCGAATAGACCGCGACGGTGCGGATGCCGAGCGCGCGCGCGGTGCGGATGATACGGCAGGCGATTTCGCCGCGATTGGCGATGAGGAGGGATTGGATCATCGGCATCACATCCTGAAAATGCCGAACTGCGCGCGGTCGGGGACCGGGGCGTTCAGCGTGGCGGCGAAGGCGAGGCCCAGCACGTCGCGGGTCTGGGCGGGGTCGATGACGCCGTCGTCCCACAGGCGCGCGGTCGCGTAATAGGGGTTGCCTTCTTCCTCGAAACGCTGGCGGATCGGGGCTTTGAAGGCTTCGGTTTCCGCCGCGCTCCATTGGCTCGCGTCGCGGTGGACGGTGGCGAGCACGCTGGCCGCCTGTTCGCCGCCCATCACGCTGATGCGGGCATTGGGCCAGGTGAAGAGGAAGCGCGGGCCATAGGCTCTGCCGCACATGCCGTAATTGCCTGCGCCGAAGCTGCCGCCGATCAGGACGGTGATCTTGGGCACCTGCGCGGTGGCGACGGCGGTGACGAGTTTCGCGCCGTTCTTGGCGATGCCCTCCGCTTCATATTTGCCGCCGACCATGAAGCCGGAGATATTCTGGAGGAAGAGCAGCGGGATACGGCGCTGGCAGGCGAGTTCGATGAAATGCGCGCCCTTCAAGGCGCTTTCGCTGAACAGGACGCCGTTGTTCGCCAGGATCGCGACGGGCATCCCCCAGATATGGGCGAAGCCGCAGACGAGCGTGGTGCCGTAGAGGGCCTTGAACTCATGAAATTCGCTGCCGTCCACCAGGCGGGCGATGATTTCGCGCACGTCATAGGGCGCGCGAACGTCGTAGGGGATGATGCCGTAGAGGTCGGTCGCGTCGAACCTTGGCGGGCGGGGATCGCGCAGGTTGAGGTCTGGCTGGCGGTCTGGCTGAAGGGTGGACACGATGTCGCGGACGATGGTGAGCGCATGACCGTCACTTTCGGCCACATGATCGACGACGCCGGACTTGCGGCCGTGCAGGTCGCCGCCGCCCAGATCCTCGGCGCTGATGACTTCGCCCGTCGCCGCCTGCACCAGCGGCGGGCCGGCGAGGAAGATCGTGCCTTGATTGCGGACGATGATTGTCTCGTCGGACATGGCGGGGACATAGGCGCCGCCTGCGGTGCAACTGCCCATGACGCAGGCGATCTGGGGGATGCCGCGGGCGGAGAGGTTAGCCTGATTATAGAAGATGCGGCCGAAATGGTCGCGGTCGGGGAACACCTCCGCCTGGTTGGGCAGGTTGGCGCCGCCGCTGTCGACCAGATAGATGCAGGGGAGATGGTTTTCGAGCGCGATTTCCTGGGCGCGCAAATGCTTCTTGACGGTGAGCGGGTAATAGGTGCCGCCCTTCACCGTGGCGTCGTTGCAGCCGATCATGACCTGACGGCCCGACACGCGGCCGATGCCGGCGATGAGGCCCGCACCGGGGATTTCGTCGCCATAGAGGCCGTTCGCAGCAAGCTGGCCGATTTCGAGGAAGGGTGAGCCGGGGTCGAGGAGGCGTTCGACGCGGTCGCGGGGGAGGAGTTTGCCGCGGGCAACGTGCTTGTCGCGGGCGGAGGCGGAGCCGCCCTGGGCGGCGCTGGCGACTTTGGCGCGGAGTTCTTCGGCGAGCGCGCGGTTGTGGGCGGCGTTGGCGCGGAAGGCTTCGCTGTCGGACGCCAGCTTGGTGTCAAGGACGGGGGCGGTCATGCGCCGATCAACTCGCGGCCGATGAGCATCCGGCGGATTTCGTTGGTGCCGGCGCCAATGTCCAGCAGCTTGGCGTCGCGCATATAGCGTTCGACCGGCCAATCCTTGGTATAACCCGCGCCGCCCAGCGCCTGCACGGCTTCCAGTGCGACCTTCATTGCGTTTTCCGACGCCAGCAGGATCGCGCCGGCGGCATCGAAGCGGGTCGTCTTGCCGGAATCGCAGGCTCTGGCGACGGCATAGACATAGGCGCGGGCCGAGTTGAGGGCGACATACATGTCGGCGACCTTGGCCTGCATCAGCTGGAAGGCGCCAATGGGCTTTCCGAACTGCTGGCGTTCGCGGACATAGGGGATGACGGTGTCGAGGCAGGCCTGCATGATGCCAAGCTGGATGCCCGCCAGCACGGTGCGTTCATAGTCGAGGCCTGACATCAATATGCCGACGCCGCCGTTGAGCGGCCCCATTATATTCTCCTCCGGCACTTCGCAATCGTCGAACACCAGTTCGGCGGTGGGCGAGCCGCGCATGCCCATCTTGTCGATCTTTTGCCCGATGGAAAAGCCCTTCATGTCTTTTTCGATCAGGAAGGTGGTGATGCTCTTCGACCCTTCGCCGGTCTTGGCATAGACCACGAGCGTATCGGCATAGGTCGCGTTGGTGATCCAGAACTTCGTGCCGTTGAGGACGTAGCGATCGCTCTTCTTCTCCGCCTTCAGCTTCATCGAGACGACATCGGAGCCGGCGCCGGCCTCCGACATGGCGAGCGAACCGACATGGTCGCCGGAGATGAGCTTGGGGAGATATTTCGCCTTCTGCGCTGCATTGCCCCAGCGGCGAATCTGGTTGACGCATAGATTGGAGTGGGCGCCATAGCTCAAACCTATGGAGGCGGAGGCGCGGGCGACCTCCTCCTGTGCGATGACATGTTCCAGATAGCCAAGGCCCAGGCCGCCATCTTCTTCCGATACGGTGATGCCGTGTAGGCCGAGGGCACCCATCGCCGGCCATAATTCGCGGGGAAACCAGTCCTTCGCATCGATTTCGGCGGCGAGCGGCGCGATGCGGTCAGCCGAAAAACGGGCCGCGCTGTCGCGGATCATGTCGGCATTGTCGCCCAGCGCAAAATCGAAATCGGTCATCGGCGTCTCTCTCCTATGGTGCGATCATAGCGCGGTCCGGGGCGGCTGGAAAATTGACAGTGGCATATCAGTGTATAGATGGAAGCTATGATCGAACGCTATCTTCTCCGCTATTTCCTGGCGGTGGTGGACCAGGGCAATTTTTCCCGTGCGGCGGTCCATTGCAACGTGTCCCAGCCTACCCTGTCTGCCGGGATCGCCAAGTTGGAGAACGCGCTGCAACGGCAACTGTTCAGCCGGACCAACCAGCGGGTGCAATTGACCGAGTCCGGCACCCGATTCCTGACCCATGCCCGGCGGATCGAGCGGGAGTTCAATGTCGCGCTGGGGGCGATGGCCGATATCGCGCAAGCGCGGCCGGTGCGGATCGGCGTGCTGAGCAGCATTGCGGGCGCATTGGTGGCGCGGGCGGCGCGGGCCTATCGCGCGGGCGGCGGCGGACCGGTGGAGATCGCCTTCGCCAGCGAGCGGGAATTGACCGCGATGCTGGCGCGCGACCGGCTGGACGCGGCCTTCACCATCTTGCGGCCGGGCGCGCAGTCGTTGGCGGAGCAGGTGGTTGGGGAAGAGGGTTATGCGATGGTGATGGCGACCGACCATCCCCTAGCGGGGCTGGCGCAGGTGAGCGCGGAGGATATGCGTGACGAGACGATGATCGTGCGGCGGCATTGCGAATTACTGTCGCAGACCAGCCGGCACTTTCTGGAGCGCGGGGTACGGCCGCATTTTGCGCTGCGCACGACCAATGACGAGCGGGCGTTGCAGATGGTCGGCGCGGGCATGGGGGTGACGGTGATGCCAGACTGCTACCGCAGCGCGGATGTGGCGCATGTGCCGCTGGCGGGGTTCGACCATCGGCGGACCTTGGGCTTTGTCCTGGCGGATGAGGGGGTGGCGGAACATGGGCTGTTGCAGTCGCTGGCGGCGGCGTTCGACGAGGGGAACGTGGAACGGGACTGAGCGGCTACGTCGGGCCGCTAGGCGCGGTGGCGCTGGCGATGGATGCGCTGGCGGAGGCCGATCGGCGCTTATGAGACAGCGAGTGCGACAGGTGTGGGGCTATTTCACATTGGATTTTCTGGTTATATCATTGAATATAAACGGCATTTTGTCAGACGCTCAAAGCGCGTTGATCGCGAAATATCCTATTATTCTTTATTTTCAATGGGTTGCATGATGGTATCATTGCCGCTTTTTTGTCCGTTTCCGGCGCGCAGGATGGCGTCCTGAAAGGCGCGGGCGGTGGGTGGCAGGTCGTCGCGGTGGATCATCCACAGGCGCGTGCGGACAGGCGGGAAGAGCGGGCGCAGGATCACCTTGTCGACGTGCAGGCGCGAGAGCGAGCGGGATAAAATGGTCGCGCCGAAACCCGCGGCGATCAGCCCGAGCAGGGTGGCGAAACTGCCGACTTCCAGCGCGATGCTGGGTTTGAACCCCGCCTGATCGCAGAGCGCGAAGAAATGATCGTTGAAATCCGCGCTGCTGGTGGTGGCGTAGAGGACGAAGGGGACGCCGGCGAGGTCGGCGATGGACGGGTCCGCCTCGCGCCGGGCCAGCACATGATCTTCACGCACCGCCAGCAGCATATCTTCCTCCAGCAACCAGGTGGCGCTGAGGCCGGGTGGCAGGGAGGGCGACACGACGCCGCGGATGATGCCGATGTCGAGGTCGCCGCGTTCGATCAGCGAGACCTGATCGTCCCGCCCCTGTTCCTGCACGCGCAGATCGACCTGCGGGAAACTCTGCCGGAAATCATAGAGCGCGTCGGCGATCTGGGGGACGAAGGGGGCCGACGCGGTGAAGCCCAGAGCGAGCCGGCCGAGATGGCCGCTCTGGGTGCGGCGGGCAACCTGCGTCGCATGATCCGCCTGCGCCAGTGTCTTGCGCGCTTCGGGCAGGAACAGGCGGCCTGCTTCAGTGAGGGCGACGCGGCGGCTGGTGCGGTCGAACAGGCGGACGCCCAGTTCCTGCTCCAGCGCGCGGATCTGCTGGCTCAAGGGCGGTTGCGACATGCCCAGGCGCTGGGCGGCGCGGCCGAAATGCATCTCTTCGGCGACGCAAAGGAAATAGCGTAAATGTCTCAGGTCCATCGGATCAGGTCTTCTTATATATCGATCATGCCTGTTTAGATATTGGACACGACAGAAACAACTGCGCATAGGCCGGGTCAAGGGTAGCGTTTCGAAACTAAAAGTACGGCCCCTTTCGCAGAGCAAGACAGGAACGGCATGGCGGTTTGGCCGCCGCTTCCCGTTGTGCCTTGCAGGCGATTTATGAGGGAGGGGCACGGCATCAAGCATCCGGCGACAGGCGTCGGCGCGATGAAGGCGGGAGTGACGGGTTGATCGGTATCGTCAAGGTTGCGCTGCATCGGCCGCTGACCTTCATCGTCATGGCGATATTGATCGCGATCGTCGGCCTGCTGGCGGCGTTCCGCACCCCGGTCGACATCTTTCCCAATATCCGCATCCCGGTGATCGCCGTGGCCTGGCAATATGCGGGCCTGCCGCCCGAAGAGATGGGCAACCGGATCATAAGCCCCTATGAGCGGGTGCTGACCACGACGGTCAATGATATCGAGCATATCGAGAGCCAGTCGATGCAGGGCATCGGCATCGTGAAAATCTATTTCCAGCCCGATGCCGATATCCGCACCGCGACCGCGCAGGTGACGTCGATATCGCAGACGGTGTTGCGCCAGATGCCGCCGGGCATCACGCCGCCGCTGATCCTGAATTACAGCGCGTCGACCGTGCCGATCCTGCAACTGGCGCTGTCGGGCAAGGGATTGTCCGAACAGCAATTATTCGACCTGGGCCAGAACCAGATTCGCCCGCCGCTCATCACTATTCCGGGTCTTGCCATGCCCTTTCCGTCGGGGGGCAAGCAGCGACAGATCCAGATCGACCTCAATCCCGTCGCGCTCCAGTCCAAGGGGCTGACGGCGCAGGATGTCGGCACAGCGATCGCCGCGCAGAACCAGATCAACCCGGCCGGTTTCGTCAAGATCGGCGCGACCCAATATAGCGTGCGGCTGAACAATGCGCCGGGTACGATCGAGGCGCTTAATGACCTGCCGGTGAAGGTCGTGAACGGCGCGACCATTTATATGCGCGACATCGCCTATGTCCGCGACGGCAATGGGCCGCAGACCAATGTCGTGCATGTCGAGGGGCGGCGGTCGGTGCTGCTGACCGCGCTGAAAAATGGCGCGACGTCCACGCTGGCGATCGTGGACGGGGTGAAGGAGGCGCTGCCCAAGATCAGCGCGACGCTGCCCGACAGCCTGAAGATATTGGTGATCGGCGACCAGTCGATCTTCGTGAAGGCGGCGGTCGAGGGCGTGATCCATGAAGGCGCGCTGGCCGCGGCGCTAACGTCGCTGATGATATTGCTGTTCCTGGGTAGCTGGCGATCGACGGTCATTATCGCGCTGTCGATTCCGCTGGCGATTCTGGCGGCGGTCGCGGCGCTGGCCCTGTTCGGGCAGACGCTGAACGTCATGACGCTGGGCGGGCTGGCGCTGGCGGTGGGTATCTTGGTCGACGACGCCACGGTGACGATCGAGAATATCAACTGGCATCTGGAACAGGGCAAGGGGGTCGTGGAGTCCATATTGGACGGCGCGGCGCAGATCGTGACGCCGGCCTTCGTATCCTTGCTGTGCATCTGTATCGTGTTCGTGCCGATGTTCTTCCTGCCGGGCGTCGCGGGTTTCCTGTTCGTGCCGATGGCGCTGGCGGTGGTGTTCGCGATGATCGCGTCGTTCATTCTGTCGCGGACATTGGTGCCGACCATGGCGATGTATCTGCTCAAACCCCATGTCGGGCATGATGGCAATTGGGGCGACGCCCATATGGCGGGCGACGCCAAGTCGCGGAACGTCTTCGTGCGGTTCCAGCGCGGGTTCGAGAAGCGGTTCGAGGCGATCCGCCATAGCTATCTGGGGTTGCTGCGTCGGGCGCTGAATGCGCGGAGGCCCTTCCTGCTGGGCTTTATGGGCATCGTCCTCCTCTCCTTCGGATTGCTTCCCATGCTGGGCAGCAATTTCTTTCCAGCGGTGGATTCGGGGCAGATCGCCATGCATATCCGCGTGCCAGTGGGCAGTCGGATCGAGGATACGGCCGCGCGTTTCGAGCGCATCGCCGCCGCGGTGAAGGAGATGGTGCCGGCGAGCGAGCTGGACGCGATCACCGACAATATCGGCCTGCCGGTCAGCTCCATCAACACCGTCTATAATAATAGCGGCACGATCGGCCCGCAGGATGGCGACATGATGGTCGCGCTGAAACATGGCCATCGCCCGACCGACGAGATCGTGGGCCAGTTGCGCGAGGAATTGCCGCGCCGTTTCCCCGGCACCAGCTTTGCCTTCCTGCCGGCCGACATCACTAGCCAGATCCTGAATTTCGGGGCGCCCGCGCCGATCGACATCCAGATCGCGGGCAAGAATGCGGCGGCCAACCGCGCCTATGCGCAGAAACTGCTGGCCAAGGTCGCGGTCATTCCTGGCCTCGCCGATGCGCGCATCCAGCAGCCGGGGCGTTCGCCGCAGTTGAACGTGGATGTCGATCGATCTCGCGCGGGCCAATATGGCCTGACCGAGCGGGATGTGACCACTAGTCTCGCCAGTTCGCTGGCCGGGACGGCGCAGACCGCGCCGGTCTTCTTCGTCGATCCCAAGAGCGGCGTGTCCTATCCGGTCGTCGCGCAGGCGCCCGAATATCTGATGGGATCGATCAGCGACCTGTCCAATGTGCCGGTGTCGGCCGCCGCCGGCAGCAACGGCGCGGTGCAGCCGCTGGGTGGCCTTGCCACGATCGCACGGTCGAACACGGTGCCAGTGGTGTCGCATTATAATATCGCGCCGGTGCTGGACATTTACGCGACGGTGCAGGGCCGCGACCTGGGCGCGGTGGCGGGCGACATCAATGCGGCGATCAAGGCGCTGGAGGGCGAGGTGCCCAAGGGCGCGACCGTCACCATGCGGGGCCAATATGCGACGATGAACACCGCCTTTTCGGGGCTGGGATGGGGCCTGGCGGGGGCTATCGTGCTGATCTACCTGTTGATCGTCGTCAATTTCCAGAGCTGGGTCGATCCCTTCGTCATCATCACCGCCTTGCCCGCGGCGCTGGCAGGCATCGTGTGGATGCTGTTCATCACCGGCACGACATTGTCCGTGCCCGCGCTGACCGGCGCGATCATGTGCATGGGCGTCGCCACCGCCAACTCCATTCTGGTCGTCAGTTTCGCGCGGGAGAAGCTGGCCGAGTTGGGCGATGCAACCAAGGCGGCGATGGAGGCGGGGCTGGTGCGGTTCCGCCCGGTGCTGATGACCGCGCTGGCCATGATCATCGGCATGGGTCCGATGGCGCTGGGCCTGGGCGATGGGGGCGAGCAGAATGCGCCGCTGGGCCGGGCCGTGATCGGCGGGCTGGTCTGCGCCACCATCGCCACCCTGTTCTTCGTGCCCGTCATCTTCGCCTTCGTCCACCGCCGCCACAAGGCCACCGACCCCCAGATGGAAATGCAGCCCAGCCATGCAGGATAATCAGCCCGCCCAAGACATGACCGCGACCGGTCCCGACAGCCGGATGCTGAAGCGCGTAGGGATCGGCGCGGGCGTCATCGCCCTGGCGGTCGTGGCGATCGGCGCGGCGACCCGGATCGGCGCGACCAATGATCTGCGCGATACGGCGCAAAAGGCGGCGATCCCGTCGGTCGCCACCGTGTCGCCGCAAAGCGACGCCAAAGGCGGGGCGCTGGTGCTGCCGGGCAATGTCCAGGCCTATAACAGCGCGGCCATCTATGCGCGGACCAATGGCTATGTCAGCCGCTGGCTGGCCGATATCGGCGACAATGTGCGGGCGGGCCAGTCGCTCGCCGTGCTGGACGCGCCGGAGATCGATCAGCAACTGGCGCAGGCGCAGGCCGATTATCAGACCGCGATGGCGAACCAGCGACTGGCGGGGACGACGGCGAAGCGGTGGAGCGTGATGCTGGCGAAGGATGCCGTGTCGCAGCAGGAATCGGACGAAAAGGCCGGCGACCTGGCCGCCAAGTCAGCGCTGTCCAATGCGGCGATGGCCAATGTGAAGCGGTTGCGTGCGATGCAGGGCTTTACCCGGCTCGCCGCGCCCTTCGACGGGGTGGTGACGAGCCGGGCGGCGCAGATCGGCGCGCTGGTGGTGGCGGGCAATGCGGCGTCGCAGCCCTTGTTCACCGTGTCCGACATTCACCGGATGCGCATCTATGTGCGGGTGCCGCAGGGCTATTCTTCGCAGGTGAAGGTGGGGATGCCGGCCATATTGACCCTGCCCGAATTTCCCGGCCGTAGTTTCACCGCGACGATGACGCGCAGCGCCGGTGCGGTCGACGCGCAGTCGGGCGCGGTGCTGGTGGAGTTGCAGGCGGCCAATCCCGACCGGGCGTTAAAGCCCGGCGCGTTTGCGCAGGTGCGCTTCGATGTCGGCCAGGGTGGCGGCAATGGATTGAGTTTGCCGGGCAGCGCGATCCTTTATGGCAATGACGGGCCGACCGTCGCGGTGGTCGGGCGCGACAGCCGCGTGACCGTGCGGCCGATCACCATCGCCCGCGACGAAGGGGCGACGGTGCTGGTCGCGAGCGGGATCAAGGCCGGCGAGCGGGTGATCGATTCCCCGCCGGATTCGATCCAGTCGGGCGACAGGGTGAATGTGCAAAGTGGTGGCAAGGCTGCGGCCCATGCCGGTTAGGTCCGTGTGGCGCGCGGGAGTCGGCCTGGGGCTGGCGCTGCTGGGCGGCTGTTCGATGGCGCCCGACTATCAGCCGCCGCAGATCGCTGCGCCGCAAGCCTATAAGGAGATGGCCGGTTGGACCGAGGCCACGCCGATGGATACGGCCCCGCGCGGGCCGTGGTGGGAAGCGTTCGGCGATCCGGTGCTGAACGATCTGGAGGCGCGGGCTGAAGCGGCGAGTCCCACGCTGGCGGCGGCGTTGGCGCGATACGACCAGGCGCGTGCGGTGGCGCGGGTCGAGGGGTCGGACCTGATCCCGACCGTGGGCGTGGGCGGCGATGCGGCGCGCCAGCGCGTGTCGGGCAACCGGTTCCAGGGTAATGGCGACGCGCAGACCTATAATGATTTTTCGGTCGGCGCGGCGATCGACTATGAATTGGATCTGTGGGGCCGCATCCGCAACAGCGTGACGGCGGCGCGCGCGGACGCGCAGGCGAGCGAGGCCGATCTGGCGGCGGCGCGGCTGAGTTTGCAGGCTGCGGTGGCGGACGCCTATGCGCGGCTGCGCGGGCTGGATGCGCAGGCGGACCTGCTGCACCGGTCGGTGGATGCGTTCGAGCGCGCCTATCAATTGACCGATACGCGGCATGAGGGCGGGATCGCGTCGGGCATCGACGTCAATCGCGCGCGCACGACGTTGAGCAACGCCAAGGCGCGGATTTCGGCAGTGGCGAATGATCGTGCGGCGACCGAGCATGAACTGGCCGCGCTGACCGGGGCGGTTGCGTCGGATTTTTCGATTCCCGCGCGCGTGCAGACGCTGGATGCGCCCGCCATTCCGATGGGCGCGCCGTCCACCCTGCTGCAGCGGCGGCCGGACGTGGCAGCGGCCGAGCGGCGGATGTTCGCCAATAATGCCCGGATCGGCGTGGCGCGCGCGGCCTTTTTCCCGTCCATCACGCTGGGGCTGAGCGGCGGTTGGCAGGCGACGCATGGCCAGTTGTTGACGACCCCCAACAGCGTGTGGGGGCTGGGGCCGCTGGCCGCGGCGCTGACCCTGTTCGACGGCGGCAAGCGGCGGGCGCAGGTCAGATTGTCACGCGCAGATTATGAGGAGCAGGCGGCGCTTTATCGCGACACCGTGTTGGGCGCGTTCCGGCAGGTGGAGGACGGCGTTGCCGCGCTGCGCTATCTGTCGGTGCAGCTGATCGACCAGCGCGACGCGGCGCAGGCGGCGCAGCGTACCAGCGACCTGGCCTTCACCCGCTATCGCGACGGCGCGTCCGACTATCTGGAGGTCGTCACCGCCCAAACCGATGCGCTGGACGCACAGAGCGCGTTGCTAAGCGCCGAGATCGAGCGCATGCGGGCGAGCATCGCATTGGTCAAGGCACTGGGCGGATCGCCGGATGCGGCCTGATCTTCCGACATTTTGGCGACCAAGTCCGATTGAGTCGACGGTGTCGGGTTGAGGACTGTGCCAAAGATGACATGGATCAGTCTTCATCCATGATTTGATGCTCGTTATACTATGCCGTCACCTGCATTTTGACAAAAGCGCCGGACGGGGGCACAAGGTCCATCGGGCCAGCCGACCTTATGCCTGCGACCCGACCTTATCTGGATAGGATGTTTCCATGGCCGACACCGAACAGCCCGACTATACGAGCCTGACCGTCCAGTTGTTGAGCGCTTATGTCGCGAACAACACAGTCTCCAGCGAAGATCTGGCCGGGCTGATCCAGTCGACGCGGGCCGCGTTGATTGCGGAGACTGCGCCTGAGCCAGTCGAAACGGTCGAGCATGTGCCGGCGGTGAGCGTGCGCAAGAGCATCGCGTCGCGTGAGCATATTTTGAGCCTGATCGACGGGCGGCCGTACAAGACGCTGAAGCGGCATCTGGCGACGCACGGCCTGACCCCGGCCGACTATCGCGAACGCTATGGCCTGCCCGCGGCCTATCCGATGGTGGCGCAGGCCTATTCCGAACAGCGCCGTGCGGTCGCGCAGAAGCTTGGCCTCGGCCAGCGGGGCACGCAGGCGCGTGCGGCAGCGGCCGCTGCGGAAGCGGCGGCGGTTGCGCCTGCTCCGAAGGTCGAGGCGGCTGCGCCCAAGCCCAAGGCGAGCCGCAAGCAGCCGAGCGTCGCGGCGGCGGCCAAGAGCAAGGCTGCCAGCGTTCCGGCCGCTGAAGCGGTGAAGGCAGAGGCAACGCCGAAGGCCGCGGCCAAGAAGCCCGGTCGCAAGCCCAAGGCGGCGGCACCGGCTCCCTCCGTCGAAACGCCCGTTGCGGCGCCGGTCAAGGCGAAAAGCCCGCCCAAGGCGCCGCGCAAGAAGCTGGGCATCAAGGCGGCCAAGACCGAGACGGCCGACGCCACATCCTGAAAAAATGCGTGACGGGCCGTCCTGATGGCGGCGTATGCGATCAGGATACGTCTCAATGCTGCTTCGTCATCGCGAGCGCAGCGAAGTCGTCCAGGGACGCACCATTGGCTTGCTTCGCTGCGCTTACAATGACGATAAAAAGGGCATCATCTCGATTGAGAGTGTCAAGATATCATTTACGTCCGCTCGTCCTGAGTAGCCATTGCACTTGTCGAAATGGCCTATCGAAGGATATACGTGGCGTCTGATGCTTCGATACGGGTGTGGGTCAGATCAATGTCATCACGCTATAGAGGAGACCTGTGCGCGGGTGGGTGTAGACAGCGGCTTTAATTGCTGATTCTATGAGT
>JAZJZH010000013.1:0-235719 GCA_040389985.1 Pseudomonadota bacterium
CCAGACCACCGGTAATCCCCAGCAGGAACGCGATCGCGATATACGCCGCACGGATCGGGCTACTATGCTTTGGCGTCGAAGGCGATCCTGGCATCGACGGCTTTTCGTCGTCGGTCCAATTGGGAATGGGCTCCAACGGCGCGTTCATGACAGCGGGCGCGGCCATAGACCCTCCCCAATCAGTTCCCTCATCCGTTCGACCATCCGCTGCCGCGCTTCGCTGTCCGGCTCCCTGATGGAGGTGCCCAGCATGGCCACGACCAGGAACATATCCGACGACTTGAGATCAGGTCGGCATGTCCCATCCGCGATCGCCTGGCGGATCGGTGCTTCAAATAGCGCGCAAAACCGATCGATGAGTCGGCGGGCCTCGTCCGCCCGTGACGAAGCGACCCGCCAGACGTCAGCCAAAAATGGGTTGGCGGTATGGGACCGGACCAGATGCTCGAACAGGTCCTGCAGGGAGGCGCTACCATTCTCGGTTTTCACCAACAGGGCGAGGCCATCGAGGCTCTGCGATCCCACTGCCAGAGCGAGCGAAGCGCGGTCCGGGAAATGTCTGTACAACGTGGCGCGGCCAAGACCTGACCGCGCGATCACGAGTTCCAGAGGCGCGGTAATGCCATGCAAAAGAAAGACCTCCCGCGCAGCTTTCAAGAGAGCCTGACGGTGGCGCTGTGCATCTATCCGGATATTCACCAGCTCTTAAGCGGACAAAATAGTCCGATTGTCAAATGCTCTCTCCCGCAAAAGGCCAACCGCGCTATCAAAGCGCGCAGGAGGCCTCACAAAATCGCGCGGCTCCGCCTCCCATTGCGGGCTTTCGCATGCTTTCTGTCAGCCTTGTGCCACCGACGGGAATCCGAAGCGCGCGCCTTGACGCGAAGGGAGGCGTTCGATCGGAGACATGATCCGCCTTTCGCCTGGATGCGAATGCATAGCCTTCGACAGGCATGATTCGTAAGCACTCTTAGCAATTTGATTGCTTGCAATTTAATTGCTAAGAGTATATATGCGTTTTTGCATTTGAGGAGCATGACCATGAGCCATCTTTATACCACTAGGGTAACCGCCGTCGGCGGCCGCAGCGGCACCGTCCGGAGCGAGGACGGCATCCTCGATCTATCACTCGCGCTGCCCAAGGAACTGGGCGGCAAAGGGGGTGCGACAAATCCAGAGCAGCTGTTCGCGGCCGGATATGCGGCCTGTTTCGAGAACGCGGTGATCCATGTCACCCGTGGCCAGGCCGACAAGGTGCGTGACGAGGACATCGAAGTGGTCGGAGAAGTCAGCATGCTGGCCAACGGCGACGGCGGCTTCAAGCTGGCGGTGAAGCTTGACGTCGCGATCACCGGGCTCGACCAAGCGAAGGCGGAAGAGATCGTCAAGGCCGCGCACGCGGTTTGCCCCTACTCCAACGCGGTCCGCGGCAATGTTGACGTTGCGCTGACCGTCACGACCCGATGAGCAAGGTCGTAGCGACGCAGGCCGGCGAAGACGATCCGCTGTTGCTCGACCGGCAGGTGTGTTTCCCGCTCTACGCCGCCACGAACCTGCTCAACCGGCTTTATGGGCCGGTCCTGGCCAAGCTCGGCCTGACCTATCCACAATATCTGGTAATGCTGGTGCTGTGGGAACATCAGATGCAGTCGGTGGGGGAACTCGGCGCGCGCCTGTATCTGGACAGCGGTACGCTAACCCCTTTGCTCAAGCGCATGGAAGCGGCGGGGTTCGTGACGCGGGCGCGCGATCCCGTCGACGAGCGCCGCGTATTGGTGACATTGACGGCCGAAGGAAAGGTGCTGCGGGAACGGGCGATTCATGTGCCCGAGACCATGGCCAACGGCTACCGACCCGACGACGTCGACAGCTTGCGCGAGAGCGTGCGCCAACTGGTGTCTACCCTTGCACAGCACAAGACCCGTCCCCCTGCGACCGAATAGTGAACGGGTGTCTCTCGCCGCCGAAGGCTTTTTGGATCAGGCAGCCTGCGGAACGATCCTGACCGATCACGCTATTGCGGTGTGTTGACGGAAGAAGAACATAATCTGGTGAACGTATGCGGGGGGCGTGGCCAAGACCCTCTACAAGGCGCGCGGGCGTATCGAGCAGGGCTTCGGCCGCCTCAAAAGCTTCAAGCGCGTCGCCCTCAGATGCGAGAAAACAGCCGAAAAATGCAGGTCAATCGTCAGCTTCGCCGCTGGCCTGTGTTTGATCAAATTCGTCCACACGGCCTAGCGTCCGATGCTTCAGCCCCGCGGCTGGCCCAATATCTCCCGCGCGCGGGGCGCCAGGCGCTCCACGGCGGCGGCGTGGATGCCGGGCGCGGCGCAGAGCAGGCCGAAGGCGGTGGGCTGCGGCCGGTTGAAGCGTAGCGGATCGCCCAGCGCGTCGGTCACCGCGCCGCCCGCCTCCTGCACGATCAGGGCGGCGGCGGCGACATCCCATTCATTGCCCCATCGCACGGTGGCGACCAGATCAGCCTCGTCGGCGGCGACCATCGCCATGCGCAGCGCGATGCTGTTGGGCTTGTCCACCGTCACCAGGTCGCGATCGACGCGCGGCAATTGATCGGCCGGCACACGCGCGCCCGGCAGCATGGTCCGGCTTCCCGCACGCAAAGTCTGGCCATTGCGGGTCGCGCCCTGGCCCAGTTGCGCCACCCATAACTCGTTGCGCGCGGGTGCCGCCAACAGGCCGATCTTGACCGCGCCATCCTCGACCAGAGCGACCGACACCGACCAGCCCGGCCGCCCGCGCAGATAATCGCGGGTGCCGTCGATCGGATCGACCACCCACACCCGCGGCACGCCCAGCCTATGGACGGTATCGGCCGTCTCCTCCGACAGCCAGCCCGCATCCGGATCGATCGCGGCCAGCCGCGCACGCAGCATCGCGTCGACCGCCAGGTCCGCCTCGCACACCGGATGGCCGGGCACTTTTTCCCACTGGCGCACGCGGGTTTCCCCGCCCGCCCACAGCGTCAGCGCATGGTCGGCCGCATCCGCCACGGCGGATATGACCGCGCGGAGATGGGCCTCAGCCCCCGGCAACGGTCATCCCGTCGATACGGATGGTCGGCACGTTCATGGCGTAGCGGAAATGCAGGTCGCTCGCGGGCGTCAGCGCCCGGAACATCGCCTTCAAATTGCTGGCGATGGTGATTTCCGACACGGCATGGGCCACCGCGCCATTTTCGATCAGGAAGCCCGCCGCCCCCCGGCTATAGTCGCCGGTGACGCCATTGACGCCCATGCCGATCAGTTCGGTGACGTACAGGCCGCGCTTCACGTCCGCCATCAGGTCGCCGGGCGATATCGTGCCCGCCTCCATATGGACGTTGGTGATGCTGGCGCCCGGCGCGCCGCTGCCGCCGCGGCTGGCATGGCCGGTGGGTTCCAGGCCCAGCTGGCGCGCCGACGCACTGTCCATCAGCCATCCGGTCAGCACGCCCTGGTCGATCAGCGCACGGCGCGCGACCGGCAGGCCCTCGCCGTCGAACGGGCGCGATCGCATCCCGCGCGGCAGCAACGGATCGTCGATGATGGTGACGCCCGCGTCGAACAAGGCCTCGCCCAGCGATTCCAGCAGGAAGCTCGACCGGCGCGCGATCGCCGGTCCCACCATGCCGCCGATCAGGTGGCCGAGCAGGCTGGAGCCGATGCGCGGGTCGAAGATCACCGGCATCACGCCGCTTTCGACCTTGACCGGATGGAGCCGCGCCACCGCCCGCTGCCCCGCGCGGATGCCGACCGCTTCGGCATCGTCCAGATCCTCCAGATGGCGCACGCTATGGCTGGCATGGTCGCGCTGCATGTCGGCGCCCGCGCCCGCCAGCACGCTGGCCCAGGTCGAATGGCTGGTGCCGGCATAGGCGCCGGCAAAACCATGGCTGGTCGCCAGCGCGACCTGGCTGCGACCGTTCGCCGCGCCGCCGCCTTCGCTGTTGGTGATGCCTGGCACGCCGCGCGCACCTTCCTCCGCCATCAGCGCGCGTTCGCGCAAGGCCGCAGGTTCCGGCTCTTCCTCGTCGGTCAGGTCGAGCGCAGGTGGGCGCTTCTTGAGCAGCCGGTCCTCCGGGGCCAGCCCGGCATAGGGGTCTTCGGGCGCCTCACGCGCCATGGCGATGGCACGATCGACCAGTGTGGAAAGCGTCGCCGGGTTCATGTCCGACGCGGAAATGCTGGCGGACCGTTGGCCGATGAACACGCGCAGGCCGATCTCTTCGCCCTCGGACCGTTCGACATCCTCCAGCGCGCCCAAGCGCACAGACACATTGGTCGACGCGTTGCAGGCATAGATGGCGTCGGCGGCGTCCGCGCCGGCCTTGCGCGCGGCGCTGACCAGATCCTGCGCGCGCGACTGGGCTTCTTCTAGGCTGAGCATGGAGAGAAAATGGTCCTGAAATTCATGAAGGGAAGGGGAGGCGGGCCGGAACAGGCTTTTCCAAACAAACTCTTACGCGCTTGCGCCGGATGGGGCAACGCCCGCCAGCCAATGGTCGAGCAGGTGCCAGGCGACCGCCATCGTCGGCGGGGCCAGGAAGGGGGCATCGGGATCGCCTGCCATCGCCGCGCGGACCTGATCCGCGTCGCACCAGAAGGCGTCCTCTATCTCGGTCGGATCAAGCGTCAGCCCGTCGTCCAGCGCCTCGCCGACACAGGCGATCATCAGCGAGGAGGGGAAGGGCCAGGGCTGGCTCATCACATAGCGGACCTTATGCACCCGCACGCCAGCTTCCTCGAACAATTCGCGCGCCACCGCTTCCTCGATCGTTTCGCCCGGTTCGACGAAACCCGCCAGCGCGGAATAACGCCCCTGCGGCCAGGCATGCTGACGGCCCAGCAATATGCGCCCGCGATGTTCGGCCAGCATGATGACGACCGGATCGGTGCGCGGGAAATGTTCGGCGGCGCAGGCGTCGCACTTGCGCGACCAGCCGGCCTTGGCGGGCTGCGTGGTCCCGCCGCAGACCGAACAATGGCGATGGCGGGCATGCCAGTGAACCAGGCTGCGCGCCGTGCCATAGAGCGCGACCTCTTCGGTCGGGACCAGCCCGGCGATGGCCCGGCTGCGAGGCGTGGGCACCAGATTGGGGCCAAGGTCCGCGACCAATCTGGCGAAGATCGGTCGCTGGCCCGGATCGACGCCCAGCAACAGATGATCCTCGACCCGCGCATGTGGCTCCAGCGGCTCCAGCAGCAGATGGCCGTCCACCTCCACCGGCTCCAGCCCGTCCAGCACCAGCAGGCGCGCGGCCGGATCGGCGAACGTCTCGGCCAGCAAGGCGGGGTTGGTGCGGATATGGTCTACCCGGTCGAGATTGCTCCCGACGAAACCCGGCACCGCCTTCTTCGCTGGATCAGTTCCGTGCATCTGCCTGCCTTTCCTTCCTCACCGCGTCCGCCGCCCGCGCGAATAATGTCGGCAGCCCCGCCTCGCCGATCCGGTCGATCGGCCACCATTCGCCTTCGTCCTCCGGCGTTACATCCGGTCCCACATGGGCATGGTGGACGCGCAGCGCCAGAGAGAAATGGGTGAAGACATGCGCCACATCTGTCTCGATCGTCGTCCAGCGGGCGGCGATTGGCGGCGTCGGGTCCGGCGCATCGCCCCAGTCGGAACTGGGCAGCGCCCGCATCCCGCCCAGCAATCCCTTGTCCGGGCGGCGCACCAGCCAGACATGGCCGTCGCGCTCGATCCACCAGCCATGGCCGGTGCGATGCGGTCGCACCTTCTTGGCCGCCTTGACCGGGTAAGCGGCGGGATCGGCGGTCAGCACCGCGGCGCAATCCTGCCGCAGCGGACAGATGCCGCACGCCGGATTGCGCGACGTGCAGATGGTCGCGCCCAAATCCATCATCGCCTGCGCGAAATCCCCGGCGCGCGCGTCCGGCGTGATGCTGTCGGCGGCGGCGCGTATTGCCGGGCGGGCGGCGGGCAGGGGCGTCGCTATCGCGAACAGCCGCGCCACCACCCGCTCGACATTGGCGTCCACCACCACCGCGCGCTGCCCAAAGGCGATCGCGGCGACGGCCGCGGCGGTATAGGCGCCGACGCCTGGCAATGCGCGCAGCCCGTCCTCCGTATCGGGAAAAACGCCGCCATGGGTGTCCGCCACCGCCCGCGCGCAGGCCAGCAGATTGCGAGCGCGGGCATAATAGCCAAGCCCCGCCCAGGCGGCCATCAGATCCGCGTCGTCGCTCGCGGCCAGATCCTGAACCGTGGGCCAGCGTTCCAGGAATTTCGCATAATAGGGGCCGACCGCCGCGACCGTGGTTTGTTGCAGCATCACTTCGGACAGCCACACCCGGTACGGATCGGCGGCATTGCTGCCCGGCGGCGCGCGCCACGGCAGCCGCCGGGCATGGACGTCATAATGGGCAAGCAGGTCGCTTGCGATTTTTGTGGCTCTACCCTCGACGCGCATGGCGACCCTATGCCATTAAGCGAGCCATGACGGAACGCCCGGCCCCCCCGAAATATAAGAGTCGCAAATTGCCGGCCGAAGACAGGCCGCGCGTGGGCGCGCCGCGCGCCATCGCGGACCTGATGCCCGACATCGGTCGCGCCGCTTTCCGCAAGTTCGGCTTCGTCCAATCCAGCATCGTCACCCGCTGGGCGGAGATTGTCGGCGCGCATTATGCCGGCATTTCCGCGCCCGAATCGATCCGCTTCCCGGTGGGGCAGAAGGCTGGCGGTACGCTCCAGTTGACGGTCATGAGCGGCCATGGCCCAATGGTGCAGCATATGCTGCCCGATATCGTCGAGCGGGTGAACCGCTTCTTTGGCTATGCCGCCGTGACGAAGGTCGCGATCCGGCAGGGCGACATCCGGCCCGTCGCGGCCGAACGCCGCCCGCCGCCGAGGAACCTCAAACCCATTCCGGTCGAACTTGGCGATTCGCTGCGCGACATTGGCGATCCCGAATTGCGCGCGGTGCTCGAATCGCTGGCTCAGGGGCTTGCCAACAGCAGCGGATTGCCGAAGATAAACTGAAGCGATTGACTTGGAAATCGCCCCAAGGAAACGACGACATTCGGCTTTGGTTCAGCCGGACCATTTTACGGACGCATCCCATGAACAAACTGCTCCTGCCGCTCGCTTTGCTTGCCGTTCCCGCCGCGCTGATCGCCGCGCCCGCCGCCAATTGGGTCAGCCGGGTCGTCCTTTCACCGATCGGCGGCCATGCGATGGGCAATCCCAACGCGCCGACCAAACTGGTCGAATATGTCAGCTACACCTGTTCGCATTGCGCTGATTTCGTGAGCGCGGCGAGCGCTCCGCTCAAAAGCGACTATGTGAAGGGCGGCAAGGTCAGCGTCGAAGTCCGCAACGCCGTGCGCGACCGATATGACCTGACTGCCGCCCTGCTCGCCCGCTGCGGCGGCCCGGTCCGTTTCATGGGCAATCATGAGGCTTTGTTCGCCAACCAGACCGCCTGGATGCCGCAGATCGAGGCCTATGATGCGGCGACGACGCAAAAGCCCGCGGACCAGACCGCGGCGATGCGCGACATCGGGCGGAAGACCGGCCTCTACACGCTCATGACCAAGCGCGGCTTCACTGATGCGCAACTGGACGCCTGCATCGCCAACCCCGCGGCGATGAAGCAGATCCTCGCCATGACCGACGACGCCTGGAACAAGGTGAAGATCGGCGGTACGCCCGGCTTTATCGTCAACGGCACGTTGGTCAAGGGATCGACCTGGACCATTCTCCAGGCCGCATTGCCCCCCGCCGCGCGCTGATCTAAACCCCCCTTCATACCGTCAGTCATCGGAGCCTTGCCCGTCGTGAAAGCCGTTTCCGCTCTTGCCCTCATCGCCGTCACCCTGACCCTCGCCGCCTGCGGCAAGAGCGAGGAGGGCGCCAAGCCCAGCGGCGATCCGGTCGCCGCCGTCTCCGCCCCGGCCGGGACCAGCTGGTCGCAAACCGTCGCCCAGACGCCCGAAGGCTATTATCTGATGGGCAATCCGTCGGCCAAGATCAAACTGGTCGAATATGGCTCCTACACCTGTAGCCATTGCAAGGATTTCACGGCCGAAGCGTCGGAGGAGATCAAGAAGATCGTCGACACCGGCAAGATGAGCTTCGAATTTCGCACCTATGTCCGCGATCCCATCGACCTGACCACCGCGCTGCTGGCTGGCTGCGGCGGCAAGGATATTTATTATCCGCTGTCCGAGCAATTCTTCGCCAACCAGGCGGCGATGTTCGAAAAGGTGCAGGGTAACGAAGCCGCCTTCCAGGGTGTGGACAAGCTGCCCCCGGCGCAGCGTCCCGGCGCGATCGCGCAGATTGCGGGCCTGGTCGAGTTCGCGCAGCAACGCGGCATTGCCGCCGATCAGGCCAAGCAATGCCTGGCCGACACGGGCGCGGCCGAACGGCTGGCCAAGGGCGTGGAGGCGGCCAACAGCCAATATCAGATCCAGGGCACGCCCAGCTTCCTGATCAACGGCGTGCTGGTTGATAATGTCGCCAACTGGGCCTCGCTCCAGCCCAAGCTCAAGGAAGCGGGCCTCTGATTGGACCAGCGGGGGCTGACATCGACGCTTAGGACAGCCGGGGCGGCGCGCTGCTCCGGCATGACGCCATGCAGATAAAGCGCCTCAAACTCTCCGGCTTCAAAAGCTTCGTCGACGCGACGGAACTGCGGATCGAGCCGGGCCTGACCGGCATCGTCGGCCCCAATGGCTGCGGCAAGTCCAACCTGCTCGAAGCGATCCGCTGGGTCATGGGCGAATCGAGCGCCAAATCCATGCGCGGCGGCGGCATGGAGGATGTCATCTTCGCCGGTACCGCCACCCGCCCGCAGCGCGACTTTGCCGAAGTCTCGCTCCTGACCATTCAGGAACAGGGTGAATTGTTCAACGCGGTCGATGTCGGCGCGGACGGCGAACTGGAGGTCACCCGCCGGATCGAGCGTGGCGCGGGCAGCGCCTATCGCGCCAATGGCCGCGACGTGCGCGCCAAGGACGTGTCGCTGGTCTTCGCGGACGCCGCGACGGGGCCGCACAGCCCCGCGCTGGTCAGCCAGGGCCGGATCGCCGCCGTCATCGCCGCGCGCCCGCAGGAACGGCGCGCCATGCTGGAGGAAGCGGCAGGCATCGCCGGCCTGCATGTCCGGCGCAAGGATGCCGAACAGAAATTGCGCGCGGCGGAGGCCAATCTCGCCCGGTTGGACGAAATCCTGCTCGACATGGATGCGCGCGCCAATGCGCTGCGGCGGCAGGCCCGCGCCGCCGAACGCTATATCCGCCTGTCCGACCAGATCCGCGTCGCCGAAGGCCGCACCCTCTTCGCCCGCTGGCGCGAAGCGAACGCCAGCGCAGAGGCCGCTCGCGCCGAAGCGAAGCAGGCGGACGCCGCCGTCTCCGCCGCGCAGGAAGGGCAACTCGCCGCCGCCGCTCATGCTCAGGCCGCTATCGCCACGCTGGCCGATCGCCGCGCCGCCGCCCAGAGCGCGCGCGACGACGCCAATGAGGCGGGCCATCGCCTCGCCGCGCTCCGCACCGAGCGGGAGGCGGTGGTCCGCCGCCTTGCTGACCTTGCCCAGCAGGCGTCCCGGCTGGAGGAGGATCGCGCGCGTGAAGGCACGCTCGCCAATGACGCCGCCGATGCGATCGCGCGACTGACCGCCGAGATCGCGACGCTGAAAGCGCGCATCGCCGAGACGGACAAGCTGCGCCCGGCCTTCGCCGCCCGCATTGCCGCCGCAGAGGCCGCCGCGCGCGACGCCGAACTGGATCTGGCGCGGGCGATGGCGACCCAGGCGGCCGAACAGGCCGAATTGCGCGTCGCCGAAGCGGCGCTGGCCGCCGCGCACACCCGCCTCGACCGGGCGGAGCGGGAGGTGGCGCGGCTCGCCGCCGAAGCCGCTGTTTTGCCGGACGCCACCCCGCTGGAGGCGCAACGCACGGCGGCACTGGCCGATCAGGACCGGGCGAAGGCCGATCGCGACGCCGCCGAAGCGACGATCCAGACCGCCGACGCCGATCGCCAATCCGCGGCCGAGGCGCGTGCTATGGCGGAGGCCGCCCTGTCCTCCGCCCGCGCCGCCCTTGCTGCGCTCGACAGCGAGGCGGCGGCGCTGAAACGGGCCGTCGATAGCGGCGCAAGCAACCGCGCCCGCGCCCTCGACCAACTGAAAGCCGCGCCCGGTTATGAACGCGCGCTTGCCGCCGCGCTGGGCGACGATCTGGAGGCACCGGTCGGTGCGGACGGGAAGCGCCGATGGGCTGGCGCCGATGCGCTGCCCGGCGATCCCGCTCTGCCCGCCGGGGCTACGCCCCTGGCCGCCCATGTCACCGCGCCTGCCGCACTGGCCCGCCGTCTGGCCCAGATCGCGGTTGCGGCGCAGGATGAGGGGCAGCCGCTCGCCGTCGGCCAACGGCTCGTCACGCTAGATGGCCAGATGCGCCGCTGGGACGGCTATATCGCGCTGGAAGGCGGCGCGGCGGCGGCCGAACGGCTGATCCGCCTCAACCGGCTGGACGCGATCGCCGCTGCGCGCCCCGCGCTCCAGACCGATGTCGACAACGCCGCCGCCGCGCAGGATGCGGCCAAGGCGGGCGAACAGGCCGCCGCCCAGGCGCTGGCCCAGGGCCGCACCGCCCTGTCGCAGGCCGACCAGCGGCTGCGCGCTGCGCTCCGCGCGGCGGACGAGGCGACGACTGCGCTCGAACGGCTCGCTGGGCGGCGCGAAGGGATAGAGGAGCGTTTGGGCGCAGCGCAGCGCGACCGCGCCGCCGCGCAGGGCGAGCATGAGAAGGCGCAGGCCGGTCGCGCCGCCGTGCCCGACGGCGCGGAGACACGCGCGCTGGTCGCCGCGCTGTCGCAGGCCAGCGACAAGGCCCGCGCCGCGGTCAGCCAGTTGCAGGCCGATCAGGCGCTCGCCGACCGCGCTCTGTCCAGCGATCGCGAGCGCCAGGCGGCGGCCGATGCGGAGATCAAGGGCTGGCGCGCCCGCGCCGGCGAAGCAGCCAAGCGCATCGCCGCCATGGTCGCCCGCGCCGAAGAGATCGGGACCGAGCGTGCGACGATAGAGGCGCAGCCCGACTCGCTGGCCACCGCTATCGCCGGGCTCAGCGATCGGGGATCGGCGCTGACCGACGCCGCCGATCAGGCGCGTCGCGCCGAGCTGGAGGCGGAAGCCGCGCTGCGTACCGCCGAAGGCCGCGCCGCCCAGGCGGGAGAGGCGCTCGCCGCCGCCCGCGAAGCCCGCGCCACCGCCGTCGCTCGCGCCGAAGCCGCCGACGAAAGGCGGGTCGAAACCAACCGCCTGTCGGGCGAGCGGTTTGAATGTCCGCCGCCGCTACTGCCCGAAAAACTGGGCTTCGCCAGCGCCGACGTTCGACTGGCCCAGACCGAACTGGCCGATCATGACCGTTTCCATACTGAACGCGAACGGATCGGCCCGGTTAACCTCGTCGCGCGCCAAGAACTGGAGGAGATGGAGGCTGCCCAGGCGAAGAGCCGCGCCGAAAGCGAGGAATTGACCCAGGCGATCCATCGCCTGCGCGGATCGATCGGCAGTCTGAACCGTGAGGGGCGGCAGCGCCTGCTTGCCGCGTTCGAAGCGGTGGACGGCCATTTCCGCCGCCTGTTCACCACGCTCTTCAACGGCGGCCAGGCGCATCTGGAACTGATCGACAGCGATGATCCGCTGGAGGCGGGTCTGGAGATCATGGCTCAGCCGCCGGGCAAGAAGCTGGCGGCGCTCACTTTGTTGTCGGGCGGGGAACAGGCGCTGACTGCCGTGGCGCTGATTTTCGGCCTGTTCCTGACCAATCCCGCGCCGATCTGCGTACTGGACGAGGTCGATGCGCCGCTGGACGACGCCAATGTCGAGCGATTCTGCGACCTGCTCGACGCGATGGTGGCGCAAACCAATACCCGCTACCTGATCGTCACCCATAATGCCGTCAGCATGGCGCGCATGCACCGCCTGTTCGGCGTGACGATGGTGGAACGCGGCGTCAGCCGACTGGTGTCGGTCAACCTGCAAAGCGCCGAAGCGCTGCTCGCGGCCGAATGAGTGAGATAGCCGACACAGTTAAGCCAGACCGAACCGTGAAAAAGGGGCCGATCACCACGGCCTTTTTTCCATGCCCGGTTCAGGCGTGACCTTGGCAGGGGCTGTCATCCTCGACGCTTAGGCCAAAGGCGAGCGCATCGGCGCTGCCGACCTTCTCTTCCCCGGCGAACAGCTTGTCGAGTCGCGCCTTGATGTCGCGGCGATAGGCGGCCGTGGCGACCGATCGGGATGCGGATACTTCGATGTCGCAGGCAATCGCGTCCTTGATCCGTTCGATCGCTGGTTCGTCCAGCACCCCGGCGCGGCGCAATTCCTGGCACAGTTGCAGCAGCCCCGCCGCGGTCGCATGGGCGCGCAGGCCGACATTGCTCAGGTCGAAATGCAGCTTCTTCTGTTTGTCCAACGGAACGGTCATGATGGCATCCTCTCTAATTTTATGAGCCTATCATAATCCCAACCGCGAAACAGGCCATCCCGTTCCCTGCGTCCTCAGGCCGCAGGCGTCGGTACGACCAGCGCCGGATTCCGCTGCTTCATCGCCTTGGACCGTTCCTCCAGATAGACTTTGATCATCGCCACGATCGGATCGGCCAGGAACAGCCCCATGATGCCGAACAGCGCGCCGAACAATATCTGCGCCGCGAGCACCAGCGCCGGGGCCAGGTCCGTGGCGCGTTTGGCCACCATCGGCACGATCAGGTAACCGTCGATGATCTGCACCACCATATAGACGCCAAAGGCATAGAGGCCGGTATCGGTCCCGCCCGAAAAGCCGACCAGGATGATGAGCACGCCCGATATGATCGACCCGATATTGGGCAGGAAGGCGAACAGGCCGGTCAATATGCCCAGCAGCCCCGCCATCGGCACGCCGCCGGCCCACAGCAGCAGCCAGGTGCCCACGCCCTCCACCGCCATGCCGATCAGCCGCCCGAACATCAACCGGCGCAGCGTCCATCCCATCTTGTCGGCGACGCGATAGAAATGGGCGCGCTTTTCGATCGGCAGCATCCAGGCGACGCCGCGCTCATATAATTTGGGCTCGACCGCGATGAAGATCGCCAGCACCAGCATCATGACGCCGCTGGTGATCGCGCCTACCGCGGTGCCGACCGCGGCGGTCACCCGGCCCATCGAACTCATCGCCTGGCCCGCCAGGCCTTTCAGGTCGGATGGCGTCGCGCTGATGCCCATTTGCTGCATCCAGCCGCCGATGCGCATCACCTGCGCCTCGACAATGGTACGCATCGCCTGCGCCTGCGCCGCCAGGCTCGATCCGGTCAGGTAGAAGGTATAGGCCATGAACGCGACCGCGCCGAGCAGCACGATCGTCAGCCGCCAGCCGCGCGATATCGGCAGGATGCGGCCCAGCAGGCGGGTGCCGCCGTCCATCATCGTCGCCAGCACCAGCGCGCCCATGATCAGCATCAGCGGTTGTGCGAGAATGACGACCAGCGCCACCGCGATGGCCAGCGCGAACCAGACGCCCGCGCGCTTCAGTTCATGACTGACGAGTGCGCTGCGGACTTCGCTGGGACCGGGTTCTTCGACATGAAATGCCTGCGTGTCGCTCAAAACCCTATGCCCCTTTCAAATCATTGCGGGGGTGCAACGCTCTGTGGGCGCAGGCTGTTCCCGGCCCGGCCGCTGCGCAGCGCATGGACCCAGCTCAGCGGATTCCAGGTCGCATCACCGTCCAGGCTGAAGGTGATGAACTCCGCCCGGCCGCCGATCGCCTCCCACGGCACCGGCCCGCCCAGGCCATTTTCTTCCAGCGGTGCGCGGCTGTCGGCGCTGTTGTCGCGATTGTCGCCCATCAGGAACACATGGTCGGCGGGCACGCGCACCGGGCCATACCAATCCAGCGCACTCGGCCCCATGTCGATCGTGACGTAGGTCTTGCCATTGGGCAGGATTTCCTGCCGCACCGGCAATTCACAATAATCCCGGCCGTCCTTGCCCGTCACCAGCGCGCCGGGGAATTGCAGCGGCGGGCAGGGGGCGTTGCCGTCCACCACCAGCCGCATGGGCTTGAGCATCTTCTGCTTCACCGCCACGCCGTTCAGTATCACCTGGCCGCCGCGCACCTCTATGATGTCGCCGGGCAGGCCGATCACCCGCTTGATATAATCCTCGCGCCGGTTCTGCGGCGATACGATCACGATGTCGCCGCGGTCGGGCAGGCGGCCCAGCACCCGGCCCTTCAGGAACGGCAGGGGGTGGAAACTGGGCGAGACATAGGACCAGCCATAGGGAAATTTGCTGACCACCAGCCGGTCGCCGGTCAGCAGCACCGGCATCATCGATTCGCTGGGAATATAGAAAGGCTTGGCGACGAAGCTGTGGAAGGCCAGCACCGCCAGGATCAGCAGGACGATGCTTTTGAGTTCCTGCCACCAGTTGACCGGGGATCGCTGCGCGTCGTCCCCCTGTGGCGCATCGGAAAGGATCGTCTCTTCGGGCAGGTCGATGGCCGTCACGGGCGGACTTTCGCTAGGGGGAGTGTCGCTCACATTGTCGCTCACAGGGGCAAGGCTTCGATGATGACGAAGGCCTGCGCCCATGGATGATCGTCGGTGAGCGTCAAATGAATAACCGGCTTATGCCCGGCCGGCACCATCGATTCCAGCCGCGCGAGCGCGCCGCCCGTCAGCTTGAGCGTCGGCGCGCCGGACGGGGCGTTGACGACGCCGATATCCTTCATGAACACGCCCGCCTTGAAGCCTGTGCCGACCGCCTTGGAAAAGGCCTCCTTGGCGGCGAAGCGCTTGGCGAGGGTTCCGGCCTTGGTGAAGGGGCGGCGGTTGCCCTTGGCCTGCTCGATATCGGTGAACACGCGCGTTTCGAAGCGCTGGCCGAAGCGGTCGAGCGAGTTTTGGATACGCTCGATATTGCACAGGTCGGAGCCGAGGCCGATGATCATATATCCTCCCCGGTACGGGGAGGGGGACCGCCAGCGAAGCTGATGGTGGAGGGGGCAGGCGGCAGAACCCGACAGGGAGTGGCAGGAGGCACGCCCCCTCCACCAGCCTGCGGCCGGTGCCCCTCCCCGTGCCGGGGAGGAATCACCGCGCCAAATCCATCTGCCGCCGCATCTCTCTGATGCTGCCTTCCAGCCCGCCGAAGATTGCCTCGCCGATCAGGAAATGGCCGATATTAAGCTCGGCGACCTGCGGGATGGCGGCGATCGGCGCCACATTGTCGAAGGTCAGACCGTGGCCGGCATGGGGTTCGATCCCGTTCTTGGCCGCCAGCGCCGCCGCGTCGGATATCTTGCGCAGTTCGGCCGCGCGCGCTTCGCCGCTCAGATGCGCATAGGCGCCGGTGTGAAATTCCACCACCGGCGCGCCCAGCCGGATCGCCGCGTCGATCTGGCGCGCGTCGGCCTCGATGAACAGGCTGACGCGAATCCCAGCATCGGCCAGCGCCGCGACGACGGGTTTCAGCACGTCAAACTGCCCGGCCGCGTCCAGCCCGCCCTCGGTCGTGCGCTCCTCGCGCTTTTCCGGCACGATGCAGGCGGCGTGCGGCCGGTAGCGGAGCGCAATGTCCAGCATCTCCTGCGTCGCGGCCATCTCCAGGTTTAGCGGCACGGTCAGCGCCGCCATCAGCGTCGCCACATCCGCGTCGCGAATATGCCGCCGGTCCTCGCGCAGATGGGCGGTGATGCCGTCCGCCCCGGCCTTCACCGCCAGCAAAGCGGCCTTGACCGGATCGGGATGCTCGCCCCCCCGCGCGTTGCGGATGGTCGCCACATGGTCGATATTGACGCCAAGGCGCAGGGGCGTGGTCATGGGGCTTATTGCTTCCGGCTGCCGGGCTTGATCGCGGGGATCGCCGCCAGTTCGGGCGGCACCGCATCTGCATCATAGACCGGGAAATTGATGGAGACGAGCGGGTAGAAGGGGACGCCTAGGTCCACTTCGCCGGCCGACCGGTCGACCAGCGCGACTTCGGCGACGACGATGCCGCCTTCCGCCTCCACCGCGGCGATCGCCTGGCGCGACGACAGGCCAGTGGTGACGACGTCCTCGACCATCAGCACTTTCTGCCCCGGCGTGATCGCAAAGCCGCGGCGCAACTCGAACACGCCCTCGGGCCGCTCCAGAAATACCGCATCCTTGTCCAGCGCACGGCCGACTTCATGGCCGATGATCAGGCCGCCCATCGCCGGCGACACGACCAGATCAATCTCCTGTCGCACTTCGCGCGGTAATTTCTGCACCGTGGCGCGGGCCAGCTTGCCAGCCCGTTCGGCGTTCATCAGCACGCGCGCGCATTGCAGGTAGTTGGCGCTGCGGCGCCCCGACGACAGGATGAAATGTCCTTCGAGCAGCGCCCCCGCCGCCCGGAATTCCGCCAATACTTCCTCATCTGTCATGCCGTCATATACCCATGTCGGGCGGTCCCGCGCCTGTGCGCGCGGCCCGCCAATCCGTCAGCACGACGCCCCTGTGGCGCGCCATGATCGCGCCCCTGCGCGCCGACCAGCGAAATAGGCGGCCAAGGGGAGCGTTGCAACAGCGAAGAAAATCTGCTCCTGCGTGCTTGAGGCACGGGGAAACCATGCCTATAAGCCGCGGCAGAACCGACCGGACGAGGATCATGCGCTTGACGCGCGTCTTCGTTGCAGCGGCGCCAAGGGGTTACGGGGTAAGAAGACGCTATGAAAAAGGTGAAATCGCTCGTTCTCGCCGGGTTGTTGGCCTTTGCGCCAGCGCTTGGGCTGAACGGACATGCGCTGGCGCAGGACAATGCCGTCGCTGCCGCACCGGCTGCGGACAATGCCGCCGCGCCGGCCGAATCGGCCAACGCTGCTGCGCCGGCCACTGAAGCCGCGCCCGCCGCCACGGTGGCTGCGCCGCCGCGGATGAAGCCGACCGAGGGCATCGGCATGCCCAAGCCGGGTGAATATACCCTGCAGGAACAGTTCACCTCGACCGGCCACACCGCGCGCTGGTTGCATGACGTGATGCTGATCCCGCTGATCTTCGCGATCTCCATCTTCGTCCTGATCCTGATGCTCTATGCGATGTGGAAATTCCGCCGCAGCGCCAACCCGATCCCGTCGAAGACCGCGCACAACACGATGATCGAAGTGATCTGGACCGTGTTGCCGGTCGTGATCCTGCTGGTCGTCGCGGTCCCCTCGATCGGCCTGCTCGCCGACCAGTATAAGCCCGCGCCCAAGGATGCCGTCGTCGTCAAGGTGACCGGCTATCAATGGTATTGGGGCTATGAATATCCCGACAACGGCATCCCCGAATTTGTCTCCAACATGCTGCCGGAAGACAAGGCGAAGGCCAATGGCGAGCCTTATCTGCTCGCGCCCGACAATCGTCTGGTCCTGCCCGCCGGCCGCCCGATCAAGCTGATCATCACCGGCGCCGACGTGATCCATGCCTTCGCCGTGCCTTCGCTCTGGGTGAAGATGGACGCCGTTCCGGGCCGCCTGAATGAAAAGAGCTTCACCATCGAGAAGCCGGGCGTCTATTACGGTCAATGTTCGGAACTGTGTGGCGCGCGCCACGGCTTCATGCCGATCGCGATCGAAGCGCTGCCCCCCGCCCAGTTCGACCAGTGGGTGCTCTCGCAGGGAGGCAAGCCTGCGGGCGCTGCCGCCGCCACCGCGCAAGCAGCGGCTCCTGCCGCCGCTCCCGCCGAAAAGCTTTGATGTAAAGGCCGACACGCCATGACCACCATCACCGCAGATCATTACGGCGACCACGCCCACGATCATCACGACGCCGATCACAAGCCAGCCTTCTTCCAGCGCTGGTTCATGTCCACCAACCACAAGGACATCGGCACCCTCTACCTGATCTTCGCGATCGTCGCGGGCATCATCGGTGGCGGCATTTCGGGCCTGATGCGCGCCGAACTCGCGCATCCGGGCATCCAGTATCTGCACACATGGGCCATGATGATGGACGGCCCGTCAGCAACCATGGACCAGGCCTATCATCTGTGGAACGTGCTGATCACCGCCCACGGCCTCATCATGGTCTTCTTCATGGTGATGCCTGCGATGATCGGCGGCTTTGGCAACTGGTTCGTGCCGATCATGATCGGCGCGCCGGACATGGCCTTCCCGCGGATGAACAATGTCAGCTTCTGGCTGCTCATTCCCGCTTTCGCCCTGTTGCTCGGCTCCACCTTCGTTCCCGGCGGCACCGGCAATGGTGCGGGCACTGGCTGGACGGTCTATGCCCCGCTCTCGACCAGCGGGTCGGCTGGCCCGGCTGTCGACATGGCGATCCTGTCGCTCCATATCGCGGGTGCGTCCTCGATCCTGGGTGCGATCAACTTCATCACCACCATCTTGAACATGCGCGCGCCGGGCATGACCCTGCACAAGATGCCGCTGTTCGTCTGGTCGGTGCTGGTCACCGCCTTCCTGCTGCTGCTCGCGCTGCCGGTTCTGGCCGCCGCGATCACCATGCTGCTGACCGATCGTAACTTCGGCACCACCTTCTACGATGCGGCCGGTGGCGGCGATCCTGAACTCTACCAGCATCTCTTCTGGTTCTTCGGCCACCCCGAAGTCTATATCATGATCTTGCCCGGCTTCGGCATCGTCAGCCAGATCATCTCGACCTTCAGCCGCAAGCCCGTCTTCGGCTATCTCGGCATGGCCTACGCCATGGTCGCGATCGGCGTCGTCGGCTTCGTCGTGTGGGCGCACCACATGTTCACCACCGGCATGTCGGTGAACGTAAAGATGTATTTCACCGCCGCAACGATGGTCATCGCCGTCCCCACGGGCATCAAGATCTTCTCGTGGATCGCGACCATGTGGGGCGGTTCCATGACCTATAAAACGCCGATGATGTGGGCGCTGGGCTTCATCTTCCTCTTCACCGTGGGCGGCGTCACCGGCGTCGTGCTGGCCAATGGCGGCGTGGACGACGTGCTGCACGACACCTATTATGTCGTCGCGCACTTCCACTATGTCCTGTCGCTGGGCGCGGTGTTCGGCCTGTTCGCGGGCTTCTACTACTGGTTCCCGAAAATGTCGGGCAAGATGTACAACGAGTTTCTCGGCCATCTGCACTTCTGGGTGTTCTTCGTCGGCGTGAACCTCCTGTTCTTCCCGATGCACTTCCTGGGCCTGTCGGGCATGCCGCGTCGCTATCCCGACTATCCCGCCGCTTTCGAAAAGTGGAACGAACTGGCCAGCCATGGCTATGAGATCATGGCCGTCGGCATGCTGATCTTCTTCATCAACCTGATCTGGTCGCTCGCGGCCGGCAAGAAGGCGATCGGCAATCCGTGGGGCGAAGGCGCGACGACGCTGGAATGGACCCTGTCCAGCCCGCCGCCCTATCACCAGTTCGAAACCCTGCCGGTGATCGACGACAATGCCCATCATTGATGGCATGATCGACTGACAAAGTCGGGGCGGACCGTTCGGGTTCGCCCCGATGGCATTTTGCTCCGTGCGCCGTGATGGATCGCGACGGAGCCGGAACATGACATGACAAGCGTGACGTTCGACCAAGCCCTTCTTCCCGCCCACTGGCGCGATTTCGTCGCGCTGACCAAGCCGCGCGTGATGACGCTCGTCGTGTTCACCGGCCTGTGCGGCCTGCTCGTGGCGCCGGGGCATATCCACCCGATCCTCGCCTTCACCGCGATATTGTGCATAGCCATCGGCGCGGGCGCCGCCGCGGCGCTCAACCAATGGTATGAAGCCGACATCGACGCCAAGATGAAGCGCACCGCCAACCGCCCGCTGCCTGCGGGCCGGATGGACCGGCAATCGGCGCTGCATTTCGGCGTCGGCCTCTCCTTCTTCTCGGTCATCCTGATCGGCATGGCGACCAACTGGCTCGCCGCCGTGGTGCTGGCCGTCTCGATCCTTTTTTACGTCTTCGTCTATACCATCTGGCTGAAGCCCCGGACGGCGCAGAATATCGTCATCGGCGGCGCGGCCGGCGCATTCCCCCCGGTGATCGGCTGGGCCGCGGTAACGGGCGACATCAGCGCGCTGCCGGTCGCCCTGTTCATGCTGATCTTCTTCTGGACGCCGCCCCATTTCTGGGCGCTCGCCTTGTTCGTGAAGACCGATTACGCCGCCGCCGGCATCCCGATGCTCCCCGTCGTATCGGGCGAGGTCGTCACCCGCCGTCAGATCTGGGCCTATACCGCGATCATGGCGGTCGCCGCGATGGCGCCGGTGCTGCTGCAACTGACCGGCCTCGTCTATGGCGTCACCGCGCTGCTCGGCACCGCGCTCTTCGCCTTCTTCGCTTTCCAGGTCTATCGCCGGCGAGAGAGCGATCCGGCGCGGATGCAGCCCGAACGGCGCTTGTTCAAATATTCGATCCTCTATCTCTTCCTGCTGTTCGGGGCGGTGGTCGTTGACCGCTGGCTGCTCGCATGACGCCCGAAGAGCTGGAGAAGGTCCGCGCCCGGCAAAAGTCCCGCGCGCTGGTGATGGGCCTGCTGCTCGGCGCACTCGTGCTGCTCTTTTACGGCATCACCATCGCCAAGATGGGCGGCAACTGATGGCCAGCCTGCCGCCATCCCCGTTCGATTTAGGTCGCCGCAACCGGCGGACGCTGGTTACCATGGCGACCGTGGGCCTGGCGATGCTGGGGCTGGGCTTTGCCTCGGTCCCGCTCTACCGCATCTTCTGCGAACAGACCGGCTTTGGCGGCACGACCATGCGCGCCGACCCCAATGTGCAGGTGCAGCAGGCGACCGGCCACACCATGTCGATCCGCTTCGATTCCAATGTCCAGCCCGGCATGCCCTGGCAATTCTACCCCGAACATCGGACCGACACGGTGACGATCGGGCGCAAGGACATGGCGATCTTCATCGCCAAGAACATGTCGGACAAGCCGGTGACCGGCACGGCGAGCTTCAACGTCACGCCGACCCAGGCAGGCGCCTATTTCACCAAGATTCAGTGTTTCTGCTTCACCCAGCAAACGCTGCAGCCCGGCCAGGAAGTCCGCATGCCGGTGCTCTATTTTGTCGATCCGAAGATTTTGCAGGACAGCGACAACAAGGACACGCAGCAAATTACCTTGAGCTACACTTTCTATCCTGTTGAGCAGGACCGGAAGCCAAGCTAAGGCAAGCATCAGATAACGCGAACCGCGAACAGGGAAGAGACGATGGCAGGCGCCAAGAACCACGATTATCATATCCTTCCGCCCAGCATCTGGCCGCTCTTCGGCTCCATGTCGGCGCTGGTCATGGCATTTGGCGCGATCATGTGGATGCATCCCGACGCGCTGCCGGCCGGGGGCGGCTGGGTGTTTCTGCTCGGCATGGCCGGCCTGCTGTTCACCTTCTACAGCTGGTGGGCCAATGTGATCACCGAAGCCCATGCCGGCGACCATACGCCGGTGGTGCAACTCCACCTGCGCTACGGCATGATCCTGTTCATCGCGTCCGAAGTCATGTTCTTCGTCGGCTGGTTCTGGGCCTTTTTCGACTTCTCGCTCTTCCCCAGCGCGCTCGCGCCGATCGAAGGGCTGTTCCCTTCCAAGGGCGTGGAGGTCATGAATGCGTTCGAACTGCCGCTGCTCAACACGCTGATCCTGCTTTGTTCGGGCACGACGATCACCTGGTCGCACCATGCGCTGATCCACGGCGATCGCGACGGCATGATCAAGGGTTTGTGGTGCACCATCATCCTGGGCGCGGTCTTCTCCTGCGTGCAGGCCTATGAATATATGCACGCGCCGTTCGATTTCGGCGGCAATCCCTACAGCTCGGCCTTCTACATGGCGACCGGCTTCCATGGCTTCCACGTTTTGGTCGGCACCATCTTCCTGACCGTCAACCTGGTCCGCGCCTATAAGGGCCACTTCACCCCGCGCCAGCATTTCGGTTTCGAAGCGGCGGCCTGGTACTGGCATTTCGTGGACGTGGTGTGGCTGTTCCTCTTCGTCGCCATCTATGTCTGGGGCGGCTGGGGCGCGCCGGTCCACGGCGGCTGAACGACCGTCAGTCACTGACGACAAGACGGCCGGAGCGATGCTCCGGCCGTTTTCTTTTGGCTCTTCGACCGCTATCAAGGACGTGTCATGACCGATCAGCCTCGCCCTGCCCGCATCCCCATCATCCCCACCATCATCGTCGCCCTTGCAGTGCTGACGATGATCGGCCTGGGTATCTGGCAGTTCCAGCGCCGCGCGGAAAAGGAACAGGCGTTGGCGCTGGCCGCCGCCAATCCGGGTCTTCCCGCCGTGGCGTTCCCGGCCCTGCCGCCCGTCGCGCCCAACATCCTGTTCCGTCCCTCCTCCGTCCATTGCCTGCGCGTGATCGGTTGGCAGATAGAGGCGGGGCGCGCGGCGGATGGAACGACCGGCTATCGCCACATTGCGCAATGTGCGACCGGAGCGGAGGGGCCTGGCGCGCTGGTGGCGGTCGGCGTGGGGCAGAAGCCCGACGACAAGCCGAACTGGACCGGCGGCCAGATATCAGGGTGGATTTCGGAGGAGCCGGACCATCGCGCGCTGCTGTCGCGCATCGGCGGCAAAGTGACGCCCTTGCGGCCGATGCTGATCGCGCGGGAAGCGCCTCCGGGCCTCAAGGCCGCCGCGCCGCCCAGCGCCGCCGACGTGCCTAACAACCATCTGGCTTATGCGATGCAATGGTTCTTCTTCGCTGGCGTGGCGGTCATCATCTACATATTGGCGCTGCGCCGCCGGAACGGGCCGAAACCCTCCTAAACGCTTGCTCCGCAGCGCGCGGGTCGTTACCGCGCTTTCCCATTATGCAATATCAAAGCACCAGGGGAAGCGCGCCCGCGCTCGGTTTCGAAGACGTCACGCTGGCGGGACTCGCGTCCGACGGCGGCCTGTATCTGCCGACCAGCTGGCCCGCCTTTTCGACCGATCAGATTCGCAGCCTGGCCGGCCTCTCCTATGTCGAAACCGCCGTGCGGGTGATGGCGCCCTTCGTTGCGGGATCGCTCAGCGAGGACGAACTGCGCGACCTGTGCGTCGCCGCTTATGGCCGCTTCAGCCATCAGGCCGTGACCCCGCTGGTGCAGCTCGACCATCAGCATTGGCTGCTCGAACTGTTCCACGGCCCCACGCTCGCCTTCAAGGACGTCGCGCTCCAGTTGCTCGGCCAGTTGTTCGAACGCTTCCTCTCGCGCCGCGACGATCACCTGACCATCGTCGGCGCGACGTCGGGCGACACCGGGTCGGCGGCGATCGACGCGGTGGCGGGGCGTGAGAAGATCGACATCTTCATGCTCCATCCCGAAGGCCGCGTGTCGGACGTGCAGCGTCGCCAGATGACGACCGTGCTGGCCCCCAATGTCTACAACATCGCGATCGACGGCAGTTTCGACGATGCGCAGGCGCTGGTGAAGGCGATGTTCAACGACGCTGCGTTCAAGGGCCGCTTCAACCTGTCGGCGGTGAACAGCATCAACTGGGCGCGGCTGATGGCGCAAATCGTCTATTATTTCTACGCCGCCGTGCGCCTGGGCGCGCCGGAACGTGCGGTCGCCTTCTCGGTGCCTACCGGCAATTTCGGGGACGTGTTCGCCGGCTATGTCGCGGCCAAGATGGGCCTGCCGGTCGCCAAGCTGATCGTCGCGACCAACGTCAACGACATCCTGCATCGCGCGCTGTCCGATGGCGATTACAGCCAGGGCCAGGTCGTGCCGACGGCCACCCCCAGCATGGACATCCAGGTCAGCTCCAATTTCGAACGGCTGCTGTTCGACGCGGGTGGTCGCGACGGTCTGGCGCTGGCTGACCAGATGCGCGGCTTCGAAACCAGCAAGGCGATGCGCCTGACCAACGCCCAGCGTGAGGGCGCGGCGCATCTGTTCAGCTCTGCCCGCGTCGATGCGGACGGCATGACGACCGCGATGCGCTGGGCCTATGACGGCGCGGGCCAGATCCTCGACCCGCATAGCGCGATCGGGCTGGCGGCGGCACGCGAAGCCAGCATCGATCCGTCCATCCCGGTGGTCACGTTGGCGACCGCCCACCCCGCCAAGTTCCGCGACGCGGTCGAGCGCGCGACAGGCACCCGCCCGCCGCTCCCGGCGCGCATGGGCGACCTGTTCGCGCGCGAGGAAAGCTATGTGAAGCTGCCCGGCACGTTCGAAGCGGTCACCGCCTACATCGCCGAACGCGCGACACCGCGCGGGTAAAGCGGGTGGAACTGAAAACCCTGATCGGCGAACCCTGGTCCGACTATGGCCTGCTCGATTCGGGCGACGGGCGAAAGCTGGAGCGCTATGGCCGCTTCCGCTTCATCCGCCCGGAACCGCAGGCGATGTGGAAGCCCGCGACGACCGACTGGCGCGCCGACGGCGAATTCATCCCCGGATCGGACGAGGATGGCGGCGGCCGCTGGTATTATGAAAAGCCGGTCCCGGCCGAAGGCTGGCCGCTGCACTGGCGCGAAGTCACCTTCCAGTCCAGCTGCACCCCGTTCCGTCATCTGGGCTTCTTCCCCGACATGGCACCGATCTGGGACGATCTGCGCGCCACCTATGCCGACAAGCCGGACGCCGAGGTCATGAACCTGTTCGGCTATACCGGCGTCGGCACGCTGGCGCTGTCGGCCGGCGGCGCGCGCATGGTCCATGTCGATGCGTCGAAGAAATCGGTGGCGCAGGCCCGCGCCAATGCCGACCTGTCGGGCATGGCGGACAAACCCGTCCGCTGGATCGTGGAGGACGCCGCCAAGTTCGTCGCCCGCGAAGTCCGCCGCAATCGCCGCTATGACGGCATATTGCTCGACCCGCCCAAATATGGCCGCGGTCCCGATGGCGAAGTCTGGCGGCTGGAAGAAGACCTGCCCGGCCTGATCGCCAATTGCCGGGCGCTGCTCGACGCGGACAGCCGTTTCCTGTTCCTGACCGTCTATGCGGTGCGCATGTCGGCGCTGGCGATCGGCGAATTGCTGCGCCAGGCGTTTGCGGACCTGCCCGGTACGGTCGAGGCAGGCGAACTGGCCGTGCGGGAGGAAGCGCGCGGCATTGCCCTGCCGACGGCGATCTGGGCGCGCTGGAAGCGCTAAATCGCGCGCGTCTGGCTCAGGCCAGCGTCAGGTAGATTTCCGCCTCGATCACCCAATCGCCGCCTATCTCCCGCCATTTGGCGCTATAACTGCCCGATGCCTGGGCGACGCTATCCACGACCCCCTGCCAGACGCCATGCTCCATCGCGATCGGTTCCACAGGCGACGCGACGATCGTGTCGGGTGTCCGGGTGTAGATCATGCGCGCCTTGGCGGCGAACTCGCGCTTCCACGCCATCAACTGCGCCTTGCGCCCGGCAATGACGGCACTGTCAGTGCCCGTGACCATCACGACGTCCATCGCCAGCAGCGGCCCGATGGCGGCTAAATCCGCGTCGGCGAGCGCCCGGTTGAACGCGGCGCGGCGCAGACGAATGGCAAGGTCGGCGGCGGCGGTCATCTCCAGATAAAACTCTCGATCCGTTCGTTTCGAGCGCAGTCGAGAAACGCTCGCGCTGTGCTATCCGCTTCTCGACTACGCTCGAAGCGAACGGGGTTTGCTCACCCGCACCGCGCGGACGTAATCGCCATCGTCGCGTCATAGCTGACCGTCAGCCGATCGGGCCGAAAATCCATCGTCATCGCCATGCCAGGCCCGCCCCAGCGCAGCGTATTCGCGCCCGACGCCTTGAGCAACGCTGCGCCAACATCGGCGCTCGCCTTCTGCCCGACGAAACTATCCAGGCCGTCATTGCGGCATAGTCCTTCGGCGCTGGCGGGCGGGGTGCCTGGTCCCGGCCCGTTCGCCCCGGCGCAAGCGGCCAAGGTCAGCGCCATCAGGCTCGCAATCACCATCCGCCCAGCCCGCTTCATCACCGCTCTCCTATTCCGTGCGCGTCATCTTCAATCGGCCATTTTTGACAGCAAAGGCCATGCGGCCCTCGACCAGGTCAACCGCGTCGCGGCCAAATTGTTCATAACGCCAGCCCTCCAATATAGAGAGCCCCTCGCGCACGCCCGCGGCCAGCGCGTCGATATCGTCGGTCCGCGCGATCAGCCGCGACGCGACATTGATGTCGCGCGAGCGAATTTTGAGCAGCAGCTTGAGCAGGTCGGCCACCAGCGCGCCGTCCTTGCCCAGCCCCGGCCGCTTGGGATCGCGCTCGGGCATCTCGTCCTTGTCGAGCGGCTGATGCTTCGCCAATGCCCCCATCAGCCGCGCGCCGATATCGTTGCTGCGCCAGGCCGCGCTCAACCCGCGTACCTTGGCCAGATCCTCCTGCGTGCGGGGCGGGTGGCTGGCAATGTCGGCCAGCGTTTCGTCCTTCACGATGCGTCCGCGCGGCAGGTTCTTGTCCTGCGCCTCGATCTCGCGCCAGGCGGCCAGCGCCTTGAGCCGCCCCAGCACGTCCGCCTTCTTGCTGGCGATGCGCACCCGCTGCCATGCCTGCTGCGGGTCGTTTTCATAATGGGACGGATCGCTGATCCGCTCCATTTCCTGGTCCAGCCAGTCACCGCGGCCGGTCTTGCGCAATTCTTCCAGCATCTTGGGGAATATCTGGATCAGGTATGTCACGTCACCGATCGCATAGTCGATCTGCCGCTTGTCCAGCGGCCGCCGCGCCCAATCGGTAAAGCGCGCGCCCTTGTCCAGCACCACGCCCATCCACGCATCGACCAGATTGCCGTAACCGATCTGTTCGCCCAGCCCCAGCGCCATCGCCGCGATCTGGGTATCGAACATCGGGTGCGGCGTCTTGCCGGTCAGGTTGTGGACGATCTCGATATCCTGCCCACCGGCATGGAAGACCTTCAGCACATCCTCATTCTCGCACATCAGGTCGAGCAGGGGCTTCAGGTCGATGCCCGGCGCCTTGGGATCGATCGCGGCGGCCTCATGGGGGTCGGCGACCTGCACCAGGCACAGTTCGGGCCAATAGCTGTTTTCCCGCATGAACTCGGTATCGACGGCGATATAGGGCGATTTGGCGATGCGGGCGCAGAAATCGGAAAGCGTCTTGCTGTCGGTAATCAGCGGATGAATTTGCATATGGTCTTCGATCTTATTATGGGCTGGCCCGCGTCCGGCGGACTGGTCAATGTTTGACAGGACTGGCCATAGCGGGACTGCAACAGTTTGTCATATCCGTAAACACGACTGAAAGACGCAAACGCCATGCACGCCTATCGCACCCACACCTGCGGCGCCCTGACCACAGCCGATGTCGGCAACGAGGTCCGCGTGTCGGGCTGGGTGCATCGCAAACGCGATCATGGCGGCGTGTTGTTCGTCGATCTGCGCGATCATTATGGCATTACCCAGATCGTGGCGAAGGCCGACAGCGATCCGCTCCGCACGCTGGAATCGCTCCGCCTCGAATCCGTCGTGACGATCGAGGGCAAGGTGGTCGCCCGCGCCGCCGAAGCCATCAACCCGCGCATGGCGACGGGCGAGATCGAAATCGTGGCCGAAAGCGTGACGGTGCTGTCCACCGCCGCCGAACTGCCGCTGCCGGTCGCGGGCGAGCAGGAATATCCCGAAGACATCCGCCTGCGCTATCGTTTCCTCGACCTGCGCCGCGAAACGCTGCACGCCAACATCGTCAAGCGCACCAAGATCATCTCCGACATGCGCCGCCGCATGGAAGGGATCGGCTTCACCGAATATTCCACGCCCATCCTGACCGCGTCCAGCCCGGAAGGCGCACGCGACTTCCTGGTGCCCAGCCGCATCCATGCCGGCAAATTCTACGCCCTGCCGCAGGCGCCCCAGCAATATAAGCAGTTGCTGATGGTCGCGGGCTTCGACCGCTATTTCCAGATCGCCCCCTGCTTCCGCGACGAAGACCCGCGCGCCGATCGCCTGCCGGGCGAATTCTACCAGCTCGACCTCGAAATGAGCTTCGTCACCCAGGAAGACGTCTGGAACACGATGGAGCCGGTGATCGCTCAAGTGTTCGAACAATTCGCCGACGGCAAGCCGGTGACGCCATCGGGCAGCTTCCCGCGCATCCCGCACGCCGAAGCGCTGCTGAAATATGGCAGCGACAAGCCCGACCTGCGCAACCCGATCGAAATCACCGACGTGACCGACCATTTCGTGGGATCGGGCTTCGGCATCTTCGCGAGCCTGGTGGACAGCGGCAGCGTGATCCGCGCGATCCCGGCGCCGGGCGCGGGCGCGGGCAGCCGCAAATTTTTCGACGAAATGAACAATTGGGCGCGCGGCGAAGGCTATTCGGGCCTTGGCTATATCAACATCAAGGATGGCGTCCCCGGCGGTCCGATCGCCAAGAATCATGGCGAGGAAGCGACCGCCAGGCTGATCGCGGCGCTCGGCCTTGGCCCCAATGACGGCGTGTTCTTCGCCGCGGGCAAGGAATCGCAGGCCGCCAAGCTGGCCGGCTTGGCGCGCACCCGCGTCGGCGAAACGCTCGACCTGATCGACAAGGATCGCTTCGACCTGTGCTGGATCGTGGACTTCCCCTTCTACGAATATGACGAAGACACCAAGTCGGTCGACTTCGCGCACAACCCCTTCTCCATGCCGCAGGGCGGGCTGGACGCGCTCAACAATCAAGACCCGTTGACGATCAACGCCTATCAATATGACATGGTCTGCAACGGCTTCGAGATCGCGTCGGGTTCGATCCGCAACCAGTCGCCCGAACTGATGGTCAAGGCGTTCGAACTGGTGGGCCTGAGCCAACAGGATGTCGAGGATCGCTTCGGCGGCCTATACCGCGCCTTCCAATATGGCGCGCCGCCCCATGGCGGCATGGCCGCTGGCGTCGATCGCATCGTGATGCTGCTGTGCGGCGCGCAGAACCTGCGCGAAATCACGCTGTTCCCGATGAACCAGCGCGCCGAAGACCTGCTGATGGGCGCGCCCAGCGCGGCCGAATTCAAGCAGCTGCGCGAACTCCATGTCCGCGTCGTGGAGCCGCAGGCGAAGGGCTGATCCTCCACCAGCGTCGGAAGACATTGTTCGCGCAGAGGCACAGAGGACGCCGTGATTTTTCTCTGTCCTCTCTGCGCCTCTGCGCGAATCCTCTTTTCCGTCTTCCCGTCGCCACCATCATGCAGCCAAATTTGACTTTTCCCGCTCCAAAGCGTTGCCTGCCATAGCAACAGCATAGGAAGCGCCCCCATGACCATCGACCTTGCCGATTACGAACAGGGCGGGAAATATAAGGGCGATTATGACGCCGACTTGTCTGCCCTCCAGCAGCGTCTCGCCAAGATTCAGGTCGCGCACATATTGCACGGCAAGCGCAGCGTCATCCTGCTGGAAGGCTGGGACGCGGCGGGCAAGGGCGGCATCATCAAGCGGATGAGCGCCGACTGGGACCCGCGCTATTATCAGGTCCACCCCATTTCCGCACCGACGCAGGAGGAGCGCGACCATCATTTCCTCTGGCGCTTCTGGACCCGCCTGCCCGCCAGCCGCAACATCGCGCTGTTCGATCGCAGCTGGTATGGCCGCGTGCTGGTGGAACGGGTTGAAGGCTTTTGTTCCAAAGCAGACTGGAAGCGGGCCTACGACGAAATCAACGCGTTCGAGCAGCAGCAGATCGAAATCGGCACTAATTTCGTCAAACTCTTCGTCCACATCACCCAGGAAACCCAGGACGAACAACTCGCCCAGCGGATCGACACGCCCTGGAAGCGGTGGAAGACCGGCGCGGACGATTATCGCAACCGCGCCAAGCGGGCGGACTATCTCGACGCCATGCATGCGATGTTCAAGAAAACCGACAGCAAGCACGCGCCCTGGCAGGTGATCGACAATAATCACCGCAAGGCCGGCCGGATCGCGGCGCTGACCTATGTCGCGGACCGGCTGGAAAAGCTGGTGCCGATGGATTTCCCCGATGCAGACCCCGCGGTGATCAAGCTGGCGCAGGATGCGTTCGGATATAAATCCAAATAAAAACAATCACTTGTAATAAAATTGTCATGAAATTCTAACCGCGCATTTACCATTCGCGGTCTAAGCCGCTGTCCATGTTCGCAGCGCCCATCGCCATGCCCGACCCGTCCCACGTCCCCGATCTGCCCCTGGCGGACCGGACGGCGGTCGTGCGCCTGGGCCAGCCGCTCAGTGAAGCGGTCGACTGGTTCCAGCACGATTCGGGGCTGCGCCTGCTGCCGGTGCTGGATGCGCACGACCGCCCGGTGGGCGCGATCTACGAGCGCGACATGCGCCGCATCCTGTTCAATCCCTTCGGCCATGCGCTGCTGCGCAATCCCAGTTTCGGCGGGCGGCTGGACGATCATGTCCGCCCCTGCGCCAGCGTGGATCGGACCGCCAGCGTGGAGGCGCTGGTCGATCTGTTCGCGGCGCAGGGCACCGGCTGCGACGGGCTGATCGTTACCGACGGCGGCGTCTATAGCGGCGTGCTCGATGGCGGGCTGCTGCTACGGCTGGCGGCCGATCGCGACGCGCGGGTGGCGCTGGCGCGGAGCGCACGGGTCGAGCAGATCACGCAAGAAAGCGCAGCCTTCCGGCAGGATATCGCGACGATGATCGCCGACATGGCGGCGATGGCCGAGCGGCTGTCGGCGCTGGCGGGGCAGGCGGCGGAGCGGGCCGCTGGCGACGGCGCCGATTCGGCCGCCATGGCCGTCGCTGCGGCGCAGACGGCCGAGCGGTTGGCCGACCTGGCGTCGGGCGGCGTCGAACTTAGTCAGTTGTTCCGGGCGATGGAGGCCGAAGCGCGAGCGGCGGGCGCAGCGATATCGGAGGCGGCGGCGCGCAGCCGGTCCGGGGTCGAACGCAGCACGGCGCTGCGGGTCGAGGCGGACGGCATCGGCGAGGTCATCGCGCTGATCGACAGCATCGCTCGCGCCACCGCCATGCTGGCGCTCAATGCGGGGATAGAGGCGGCGCGCGCCGGGGAGGCGGGGCAGGGCTTCGCCGTGGTCGCGCGCGAAGTCAAATCGCTCGCCCAGCAGACCCGCGACGCGGCGGCCGGCATCGCCGGGCGGATCGACCATATCCGCGCCGCCATCGGCGAAGTGGCGGCCGGCCACGCCCATATGGACGCCACCATGGCCCGCGCCGACCGGCTGTCGGCAGCGGTGTTCGAAGCGGTGGCGCGGCAAAGCCTCTTCAGCCGGACGATAGCCGACAGCGTGGCGGAGGCGGGATCGTCCAGCGCTCATATCCGCACCGGCGCGCGCCAGATCAGCGACAATGCCCAGGCCACCGTGCTGGCGGCGCGGGGGATGCGCGATGTGGCCGATCGACTGGCGGATGAAGCGCATCGGCTGGAGCAGCGCGCCGGCGGCTTTATCGCGGCCATCCGCGCCGCCTGAATTATCCCACTGGCGTCCGCGCCAAATGGCGCTAGGCTGGCTTTCCAAAGGCGCCGCATTGTCAAAATGCAGCCACATAAAAGGAGAGGACGCCATGCTCGTGATGTTCGTCGGCACAGATCGCACCCAGACCGCGATCAACCCCGCGCAGGTCACCTTCGTCTCCCAGGTCAGCGACGGCACCCGCATCCGCTTCAGCGAAGGCCGCAGCGTCACTGTGACCGAACCGATCGGGGCGGTGCTGGACAGCCTCAACCAGGCGCTACGCCCGCACGAATAGAGCGGAATCTCCGTTCGGTTCGAGCCTGTCGAGAACCCGGCCCGAACCGAACGGCAGGCTCATTCCGCCAGCTTCTTCGCCAGCGCCTCCTCCGCGCGCTGCGCATAGGCGCGGCAGGCGTTCGGATCGACGAACGGGTTGGGCGTGCGCGCCTTGCGCAGTTGCGCCAGTCTGGCTGCCTGGTCGTCGGCCGGATGCGACGGGATCAGTATGTCGCACCGCATCGCCTTTACCCGCGCAAAGCTGGTGCGGAAGGCGTCCACGAAGGGCGCATGCGCCGGATCGGCAAAGCGCCAGCCATCGGCCGCAACCGGATTGAGGCTGGCGCCGAAGACGATCGTCCGGCACCCCTTGCCCTCGCAACTTTTCCAGTTCCAACTCATGCTGCCCAGCGTATGACCGGGCGTGGCATGGGCGGTGACGACGGTGTCCCCCAGCCGGATCGCCGCGCCATCGCGGGCCACGCGCAGCTTGCCGACCGCGGGAAACCGCTCCAGCCACGCCGCCTGCGGGTCGTCAGGGTCGCCGCCGCCGGTCCGCAGCACTGCCGCCCCCGCTGCGCTGGCGATTACGGTCGCGCCGCTGTTCCGCGCCAGCGCGGCGATGCCGCCGGCATGGTCGAAATGCGGTTCGGTGGACAGGATCAGCTTCACGTCGCGGATCGAAAAGCCGAGCGCCGCAATATGCGCCTCGACATCGCGCACCGCCTGCGGCACCGCGCCGTCGATCAGGATCAGTCCCGCGCTGGTGCGGATCAGCGCGACGTTCAGCCCTCCAAAGCCAACCAGATAGCTATTCCCATGGAGCCGCGCCGGGGCCTGCGGCGCGAGCCAGCGCTTGGAGGATTCAGGCGCGATCGGGCGCGTCAGCGGATCATCCTCACCCGCCGCCCAGGCCGGGCCGCTGAGGAACATCCCAGCTACACTGATACCGATCGTCGCCCATGTCCGCATGATATCGTCTCCATCTTCTCTCTATGTCCCAGATTGCTAGGGAAAGCGCCGGACGACAAAACATCATTTCTCGACGGAGCCATGAGCCAGGCTTATGGCTGTCGCCATGGACCGCGCCCAACTGCCCTTGAACGCCCTGCGTGCCTTCGAAGCGTCGGCGCGCCATCTGAACTTCACAAAGGCCGCCCTGGAACTCTGTGTCAGCCAGGGCGCGGTCAGCCAGCAGGTGGCAGGGCTGGAGGCGCGGCTGGGCGCGCCGCTCTTCCGCCGTCTGCCGCGCGGGCTGATGCTGACCGATGAAGGCCGTGCGCTGCTGCCGGTGATGGGCGATGCGCTCGACCGTATCGGCGCGATTTTGGGCCGGATCGAGGGCGGCTATGCGCGCGAAGTGCTGAACCTGGGCGTGGTCGGCACCTTTGCTGGCGGCTGGCTGCTTGATCGGCTGGCGGATTTCGCACGCGCCTGCCCCCATATCGACCTGCGCGTCATGACCAACAACAACCGCGTCGATCTGGCGGGGGAGGGGCTGGACCTCGCCATCCGCTTCGGCGACGGGGCCTGGCACGGCACCCATGCCGCGCCGATCCTGCGCGCGCCGCTCGCCCCGCTCTGCACGCCTGAAGTCGCGGCGCACCTCACCGACCCCGCCGCGCTCGCCCGCGAAACCCTGCTGCGCTCCTATCGCGCCGACGAATGGCCGCGCTGGTTTGCGGCGGCCGGCGCTGTCTGTCCGTCGCTGCGCGGGCCGCTGTTCGACAGTTCGATCCTGATGGTGCAGGCGGCCCTGCGCGGGCTGGGCGTCGCCCTCGCCCCGCCCGCCCTGTTCGAGGCGGACCTGCGCGCGGGGCGGCTGGTCCAGCCGTTCGAAACCAGCGTGGATTTGGGCGGTTACTGGCTCACCCGCCTGATGTCGCGGCCGGACAGTCCGGCGATGGCGGATTTTCGAAACTGGCTGATCGCCGTAGCAGGGGACTGATCGTTCGCGCAGAGGCGCGAAGATCACAAAGAGCCGACAACGCTCTATTCATGCATTGAAAGCACGAATGATCCAATTGCTTCTATGCGCTCACGAATAATGCAAAGTCGCTACAACTGTCTAACTTGCCGTCTCAGACAGCGATCAATCCGCGTGCCGCGCTATGATGTTCACGCGGCGACGCGGAGGCATGGAGATTTTGTAGACGGCCTTTTGCCGCAATGTCACCGCGCAGCGACCCTCAAAAATCTCTGCGTCCTCTGCGCCTCTGCGCGAACCAAAATCACACCGGGTAAGCGATCGCCATCACCTCATATTCCTTTTCGCCCGCGGGGAGCAGTACCCGGCGCAGGTCGCCCACCGCCGCCCCGCGCAGCGCGCGCGATATCGGCGATCCCCAGCCGATCCGGCCCGCGTCCACATCCGTCTCGTCATTGCCCACGATCGTCACGGTCCGATGATTGTCGTCCTCGTCGGCGATGGTGACGGTCGCGCCGAAATAGACCCGGTTCTTGTCGGGTTGCTGGCGCGCATCCACGACCTTGGCGTCCTTCATCTTCTTGGACAGGCGTTTTAGCTGGAAATCGATCTCCCGCATCCGTTTCCGGCCGTAAAGATAGTCGCCATTCTCGCTGCGATCGCCATTGCCCGCGGCCCAACTGACCACCTCGACGATGCGCGGCCGTTCGGTGCCCAGCAGATGGTCATATTCGGCGCGCAACTTCGCGAAGCCTTCGGGCGAGATATAGTTGGGATAGGGGACGGTCATGCCGCCCCGTAGCGCAATTTCATCCCGGCGTCTGCTTGCCCAGATAGCGGCTCAGCACCGCGCTGGTCCCCCGGAACTTGGCCCGCTCCGGGTTCATCGCCTCATAGACCACGGCATTTTCCAGCACCCGCTGCACATAGTTGCGTGTCTCGAAAATCGGGATCTGCTCGATCCAGCGCAGCATGTCAGCGCCGGGCACCCGCGGGTCGCCGTTGGCGCGCAGCCATTTGTTCACATTGCCCGGCCCGGCATTATAGGCGGCCACCGCCAGCGGATAACTGCCGCCATAATAGTCCAGCATCCGCTGGAAATAGCCCGACCCCAGCATGATATTATAGCTGGGATCATTCAGCGAGGCGGGGGCGTAGCCCATGCCCATCTTGCCCGCTTGCTCGCGCGCGGTGCCGGGCATCAACTGCATCAGGCCGCGTGCGCCGGCATGGCTGACGATCTGCTTGTCGAACTGGCTTTCCTGCCGGGCGATGGCGTGGATCATGGTCCAGCTATATTGGGCTTCGGACGGCACCGGTACGCGCGGGAAGGCGCTGGTGCCATAGCCGGTCAGGCCACTCGACACGGCCCGGCGGCCGACCATCACGCCCATGTCGGGGCGGCCGATCCGTTGCGCCAGCTCGGCCGCGAGGAAATGGTCGGTATCGCTATCCGCATTATTGGCGATGGCGCGGGCGAATTTGCTCTGCTCCTCCCAATAGCCCATCTGCCCCAGCGCCTGCACCGCGCGCACGACCGATCGGCTATCGAACGCAGCGCGCTCAGCCGCCGAAATCGGCACCGGCCGTTCGACCGTGGCGGGGGCGGGGATGGGTCGGCCCAGCCGCTCCAGCGCCAACTGCCCGTAAAACTGGTCGGGGAAGACGCCCGCTTGGGCAAAATAGCTGTTGGCGGTGGCCGCGTCGCCGGACTGCAACGCGGCGCGCCCGGCCCAATAATAGCCCTTGGACTTGGTCTGGGGCGATTTGGCCGCATCGGCATAGCGGCGGAACATCGTTACCGCGTCGGTCGGGCGACCCAGATTGTAGAAGGCGGTGCTGCCCGCCAGCCAGGCCAGGCTGGTATAATCGTCGCGCACGCCGATCGCCTGCGCGCTGATGTCGGTGCCCGGCGGGACGGCGTCGTCGATCTTGCTGGCGATGCCGTAGGCGAAGCTCCACTGGCTGTCATTGGCCGCGCCGCGCGCCTGGTCCAGCAGGATTTCGTAGAATTTCTCGGCGTTGCTCGGGCGGTAGGCGACGGCGCTTCTGTTCGCCAGATATTGCCGCGCCGCGACCCAATTGCCGCTGTCGCGCAGCCATACCGCCTTGTCGGCGACGAAGCCCGCATCGCTCGCGCCCATGGCCTCGGCCGCCTGCATCAGCATCGCAGCGTCGGGTGCCTTGCGCCGGAACGCGATCCGCGCCTGGAACACCGACCGTCGGGCGGGGCTTGCATAGGCGATCATCCGCGCCGCGCCATTGCTGTCATTGGCCCACAGCAGCGCGTCGGTGCGCTGGTCATGATCGGCCGGCGTCAGGGTGGAGCCGAACAGCGACAGCAGCCGCGCCTCGTCGGTGACGCTCAGCGATCCGCCGATCCAGGCGTTGCGGGCGGCGATTCGCGCTTCGTCCATCCGGCCGAGCTGCATCAGCGCCACGGCGTTACGGGCATGGCCAGTCGCTGTGCGCGCCGGGAAGCGCGCGAAGAAGCCTGCCACTTGGTTCGGATCGAAGCTGTCGGGGTTGATCCCCGTTTCCGCCAGCCGCCGCATCCGGTCCTCGCCCGGCCAGCCGGGATTGGCGACCATGAAGCTGGCATAGGTGGAAAAGCCCAGGCCATCGCTCGATTGCAAGGCGCGCCACTGGCTGATCGTGCTGGCGATGCTGCCGTCCTGCGCCACGCCGATCCGGCCCTGCGCCTGTTGCCAGGGGCTGGGTCCGCTGCTTTGCGCGGGCAGCGGCTGAACCACCGGCCCCTGAGAGGGATATTCGGGCGGTATGCGTTGGACCGTTTCGGTCTGGGCGCCAGCGCCGGCGGTCATGAGCAACAGGGCGATAAGGGGCATACGGATCAGGTAACTTTCGACATGGGTGGTGGCGCGCATGCTGGACATAATCGCAATTGCATCCTTATCAGGCCCTGAATGACGCGCTATAGCGCGCCGCTTGACCGATCATGCCCCGGCCGCCCGGAGAATTGAAGGAGTTTTATCATGTTTTCCGGCTCGATTCCGGCTCTGGTGACCCCGTTTCGCGACGGGTCGGTCGATGAGGCGGCGTTTCGCGCGCTGGTCGACTGGCAGATCGCGGAAGGATCGAGCGCGCTCGTCCCCTGTGGCACCACCGGCGAAAGCGCCACGATGACGGTCGAGGAGCATAATCGCGTTATCGCCATCTGCGTCGATCAGGCCGCAGGGCGGGTGCCGGTGATCGCGGGTTGCGGCTCCAACGACACCCGAATCGCGCTGGAACATATGTATGCGGCGCAGGGCGCGGGCGCGAACGCAGCGCTGGTGGTCGCGCCCTATTACAACAAGCCCAATCAGGATGGCGTCTATCAGCATTTCGCCTATCTCGCCGAACGCTGCGACCTGCCGATCGTCCTTTATAATGTGCCGGGCCGCACCATCACCGACATCGGCGTGCCGGTGATGTATCGCCTGGCCGAGGAATATCAGTCGATCGTCGGGATCAAGGACGCGACCGGAAATCTGGGGCGGGTCACCGCGCAGCGCCTGGCCTGTGGTCCGGATTTCTGCCAATTGTCGGGCAATGACGAAACGGCGCTGGGTTTCAACGCGATGGGCGGCAAGGGGTGCATCAGTGTCACCGCCAATGTCGCGCCGCGCCTGTGCGCCGATTTCCAGGCGGCCTGCGCGCGTCATGACTGGGATGGTGCCTTGGCGTTGCAGGATCGTCTCTATCCCCTGCACGATGCCTTGTTCAGCGATTCTTCACCCGGCCCGGTTAAATATGCGCTCACGCGCGTTCGCGCCGACATGCCCAGCGACGTCCGCCTGCCGATCACCTGGCCGTCGGAATCGAGCCGGGCGGCGGTCGATCGTGCGCTGGAAATCGCCGGGCTGGTTTAAGGCGCGATCGACACCATATCCTGTCCAGTCCGGGCGCAGGCATGCCATAGGATATGGGCGCGGGGCGCATAGCCCCGGCCAGACACGAACGGAAGCATAGAAAAGACCATGGCCCGCCCCCGTCCCGCAACCTTCGACAAGAAGAAGATCGTCGCCGAAAACCGGCGCGCGCGCTTCGATTATTTCATCGAGGACGTGTTCGAAGCGGGCATCGCCCTGCAAGGGACCGAGGTGAAGGCGTTGCGCGGCGGCGAGGGCAATATCGCCGAAAGCTATGCCGAGGTGAAGGGCAATCAGGTGTTCCTGGTGAACAGCAACATCCCCGAATATAGCCATGGCAACCGCGAAAATCACGAACCCAAGCGGCCCCGCAAACTGTTGCTGCACGAACGCGAGATCGAAAAGATGCACAGCGCCGTGTCGCGCAAGGGCATGACGCTGGTGCCGCTGATGATCTATTTCAACAGTACTGGCCGCGCCAAGATCGAACTGGCGCTGGCCAAGGGCAAGCAGAACCACGACAAGCGCGAGACGATCAAGGACCGCGACTGGAAGCGCGACCAGCAGCGCATCATGCGGGACAAGGGCTGATGAGCCGCCTGACCCGCTGGTGGCACGCCAATTGCCCGACCCGCGAATCACTCGAACAGAGCCGCGTCCTGGCCCCGGTCGCGCATCGCGTGCTGGAACCCTCGCTCTGGCGCTTCACCCGCCGATCGGTGCCGCGCGGCGTGGCGCTGGGCCTGTTCGTCGGCATCTTCCTGCTGATCCCCGGCGTGCAGATCGCCGGTGCCGCGCTGCTGGCGTTGCCCTTCCGCGCCAATATACCGGTCGCCGCGGCGATGACCTTCCTCTCCAACCCCGCCACCACGCCGCTGATCCTGATGGCGTCGGTGTGGCTGGGCAACTGGATGCTGGGGCGCAGCGCGGACGCAACCGGCTTCATGGCGCTGGTCGATGGTCATGCCACGATCAGCGAGTGGACCACATGGCTCCTGTCCGAAGCGGCACCTGCCATGCTGCTCGGCCTCTTCCTGATCTCGCTCGCCAGCGCCGTCATCGGCTATGTCGTCGCCGACTGGTTCTGGCGCCGCCGCATGGGCCGGAAATGGCAGGCGCGTAAATTGAGGATTGGCAAGGTCCATCAAAGCGGCGCATTGGAGAAGGCCGCCGGCGTCTGACGCTGGCCGTCATTCGCAGGTTCGGTTCAGAGGTGTCGGGTTGAAAAGAGGTGAAGAGGCTTGGCTGATGCAGCCGCGCTCGCGCTTGGCGCTGCCGCTGCTGATCCTCGCCGCCCTGGCCTCCGCCGCGCTTGTGCTCTACGCGGTGGGCAGCCGGCCGCTCGCCGCCGGTTTCGCCGCGACGATCCTGATCGCCGCTGCCCTGCTCAGCTGGTATCGCCATCTCTATCCCGAGCAGGTGTCGGATCGGGAGGCTACGCCCGACTGGACCGTCGCCCGCGCCGCTGCCGACGCATCTAGCATGGCGATCGCCGTCACCGACCGCGCCGGGCGGCTGGTCTGCGCCAGCGACCTTTTCGGCGAATGGTTCCCTGGCTACCCGACCCCGCCCGCCGTCACCGCCGACACGGCCCTGAACGACGCCCTCTCCGCCGCCGCCCGCGCCGCCTGGCGCGATGGCGAGGCCAGGCATGAGGGCGTGGCGCAGGGCGCGCTGCGCCTCGACGTCGATGTCGCACGCACCGGCCGGTCGGAAGATTATCTGCTCTGGCGCTTCTCGCCTGTGCGTCAGCCCAGCGCGCTGGACGACGTCAACCGCTTCCTGACCGGGGAAGCGGGCCGCCAGCTTGGCGAAGCGGGCATCATGGCGGTGCTGATCGGCGGGGAAGGGCGCATCCGCGCCGCTAATGGTGCCTTCCTGCTACGCGCAGCCGGGCGGATCGACGCCAATATCGTCGGGCGCGATTTCGCCGCCCATATGCGGGTGGACGACAAGGGGCGGCTGTTCTTGGCGCGCGAGGAGCAGGGCGGCCTGCCGCTACGCCTGCTCCAGGTGCCGCTGAAGCGCGCAGCCCAGCCCAACGGGTCGCAGGCGTCGATGCAGGACGGGCCGATGCTGCTGCTGCTGATCGACGAGCCGGCGGGCGGCGGCGGCACATCCGCGCTCTCCTATATCGAAACCCTGTTGTCGCTGCTGCCCTTCGGCCTCGCCATGGCCGACCGCGACGGGCGCGTTCTGTTCCTCAACAACGCCTTTGCGCGGGTTGCGGGGCTGAAGTCCGGGGACACGCCCAGCTATCCCGGCGACTTGGTCGTGCGGGAGGATCAGGCGGCGGTGGCCGACGCGGTGCGCCGCTTCGCCGTCGGCCCGCAAATGTCCGGCGACATCGCGGTGCGGATGCGCGACACGCCCGACGATCCGATCGCGCTCAGCCTGGCGGGCGTGCGGGGCCTGGGCGAAGCGGCGGTGCTGCTCAGCCTCAAGGATAATAGCGAAGAATCCAAGCTCAAGCGTCAGGTCGCGCAGGCGACGAAGATGCAGGCGATCGGCCAGCTCGCCGGCGGCGTCGCGCATGATTTCAACAATATCCTGACCGCCATCATCGGCCATTGCGACCTTATGCTGATGCGCCATACGCCCGGCGACAGCGACTATGACGATATCCAGCAGATCAAATCGAACAGCAATCGCGCCGCGGGCCTGACCCGCCAACTGCTCGCCTTCTCGCGCCAGCAGACGTTGCGGCCGCAGATATTGCAACTGCCGGACATCGTCGCCGACGTCTCCAATCTCCTGAAACGCCTGCTCGGCGAAAATGTGAAGCTGGACGTGACCCATGGCCGCAATCTGGGCGCGATCCGCGCCGATCCGGGCCAGTTGGAGCAGGTGATCGTCAATCTGGCGGTCAACGCCCGCGACGCCATGCCTGAAGGCGGCACCGTCAACATCCAGACCTACGCCGTGCCCGCGATCAAGGTGCGCGAAATGCGCCAGCAGATATTGCCGGTGGGCGACTATACCGCGCTGCGCGTGTCGGACACCGGCCTTGGCATCCCGCCCGACATTCTTGCGAAGATCTTCGAACCCTTTTTCACCACCAAGGAACTGGGCAAGGGGACGGGGCTGGGCCTCTCCACCGTCTATGGCATCGTCAAACAGTCGGGCGGCTATATCTTTGCCGAATCCGAACTGGGCCGCGGTGCCAGCTTCGTCATCTACCTGCCGGTCTATGCCGGCGCCGATGCGCAGCAGCCCGCGCCGGTGAAGGCACCCGCGCCCCGCCCCGAAACCTGGGGCACGGGCACTGTGCTGCTGGTGGAGGACGAGGATATGGTCCGCGCCGTCGCAGAACGCGCGCTGACGCGGCAGGGTTATAAAGTGCTGACCGCGAATGACGGCGAACAGGGGCTGGAGGTGCTGAACGGCCCGGAAAAGATCGACCTTTTGATTTCCGACGTGGTGATGCCCAATATGGATGGCCCCGCCATGGTCGCCCAAGCCCGCCGCGCCTATCCCGACCTGCCGGTGCTGTTCATGTCGGGCTATGCCGAGGAGCAACTGCGCAAATCGATCGACCTCGCCAATGTCGCCTTCCTGCCCAAGCCCTTCTCGGTCAGCCAGTTGGCGGAGGCCGCGCGCGACGCGCTGGCGATGCGCCCGCCCGCCCCCTGATCTTGCGCCGGATCAAGGTGAATATGCTGGGCAAGTCGATGGCGATCGGTTAGCGAGTCGGCAGGATTAACGGGGATTACGCAGCATGTCGGACGGCAAGAGCATATTGATTGTCGAAGATGAAGCGATGATCGGCATGATGCTGGAGGATTATCTCGACGCGCTGGGTTATCGGCTTCACGCCGTCGCAGCCTCCGTCGACGAAGCTTGCGCCCATGCGCGCGAAGGCGGGTTCGACGCAGCGCTGGTGGACTGCAATCTCCAGGGCGAGAAAAGCTGGCCGGTGGCGGATATACTCGTTGAACAGGGCATCCCCTTCATCTTTGCGACCGGCGGCATGGCCGACGATCTGCCGCCCAGCCATGCCGATCGGCCGACTCTGGCCAAGCCCTTCACCATCGGCGCGGTCGAACGCGCCCTGGGCAAGATATTGGGCGAATAAACTTGGTTCGGGGGCCGGATAGGAAATTTCCGTTCTCCTCTTGTTCTTGAAGAACAAACAGGATACATCATCGTCCAGACGCACGGAACCCATGCGTTCCGCTTGACAGAGGACTGGCCGATGACCGCAATGCTCTCACTCATCGATTCCAAGAAGAACGGGACAATGGACAGACAGAAAGCATTGGACGCGGCGCTCGCGCAGATCGACCGCGCCTTCGGCAAGGGTTCGGCCATGAAGCTGGGCAGCCGCGAGAAGTTGGAGATCGAAGCGATTTCCAGCGGCTCGCTCGGCCTTGACATCGCGCTTGGCATCGGCGGCCTGCCAAAGGGCCGCATCATCGAGATTTACGGCCCGGAAAGCTCGGGCAAGACGACTTTGGCGCTCCACGCCATCGCCGAAGCGCAGAAGGCGGGCGGCACCGCGGCGTTCGTCGACGCCGAACATGCGCTGGACCCAGGCTATGCCAAGAAGCTGGGCGTCGACATTGACGAACTGATCGTGTCGCAGCCTGATACTGGCGAACAAGCGCTGGAGATCGTCGATACGCTGGTGCGCTCCAATGCGATCGACATATTGGTGATCGACTCCGTCGCGGCGCTGGTGCCGCGTGCGGAAATCGAGGGCGAGATGGGCGACAGCCATGTCGGCCTGCAAGCGCGCCTTATGTCCCAGGCGCTGCGCAAGCTGACTGGCTCGATCTCGCGCTCCAAATGCATGGTGATCTTCATCAACCAGGTGCGCATGAAGATCGGCGTGATGTACGGCAACCCGGAAACCACGACCGGCGGCAACGCGCTCAAATTCTACGCCTCGGTCCGCCTCGACATCCGTCGCACCGGCCAGATCAAGGATCGCGACGATATCGTCGGCAATGCGACCCGCGTGAAAGTGGTCAAGAACAAGGTCGCCCCGCCCTTCAAGCAGGTCGAATTCGACATCATGTATGGCGAAGGCATCTCCAAGATCGGCGAGATTCTCGACCTCGGCGTCAAGGCTGGGATCGTGGAGAAGTCGGGTGCCTGGTTCTCCTACGACTCGATTCGCATCGGTCAGGGGCGTGAGAATTCCAAGACGTTCCTCAAGGAACATCCCGAACTGGCGGACAAGCTGGAAAAGGCGATCCGCGGCAAGACCGAAGAGGTCGCCGAAAAGATGATTACCGGACCCGATGCGGAGGATGATGGCGAATAAGCCCTGAAACAGTCCCCGGCCGGATCAGCCGGGGCGCGGTTCATCGGCTCTCGCCCGCCTTGCGCATCACGCTCTGAAAAGGCCCGCCGCGTCCCCGCGCGACGGGCCTTTTACCGTGACTTATGCGCAGGCCATGATGGCCACCGACTTTTCGATAGGATCAGGGTCGCGTAACGAAATAACGACATTGGCGGGAAATATGCGAAGTTAAGCCGACAACCACCCATGCTCGTCCGATGCGGGCGTCCCAATCCCGCGGTGCAGTCGCCTTCTGCATTTCCACCAGAGCCGATCGCCCCATGGCTTGTCTTTGTCCTCGTCGTGATCCAGGCGGCGGAACATAAAGCGCAGGCAGGCTTTTCAGCCCAGGCCTCCCGTCTACCGCCATATCGATCCACAAACCCGTCCTCTTCTGGCCGTCCCGCCCGGTCGCTGCTTATGTCCTCTTGCTAACCTCTTGCAGCCTCCCGATGCTGCGTCAGGCGCGCCGATTCGACCCGTCTCCTCTCACACCGGAACCCATCTCCATGCGCGTCGCCATCGAAGCGATCCTCGACTATGATTTCGCCGAACCGACCGACGTGCTGCTCGCGGTCGAAGCGGCGGGGATGCCCGACCAGCGGGTCGTCACCCAGTCGCACATCATCGACAATGCCGGGCCGTTGACCAACAAGGTGGGGGGCAGCGGCATCGGTCGCCGCACCTGGACCCGCACCGGCACCGGCCGCATGCTCAGCACCTATCGCTCCACGGTGGAGGTCGATCGCGCGCCAGTCGACATCGCCAGCCTCGCCAAAAGTCCGCTGCCAAGCCTGCCGGAGGAGGTGCTGCCCTTCATCTGGCCCAGCCGCTATTGCGAGGCGGACCGTTTCGGTAGCTTCGTCAGCAGCCATTTTCCCGACCTGGAAGGCGGCGCGTTGGTGCAGGCGCTGGTCGATTGGGTGCATGACAATCTCGTCTATGTGCCGGGCAGCTCGGACATCACGACGACCGCGGCCGATACGTTTGTCGCCCAACAGGGCGTGTGCCGCGACTTCGCCCATCTGACCGCCGCGCTCATCCGTTCGCGCGACATTCCCGCGCGGCTGGTGTCGGTCTATGCGCTGGGCCTCGACCCGCCGGATTTCCATGCGGTGGTCGAAGTCTGGCTCGACGGCGCCTGGCACATCGTCGATTCGACTGGCCTCGCGCCGGTCGAAACCATGGTCCGCATCGCCGTCGGCCGCGACGCCACCGACATCGCGTTCATGACCGTCTTCGGCGGCGCGATAATGAACGCCCAGTCGATCACGGTTACGGCGGCATAATCCATGCGTCGGATTGGGCGCAGCGTCGAAGGCCGATTATCTATTTGAAAGAGAAATGCCTGCTATTGGTTGGGTATGAGCAACGAACGCCAATTGACGGGCAACGCCGGCGTTTATCATGTCGCGCGCGAACTGTCGCGGCATGGCTGGAATGTCATGCTGACCGTCCGCAACGCCCGTGGGGCGGATCTGTATGTCGTTTCGCAATGTGAGCGGATCGTTCATCCTATTCAGGTCAAGGCGCACAGCGCCAAACCCAACGACGTGCGCTTGGGTCTTCAACCCGACGCATTGGTGACGCCATGGTGGGTCTTCGTCGCGCACGCACTATCGGACAGCCCGGCTTGTTATCTCCTGTCGCTGGACGAGATTAGGCAACTTATGGTGCGCGATCCGGGTACCCGCTCAGGCAAGCCGGACGCGCAGCGCGCCTTCTGGTTTGATCGACGCTTTTGCACACCCGCCAGCGATCGCGAACGGATCGACGCACGTGAAGCATGGACAAGGCTGGGCGACCCAGGCCGTTGACCCAATATCAGCTGCGACGGCTGATCTGTCCTCGAACGTCGCCCATCGCCTCCGCCCCTCAATAATCCTTCGAATAGCGCAGATTGGCCGATGATCCCGCATTGGTGCCGGTCTTCGACAACAGGCTCAGCGTCTTCGACAGCGCGATCTCCAACTGGGTGGCGGTGAAGCCCTTGGAGTCGGTGATCACCTCCACATAGATATTATTGGAGATATGCTGGCCGACAGCGAGCGAGGTGCCGCGCCCGGTCGTGTCGTCGCCGCCGACGATGCCGATCCGGTCGATGCCCGACGCGCCCTGCAACTTGCCCATCGGGTTCAATCCGCCGCTGCCGCCGCGCAAGCCGTTGAGTGCCGCCGCCAGTTGCACCGCCTGCATCGGCGACAGATTGGCGACGTTGTCGCCGAACAGGATGCGCGAGAGGATTTCATCCTGCGGCAAGGTGGGCGTAGAGATGAAAGCGATGTCGGGCTGCTGCGCCGATCCCGTCACCTGGATACCCGCGGTCACCGTATCGATGCGGGTCTGCGCCTTGATCGCCAGGATGGGGTTGAACATCGGTCCGTTGAAGGTGATGACGCCCTGTTCCAGATCGAACTGGTGGCCCGAGAAGCTGTAACGGCCACGGATCGATTCAATTTTGCCGACGACGCGCGGATTGGCGGTGGTGCCGGTGACGCGCATGTTGGTTTTCCATTCGGAATCCAGCCCCATGCCGGTCACATAGATTTCATTGTCCGCCTTCACCCGGATATCCAGTTTCCAGTCGGCGGGTTTGGCCGCCGCGGCCTTGCGCGCGGCGAGCCGCTGGTCGAGAGCATCGCCGCCTTCGCCCTTGCGCCGCACGCCGGCCAGTTGGCGAATCTCGGTCCCGCCCTGCCAAGCCACCTTGTATCGGGTTTCCGGCAGGTTCAGGTCGCCCTTGATCAGGCCGCCATTGGCAGGGCTGTTGCTGATGTTGAGCGTGCCGCTAACGACGCTGGTGATCGCCTCGCTCCGCGCCAGTCGCGCCCGGTTGAGCTTGACCGCGATATCCATCGGGAAACCGCTGGCCGCCGCCAGTCCGACATTGCCCGACGCCTGCACCGTGCCCTCGCCCGCCCGGCCGGAGAAATCGCGAATCTCCAGATGATCGTTGGTGAAGCGCCCATCCAGCTTCATCTGGGTGACGCGGGTGCCGAACGTCTCATTCTCATAGGTCAGCGCATTGGCCCGCACCACGCCGTTCAGGCGCGGATCGCTGAGCCGTCCGTTGAAGTCGGCCGCCACGGCAAGGCCGCCGGTCAATTGCTGGTCGGCCATCCCGGCGAAGGAGAAGAGCACATCGGCTGGCCCGGCATAGCGGATGCCGCCGCCCAGTGGGGCATTTTGCAACTGTTCGGCCCAGCTTGCCCCCGCGCCGGGCGGCGCGAGCGTCGCGGTGAAGCGGCCCAGCGTGCTGCTGCCCTTGCGGATCAGCCCGCGCAGGTCGCCGCCTGCCGAAGACAGCTTGCCTTCGACATTCATCGACACCGGATCGGACACGGCGGTCAGGCTGGACCGGCGGAAATCGTTGATCGCCAGCCGGGTGGTCGCGGTCGGGAAGGCGCTGCCCTTCTGCGCATAATCCAGCGTACCGGTCATCTTGCCGCCGATGCCCAGGCCTGGCGCGGCGATATTGGCGATGGCCAGGTCGAAATCCTTGAACCGCGCCTGAGCGGTGGTCGTGTCGCCGAAGCGCCCGGCCAGATCGACCTTGCCCTGTGGCAACACTAACGTCGCCGGTTCCAGGCGATAGCCGCCTGGCTCGCTGCGGATGATGGCCGGCTGCGCCAGGCGGAAATCGATATTGGCGGCCTTGCCCTGCAACGCCACGGCATAAAGGTTGGGGCGCAGCGCGGCATTGGCGGCGATCGAGAAGGGCGCGCCGCTGGAGCCGTCGGCGACCAGTTGCGCGCGTCCGCGCCCGCCCTGATAATCGACCCGCGCCCGTGCCTTGCGTACCACATAGGCACCATAGGCGGCATTGGCGATCTGCGCGTCGGCCTTGATCTGCGGCTGTTCTGTCAGCAGGATGGAGGCCGTCACGATCGCCCGGCCGATCACGACATCGGCCTCGCCCGGCAGTTTGGCGTTGCTGGCGGTGGCGTTGACGTCCACGCCCTGAACCTTCCCTACCGCCGCCAGCCGGATCGCGCCAGTGATGCCGGAGCCATTCATCGCAAGCTGGCCGGTAAACGGACCGGCGGCGCTCTGCTGGATGCGGCCGTTCATGTCGACCCCGGCGAAGCGCGCCTTGGTGACGTCGATGGTTAGCGGGCCTTGGGCGGTGCGGATCAGCACATTGGCGAAGAAGGGACCATAGGGCGACCCGCCAGTGGCTTCGAGCCGATAGCCGGCCGCTTCGCCATTCAGTTTGGCGACGACATCGGTCAGTTGCACGCCGACATTGGGTCGCGCTGCGCGCAACACCGCCTGCGGCCGCTCCATCGTCCCGCGCACCGTCAGCGCCAGCGGGCCATATTGTTTGGAGGAGGCCGTGGCGTCGAAGGCGACCTGCCCGTTCGTATCATAGCTGCCGGAACCGCTATGAATGGTGAAATTGGGCGCTGCGCCCTTCAGGCCGGCCAGGGTGAATTTGCCCTCCGGCGTCATGCCGACGCGGCCGGACATGACCGCATTGCCGCCCAGAAAATCGCGCACCGACGCATTTTCCCAGCGCGCCGTGCGCACGCCGAACCGCCCGCCCAGGCCAAAGCCGCCCTTGGGACCGGGGATCAGCTCGACATCGGTATTGAGGTTGACGATCCCGACGCCGTCGATCTTATAGTCGTTGACCCGGCCTTTCAGCGCGCCGCGATAAAGGGCGTTGTCGAGGTCGGCCAGCACGATGGCTGTGGCGTCCACCTTGTCGCTGTCGATCTTGAGATTGTCGCTGATCAGTTTGCCCGCGGCATAGGCGAAATCACCCTTCACGCGCAGATTTTGCAGCAACCCGCCCGCTGCGGCATTAAGGCCGGTGACGCGGGTTGCGGTGGCGCTGATCGGAATGCGGATTCGATCGGTGTCGATCACGGCCCGACCGCTGGCCTTCAGATTCTCGATGCCCGTGGCGTCGAACGCCAGGCTCTTGGCGGTGATGTCATAATCGATGAAGGGCGTCGCCATCGGCCCGTCGAGGATGATGGAAGCGCGCACGTCGCGGCCCTTCACCTTCTCCATGATCGCGCCGGGTGTCAGCAGCGCGGCGTTGATCTTGAGCGCGCTGAACCGGCTTGTGCCCAGGTCGATCAGCCCCTGCGTATCGGCCGACATCGCGGGCGAGCGCAAAGTGCCCTTGATGTTGACGCGCCGTTCGTTGAGGCCGGCGAACAGATCGACGTCCAGTTGCGGCGCCGTCAGGCGATCGACCGTGCCCGCGAAGACGAGGCCGGGGCGGACCGGGCCTTTCGCGGTGAAATTGCCGTCGCGCGCCGATAGCGCGATGTTGGCCAGTTCGCCCTTGGGCGAGGTAGCGACGACCCGTCCGTCCCACGCCTGCCATGTCCCCTTGCCGTCCAGCGTCGCGGTGACGCCGTCGGTCAGGCCGGTCATCGCCGCGATCACGCCGCCCTTGGGCGCGGTCAGCGTGCCGCTCATCGCCAGGCGGTTCTGGTCCGGCACCGCGTCCAGCTTTGCTTGCAGCCGGTCGCCGCTGTCGACGATCGCGTCGGCGGACAGAATCGCCCGGCCGTCGGCAATATGGGTGACGCCATCGATCGCGATCTCGCGCTTCTGCCCGATCACCGGCTTGGCCAGGATGAACTTGCCGATCTTCATCCGGTCGACGTCGATGTCGAGATCGGGGAGGATCGGCGCATTGGGATCGCTGGCGACGACGTTGAACTGCGGGCTGCGCGCCAGCACGACCAGCGGCGTTTCCAGCAGGCTGACGGAGATATGATTATTCACGTAGCGGAACGGCCGCCACACGACATGCACCTTCGGGCTGACGGCGAACACGCCCTTGGGATCGCGCAGCACCAGATCGTGGATCGTCATGTCGCTGTAGATAGACCCGTCGATCCGGCCGACCTCTATCTTCATGCCCGATTCCATTTGCAGCGCGGCGATCTGCTGGATCAGGAATTTCTTGCCCGGCTGGGTGTTGAGGCCGAGTAGCAGGCCGCCCGCCAGCACGACCAGCGCGACGACCAGACCGACGACGCCGATCGCGATTTTCTGCCACAGCGGGCGCTTTTCGCGGATGACGATCGTCTGGGTTGCTTCGTCAGCGGGGGGCATATTGTCGTCCTGCGCCATCAGAAGGCCTGCCCGATACCGATATAGAGGGCGAATTTGGATTCGCCGGGCTGCCGGTTGATCGGCATGGCGATGTCCGCGCGGAAGGGACCGAAATTGGTGTAGAAGCGGCCACCCAGACCGACGCCATACCGCATGTCGGAAAATTCTGGCATGGAGCTTTCATAGACCTGACCGGCGTCCACGAAGGCGACGACGCCATAATTGCCGAACCGATAGCGGCCCTCGACCGCAAATTCATTGACGGACCGGCCGCCAATCGGATCGGCGTTGGCGTCCTTTGGTCCCAGCTCCTGATAACCAAAACCACGCACCGATCCGCCGCCGCCGGCATAGATGCGGCGGGAGGGCGCAACGTCGCCGCGGCTGACCCCGGTGATGGTGCCGACCTTTGCCCGTCCCGCGATCACCAGGCTGTCCGACACCGGATAATAGCCGGTCAGGTCGAAACTGGCGCGCAGATAGGGCGAGAAACTGCCCTGTAGCGACCCTTCCGGTTCGGCGCGCAGATTGGCGCGGAAGCCCTTGGTCGGGTTTAGCAGGTCATTCGACCGGTCATATCCGATCTGCACCGGCACGCCGCCGATGAAATAGGTGCGCCGCGTCTTGTCCGCGGTGGCCGGGTCGATCACCACCTGCTCGTTGGTCAGCAGGATTTCCGCACCATAGCTGTAGGTCCAGCGTTTCTGGAAAATCGGCGTCGACTGGCGCGCCCAGCCAATGTTGAGGCCGGCGGTGAACGCTTCATAGGCGTCATATTTCTGGTGGTTGAGCGTCGCCCCGGCCTGGAAGGTCTTGTCCCGCTTGCCCGCATTGGACCGGCGGAAGGTGCCCGACACGCCTTGCTCCTGCGTGCCTGCAATAACGCCGGCGATCAGCGCGCCTTCGGGGGGGAACATGTTGCGATGGGTCCATGTGGCCTCTGCGCGAAACCCCTGGCCGGTGCCGTAGCCCGCTTCGCCCGCCAAAGTGCGCGGCGGCCCGGCGTCCTGCTCTACATGCAGATCGACATATTCGGTTCCGTCCGGCCCCGCCTCGCCGGTCTGCACAGGCTCCACCGACACGCTGGAAAACAGGGATGTCGCCACCAGCGCCTTGCGCAGATCGTCCACCTTGCGGCTGTCATAGAGTTCGCCCGGCTTGTAGCGCTTGATGACCTCCATATGGTCGGCACCGAATGCCTGTTTGTCGCCGCTGGTGGTGATCTTGCGGAACGAGCCGCGCGGTCCGGTATCGACCGGCAATGTATAGTCGCCCGTCACTGTCGCGGGATCGAGCAATATGTCGCGCTCACCCACCTTCGCGAACGGATAGCCATTTTCGGGCAGTTTCAGTGCGACATTGGCCTCGGCGCCTTCCACCAATGTCGCGACGATATAGTCGCCGGTCTTGAGCGGTAGGCTGTCGCGGACCAAACCGGGCGGAACGGTCTGCCCCGCGGTGATGACGATCTCGCCGATTTTGTAGCGCTTGCCCGGCGTCACGGAAATGACCGCCTTGAGCGTGCCGTCGCCCGCCTGGTCCAGGCTGGCGAGCGCGGTCGCATCATAATAGCCTTCGGAATAGAAGAGGCGCGTCGCCAGCTTCTCATCCTCCTGCGCGCGCGCCTGTACCATCGCGGCGGTTTCGGCCTTGCCGTCGCCATCGACCAGGGCGGATTCAGCGCGAAATTCGTCTTCCAGGCCCGTCTTGCCGAAACCTTCGATCGAGGTGCCATAGCGGACGTCGGGCTGCTTCGCATTGGGATCGTCACTGGACGCGACATTGGCCGGCACGGTGACGCTGTCCAGTGGCGGCAGCGGCTGGGCCAGTTCCTGTTGTTCGGCCGGATCGATCGCCGGCGGCAATTCGACCGGCGCGGTCGATTGCTGCGGCATCTGCTGGTCGATCCAGCTGTCGATCGAGGGCAGGGGAGCGTTGGAATCGGCCTGGTCCGGGTTGCCAACCTTGGGCAGCCGCGCCTCGAACTGGTCGTCGGGCAGGATCGGCTCTTCGTCCTGCGTCGCCTCATAAGGCAGGCTGGGATCGGAGGGGGGCGTCGTCTGGGCTTGAGCCATCAGCGGCAGGGACGAGGCTGTCATCAGCGCCACGGCCATTATACGCCGGACATGATATGCCTGTCGTCTCGTCATGAACCTGCGATGCCCCCTTCGCATCGTGCATTCCACACGCGCGGCAAAGAGGCAATACGCTCAACAAGTTGCGTCGGTTCCGCGTCTGGCATGATTTGCTGTGCTTCCCTCGGGACTCGTGGAAGGCTAGAGCGGTCGCATGACATTTGCGCTCAATATTTCCCGATCGATTTCCGGCCAGCCCTGGCGCTGGCGCGGTGGGAGCGCCGATGGGCGCGACGCCACCTATCTGCCCGACGATCTGGTGACGCAATTGCTGCTGGCGCGCGGCTGTCCACGCGATGCGGTCGATGCCCATCGCAATCCCACTATCCGCCAGTTCATGCCCGATCCCAGCCTGTTCCGCGACATGGACGCCGCCGCCGATCGGCTGGCCGACGCGGTGCAGCGCGGCGAGGACGTCCGCATCTTTGGCGATTATGACGTCGACGGCGCGACCAGCGCGGCGCTGCTGATCCGGCTGCTGCGCGATTTGGGGCTGCACGCCAAACCTTATATACCCGACCGTCTGATGGAGGGCTATGGCCCGTCGGGCGAGGCGCTGGTGCGGTTGGCGGGAGATGGGGCGACCCTGATCGTCACCGTCGATTGCGGGGCGCAGGCGTTCGAGGCCCTTTCCATGGCGAAGGCGACGGGCGTCGATGTCGTCGTGGTCGATCATCATAAATGTTCGACCCAGTTGCCCGATGCCTTTGCCTTGGTGAACCCCAACCGGCTGGACGAAAATGAGGGCGCGGCGGTGCATGGCCATCTCGCCGCGGTCGGGGTCGCCTTCCTGCTGGGCGCAGCGTTGGTGCGGGTGTTGCGCGCACGCGGCTGGTTCGCCAGCCGCAGCGAACCGGCGCTGATGGAATTGCTCGACATCGTAGCGCTCGGCACGGTGGCGGACGTGGCGCAGTTGAAGGGCCTCAATCGCGCCTTCGTGGCGCAGGGGCTCAAAGTCATGGCTAATCGCCACAATATCGGCCTGGCCGCACTGATCGACGCCAGCCGCCTGACCCGCGCGCCGCTGTGCCATGATCTGGGCTTCGCGCTGGGGCCACGTATCAACGCCGGTGGCCGGGTCGGACAGGCGGACCTGGGCGTGCGGCTGCTGACGACGGAAGACCCGGTTGAAGCCGCCAGCATAGCGGCGCAGCTCGACCATTATAATGAGGAACGGCGCGCGATCGAATCGACGGTGCAGGAACAGGCCGAAGCCCTGCTTTCGGCGCAGGGCAACCGCGCCGTCGCGGTCATATCCGGCCAAGGTTGGCACCCCGGCGTTATCGGCATCGTCGCGGGCCGGATCAAGGAAAAGGCTGGCCGCCCCGCCATCGTCATTGCGGTGGACGACGCTGGGGTGGGCAAGGGGTCGGGCCGCTCCATTTCCGGCGTGGACCTGGGCGCGGCGGTGATGGCGGCGAAGGATAGCGGCCTGCTGGTCGCGGGGGGCGGTCATGCGATGGCGGCGGGGCTGACGGTTGCGGCGGACCGGATCGACGCGCTCGCCGACTTTCTGGACGACCGCCTGTCCGCCGCCGTCGCCAAGGCGCGCGACAACCGGGCGCTGCTGATCGATGCGGTGCTGGCGCCCGCCGGGGTCAACCCGGAGTTCGTCGCCGCGATCGAACAGGGCGGTCCCTATGGCGCGGGCTGGCCCGCGCCGTTGATCGCCGCGGGGCCGATGCGCGTCATCAAGGCCGATGTCGTCGGCAACGGCCATCTGCGCGCGATCATGAGCGGCGACGATGGCCGGTCGATCAAGACCATCGCCTTCCGCCAGGCCGAAACCGATCTGGGTCAGGCGATATTGGGCGCGCCGCGCGATCGCAAGCTGTGGGTCGCGGGCAAGGTCAAGATCGACGATTGGGGCAGCCGTCCGGCCGCCGAACTGCATCTGGAGGATGCGGCCTGGGCCGAATGAGCAGGATTGTCATTTTCTTCCCTTTTGGGGGTTGACCCTTTTGCCGTCCCCGCCTAATTGCGCCCTCGCTTCGCAGCGCTGCCTGGTCAGTCGCTGCATGAGGTCCCATCGTCTAACGGTTAGGACACTGCCCTTTCACGGCAGCGATACGGGTTCGAATCCCGTTGGGATCACCACCTCCGCTCCGGCGGAAGGGCATTTCACATCTCTTCATCGACAAATCCATGGCCTAGCGGTTGCAGGCTGCGCGCGCCCGCTTTAGCGTCGGTCGCTTGCCGTCCTTGCCGAGTATATGTTGCCCGATGCGTCCTTTTGTCCTGTGCGTCCTTGGCCTGATCATCGGCCTGTGGTCGGCCCTTACCGTTGCTCTTCCGGCCAATCGGCCCAGTCCCGGTTTCACCCGCGTCGCGATCGAAACCTCGGTCGGCACGATGATCGTCGCGGTGGACCAGAAAAGGGCACCGCGCACCTCCTCCAATTTCCTGACCTATGTCGATGATGGCCGCTTCGATGGCGTCACCTTCTATCGGGCGGCGCGGCGCAAGAAAGATCCCAAATATGGCCTGATCCAGGGCGGGATCGACACCGATGCGCGGCGATCGCTGCCGCCCGTTGTGCATGAGCCGACGAGCCGGACCGGCATCCTGCACCTCGACGCCACGCTCTCCATGGCGCGGCCCAACCGGCCCAATTCGGCGATGGGCAATTTTTTCATCACCATCGGCGCCACGCCCAATATGGACGCGCGCGGCGACTATATCGGCTATGCCGCCTTCGGCCATGTCGTTGGCGGCATGGATGTGGTGCGCAAAATCCTGTCGGTGCCCACCTGCTGCGGGTCGGGGCCGATGCGCGGGCAGATGATCGTCAAGCCGATCCGCATCTTGCGCGCCCGGCGGCTGGACGGCACGGCCAAACCCACGCGCGGGGTGAAGCCCTGGCTGATCGGCATCAAACGAACAACGAGGTAGACAGCTCTACGCAAAGACCGCCTGATCGCGCACCCACCGCTTGCCGCCATCGCGCGGCGGCCGGGCCTGCACCTTCTTCCACGCCTGTTCGTGGAAGAAGAAGGCGACGGCATTGATGACCGGTTCCACCAGCGCGATGCCGCCGGCCAGCGCGAGCGACCCGGTCATGACATAGGCGACGGTGAAGCCGACGGTCAGGTGGATGGTCAGATAAGTGCCGGTCTTGATGAGGTCGAGCGACATGGGGCGTCTCCTTGGTTGCGGCCTAATTAAGAGTGGTTCGCAATAGTGGCCAATGGCTTTTTCCACTGGCTCTGATCGCCCGCTCCGATCAGGATGGCGTGTGAAGGGGAAGGCGCATGGCTGGACGGATCAGGGTGGGCATTGGCGGCTGGGTCTATGAACCGTGGCGCGGCAGCTTCTACCCTGCGGGTCTGCGTCACAAGGACGAGCTGGCCTATGTCGGCGAACATCTGACCGCGACCGAGATCAATGCGACCTATTATAGCAGCCAGAAGCCCGCGACCTTTGCAGGCTGGGCAAAGGCGGTGCCGGACGGATTCCAGTTTGCGGTCAAGGCGTCGCGCTATTGCACCAACCGCAAGATCTTGGCCGAGGCGGGCGAGTCGATCGCCAAGTTCACCAACCAGGGTATCGCCGAACTGGGCGACAGGCTGGGGCCGATTCTGTGGCAGTTCATGCCGACCAAGCGGTTCGACCCGGACGATTTCGGCGCTTTCCTGCAATTGCTGCCATCGAGCGTCGATGGGGTGCGGCTGCGTCATGCGTTGGAAGTGCGGAACGAGAGCTTCGACAATCCGGCCTTCCTGGCGATGGCCCGCGACGCCGGGGCCGCGGTGGTGCTGGCCGATCATGACGATTATCCCGCGATCACCGGCCATGATGTCGGCTTTGCCTATATGCGGTTGATGCGGGCGCAGGCGAATGAGCCGACCGGCTATGCGCCCGCGATGATCGCGGATTGGGCTGAGCGGGCCAAGGCTGCGGCGGGGCAGGGCGACGTCTTTACCTTCTTCATCAGCGGCGCCAAGGAACGCAACCCGGCGGCGGCGCAGGCGATGATCGTGGCTTTGCGGTAACAGCTCTGTTGCATTTAGTGCAATCGGTATGTCGCGCTTTGCGATTGTTACAAGAATATGACGGGCGTAGGGGACCGCTCACATCCAGATGGGTGACAATTCTTGTAAAGAAGGAACAAAATATGCGGCAGGCCTTTCAGGGCGCTGTGCTGGCCGTTGCGGTCGGCATTCAGATGCTGACTTTCTATTCGGTGCTATATGCCTGATCGCGCATCATGCGCGAACCTTATCCCGACAGATCGGGATGCAAAAAGGCCGCTCCCGGTTTAACCGGAGCGGCCTTTTTATTTGTCTCTGACTTGGCGATATCCTGCCTTCATCGCGAACGACCATCAACCCTCCGCCAGCCAGCCTGCAAGCAGATAGGCCACGACGCCGATCGGCCCCAATGCGCAGAGCGTCAGCAGGACCAGTCCGACGCGGAGCAGCGTGACGTCCAGGCCGGTGCGGTTGGCGACGCCGGCGCATACGCCCATGATCTTGCCATTGTTGCGGTCGAGGGTGAAGCTGTTGTTCATCTGTCTAGCCTTTTGCTGAAATGGGTGTTGAGTAAGGGGCGCGATCAGGCGATCGGCGACACCGGGATCGCCGCGCTGACGAACAAGCTGGCGACGATGAAGGCGCCGACCAGGGCAATAGCGGCGTTCTGGATCTTCGCGATGGACATGGTGGATACTCCCTGATGTGATGGCCGGATCATTCCGACCTTGATGCCAACAGGATTTGCAGATGCCGTGCCAGTTTCGATTTTTGGCGGAAATCAGCGGCTATTCGCTGACGAGGCGTGTGGCGCGGCTGGCAAATAGTCGCGCTGTTGGGATATTTCCCCGCAGATTGGTGGAATATGCCTGACCCTGCGGTGGAGCCTACATATTTATTTGTCTACGGCACGCTGCGCGCCGCCTTTGACGGGCCGATGGCGCGCTGGTTGCGGCAATCGGCGCGGCTGGTCGGTCCGGCGACGATCGGCGGGGCGCTCTATCGCATCGCCGACTATCCGGGGTTGGTGGCGGGGCCGGGGGGCCGGGTGCAGGGCGACCTGTTCGCCCTGGCCGACCCTGCGGCAATCCTGGCGATGCTGGATGACTATGAGGAATGCGCCGCCCATCATCCGCAGCCGCATGAATATCTCCGCGTCGCCATGACGGTGCAGGCGGCGGATGGGCCGGTGGCGGCCTGGGTCTATCTCTATGCCCGCGACACCACAGGCCTGCCGCTGGTTGCCGATGGCGACTTCCTGTCTTGCGCGCAGGAGCGGGGCAGCTAGTCTCCCGCATCAACAAGATCGACAGGAGACAGGCGCCATGACCACCGATCGTAAGGACGATGACACCCCATCCGTGGAGCGGCTGGCCGAGGATCGCAACTGGATCGGCACCACCGGTTTTCAGCGGCGGCACATATTGGCGGGCGGGGCGTTCGCGGCCGGTTTCGCCGCAGCCTGCCATCCCATCGCCAGCAGCGCGGTGCAGACCTCCGCCGACGGGCTGACGGAGGAGAATGTGTCGATTCCCGCCAGCGACGGCTTCGCCATGCCCGCCTTCGTCGCGCGCCCGGCGGGCGGCAAGGCCGCGCCTGTCATCGTCGTGGTGCATGAGATTTTCGGCGTGCATGAATGGATTCGCGATATCTGCCGCCGTTTCGCCAAGGCGGGCTATTACGCCATCGCGCCCGACCTGTTCGCGCGCCATGGCGACGCGACCAAGGTTGCCGATTTCAAGCAGTTGATCGGCACCATCGTGTCCAAGGCGCCCGACGCGCAGGTGCTGACCGATATCGACACGACCTATGGCTGGGCTGGAAAGCATGGCGGCGATGCGAAGCGGCGCGGCATCACCGGCTTTTGCTGGGGCGGACGGGTCGTGTGGCTCTACGCCGCACACAGCGCCGATCTGGACGCCGGGGTCGCTTATTATGGGCGGCTGGTGACGGACAAGACGCCGTTGCAGACGCTGAGCGCGATCGAGGAGGTCGACAAGCTCAAGGCCCCGGTGCTGGGCCAATATGGCGAATTGGACAAGGGTATCCCGCTGGCGGACGTGGAAGCCATGCGCGCCGAGCTGGTGAAGGCGGGCAAGTCCCCGCCGGACGCCATCACCGTCCATACAGGCGCCGACCATGGCTTCATGGCCGATTATCGGCCGAGCTATAACGAAGTAGCCGCCAAGGCCGCGTGGGATGCGACGATCGACTGGTTCGGGACATATGTGAAGCGGTGAGAAAAACCGGGCTCCTGTGTTTGCAGGAGCCCGGCAATATTATTTCTGTTTCATCGCTTCGACAGCGGCCAGCGTAGTCTTCACATGTTCGGCATAGTTCATTTCGCTGTGGACGAACGCCACCCGGCCCGACGGCGCGATGACATAGGAGGTGCGGTCGGTCATGCCTGGCCGCATCTTGAGCGCCACGTCATAGCCCGTCACGATCGCCGGGCCAGCCGACGCAACGGCGAACTTGCCCGCACATTCCTTGGTCGAAAAGGCGACGAGATCGTCCACCGGATCGGCCGACATGCCGATGACGGTCGCGCCCGCCGCCTTGAACTTGTCGATATTCTCCGCGAACTCGCGCGCTTCGGCCGAACAGCCCGGCGTGAACGCTTTGGGGAAGAAATAGAGGACCACCGGCCCGCGCTTCAACTGATGCGACAGGGTCAGGGTGAAGGTCTTGCCCGCCTGCGCGCCGCGCGTGGTGAAATCGGGTGCCTTGGCTCCGACGGCTAGGGCGGCCATCGCGCCGCTGGAACTGAGGGCGGCGGCAGCGGCGAGGAGGAGAGACAGGCGCTTCATGAGTCGGTTCCTTGGGTCGGACGTTGATCGGGCTGTTCCCATAATTCGATCGCATTGCCCTCTGGATCATGAATGCGGGCGAAACGGCCGAGGACGGGATCGTCCCATTCGGGCTTGGTGATGATCGCAACGCCCGATGCGCGCAAGCGGCCCAGAAGGGAATCGAGATCGGACACGCGGAAATTCAGCATGAACGCCTTGTCGGCAGCGAAATAGTCGCTGTCCGCCTTGAACGGGGCGAACACCATTGGTCCGCCCTGCGGTTGCCAGATCCATTCGTTGGGCGTGTCGGCCGGATCGACCACGCAGCCGCCGCCGACATTGAGGTGCGTGCGATACCAGGCGCCCAGCGCATCGGGATCGCGCGCGCGAAAGAACAGGCCACCCATTCCCAGCACCGGCATAACATCGACTCCCTCTTTTGTGGTGATCCGACTCTTTTGTGGTGATCCGACGCTATCATGGGCGACGGGGTCGAGTCATGTGCGGGAACCGGCGGCGCGCTGGCCGGTTCCTGAAATATGCATAGATCATCCCTTGCCCTCCTGATGCTGATCGCCGGCTGCAACCAGTCGTCGGACAACAGCGCCGACCAGCCCGGCGTCGTCGCCAACATATTGGATCAGACGCTGCCCAATATGGAGGAAGCGCCGCCCGCCGCCAACGCGATTACGCCGGTCGAACCCACGCCGAAGATCGATACGCCGCCGCCCGCAGCGGCTCCGGCCGGCCTGATCCCCGCCGCCATGCAAGGCAACTGGACCGGCGTGCAGGATCGATGCGGCGACCGCAGCGCCGATCTGGAATTGACCGTCACCCCCGACCGGCTGCTGTTCCACGAAAGCGTCGGGACGGTGCAAAGCGTGACGCCGGGCGAGGATGGCCGCGCGGCGGTGGACGCCGCTTTCACCGGCGAAGGGCAGAGTTGGACCCGGACTCTGGCGCTGCGGACGTCGCAGGATGGCAAGGCGCTGACCATCGTCAACGACGGGACGGCGGTCACGCGCAAGCGGTGTTGAAGGGCGAGGCGTTGCTTTGACACCCGCCCCTTCCCCCTCCGCCTTCTCCCCGCTACAGCCACGCCATGATCGGCCGCCTTACCTTGAGCGATTTCCGCAATCACGCGGATGCGCTGATCCTGCCCCATCATAGCTTCATCCTGCTGACCGGCGACAATGGCGCGGGGAAGACCAATATATTGGAAGCGGTGTCGATGCTGGCGCCCGGCCGCGGACTGCGCGGCGCGCCCCTGTCCGCGATGGTGCGGCAGGAGGGAGCCGGCGGCTTCGGCGTCGCGGCGGAGGTGGACGGCGTGGTGCTGGGCACGGGCGTTGCGGCGGCAAGCCCGGAGCGGCGGCAGGTACGGATCGGCGGCGTGGCCTCTTCCGCCAATGCGCTGGCCGATCATCTGGCGATCGTCTGGCTCACCCCGGCGATGGATCGGTTGTTCCTCGACAGTCCCGGCGGGCGGCGACGCTTCCTCGACCGGCTGACGCTGGCGCTGCATACGGCCCATGCGATGCACAGCGCGCGCTATGACGCGGCGATGCGTGCGCGCAACCGGCTGCTGGCCGACCTGCGCCGGGCCGATCCGGCGTGGCTGTCGGCGCTGGAGGCGCAGATGGGGGAGCATGGTGCGGCGCTGGCTGGCGCGCGGGCCGATCTGGTGGCGCGCCTGAACGCGATGCTGGCGGACCAGCCCGACGAGCACTTTGCCCGGCCGCGGATCGCGATCGAGGGCGAGGATGCGGGCGACGATGCGCTGGCGGATCGGCTGGCGCGCGAGCGGCGGCGCGATGCGGCGGCGGGGCGGACGCTGTCCGGGCCGCATCGCCACGACCTGGCCGTCACCCATATCGCAAAGGGCCAGCCCGCGGCACTCTGTTCGACTGGCGAGCAAAAGGCGCTGCTGCTCTCGATCCTGCTGGCCCACGCCGCGCTGGTGGCGGCGACACGCGGACAGCCGCCCGTGTTGCTGCTGGATGAGGTTGCCGCCCATCTCGACCCGTCCCGCCGCAGCGCATTATTCCAACGATTGCGGGAAACTGGGGGGCAGGTGTGGATGACGGGCACGGAATCCAGTCTTTTCAACGATGTGGAGGATGCAACCCGATTGACCGTAACGGCCGGCCAAGTGTTTCGTTCCGCAACATAACGCACCGACGAAACGATTCGTCGCCCCGCGCTTGTCCATCCGTCTGGCGTCTGCCCTAACACCGACATCGGGGTTCAAGCCTACAAAATAAGTCGGGGTCGCAATCACATGGTCGTTGGTTTTCGCGCGTTTTTCGCGGCCTCTATTCTTGCGCTCTCGACCCTGTTCGCTGTTCCCGCCATCGCCGGCACGCTCCAGTGCGCACCCTTTGCCCGGCAGGCTTCCGGCATCGACATTCACGGCAACGCAAATACCTGGTGGGGCCAGGCCGAGGGTCGTTACGACCGCGGTCATGAACCCCGCGTCGGTGCCGTTCTGGCTTTCGCCGCCAGCCGGTCTATGCCGGTCGGCCATGTCGCCATGGTCAGCAAGGTGGTGAGCGGTCGCGAAGTGCTGCTGACCCATGCCAACTGGTCCTATCGCGGCGGCATCGAGCGCGATGTGCGCGCCATCGACGTGTCGGCCAATAACGACTGGACCGACGTCAAGGTGTGGTATGGCCCGATCCGCGACCTGGGCCTGCGTTCCAACCCGGCGCGCGGCTTCATCTATGCCCAGCCGTCCAAGGGCGGCGACCAGCCCGTCCAGATCGCATCGGCCGACACGACCGGTGGCGCTGCGGTGCGCGCCGCCTTCTGATCGCGGTGCCCGATCTATCCCGCTCCCGTCGCGGATCGATCTCTTTTTTCAGACCTCTACATCCCTGATGCGGGCTTAACCTCTTCTCAAACCATGGCGGCCTAGGGTCATCCTTGGTGGGGCGATTCTTGTTTTCGGGATCGCATAGATGTTTCGAGCGATACGCTGGACTGCGGCATGGCTGCTGTTGTCCGGTCTAACCGCTGCGCCTTCGTGGGCGTCGGCGATGCTGCAATGTGTGCCCTATGCCCGGATCGTATCGGGCGTGGCGATCAAGGGCGATGCGCTGACCTGGTGGGATCAGGCGAATGGTCAGTATAAGCGGGGGACCAAGCCCAAAAAGGGTGCGGTGCTGGCTTTTCGGCCCAATGGCCCGATGCTGTTGGGCCATGTCGCGGTCATCAGCAAGGTGCTGGGCGACCGGCGCGTGCTGATCCGTCATGCCAACTGGTCCGTTCCCGGCGCAATCGAGGAGGATGTGCTGGCGATCGACGTGTCGGCAGATGGCGACTGGAGCCAGGTGCGCGTGTGGCATAGCCCGACGGGCCAGATGGGCGCGCGGACCAACCCGACCTATGGCTTCATCTATCCGGCCAAGGCGAAGCTGCACGATTTTACCCCCGACCCGATGCTGGGCGCAAGCGTCCGTTTCGCCAAGGTCGATTCGGAGATGTGGGACGAACAGGGGCTGCCGCGGATGTTGCGGGAGCCGCGCGCGACGCCGGTGATGGCCAGCCCGCGCGCGATCCAGTTGGCACAAGTCCAGCCCGCGTCCAAGGCGCGCAGGGCTGTGCCAAGGCTGGAGGCCGATCCCTTCGTCGTCGAATATGCCGACGCCGCGCCGTCGCAACGGACGCTGAGCGCCATCATCGCCGATGTGCAGCGCGAGGCGGTGATGAACTGATGTAAAAAGGGGCGCTCATCGGCGCCCCTTTTTGCTTATTCGGCCTCGGTCGGCTTGTCCTCGGCGCCCTTGTCTTCAGCGCCCTCGGCCGGATTTTCGAACCAGGCTTCGACTTCGCCGGTCAGTTTGATCGTCAGCGGATTGCCGTGACGGTCGCGACTCTTGCCGGCGGCGACGCGAATCCAGCCCTCTGAGATCGAATATTCCTCCACATCCTTGCGCTCACGGCCCTTGAACCGGATGCCGATGCCGCGCTGGAGCACTTCCATGTCGAAATGCGGGCTTTTGGGGTTGGTGGACAGATGATCGGGGGGCGTGTCGCTCATGGTCATATTCCCTGGAAAGTTTGTTCGCGCCTAGCGTCTGTGACGCATGGCCGTCAACCGCCGCGCTTTTCATCGACGTCGCAGAAGATGCGACGAATGACGCCCGCGTCCAGCCAGGCGGTGAAGCGGCTTTCCGCGTCGGCGAGGCCGGCGAAGGGATAGGCGACCGGGCGATCGTCCACTGCGCGGCTGGCGGCTGTGAGCCGGGCGACCGCGTCGGGCGCGGTGGTCAGGATACGCCCGCGCCGATCGGTAGAGGCGCTGTTGACGCCTACGACATGGCCGTCTTCGGCGAAGACTGGCCCGCCGCTGATCCCCGACAAGGTGCCGTCGCCGCTGGGAATACGGCCTTTTTCGGCCCAAGCCAGGATCGGCTGGGTCAACTCGGTGCGGCCGCGCCGTGCGCTCGCCTCGCCGATCAGTTCGGACATGACCAGCGTCGGTTCGCCCGCGGGAAAGCCCATATGATAGCCTGGCGTCCCGGGTTGCGGTATGCGGCTGGACAGCGGCAGGGCGGCGTCGCTGGGCAGGCTATCGGGCAGCAGCGCGGCGTCCGCCTCCTGGCTTTCGATGACGCGCGATACCGGCCGGGCGAAGCGCCCATCCTCCAGCCCGACGCGGGCGCAGCCATGGGTGACGTGCTGGGCAGTCAGCCAGGCACCGTCGCGGTCGACGGCAAAGGCGGTGCCCATCGAATCGGCGGGACCGTTGGGATTGTCCTCAATTACAAACTGTTCGTCGCTCCAGTCGGGCATCGGCCGGCGCGGCGATCGGGGATCATATTGCTCGACCTCCAGCGGCGGTACGGCCACGTCCTGCCCGAACCAGGCGATCAACAGCAGGCCGCCCAACGCAAAAGGCAGGCAGCCACAGCCGCTTTTAGCCATAACCTCAGCCCGCGACCGCGGCGGCGGTCAGGCAGGCGACGGCGGCCTTCATCATCGCCAGGAAAATCGCCGCCGACCGTTCATTCGCCTCGATCCGCGCCGACAGGGTCCCGAGCAGGAAATCGACCAGGCGGAAGGCGACGAGTTGCAGCACCAATGTCACGCTGCCCCAGATGACGATGTCCCAGACATTGACCGAACCGGCGAGGCAGAAGCCCAGGGGCACCGCCAGGCCGATCGCCGCGCCGCCCAGCGAGATCGCGGCGGCTTCGTTGCCGCCGCGGATCAGTGCGAATTCGTCATGCGGGGTGATCCACATATAAACGCCCAGCGCCGCCAGCCAGACCAGCGTGGCGCTGCCCAGATGCAGCAGGAGAATGGGAAGGCCCGACAACAGGCTTTGAATTACGGGCATGGGATCGGTCATGCCGTCCCCAATGCCGCAACCCGCCCCAAGGTTCAATCAGGGCGGGTTGCAGGTAAAATATAGCCGCTCGTCTTAGCGGCAGATGCGCACGCGCACGTTGCGGTCGCGATAATGGTCGTAACGCCAATCGGTCCAGCAACGGGCGCGATGGCGATAGGCGGCGCGATAATGGCCGCGATGGCCACGCCAATCGCGGCGGTCGCCGCGCCAGTGGCGGCGATCGTCCCAGCGCCTGTTATCATACCGGCGATTGTCCCAGCGCCCGTCGCGGTCGCCGCGCCAGCCGGAACCGCCATAATATTGCGCCTGGGCCGGCGCCGCTGCTGCGCCAAGGCCGGTGATGGCGAGGCTCAACGCGGCCGCGCCCTTCCAGAACAGATTCATCTTTTCTCTCCTCACAGACCCCGCCCGTCACGGAGGGGGCATGGGGAAGAGAATGCATCGCGCCGACTGAACCGTCCGCGAATGGAGATGTCAGCGATCGTTCAGGCTTTTCAACGCCCCCGCAGCGCCGCCTCCGCCTCCTGCATATAATCGCGGGTGATCGGCAGGGCGCGGCGATCGCGGCTATATTGGACCTGGAAATTCACCATGCCGCCATGTTCGAACACGGTCGCCGCTCCGGCGAGGTAGAAGGTCCAGAGGCGGAAGAAACGCTCGTCATACAGGGCGACGATGTCCGCCTTGTGCGCCATGGTCCGCCTGTACCATTCGCGCAGGGTCAGGCCGTAATGGATGCGCAGCACCTCCACATCGGTCACCATCAACCGCGTGCCTTCGCTGCCCGCGATCATTTCCGACAGGGCCGGGATATAGCCGCCGGGGAAGATATATTTCTGGGTGAAAGCGTCGGTGACGCCCGGCCCGCCCATGCGGCCGATCGTGTGGACCAGCATCACCCCGTCCGGGGTCAGCAGGTTGCGGCAGGTGTCGAAGAAGGTGCGGAAATGGGCGGTGCCGACATGTTCGAACATGCCCACCGACACGATCCGGTCGAACGGCCCGGTCATGTCGCGATAATCGATCAGTTCGAAGCGGACATGGTCGGCGACGCCCGCGTCGGCGGCCCGCTGGCGCGCGACCTTGAGCTGTTCTTCCGACAGGGTGATGCCGGTCACATCGACGCCGCAGGTGCGGTGCAGATATAGCGCCATGCCGCCCCAGCCGCAGCCTATGTCCAGCACCTTCATGCCCGGTTTCAGGTGCAGCTTGGCGGCGATATGCGCCTTCTTGTCCTCCTGCGCCTGCTCCAGCCCGATCCCCGCCTCATTGTCCGCATCGGGATAATAGGCGCAGCTATATTGGCGGTCGCGGTCGAGGAAGAGGGCGTAGAGCGCGCCTGAAAGGTCGTAATGGTGGGCGACATTGGCCTTGGACCGCGCCTTGTGATTGGCGCGCCACAGCTTTTGCCGCACGGTGCCTACGCTGCGCTTGAGCAGGTTCTTGGTTTCGATCGACTTGCCCTGTTCCCAGGGATTATTGGCGCGGATCATGGACAGAAATTCCATGATGCCGCCACCCTCGATCGTTACCCGCCCGTCGATCCAGGCTTCGGCCATGCCCAGCCGCGGGTCTTTCACGATGTCGAGCGGAACCCGGCCGTCCTTGAAGCGCAGCGCAAGGTCGGGGAAGGCGGGGTCGGGCAGACCCACGGTGATTGTTTTGCCGTTGGCGTAGTGAACGGTCAGGCGACCGCGTGTGACCAACCGCTTGAGAACCAATTCAAACAGTTTCATTCCGCTACCTTGTCATGTCGTCACGCAGACGTCAAATGCCGGCATACCAATCATAATCGGCATGGTCCTCCCAAAAACCACCCTTGCCCTTGCCGATCGCGGCCAGGCTGTCGACCGCCTCGATCCCCATCAGATATTTGGCCTGCTTGTAGCCCAGCTGCCGTTCCACCCGCAGCCGCAGCGGCGCGCCATTGGCGACCGAGAGCGGTGCGTCGTTGAGCGCGAAGGCCAATATGGTCTGGGGATGGAAGGCGTCGGCCAGATCGATGCTTTCATAATAGGGGCGCCCGCCGCCCATATCGTCGGCGCAGCGGAAGACGATATAGCGCGCGCCGCTGCGCAGCCCGGCACCGTCTAGGATCGTCTTCAGGCGTACGCCGCGCCACTTGCCGATCGCGCTCCAGCCCTCGACACAATCATGGCGGGTGATCTGTTCGCGATGGGGCAGGGTGCGCAACTGCGACAGCGACAGCGACAGGTCGCGCGATACAAGGCCGGTGACCCGTAGCCGCCAGTCGGCAAAGCCATTGCGCCACAGCGCCTTATAGGCGGGCGTATTGGGGTTCGCGGTGCCGTTGGCGCGGAAGATAGGGGAAATCTGGTCGGGCCGGAATTCGCGCGCCAGCGCATCCGGCGCCATCAGGCCGCGCTGCGCCCATTTGTGGAAATTCTCGGCGGAAAAGAGCGCCTCGCGAAAGCTGTCGTTACGCGCCAGCCGGTCGCAGCCCGCCAGCGTCGCGGTCGCGCCCAGCAGCAAGTGGCGGCGGGTCAGGATCATGGCCGATCCTCCGGCAACCGGTAGCGGCCGGTCATCATCGAGCGGATTTCGTTCAGCGGCCCGGCAAGGACGACCATGAGGATATGGACGAGAAAGAAGGCGGCGAGCGCGAAAGCGGCGATAAAATGGATCGAGCGGGCCGACTGCCGTCCCCCGAACAGGTCGACCAGCCAAGGCCATGCCGCATTCATGCCCGGAGACATGGTGAGGCCGGTCAGGATGATGACTGGCAGCACGACGAAGATGACGCCGATATAGCTCGCCTTTTGCAGCACATTATAACGCAGCGCAGCCTGGCCGGTGGGAAAGCGCAACCGGGCATGATCTTTGATATCCTGCCAGACATGGCGCGGGGCCAGTTCGCCGCGGCGAAAGGCGAGGTCGCGGACGATGTGGCGGTTGGCGAGGCTCCAGAGCATGTAGGCGAGCAGGGCGAAGGCGAAGAGCGGCGCGGCGGCCAGATGCCAATGGCGCGACAGGGCGAGGCTATAATAGCCGGGCAGGGTGATCCAGCCGGGGAAGCGCTCCAACGTCAGCCAGGCATGGTCCAGGTTCGCGCCATAATGCCCCCAATAGAGGCGGGGATGGGCGTTGAATATGCCAAGGCCGCTGGTGAACAGGGTATAGAGCAGCAGCGCATTGGCCCAATGCCAAATCCGTGTGGACAGGCGGTGGCGTTTGACGTCGCCAGCTACCATGGAGGTCGTGCTGTCCATGACGATGATCCTATCCCATCTAGCGCAATAGTCCAATATTCGGTCCATCGCCCGCTTTGGTTACAGGATGTCGCGATCGGGCGCAGCATGCGCGATCGACGGGCAGGCGTGCGCGTTGTCACACTTTTGCAACACAAGTCCTGAAATTGATTGAAATAAAGCCTGACCCCCTTTGCAACTCAATCTTGCGATCCTAGATGGCGGCTGCGTGATGACGATGCGCATCACGCTCTTGATCTCCTGATAATGGAGAGAAGAGTCGCAGGAGTTATTGTGAGACTAAGTTCACAATATCTTTGCATCGAACCTGAACGCCGGATGAATGTCTCAATCACGGCGACAATATAATAAATGAGGACTTTATGAAGACTGTGATTTTCGCAGCCCTTGCTGCTGCCACTTTCGTTTCGGCTCCTGCTTTCGCTCAGGACGCAGCGCCCTTCACCGGGCCGCGCGCAGGCGTCACCATGGGTTATGACAAGATCGGCGGCGAAGAGGGCTTCTCGTACGGCGTCAACGCCGGCTACGATCTGGCGCTCGCGCCCCGCATCGTCGGCGGCGTCGAAGTCAGCCTGGGCGACACCACGGTGAACGATGCTGACCTGGATGTCAGCCGTGACATCACCGCTTCGCTGCGCGCCGGTTACGTCGTGACTCCGCGCGTCCTCGCCTTCGGCAAGGTCGGCTACACCTCGACCCGCTTCGAAATCGACGGCGACGGCGTTGGCCTTGAAGGCGTGCGCTACGGTGGCGGCCTGGAGTTCGCGGCGACCCCGAACACCTATATCTCGGCTGAATATCAGCGCACCGAATATGAGCAGAACATCGGCGGCCGCGACGCCGCGGTGGTCGGCATCGGCTTCCGTTTCTGATCCTTCGCGATTAGATACGAGCAAGAGGGCGGTCCTGCAAAGGGCCGCCTTTTTTCTATGTGGGCAAGGGCGTCAAATCCGGCTCCACCCACGCCAGCCGCGCAGGCGACGCCATCAGCACGTTGCGCGACCAGTAAGTGAAGAGCCAGTCCTTGTCCCCCAATGGCGATGCCATCAGCGCCGCATAGGCGACGGCCGGCGTCACATCGTCCGGTAAGCCGGTCAGCAGGCTGCGCGCCATGTGCAGCGACGCCTGGGTGATCGTCTCGTGATAGCCGCTGCTGTCGCTGTTCACTCCGCCGACACTCTCGTTATAGCGGCGGATCATGTCGGGCATGTCCCGTTCGGGCTGCACATCCGGGCGCGTTCGGATCAGCCACAAGGCAGTCGCGAAATGCGCGCCATGGGTCCAGCGCTGCTTGGACAGCGTACAGGCGCAAAAGCCCTGCGCCAGCGCGTCGATCTCGTCATCGGTCATCGTCTTCCCCCAAAAGAAAAGCCCCACCATCGCTGGCGGGGCTTCTCGTCCTGCACCGTGGCGCAGTCTATCGTCCCGCGATCATCCTAGCGCGGCTTGCTTCTCTTCAGAGAGGCGCTTCATTTCCGCCTTGCTCTTCTTCTCGCTCGCCGACTTGAGCTGGCCGCACGCCGCCATGATGTCGCGGCCGCGTGGGGTGCGCACCGGCGCGCTGATGCCGCCTTCGAACACGATGCTGCTGAACGCGCGAATCCGCTCCGGCGTCGAACATTCATAGTCGGTGCCGGGCCAGGGGTTGAACGGGATCAGATTGACCTTGGCCGGCAGTTTATATTTGCGGATCAGGCGGACCAGTTCGCGCGCATCGGCATCGCTGTCATTCTTGTCACGGATCATCACATATTCGAAAGTGATGCGCCGGGCATTGTTCGCCTTGGGATAGTCGGCGCAGGCCTGGAGCAGTTCCTCGATCCCATATTTGCGGTTGAGCGGCACCAGTTCGTCGCGCACTTCCTTGGTCACGCCATGGAGCGATACGGCGAGGTTCACGCCGATCTCCTCAGCCGCGCGCGCCATCATCGGCACCACGCCCGACGTCGACAGGGTGATGCGCCGCTTCGACAAAGCCAGGCCATCGCCATCCATGACGAGCTTGAGCGCGTCACGCACATGGTCGAAATTATAGAGCGGTTCGCCCATGCCCATCATCACGATGTTGGTCAGCATCCGCCCGTCGGGCGTATATTGCGGGGCGTCGTCATCCTCATCGACGTCGTTCGCGCTGTCATTTGAGGCAGCCATATTGCCCTTTGGCCATTCGCCCAGCGAATCGCGCGCCAGCATGACTTGGCCGACGATCTCGCCCGGCGTCAGGTTGCGCACCAGCCGCATCGTGCCGGTGTGGCAGAAGCTGCAATTGAGGGTGCAGCCGACCTGGCTGGACACACAGAGCGTCCCGCGGTCCGCATCGGGGATGAAGACCATTTCATAATCCTGGCCGTCATCCGACCGCAGCAGCCATTTGCGCGTGCCGTCGGTCGATACCTGCGCTTCGACCACCTGCGGCCGGCCGACGACGAAGCGTTCCGCCATCCAGCCGCGCATCGGCTTGGCCAGGTCGGTCATAACATCGAAATCGGTAGTGCCGCGATGATACAGCCAGTGGAACAACTGCTTGGAGCGCAGCTTGGCGGCCTTCACGTCCAGCCCGGCTTCTTCCAGCACGGTTTTGATCTGCGGCCGCGACAGGCCCATCAGGTCGGTGCGGCCATCCTCCCGCGGGGTCACCGCGCGCGGCACGGGCACAGGGTCGATAAGGCCGGGAATCGGCATGAGCGGGCTGGCGGCTGATTGCATGGCGCGCCCTTAGCCGATTTTTGCCGATTTTGGAAGCGGTGCGCGCCTAACGCAGTTTGGCGCATCCCAGTGCCGCCGCGTCGATTGCCGTCGCCGCGCCGCGTAGCGCATAGCTGTCGGCAAAGCCGCGCCCGTCCGCGCCCACGCCCGCCACGCTCATGCTGCTGGCCGATCGCATGGCCGCGACGATCTGCGCGTCGCCGCGCTGGTCGGGCGCCCAGGCGTCGATTTGCCCCGCGACCAGCGTGAAGCGGCGCTCGCCCACGGTGAGCGTGACCGGCGCGCGCGGCGCGCGGGCGCGGCTGAGGCGCAGGTGAAGCTGCCCGCGCACCCGCTGGCGCGGCCAGGTGCCGACCGCAACGAAGCCCCTGGACGTCTTGCCGCGTCGCGCCGCGGGCTGGGCGATGGCGTAGCAGCGCGGCCCGTTTTGCCCCACGCCGGGATCGCGAAAAGCGCCCCAACTCTCGAAAATGCCCAGCGAATCGCGCGCCATGGCGGGTGAAGCCGCGAGCAGCGACAAGATCAGCAGGGCAGGCAAGCGGCGCATCATGCGGGCAAAGCCCATGCCGTCCCCTTTTGCAACCCCGCCCCGTTACGAAAGCGCGACGCGACGCTTGCCCAAGCCGTCACAGCGGTTATGAAGAAGCATCCATCATTGTCGCCGGGATTCGACCGAATCCTTGGCTATCGGCTTAAAAAGAAACGGACAGAACAGGGACATGAAGGCCACTATCGAACGCGCGACGCTCCTCAAGAGCCTGAGCCACGTCCAGTCGGTGGTCGAGCGGCGCAATACCATCCCCATCCTGTCAAACGTGCTGATCGAGGCTTCGGCCGATGGCGCGATCAAATTGATGGCGACCGATCTCGACCTCCAGATCGTCGAAAGCATATCGGCTCAGGTGGAGCAGGCTGGCGCGACCACCATTTCGGCCCACACCCTGTTCGACATCGCGCGCAAGCTGCCCGAGGGCAGCCAGGTGTCGTTGCAGGCGGCCGAAGGCAAGATGCTGATCCAGGCCGGTCGCGCCCGTTTCAACCTGTCCACCCTGCCGCGCGATGATTTCCCGGTGATCGCGGAAGGCGACCTGCCGACCCGTTTCGAACTGCCTGCCGAGACGCTCAAGCAGATCATCGACAAGACGCGCTTTGCCATTTCGACCGAAGAGACGCGCTATTATCTGAACGGCATCTATTTCCACGTCACTGACGACGACCAGCCGGTGTTGAAGGCCGCGGCGACCGACGGCCATCGCCTGGCCCGCGTCACCGTGACCCGCCCGGACGGCGCAGAGGGGATGCCCGGCATCATCATCCCGCGTAAATGCATCGGCGAACTGCGCAAGCTGCTCGACGAAGTGGACGGGTCGGTGCAGATCAACCTGTCGGCCAGCAAGATCCGCTTCGGCCTGGGCAGCGCGATCCTGACCAGCAAGCTGATCGACGGCACCTTCCCCGATTATAGCCGCGTCATTCCCACCGCGAACGACAAACTGCTCAAAATCGACCCGCGCAGCTTCGAACAGGGTGTCGACCGCGTCGCCACCATCGCCACCGAAAAGACCCGCGCAGTCAAGATGAGCCTGGAGAAGGACAAGATCACCCTGTCCGTCACCAGCCCCGAAAATGGCACGGCGGCCGAAGAAGTGCCCGGCGCTTTCCAGGGCGAGGGCTTCGATATCGGCTTCAACGCCCGCTATCTGCTCGACATATTGGGACAGATCGACAGCGATCTGGTCGAACTGCATTTGGCCGATGCGGCCGCGCCGACGCTGATCCGTGAAAATGACGCCAGCCCGGCGCTTTACGTATTGATGCCGATGCGGGTCTGACTTTCCATTTGGTGCAGGTTTAGGCCTGCACCATTATGGATCGTCATGGCAGGCCGGAAGTAATTCTCTGGCAAGAAGTTTGCGTTACCAACGGCCCCATGTCTCTGCTGCGCGCATCCCTTGCCGAAAATCCGTCCCGCCCGATGACGCTGATGGTTGCGCTCGGCCTGTCTGAAAGCGGGACCGAAGTGTCGGCCTCCTGGATTTCGGGCGCTTTCATCCATATCGCGCGCCTATGGCCGCTGATCCTGCTGGCCAAGATCTGCGTTGTCGCGCTGCTCCAACTGCCTTTCTATTCCAGCGATATCATGCAGGTCAGCCTGATGTCCGCCATGCTGTTGATCGATGGTGCGCTGATGCTCGCGCCGCGCCAGTCCTGGTTCCAGAGCCGGATGCCGCATATCCAGAACTGGATGATGCTGCCGCTGGTGTTCCTGTCGGGCCTGACGTTCAGCCTGTGGCTGGGCCATGAAGCCAAGGCCGCGACCGATGCGCTGTTCCTGGCGGCGGTGCCCGAACTGGCGGTGGCGCTGCTGGCGGTCTGCATTTTCGGCGACCGGCGATTGCTGGGGATCAGCTATTTTCTGGGCGCATTGCTCGTGTCGGTCGCGGAAAAGGCGGGGGTCGCGCAGGTCGGCCTGTTGTGCAGTTGTGTCATCGTCATGCTGATAGCGACGCTGCGGCAGGCGACCGCGGATCGCGACCAGGCGATCGCCCGCCATAGCCAGAATCTGCGCGCGCAGCGATCCGACCGGCTGTTGCAGGAACATGAGCGCAGCGGGCGCGGCTGGTTCTGGGAAACCGATCGGCTGGGCTGCCTTACCTATATTTCCGATACGCTGGCCAAGACGCTGGATGCGCCCGTCGACGGATTGATCGGCCGGCCAATCACGGAAATCGTCCGCCCCGGCGACAAGAAGCAGGGCGATGGCGAGCGCACGCTGGGCTTTCATTTGTCCGCCCGCACCGGCTTTTCCGACATCGCCGTATGCGCCGCGCTGGCCAAGGAAGAACGGTGGTGGTCGATTTCGGGCCAGCCGGTATTCAATGAATATGGGCAGTTTCACGGTTTCCGCGGATCGGGCACCGACCTGACCGAAATGCGCCGCAGCCAGGCGGAAGTAACGCGCCTGGCCCAGTTCGATTCCCTGACGGGCCTGGCCAACCGCATCCAGATGCTCAGCTCGCTGGAGCAGGCGGTGGCCGACCGCCGCGGCAAACAGGGCGAATGTGCGCTGATGATGCTGGACCTTGACCGGTTCAAGATCGTCAACGACACGCTGGGCCATCCGGCCGGCGACACGCTGTTGCGGCAGGTCAGCCAGCGGTTGCAGCGCGTGGTCGGCGACAAGGGGCTGGTCGGGCGTCAGGGCGGCGACGAGTTCAAGATATTGCTGCCTGGCCGCCACGATCAGGCCGTGCTGGCCCAGCTGGCGCAGGCGATCATCGCGTCGATCTCGCAACCCTATATGATCGAGGGGACGGCGGTCGTCATTGGCGTGTCGATCGGCATCAGCTGCTGTCCGCAGGACGGCGTCACCGCCGATGCGCTGATCCGCAACGCCGACCTTGCCCTCTACGCCGCGAAGGGCAATGGCCGCGGCGTCCATCGCTTCTATTCGTCGGACATGCATGCCGATGCGGAGGATCGCCGCGCGCTGGAGGAGGATCTGCGTCGTGCGCTCGCCGCCGACGGCCTGCATCTGGTCTATCAGCCGGTAGTGTCGTCCAAAACCGAGCAGATTACCGGTTACGAAGCGCTGCTGCGCTGGAACCATCCGGTGCGCGGGCCGATTTCCCCGGCGCTGTTCATCCCGATCGCGGAGGATAGCGGGTTGATCGGCCAGATTGGCGAATGGGTGATGCACACCGCTTGCCGCGATGCGGCCGAATGGCAGGAGGGCATCCGCGTCGCCGTCAACGTCTCGCCCAGCCAGTTCGCCAATCCGGGTTTCCCGTCCACGGTGATGAACGCGCTCGCCGGCGCGCAGCTGGCGCCCGAACGGCTGGAGCTGGAGATCACCGAAAGCGTTTTCCTGAACGATGACGATGGCACCGACGCGATGTTCACGCGGTTGAAGGCGATCGGCGTCCGGTTGGCGCTGGACGATTTCGGCACCGGCTATTCCTCGCTTGGCTATCTGAAGAAGGCGCCGTTCGACAAGATCAAGATCGACCAGAGCTTCGTGCGCGGCGCCGCGACCAAGGGCAGCCGCAACAGCGCGATCATCAAGGCGATCGTGAGCCTGGCCGAAGCGCTGGGCATGGACACCACGGCGGAGGGCGCGGAAACGCAGGACGAACTGGCGCTGATCCGCCAGCTGGGTTGCAGCCATATCCAGGGCTATATCTACGGCCGGCCGATGCCCGCCGCCGACGTACTGGCGGGCCAGCGCAGCATGGGCACCGCGGTCAGCGCCAATGGCTTCCAGTCCAGTCGGCCCGAACGCAAGACGATGCTGCGCACCATCGCGATCCATCATGACGGCCACGTCTATACCGGCCGCGTCCGCAACATTTCCGCCACCGGCGCGCTGATCGAGGGGTTGTGGAATGTGCCGGAAGGCACGTTGTTCGCGATCGAGCTGGCTGAAAACCAGTTCGTCAACGCGACCGCGCGTTGGGCCAAGGACGACCGGATGGGCGTGGAATTCGCCGGATCGGTGGACATCAGCACCCTGCGCAATGCGCCCAAGTCAATGGCGGGGTGAGGCGCATAGCGGTTCTGGCAATGAAATGTCACAGTGCCACGCGGGAACGCCGCACCTATTGGGCGATTATGTTCGACGCAATGTCAGCATAAGGATGGGCCAATGCGCAATTGGGATGAGGACAAGAAGAAGCCTGCACGCCGTCGCGGCGTCGGCAATTTCGCGGTGCTGGGCATGGCGATGGTTCTGGGTATCGCCGCCCTGAGCGCCTATGTCATTTCCGGCAAGGACGCGCCGGTCAAGCCGGCCAGCGGGTCCGCTAATGCCATGGCATTGGCAAGTTCCAAGCCTGCGACGCGCTGATCCACCCTCAGCAGGCCAGGTCTGTCCGGCATGATGAAACGACAAAGGGGAGGCGCAGATTTGCGCCTCCCCTTTGTCGTTTTCCCAATCCCGAAGCGCGCGATCAGGCGGCGATCGCCACCGGTTCCATGCCCGGCTCCGCCACGATCATCCCGCGGCCCAGGCTACGGATCAGGCCGATGAAGCGGGTCGCTTCGCGCACGATCATCGCCTTGTTGAAACAGGCGGCCGCGCCGCGGTCCATCGCTTCGGCGACGATCGGCGCGCCGTCGCGCATCAGACTGGACAGCATGATGACCGGGCATGGTTCCATGTCCATGATCTCGTCCAATATCGCCAAGCCATCCTTGCCCGGCATGGCGATGTCCAGCGTCACGACATCGGGCTTTTCCAGCCGGATCATGTCGATCGCCTCCTCGCCATTGCGGGCGATGCCGACCACCTCGATCCGCCGGTCGCGCTCCAGCAGCGTTTCGATCATTGCGCGGATGGTGAGCGAATCGTCGACCACCACTATCCTGACGGGCTTTGTCACTATCGTCTCCCCGAACCGTTACACGCCATCATAACGGCCGGAGAACGAAAGACTTTAATGTCCCTAATGCATATTTAACTACGCGGCCGATTGCCCGCCGCGAAATTGGGGAAGAAGAGTTTGCGGAAGCTGATCGACACGGTCCGGCCCAGCGGGTCGAGATAGCCCGGCTGGTAGCGCAGCGGCGTCGCTCCGGTCGCGTCGGTGACCTCGCGTCGCTGGTTGAAGATATTGTCGATATTGAACGATATCCGCGCGCCGCGCAGGAAGGGGATCTTGCGCTCCAGCCCCTGCACCTGGCCCAGATTGGCAAAGAGGCGCAGGTTCGCGGTGGCGAGGCTGCCGAAGTTCAACCGCGAACTGCCGCCCGCCGTGCCGGTCAGCGCGCCATCGACATGGGTGCCGCTTTCCCAGTCGACGCCCAGCCGCGCGCCGATGCCGTTGTTCATATAGCCGACCCGCGCCTCGATCTCGTGCCGGGGCTGCCCGCCCGACGATCCAGTGGCGTCGCCGTTCAGCAGGTCGAGTTGCGGCACGCCGGGCGCGATGTCGATTCTCTCGGCCAGATGCCAGGTGTGATAGAGGCTGAACGTCATGCGACCGCCGCCCTGACCGCCGCCACGACCCCCGCCAAAACCGCCGCCGGGGCCGCCACCGCCCGGCCGGCCGCCGCCGCCGGGACCGGCATTGTTGCCCTCACCACGCGGACGATCGCCGCCGCCTTCCTGTCCGGGTGCGCGTGGGCCGCGATTGCCGAACAGCGCCTGCAATTCGGGCGGCCGGTCTTCGGGCTTGCCACCCGATGCGCGCCACGCCTCCACCAGCTTCTGGACATGCGACTTGATCGGGATCGACAGGTCGAAGCCCCAGCGCAGTTGTTCACTCTGCGACGCGAGGAAGTTGATCGGTCGCGCGTCGATCTGGAGCAGGTTGCCGTCGCTGTCGCGGATGAAGCGCTGCGGATAGGCGGCCTCCAGCGCGGGAGTGGGCGTGGGGAAGGCGGCGATCGGGTTGCTGGTGCGGCTGTTGAGATAGGTCGCGGTCAGCGTCAGGTTGCGCTTTTCGAACGGCTTGATCCGGGCGCTCAGGCGGAACTGGTCGCGCACGCTTTCGCGCAGGCTGGCGTTGCCGCCCGACAGTTGCGACACGAACACGGTCTGCCCGGTCGCATAGTCGAACACCGACACATTGGGCGTCACGATCTGCGGATCGGTGATTTGCGTGCCGGTGGGTGCGGCGCGATCCTGATTGGCGGATAGCAGGAGCTGCACCGCCTTGACTGGCTCCCAGCGCAGGCCATAGCCCAGCGTCGAGAGCGTGCCGAAGTCCGAATAGCGCTGCGCCGCGGCGTTGAAATTGACGCCGATGTCGCCCACCGCGCCCAGCACGTTCCGCGACCGGCTGGTCAGCGGCAGGTCGACGCTGATCTGGCCGCTGCCGATCTGCCGGTCATAATCCGACCGGCTTTCGACGCCCGATCGCACCGACCGGCTGGAAAAATCATTGGTCGATGCGCCAAGGCGGATCGATGTCATCACGTCACCCGCAGGCAGGTCGAACAGCGTGCCGCTGACCAGCAGGTCGCCCTGCACGGCACGGCTTTCGGCACGCGCCCGGTCGGTCAGCCGGGTGGACAGCAGGTCCGGGGCGAAACTGCCATAGGGATTGACAGTCGCGTCGCCGGCATCCAGCGCCGCCTGGATCGCGCCGGTGTCTATGCCGCGATCGGTGCGGGTGCGGGTGATCGACAGGTCGCCATTGCCGGTGAAGGACCATTGCCAGCTGCCGCCCAGTCGCCCGCTCAAGGTCAGCCCGACATGGCCGGTCGTGCCCTTGGTCTGCTGCTGTAACGCGCCGCCCTGCGCCAGATAGCGATAGAGGGTGACGTCGTTACCGAAGGGCGAAAAGGGGCTGCCTGCCGCCAGATCGAACGCGCCTTGCGACAGCCCCTGGAGCGAATCACTGTCGGACAGTTCGAGCCGCCCGTTCAGCGTTGCCGACACCCCGCCCAGCGCGCGGGCGAGGGTGGCGTTGGCGGAAAAATTCTCCGTCTCCGGGCTGAGCGTGCGATAGCGGGTCAGGTCGCTGACGCTGGTGGCGTTCGCGCCTGCGACGAAATCATTGATCGATGGCGCGCCCGTCGCAGCGCTGCCGGGCACGCTGGCGACCGTCACATTTTGCCCGACCAACGCCGACAGCGTTGGATCGATCTGACCACCGACGCCGGTTCCCACGATATTACCCGCCAGCGCATAAGGGCGACCCGGCGCAGTGGCGATGATGCCCCGCTCGCTTTCCAGCAGGGCGGCAGCGCGGCTATATTGCAGGTTCAGGGTGAAGCGATTGTCGCCCTGGATGCGCAGCAACCCGGCTTCCACCTTGCCATTTTCCCGCCCGCCCTGGGTCGTGGTGGCGACGCGCCCTTCCGCCGTTTCGGCGCGGAAACGCTGGCGCAGGACGATGTTCACCACCTTTTGCGTCGGCGCATAGCCGTAGGAGAGGGCGACCTGTTCGGGCAATATGTCGACCCGCTGCACCGCTTCGGACGGAATATCCTGAATTTCGGAAAAGCTGGATATGCGCTTGCCGTTCAGCAGGATGACCGGCGACCCGTTGGTCTGCGGCGACAATTCGGTGATCAGTTCAGATATGGAGGTGACGCCCAGCGCGCGCACGTCGGCGGCGGACAATTGCTGTTCGGGCTGGACATCGCCGATCACCGATCCGCGCTGCGGCTGGCCGGTGACGACGATTTCTTCGCCTTCGTCCATTTCCACGGGGGGTGCGGCCTTCTTTTCCTCCTGCGCCATCAGGGCACCGGGCGCGACGCCGGTCATGAGCGCGACACAGAATAGGCAAGCGGAAAAGCGCACGAAAACCCCCACAGACAAACCGGAACCTGATGACTGGCCCTGATCACTGGCCTAGCAGCCGCTTGTCGCAAGATTCTGGCAACAACCAGTGATATTTGTCGCAAGATGTAATCTGGCCGGCTGAACAGGGGCTGAGGCCGAAATTCAGGCAGCGTCGTGGAAGATGATGCCCAGCGTATAGCGCACCCCCGACAGCAAGCGGCTGACGCCGTGCCGCATCTGCACCCGATGCGGGCCGCGCGCGCCCATCACCGGCCGGTCGCGCACCGGGAAGATGACCGCGTCGCCCTGGCCCAGCGGCACGACTTCAGGCCGCGACTGCATCCGCGGCCGTTGCTCGGTCAGGATAAAGGCGCCGCCGGTAAAGTCGCGCTCCGGCTGCGACAGCAGGATCGCCGCCTGCAACGGGAAGATGTGCGGACCATAGACATCTTGGTGCAGCGCGTTCCAATCGCCCGCCTCATAGCGCAGCAGCAACGGGGTCGGCTTGTCCTGCCCGGCCAGCGCGCAGCGGGCCAGGAAATCGGCATGGCGCGCCGGATAGATGTCGCCCGTCCCCAGCGCCTCCGCCCAGCGATTGGCCTGCGCCGCCAGTGCGGGATAGAGGCTTTCCCGCAGCACGGCGATCGGATCGGGCAGTGGATAGGCGCAATAGCGATAGCGCCCGCGACCATAGCCATGGCGCGCCATCACCACTTCCTTGCGAAAAGCGCTGGGATCGTCCCACAGCGCGACGATCGCGGCGCATTGGTCGGGGGAAAGCAAGGCGGGCAGGCGCGCCGCGCCATGGCGGTCGAGATCGGTGAGGTCCATCGGTGCAGAATGGACGGATCGCCTTCACGGGTCATCCCGCGCCTTGCGTTCAAAGCTTTCCTTCGCCGCCGCCGCTTTCTAGGATGGCGGCATGCACACCCTTTATCCCCCGATCGCCCCCTACGCCTCCGGCCATCTCGACGTTGGCGAGGGCCATCACGTCTATTGGGAACGGGCCGGCACGCCGGGCGCGAAGCCGGCGGTGTTCCTGCATGGCGGGCCGGGCGGCGGGATATCCCCCGATCATCGCCGCCTGTTCGATCCGGCGCGCTACGATGTGCTGCTGTTCGACCAGCGCGGTTGCGGCCAATCGACGCCCCATGCGGACCTCAATGCCAACACGACCTGGGATCTGGTCGCCGATATCGAGCGGCTGCGCGCTATGATGGGCGTGGAGCGATGGCTGGTGTTCGGCGGCAGCTGGGGATCGACGCTGGCGCTGGCTTATGCGCAGGCGCATGTCGAACGGGTCGCTGAACTGGTCCTGCGCGGTATCTTCACCATCCGCAAACAAGAGATCGACTGGTATTATCAGGAAGGGGCAAGCCGCATCTATCCCGATAAATGGGAGCGGTTCGTCGCGCCGATCCCACAGGCGGAGCGCGGCGATCTGGTGGCGGCCTATCGCCGCCTGCTGACCGGCACGGATCAGGCGGCGCAGGTCGTTGCGGCGCGGGCGTGGAGCGTGTGGGAGGGGGAGACGATCCGTCTGCTGCCCGACCCGGCGCTGTCGGCGACCCATGATGCGGACGATTTCGCGCTGGCCTTCGCCCGGATCGAAAATCATTATTTCGTTCATGGCGGCTGGCTGGAGGACGGGCAGTTGATCCGTGACGCCGGTAAGCTCGCGGACATTCCCGGCGTGATCGTGCAGGGGCGCTACGACATGGCCTGCCCGGCGGAAACCGCCTGGGCGCTGCATCGGGTCTGGCCGCAGGCGCGATTCGAAATGATCGAAGGGGCGGGGCATGCCTATAATGAACCGGGGATATTGGACGCGCTGATCCGCGCGACCGATGGGTTTGCGGTTTAGGGCGAGCACCTTTGGCTGAACCCACGCCGTTCGTGCTGAGTAGGGGCTGAGCCCTTCGACTGCCTGCTTGCAGCAGGCGCTCAGGATAAACTTCACCAAAGGTGAAGTCGAAGACCCGTATCGAAGCATCAGACGCTGCGCTGCATCCTTCGATACGCCATTTGCCCTTCGGTCGTCTTCGACTCCGACTGCGCTCAATGGCTACTCAGGACGAACGGTTCTAAAAACCAACATGTTCAGCGCGTTTCAGGCCCGAGCGCGGGATCGATGTCGCGCGGGCGGGTGAAGCTGGCAATGGTCGCGATATTCTCGCGCGCCTGGGTCCAACTCTCGATGGGCAGGTCGAGCACGGCGATGCTGGCGGTCGGGAATTTGACCTCCACATCCTCGCGCAGCGGATTGACGCCGTCGTCGGGGACGAGGTCGAGGATCAACTCCTCCAGCCCCGGATTATGCCCGGCCAGCAAGGCGCTGTCGGCGCTGTCGGGCAGGTCGCGCACGACGTCGAACAGGGTCGGCGCGGAAGCCAGGTAGATGCGCCGGTCCCAGCGCGCGTCGAGCGTCTGGCCATAGCCCGCGAAAAAGGTTTCCAGCGTCTGCATGACCCGCGCGGCCGGGGAGGCGACCAGCAGGTCGAACTGCATTTTCCGCTGGGCGGCGAACTGACCCATCAGCATCGCCGCTTTCTCGCCACGGCGATTGAGGGGGCGGTCGAAATCGCGCGCCACCGGATCGTCCCAGTCCGACTTGGCGTGGCGCAACAGGGTCAGCCGCTTCATTGTCTCTCCTGTTCGGGCGTCCCTGACGGGGGCAGGCCGGATTCGCGCCCCTGATGCCCGAACAGGTCGATTTCGCCAAGCGTTTCGCGATGCGCAGCGCCGCTGACGGCGATGATCGCTTCGTCCAGCGTCAGGCGGCGGATCGGCGTTCCGGGCGGGAAGGCGCTGAGCAATCGGCTGGGCAGGGCGGCGGACAGGATGACGAAATGGCCCTTGTCCTCCGCCCGGCGGATGAGGCGGCCAAAGGCCTGCGCCAGCCGCGCGCGGATCAGCCGGTCGTCATAGGCGCTGCCCCCGCCAGCCAGCCGCCGCGCGGCGTGCAGCACGGTGGGCTTTGACCAGGGCACCCCCTCCATCACCACCAGCCGCAGCGAATGGCCCGGCACGTCCACGCCATCGCGCAGCGCATCGGTGCCCAGCAGCGAGGCGCGCGGATCGTCACGGAAGATGTCGACCAGCGTGCCGGTGTCCATCGGATCGACATGCTGGGCGTAGAGCGGCAAGCCCGTGCGCGCCAGCCGGTCGGCGATGCGGGCATGGACCGCGCGCAGCCGGCGGATCGCGGTGAACAGCCCCAGAGTGCCCCCGCCCGCCGCCTCGATTAACCGGCCATAAGCCCCCGATAGCGCCGCGATGTCACCGCGCTTGATGTCGGTCACGATCAGCACTTCGGCGCGGCCGGGATAGTCGAACGGGCTGGCGGCCTCGAACCGTTCCGCGCCATGGGGCAGGTGGATCGCGCCGCTGCGCGCCTCCGCATTGCTCCAGTCGCCGCCGCCCTTGAGCGTCGCGGAGGTCAGCAGCACACCCTGCGCGGGTTTGAGCACGGTTTCGGCGAGCGGCCGGGTCGGGTCCAGCCAGTGGCGATGGATGCCGATATCATATTCGCGTCCCTCGACCCGATCGACGGTCATCCAGTCGACATAGTCAGGGTCGGCCGGACCGCCGATCCGGGCGAGCAGCGCCAGCCAGGCGGCGATCAGGTCGCGCCGCCAGCCGAGCGAGGCGATCGCGCCTTCGACCCGCGCCCGTGCCGCGCCGTCCAGCCAGTCGGGCGCATCCTCGATCACCGCCTCCAGCCGGCGCGAGAGGCGCACCAGCGGCTTGATGAGGGCGTCGAGCGCCAATGCGGCTTCCTGCGCGGCCTCGACCAGCGCGCCGTCGGGTTCGGCCAGTTCCGTCTCCAGCCCGTAGCCCGCATCGGCCTCGCCCGTCGCTTCCGCGCGGGTGTAGACGGTGCCGCGCACGGCGGCGAGCAGCGCCTCCAGCGGTCCGAACGGTTCGCCCGCCACCACGCGCTTGAGCCATTCGTCGGCTGGCAGCGCCTGCGCCGCGTCTACCGCCGCGCGGATCGCCTGGCCGCCTTCCTCGTCATAGCTGGCGAGATCGGACAGGCGCGCGGCCAGTCCCCGCCTGCGCCCGCGCGATCCGCCCTCCGGCCCCATGATCCAGCGGCGCAGTTCGATCGCTTCCTGACCCGACAGGGCGACGGAGAAAGTGGAATCGGCCGCATCGAACAGATGATGGCCCTCGTCGAAGATGATGCGTTGCGGGCGCTGGCCGGTTTCGCGGCCGCGCGCTGCGTTGATCATCACCAGCGCGTGATTCGCGATGACGATGTCCGCATCGGCCGATGCGCGCGCCGATCGCTCGATGAAGCATTTGCGATAATGGGGGCAGCCGGCATAGATGCACTCGCCGCGCCGATCGGTCAGCGCAGTGGAGCCGTTGCGGCGGAACAGGGTGGGCAGCCAGCCGGGCAGGTCGCCACCGACCATGTCGCCATCCTTGCTGAACGCCGCCCAGCGCGCGACTAACTGCGCCAATATCGCGGCGCGGCCGGTAAAGCCGCCCTGCAACGCATCTTCCAGATTAAGCAGGCAGAGATAATTTTCGCGTCCCTTGCGCACCACCACCCGCTTCGCCGCGACCGCTGCATCGGGGAACAGGCGCAGCGATTCGCGATCGAGCTGGCGTTGCAGGGCTTTGGTATAGGTTGACACCCACACCGTCCCTTGCGCTTCGCTGGCCCAAAGCGATGCGGGGGCGAGATAGCCCAATGTCTTGCCGATGCCGGTGCCCGCTTCGGCCAGCAGCATATTGGGCTGGTCGCGATGCTTGCGCGGCATGAAGGCTGCGCTGGCGGCGGCCGCATAGGCGCGCTGGCCGGGGCGTGGTTCCGCTCCCGCGCCGGTCAGCGCGTCCAGCCGCGCCAATATCTGATCCTCTTTCAGGCTGATCGTGCGCGGGGCGGGGCGCGGCTGCGCCTCTTCCCATTCGGGCAGCTTGGAAAAGAGCCAGCGCTCCGCCTCCTTGGGCCGGGCGATGCGCGGGGCGACGAGCGGCGACCAGGGCCAGTGCAGCCGGTGGAGCGCCTGCGCCGATGTCCAGCCGCCCTCCCGCTCGCTCCAGTCGGATGATTCGAGTCGGCCGAGCAGCAATGCCGCGCCCTGCTGCAACAAAGCCGGTATGTCCGATTCGCTGGTCGGCGCAGGCAGGCCGAGCGCCTCCGCCAGCCCTTTGGGCGTGGGCACCAGGAAGCGCGCTGGGTGGAGAAAGGCCCAGAGTTCGAGCAGGTCGAGTCCGTTGAGTTCGGGATAGCCAAGCCGCTGGCCTGTCAGGGGCGCATTGAGCAGCAGCACCGGCGTTTCAGCGGTGCGCGCGATCGCCTGCCCCTTGGCCAGGGCCTGGGTGCGGTCGCCTTCGCGCAACCAGATGCCGCCATGGCTGGCGTGGAGCGCGGGCAGGGTGGCGGGATCGATCACCCGCCAAGGCTTAGGCGAGCAGGAACAAAAGGAAAACCTGAAATATGGGCCGGTTCAGCCCGTGCGCCGCCCGAAACCGCCGCCGCCAAAGCTGGCGGTGCCGAATGCGGCCTGGGCACGCGGCTGGAACGCGACCGGCGTGCGCCTGGCGGCGCGGACCATTTCAAGCCGCTCGTACAGCGGGCCGTCGCTCAGTTCATAGGGGAAGCGGATGCCCATTCGGTCCTCTTCGGACCAGCGGACCGTGCCGAAGACGATATAGCCGTCCAGATCGATCTGACATTGCGATCGCGCGGGCAAGGTACAGCCCACCACCTGCGCGCCGCCTTCGCTCAGATCGACGATGGCACCTTCCAGGCTGTCCAATACCGTCGTGATGACGATAGGAATGTCCACGGCAATGCGTTCGCGGCTGCGCTGTATCTGCATATCGCCTCCAAATTACGGCAATTATCTGCCAGCAAGGTTAATGAAATCTTAAATTGAGAACGATTCTTAACGTGGATTTGCCGCCAATAGCCGTTTTCTTTCGTCCTGTCCGGGTTTAGGGGGCGTTGCATGACCATGTCCGACATCATCCGTGCCGCCGCGACCGCATCCAAGGCCTGGCCTTATGAAGAAGCCCGCAAGCTTCTGAAGCGCTACAAGCTTAATGAGAAAGAGGGCGCCGCGCCGGACAAGGGGCATATCCTGTTCGAAACCGGCTATGGCCCGTCGGGCCTGCCCCATATCGGCACTTTCAACGAAGTGTTGCGCACCACCATGGTCCGCAATGCCTTCCATTCGCTGTCGGATATTCCCACGCGGCTGGTGGCGTTCAGCGACGATCTGGACGGCTTCCGCAAGGTGCCCGACAATGTGCCGAACCAGGCGATGCTGGCTGAATATCTGGGCAAGCCGCTGACGCAGGTGCCCGATCCGTTCGAGAAATATGAAAGCTTTGCGCATCATAATAACGCGAGGCTGCGGGCGTTTCTCGATAGTTTCGGCTTCGATTATGAATTTGTGTCTGCGACCGAGCAATATCAGGCCGGCGCGTTCGACGAAGCGCTGCGGCAGGTTCTGCGCCGTTATCAGGCGATCATGGACATCATGCTGCCGACGCTGCGCAAGGAACGGCAGGCAACCTATTCGCCGGTCCTGCCGATCAGCGCCAAGAGCGGCATCGTGTTGCAGGTGCCGGTGGAGGTGATCGACGCCGAAGCCGGGATCGTCCGTTTCGTCGATGAAGGCGAAACGATCGAACAATCGATCCTGGGCGGGGCGGCCAAGCTGCAATGGAAGGTCGACTGGGCGATGCGCTGGTATGCGCTGGGCGTCGATTATGAAATGGCGGGCAAGGATCTGATCGATTCGGTGACCCAGTCGTCCAAGATTTGCCGCGCGCTCGGCGGCCGTCCCCCTGAAGGCTTCAACTACGAGATGTTCCTGGACGAAAAGGGCGAGAAAATCTCCAAGTCCAAGGGCAATGGCCTGAGCCTGGAGCAATGGCTGACTTATGGGCCGCAGGAGAGCCTGGCCTTCTACGCCTATCGGGAACCGAAAAAGGCCAAGCAACTGCATATGGGCGTCATCCCGCGCGCAGTGGACGAATATTGGCAGTTCCGCGGCAATTACGCCAAGCAGGCGATCGAACAGCAGCTGGGCAATCCGGTCCATCATATCCATGACGGGAAGCTGCCGCAGGGCGAATTGCCGGTCACCTTCGGCCTGCTGCTGAACCTGGTCGGCGTGATGGGCGATGCCAGCCGCGAACAGGTGTGGTCCTACCTGCAAAATTACGTGCCGGGCGCCAGCGCGGAAACCTATCCGGAACTCGACGCCCTGATCGGGCATGCGCTGGCCTATCATCGCGATTTCGTCGCGCCGACGCTTCAGCGCCGTGCGCCCGACGCGAGCGAAGCCGCAGCACTGCAACGGCTGGATGCCGAACTTGCGGCACTGCCGGAAGGGGCATCGGCCGAGGATATCCAGAATATCGTCTATGCCATCGGCAAGGATGAGGCGTTCGGCTTCGCGGAACTGCGCGATTGGTTCAAGGCTCTATACCAGACGCTGCTGGGCGCTGACCAGGGACCACGCATGGGCAGTTTCATCGCGCTGTACGGCGTAGAAAATAGTCGCAAGCTGATCGCGCAGGCGCTCGCCGCCTGATCGCAAATCCTGTCAATGGTGCCGGAACATTCCGCTGTCATGGGACGTTCTGCGCATCGGTCCACCCCCCTTTCGGACTGGTGATGCGCCCTGCGCGCGTCATCGGCCGCGCGCGCCCGGAAACGAGCCGTGCGGCCAATTAGGGCGGTGAATGTAAAATGGCCCCGGACTCATCGTCCGGGGCCATTTTCTTTAGGTCTTGCCTATTTTACCAGAAGAAGGCGCGATGGGCCGTAATGACGCGGCCGGTACGCACGTTGACCAGCAGCACGTCGTTATAGTGGCGGACCCAGCGCTGGTTCACGCCCGGACGGGGCAAGCGATAGCGGTTGGTGTCAGCGATATAATAGCGCGAGTTGTAATAGGCCGGGCGGAGTTGCGCGCCGGCGTTCCACTGGCTGTAGCGGAAGGGCGCGCGCCAGTTGCCGCCGCGATAGACCTCGCGATGGTTGCGGCGATAGTCGCGCCAGTCCTCGCGCGTTTCCTGGCGGGCCTGGCGAACGTCCTGACGTTGTTCGCGCACGTCGCGGCGGTCGCCATAGCGCTGGGCCTGGCGCAGGTCGCGCTTTTCCTCGCGCAGGTTGCGTTCGCTGCGGCGCGCTTCGCCGTAAGATTGGGCCGACGCGACGCTGGGTGCGACGGTGGCGGCCAGCAGGCCCAGGATGATGAGTTTACGCATAGAAATTCTCCCATATGCTGTGGCGGTTGAACCTGTCCGGCAGGATCGGGTTCCCTCGCCTAGGAATGGGTTATGCGGCCGCGCGGCTGAACGGCGCGAGAATGAAGCTGTCAGTTTTCAGTCATTTATGTCGCAAAGTGTAACCGCCCACGACAGGGATCAGCCCCAGGGATGTTCGCGAAACCATTTGGTGACGACATATTTGGTGCCGCGTTCCACCGGCCGGGCGGCGTGCAGGCTGAATCGGTTTGGCGCCCCGTCGCGGTCCATATTGTTCCAGATCAGGATCATGCCTTCGACCGGCGGCACCATGAATTCGCATTGCGGGAAATGGGTTTCGCCGCCTTCCTCCACCGGCGACAGATAGATCATCGCGGTCCATGTCCGCTGCCCGCCGCTGGTGCGCATCTGTGGCCAATAGCTGGCGGTGACCGGGAAATAGTCGCAATGGACCTTATATTCCTGCCCCGGCGCATAGCGTTGCCCCTGGAGCGTTTCGCCATGGCGGGCGGGCAGGCCAGTCAGCGCGCAGATGCGATCGCTCACGGCCAGCACCAGCTGATCCCAGGGATCGAGGTTGCAGCTATGGCTGGTGCGATAGTCGGCGTTGGCGCTGCCCGAAAACAGGGTGGACGGCTTGGCGTCGGCGTCGATCATCGCGCGCAGGCCTGCACATTCCTCTGCGTTCAGAAAATCCTGGCGGCCATAGATTTCGAGATGCGGGGCGTCGATGCGATGCACCATCGGGTTGCGACCCAACCGCTTGCGCACATCCTCGCCGATCCCGGCGCGCAGCAGCGACGCGATGCCGCCATCATCATGTTCGTCGGTCATGGCCCCGTTCTGCCACAGGGTAGCCCTAGATGAAAAGACCCCGGCGCGTTTCCGCACCGGGGTCAGTTGTCCTGAAGGCCACTTCAGGGAGTGGGTTCGCCTGATCTCAACGTGGCTGCGGCCGCCGCATCACCAGAAGAAGTTGTGGATCACGTCGACGACATAGCCGTCGCGAATGTCGACCAGCATCGCGTCGTCATAATAGCGGACCCAGCGCAGCGTGCCGTAGGCCGGCGGCAGGCGGTAGCTATAGGGATCGTCCAGCCAATAGTTGTTGGAATAGAGCAGGCTGCTCAGGACGATACCGACGGAGAAGCGGCGATAGCCATAGTCCCAGCCGCGCGGTGCGTAATAGCGGCCCATGCGGTAGCGGTCGCCATAGCGGTTGCGATAGCTGTTCCAGTCATAGCGCCGGTCCTGACGCCAGCCATTGTCCCAGCGCCGCTGGTTGCTCCAGCGCGTGCGGTCGTCATAGCGGCGGCCATTATTCCAGTTCGCGCCATTTTGGCCTCGATTGTCGGTCCAGCGGCGATCGTCGCGGCGGTCATCACGCCGGTCGTCCCTGCGATCATCGCGCCGATCGTTGCGCCAGTCCTGGCGATCATCCCGACGATCGCTGCGTCCCTCCTGACGTGCATCGCGGCGGTCATTGCGCCAGTTTTGCTGGTTTTCGCGCTGGTCGTTGTGGCGATCCTGCCCATTTTGCTGGCGATCGTCGCGCCGGTCTTGCCGCGCTTCGCGCTGCGCCGGGGTGCCGGGGCGGTTCCGGTCGCCGCGCCACTGCGGATTGGCGCGCTGTTCAGGCCGCTGTTCGATCCGGCGCTCGGGGCGCACTTCCGGTCGCGGCGGTGCCATCTGCTGCACCGGCCGTTCGGCCGTGCGCTGCTGCGAGCGTTGCGCCTGGTCGGCGCCTCGCGGCTGGTTCATGCGGTTACCGCGCGACACGGCAGCGCCGCCTTCGACGCGACCGGCGCGTTCACCACCGCGATTGCCGCGCTGCTCTTGGTTGCTCTGGGCATAGGCCGGGGCGACACCGCTTAGCAGCGTTGCGGCCATCAGACCCGCCAGCATCATCTTCCTCACCATCGTCGTGACTTTCGTTGGCCGGGGGCACTTCGCTCCCTCATAAATCCTCTCTAGGACAGGCGCGATGTCGTGATGCTGAACCCGTCAGACAGCGATTTGAAAGAATCGGCTGGTGGCGACAGATAGGTGCTATTCAGTTGAGCAGTGTCCGTTGGTACGTGTCGCAAGGGCGACGAACCCCTGGAACCCCCGCAAAAGCTGATCCAGATCAGTGCGCTGCCATGTAACTGCCTATAGGACTGACGAGTGACGAGAACCCCCGAAGCTGGCCAGACCCGCCAGGCCCTGCGCAAAGCGACGATGGAATCCCATCATGTGGTCGATGCCATCTACGCCGACTTCGCGCTCGATTCGGCGGTCGATTATCGTGCTTTCCTGACGGCGCACGCCAAGGCGCTGGGCGGCCTGGAAGCCGTGGCGCGGCCCGATGCGCCGCGGTTGCCGCTGCTGGCGCAGGACCTCGCCGCGCTCGATATGCCCGTTCCCGATCCCTTGCCATTGGCGGCCAGCACCGCCGACGGCTTCCATTGGGGGCTGCGCTATGCGTTGGAGGGATCGCGGCTGGGCGGCGCCATGTTGTCGCGCCAGGTCGCGCCCGGCCTGCCCAAGGCCTATCTGTCGGCCGCGCATGGCAAGGGCGAATGGATAGCCTTCCAGCAGGCACTCGATAGCGCCGCCATGGAAGGCGGCGAAGGCTGGCTGGACGACGCCGTGCAGGGCGCGCAGGCCGCCTTCGCCTTGTTTGCGCAGGCAGGACGAGGCGCGCAGGCGGGCCGACCGCCCGGTCAGGCGGTTGGTCATGGCTGACCGTGAAGTCCCCGAACCCCGTTTCGCAGTCGACCTTAACAATTGCGATCGGGAACCGATTCATGAGCTGGGGACTGTCCAGCCTTTCGGCTTCCTGATCGCGCTGACCGCCGACTGGCTGGTGTCGCGCGTGTCGGCCAACAGCGCGCAATTTATCGGCCTGTCGCCCGACGACATGCTGGGCAAGGCGATCCACACCCTGCTGGACGGGGAGGCGATCCATGCGCTGCGCAATCGCATCACCCTGCTGCGCGGCCCCGATTCGGTCGAACGCCTGTTTTCGATTCCCTTGATGACGGGCGGTCCGGCCTTCGACGTGGCGGTGCATTTCTCCGGCTCACTCGTAGTGGTCGAGGCGGAACCGGCGGCGCATGACGAGATGGAGGCGAGCAGCACCGTCCGTTCGATGGTCGCCCGGCTGGCACAGGCCGACAGCATGACCGCCTTCCTGCGCGATGGCGCGCGGCAGGTGCGGGCGCTGACCGGGTTCGACCGGGTGATGGTCTATCGCTTTGCCGATGGCGGCGATGGCGAAGTGGTCGCCGAGGCGTTGAAGCCAGGCATCGACAGTTTTTTTGGCCTCCATTATCCCGCCTCCGACATTCCTGCGCAGGCGCGCGCGCTTTACATGCGCAATATCTTCCGCGTGATCGCCGATGTGAAGGCGCCGCCGGTCCCCATCGTGCCGCAACTCGACCCGACCGGCGCGGCGCTCGACATGTCGCTATGTCTGACCCGCGCGGTGTCGCCGATCCATATCGAATATCTTGGCAATATGGGGGTGGGCGCGTCGCTCTCCATCTCCATCATCGTGGAAGGCAGGCTGTGGGGGCTGTTCGCCTGCCACCATTATGCCCCGCGCCTGCCGACCTTCGCGCAGCGCAGCGCCGCGGAACTGTTCGGCCAGATATTTTCGATGATGCTGGAAAGCCGCGAGCGCGGCGAAACCGCCACCTATGAAGGCAAGGCGCGGCAGGTAGCCGACCGGCTGCTGTCGGCGGTGGCGCAGGACCATGATCTCCTGTCCAACGCCCGCTGGCTGGGCGACATCATCTTCGACACCATCCCTGCCGATGGCGTGGGCGTCTATATAGACGGGCAGATGACTTTTTCGGGTCTTGCCCCCGATGAGTCCGCCTTCGTCGCGATCGTATCGATGATGAACCGGGTCGCGGCCAGCCAGGTCTATACGACCGATAATCTGTCGTCGGTCCTGCCCGAAGCCGCCGTCTATGCCGATCGCGTGTCGGGCCTGTTGGCGATCCCGCTTTCGCGCCGTCCGCGCGACTATGTCGTGTTGTTCCGGGCTGAACAGTTGCGATCGGTGCGCTGGGCCGGCAATCCTGAAAAGGCCATAGAATATGGCCCCAACGGACCGCGCCTGACCCCGCGCAAGAGTTTCGAACAATGGTCGCAATTGGTGAAGGGCACGGCGGTTGCCTTCGCCCCGGCCGAACTGCGCGTGGCCGAAGCGCTGCGCACCGCATTGCTGGAGGTGATCCTGCGCCTGTCCGATTCGGCCGATGCCGAACGGCAGCGGGCGCACGAGAAGCAGGAATTGCTGATCGCCGAGTTGAACCACCGGGTCCGCAACATATTGTCGCTGATCCGGGGCCTGTTGTCGCAGACGCGCGGCAGCGCGCGATCGGTCGACGAATTTATCGGTACGCTGGAGAGCCGCGTCCATGCGCTGGCCCGCGCGCATGACCAGATCACGGCCGATCGCTGGAGCCCCGCGCGGCTCTATGACCTGATCGAGGTCGAATCGGGCGCCTATCTAGGCGAACGCAGCGACCGGGTGCGGCTGTCCGGCCCCAATGTGCTGCTGACGCCCGGATGCTTTACGGTTCTGGCGCTGGTGATCCACGAAATGCTGACCAATGCCGCCAAATATGGCGCGCTGTCGGACAATGGGTCGGTCACGATCGCCTGGCGAGTGGACGAGGATGGCAGCCTGTTGATCGACTGGGCCGAAAGCGGTGGCCCGGCGGTGGTCGCGCCGACTCGGCGCGGATTTGGATCGACGGTGATCGAACGGTCCATCCCCTATGATCTGGGCGGTCATGCCGAGATCAATTATCGGCTGGCCGGGATAGAGGCGCATTTCTGCATCCCGTCCGTCCATGTCGTGTCGGTGCTGCCCGATGTGGTGGGGGGTGATCGCGCGAAGCTGGTCGCGGCGGTCGAGCCCGGCTTGCTCAAGGGGCGCAATGTCCTGCTGGTCGAGGATAATATGATCATCGCCATGGATGGCGAAGACGCGCTGCGCGACCTGGGCGCGGAGGTGATGACTGCCGCCAGCGTTGGCCGCGCGCGCGATGCGATCGCGATCCAGCCGGTCGATCTGGCGGTGCTCGACTTCAACCTGGGTCATGAAACGAGCCTGCCGATCGCGGACATGCTGGCAGAGCGTGGCATTCCTTTCATCTTTGCGACCGGCTATGGTGACGGGCTGGAACTGCCGGCGCGGTTCGAAGGGGTTACGCTGCTCAAAAAGCCTTATTCCGGCGCGACGCTGGCGCAGGCGCTGACGCCGGTCGTCGGCGCAGCGGGCTGACCTGCGACAACGAAACGGACAGTTTCTGCATCGTCGATTGCGCCGTGACCGGCGCTTGCCGATCTATGCGCCATGGCTACGCAACCCACCCTTTTCATCCCCCATGGCGGCGGTCCCTGTTTCTTCATGGACCCGGCCGATCCCGACCATGCGCATAGCGACCCGATGTGGCAGCCGATGCAGGATTATCTCGCCGGAGTTATTGCCACGCTGCCCGAACGGCCGCGCGCGATCCTGCTGGTGTCGGGCCATTGGGAGGAGGACGCCTTTACTGTCCATGTCGGTGAACGGCCGCCGCTGCTGTTCGACTATTATGGCTTTCCGCCGCACACCTACACGCTGCGCTGGGACGCGCCGGGTGCGCCCGATCTGGCACGCCGCGCCGCCAGCCTCCTGGCCGATGCGGGCTTCGCCACGGCGGAGGAAACGGCGCGCGGCTGGGACCATGGCGTCTTCGTGCCGATGAAGGTCGCGCTGCCCGATGCCGACATTCCCGTCGCCCAACTCTCGCTGCGCCATGATCTTGATCCGGCCGCCCATATCGCGGCCGGTCGGGCGCTTGCGCCGCTGCGCGACGAAGGCGTGCTGATCGTCGGATCGGGCATGAGCTTCCACAATCTGCGCGTGCGAGGGCCGCAGGCGATCGGGCCGTCGACATCCTGGGACTATGCCCTGACGGCCGCGGTAACCGATCCCGATCCGCAGAGCCGCGCGGCCCGTGTCGTCGCCTGGGAGGCTTTGCCACAGGCGCGTTTCGCCCATCCGCGCGAGGAGCATCTTTTGCCGTTGATGGTGGCGCTGGGCGCGGGCGGCGACGATGCGGCCACTTGCGACCATCGCAGTTCGGTCCTGGGCTGGTCGGTGTCGGGCTATCGCTTCGGCTGAACCGGTGGCCGGCCCAGCGCCGGGACGGTGCGCGCCGCGTCTTCGGGGGTGATGCCCGGCGGGGGCGCGGCCGCCACCTGATCCTCCCCCCGCATGATCCGGCCGGCCCGCTTGATCGCCCCGCGCAGCCGGGGGTAGATGCCGCAGCGGCAGATATTGGTGATCGCGCCGTCAATCTCCTCGTCGGACGGATCGTTGGTCCGGCGCAACAGCACCGACGCGGCCATAATCATGCCTGGGATGCAGTAACCGCATTGCGACACATTGTCGGCCGCGAACGCCTGCTGCACCGGATGACCGCGATCGGGCGACAACGCCTCGATCGTCGTGACGAAGCGGCCTTCGGTCTTGCCGATCGTCACCTGGCAGGATCGCACCGCCTCCCCATCGATGTCCACGGTGCAGGCGCCGCAGTCGCCGGTGCCGCAGCCATATTTAGTGCCGGTCAGGTTCGACGCATCGCGCAGCGCCCAGAGCAGGGGCGTCTCCGGGTCCATGCGATATTGCACCGGCCGGTCGTTGACGGTGAAGCGGGTCATGGCAGCTTGTCTATCGCCGCATCCGCCTCTTCCGCATCTGCCTTGTGATAGAGGACTTCGTTGCGGATATGGATGATCTGCGACGCGAGCCGGATTTCCTGAATGAAGGTGGCAAAACCGCCGGCTTGCAACAACATGGCCAGGCTGAAGAGGACGGCGATCGGCGTGCCCAGATGCGCGTCGAACAAATTGCCCGCGAACAGCAGGATGACGACCAGGCAGACGGCACAGGCCGACGCGACCGACAGGAAGATGGCGCTGTTGACGACGCTCATCCGCCGGTCGAGCACGCGTATTTCGCCGACCATGCGATCATGTTCCTTGCCGCGCGAGGTCAGGATCGCCGCCTCTACCGTGCGCGCACGGTCGATGATGCGGGCGAGACGGCTGACGCAGACGTTCAGGAACGCGCCGATGCCCGCCAGCAGGAAGACGGGGGCCAGCGCCAGTTGGATGGTCTGGGCGACCTGGCTGACCTGGGGCAGGGGGATCATCGCGGGGCACCTCTCACGACGCAGCTATCCTTCATCGTGGAAGACGGGGCAAGGGGACGAAGCACGGCGATGGCAACACCGGAACGTGCCTTGCTCAAGACAGAGTGTTCCCCCGAAGACCCGAACTCAGTCCCGACGGCCGTAATGGGTTCCCGCCTTCGCGGGAACACTCTGCGCTTTAACGCGAAGACCGACGGTTCGAACTCAGGCCACGCCCTTGGAGGAAGGCGCATTGACGCCCATCGACTTGAGATATTGCTTGATGTTGCGGGCCGCCTGCCGCAGCCGCTGTTCATTCTCGACCATGGCGATGCGCACGAAGCCTTCGCCATCCTCGCCATAGCCAACGCCCGGCGCCACCGCGACCTTGGCATGGGTCAGGAGCTGCTTGGAAAATTCCAGGCTGCCCATGTCTTTGAGCGCAGGCGGCAGCGGTGCCCAGGCGAACATGGAAGCTGGCGGGGCGGGAATGTCCCAGCCGGCGCGACCGAAGCTTTCGACCAGCACGTCGCGGCGCTTATGATAGAGAAGGCGGTTCTTCTCGACGATGTCCTGCGGCCCGTTGAGCGCGGCGCAGGCCGCCGCCTGTATCGGCGTGAACGCGCCATAGTCGAGATAGGATTTCACCCGCGTCATCGCCGCGATCAGTTTTTTGTTGCCGACCGCAAAGCCCATGCGCCAACCGGCCATGCTGTAGGTCTTGGACAGCGACGTAAACTCGATCGCGATATCCTTCGCGCCCGGCACCTGAAGGATGGAGGGCGTCGGATTGCCGTCATAATAAAGTTCGGAATAGGCCAGGTCGCTGAGCACCCAGACCTTATTCTCCTTCGCCCAGGCGACCAGCCGTTCGTAGAAGGCAAGGTCGACCGTCTCGGCCGTCGGATTGGACGGATAGTTGACGACCAGGATCGACGGGCGCGGCACGGTGAAGGCCATGGCGCGGTCGAGTGCGCGGAAATAATTTTCGTCCGCGGTCGTCGGCACGGATCGGATCGTGGCACCCGCCAGGATGAAGCCGAACATATGGATCGGGTAGCTGGGATTGGGGGCCAGCACGACGTCGCCGGGCGCGGTGATCGCGGTGGCCAGGCTGGCCAGCCCTTCCTTCGACCCCATGGTCACGACGACTTCGGTTTCCGGGTCGACATCGACGCCGAAACGGCGGCCGTAATAATTGGCCTGCGCCTTGCGCAGGCCGGGAATGCCCTTCGACTGGGAATAGCCATGGGCGTCGGGCTTCTGCGCCACCTCGATCAGCTTGGCGATGACATGCGGCGGCGGCGGCAGGTCAGGATTGCCCATGCCCAGGTCGATAATATCCTCTCCCGCTGCACGGGCGGCCGCTCGCATCGCATTGACTTCGGCGATGACATAGGGCGGCAGGCGCTTCATGCGGTAGAATTCTTCGGACATTATTGGGGCTTTCCTGAAAGCTCTCTGTAGGGGATAGTGCGCAACGTGCCGCTGGCATGTCACAATCTGGCTATAACTCGCCGGATTGCGACGCGCCAGCGAAAGCCGCGCGAAGCGACGATACCAGGAGAAGCAAGGTGGCCATGGATAAAGCCGACGTCATGGAGCCACACCTGCCGACATTGCAACAGATGCAGCAGTGGACCGATGTGATCGGCCGCGCCCAGCAGTTGATGCTGGAACAGGCGGCGGGCGCCACTGGCCGCGTGCTGCCGTTCGACCCGGAAATGGTGGCGCGCATCCAGACCGGCTTTGCCGACGAAGGGCTGGCGCTGTGGCAGCGCTTCCTCGATTCGGGCGGACTGCTGCGCGATCAGCCGGACCCGGCACCGGCGGAAAGTCCGGCGGCGCGCAAGGACCGGCGCTTTGCCGACCCGGCGTGGACGCAGCATCCCTTTTACGACCTGATCCGGCAAAGCTATCTATTGACCTCGGATTATATGCTCCGCTTGGCCGACGCAGTCGATGGCATCGATCCCAAGGCCAAGGCCAAGCTGCGTTTCGCCACCAGCGGGATGCTGGACGCACTCTCGCCCGCCAATTTCCCGCTCACCAACCCGACCGTCGTGCAGAAGACGATCGAAAGCGGCGGCGAGAATCTGGTCAAGGGCCTCAAACACATGCTGGCCGACATGGAAAAGGGGCAATTGAGCCACACCGACGGCACGCAGTTCGAACTGGGGCGCAACATCGCCGCGACGCCGGGCAAGGTTATTCATGAAACCCCGCTCTATCAGCTGATCCATTATGCGCCATCGACGGCGCAGGTGCTGGAAACCCCGCTCATCATCTTCCCGCCCTGGATCAACCGTTTCTACATTCTCGACCTGTCGCCCGAAAAAAGCTTCGTCAAATGGGCGGTGGACCAGGGGATCAGCGTGTTCCTGGTGTCTTGGAAGTCGGCCGACGCTTCCATGAAGGATCTGGTCTGGGACGATTATATCCTGAAAGGCCAGGTCGATGCGATCGATACGGTCCGCGACCTGCTGAAGGTGAAGAGCGTCCACACCATCGGCTATTGCGTTGCGGGCACGACGCTGGCGGCGACGCTGGCGCTGCTGGCGGCGCGGGGTCAGGCGGATAAGGTGGCGAGCGCGACCTTCTTCACCGCGCAGGTGGATTTCAGCCAGGCCGGCGACCTGACCCTGTTTATCGATGACGAGCAGATGAAGCTGGTGGACCAGCTATCGACCGGCGGGTTCCTGGACGGGCGCTATATGGCCGTCACCTTCAACCTGCTGCGCGGGCGCGACCTGATCTGGAACTATGTCGTCAACAATTATCTGCTGGGGCAGGATTATCCGCCCTTCGACCTGCTCTACTGGAATGGCGACACGACCAACCTGCCGGCGCGCTGGCACAAGGATTATCTGACCCGGCTGTATCGCGACAATCTGCTGGTCGTGCCCGGTGCCATCAGCGTGGACGGGACGCCGATCGATCTCAAGGCGATCCAGACCCCCGCCTATGTGCAGGCCGGGCGGGACGATCATATCGCCCCGCTGGAAAGCGTATGGAAGCTGACGGAAAATCTGTCCGGGCCGGTGCGGTTCCTGCTGGCCGGGTCGGGCCATATCGCCGGGGTCATCAATCCGCCCGCCGCGAACAAATATCAATATTGGGTGGCGGACGAGGCGCAGCCGACGCTGGAGGATTTCCTCGCGGTGGCGAAAGAAACCAAGGGCAGCTGGTGGCCCGATTGGCGCGCCTGGATCGAGCAGGGCGATTCGCGTATGGTGCCCGCGAAGGGCGCCCGGCAACCGGGCAAGGGCCGCCTCACGGCGATCGAGGATGCGCCCGGACGTTACGTAAAGGGGCGCTAAAGGCGCGCCACAGAGAGTTTATCCGGGCTTTTCGGCCAGTGGTGCCGAAAAGCCGTCCAGCCGCCCATTTCAATTTTGTTGCACTGCACAATAACTCTTGCAAGACTCCTCCGAAGCACTTATTGTGCACTGCAACAAACGGAGGATGGTCATGGCTGTTACACCAAAGGCCCCGAAGAGCGGCCCGCGCGCCAAGTCCGGTTCGTCGACCCTGTCGGCGAGCGAGGCGCTGAAGGCGGCGGAAGCGGCGATCGGCGGCCCGGCGGCAAAGAAGCCCGCGCCCAGGAAAGCCGTTTCGGCGGCGGTGAAGCCGATCGATACCAATCCGCAGAAGGAGCCGGTGCCGACGCCTGCTCCCACGCCGACACCGACACCCGCTCCGACGCCTTCGTCAACGGCCGAGCCTGCCGAGATCCCGACCGAAAAGGTCGATCCGGTCGCAGTCGCCGCCGCTACGACCGCGGTGGACGCCGCGCCCGAACCCAAAATTACAGAGAGCCTGACCAAGGCCGAAACCATTGCGACCCAGCCGCTGCCCGCAGAAGGAACCAAGACCATGAACGACGTCATCGAAACCGGTAAGAAGTTCGCCGAAGATACCAAGGCCAAGTTCGAAACGGCCTATGCCGACATGAACGAGAAGGCTAAGGCCGGCGTCGAGAAGTCGACCAAGGCGATCGAAGAACTGAGCGACATCGCCAAGGGCAATGTCGAAGCGCTGGTCGAATCCGGTAAGATCGCTGCCAAGGCCATGGAAACCATGGGCCAGGAAGCCGTCGATTACAGCCGCAAGAATTTCGAAAAGGCGACCGCGTCGTTCAAGACCTTCTCGACCGTCAAGACGCCGACAGAATTCTTCCAGTTGCAAAGCCAGATGTTTTCGAGCAGCTTCGACGAATTCACGAAGGAAGCCGCCAAGAGCAGCGAAGCGATGATGAAGCTGGCCGGTGACATCGCCCAGCCGCTGACCGCTCGCGTGACGCTGGTGACCGACAAGGTAAAGTCGCTGGCCGCCTGATCGGCCACGCTTTTCCTATGATGGCAAAGGGGCGTCGCTTCCATCAGGGAAGCGGCGCCCCTTCGCGTTGAAGCTGAAATATCGTCCCACCCGGCCGGATGGCCTCTTCGGCCCCTTGCCATGCGGCGGCAAATCGCCATATCCTTGGGCATCATGAACAGCCTTACCACATCCCATGCAGGCCCCGTTACGATGGCCGGCCAGCATCCGGACGATCAGGGCGAGGGGCCGGGCGGTCCCAGCGTCGGCATCGCCACCCGGACGCGCACCCGCACCAAGAAGCCTTCGCTCTATAAGGTGTTGCTGCTCAACGACGACTATACCCCGATGGAGTTCGTCGTACATGTGCTGCAAAGCTTCTTCCGCATGGACATGGAGGAAGCGACGCGGGTGATGCTGCATGTCCACCAGCGCGGCGTCGGCGTGTGCGGCATTTTCAGCTATGAAGTCGCCGAGACGAAGGTGAATCAGGTGATGGATTTCGCCCGGCAGAACCAGCATCCGTTGCAATGCACGCTGGAAAAAGCCTGACCAGGGCCAGGCGTTAACCGGTCGTTGATCCGTGTAGCACTTATATTTCAGTAAATTACGTCGTTGAAATACAAGGTTTTTTTAGATCTTCCCGGCATGATGGTCCCTGCTGAAACGAAGTGGGGACTTCCATCATGACCAGTATCAACAGCTACACTATGACTATGCCGCCATCGCCCCGCGCGATGATGGACCGCAAGATCGATGCCGCGATCGAGACAGGATCGCTGTCGGCGGTCGATGGCGATGCGTTGGACACGGCGCTCAATTCGATCGATACCGCGCTCTCCGCTTCGGCGAGCGAAAGCAGCGCGCGGCTCGATCCGTCGGCGATGAAGGACCGGATCGATTCGCTGATCGAGAATCAGGTGTCGGCGGGGACGCTGACCGAGGATCAGGCGGCGGCTCTGCAAAGCTTCTTCGCTCAGGGACCGGGCGGCGCGACCGCGACGGCCGACGCCAGCAGCGAGGAGAGCATGAGCATCGAGGGCATGGGCGGCGTCGGCGGCCCCGGCCCGATGCGCGGTCCGCCGCCTGGCCCGCCGCCGTCGGAATCGACCGAGGAGAGCAGCGACAGCAGCACGACCAGCACTGATGCGACCAGCGCGACCGAGCAGCTGGATTCGATCATCGCCTTCCTCGAAAATCTGCGCAGCAGCCTGTCGCAGTCGCTGTACGGCAGCGCGGCGAGCAGCACCGACAGCACGAACAGTGGGCTGGTGATCGACAGCCTGGCCTGAACCATCTTTCGCTTTCGCCTGGGGACTGGCGAAGACCTGGCGGCGGCGCGGCATCGCCCGTCGCGGCCGGGCATGGTTTTCGCGGTTCCCTCGCGCGCCTGCCCATCCTACACCGGCAGGCGTGAGCGCGACGCCAAAAGCCGACATATACGACCTGGCCGTCATTGGCGGCGGGGTGAATGGCTGCGGCATCGCCCGCGACGCCGCCGGGCGCGGCGCGCATGTGCTGCTGTTGGAACAGGGCGACCTTGCCAGCGGCACGTCGTCGGCATCCACCAAGCTGATCCATGGCGGCCTGCGCTATCTGGAGCATTACGAATTCGCCCTGGTGCGCGAATCGCTGGCCGAGCGCGAACGGCTATGGGCCATTGCGCCGCACATCATTCATCCCATGCGTTTCGTCCTGCCTTGGACCAAAGGGCTGCGACCGCGCTGGATGCTGCGGCTGGGCCTGTTTCTCTACGACCATATCGGCGGCCGTCGCGCGTTGCCCGCGACGCAGGCGATCGACCTGCGTCGCCATCCGGCGGGCGCGGCGTTGAAAGCCGGATTCGGGCCGGGCTATTGCTATTCGGACGCATGGGTCGATGACGCCCGGCTGGTCGTGCTGAACGCGCGCGATGCCGCCGATCGGGGCGCGGACGTGCGCACCCGCACGGCCGTCGTCGGCCTGACGCACGCCGATGGCCATTGGCGGATCATGACGCAGTCGGGGCGCGGCGAAGAGGCTGTTCACGCCCGCGCCGTGGTGAACGCCACCGGGCCGGCCGTACTGGATCTGCTCGACCGCGCCGACCGGCCGAGCGACCGGCATATGCGGCTGGTGCGTGGGTCGCATATCGTCGTGCCGCGCCTGTTCGACCATGGCTTCGCCTATTTCTTCCAACTCTCCGACGGCCGCATCTTTTTCGCCATTCCCTATGAACGCGACTTCACGTTGATCGGTACGACGGACCGCGATCATGACGGTGGCCTCGACCATGTGGTCGCAAGCGCAGAGGAGATCGCCTATCTGTGCGAAGCCGCGAATCGCTATTTCGCCCGATCGATCACGCCGGCCGATGTCCTCTGGTCCTATGCCGGGGTACGGCCGCTGGTGGACGACGGATCGGCGAGGCCGGAAGCGGCGACGCGCGGCTATCGCCTGGAACTGGATGGGGAAGATGGCGCGCCAGTGCTGCTGAGCGTCTTTGGCGGCAAGATCACCACCTATCGCCATCTGGCGGCGGAGGCCGTGGATCTGCTCAAGCCGTATGTGCCAGCTTTGCAGGGAGACGACTGGACCGCCGACGCACCCCTGCCCGGTGGCGACTTTCCAATGACCGGCCTTGCCGCGCTGAAGGCCGATCTGGGGCATGACTATCCGTTTCTGGCACCGGCCACGATCGACCGGATCGCACGCGCCTATGGCACGCAGGCGCGGGTCTGGTTGGGGGATGCCCACGACGCGTCGGCGCTGGGGCTGGACTTCGGCCATGGCCTGACCGAAGCGGAGGCGGCGCATATGATGACACGTGAATGGGCGCAGACCAGTGAGGACATGCTCTGGCGGCGCAGCAAGCTGGGGCTGCGGTTGGACCGGGCGCAGGTCGATCGGCTGGAGCGCTGGCTGGAGGAGAGGTTATGAGCGAGCGCCTGTTGCTGGTGCTGGACGCGGGCACGACATCGACCCGCGCGATGCTCTATGCCCCTGACGGCGCGCGGATCGCGACCGCACAGGCGGACCTGACCCAATATTATCCGCAGCCTGGCTGGGTCGAACATGACGCAGCGGAAATCTGGACGCGCACGCTGCAATGCGCGCGGCAGATGGTGGACCGGGCTGGCGGAGCCGACCGGGTCGCCGCGATCGGCATCGCCAACCAGCGCGAGACGGTGGTCGCCTGGAACCGGCGGACGGGCGATCCGATCGGCCGGGCGATCGTGTGGCAAGACCGGCGTACGGCGGACCATTGCGCGGCGTTGCGGGCGGACGGTCATGAGGGGCTGATCCAGCAGCGCACCGGCCTGGTCATTGACCCCTATTTCTCCGCGACCAAGATGCGTTGGATGATCGACAATCGCGCCGATGTGGCGGCGGCCGGGGATGCCTTGGCTTTCGGTACGGTGGAAAGCTGGCTGGTGTGGAAGCTGACCGGTGGGCTGCACATCAGCGACGCCAGCAATGCCAGCCGGACGCAGTTGATGGCGCTGGACGGGGCGGGATGGGACGTGGAGTTGTGCGCCCTGTTCGGCGTCCCGCAGGCTGCCTTGCCGGAGATCGTCGACAATGCAGGCGATTTCGGCGCGACATTGCACGATTGGCTGGGCGCGCCGATCCGGGTCTGCGGGCTGGCGGGCGATCAGCAGGCGGCGACCATCGGGCAAGGGTGCCTGACGCCGGGCGCGGTCAAGGCGACCCTGGGCACCGGTGCCTTCGTGCTGGCCCCGGTGGGGGAAGCGGTGCCGGCGTCCGCCCATCGGCTGCTCGGCACGATATTGTATCAGATGGACGGCCGCCGCCATTATGCGCTGGAGGGATCAATCTTTGTCGCGGGCAGCCTGATCCAATGGCTGCGCGACCGGATCGGCCTGATCGCAGCGGCCGCCGATACCGATGCGATCGCCCGTTCCGTGTCCGACAATGGCGGCGTCTTCCTGCTGCCCGCCCTGTCCGGCCTGGGCGCGCCGCATTGGCGGCCGGAGGCGACCGGCATGATCGTCGGGCTGACCCATGGTGCCGGCCGGGCGCATATCGTCCGGGCTGCGCTCGAATCGATGGCGCACCAGGTACATGACCTCGCCGCCGCCTTCGCCGCCGATGGCGCGCCCTGGCGGTCGCTGCGGATCGATGGCGGGATGAGCGCCAACGACTGGATCGCGCAGGACATGGCCGACATGCTGGACCTGACTGTCGAACGGCCGGGCGATGTGGAGACAACGGCGCGCGGCGCGGCCATGCTGGCGGGCGTTGGCGTCGGCCTGTTCCCCTCGTTGGAGGCGGCGATCGGCATGGCGGCGGCGCGGGTGCGATTCGCGCCCGATCTTGCCCCGCCGGTGCGGGCGCAAAGGCTGGCAGGGTGGCGGGCGTTGCTGGCGCAGGCGGCGCAGGGGACCGCTACGGATTAGCGGCTATTTTCCTCCACGGCGGCATAGCGATCGTGAGCAAATATTAACGATGAACGCCTAGCATCGCCCGCGACATGCCGCATACCGCCCTTCGCCAACCTTCCTTATGGATCGCACCGGTCGCGACCGGCTGCGTCTATTTCGCGGTGGCGTCGCTGGCCCTGATGCTGTCGCGATTCGAAGGGGGATTGGCGTTCATCTGGTGCGCCAATGCGTTTCTGATGGCGCAGCTGCTGACGTCGCCCACCGCCCATTGGCCCCGCGCGATCATCGCCTGCGGCGTCGCCAGCGCGGCGGCGACCGCCTGGGTGGGCATGGGACCGGCGGCGGCCTTGCCCATGGCGGCGATCAATATCGCCGAATCGCTGATCGTGGCCGTCATGTGTCGCTGGTTCGTCATCGACCGGCTAGTGATCGGCGCCATCCGGCCGCTGATCGTCTTCGTCGTCGCCTTGTGCGGCGTGGCCAATATCGTCGCCGGTCTGTCCGCGGCGCTGGTCGCCTCTACCCTGACGTCGGTGTCCTTCTGGCCCTCCTTCGTGCAATGGTATACCGGTCATGTTCTGGGTGGGCTGACCTGCGCGCCGATCCTGATCATGGCGTTTCAGGGCGAATTCCGGCGGTGGATGGATGAGGCATCGACCCGCGCCAAGCTGGAAGCGGTACTGCTGCTCGGCCTGTTCGCGCTGACGACCGTCCATGTGTTCTTCTGGGCACGCTATCCTTTGCTGTTCGCGCTGCTCCTGCCGCTGGTGCTGATCGCTTTTCGCGTCGGCCATATGGGATCGGCGGCGGCGGTCATCCTGCTGGCGGCGATCGGCGGCACCGCCACCATGGCGGGTATCGGTCCGCTGACCTGGGTTGAGGGTTCGACGGGCGACCGCATCCAGTTCTTCCAATTCTATCTCGCGCTCAGCTTCCTGCTGTGCATGCCCGTCGCGGTGGAGCTGGCGGCGCGCAAGCGGCTGTTCCAGATGTTGCAGCAGAGCGAGGCGCGCTATCGCGCCATGGCCGAATATAGCGGCGACGTGGTGCTCAACATCAGCATCGATGGCGTCATCCAATATGCATCGCTTTCCGCCGCCGAGCAGATCGGCTGCGCGCCCGAATTGCTGTTGGGGCAGGCCGCCGCCAATCTGGTCGATCCGCAGGATCGGGCCGTGGTGATCGCGACCCATCGGCGCGCGCTGGAGCAGCCGGGCACGGCGCATAAGGTCGAATTCCGGCCACTGGTGACGGCCGACGGGCTGGAATGGTGCGAAATGGTGAGCCGCGCCATGATCGACGAGCGCGGACTGCCAAGCGGGGTCGTCAGTATGATCCGCGACATGTCGCGGCACAAGGCGCGCCAACGCGCGCTGCAACAGGTGGCAGCGCGCGATTCGCTGACCGGGGCCGATAGCCGCCGGGCGTTTCTGGACAAGCTGGATCGCGAGATCGAACGTGCCGCCATCGGCGCCCGATCGTCGCTGCTGCTGATCGATATCGACCATTTCAAGTCGGTCAACGACCGCTATGGCCATGGCGCGGGCGACAGGGTGCTGAGCGCCTTTGTCGAACGGTTGCGCCCTGGCCTGCGCGCGGGCGACAGCATCGGCCGGTTGGGCGGCGAGGAATTCGCCATCCTGCTGCTCGACAGCGATATCGACCGGTCGAGCATGATGTGCGAGCGGTTGCGCGCTATATTGGACGAGCCGATCGCCGTCGGCGCGTCGCTGGCGATCAGCGTGACATTCAGCGCCGGGCTGGTCGCGATCGATGGCGCGTCCGACCGCTCGACGCTGCTGGAGGCGGCGGACAAGGCGCTCTATCGCGCCAAGCATAGTGGCCGCAACTGCCTGCGCCTGGCGGCCTGAACTGCAGCGGGACGCTGCGGAAAAATCACGATGTTATGTTGTAACTTACGGTCGCTTGGCCTATGTAATCGCGACCATGAAGTTGACCTTGCGCCATGCCCTGCTGAGCGGCCGGATCGATCGTATCGCGATCGCGCTGTCGGGACTGTGCGTCGCCCATTGCTTTGCGACGGCGGTGATATTGGGCCTGCTGGCATCGGCGGGGGGCATGTTCGACAGTCCCATATTCCATGAAGCCGGGCTGGTGCTCGCGATCCTGCTGGGCGCGGTGGCGCTGGGCCATGGCGCGCTGGTCCATGGCTATATGATGCCCGCGGCGATCGGATCGCTGGGGCTGGGGGTGATGGCCGGTGCGCTCACCATGGACCATGGCCTGCAGGAAGGCGTCTACACGTTGATCGGCGTTGGCATACTGGCGCTGGGCCATGACCTCAACCATCGCGCCGGCCGATAGAATCGACCGCAACTTACGACGTCAGAGAGCCGAGTGGCTCCCTTTTCAGTTTATCGGCTTTTGTTGTCGATCCGATGCTCGCCCTTCACCCAGCGCACCGTGCCGGTGCTGGCGCGCATCACTACGCTCTCGGTGGTTAGCTTGCCGCCGGGCAGGCGCTTGACCCCGTCCAACAGTGATCCGTCGGTCACGCCGGTCGCAGCAAAGATGCAGTCGCCCTTCGCCAGTTCGTTGAGGTCATAGATTTTGTCGAGATCGGTTATGCCCCATTTACGGGCGCGCCCTTTCTCATCCTCGTTGCGGAACAGTAGCTTGCCCTTGAACTGGCCGCCGACGCAGCGCAGCGCGGCGCAGGCCAGCACGCCTTCGGGCGCGCCGCCCGATCCCATATAGATATCGATCGTGGTTTCCGGATCGGTAGTGGCGATCACGCCTGCGACGTCGCCGTCGGGGATCAGCATGATGCCGCAACCGATCGCGCGCAGTTCGCCGATCAATTTTTCGTGGCGGGGCCGGTCTAGCACGCAGACGATGATTTCGTGCGGATCGACGCCCTTGGCGCGGGCGACCGCTTCGACATTCTCCCGCACCGACCGTTTGAGGTCGATCGTGCCGTCGGGATAGCCGGGGCCGATCGCCAGTTTTTCCATATAGACGTCGGGCGCGTTCAGCAGGCCGCCTTCTTCCGAAATGGCCAGCACGGCCAGCGCGTTGGGCCCAGCCTTGGCGGTGATGGTGGTGCCTTCCAACGGATCGAGCGCGATGTCGATCCGCGGCCCGGTGCCGATCGCATTGCCCACTTTCTCGCCGATATAGAGCATCGGCGCTTCGTCGCGCTCACCCTCGCCGATGACGACGGTGCCGTCCATATAAAGGTCGTTGAAGGCGAGGCGCATTGCCTCCACGGCGGCGGCGTCGGCCGCTTTCTCGTCGCCGCGGCCGATCAGCTTCGAAGCGGCGATCGCGGCCGCTTCGGTGACGCGGACCATTTCGAGCACCAGGACGCGATCCAGAGTCGAGCTTGCCTGCACCATCATCTTCCCCTGCCTATTTTTATGGATCGATCCGATAGGCGTCTGGCCCGTTCTTGTCGAGGCAGGATGGCGGGCAGCATGGCCCATTTCGCACCGATCCGCTGTGACATGATGCGGCCATGATTGGCTGCTTTTCTGGCATCATGACGCGGTACTTTCTTCTCGCACCGCTGGCGATGGCATCGTCAGCCCACGCGCAGAGGGCGGGCGACGACGCGTTGATGGCCGCCTACCGGGCCAAGACGCAGGTCGTTCGTCCGTGCGACCGCAGTGGCGATGCGATCGTGGTGTGTGGCACGCAGGCAGAGCGTAACGCGCGTGAGCGGCTGCCCCTGCCCCGCGCCAGCGATGAAGCGGCCGCCCCGTTGCGGGGAGAAGTGCCGCGGGCGTCGGCCGTCGCCGTGCGGCAGGGTAGTTGCGGCGTGGTCGGGGGACAGGGCACCGGCTGCACCGGGGGCTTGCCGCTATTCCAGGCGATAGGGGTGCTGGCGAAGGGTGTGCAGGCGATCGTCGATCCCGATGTCGACCTGTCGCCACCGCCACCCGAACGCATCCAGGGCGCCGGGCAGCATTAGCTGGATCAATCGAGAATATGCATGACGATCGGCGTGTCGAGCAGGCTGTCGGACCCCGCCAGTCGCTCCAGAGTCTCGCGCACGCAGCGTTCTTCGCCGGCATGGGTGACGATGGCGACCAGCACGCCGTCGGCCTGGTTGGCCCCGCGCTGGATCATGCTTTCGATCGATACGCCCGCATCGCGGGTGGCGGCGGCGATTTCGGCCAGCACGCCGGGACGATCCTGTACCTTGAAGCGCAGATAGCTCCGGCCGATGCGTGCGCCGGCATCGGCGGTGTTCTGCGGCGTGAGGGCGGCGACCGGCATGGCGAAGGCGTCGCCATATTCGTCGCGGGCGACGTCGATCAGGTCGGCCACGACGGCGGAAGCGGTTGGGCCGTCGCCCGCGCCCCGGCCCTGGAAGAAGAGGCGGCCGACGAAATTGCCCTCCGCCACCACGGCGTTCAGCGATCCATCGACATGGGCCAGCGGATGATCGAGCGGCACCAGCATCGGGTGGACACGCTGGAACAGGCCATCTGCGCTGTTTTGCGCCATGCCTACCAGGCGGATGCGAAAGCCCAGTGCGGCGGCTTCGGCGATGTCGGCGGCGATGACGTGGCGGATGCCGGTGGTCGCGACAGCATCGAAATCCAGTTCGGTGCCGAAGGCGAGGCTGGCGAGGATGGTCAGTTTGTGCGCGGCGTCGACGCCGTCGATGTCGAAGCTGGGATCGGCCTCGGCATAGCCCAGATCCTGCGCTTCCTTGAGCACCTCGTCGAAGCCCCGGCCTTCCTTCTCCATCGTGGTCAGTATGTAATTGCAGGTGCCGTTCAGGATGCCGTAGACGCGGCTGATTTCGTTGGCGGCGGCGCCTTCGCGCATCCCCTTGATGACCGGGATGCCGCCTGCGACTGCGGCTTCATATTTCAGCGCAGTGCCGCCCGTTTCTGCGAGCCGGGCGAGATCCAGGCCATGATGCGCCAGCATCGCCTTGTTGGCGGTGACAAAAGGCTTGCCCAAGGTCAGGCACTGGCGCGCCAGGGTGAGGGCGGGGCCATCCGCGCCGCCGATCAGTTCGACCACGACATCGACATCGTCGCGCGTGGCGAGCGTCGTCATGTCGTCCACCCATTCATAGGGCGACAGATCGACGCCACGATCCTTGTTCCGATCGCGCGCGGAGATGGCGACGATCTGGATCGGGCATCCGGCGCGGCGCGCGATCAGGTCGCCATTGGTATTCAACAGCCGAATCACCCCGCCGCCCACCGTGCCGAGGCCGACAAGCGCGACGCGCAGCGGGGCATGGCGGTGCAGATTGGTCATGGCGGCGTATCTTCCTTGTGCGGCTGATGAACGCGGCGCTGATAGCCGCCCGCGCGAAACTGTCCAAGGAAAAGCGCGGCGTCGCTTATGCCTCCTCCGAATCAGGAAGTGGCGCGCGTTCGTCCGCATGGGCCGAGCGCGGCGATCACAACGCCATAGTCTGACCTCGCGGCCTCTGCATCCTGAACCGACAGGGTGCGCACGGCGCGGGCGGGCAGGGTGGCGGGCAATGTGCAGGCCAGCCGATACCAGAGCAGGGTGCCCGGTTCGGGCGCGCGGGCCGCTTCGTCCATGATCTCGCCCAGCGCGACCGCCCAATGGGGTGCCTGGCCCGGACGGCGCAGGATCGAGAGGGATACCGGATCGCCATTTTCGGTACGCAGGAAAATCTGCGTTTCGCCTTCGCCCGCGACCGTGCCCGCGACATGGAAGGCGTCGCCCAGGCCCAGAATCCGCGGCGGTGTGTTGGGCGCGACCAGTGCGGACAGCACCGCCTTGACCCGGTCAATTTCGGCCGGGGTGGCGGGAATTTGCGCGTCGGGCGCGATCAACTGGATTTCGCCAGGCCGCCCGCTCGGACGCGCAAAGAGAATGAGCTGCGCCTTTTTGAGCTTGGCCATCTTGCCGCGCGCGTCGAGGGGGGCGTCGTAGAGATAAGTTACAAGGGGGGCGATTCCCGCTTCGCCGCGAATCAGCCCCGTCACATCGGCCTCGACATACAGCCTTTTATGGCCTGCCGGGACCGAACCGGCCTGCTCCGCCTTCAAAGTGATGATGTTGCGAATACGCACATTGGCCACTAGCGGTGCTTTGTCCGCCAGGTCCACAATGTCGGCATAGGACAGGCCAAGGCGGGCGGATGATGGTTGCGTTACCAGCTTTCCGTTTTGGGCAAAGGCCGGGAAAACCGCGGGAGGTGCGGCGAAAATGAGGCAGGACAATCCCAGGCGGATCAGGCGGGTGGCGGATTTCATCGTCAGCTTCGTCCTATGTTTTGGGCCAGTGGCAAGGATGTCACAGGCAAGTCATTCCGATATGAAATGGTAACCGCAAATGAACATATCGATAAAGCGTTTGCGTGCCACGATGCGTCGCGATAGGAGTTTGCGCGGTAGCAAATGAACGGACAGGGGCCAAAGGCGACCGGGGCAGCCCGATCGGCTGGGGTCGTTTTTGGCTGATTTTGTATAAACCACTGGTAAGATGAGTTAAGGAGTGTCGTTGCCGAATGGCCTATGCTGACCACTCGCAAGGATCGAGTCGGACTGTCTCGATCGTCATCGTCGCCCTGATTCACGCTGTTCTTGGCTATGCCTTCGTCACCGGTCTTGGCATGAAATATGTCAAAAAGGCGGCAGAACAGCTGAACGTGATCGACGTGAAGGAGGAACCGCCACCACCGGACGAGGAGCCGCCACCGCCGCCGCCAGATCAGCCGATCGAGCCGCCGCCGGTTGTCGCGCCCCCGCCGATCGTGCAGACCCCGGCGCCTGCGCCGACCATGACCGTCGTTCGGACACCCCCTCCGGTGTTCAATCCGGTTCCGGTCGCCGCACCGCCGCCGCCTCCGGCTGCACCGCCGCCCCCGCCTCAGGCTGCGACCCGCGCTTCGCCGCGTAGTCAGCCTGGTTCATGGCTAAGCGATGCGGACTATCCGAGCCGCGCGCAGCGCGAAGAGCGTTCGGGTACGGCTGGCTTCCGTTTGGAAATCGGCGCGGATGGTCGTGTGACCAACTGCACCATCACCTCTTCGACCGGCCATGCCGACCTCGACGAGGCCACCTGCCGCCTGCTGCCGAAGCGTGCGCGCTTCAAGCCGGCCAAGGGGTCTGATGGTGCGGAAATGCCCGACACGTACAATGGGCGTATCACCTGGCGTCTGCCGGAATAATCCTGATCGGGAAGGCGTGCGCCCGGCGCCGCCTGTCCCTAGCTTGATCTCATTGAGAGGGAAGTCTTGAACATGTTGATGTATCTCGCAGCTGCGGCTCCAAAGCCGGAAAACCCCTACGGTCTTGTGGAAGCCCTGGAACAGGGCGGTGTCATTGCCTGGACTGTTTTCATCATCTTGTGCGGCATGTCGGTCGGCACTTTCTACATTCTGTTCACCAAGCTGATCGAACAGCAGAAGGTGATCAACCAGGGCAAGAAGGTCCGTGCGACCTTCTGGCGCGCCGGTTCGCTCAAGGAAGCGTCGGCCAAGCTGGAAAAGAACTCGGCCTACAAGCAGATCGTCGATGACGGCATCAAGGCTCAGGAAGAGCATGGCAAGCTGAAGGATCCGGTCGAAGCGCATGACTGGCTGCACGGCTCGCTCGCCCGTTCGGAAGCCGGCATCAACTCGTCGCTCGGTGGCGGCCTCGCCTTCCTCGCGACCGTTGGTTCGACCTCGCCGTTCATCGGTCTGTTCGGTACGGTTATCGGCATCTACCGCGCGCTCATCAAGATCGGCGCTGCCGGTCAGGCTTCGATCGACGCCGTTGCCGGCCCGGTCGGTGAAGCGCTGATCATGACCGCGCTGGGTCTGGCCGTCGCCGTTCCTGCGGTGCTCGCTTACAACTTCTTGCAGCGTCGTAACAAGAACATCGCCGAACAGCTCAACGGTTTCACCGTCGATCTGCTGGCCTATCTGGTTTCCGACGGTGCCGTGAAGCCTTCCGTTGGTCCGGCACCGGCTGCTCCGGTTGCCAAGCCTGCTGTCGCGCCGACCAAGGCCTGATTGCCTTAATATTCCGGTTCGGGGACCGGGTGGCGGCTGCGACCGCCCGGTTTCCCCGCCGGACGTGGGCCTCGCTTAACGGGGCGCCATCGACATCAAGGTTAGGATTGTATCAATGGCAATGAGTGTTGGCCCCGGCGGCGGTGACGACAAGCCCTTGTCCGACATCAACACGACGCCGCTCGTCGACGTCATGCTGGTGTTGCTCATCATCTTTCTCATCGCGGTTCCGGTCGTCGTCCAATCGGTCGATCTCCAGCTTCCCAAGGTGGCTTTCGAGCCGACCACGACGAAGCCGGAAAATGTGTTGCTTTCCGTTACGCAAGCCTCCGATGGCAGTTGTGCCGTTTTCTGGGGCATGGCGCCGGTCAGCTCCAGCGAGTTGCTGGATCGCGCGGTCGCTAAGCTGGAAGCGGACATCAAGAAATTAGGCGGCGTTGAGAATATGACGCCCGAGGATATGCCCGAAGTGCATATCCGCGGCGACATCAATACCCCCTATCGCTGCATCGGTGGCACCATCTACACGATGCAGCGCGCTGGTTTCCCCAAGGTGGGCTTCATCTCCGAGCCGGAACCCGGCTCGACGACGACCCGCCTCTGACCGGCTGATTAAGGAGATTTCGCTATGTCCATGAGCATGGGTTCCGATGATGGCGAACCGATGATGGAAATGAACACGACGCCGTTGATCGACGTCATGCTCGTTCTCCTCATCATGTTCATCATCACCATTCCGATCCAGACCCACGCGGTCAAGATCGACCTGCCGCAGAACGCGCCGCCGACTGACAGCGTGATCGACCCGGTCAAGAACAAGGTCGCCATCGACCCTGCCGGGATCATCACCTGGAATGGTTCGGCGATCGATCTGCTGACCCTGCGTCAGTATCTGCAGCAGTCGCTGCGTCTGCCTGTGGAGCCGGAACTGCAGTTCCAGCCGAATGCGCAGACCCGCTATGTGACCGTTGATGAAGTGTTGGCAGAGATCAAGCGCGCCGGCGTGACGAAGCTTGGCTTCGTCGGCAACGAGCAATATGGCAATTTCTGACCGCTGACATCTAGCAGGGTCCATCCGCGCAAGACTTCCCGGTTTCGCGGATCGGCCATGCTGGACCAGGCATCAGATGATTGCAGCTAATCAAGGGTCGCCTTCGGGCGGCCCTTTTTTTGCCTGTCGCCGAAGCAAGGCGGCAGCCGGTCGGGTGGGCGCGGGGAAGAGCGGCCGGCAGCTTCGTGCCATGCTCTGACACAGGACATCCAAGACGATCAGTCGAGGGTAGCAGGTGGCGGTCTGGTCGAAATAAAATCGATCCGGCGACTTTTACGGCAGCCAGGACGGGGCGGCTTAACCCTTTGCTTACCCCGATCGCCGATGGTGCGTCAGAGGTAATCCGGTATCGATCATGGGCGCGGAACGTAAATCAGAATATGAGCGAAAGGCGCGGGCGGCCGAACGGCGCCATGTGCAGATCGGGGTCAAGGTCCGGCGGCCGGGGGAAACCTGGTTCACCAGCCGGATCACTGACGTATCGATCACCGGATTTCGCCTGCAAAGCTTCATGAAGCTGACCGTGGGCAGCGACCTTTGGGTGATGCTGCCGGGCTTCGAAGGACGGCGCGCCCGCGTGCTGTGGACTCGTGGTCCAGAATCTGGCTGCGCCTTTGAACGGCCGCTTCACCCTGCGATCCTCGACCATATCGTCCGCCTGAACTAACCGCCGGGCTTTCGTCGCCGGACTCAGGCTACAGGACTATCGTGGAACTGTAGACTGGCCAGTCTGGCATATAGGCCGTTCTGGGCGACCAGAGCGGCATGATTGCCCTGCTCGACAATATGCCCCTCATCCATGACGAGGATGCGATCCGCGGCGCGCACCGTTGCCAGCCGATGCGCAATGACGATGGTGGTGCGCCCCTGCATCAACCGACCGAGCGCATCCTGCACCAACCGTTCTGATTCGGCGTCGAGCGCAGAGGTGGCCTCATCCAGCAGCAGGATCGGCGCGTCGCGCAACAGGGCGCGGGCAATCGACAGGCGCTGGCGCTGGCCGCCCGACAGGCGCGCCCCGCCTTCGCCCATCTGGCTGTCCAGTCCCTGCGGCAGGGCGCGGAGAAAGGTTTCGGCATTGGCGGCGCGGGCGGCGTCCCAGATTTGTTCGTCAGTCGCGTCCCAGCGGCCGTAGCGCAGATTGTCACGCGCCGATGCGGCGAAGATCACGCTGTCCTGCGGCACGATCGCCATCATGGCGCGGAGCGCCGCGGGATCGGCGTCAGGCAGGGCGACGCCGTTCAGTCGAATGGTGCCCGAAGCCGGATCGTAGAAGCGCAACGCGAGCTGGATGAGGGTCGATTTGCCCGCGCCGGACGGACCGACGACGGCGACCGTCTCGCCCGGCGCAACAGCGAAGGAGACACCACGCAGCGCCGCCTGATCGGGGCGCGTGGGATAGTGGAAATGCACGTCCTCGAAACGCAGATGCGCGCCCTGATCTCCGCTGGGCAGCAGGGCCGGATGCGCCGGGGGCAGGATGTCCGGCTCGGCTATCATCAGTTCATGCAGGCGGCTGGCCGCGCCCGCGCCGCGGAGCAGGTCGCCCCAGCTTTCGGAGAGCGATCCGAACGCCCCGGCGACCAGCCCGCCGGTCAGGACGAAGGCGGCGATGCTGCCGCCAGACAGGCGGCCGGCGGCGACGTCGAGCGCGCCCTGCCACATGACGGCGGTGATAGATCCGAACACGAGGCCGATCACCACCGCGGTCATGAGCGCGCGCAGGCCGATTCGCCGCCGCGCGGTGGCGAAGCCGCTTTCCACGGTCGCGTCGAAGCGGGCGGCCTCGCGTCCTTCCTGCCCGAAGGCCTGGACGATCTTCATCGCGCCCAGCACTTCGCTGGTGACGCTGCCAATATCGGCCAGCCGGTCCTGGCTGGCGCGCGACAGGCCGCGGACCCGGCGACCAAGGCCGATCAGCACCAGCAGGATGACCGGAATGCCGAGCAACAGCATCGCCGCAAGCTTGGGCGCGAGCGCAAAAAGGTAGATCAGCCCGCCAATGCCGGTGACGAGGTTGCGCAGCGCGACCGACACGGTCGATCCGACCACCTGTTCGACGATCGCAGTGTCGGCGGTCATGCGGGACGCTATTTCGGACGGCCGGTTTTCCTCGAAGAAGCGAGGCGCCTGGCGCAGCAGATTGGCCTGAGTGGCGCTGCGGATATCGGCAACGACACGCTCGCCCAGCCAGGACACGAAATAGAAGCGCAGCGCACTGGCGATCGCCAGGATGATGACGATCAGTAGCAGATATTCGAACCAACGGCTGATGTCGCCGCCGCCCATGAACCCCTTGTCTATCACCAGCCGGAAGCCGCTGGGGATACCCAGCGTCGCCGCCGATGATATGATCAGCGCCGCCAGCGCGCCGGCGATGCGGCCCGGATAGCGGCGTGCGAAACCCCACAGCATCGCCAGGCTGCCAAGGGCGGGGCGCGCGTTGGCGCGGGCGGTGGGTTGCGGGGCATCCTCCATGGATGCGGCGCTTAAAGGGATTTCAAGTCAGATGGAACATCTGACGACTCGGAAATCGCGTAAACCTGCGTTCTGGCCGATCCGACCGGCCGTCATGCGTCGGGCGCGATCTCTCCGGCCAGTTGCATGACACGGCGGGCGTCGGCCTTCCCAGTCAGCGCATAGGCCATCGCGCCCACCTCCCAGTAACCGACAACGTCGCCATGCTGCTGGGCGATCAGCGGCGTCCCTTCCGCCGGCGTTTCCGCGCGGTCGGCGAAGAGGGAGAGCGCCTCGCCCTGCGGCGTCAGCAGCGACATGGCGATGGCCGGGCTGTCGGGGGTCGGGAAGAGCTGGACATCGGTCACGCGCCAGCCTGTAGGCAAGGTGGGCAGGATGATGCCGGTGGAGCGTTCGATCTCCCGCGCGTCGAACGTCGCGCTTTCCACCTGGGAGGCCATGGTCTGGCGCAGCAGCCCGGCGCGGCGGGAGGCGGCGGCTTCGTCAAGAAAGGTGCTGGCCTGGGCGCTTTGGGGAAATTCGCCCAGTGCGCCACGCGCGATCCAGCCGGTGGCGAGCAAGGCGGCGATGGTGGCGGCGCGTCCGGCATGGCGCCAGGTTCGGCTGGCGTTATTGTCATTGGCCACCGGCAGGCGGGTATCACGGCGGCGGCCGACCAGCGTCCCCTTGGTCCCGTCCTTGACCAGGCGGAAATCGATATGCGGCCAGCGTTGCCGCCAGCGCCGCGCCACCAGCCGCTCGCCGGGCCGGGCAGCATCGTCCAGCAGGACCACGCCGTCGGGGGACAGGCGGGCGAACAGGCTGTCGGCCGCGCCACGCACCAGCGGGTGAACGCTCCAGGGCGGCCCGTCGATGATGATGAGGTCGATCTGGTCGGGCAGCGTGTCGATCGCATACCAGCGCCCCGGCCAGTCGGCGCTGTCATGGGCCAGCGGTGCGTGGCGGATATCGACGTCGAGCTTATGGTCGGCCAGCCATTGCCGGGTCGCATCGACGAAGCCGCCATGCTGGTCGAAACTGTGCAGCCGCCCGCCGCCATGCAATTGCAGCGAGCGGGCGGCGATGAGGGAGGAGGCACCCGCGCCCAGTTCCACCACATGCGCAGGGCGCAGCCGGGCGATTTCGCGAACGATATGGCGCAGGAACCCCACATCGGCCTTCCAACTGCCCAGATGCGGCAGGGCGTCGTGCGGCAGGCGCAATTCGTCGAGAAGGGCGCGTTTGTCCGCCGGGCGACCGCCCGACAGGCTGGCGAGCAGCCAGGGCCAGCCGATCGCGCCGAAACCGATGCGCCAGGCCATGTCCGACAGGCGGCGGGCCATGTCGCTGTCTCCATGGCCCGCTTCGGTGAGCGGGAGGAGGCCGGTGAGGTCACGGGATGTCACTGTAAAAACATGCTCCTTGTCGAATGGTCGGACTATGCCGCTCATCCTGTTTCGCGCATATGACAGCGTCACAGATCGTCAATGGATGACGCAGGGAAGGCCGATGACCCGTATAATTTCCGCGACAGTCGAACGGTGGCCGGTGGCGGGCGCCTTCGTCATCAGCCGCGGGGCCAAGACCCATGTCGATGTCATCGTCTGCACCGTGAGCGACGGTATGCACGAAGGGCGCGGCGAGGGGACGGCCATCTATTATGAGGGCGAGAGCGCGGAGGGCTGCGTCGCGGCGTTGCAGGCCTATGCCGGGCCGCTGGAGCGGGCGGCTTTGTTGACCCATATGCCGCGCGGCGCGGCGCGCAACGCGCTGGACTGCGCGCTGTGGGATCTGGAGGCCAAGCAGGCCGGCGCGCCGGTATGGCAACTGGCCGGCCTGGATGCGCCCGCGCCCTTGCCAAGCGCCTTCACCATCAGCCTGGGCGAGGCGGCGGAGATGGAGGCGGATGCCAGGGCCGCAGCGGCGCGCGGCTTTGCCCTGCTGAAATGCAAGCTGACCGGCGAGGGCGACCGGGCGCGCATCGCGGCGGTGCGGGCGGGCGCGCCGGACGCCCGGCTGATCGTCGACGCCAATGAAAGCTGGCACGACATGGACATTGCGGCGGAGGCGGCGGCGCTGGCGGCGCTGGGCGTCGAGATGGTCGAACAGCCGGTGATCCATGGGCAGGAGGCGCGGTTGGCGGGGGTGCGTTCGCCGTTGCCATTGTGTGCCGACGAAAGCTGCCACACGCGCGCCGACCTCTACCGGCTGGGCGATTTCGATGCGGTCAATATCAAGCTCGACAAGGCGGGCGGGCTGACCGAGGCGCTGGCGCTGGCGAAGGACGCGCGGGCGCGGGGTTTTCGCATCATGGTCGGCTGTATGCTCGGCACGTCGCTGGGCATCGCGCCCGCCGCTCTGGTGGCGCAGGGGGCGGACTGGATCGACCTGGACGGCGCGCTGCTGCTGGCGGAGGACCGGGACGGCGGGTTGGCGCTGCGCGACGGGCTGTTGCAACCGGGCACGTTGTGGGGCGGCGCGCCATGATCGACGCGACAGTGGCGAAGTTCACACCGTCGTCGGGCAAAATGGGCCGATAGTGTCCCCCAAGCACCTGCGAAGCTGCGCCTGCGTCACAGGGACGCGCCATGCAGGTCACAGGCGCGCGACACGCACGCGACTGTTGGTTCACCGTAACGCGACAGCGATGCGACAGGGGCGCGGCGGTGGTCGGAAAGGCGCGGGGATTATGGTCCATCTGCAAGGATAGATCAGACAAAATCCTACATTGGAAGAGTGGCGTTTCGAGCGTTTTTGCGCTGCGCTGCGCGGAGGTTGGGGTGCCGTCGGGAGATGGATTCCCGCCTGCGCGGGAATGACGAAAAGGGTGGGAAGCGGACCGTCCGCTTGTCTTTCTCCCCTCCCCTTCAGGGGAGGGGCCGGGGGTGGGGGCTATCGATCTAGCGCAGCACTGGAGGCACACCCCCACCCCAATCCCTCCCCTGAAGGGGAGGGGCTATATGGCCGCTTCTTGTCGTTCCCGGTAACTCACCCCTTCACGTCCCGAAACCGCGCATCCGGCTCGCCCTCAGCCCTTCTCTTCCACCGTCCGCACCGGCTGCACTTCGGCATAAGGCATGATCGCCCGTCCGTCCGGCCCGGCGGTGATGCTGGTCTGGGTCGGATAGGCGAACTCGATCCCCTCCGCGTTGAACTTTTTCCAGATGGCCAGGCCAATACGGTGGCGCATTTCGAAATAGTCGTGATGGTCGGGGTCGGGCACGTCGAAATTCAGCTGATAGTCCAAGCTGCTCGCGCCAAAGGCAATGATGCCGGCGTTGACGAAGATCAGCCCCTCTTCCTCGACGATGTCCTTGAGCATATCGGGAATCGCTTCCGCCTTCGCCTCGTCGGTCTGGTAGATGATGCCGATGGCGTAGGTGACGCGGCGCTGGGTCAGCGTCTGAAGGCTGGTGATTTCCTTTTGCAGCAGATTGGCGTTGGACACGACCTTGCGCTCGCCCGACATGGCGCGCAGGCGGGTACTTTTGAGTCCGATGCGCTCGACGCGCGCGGTGGTCTGGTCGAACTGGATGATCTCGCCGCGGCGGAACGGCTTGTCGAAGATGATCGAGAGCGCGGCGAACAGGTCGGAGAAGATGCCCTGCGCAGCAAGGCCGATGGCGATGCCGCCAATGCCCAGGCCCGCGACCAGGCCAGTGACGTTGACGCCCAGATTGTCGAGCACCACGATCGTCGCGATCGCGAACAGGGCGAAGCTGACCAGTACGCGGATGAGGCCCATGGCGTTGGCCAGCGTCTCGCCTCCGCCATCCTCCGCCAGCGTCTTGCGCTCGATGAGGCCCAGGATGATTTCCCGCGCCCACAGTGCGGCCTGCAGCACGGTGGCGATGGTGAAGAGGAAGCCGATGGTCTTGGCCAGCGCGGGCGGCGCGTCGGCATAGCCCACGACCAGCCGGGCGGCGACCAACACCATGAAATAATGGGTGGTGCGCGCCGCCGCGCGGCCCAGAACATTGGTATAGCCCAGCGGATCGCCGCGATGGCCCTTGTGCCTCTTGCCCAGTTCGCGCAGCGCGGTCAGCGCCAGATAAATGAGGACGGCCGCGCCGATCGCGATCAGGATCTGGACATAATGGACCTGGAACCAGGCGATCGTGGAGTCCCACATTGCGCGCAGATTGGGCGCCTGCACCGTAATGGCGGGGGCGGGGTCTTTTGTATCGGCCATGCTATTCCGTTTTAATAGTTTAGCGGATCAAGCCGCCACTGCTAACGGCGTGCAATCCGCGATCCCGTCGAGAAACGCAATCAGGCCGCGCTCTCCGCGCGACAGATAGCGCGTCTGACGCGGCAAGCGAAGCCCTTCGCGCCATGCATCCTGCCCGTCCTTGCAAAGTGCGAGCAGCGCAGGATGGACGTAGCTTTTGCGGCTGATCGCGGGGGTGTTGCCCAGCGCCTGCGCCACCGGGGCAAGCAATTCCTTCAGCGAGACATGGCCTGCCGCCAATGTTTCGAACGCGATAATGGACGCCCCCCAGGTACGGAAATGCTTGGCGGTGAACGGCCCGCCCATGGCATCGGCGATATAGGCGTTGACGTCGTTCGACGTGATCGGCCGGGCGTCGCCATCCTCGTCCAGATATTGGAAAAGATGCTGGCCGGGCAAATCCTGCACCTGTCGCACGAAGCGCAGCAGGCGGGTGTCGGTGAGGGTGAGTTGCTGGTCCTTTCCCGACTTGGCGCGATAGCGCAGCGTTAGCGACTTGCCGGACAGGTCGACATGGCGGCGGCGCAGCGTAGTCGCGCCGAAGCTTTTGTTGGTCGTCGCATAATGTTCGTTGCCCACGCGCAATTTGCCGAGGTCAAGCAGGCGGACGACGGCGGCGATCGTGCGGTCCTTGCGCAGGCCGCGGCGCGACAGATCGGCCTCCAGCCGCGCGCGCAGTTTCGGCAGGGCGCGGCCGAAATCGGGGCAGCCCGCATATTTCTCCGCCTCCCGCGCAGCGCGGAAGTCGGGGTGATAGCGATATTGCTTACGGCCGCGATCATCATAGCCAGTCGCCTGGATGTGGCCCAGGCCCGACGGACAATACCAGCAATCGACATAAGCGGGCGGCAGGGCAATCGCGTTCAGCCGGTTGATTTCGTCGCGGTCCGTGATGCGGTCGCCATCGACATCATAATAGGCCCAGCTGCGCTTGAGCTTACGCCGCGTGATGCCGGGAATGGCGTCGTCTGCATCGGCGATCTGGGGTTGGGCCATCTTATCCGTCTCGCCATCTGATTGCTGCTTAAGCCCGAAAACCCGTCGTTCATTGCTTCGTTCCGCAACTTCTCCCGCTGCTGCCCGTTAGGACAGGCCAGCCCCAAAAGAAGGAAAATCCCATGCCCGCTATCGAGGAAAGCCGCATCCTGATCATCGCGACCGACGGGTTCGAACAGTCCGAACTGTTAGATCCGCGCCAGGCCCTGATCGACGCGGGGGCGGAGGTCGTGCTCGCGTCGCCCGATACGAAGCCCATTCAAGGCATGAAGCATGACGAGAAGGGCGACACGATCACGCCCGAAATCACGTTGGACGCGGTAAATATCGCCGAATATGACGGGCTGATCCTGCCGGGCGGCGTCGCAAATCCCGATACGTTGCGCACCAACGAGAAGGCGGTGACACTCATTCGCGCCTTCGTCGCATCGGGCAAGCCGGTGGCGGCGATCTGCCATGCGCCCTGGCTGCTGGTGGAAGCGGGCGTAGTGCGCGGGAAGACCGTCACCAGTTGGCCATCGGTGCGCACCGACCTGGCCAATGCCGGCGGTCAGGTGGTCGATATGCAGGTGGCGATCGACGGGAACATCATCACCAGCCGCAATCCCGACGATATCCCGGCCTTTGTCGAGGCGTTCAGGAAAGCGGTAAGCGAATCGCAGACGGTCGCAGCCTGAGCGGCGGGATGCCAAGACGCCAGGGTGTGACCGTGCGGCGGAGCAGCGAGAGATAGGCCAGCGTCCATGCCGCGCAGACGGTGAGCATGGGCGCGGCGAACGCCAGCGCGCCGGGGAAGACGAGGGCTGCGGCGGCAGCGGCGACGCCGCCGCCCAGCACGACCGCCAGGGCGCGCGGCTCCCCATCGGGGCCACGTAGCCAGACCATCGCGGCGGTGACGCCCGCCAGGAAGCTGAGGATCAGGTGCAGCGTTGCCGGACCCGGCAGGCCGAGCGCGGCGATCAGCAGCGTGAGGATCGCCGCCGCTGGTGCCAGCGGAACCCGGCCGAGCAGCCGGGTGGTCAGCGGATAGGCGAGCAGTTCACAGGCCAGCGCGGCGAGCAGGATCGCGATCGTCAGGTCGGCATGACCGGCGATCAGGGCGACCACCGCGGCCGCGCCCCAGCGGATGAGGCGGGTGGGTGCCATCAGGATATGGCTGACCCACTCCCGCGCGCCAGGCCGCGGAGTGAAACGGCGATCGGCAAGTCGCAACTGGAAACCGCCGACCAGCAGCAAGGCGTCGATGCCCCAGGGCAGCAGGCCCGGCGCCTGCCATGAACAGGCGAGCAACAGGCCAAGCAGCAGGCCGTGGGCGAGCCCCAACAGGCGCAAATCCCCGCTCATGCCGGAAGGCCGTGCCGCGCGGCGAGCGTGGCGGCCAGATCGCGCTTCGCCGCGTCCTTGCGCAGGCGGGTGACATAGGTGTCCAGACCGATCTGAAGCGCGAGCATCATGAAGATGAAGGGTTGATAGGCGATGCCCACGAACAGCGATCCGATCATATAGATGACATGGCCCTGTTGCAGGGCCGATGCGAAGGGCGAGATCCAGGCTTCGTCCGGGCCGTCTCTTTTGCGATATGTACGGCGGATCATTTCGGTGCGGATGAAGCAGATGCCGTGGATCAGCGCCCAGATGAAGAAACCGAAATAGCCCTGTTCGCCCAGCATCTCGAAATAGGCGCTGTGATAGGCGCGGCCCTTGTCGGTGACGATGCGCCGCTCGATCCGCGCGCCGCCGCTATCGACCACGGTGCTCTGGGCGAAATAGGTGAAGCTGTTCTGGAGATAATTGTCGAAGCCGCCGCCGCCCGGATGCTGCTTCACATAATCGAGCGTCCACATCCACACCGCGACGCGGGTGGCGGCGCTCTCGTCGCCCTGGTGATTCTCGATCGTTTCCATCCGCTGCGTGAAGCTGGCGGGCAGGAAGGGTATGGAGACCAGCGCGGCGACGGCCAGCAGCGGGCCATAGACGAATTTGCGCTTCGATCGCACCAGCATCATGCCAGCCAGGATGACGATGCAGACAAGTCCGGTGCGCGCTTCCGTGCCGATCGGCATCAGCATGCAGGCGAGGCAGAGGGCATAGCAGAAGCTCTTCACCTTCCAGTCCGGCGGGAAGATGGTGCCATGCTGCGAGAGCCACAGGATGAGCGGCATCAGCGAGATGGCGACGCAACTGATGATGCTGCCTTCATACAGGCCGCTATTATTTTCGACCATCAGGTTCAGGACGCCATAGCCGCCGCCCGACAGCGCGGTCTTCATGCCGCCATTGATGATGATGGTGCTGGCGCAGAGAATCATGAAAACGGTCAGCGCCTCGATCCGCAACCGGGTGCGCAGGACCAGCGGCAGGAAGATGCCCGCGATGATCGCTTTCCACACCCAATTCCATTTGGTGAGCGCTTCGGCCGGGAAGTCGGCGGTCAGGGTGGTGTAGCCGCAATAGGCGACCAGAACGAGCATCAGCCCCTGTCGCACCGAGAATCGGCAATCCTTCTTGTCGTCCATGACCAGCCAGGCGCCGACCATAGCGGCGAAGGCCATGGCGGAGATGGGGATGGTGTTGAGCAGGAAATAGGACAGGCGCTGGGGCGAGACGATGTCGATATAGGCATAGACCGCGACCAGCAGGAACGGCCGTTTCAGGCCCATCAGGCCGAAGATCCCCAAGAAAGCGATGAAGAACAGGTCACGCATCGGCATGCGGCTCCGATGCCGAAGGCAGCGATGGCGGCGGGTCGCGATCCAGGTCGGCGCGCGGCAACAGCCGCCAGGCGGCGAGCAGGATCACGCCATGGCTGATCAGCAGGGAGAGGGCGTCGATCATCGCGCGTCGATCATAGGGGCTTGAGCATAGGGGTCTGAGTGATTCCGTTCGGCACGATTCCCCCACTAGCGAGACAGAGTTGACGGGCCGTTAAACCTTTTTCGGCAAACAGATCGGGCTATGACTCGCATTCTCCATGTTCTGGACCACAGTCTGCCGCTGCACAGCGGCTATACCTTTCGCACCCGTGCGATCCTGCGCGCGCAGATGGCCAGGGGGTGGGAGGTGCGCGGCATCACCGGCCACCGCCATGCAGCGCCGGGCGCGCAGGAAGAGGTGGTCGACGGCCTGACCTTCCACCGGACGCCGGGCGAGCCGGCCAGCGGCAATCCGCTGATTCGCGAATGGCGCGACATTTCGGCCCATGCCGATGCGATCGACGCACTGGTGCGGCAATGGCGGCCGGACGTCATCCACGCCCATTCGCCGGTATTGAACGCCATCGCCGCGCAGCGTGTCGCCAAGCGCCATAACCTCCCGATGATCTACGAAATCCGCGCTTTCTGGGAGGATGCGGCGGTCGGCAACGGCACCGGGGTCGAAGGCAATCCGCGCTATTGGCTGACGCGCCAGCTGGAAACCCATGCGGTGCGCGCGGCCGATGCCGTGGCGGTGATCTGCGAAGGGCTGCGCAGCGACCTGATCGCGCGCGGCGTGGATGCGGACAAGATCGTAGTGTCGCCCAATGGCGTCGATATGGACCAGTTCGGCACGCCGGTCGATCGCGACCCGGCGCTGACCGCAAAACTGGGCCTCGAAGGGGCCGACGTGGTCGGCTTCATCGGCAGCTTCTACGATTATGAGGGGCTGGACGACCTGATCGCCGCGATGCCACGACTCGTGCGCGCCCGGCCCAGGGCCAAGCTGCTGCTGGTCGGTGGCGGCCCTCGCGAGCAGGCGTTGCGGGACCAGGCGCTGGCGTCGCCCTTTGCTGACCATATCGTCTTCGTCGGGCGGGTGCCGCATGACCAGGTCGAACATTATTATGCGCAGGTCGATGTCCTGGCTTATCCGCGCAAGGCGATGCGCCTGACCGATCTGGTGACGCCCTTGAAGCCGTTGGAAGCGATGGCGCAGGGGCGACTGGTTGCCGCGTCCAGCGTCGGCGGACATCGCGAACTGATCGAGGATGGCGTCACCGGCACATTGTTCGCGCCCGACGATCCAGCCGCGATCGCCGCGGCGCTGGCGGAGATGTTCGCGAATCGCGGCGATTGGGATGAACGCCGCGCCGTCGCCCGCGCTTTTGTGGAGCGTGAGCGTAACTGGTCGTCAAACATTGTGCGTTATGAACCCGTTTACCAGCGGCTGCTGGCGCGTCCCACACGGACGCGCGCGGCCGCATGAGCAAAGGTTGAACATAAGGTGGCGACGGGAGTCATCAGCAGGCGGGGCATGGCGATCGCCGCACTGGCTGGTCTGGCGGCTGCGCTGCTGGTGTTGTGGATGCCGGTCGGCCTGGTCGAGATGATCGTGGCGTCGAGCGGCCTCAGCGAAGCGCTGCCAGCCGCAGCACCGCCGTTGGGATTGAAGGCGCGGCTGATGATGGCGGGGTTCGCTGGAATCATGGCGATCGGGCTGGTCGGCCTGGCACGCCGCGACGCGGACATATCAGGCCAAGATAGTGGGCCGGAACAAGATAATGGGAAAGGACGCGCCCATCGCGTCCAGGGAGCACATAAAATGGGTTTCGCATTCTCCAAGCTGACCGCGCTGGCGCGGGGCCGTGCTGCACCGGGTATCGAACCGGACGCGCCGATCCTGCGTCGGGCCGACGCGCATCCTGATGCGCCGTCCCGCCCGCCGATCTTCGCCAGCCGGGATTTCGACGGGATCGATATCTTTCCGCGGGCCGAATCGGGCCGACGCGGGTTGGTGGCGCATCGCGACCCGGAGCGCGAGACGGTGGTGCCGCTCGGCAAGCTGGCCATGCCCAGTGCGCCCATGCCGCTGGCGGAGGCAGAACTGCCGCAACCGGCCTTTCTGCGCCCGGCCGGTCCCTTTGCCGTGCCGACCCTGGTCGAAGACGATAGCGAGGATGATGGCGCGGACGAAGACTATGCCGCGTTCGAACCATTGCCGGTCGCGGCTGAATGGGCCGCGCCTGCGACGCACGCCTTCGTCGCCCAGCCTGCCGACGCGATCCGCCCTGCGCCTTTGCCGATGCCCTCCACCCATGGCCTGTCGATCAGCGAACTGACCGAGCGGCTGGAGCGCGGGTTGACGCACCGGTCGCGGAAAATGTCCTCGGGTGTGGCCGGTGGCGGCGTGATCGCCGACATGCCGGTCGCATCGGCCGTGCCGGTGCGCGCGGCGGTGGAACAGGATGCCGACGAAGCGCTGCGCGCGGCGCTAGGTGCGCTGCGTTCCATGACCGGGCGACGGTAAGCCGCCGCCCGGCACAGGTCTTACCAGTCTTCGATCGTCAGGGCCGACAGTTCCAGCCAGACGCTTTCCATGTCCGCATCGCCATCATCGACGCTGATGTCGGCGACGAAATGGCCTGGCAGCATCCATTCGACATCGGCCAGGCCAGCCATGAAGGCGCTGCCGCGTTCGGGGAAGTCATCCCCGCTCAGGCGCAGCCGCACCATATGGCGCTGCCCTTCGAACAGGGCGCTGGCCCAGGGGCGGCTGACCGCGCGTTCGACAATGGCGGGCTGGCCCGCGCGTGCCAGCAGCTGCGCGAGCAAGGGCGGCAGCGGGCTGGCCCTTTTTCTTCCTATTCCTTTATTTCGGATGAGGTTGGCCGTGCCGAACTCATGATCCAGACTTGTCATTGGCTGATGCTCCTGCGATAAGTGTTCATGAAATGTTCTACTCTCCTTCTTATGCGATCGCCGGGTTGCCGACCCAGGCGCAGATCGAAAACCAGGCGCGGATCACGCGCGCAGCGGCGTCCGAAGGTGGTTGGCCGCATCTTAAATTCGCGAAGAAATTGCTCGATCATGCGCAGCAACATAGGCCTTCTTCTCCCCAGTCAGCGCGACTCGCCCGCTGCAAGTCGATAGGTTTATTCCTATCTCTAATGCAATTTCCTACTTGTCTAGGAAAATTCCTATCATTATGGATTGGATATGGATGAATCGGAACATGCCCGGATTGCACTCAATCGGCTGATTGCCGAACGAGGGGAGAATTATGCCGATCTGTCCCGGCTGATCGGCCGCAATCCTGCCTACATCCAGCAGTTCATCAAACGCGGTACGCCGCGCAAGCTGGACGAGGAGGATCGTCGCGTGCTGGCGCGCTATTTCGGCGTGCCTGAGCAGATGCTGGGCGGCGCGACGGCGACGGTCGCGGCCCCCGCCCGGATGCGCGGGATGCCCGCCGTGGTCGCGGTGCCGCGGCTGGCGCTGGGCGCGTCGGCGGGCCTTGGGTCGCTGGACGAGGATGAGCAGGCGGCCGGCGTGATGGCGTTCGACGCGCGCTGGCTGCGCCATCTGGGCGTCCGGCCGCAGCGGGTGTCGATCATTCGGGTCGATGGCGAATCGATGGCGCCGACGTTGAATGATGGCGACGACATCATGGTCGATCATGACGATGATGCGGGCCGCCTGCGCGACGGCGTCTATGTGCTGCGGCTGGACGGCGTGCTGATGGTTAAGCGGGTCGCGATGGGGCCGCGGCGCGGCTGGTTCAGCGTAGTGAGCGACAATCCCCATTATCCCGACTGGGCGGACATCGACCCGGCGCTGGTGGATATTGTCGGCCGGGTCGTCTGGAGCGGCAGGCGCTTGCATTAGCGGCGTCCGCCTCCCAATCCGTCAAGTGGATGTTTTCCGACTGTGTCGGGATAGACGGGACGGGCATGGCGTTATCGCTGCGCAAGAGGCGACGGCGTGGCTGCGCCAGAGGAGTGTCGATTGAACGATAATGGCGCAGTAATCCGCAAGGGACAGGAATGGCGCGGCGCGCCGATGGCACTGGCGACGGTGGTGTCGACCTGGGGATCGGCCCCGCGCCCGCGCGGCAGCCATATGATCGTCCATGCCGATGGCCGGTTCGAAGGCAGTATTTCGGGCGGTTGCGTGGAAAGCGACGTGTTGCAACGCGCGGCGGAAGTGATCGGCGGGCGCGCCGCCCATGTCGAACGCTATGGCGTGGCCGATGGCGATGCCTGGGAAGTCGGGTTGCCGTGCGGCGGCGAAATCGCGGTGCTCGTGCAGCCTGTGAGCGAGGCAGGCTTCGCGCCCGGATTGTTCGACCGGATCGCCGCGGAAAGCGCGCGGGGCCGGGCGCTGACGCTGGCAACCGATTTGGCAAGCGGGGTGACGCGCGAGTCGGCCGGGACGGGCGATTTCCTCAATCGCTACGATCCACCGCGCCGCCTGTTGATCGTCGGCGCGGTGCAGATCGCCCAGAGCCTGGTGCCGTTGGCGAAGGCGATCGGGGTGACGCCGGTGGTGATCGATCCGCGCGGGCGTTTCCTGACGGTCGAGCGCTTCCCCGGCGTGGAGTTGGACGACCGCTGGCCCGACGAGGCGATTGCGGCGCGCTTCCCCGGCGAATCGACCGCGGTCGTGACATTGAGCCATGACATCAAGATCGACGACCCCGCGCTGGTGGCGGCATTGCGCGCGCCCACCGGCTATGTCGCGGCGCTGGGATCGCGCAAGAGCCATGCGGCGCGGCTGGAGCGGCTGGCGGCGATGGGCTTCGGGACCAACGACCTGGCGCGTATCGACGGGCCCGCGGGGCTGGATATCGGCGCGATCGGTGCGGCGGAAATCGCGCTGTCGATCACGGCAGGGATGGTCGCGGGGTTCAACGCGCGACGTTGACGCTAATGCGTGCCCCCTGCCGCAAGGGATGGGCAGGGGACACATCCCTTACGCTGTCGGGCACAAAGGATGGCGCGCCCTAGCAAAGCGACAGGATGGATCAATACCCCGAACGACGTATTCGTGAAATTTCTTGTCGCCAAACACCGTTATATAAACGTAATATTACAGACACTGTAATGTTCGGCAGGCAGCGACGCGAGCGAGAGCCGTTATCCACTTTGTTTCGGCAGGATATTTTTCAGCAGCAGCGGCCGCCATTCTTGCCGCCGTAGCGCGCTTCCTGCCGGTCTCGAAAAAATTGCGTGCGGTTCATGGCCGGCCGGTCGGGATGATGCGCGGCCATGTGGCGCAGATAGGCGTCATAGTCGGGCAGGCCGACCATGAGTCGCGCGGTCTGGCGCAGCGTGGCGAACAACCCGGTCATTCCGCCGGCGCCAACTGGGAGGGGATTTCGCGCGCCGTGGGTGCAGCGGTCCGCCGGGCGGCGATGCATGTGCGGATGGTGAAGAAGAGCAGCGCCAGCACCACCGCCAGGAACAGCGCCACGAGCGCGGCGTCGATCCGGTCATTGAAGATGATGCGCTGCATTTCCGCCATCGACTTAGCGGGGGCCAGCACCGTGCCGGCATCCGCCGCGGCGCTGAATTTCGCGGCATGGGCGAGGAAGCCGACCTTGGCATCGGCCGAGAAGAGCTTGAGCCAACCGGCCGACAATGTGCAGATCAACAGCCAGACGGTCGGGACCAAAGTCACCCAGGCGAAGCGGTCGCGCTTCATGCGGAAGAGGACGGCAGTGCCCAGCATCAGCGCGATCGCCGCGAGCATCTGGTTGGAAATGCCGAACACCGGCCAGAGCGTGTTCACGCCGCCGAGCGGGTCGGTGACGCCTTGATAAAGGAAGAAGCCCCAGGCCGCGACGGTCAGCGCCGTGGCGACGATGCCGGGAATGTGGCTCTTCGTATCCTTGAAGCTGGGGACGGCGAGCGCGATCAGATCCTGCAACATGAAGCGCCCGGCGCGGGTGCCCGCATCCACCGCGGTCAGGATGAAGAGCGCCTCGAACAGGATCGCGAAATGATACCAGAAGGCCTTCATCGCCGGGCCACCGACGACATGGCTGAAGATTTCCGCCATCGCCACCGCCAGCGTCGGGGCACCGCCCGCCCGGCTGATGATGCTATGTTCGCCGACATCCTTCGCGGTCTGGGTGATGAGGTCAGGCGAGATCGGGAAGCCCATGGCGGTGACGGCGGCCGACGCGCTGGCGGCGTCCGTCCCGATCAACGCGGCGGGGCTGTTCATCGTGAAATAGATGCCGGGGTCCAGGATCGATGCGCCGACCAGCGCCATGATCGCCACGAACGCCTCCATCAGCATCGCGCCATAGCCGATCATCGGCGCATGGGCTTCGCTGGCGATCAGCTTGGGCGTGGTGCCGCTGGCGATCAGCGCGTGGAAGCCCGACACCGCACCGCAAGCGATGGTGATGAAGAGGAAGGGGAAGAGGCCCCCGGCCCAGACCGGGCCGTTGCCGCCGACGAATTGCGTCAGCGCGGGCATCTTCAAGGGCGGGGCCATGATGACGATGCCGATCGCCAGCGCCGCGATCGCGCCGATCTTGAGGAAGGTGGACAGGTAATCGCGCGGCGCAAGCAGCAGCCAGACCGGCAGGACGGAGGCGATCGCGCCATAGCCGATCAATATCCAGCACAACTGGACCGGCGTGAAGGTGAAGATCGGCCCCCAGACCGGCGAGAGCGATATCGCCTGACCATAGACGATCGCCGCCAGCAGCCCGACGAGGCCCAGCAGCGACACTTCGCCGATGCGGCCCGGCCTGATCCAGCGGGTATAGGCACCCATCGCCATGGCGAGCGGCACAGTGGCGGCGACGGTGAACATGCCCCAGGGGCTTTCCGCCAGCGCCTTCACCACGATCAGCGCCAGCACTGCCAGGATGATGACCATGATCATGAAGGCACCGAACAGCGCGATCGTACCGGCAACCTGTCCCATTTCCATGCGGATGAGTTCACCCAGCGACTTGCCGTCGCGACGCATGGAAATGAACAGGATCATGAAATCCTGCACCGCGCCCGCCAGCACGACGCCGACGATGATCCACAGCGTGCCGGGTAGATAGCCCATCTGCGCCGCCAGCACCGGCCCGACGAGCGGCCCCGCGCCCGCGATCGCGGCGAAATGATGGCCGAACAGGACGGACTTGTCGGTCGCGACATAGTCCAGGCCATCTGCGCGGCGGATCGCCGGGGTGGGCCGCGCGGGGTCCAGTCGCATCACATGGCGGGCGATGAAAAGGGCGTAATAGCGATAGGCGACCAGGAAGCAGCTGACCGCCGCGACCACGATCCACAGTGCGTTGACCGCCTCGCCGCGCGACACCGCGACGATGGTAAGGGCAACCGCGCCGATGATCGCGATCAAAATCCAGGGTAGGTGCCGGGTCATGCCGCCTCGCGTCGATAGGGAGCCTGGCCCGAAATCCCCGCCCTCCTGCGAGTGCAGGAGCGTGGCGGAGCGGTTGGCAGGCTTGGTTTCCAAGCTACCCTAAGCCGCTATGCTTGAAAGACAACCGCCTACCTTAGGCGGAGGGCGCTGCGGCGGAACGGGGGATGGTGGTGGTGCGGACCGGCCTTATGCGCGGACTGCGGTCTAGCGGCGGCGGAACGGCCAGTCGGTCACGCCGCTGGCCCAGAGCGCCCACCAGATGATGACCGGCTGTAGCGCCAGCCGCGGGCCATGATACCACCAACTCAGATGCGCGCCCCCCAGCGGAATGTCGTTGAGCGCGTGGTTGATATTGGCCGGCCAGACGCAAAGCGCGTAAAGTGCGAGGCCGATGCCCGCCGCGGGGCGCAGGCGCGGGATCATCAGCCCGATCGCGCCAGCCAATTCTGACACGCCGGTTATCGCCACCACCAGTTCGGGCATGGGCACCCAATGCGGCGTGATCGCCAGAAAGCCGCCCGGCCGCAACATATGGGCGATGCCGGCAAAGGCGTAGACGGCGGCCAGAACCAGTCGGGCGACCGTCCGGCCGCGCGTCGCGGTCAATGCGTCACGTCGATTTCAAGCTCGCCTTCATCCTGCCCGTCCCAATAATGGGCGCGCTCGGCATGGACCTTTATCATCACCAGCCCCGGCGTGTCGGTGCCATCCTCGAACCAGAGTTCCAGATCGGGGTTCCAATGTTCCTCGAACTGGGCGCGGTCGCGGATCAGGTCGGCGCGGCCCTCCAGCGCAATGAAAAGCGGGCGCTGGCCGAACAGGCCGCTCTTGCCATGGAAGGACAGGCTGACCCGTGGGTCGCGCTCGATATCGCGCACCATCAGCGTATCTTCGGTGGTGAAATAATAGCTGTCGCCGCCATGGGCGACATCCTGGTTGTTGCTCATCGGACGAGCGCCGATATGGCCATCCTCCGTATGAGTGGACAGCATGGCGAAATCGATATGCTGCATCTTTTCGGCCAGGCTGGCGATCGTGTGCTGCACCATGGGAGTCTCCTCTACTCGATCCGCTGTTAACGCAGGACAGGCCGAGTCGGGTTCCATCGATCGGATTCGACTCTCGATCGATAAGAACATATCATGAACATTATCGACATGATTCGGGAGTCATCGCCATGGAAAGCCGCACCTCGCCGCTTTACCGCCCTTTTTTCGCGCTGAAGCCGCCGCCGGTCGTCGCGCGGCAGATCGATCATTTCGCCGCGACCCTGGCGCCGGGCGCGGACCGTATCCTGCCCGAACATCAGCATGTCACGCTCGGCATCACGACCGACTGGCCGGACTATCCCTATGAACTGATCAAGGCGCTACGCCGGGCGGCAGCGGGGATCATGGCGGAGCCGTTCGACCTGATGTTGGACGGCGTGCATGTCGGCGGCCAGTCGGCCGCCTTGCGGCCGTCGCGCAGCATTGCCGGGTTGAAGACAGTGCAGCAGCAGGTCGCCGCTGCGATGGCGCGGGCCGGGGCGACGCCGCGTCCGGGCTGGCGCTTCAGTCCGCACCAGACATTGTTCTACAGCGACGCGCGGCCCAGCCAGCAGCGCATCGAAGGGTTTGGCTGGCATGTGGACGAGGTGGTGCTGGTGTGCAGCCATGTCGGCCGCACCCGGCATGAGATTATGGGAAGTTGGCCGCTCAAGGGCGATGCGCAATATCGGCTGTTTTGATGCGCCGGGAATGGGTAGTTTCCTGCCATTCCCAAAATCCAAACATCCGTTCGCCCTGAGCCTGTCGAAGGGCTTCACTTCTTTTAAAATTCGAGGGATTTAAAGAAAAAACAGGGCTTCGACAGGCTCAGCCCGAACGGATGTTGGATGTCTGTAATGGTCGATCCCGGTCCATCCGCTAACGCTTGCGCACGAACTCCGCGCGCAGCACCAGGCCCTTGATCCCGTCATAGCGGCAGTCGATTTCCTGGGCGTCGCCGGTCAGGCGGATCGACTTGATGAGCGTGCCGCGTTTGAGCGTCTGGCCCGCGCCCTTGACGGTCAGATCCTTGATCAGCGTCACTTGGTCGCCATCGGCCAACAGGTTGCCCACCGAATCGCGCACCTCGACCCTATCAGCGGCGTCGCTCGCCACAGGGGCGTCCGCCGCACTGATCCATTCGCCGCTGGCTTCGTCATAGACATAATCGTCGTCGGCCATGGTGGATTATCCCTGGGTTACGCTTTGCAGCACGGCGGCACGCAATTCGGGGATACCCATGCCCTTTTCGCTCGACGTGACGATGATGTCGGGATGGGCGGCGGGGCGTTTGCGGATCGCGTCGGCGGTGGCCTGGGTCACGGCGGCCAGGTCGCTCGCCTTGATCTTGTCCGCCTTGGTCAGGACAATGCGATAGCTGACCGCCGCCCCGTCCAGCATGTCGAGCATGTCATTATCCACATCCTTGACGCCGTGGCGGCTGTCGATCAGCACCAGCGCGCGCTTGAGCGAGGCGCGCCCGCGCAGATAGTCGTTCACCAGGAACTTCCATTTGCGCACGACATCCTTCGGCGCCTTGGCATAGCCATAGCCCGGCATATCGACCAGCCGGAACTGAAGCGGCACGCCCACGTCGAAGAAATTGAGTTCCTGCGTGCGGCCCGGCGTGTTGGACGTGCGGGCCAGGCCATTGCGGTTGGTCAGCGCATTGAGCAGCGAGGATTTGCCGACGTTGGAGCGGCCCGCAAACGCGACTTCGTTGACGTCCATGTCGGGCAGGAAGTCCAGTGTGGGCGCGGATTTGAGGAAGGCGATCGGCCCGCTGAAGAGCTTGCGCGCTTCCTCGATCAGGTCAGTATTTTCTTCTGTCACGTTCTTCTCCGTTCGCCCTGAGTAACCGCTGAGCTTGTCGAAGCGGTGTATCGAAGGGCCGAAGGCGCGCGATGCTTCGATACGGGCCTTCGACTTCGCTCAGTCCCAACTCAGCACGAACGGGGACTTGGTAGGGTTATTTACTTCGTCGCCGTCGCCGTGCTTAGCACCGGATGGCGGCGATACAGCCACCATTGTTGCGCCATCGACAGGCAGTTGTTGGTGATCCAGTACACCAGCAGGCCCGCCGCGAAGGGCGCCATGATGAACATCATCATCCACGGCATGATCGAGAAGATCTGCTGCTGCATCGGGTCCATCTGGGCGGGGTTCAGCTTGAACTGGAAATACATGCTGATGCCCAACAGCAACGCCAGCACGCCGATCGCCAGGAAGGATGGCGGGGTGAAGGGCAGCAGGCCGAACAGGTTGAAGATATGCAGCGGGTCGGGCGCGGACAGATCCTTGATCCACAGCACGAACGGCTGATGGCGCATTTCGATCGTCAGCATCAGCACCTTGTAGAGCGCGAAGAAGATCGGAATCTGGATGAAGATGGGCAGGCAGCCCGCCAGCGGGTTAACCTTTTCCGTCTTGTACAGCGCCATCATCTCCTGCTGGAGCTTGGGCTTGTCGTCCTTATATTTTTCCTGCAGCGCCTTCATCTTGGGCTGCACGGCGCGCATCGCCGCCATGCTGGCGAATTGGCGCTGGGCGACCGGGAACATGATCGCGCGGACGACAAAGGTCAGGCAGATGATCGCCACGCCGAAATTGCCCAGCGTTTCGAACAGCCAGTGGAGCAGCGCGAAGATCGGCTGTTCGAACCAGTAGAACCAACCCCAGTCGATCGCCCGGTCGAACAGCTTCACGCCGTCGCGCTCATAGGCCTGGAGCGTCTTGACTTCCTTGGCACCCACATAGAGGCGAATGGTCTGCGTCGCGGCCTTGCCGGGCGCCAGCATGGTTGACCCCAGCGCGGCGTCCGCCTGATATTGCGTACCGGTGCCTTTACGGAACTGGCCCGCGAAATCGGCGTCCGTGCCGGGGACGAGGGCGGAGAGCCAATATTTGTCGGTGAAGCCGATCCAGCCGCCCTTGGACTGGAAGCTCTGGGTCGATGGGCCCTTGTCCAGATCCTTGTAGTTCACGTCATAATTGGCCGCGCCGTTGAACACGCCCATGGGGCCGACATGGATGGTCCAGGTGTCGGGGTCCTTCGGGATGCCGGTGCGACTGATATAGCTGTAGGGCTTCACACCGACGGCGCCCGCGCCGTTGTTCGACACCTTCTGCGCAGCGGAGATCATGTAATTTTGATCGACCGACAGGCGGATTTCGAAAAGCTGGCCCGCGCCGTTATTCCAGGTCAATGTAACGGGACTCGTCGGCGTCAGCGCGCTGCCCTGCGCGGTCCAGACCGTGTCCTTGTTCGGCGTCTTCAATCCTTCGCCCTGCCAGCCGAAGCCAGCGAAATAGGCGTCCTGCGTGCCGCTGGGGCTATACAGGCGGACGGCGGGCGAATCCTTGTCGATGGTTTCACGATAGGTCGGCAACACGATATCGTCGATGCGCGCGCCGCGCAGGTTGATCGATCCAGTCAGCTTGGGCGTGCGGATCGCAACGCGCGGGCTTTCCTTCAGCACGATGGCGCGGTCGCGAATCGTGGCCGGGCCGTCGGCCGTATCGGTGCCGGGGGCGGCGACCGGGGTGGTCTTACCGCCTTCGATTCTGGTCGCGGGCGGATTGGCCGCCGGGAAAAAATAATGCGAGACATAGGGCCAGCCGAACAGGATCGCTGCGGTCAGCAGCACCGCCAGAATGATATTCTTCTTGTCGTCCACGTTGTTCGGCTCCGCCGTCTTATGTCTGTGTCAGGGGACCGGGTCGTAGCCCGACCCGCCCCATGGGTGGCATCGCATTAGCCGCTTGAACCCCAACCAGCTACCCTTGATCGCGCCATATTTGCCGATCGCCTGAATCGTATATTCGGAGCAGGACGGGGCGTAGCGGCAGGTGGGGGGCAGGATGCGCGAAGGGCCAAGTTGCCAGAAGCGCGCGATCAGGATGAGCAGGCGGGCAATCACGGCTGTTCGCCGGTGCGCGGCGCTTGTGGATCGCTCTTTTTGGCGGGCTTGCCCTTGCGAGGTCGGGGCGGGCCGCGCGGCGGGTCGATCGGGCGTGTCATGATCTTGCCCAGCGCTTTGCCCAGTTCGGCGTGCAACAGCGCAAAATCGCGTTCGATACCGCCTTCGCGGCCGATCAGAACATGATCCGCGCCGGCAATGCCATGAGCCGGCAGCAGTTCGCGCGCCAGAACGCGAAAGCGGCGCTTCATCCGGTTACGGATGACGGCGCCGCCAATCTTTTTCGTGACCGTGATGCCGATACGCATCACCGGATCGCCGTCGCCGCGTTCGCGTACCAGCAGGACGAATCCCGGCATGGGCGCGCGGCGCCCCCGATTCGCCGCCAGAAAATCCGCACGCCTGCTCATAATGGCAGGCGCAGCGGACGGCGGCGCGTCGATCAGGCGCTCAGGCTCTTGCGGCCGCGCGAACGGCGCGCGCGAATCACATTGCGGCCGCCGGGGGTCGCCATGCGGGCGCGGAAACCGTGACGGCGCTTCCGAACCAGATTGCTCGGCTGAAAAGTGCGCTTCATCGTTCATTCCTCAAAAAACAACTAGAGAATCGGGCGTGACAAAAAAGGGCCGCCAAAGCAGCGGCCACATGTTCAGGGGGCGTCCGATAGGCAAAAGGGGGGGGGAAGTCAATGGCGGGTGGCCGCAATCTATAGGCCCTTTCGCTTCGAGCGAAGTCGAGAAGCGGCAAGCGCTATGCTGATGTTTCTCGACTTCGCTCGAAACGAACGGATGTGGCTTATATTGCCTTACTTCCCCCGCGCCGTCGCCACGGCCGCCTTGAGCGCGTCATGGCCGACCGCGCCGCCCAGCACCTGACCGCCGATCACGAAGGTCGGGGTGCCGCTGGCCTGGAGTTTCTGGGCGAGGGCGATGTTGGACTGGATCTCGGCATCATATTTGGTCGATGCGATCGCCGAATCGGCTTCGGATTTGGTGATGCCCGCCTTGGCCGCTGCCGCGACGATCGTGTCGCGCGTGACCTTGCCCGCGCCATAAAGCGCCTTGTGATAGGGCATATATTGGCCACGCTCGGCCGCCAGCAGCGATACCTTGGCCGCGGCGCTGCTTTCATCCGACAGGATGGGAAGTTCGCGATAGACGACCTTCACCTTGGCGTCGCCCGCGACAAGCTTGGCCAGGTCGGGCAGCGAGGCGCGGCAATAGCCGCAGGCATAGTCAAAAAATTCGACCACGGTGACGTCGGCATTGGCCGCGCCTTCCCACGCTCCCGCATAAGGGGTTTCGAGCGTGCTGCGGCTGGCGTCGATCGTGCTCGACATGCGTTTGGCCTGCAACTTCTCCACCGCCTGCGGAATGATTTCGGGATGGTCGAGAATATAGTCATGGACGATCTTTTCGATCGCGGCCTTATCTGTGGCGTTGACGCTGGCGGGCGCTTGAGCCGCCAGCGCGATGCCGGCAACGGCGGTCAGGGCGAAAGCGGCAAGGGTCATCTGGATCGTCCTGTTGGAAAGGGCCGCGCGAAAGCTCGGCCGGGTCTGGTCTGTCATATCTATCTTTTCTTGCGCTGCTGCTCGATCGCCGCGCGGGATGTCATCGCGATATCCTGCGCCCGCAGATAGTCAACCGTGCCAGGCTTCAACCCCTGCATCGCGCCGTCGGCGCTGCGCAGCGCCATGGGATGTTCGCCCATCATCGCATAGCGTTCAGCGGTCGCCAGCGCCGCGCGGGGCGTGTCGCCGCGTCGTTCGTAGACGACGCCCAGTTGATACCAGGCGAAGGGATTTTCCCGGTCGCGTTGCACGGCCAGGCGCAGCACCTGCTCGGCCTCGGCGAAATTCACCTCATCCTCGGTTGCGATCAGCGCGTGGGAGAGCAGGACGGCGATCAGCGGCTGGTTGGTGATCTTCACGGCTTCGCGCAAGGGCGCGACAGCGTCCTTGGGGCGGCCGCTTTCCAGCAGGATCTGGCCCTTCAACTCAAGAAAATAGGGGTCGTCCGGCGCAGCCGCGAGCAGGGCGTCCGCCTCCTCCAGCGCTTTTTGCGGATAGGCGCTTTTATGCCAGGCATAGGCGCGGGCATAATGGGCCGGCATCGACTGGTCGGTTTCGGGATATTTTTGCAAGGTCTGGGTGGGTTCGGACACAAAGCCGATCAGCTTGGCCTTGATCCGCTCGAACCGCGCCTCCAGCGCCGGATCGACCGGGCGCTCCCAGGCCGGATCGACCGTATAGACTTCGCGCAACACGTTGATGCGCTCGCCCGACAGGGGATGGGTGCGACCGTAACTATTGTCCTGCGGAATGGCGAGGCGATATTCCTGATTCTGCAGTTTCTTGAAAAATTCCAGGCTGCCCTTGCCGCTCAGGCCCGCCTTCGACAAATAGCGCGCGCCGGCCAGATCGGCTGAGCTTTCCTGCCCGCGCGAAAAAGCCAGGAACTTGGTCATCGCCGCCTGCTGGCCCAAGCCCATGATGCCCAGGCCCGCTTCCGCGCCGCCCGCCGCGATCGCCGCCGCGCCCAGCACCAGGCTGAGCAGGGTGACGCTGGTGGCGTCCTTGATCCCCTCGCCCGAGCGGATGATATGACCGCCCTCGATATGGCCCAGTTCATGCGCGACGACGCCCTGCAACTGGTTCACATTGTCGGCCTGCGCGATCAGGCCGCTATGCACCCAGACATATTGGCCGCCGGCGACGAAGGCGTTGATCTCCGGGTCGTTGATGACCATGACCTGGACGTTTTTAGGCTCCATGCCAGCCGCCTTGACCAACTGGCCCGACATGTCGGCCATGAAGGCTTCGGTTTCGGCATCGCGCAATATCTGCTGGGCGAGGGCCGGGCGTGCCGTGCAGGCGAGCGCGGCGATCGCCAGCGCGCAGATTTTGAGCCGCGGCCGCATCAGCGGTACGTATTAGGCAGGGAGAGGCAGACCGTCACGGCGGCGTCGTGCCAAGGCCGGGCTGAACCTGCCGTGAAGCGGTAAGGCGCAACGAAAAGCGCCGCTGCGCACCGGTCGGAACCGGATGGGCAGCGGCGCTTGTTCATAACAGCCTGACGTCCGGCCTTATTGGCCGAAGGTACGCTGCCACCAGCCACGGCGCGGTTCGCCATCTTCGCCCACGCCATCGTCGCCATTGGCGGCGTCAGCGGTTTCGGCGACTGGCGCTTGCGGCGCGGCGGCTTCGGCAGGGGTTTCGACCGCGGGGGCAGCGGCTTCGGCCTCTGCATCGGCGACGACGGCCTTCTTGCGACGGGGACGCTTGGGCTTGGCCGGTGCTTCCTCTGCAACGGGTGCCTCGACGACCGGTGCGGTTTCCTCGGCGGCGTCATCCGCTTCCGCGGCGTCGGCGACGGGCTTCTTGCGACGGGTGCGCTTGGGTTTGGCCGGGGCCTCTTCTGCAACGGCTTCGGCCGGCGCGGTTTCGGCGGCAGCTTCCGCCACAGGCTCGGCCACGGCTTCGGCTACCGGTGCGGCATCCGCCTTGGGCTTGCGGGCACGGGGACGACGACGGGTTTTGGGCGCGTCCTCGGGCGCGTCCTCGACGACTGGTTCGGTAGCTGGGGCTTCTGCCACCGTCTCAGCGACTTCGGCAACAGGCTCTTCCGATTCGCCGGCTTCGGCTTCGGTTTCGAGCGTCGCTGCGTCTTCGCCACCTTCGCGGCGGCGACGGCCACCCCGGCGACCACGACGACCGCGGCGACGGGCCCCACCGTCCTCGTCGTCGGCTGCAGCAGCGGCCTCTGCCGGTGCGTCGGTTGCGTCGTCGGCGGTGACGACGGCCTCGCCCTCGTCTTCGTTCTCGGATTCCGCATCGGCATTGTCGCCGGCGTCTTCCTCGGTGCCTTCACCGGTGCGATTGTCATCGCGCGCGCCGCCACGACGGCGACGGCGACGACGGCGACGGCGGCCGCCGTCACGATCTTCGTCCTCGCGATCGCCGCGGTTGCCGCGTTCTTCACGCTCGGTTTCGGGTTCGGCTTCGGCCTCTTCGACCTCTTCCTCTTCGTCCTCGTCGATGACGTCCAGATCGTCATCCTCTTCCGGCAGCGGCGCGTAGCTTACGACACGCTCAGGCCGCGGGCCGCTGGCCTCGACCGACATGCGCGCGCCTTCAACTTCGCCATCGGGCAGGACTTCGATCGTCACGCCATAGCGCTGCTCGATTTCGTCCAGTTCGCGGCGCTTGTTGTTGAGAACGTAGAAGGCTGCTTCCTGGCTGGCGCGCAGGGTGATGAGGTTACCGCGACCGCGCGCCGCTTCCTCTTCCAGCATGCGCAGCGCGCCCAGGCCCGCCGACGATGCGGTGCGAACGAGGCCGGTGCCTTCGCAATGCGGGCACTGGCGGGTGGAGGCTTCCAGAACGCCGGTGCGCAGGCGCTGGCGGCTCATTTCCATCAGGCCGAAGCCGGAGATACGACCGACCTGAATGCGGGCGCGATCGTCGCGCAGCGCTTCCTTCATCGCCTTCTCGACCTTACGGATGTTGGAGTTCACCTCCATGTCGATAAAGTCGATGACGACCAGGCCGGCCATATCGCGCAGGCGAAGCTGACGCGCGATTTCGCGGGCGGCTTCCAGGTTGGTCGCCACGGCCGTCTGTTCGATGCCATGTTCGCGGGTCGATCGGCCGGAGTTGATGTCGATCGACACCAGAGCTTCGGTCGGGTTGATGACCAGATAGCCACCGGACTTGAGCTGGACGACCGGATTGTACATCGCCGCCAGCTGTTCCTCGACGCTGGCGCGCTGGAACAGCGACACCGGGTCGGCATATTGCTTCACCCGGCGCACATGGCTGGGCATCAGCAGACGCATGAAGTCCTTGGCGGCGCGATAGCCATGCTCGCCCTCGACGATGACCTCTTCGATATCCTTGTTGTAGATATCGCGGATTGCCCGCTTGATAAGGTCGCTGTCATTATGGATCAGCGCGGGCGCAGCGGCGCTCAGCGTCTTTTCGCGAATCTCGTCCCACAGGCGGGCGAGATAGTCGAAGTCGCGCTTGATTTCCGGCTTGGTGCGCTGGAGGCCCGCAGTGCGGACGATGCAGCCCATGGACGAGGGCAGCGCCATTTCGGCGATGATCGTCTTCAACCGCTTGCGGTCGGCCGCATTGCTGATCTTGCGCGAAATGCCGCCACCATGGCTGGTGTTGGGCATCAGCACGCAATAGCGGCCAGCCAGCGACAAATAGGTGGTCAGCGCGGCACCCTTGTTGCCGCGTTCTTCCTTGACGACCTGGACCAGCAGCACCTGGCGGCGCTTGATGACGTCCTGAATCTTGTACCGGCGGCGCAGCGCCATGCGCTTGCGGCGCAGTTCGTCGGCGGCCTCATCGCCGCCGCGGCCACGACCGCGCCCGCCCGAACGGCCGCCACGCTCGCCACTGGGGGGGCCGTCGTTGCCGCCTTCGCCTTCGGCCTGTTCGGCGTCTTCGCCCGCCTCTTCATCGTCATGATGATGGCTCGCCTCGACATATTCGACGCCGCCTTCGGGCGCGATGGGGTCGTGGTCCAGATCATGATCGTCATCGTCGAAATCGGCGCGCAGCGCGGCCTCTTCCTCGGCATGGGCGCGTTCTTCGCGCAGCAACGCCTCGCGGTCTTCACGCGGGATCTGGTAATAATCGGGATGGATTTCGCTGAAAGCGAGGAAGCCGTGGCGGTTGCCGCCATAATCGACAAAGGCCGCCTGGAGCGAAGGCTCTACGCGGGTGACCTTGGCCAAATAGATATTGCCCTTGAGCTGCTTGTGCTCAGCGGACTCGAAGTCGAATTCCTCGATCCGGTTACCTTTGACGACCGCGACCCGGGTCTCTTCCCGGTGGCGCGCGTCGATCAGCATACGCATTGTCATTTACATGTCTCCGGCGTGGACGGGCTGCGGCACAGGGCCGCGCCGCCACGCGATAGTGAAGGGACGGCCGGGCGCGCTCCGTTAAGGGCGCGGATGTCGGCATCGTCCAGGTTTGAAGGAAATTATGCGCGTCTGCTGCGTCGGCAGGGCCGGACAAATCGCCGGGCCGGACCATCCACGCCGCATCGCCCGTGACCGGGGCAAGCGTGGAATGGAAATCATGCCTCATGCAGCGTCAACCTGTTTGCGACACTGCGGGGGGCAAATGCTGCCTCCGCCGGTGCCTATCTCATTGCCCCGCAAGGCTGCCCTGATATCGGCAAGTCTTTCGGGAATATGAATGGGTAGCAGTCAAATACCGATGGGGCAACGGCCGCCTTAAATATAATGCCATGTCCGCCGGTGTGGCTATCGATGCCCTATTCATCGTGAAGGACGGGTTAACCCTCTCATTTTACCGGGCCACAAGGAGCAATGCTTAATCCAGAATTTAGCGTGGGGACGCTGAACGGATTAGCCCAAATGAAATTTGGCTGGACGGCCGACGGCAGCGCGTCGCACAAGCGGCGCATGCTCCAAAGCATTGCCCTGGCAGGCACGATATTGATGGCGGTCCCCGGCAGCGCCGGTGGCATATCCGGCGTGGACGTGCGGGACGACAGGGTCGTCGTGCGCTTCGACGACCGTGTAAACGGCGCTTCCGCCTTTCTGCTGGACGCGCCGCGCCGCATCGCGCTCGACATCAACGGCGCGCACATGGGCCGGGGGCGGTTCACGCCGGGAAACGGTGCCATCGCCGCGGTGCGCCAGGGACAGCTCAACGGCGACACCGCCCGCGTGGTGCTCGACCTGTCGGGTCCAGCGACGCTGGGCAATGCGCGGCTGGCGCAGGACGGCAAGTCGCTCAGCTTCTCGCTACTGGGCGTGAGCGACAGCCGGTTCCGCGCCGAAGTGGGCAAGGGGCGCACCCGCTTCGATGCGCCCGCCGACATGGCGGCCTATCCACAAAAGCGCATCCATTCGATCACCGTGCCGATCCCCGCCGCGTCGCGCGGCGTGTCGCTGCCGCAGGTGGAGGGCACGAATAACGGCGCCCGGCCGCTGGTGGTGATCGATGCGGGCCATGGCGGCCATGATCCCGGCGCGATCAACAAGGAGAATGGCAAGCGCGAGAAGGACGTCACGCTGGCCATCGCCCAGGCGATTCGCGATCAGCTGGTCAAATCCGGCCGGGTGCGCGTGGCGCTGACCCGCGACGACGACAAATATCTGGTGTTGCAGGAACGCTATGGCATCGCCCGCAAGCTGGGGGCGGACCTGTTCATCTCCGTCCATGCCGACGCGGCGGAAAATACGCAGGCGCACGGCGCGACCGTCTATACCCTGTCCGAAACCGCGTCAGACCGGGAAGCGGCGCGGCTGGCGGCGCGGGAGAATAAGGCGGACATCATCAACGGCGTCAATCTGGGCGGGCAGTCTGGCGACGTATCGTCCATCCTGATCGACCTGACCCAGCGCGAATCGATGAACATCTCAGCCAATTTCGCGCGGCTGCTGCAACGGGAGGCGGCGCCCTATGTGCCATTCCGCAGCGCCTATCACCGCTTTGCGTCGCTCATGGTGCTCAAGGCCCCGGATACGCCTTCGGTCCTGTTCGAAACCGGTTATATCAGCAATGCCGACGATGCGGCCTTCCTCTCCTCGCGCGAGGGGCAGGGCAAGATCGCCCGCGGCGTCGCCCGCGCGATCGAGGTGCATTTCGCCCGCAAGCTGGCGATGCGCGATGGGGCGGCAGGGGGCTGAGCGCTTTCAACCTCCCAAACACTTACCGTTCGGGCTGAGCCTGTCGAAGCCCTGCTCTTCTCTTTGCCGGGGTGAAGAAAAAAGCACGGCCCTTCGACAGGCTCAGGGCGAACGGATGTTGGGGGCGGTTGCAAGAGTTGCGGCGGATCGCATCATGCCCACTGGTCTTGGCGATAATTTGACCCTAGAGCCTCTTTCCCATGGAAGAGGCCCGTTCCGAACCCGCCCCGTCGTCCTTCGCCTATCGCCTGCGCCGCGACGCGGGGGGCTTTTTCGGCCGTCTGCGTCCCCTGTGGCAACGCCGCTTGGTGCGGTGGACGTCGATCCTGCTGGGCGGCTTCCTGCTGTTCTGTGCGCTCTTCTGGCTGATCTTCGCGCGCGGCCTGCCTGACGCTGCGACGCTGCTGGAATATGAGCCGCCGCTGCCGACCATCGTGCGCGACATCAATGGCCAGCCGGTCCACAGCTATGCCCGCGAACGCCGCGTCCAGTTGCAATATAGCGATTATCCCCCGCTGTTGATCCGCGCCTATCTGGCGGCGGAGGACAAGACCTTCTTCGAACATCATGGCGTCGATATTCCGGGTTTCGCCGGCGCGGTAGTCGATTACGCCAGCAAGCTGGGGTCGGGCCAGCGCGCGCGCGGCGGCTCCACCATCACCCAGCAGGTCGCCAAGAACCTGCTGATCGGCGATGAATATTCGCCCACGCGCAAGGTGAAGGAGATGATCCTCGCCTACCGTATGGAAAATGTGCTGAGCAAGCAGCAGATACTCGAACTCTATCTCAACCAGATTTTCCTCGGTCGGAATGCCTATGGCGTGCAGGCCGCCGCGCGCGCCTATTTCGACAAGGATGTCGCCGACCTCCAACTGCACGAAATGGCCTATCTGTCGATCCTGCCCAAGGGACCGGCCAATTACCGTCCCGAAAGCGAAACCGGCCACGCCCGCGCGATCGACCGGCGCAACTGGTCCCTGGGCGAGATGGAGAAGAACGGCTGGATCACCGCGGCGCAGCGCGCGGCGGCTGTGGCCATGCCGCTGGGCACCGTCGCCGCCCATGGCTCCAGCTTCGATGCGCGCGCCGGCGGCTATTATATGGAGGAAGTGCGCCGTCGCCTGATCGGGCTGTTCGGCGAAAAGGCCGATGACGGCCCCAACAGCGTCTATGCCGGTGGCCTGTGGGTACGCAGCCCCTATGATCCGGTGGTGCAGGATAGCGTCGCCACCGCGCTGCGCAACGGCCTGCTCCGGTTCGATGCCGGGCGCGGCTGGTCCGGTCCGGTCGGCCATATCAATATCGACAATGGCTGGGAACGCGAACTGGCCGCCAGCTATATCTCCGTCGATTATGCGGAGTGGCGCGTCGCCGTCATCATTACGCGGACCTCGTCCGATGCGCAGATCGGCTTTGCCGACGGCAGCACGGGTACGCTGCCCGCCGGTTCGGCGCAGATGCCCTATCGCAAGGTGGGCGGCCCGGCCTTTTCCGCGATGAAGCCCGGCGACCTGATCGTCGTCGCGCGCAACGGATCGAGCTGGGCGCTGCGCTCCATCCCCGAAGTATCGGGCGGCATGGTGGCCGAAGAAGTCCATAGCGGCCGCATCCGTGCGATGCAGGGCGGCTTCGATTCGCGCCTGTCCTCCTATAACCGCGCGACGCAGGCGATGCGTCAGCCCGGCTCCACCATCAAGCCGTTCGTCTATGCGGCCGCGCTCGACAATGGCATGACCCCGGCGTCGATCATCGTCGATGGTCCCTTGTGCGTCTATCAGGGCGCGGGCCTGGGCCAGAAATGCTTCCGCAACTTCTCCGGCGGCAGCGCGGGTCCGCAGACGATGCGCTGGGGTGTGGAGCAATCGCGCAACCTGATGACCGTGCGCGCCGCCAGCCAGACCGGCATGGACCGCGTCGTGCGCACCATCAAGAATCTGGGGATCGGCGATTATCAGCCCTATCTCTCCTTCGCGCTGGGCGCGGGCGAGACGACGGTGGAAAAGATGGTCAACGCCTATGCCACGCTCGCCAACCAGGGGCGGCAATTCCCGTCCAAGGTGATGGATTATGTGCAGGATCGTCGCGGCAAGGTGATCTGGCCGGAACGCTGGCGGCCGTGCGACGGCTGCAACATGGCGAACTGGGACGGCAAGCCGATGCCCCGCTTCGGCATGGAGGGCAAGCAGGTCATGAACCCGATGACCGCCTATCAGGTCGTCCACATCACCGAAGGCGTGGTCCAGCGCGGCACCGCCACCGTGCTGGCCGATTTGCAACGGCCGCTGTTCGGCAAGACCGGCACCACTAACGGCCCGACCAACGTCTGGTTCGTGGGCGGATCGCCTGACATCGTCGCGGGCGTCTATATCGGCTACGACCAGCCACGCAGTCTCGGCGGCTGGGCGCAGGGTGGCCGCATCGCCGCGCCGATCTGGAAGGCGGCGATGGCGCCGATCCTTGAAACCATGCCCAAGACGCCCTTCGTTGCGCCAGCGGGCGTGCGCATGGTCGCGATCGACCGCCGGTCGGGCAAGCGCGTCTATGGTGCCTGGCCGACCAGCGAGCCCAAAGCGGCGGTGATCTGGGAAGCGTTCAAGCCCGAATCCGAACCGCGCCGCACCATCCGCAAGGAGGAAGCGGAAGAACAGGCCAAGGTCGCTGCCGCCAGAACGGTGACGGGCCGTACCCGCCAACGCAGCGACGCCGACTTCATCGAAGGGCAAGGCGGGATCTACTGAGGCGCTACCGGGCCTATGCTCTTCCCAAATCTGCTGCCCTCGGATAGGGGCAGTCGCTTGATGCGTTAACGCGCCAGCCCATAGCCGGAGACTTCCCATGCGCGCCGAAGCGCAGCAATATATCGACCGTATCGACGCTGCGCTGGAATTGCTGCGCCGCTTCCTCGACTGGGACCGCGCGCTGCGTCGGCTGGACGAGTTGAACGCGCGCGTCGAAGATCCGACCCTGTGGGACAATGCCAAGCTGGCGCAGGAGGTGATGCGTGAGCGCACCCGGCTGGAAAGCGCGATTGGCGCGACCCGTGCGATCGAAGGCGGCAAGACCGACAATGCCGAGCTGATCGAGATGGCCGAGGCCGAGGGCGACGAGGAGATGGTGACCGAGGCCATCGCGTCGTTAAAGGCGCTGGCCGACCAGGCGGACGAGGACAAGATCAAGGCTTTGTTGGCGGGCGAAGCCGATGCCAGCGACACCTATCTGGAAATCCATGCCGGGGCGGGTGGCACCGAAAGCCAGGACTGGGCCGAAATCCTCTCGCGCATGTATCGCCGCTGGGCCGAACGGCGCGGGTACAAGGTCGATCTGGTCGATTATCAGGCCGGCGAAACCGCCGGCATCAAGTCGGCGACCTTCCTGATCAAGGGCGAGAACGCCTATGGCTATGCCAAGACCGAAAGCGGCGTTCACCGCCTGGTCCGCATCAGCCCCTATGACAGCGCGGCGCGCCGCCACACCAGCTTCTCGTCGGTGTGGGTCTATCCGGTGATCGACGACAATATCGATATCGAGGTCAAGGAAAGCGACCTCAAGATCGACACCTATCGCGCATCGGGCGCGGGCGGGCAGCACGTCAACACCACCGATTCGGCGGTCCGCATTACCCACGTCCCGTCGGGCATCATCGTCGCGTCGCAAAATGACCGGTCGCAGCACAAGAACCGCGCCACGGCCATGAACATGCTCAAGGCGCGCCTGTACGAAGCGGAACTGCGCAAGCGCGAGGAAGTGGCCAATAGCGACTATCAGGCAAAGACCGAGATCGGCTGGGGCCACCAGATCCGTTCCTACGTGCTCCAGCCCTATCAGTTGGTGAAGGATCTGCGCACCGGCGTTACCTCCACTGCGCCCGACGATGTGCTGGACGGCGCGCTTGACCCGTTCATGGCCGCAGCTCTGTCACAGAAGGTGACGGGCGAGAAGGTCGATGTGGAGGATGTGGACTGATGATCCGGGCGGCTATGGCGGGCGTATTTGTCCTGCTGGCCGCCTGCGACCAGATGGGCGGGGGCAAGGAGACGCATCGCGCTGCCGCCGCCGAGGCGTTTCCGCAGGCCGACCGGCCGGTCGCGCCGATCGTATCGACCCGCTGGTCGAGCGAGGAAGCGCGCGACCGGGTCAATGAAGCGGAGGACATCATGGACCGGGCGGGCATTCGCCCCGGCATGACCGTGGCGGATATCGGCGCGGGCGAGGGCTATTATACCGTCCGCCTGGCCAGCCGGGTCGGCAAGAAGGGGCGCGTCCTGGCCGAGGATATCATGCCCGAGGTGATCGAGGCGCTGTCGCGCCGCATCACCCGCGAGAAGCTGGACAATGTCAGCGTGAAGCTGGGCGCGCCGGAAGATCCCAAGCTACCCGAAAACAGCTTCGACCGGATCATGATGGTCCATATGTATCATGAGATCGCCGAACCCTACGCCTTCCTTTGGCACCTCAGCCCGGCATTGAAGAAGGATGGCGAGCTGATCGTGGTCGACGCCGACCGGCCGACCGACCAGCATGGCACGCCGTCGCGCCTGCTGGCGTGCGAACTGGCGGCGATGGGATTCCGCCTGGAGGAAGTCATCCCCAAGCCGACCGCGGGCGGCTATCTCGCCCGGTTCCGCCGCATCGCCGCGCGGCCCGATCCCGCCAGCATCGTCCCCTGCGCCTTTCGGGACTGACCCGCCGCGTTGGCAGTCAGGGTTAATTTTCGCCTCATGTTGCTTGTTGATAAGCCGGCATGGCCCGATGGCGTAAGGGTCATGAAGGGAGGCTGCGGCATGACCGAACGGGGGTCTTTCACGGCACAGGAGATGCGACCGCGCGCGGCTGCGCGGCACAAGCTGTTCGAGCCGTTCGACCTGCGCCAGGCGGGGCAGTCGGTCCGCGCCCATATGCTCGACCTGTCGGTGTCGGGCGCATTGCTGCATGCCGAACGGCCGCCGCGGATCGGCGCGGGCGTCATTCTCGCCTTTCCGGGTCTGGAAGTCGCGGCGCATGTCGTGTGGGTGCGGGCCAAGCGCTTTGGCGTGCGGTTCGACAGTCCGCTGCCCGGTACGGCGTTACGCGCGATGTTGGATGGCGGCGACGCGGCTTGCCCATAGGGTATCGGCTGCTGTAGGCAGGCCGCGATGCATTTCGACGATCAGCTCCAGCGCTATTTCGGGACGACCGAGATCGACAGCCTGCCCCCATCTGCGGTGGAGGCGGGGATCGAGCGGATGCGCGTCGATCTGGGGCTGGAGCAGGATCGCGGTCGGCGGTTCGCGCTCTGGTCGCTGCTGTTCCTGCTCGGCGATGCCCCCGACCTGGACGTGGCGTTCAAGGATGCGGCGGACCGGGATGCGGCGCGCAACTTCATGGAACTGACGGAAAAGGGCTGACCTTGCCCGACTCATAGGTCGATGAGTTTTGGTGAAGCGCATGCTGACCCCTTTTCTTCCGTCGGTTGGCGGGTAAGACGCCAGCGCCCTAGGTTATTGGTTTTACGCTATTTCCGAGTCGTCAGATGCTGGCATCTGACTAGAAATCGCTTTAGTTTCGAGAGGATCGCATGGAGTATCGCACACTCGGCCGCACGGACCTGAAGGTCAGCCTGATCTGCCTGGGCACCATGACCTGGGGGTCGCAAAATAGCGAGGCGGAGGCGCATGCCCAGCTGGATTATGCGATCGGGCAGGGCGTGAATTTCATCGATACGGCCGAAGCCTATCCGGTGACGCGGGTCAGCGCCGACACGCAATTTCTGACCGAAACCTATATCGGCAACTGGATCGCCGGGCGCGGCAGGCGCGATGACATCATCCTGGCGACCAAGGTGGCCGGGCCGTCGCGCGACCCGATCCGCACATTTCGCGGCGGCGACAACCGGCTGGATCGCCGGAACATCCATCAGGCGGTCGATGACAGTTTGAGACGGTTGCGGACCGACTATATCGATCTCTATCAGGTGCATTGGCCCGACCGGCCGGTGCCGTCCTTTGGCGCGCGCGGCCTCAGCTCGCTGGCGGACGGTCCCGACACGGTGTCGATCGAGGAGACGCTGGAGGCGCTGGCCGAACTGGTCCAGGCCGGCAAGATCCGTCATGTCGGTGTATCGAACGAAACGCCCTGGGGGCTGGGCGAATATCTGCGGCTGGCGCGCGATCGGGGGTTGCCGCGGGTGGCTTCCATCCAGAATGCCTACAGCTTGCTCAATCGCATCTTCGAGATCGGCTTGGCGGAATATGCGCTGCGTGAGGATGTGGGGCTGCTCGCCTATTCGCCGCTGGCGGGCGGCAACCTGACCGGCAAATATCTGGGCGGTGTCATTCCGCCGGGTTCACGCCGCGACGTGTCGCGCCAGTTCGTGCGCTACGACCTGCCCAACCAGCCGCTCGCCAGCGCGCGCTATGTAGCGATCGCTCATGCCTTTGGACTGGACCCGGCGCAGCTGGCCTTGGCGTTCGTCAATGCTCAGCCTTTCGTGACCGCGACGATCATCGGCGCAACCAGCCTGGATCAGCTAAAGGCGGACATAGCGAGCGTGGACATCACTTTATCCGCAGAACAGCTGGCGGCGATAGAGGCGGTGCATCGCGCCATACCCGATCCCTGCCCCTGACGGAAAGCGCCCGTCAGGCAGCGCGGGGTGAATGGGATTGCTGGTCCGAAAGGATGGGCATGTCCACCATCACGGCGATATCCTGCCACCAGTCGTCGACGCCAGGACTAAGGATCGCCAGACTGCCATGGCGGGGCCGCGCATGCCAGGTGAATGCGATCCGCAGGTAGCGCCATTGCGGATCGCAGTTGATAGGGATGTTGCGAAAGCGGCTTTGAACGCCGGTCGTTACGGGATCGATGGGGCGTAATTCGCTGGGCACTTCACGCCAGCTGCCATCGGGGAATCGCACAGAAATCGCCATCACATGCCTCCATCCCCGCCGTCACTCCTCCATAAACGCGCTTCAAGCCTTTGAGTTCATTGCAGCTTATCGCAAAACCGCCGGCCGCGCATATGCGCTAAAACGGCCACATAGAATGCGATTTCGTCGCAATATCACCTGAGGCAATTGCGAATATGTCGCATTATCGTTATTGGCCCTTCCATGAATCGAAAAGGGGTTGAATAATGAAGGTAAAATGGATCGCGCTTGGCGGCGCTGCGGCAATGGCGCTGTGTCATCCGGCCGTTCACGCGGCGGAAGATGCCGTCGCGGCTGATGCGGACCAGGCGCAGGACAGCATCATCGTCACCGCCGCTACTACCGGGTCGAAGACCGATACCGCGCTGGTCGAACTGCCCCAGCCGATCAAGGTCATCACGTCCGAACAATATCTGTCGCAGGGCGCGATCAGCATTTCCGACACGGTCAAATATGCCGCCGGCGTGCTGGCCAACCCCTATGGCCGTGACACCCGTGTCGACGGTTTCAACGTGCGCGGTCTGGACGCATTGCAGTTCCGCGACGGTATGCGCGACATCTTCAGCTATTATGCCAGCATCACGTCGGACCCCTATAATTTCTCGCGCGTGGAAATCCTGCGCGGTCCGGCTTCCGTGCTGTTCGGCCAGGGGTCGATCGGCGGCCTGGTCAACCTCGTGTCCAAGACGCCCGAATTCCGCACCGGCGGCGAGGTGAACCTCGTTTACGGCAGCTATGACCGCAAGGAAATCATGGGCGACGTCAATGTCGCGATGGCCGACAATCTGGCGGTGCGCTTCGTCGGCCGCGCCCGCGACGCCGACACCTATGTCGATCATGTGCCCGACGACCGGGTGATGTTCGCGCCGTCGATCCGCTGGCAGCCGACGCCGGATACCGACATCGTGCTGACCGGCCTCTATCAGGAGGACGATACCGGATCGACATCGCAATTCCTGCCGATCGTCGGCACTTTCCTCCCGAACACGGCCTATCCGCAAGGCAAGCTGAGTCAATATGCGTTCGTCGGCAAGCCGGGCTGGGACCGCTATAATGGTCGCTCGCTGCAAGGCGGCGGCTCCATCACCCACGCCTTCTCCGACGCTATCAAGGTCAATCTGAAGGCGCGCTACATCGACAGCGACCTTGAATATAAAACCCATTATGCCAACAGCTACGCCAATCCCCAAAATCCCTTCGAGGCGGACGGGCGCACCATCGGCCTTTATGCCGACGCCAGCGATGCAAAGATGAACGTCTTCTCGACCGACAATAATGTTCAGTTCAATTTCAATAGCGGTGCCAATATCGAGCATAAGCTGTTGGTCGGCATCGACTATAGCTGGAACAAGGTCGGCAAGCGCACTGCCGGCGGTTACGATATCATCGACCTTTACGATATCGATACCGACGCGCTGCCCACCTATGATCCTGTCGGCCCCTATACCTATGAATCGCAGAAGCAGCTGGGCGTCTATGTCCAGGACCAGATCCGCCTATACGACCGCGTCTCGGTCGTGCTGGGCGCACGGCGCGACCGCGTGACCGGCTCTTCGGGCCAGAAGGACAACGCCACCACTTTCCGCGCCGGCATTATCGGCGAGATCGGTGCCGGCCTCTCGCCCTTCTTCAGCTATACCGAAAGCTTCCTGCCGGTCGCGGGGCGCATCGACAACGGCGATGGCACGTTTGGCGCGCCCTACCGGCCGCAGACCGGCACGCAATATGAAGCGGGCGTGAAGTGGCAGCCGGACGTCAATACGCTGGTCACCGCCACGGTCTTCAAGATCAAGGAACGCAACCGGGTCCTCTATCTCGCTGCTGGCGGCACCGCGCAGTCGGGCGTGTTGGACACCAAGGGGTTCGAGATCGAGGCCAGCCGCACCCTGCCGGGCAATTTCGAGCTACTGGCCAATTATGGCTATGCCAAGCTCAAGTCGGAAGTGAACACCAGCCTAGACTATATGCCGCGCCATACGGCGTCCTTCTGGACCACAAAGACCTTCGGTCTGGTGGACGAGGCCCAGCTGCGCCTGGGCGGCGGCGTCGTCTACAGCGGCAAGAGTGTGTCGACCAGCGCCATCTGGTCTATCGTCACCCCGGCCCGCACCACGGTCGATGCGCTGGCGGAGATCAACTGGAATAGCTGGCGCTTTGCGCTGAACGCGACCAACCTGCTCAACAACGAATATTATGCGTCCTGCCTGGCGCGGGGCGACTGTTTCGTCGGCGCGCCGCGCAACGTGATGGGTACGGTCGGTTTCCGGTTCTGACGATCATAAGAGGAGAGCGAACATGAAGAGACTATCCATCGCCTTGGCGGCGCTGTTGAGCCTGTCCTCCACGGCGCAGGCGCATGAAGTGTGGGTGGAGCGCGACGGCACGGGACCGGCGCGCATCTATCTGGGCGAACCCGGCGACGTGCTGCCGGAGGGTGGCGATCCTGAGTTCGAGAAGCTGAAAAGCCCCAAGCTGGTGCCCGCGTCGAGAGCCGCGCAGGTTCGCAAGATCGGCTATATCGAGGTCGCAGCGCCCGCCGGCGATGTGCGCGTCATCGACGACACGGTGTTCGCGCCCTGGGGCGAAGAGGGCAAGAAGGAGGGCGTGATCTATTATGCCCGTGCCGGCCGCGCGGAAGTCAAGGCGGGCCTGCCGCTGGAGATCGTGCCGACCGCCGCCAACGCCGACAGCTTCACGCTGGTTCGCGACGGCAAGCCGGTGCCCGCCACCAAGCTGACCGTCATTTCGCCCGACAAATGGACCAAGGCGTTCACGACCGATGCGCAGGGCCGCGTCACGCTGCCGATCAAGGACAAGGGCCGCTATATCCTGAGCGCGACGCAGGAGGAAAAGGGCGACCTTAGCCTTGCCGGGCAGAAGGTCGCGACCCTCTATCACATGGCGACGCTGACCTTCTTGAACGATTGAACAACAATGTGACGGTGCGTGTCATGGATATGACATGGCACCGTCGCGCAATCCACATTGCGGTGCAACATGACGCGGATAGGCCGCCCCCGAATTAAGTTCCTAAGGGGGATTATCCGACCATGCGTATCACCACCGCTCTGCTGATGGCGTCCACCGCCATCATCGCCCAATCCGCCTATGCCCAGGATGTTGCGCCCGCCGCCGATGCCGCCGCCGTCGATGGCGCTGACATCATCGTGTTCGGCCGCGGCGAAACCCGCCAGGTGCAGGAAATCAAGGCGCGCGACATCGTCGTGCTGACGCCGGGCACCAATCCGCTCAAAGCCATCGAAAAGCTGCCCAGCGTTAATTTCCAGTCGGCCGATCCGTTCGGCAATTATGAATGGTCGCAGCGGATCACCATCCGCAGCTTCAACCAGAACCAGCTTGGCTTCACCTTCGACGGTATCCCGCTGGGCGACATGAGCTATGGCAATCATAATGGCCTGCACATCACCCGCGCGGTCAGCAGCGAAAATATCGGCAGCGTGCGCGTCAGCCAGGGTGCCGGATCGCTCGGCACCCAGGCTACCGGTAATCTAGGTGGCACGGTCGAAACCTTCTCGATGGACCCGACCGGTGAATTCGGCGCGCAGGGCAATTTGACCTATGGCAGCGACGACACCTGGCGCGCCTTCGGCCGCGTCAACCTGGGCAGCGCAGACGGCATCCGCGGCTATGTGTCCTACGGCTATGGATCGACCGACAAATATAAGGGCGAGGGCGTTCAGGACCAGCATATGGGCAATGCCAAGGTCGTGATCCCGGTCGGCGACGCCAAGATCGACGGCTGGCTCAGCTATTCCGACCGGCGCGAGCAGGATTATCAGGACATGTCGATGGGCATGATCCGTCGCTTGGGCTGGGACTGGGACAACACCTACCCCGACTATGCCCGCGCGATCGACTATGCCGACCGTCTGAACGATGTCGATCGGGTCAGCAATACCGGCGGATCGCCGTTCCCCGATGGCCTGTACGACTATAGCGGCGCGACCGTGGCGACCGGCCAAACCTATCCGGGCAATGTCACCAGCGCCGACGACGCCTATTATGACGCGGCCGGCCTGCGCAAGGACTGGCTGGGCGCGGTGGGCCTGACCACGCCGCTGGGCGACGCAGCGACCTTCAAGATCAAGGGCTATTATCACAATAACAGCGGCATGGGCCTGTGGGCCACCCCCTATACTCGCAGCCCGAACGGCGTGCCCATGTCGGTGCGCACCACCGAATATGACATGGACCGGATCGGTGTTTTCGGCAGCGTCGATTACACGCTCGGCATCCAGAACCTCAGCGTCGGCGCCTGGTATGAGAATAACCAGTTCCATCAGGCACGTCGCTTCTACGCCTTCGCCAGCCGGACCGCGCCGGGCCTGTCGTTCCGCGACTATCCCAAGAACCCGTTCGCGACTCAGTGGGAATTCGATTTCACCACCGACACTTTCCAATATCATGTGCAGGACAAGATCGACCTGGGGATGGTGACGATCAACCTGGGGTGGAAGGGGTTCAAGGTTACGAACAAGGCCGAAGCCATCGTCCAGGCGACCTTCCCGCAGGGCAAGATCAAGGCGGAAGACTGGTTCCAGCCCCATGCCGGTTTCGCGGTGGAACTCAGCCCCGAAGCGGAAATCTTCGGCGGGTTCACGCAGGTCACCCGCGCCTTCGCGTCGGCCACCACCACCGGTCCCTTTTCCACCAACCAGGCCGGTTTCGACGCGATCAAGGATGATCTGAAGCCCGAAACGTCGGACACGTTCGAACTGGGCCTGCGCTACAATACGCCGGTCTTCAACGGCACGCTGGGCGCCTATCTGGTCAACTTCAAGAACCGCCTGTTGTCGGTGCAGGTGGGCAGCCCGATCCAGGGTCTGGCCTCTGCGCTCCAAAATGTCGGCGGCGTGCGCGCGGTCGGTGTCGAGGCTGCGGGCGACCTGCGCCTGGGTCATGGTTTTGGCGTCTATGCCAGCTACAGCTACACCGACGCGACCTATCGCGACAATGTGTTCAACAGCTCGGACGGCACGCTGGTCGCGGCGATCAAGGACAAGACGGTAGTCGACAGCCCCAAACATATGCTGCGCGGGGAAGTGAATTACGACCAGGGTCCGATCTTCGGCCGGATCGGCGTCAACTATATGTCGCGCCGCTATTACAGCTACACCAACGACGCATCGGTCCCCAGCCGGGTCATCGTGGACGCATCGCTCGGCTATCGCTTCACCGACAAGATCGAGTTGCAGCTCAACGCCACCAACCTGTTCGACAAGAAATATGTCGGCACGATCGGGTCGGGCGGCTTCGGCAACAGCGGCGACGCACAGACATTGCTGGTCGGCGCGCCGCAGCAATTCTTCATCACCGCCAAGGCCGGGTTCTAAACAGACTACAGCCGTTCGTTTCGAGCGAAGTCGAGAAACGCGAAGCGCAGTTCTATCCGCTTCTCGACACGCTCGAAGCGAACGGCGTTGGAGATATCATCTTGAAAAATTACGCGCTTGTCTCGCTCTTCCTCGCCGCTTTCGTTCCGACGGCGGCGCTGGCGGAGCCGCTGCTCCTGATCTCGATCGACGGGCTGCGGCCCGGCGACGTGCTGGAGGCGGACAAGCGCGGCCTTTCCGTGCCCAATCTGCGCCGCTTCCTGACGCAGGGCGCTCATGCATCGGGCGTCACCGGCGTCGCGCCGACATTGACCTATCCCAGCCACACGACGTTGATGACCGGCGTGTCGCCTGCGAAACATGGCATCGTCGCCAATAACAGCTTCGATCCGACCGGTATCAACCAGGGCGGCTGGTACTGGTATGCCCAGGACATCAAGGTGCCGACCCTGTGGGAGGCCGCGACCAAGGCGGGCCTGTCCACCGGCAATGTCCATTGGCCCGTCAGCGTGGCGGCCAAGGGCGTGACCTGGAACCTGCCACAAATCTGGCGGACCGGCCATGGCGACGACGCCAAACTGCTCGACGCGCTGGCGACGCCGGGGCTGAAAGCGGAACTGGAAGCGAAAGTCGGCCAGCCCTACGCCATGGGCATCGACGAAAGCCTGCCCGGCGACCAGAATAGGGGCCGCTTCGCCGCCGCGCTGATCGCCGCGCACAAGCCCGATTTCCTGACCGTCTACCTGACCGCGCTCGACCATGAACAACATGCGATGGGGCCGGATACGCCGCAGGCCAAAGCCGTGCTGGAAAAGATCGACGCCATCGTCGGCGATCTGGTCGCTGCCGAGCGCAAGGCGCATCCCGACGCGGCGATCGCGCTGGTCAGCGATCATGGGTTCGAAGCGACCCAGACCGGCCTGAACCTCTTCCGCGCCTTCATCGACGAAGGGCTCATCACGCTGGACAAGGACGGCAAGGTCGCGTCCTGGCAGGCGATGCCCTGGATCGCCGGCGGGTCGGCCGCGATCATGCTGGCGCGCGCCGATGACGCCGCCATCGCCGACCGGACGAAGGCGCTGCTCGACCGTCTCGCCGCCAATCCGGCCAACGGCATCGCCGCGGTGCTGGACAAGGCGGCGATCGCCAAGGTCGGGGGCAATCCGCAGGCGGCCTTTTACGTCAATCTTAAGCCCGGCTTCGTCACCGACATCTTCCGTGGGGCGAGCGCGCCCTTGATCGCGCCCACGCCGGTCAAGGGGATGCACGGCTATCTGCCCGGTCCCGATCATCTGGAGGCGACCTTCATGGTGATGGGCAAGGGGATTGCCGCGGGCAAGGATTTGGGTCGGATCGACATGCGCGCCATCGCGCCGACGCTGGCGACGATCATGGGCGGGACGCTGCCCGACGGGCAAGCGCTGCCGATCGACCTGCGGTAACAAATCTGCGCACAAAACGTCACCGGACTGACCGATGGCCTTCATGCCGCTGCAACCGCCCCGTAAGCGCCGCGTCATTTGCCCGCTGTAATCTGGCGCCATGACAGCGACACATCCCCGCCAGATCCGCATCCCGGCTGCCGACAAGGCGCGGTTGCACATTCTCTTCCTCGCCAAGCACGCCCGCGCCGGCGGCCGGCCGGATGCGCAGGATGGCAATCATGCCGTCTATCATCATGAAATGCGCACGACGCTGGAGGCGATCGGCCTGCATGTCGATGTCGCCGACAGCTATGACGCGCTGTTCGATCGGCCCGACGCCGATTTCGTCGTTACCCTGCTCAATCGCGGCGGTTTCCAGAACAGCGAAATGCTGGCGCCGCTGCTGCTCAGCCGACACGCCATGCCCTATCTGGGTGCCAGCCCGATCGTGCGCGGCCTGTCCGACGACAAATATCTCAGCAAGCTGATCGCCCGCGCGCGTGGCGTGCCGACGATGCACGCGCAACTGTTCCGGCGCGGCGGCCTGTTCGACTCTCCCGCCTTCCACGCCGACCGGCTGGTGGTGAAGCCCAATGCCTCCTCCGCATCCTGGGGCGTGAAGATGGTCGATAGCTGGCGCGAGGCGCAGGATCATGCCGACAGCCTGTTCGCGCTCGGCCATGACGTGCTGGTGGAACAATGGGCGCCGCTGCTGGACGTTGCGGTGCCGGTCATTGGCGGCAGTGGCGGCCAGCCTTGGATCTTGCCGCCGATGCTATATGTGCCCGCCGATCCGCATCGTGAACGCAGCTATGAAGAGAAGCGCGGTTTGGTCGATGCGGGCGACGATCCGCTGGTGCTGGTCGAGGATATGGACCTGCGCGCCCGGCTGGAAGCGATGACCGCCGCGCTGCTGCCAGAACTGTGGCCATTCGATTATGGCCGGTTCGAATTTCGTTACGATCCGGCCAGCGGGCAAGCGCTGTTCATTGAAGTGAACCTGTCCTGCAATCTCTGGTCGAAGAAGACGATTTCACGCTCCGCCGCCTCGATCGGCCTCGATCATGCGGCGCTGGTCGAAACGATCGTCGGCCACAGTCTGGCGCGGCAGGGCTTGCTGAGCGACGCCATCATGCGGGTGGCGGCATGAGGACCGGCGGCACGACGGCGATCCTGCTCGCGGGGCGACGCGACGGCGCGACTGATCCGCTGGCGCAGGCCGCCGGTGTCACCCATAAATGCCTGGTCCCGGTCGCGGGCCAGCCGATGCTGCTGCATGTGATCGAGGCTCTGGTCGCCAATCGCCGGATCGGCACCGTGCGCGTCGTGATCGAAGACCCGGCGCTGCTGGCCGGCCTCCCGCCGCTGCGCGGGTTGCTGCACAGCGGCCGGGTGATCGGTGTAGCGGCGCAGCCCAATCTGGTGGACAGCGTGTTGGCGGGCGCGGACGGCGTGGCCTTCCCCTTGCTCATCACTACCGCCGACAATGTCATGCTGACTCCGCAAGCGGTGGACGAGATGCTCGACGGATGCGCGGCGCAGGGGGCGGATGCCGCCGTCGCCTTCACCCGACGCGCGTCGGTGCTGGCCGCCCACCGCCAAGGGCAACGCAAATTCTACAATTTCGCCGATGACAGCTATTCCAACTGCAACAGCTATTGGCTGCGCGATCGGGCGGCGCTGAAAGCTGCGGAGACGTTTCGGTCGGGCGGCCAGTTCGTCAAGCATCCGGCGCGCATCATCGGTGCCTTCGGCCTGCTCAACCTCATCCGCTTCCGGTTCGGCATCGGCACGCTGGACCAGGCCTTCGCCCGCTTTTCGCGCCGCTTCCGCATGACCATCAGCCCGGTGATCCTGACCGATGGCGCGGTGGCGGTCGACGTGGACAATGCGCGCTCGCACGGCATCGCTACGGCTCTGCTGGATCAGCGCATGTCCATGGCGCAGGCGGCGGAATAACGCTTGTTCACCCTGCGCGCGCTGCCGGTCCGGCGGGACGGCGGCAACAGCCTGATCGCCGCCTATCATGACGGGCTGGCGCGCCATTGGTCACCTGCGCGACGACTGGCGGCGCATGGCCTGTCGGCGATGGGCTGTGGCGGCTGGTCGTCCGCCGAGCGGCTTTATCTGGACGAAGCCGTGCGGGCGCAGGGCCTTAGCATGAAGGATCGCAAGGGCCTGCATCGCCTGCTCAACCCCGGCACCTTTCCGTTATCAAATAACGTATTGAAAAATAAACAGTTATTTGCAGAAATGGCGAGGGGTTTACCGCTACCCGACGCCTGCGATCCCGATACGATGGACCTGGACGTCTGGCTGGACGGACAAGACGACATCATCGCCAAGCCCAGCTATCGATCCAAGGGTCAGGGCGTGGCGCGGTTCGTCCGCCAGGGCGACCATTGGTGCAGCGGCGATTTTTCCCGTAATACTGTCCAACTCGCTGTCTCTTTGCGCGCGCTCTGGCGCAGGGGCGGCGTGATTCAGCAATGCCTGCCGACCCATAAGACGCTGGCCGATTTGTCGCCCGGCGCGCTGCCGACCTTGCGCATCGTCACCTGCCTGAACGAGGCCTGCGCGCCAGAAATCTGCGATACGGCGCTGCGCCTGTCGGCTGGCGGACCCCGGCCGGTCGATAATTTCAACGCGGGCAATCTGGCGGTGGCGGTCAATGGGCAGGGACGTTGCGGCGCGGCCTGGCGCAGCGGCGGCAAGCGCGCACCGTCCCGCCACAGTCGCCACCCCGTAACCGGCGTGGGAATCGAAGGCGCGACTGTCCCCGACCATGATGCGGCGCGCGCGCTGGCGCTCCGGGCGCATGAGCGGTTCCGACACGGCTTCACGGTGATTGGCTGGGACATCGGCCTGACGACGCAGGGACCGGTGCTGATCGAGGGTAATTGGAACCCCGGCACCGACATTCTGCAACTGGTGAACGGCCGGGGCGTGGCGGACAGTCGGCTGGGCGCGCTCTATCGTCATGCGCTCGATCGGCTGACCGACGCGGACTGGCGCGCAGCGCGGGCGGTGCAGCGGGACCGGCGGTGAAGATCGCCCTCTATGTCCATGCGCTCGCGGCGACCGGGGTCGTGCGCAATGCGCGCCTGCTGGCCAGTGACTTCCATGCCCGCGGCCATGATGTGACGCTGGTGACGGCGCTGCCCGGCGGAGAGGGGGTGGTGGGCGTGCCCCATCATGCTCTGCTGGCGCGGGCGGGCGGATCGCGGACACTACAGAAGTGGCGGGCGATGCCGCGGCTCCAAACCTATCTCCGTCGGGCGCAACCCGATGTGCTGCTGTCGGCCGGCAATCACGGCCATGTGACGGCGATGCTGGGCAGCCGGGGGATGCCGGGCCTGCGCCGCATCTATAGGATCAGCAACGATCTGCGCCGCGCAGCGGCGGGTACGCCGGGCGGCGTGGCCGGTTCGCTGGGCCGGTCGATCGCCATGCGCCTGCTGGCGGTGGATGCCGACCGGCTGGTGCTCGTCTCGCCCACGCTGGCGGTCGGCGCCTTTGCCCGCGCTCGTGCCGAAGGCCGGGCGCACGTCATCGAAAATGCGATCGACCCCGCCATCGCCCGCGCCCGCGGAGCCGGGCCATCGCCGCACGGCTGTTACGACGATGGCGTCCCGGTCATCGTCGCGATCGGCCGGTTGGCGCCTCAGAAGAATTTCGGCACCTTGCTGGCGGCCTTTGCGCAGCTGCGCCAGGCTGGAACCGTGGCTCGCCTCGTCATCTTGGGCGAAAGCCGCGACGGCGCGCAACAGGCGCTGCGCGATCAGGCCGATGCGCTCGGCATCGGCGCGGACCTGCTGCTGCCCGGCACGGTCGACAATGTCTTCCCCTGGCTCGCGCGCGCCGGCGCGTTCGTCCTGCCGTCCTGGTGGGAGGGGTCGGCCAATGTGCTGCTGGAGGCGATGGCGCTGGACGTGCCGGTCGTCGCCTCGCGCAGCGCGGGCAATGCGGCCTCGCTCTTGGAACAGGGGCGTCATGGGTTGCTGGTCGATCCATCGGACCCGGCCGCCATGGCGCAGGCGATGGCGCGGCAGATTGATCCCGATCACGCCGTGCGGGCAGGCGATCGGATCGACGCCTATCGCCTGGACGCGATGCTGGATGCATGGGCGCAGGTGATCAGATAGCAACCGATGCTGCGTCCTTAATAATGCCTATCCCGTGCGGCGTCGGGCGAGGAAGAACATCGCCATGGCGCGCGAGGCGTCCGGGCCTTTGGGGTCGGTATGACTGCCGCCCCCATATCCGCCGGACCAGGCATGGCCGCTGCCATGGACGGTCCATTCCTCCAGCACCACCGGCCCGCGACCATAGCGGTAGAGGGTGCGGGTGAAGGCGCGCCCGCCGGGCGCGACGCCGTCTTCCGACCGCACGCTGAGCGCGCGCGTACTTGATCGCTGTAAATGGCTGACAAAGCCGCCGGCGTTGGAGGGATGGACGACCCGGTCGCTGTCGCCATGGAACAGGATCATGGGCAGCGGCGGCGTCGTCTTGCCGACGGTCGGGGCGGCCCGCCCGCGCATCGCCGCCAGCGCTTCGCCGACGGAGCCGATCGTGCCCATGGGCACGCCCGAATGGACGCCGACCGCGACGTAAAGCTGGCGATAGGCGGCGGCGATGATTGCAGCCGCGGCCCCGCCGGCCGATATGCCCGCGATATAGACGCGTTCGTCATGGCCCTTGCACAGATCCAATATGTGGCGGGTCATGCCGGCGATGACGGCGGCTTCGCCCCGGCCCCGCTTTTGATGCGCAGGGCTGTGCCAGTTCCAGCAGCGGTTGGGATTGGCCCGCGGCGATTGTTCGGGATAGAGGACGAGGAAGCCCAGTTCGTCGGCCAGCTGGTTCATCGCCGTGCCGGTCGCAAAGTCGGCGGCCGACTGGGTGCAGCCGTGCAGCATGACGATCAGGGGCAGGCGGCGGCGGGTGGAGCCGACCGGGGTGTAGAGACGGTAGCGCAGCGATCCCTGCGCGCAGCTAAAGTCGCCCTCAACGAAGCTGCCGGGGGCGGGCCGTTCGACGCGACCGGCTTTTTTGGCGGGGCTTTTGCGTTTGGGCGCGCGCGGCGGCTTGGGGATGGTGGGCATCAGCGCGCGCTGCCACAGCAGGGCGGCGGACAGCGGACGCCCCTTGCGCGCCATCCGCGTGGCTTTGAGTGCGGTCGAGAAAGGATTTTTCATGCGCGCGCCGCCGCCGGGGCATGCCGGTCGACGGGCCGTTGCCATGACCTCGGGTTGGGCATCGCGGCGTCTTGCTCCCTATTGCTGCTATCATGTGATGAATGGCGCGTCGGCTGTGCCGGTCCGTGCGGGGCTATAATCCCTAGACGGCGACATTCGATCCATGGCCTATGCGATCGGCGGCGCTTTGCGCGGCCTGCGCCAGCCGTTGCGCCCAGATATGCTGGCCGGTCGCATCGCCGATCAGATCCTGGCGCACCTCTATTTCGGCATAGGGAAGCTGGTGCGGGAAGGCGTGGCGCGGGACGGTATGGTCAGTGGCGTCCATTTGGTAGGGTTGGTTGTCGCCGACGGTCAGCGCGGCGTCGGCGCGCAGCGCGCCGAACATCGCCTGTGCGAAATCGGTGCGACCCAGCCAGTGCAGCACGCCGACGTCCCAGGGGCGGGCGATGCCGTCCATGATCGGGGTGAAGCTGTGCAGCGACAGCAGGATGGTGGCGCGCCCGGCCGCCCGACGCGCGGCGATCGTGGCGGCGATCGCGGCGTGATAGGGGGCGTGGATCGCCGCGACGCGCGCGGCGCGGGCGGTGGCGTCCAGCCCTTCATTGCCGCTGATCCGGCTGCCGTCAGACAAAGGCGGAATCGCCTCCGCTTGTTCCGGGTCGCGGTTGCAGTCGATGACGAGGCGCGAATAATATTGATGCAGGAACGGTGCGTCGATAAGCGTGGCAAGAGCATGGCCGAGGCCGTGGATGCCGATGTCGATGGCGATGTGGCGGCCACGATCCGGGGCGGCGAGGCCAAGGTCGCCGAGCGCGGCCGGCACCGCCGACCCGGCATGGTCGCCGATCAGCAGGAACGGCGAGGCCCCTGCCGCGTTGAACAGTCCGACCGGCGCCGGATCGTCCGCACCCAACAGCCCATCCGCCGTGCGCCCGGCCATCAGGATTGCCCCCCATGCCATTGCTGACGATCCATCATGTGACCAGCTATCGCTATCAGCAGCCGGTGTCGCTGGGTGAACATCGCATCATGATGCGCCCGCGCGAAGCGTTTGACCAGCGACTGCTGTCCGCCCGGCTCGATATCGACCCGGAACCCAGCGAATTGCGCTGGCTGCATGATGTGTTCGGCAATTCTGTGGCGATCGCTTCGTTCAAGCGGCGGGCGTCGCATCTGGTTGTGACGAGCGAAACGACTTTGGAACATGCGCCGCTGGCGGAACGGCAGGTCGATGTTGAGCCCTATGCCCGGCTGTTCCCCTTCACCTATGCGTCAGAGGACATGCCTGACCTGTTACGGTCGATCGAGCGGCAATATCATGATCCTGAAAGGATCGTCGACAATTGGGCGCGCGCCTTCTTCAGTAATCATGGCGATACCGGCACGGTCGACCTGCTGACGCGGATGGCGACCGGCATCCAGCGCGATTTCACTTATGTCCCGCGCCAGGAAAAGGGCACCCAATCGCCGATCGAGACATTGCGCAAGCGCCAAGGCACCTGCCGCGATTTCGCCGTACTGATGATCGAGGCGGTGCGGGCGCTGGGTTTTGCCGCGCGCTTCGTTTCAGGCTATGTCTATAATCCGTCCCGGTCCGAAGATGTGGTGGGCGGCGGCAACACCCATGCCTGGGTGCGCATCTTCCTGCCCGGATCGGGCTGGGTCGAGTTCGACCCGACCAACGGCATCATCGGCAATCGCGGGTTGATCCGCGTCGCCATCGCGCGCGATCCTTATCAGGCGCTGCCCATGTCGGGCACCTGGTTCGGCCTGCCCGCCAGTTTTCTGGGGATGGACGTGACCGTAGACGTGCGGCGCGCCGATCCCCGGAAATTCCCCGTGTCAGACCATGGGGCCATCAACAGCCGAGCCATCGGCGCTTCAGGAAAGTGACCTTCGATGCTGATCCGCTGCGGATATGACATAAGATTTGAAACGGACACCAGGACCGCGATGATGGCGATGCTCAGCCTGCATCCCTCCCGCCACCAGGATTTGCGCACGCCCCAGCGGTTGATGGCGAACCCTGATATTCCGCTTTATCATTTCGAGGACGGGTTCGGGAATGTCGCGACCCGGCTGACTATCCCGGCGGGCGGGGTCACCCTGTCCTGCGACTTCGTGATCGAGGATAGCGGACTGCCCGACACGCCGGCGCCCGACGGCCCGCAGATCGCGGTCGAGGATCTGCCCGACGCGGTCATGCCCTTCCTGCTGGGCAGCCGCTATTGCGAGACGGACCGGCTGATGGCGGTCGCCTGGGCCAATTTCGCGCATTATGGAACGGCGCGGGCGCGGGTCGATGCGATCGTCAGCTTCGTCCACAATCATATCCAGTTCGGCTATCATCATGCGCGGCCGGACAAGACCGCCTGGAATGCATATCAGGAGCGGCAGGGCGTGTGCCGCGACTTTGCCCATCTCGCCGTCACGCTATGTCGTTGCATGAACATCCCCGCGCGCTACTGCACCGGCTATCTGGGCGATATCGGTATCCCGCCGGTGGACGCGCCTATGGATTTCAGCGCCTGGTTCGACGTCTATATCGACGGCGAATGGTACACCCATGATGCCCGCCACAACACACCGCGGATCGGCCGCATTCTGATGGCGCGCGGACGCGATGCCACCGATGTCGCCTTGACCACCGCCTTTGGTCCGGCGAACCTGGTGCGGTTCGAAGTGCACACCGACGAGGTCCAATCCATTGACTGACCCCCATGCCAACGCCTTGCTGCAACCCTGGGACGGCCCGCTGGGCGCGCCGCCCTTCGACAAGGTGCGGGACGAAGATTTCCTGCCCGCGTTCGAGACGGCGATGGCTTGGCACCGGGACGAGATCGCGGCGATCGCTGGAGAGGGTGGACCTGCGACCTTTGACACCGTGATCGCCGCGCTGGAGCGGTCGGGCGGGCCGCTGGCGCGGGTGCGCCGGCTGTTCTGGACGCTGTCGTCGGCGCAGGGGACGCCCGGCATCCGCGCGATCGAGGGCCAGGTGTCGGCGATGCTGAGCGCCCATGGGACCGCGATCAGCCACAACGCCGCGCTCGCGGCGCGGGTAGCGGCAGTCCATGACGCACGCCACGACGCGGGACTGGCGGCGGAACAGATACGGTTGGTGGAAAGCAGCCATGCCGGATTCCGGCGTGGCGGCGCGGAGCTGGCACCGGCGCAGAAGGCGCGGTTCGCGGCGATCGACGCACGGCTGTCGGCGCTGGCGGTGCAATTCGGGCATAATGTGCTGGCCGCGACCGCCGACTGGGTGCTGGACCTTGGTCCCAACGACCTGGCCGGACTGCCCGCCGGCTTGCGCGATGCCGCCGCCGGGCGCGCGGCGGCCAAGGGGCAGGCGGGACGCTATCATGTCACGCTCGACCGCACCGATTATGAGAGTTTCCTGACCTTCTCGGCGCGGCGCGACCTGCGCGAAGCGTTGTGGCGGGCCTTTACCGATCGGTGCGACGGCGGGGCGCATGATAATTGGCCAGTGATCGCGGAGATACTGGCGCTGCGGCAGGAGCGCGCGGCTTTGCTGGGCTATGCCGACCACGCCCATTATGCGTTGGAAGACAGCATGGCGCATGATCCCGCTGCCGCCGCCGACCTGCTCGCCCAGCTATGGGAACCGGGCAAGCGTCGCGCCGCCGAGGAAGCGGCCGAATTGCAGGCGTTGATCGATGCGGGCGGCGATAGTTTCGCGCTCGCGCCCTGGGACTGGCGCTTCTACGCCGAGCAGGTCCGCCGCGACCGCTATGCACTGGACGGCGGGGCGGTGGCCGAACATCTGCGGCTGGACGCGGTGCGGCAGGCGGCGTTCGACAGCGCCGCGCGCCTCTATGGCCTGACCTTCACCCGCCGGGCGGACATTGCAGGCTATCATCCTGACGTATCGGCTTGGGAAGTGTGCGATGCGACGGGTGCGCCGGTCGGCCTGCTCTTCACCGACTATCTGGCGCGGCCCGAAAAACATGGCGGTGCCTGGATGGGCAGCCTGCGCGTGCAGGAGGGGATGGACGGCGACGTGCGCCCGGTCGTCTATCTGGTCGCCAATTTCGCCGCCGCGCCGCCACCCGACACCGCGGCCACGCGCCTGTCGATCGACGAGGCGCGTACGCTGTTCCATGAGTTTGGCCATGCGCTGCACGGTCTGCTGTCGCGCGTCACCTATCCCAGCCAGTCGGGCACGGCGGTCGCGCGGGATTTCGTGGAATTTCCCAGCAAGTTCATGGAAAACTGGATCGTCAGCCGCGATGTGCTGTCGGGCTTTGGCGTGCCCGATGCGCTGATCGACGCGATTCGCAATGCCGAAGCCTATGGCCAGGGTTTCGCCACGGTAGAACTGATCAGCTGCGCGCTGGTGGACCTCGCCATGCACCGGTCGCAGGATGCCGCCGCCGATCCGCGCGGCTTCGTCGCGGCGGAACTGGAGCGGCTGGGGATGCCTACGGAAATCGGGCTGCGGCATCGCTTCCCCTATTTCACCCACATCTTCGACGGCGGCTATGCCAGCGCCTATTATAGCTATGCCTGGTCGGAGGCGCTGGACGCCGATGCGTTCGAGGCGTTTCTGGCGGCGGGCGATATTTTCGATTCCGTACTCGCCGCCCGTTTCCGCGACGAGATATTGGCGGCCGGCGACAGCCGCGATCCGATGGACTCGTTCAGGGCGTTTCTGGGCCGCGCGCCCGATGCCAGCGCCCTGATGCGCGCCCGGCATTTGGTCGATGCCTGACGTCGCGGGGGGTCAGCCGACCAGCGTTCGGACATTGCCCGCCAAGGTCAGCGGGTTGAAGGGTTTCAGGATCACCCCGCTTGCACCTGCCGCATAATAGCTTTGCACGTCGGCTTCGCGCGCACGCGCGGTGACGAAGACGAAGGGGGTTTCCGCAAAACCCGGCATGTCGCGCAGCGCAATCATCAGCGTGGGGCCGTCCATGCGGGGCATCATGACGTCGAGCATGACGAGGTCGGGTCGCCATCCATCGGCCGCGGCAGCATCCAATGCTTCCGCGCCGTCGGCGCACAGCCGCAACTCGATTCCGGGGTCGAGGGCCAGCGACAATTTGACGATATGACGAATATCCTTGTCGTCATCGACATAGAGGATGCGCAGTCGATCGGCTTCGCTCATTCGCCCTCCCCCTTGACGTGGCGGGTCGCCACGACCCGGCGCACCGTAGCCTTGAGATCGGGCAGCGAAGTGCGGGATTTGACCAGCACGGCGTCGATCTGGCCAGCAATCTCGATATCGATGTCGTGCGCGGAATAGATGATGGTCGGGATGGCTACGCCCTGATCATCCACTAGGTCGGGAAGAAGGTCGAGGCCAAGGCCTTCCTCCAGATGCACGTCGAGGATCGCCAGATGCGGCGTTTCGACCCTGAGCAGCGCGCGTGCATCGGCCAGGGTCGTGGCTTTGAGAATATAGGCGATGCCCTTGAGCGCGGCGGCGGTGATCTCAAGCGTGTCCTGATCGTCGTCGAGATGAAGCACGGTCGGCCGTTCGATGCCTGAATGGCGGAAGGATGTGGCGATTGCGGCCTTCAACCGGCCGGGGTCGATCGGCTTGTCGATCCAGTCCACCAGGTCCAGCGACAGGGGCGTCGTTGTATCCCCACCATGCGCCGAAACCATCAGGATCGACAGTTTTTCAGGGCTTTCGAGCCGTCGGACTTCGCGGGCGAAGTTGAACGCATCGGCATCGTCCAGCGCCATGTCGAGCAGCAGGAGATTATAGCCATGGGTGGCGATCGCTTCGCGCGCGGCGCGGGCGTTGACCACGATGCGGCTGGCATAGCCTTCGTCGGTCAGTTGCGATTGCAGCAGGCGGGCGACGGCAGGATTGCCCTCGCAAATCAGGATGCGCGGCCCGTTCGACAGGTCGTCCACCTTGGCGCGGGGCAGCGCTGCGGGCAGCATGACCGGCAGCGTGAAGGCGAAGCGGGTGCCACCGCCAAGCCGGTCCTCAAACCATAATTCGCCGCCATGTTGGGTGACGATTTCGCGTGCGATGGCCAGCCCCAGCCCCGTGCCTGGCGCGGCTTCGTCGCTGGCGGCGCGCTCGAACCGGCCGAAAATGCGCCCGCGAAATTCCTCGGGGATGCCTGGCCCCTCATCATCGACATAGACTGTCGCGCGACGGCCATCCTCGCTGCGCAACAGGCCGACGGCGATATGGCTGCCTTGCGAGGATATCTTGACGGCGTTCGACAAGAGGTTGGTGATGACCTGTAACAACCGTTCCTCGTCGCCCTGGACCATCAGCGTTTCGTCGGCAACGGCGCGGCCCAGCACGGCACCGGCGGATCGGACCAGGCCGCCATTGTCGTCGCAGGCGCGCAACACGACATGGTGCAGGTCGATCGGCGCCAGCGTCATGCGCAACTTGCCTGAATCGATGCGGTCGATGTCGAGCATGTCGTTGATCAGCCGGATCAGGCGCTGCGCATTATTTTCTGCGATGGTGACAAGGCCCGCCGATTCCGGGTCCAGCCGGTTGCCGGCGTCCAGCCGCAACAGGCCCAGCGCGCCCACGATCGAGGTGAGCGGCGTGCGCAGTTCATGACTGACCGTGGAGATCAGGTCGTCCTTCAGCCGCTCGACCCGCTTGCGTTCGACGATGTCGCGCAGCGACACGACGATATGGTCGCCGTCGGGCAAGGGCATGACGCCCAGCGCGATATCGACGGGCAGCAGGCGGCCGCTTTGGTGCCGGACCTGTCGGTCTGTCCAATAGGGGGTGCGCAGTTGGCCATCGACCAGGCCGATGCGATCAAGAAAACTGCCAAGGCCGGGCGCGATGTCGGAAATCAGGTCGAAATCGCGGCGAGCAAGGCTGGTGCCCTCATAGCCCAGCATCCGGCTCGCCGCCTGGTTGATGGTTTCGATGCTACCGCTGGGATTGACGATGATGATCGGGTCGATCGTGCTGTCGAGGATGGTTTCGTTGCGCCGCGCCGCTTCGAACCCGCGCAACTCGATCAGATATTGTGACACACGCTGACGCCACAGGCCGATCAGCGCGATCGCCAGCGACAGGCTGCTGAGCGCGACGAGTATCCACATCACCCGTTGCAGCGTTTCAGTGCGACTACGATAGGCGACGACCCGCGTCTCACCGATGCGCTGTTCGTCGCGGATGACGCGATCCAGTTGCTGTTGCAGGCGGCTCATCAGCCGCTTGCCCTCTCCGTCGGCGACACGCTGCTGGGCCATTGCCGGGCCGCGGCTGGCATAAATCCGCAATACCTCGTCCATTTCCGCGATCTTGGCCTGGGCGATGCGGCGCAGGCTGTCGAAGCCGGTGCGATGGGAGGGCGCACCGCGGTAAAGCGCGTCGGCGCTGGCGAAGGCGCGCTGAATGTCGCCATGCCATTCGCGGTAGTGGACGCGAAATTCCGGGTCGTTGGTGATGACATAGCCGCGCTGGCTGGATTCGGCGGCGCGCATTTGCGACAATATGTCGGTCAGGAGCACGCGCCGCTGGAAGGACTGGTCGGCATCTTCGCGCAGGCCGTTCCAGCGGCCATATTCGCCCCCCAGCCAAAAAAGCAGCGCCGCCAGCACCATCGGAACGACCAGCGCCGCAAGAACGAAGGGCGATGCGCTGGGCGGTTGGGGGGCAGCGCCGTTCATGTCGGGCGATCCGCCGTCACGATGCCGAGCAGGGGTTGCACCGCCAGCAGCGCCTGGGCGCGGTTGCCGACGTCAAGCTTGCGGAATATTGCGGTCAGATGCGCCTTCACGGTCGCTTCCGACACGGCGAGGTCGGCGGCGATCTGTTTGTTGAGGCGCCCGTCGGATAGGGCGATAAGGACGCGCAACTGCGCCCCGGACAGGCTGGCGATCCGATCGCGCAGCGCTGCTGGGGTCGCCCCCGCCTCGCCCGCTGGAAAGCTCGTCTGCCCTTCCGCCAGCTTCTTGATGTCTCGCGCCAGATCGTCGAACGGCCGCGTCTTGTACAGGAAGCCTGCCGCGCCCAAGGCGCGTGCGCTTTCGACTAGCACGGGGTTTTCATGGGCGGAAATTATCGCGATCGGCATCCGGCCAGCTTCATGCTGCAACTGGAGGAAGCCGGAAAAGCCGCGCGCATCGGGCAGCACGAAGTCGAGCAGGATCAACCGATATTTGCCATGGCGTTTCAGGGCCGCGACGGCTTCGCCGATCGTGCCCGCGGTATCGACGGTGACGCCGGGCATCACCGCGCGTGCGGCAAGGGCCAGCCCCTCACGAATCAGAGGATGATCGTCCGCAATCAATACGCGGCCGCCGGTCACGGTTTCTGCCATCCTCCTACCTTGTCGTTATCCATCCGCGTAGGAATGGGCTAGTCATGGATCGGGCGCATTAAGGGTGTAGTGCATCTATGGAGCGATCGCAAAACACTTCGGCTGTCATCTTTATGACTGTGGCATTAACCTATCCGCATGTCGGAAAGGCGTTGCGCATGGCTGGTTGGGCGGTGCGGGAGGTCGATCGCGATGATGCCGACGCCAGCGCCAGCGCCAGCATGATGGTGGTCGACGGACAGGGCCAGCCGCCGTTATCGCCCGGCAACCGAATCGTCACGGCTATAGTCGACAGCGGGACGGCACCGTCTTTCCCGGCCGATCTGGTCATCGATGCGGGGCAGGACATAGGCCCGATCACCGAGGTCTTCAGCCAGTGGTTGCCGCCCGACGTCGAGCGTCTGGCGCGCATGGAGGCTATGTTGGGGCGCGAGGGCTTGGTTCCGGTGGTGCAGGGTCTGCGTGCGGAATTGCAGCGGGCGGTCGATGGCGGGGACGGCGTGGACGCCCACAAGATGGCGGGGCTGGCGGGGACATTGGGCTTTGCCGTCGCAAGCGCCAGTTGGCAGGCGGTGGATCAGGGAGCCGGCGACGCTGCGACGGCGCGGCGCGACAGTCGGACCGCCCTGGTCGTGATCGACCGCTGGCTGGCGGCGGCGCCCTGAAAGCGGGTGATCAGGCCGGGCGCGCCGCGTCCAGCATGACGGCCAGAACGACGCTGCTGATCGGCTGAACGAAGCGGAAGCCGCAACTGCCCTCCCGCGACCAGCAGATGGTGCCGGCAATGCCGTGCCGGTCGCCGAGCGTCAGGCCCAGCACGGCCTGCCGGCCGTCTTCCAGCGGTTCGGGCAGGGTCAGCCGAGCCCCGCCGACCGAAATATTCTCGATCGTCGCGGCGATCGGCATGTCGTCGATCAGCAGCGGCACGGCGCGGCGCATCGGGAAGCGCGGCTGGCGAGCGATCCGGCCCGACCGGCTGGCGCGCGCCGCGAAAATATCCGCCGGGCAGCAGCGCAGGTCGAAACTAAGGCCTGCTTCATGCCCCACCGCCCAGCGGATGCGGGCGAGGCGCGGGTCGAGGCCGCGCATTTCGATCAGGACGCGGGCACCCGGCGGCGGCGGGGCGGGCAACTGGATACGCATGCCCCCTTCCGACAGGTCGCGGACCATGCAGGGAAGGCTGCGACCGTCGAAGGATATCTTGCCGATCGTGAAGACCGTAGCCGCGCGCGCGTCACGCCGCCGCTCCACCGGGACGGCCGACGATCCGGCGATCGGGGCGGCGGCGATCGGCGGCATCGCCGCCTGTTCCATTCGATGTGGCATGTCTGAATTACCCCTGGTTAACGCAGCTTGACGCGGAAGCGGACGGTGAACGACCCGCCTGTCTTGAATGTGGTGACGGGTTTAATGCGGATGGCGCGGACATTGGCGTCATAGCCGCCGGCATCGGGGACGGGGGTGTAGGCCCAACTCGCCCCATTGCTGAATTCGATGCCGTCGGTCGTGCTGCCAAGGCCGCTGAACGTGTAGGTCAGGCCACTGTCGCCCACGCCCAATATGATCGCGCCGTTGGTGAAGACGACAGGGCCGCTGCCGGTCGTCCCCAGATCGCTGACGCGCAGGATGACGTTGGCGGGCAGCGGCTCCTCGAACGCGATGCCGCGCACCGCCTTGCCGACATTGGTGAGCGGATTGGCGAGGGTCGCGCTATAATCGACCACCGCGCCGGGGATGGCGCGCGGGATGAGGTTGCCCATGGGATCGGACACGATGCTCACCGACTTGGTCGCCGAGATCGGGTCGGCCAAGGCGGGCGTGGACAGGCCGGTGAGCAGCAGGAGGGCGAACCGACGCATCAGCGGCCCTTTCCGAGCAGGCCGGCGATGGCGCCGCGGTCGAACTTCATGCGCATCGTCACATAGGGGCCGCGACGGGTATAGCGGTCATCCTCGAAATCGCGGTCGCGATAGCCCGCGATGTTGTAACCGGCGCTGATCCAGACATTGGCCGCAGGGGAGACGCCGGCCGATGGCCCGCCGCTGAACGCCACCGCGCCGCGACTCCAGGCATGCTGCACGGACGCCTGCACGCCGATGTCGAAACGCTTGCCCAGGTCCATCCGCAGATCGACGCCGGTGACGTCGATATAGCCGGTATAATCGTCCGCGCCGTAGCTGCCGTTGACCCATTTGGCGCCATAATAGACGGTCGCCTCGACATTGTGGCGCCCACCTTCCTCGCCAGTGCGATAGTTGACGGCCAGGTTGTTGATGAGGCGCAGGGTGCGCTGGCCCACGCCGCTGCCGGCGGGCACGCCCAGCACATTGCCGCCGCCCACGCCCGCGTCCGCGCTTTCCTTGCGCAGTTCGAAGCGCTCCAGCAGCGACCAGCGGCTGTCGAGCGGGCGCCAGGCGAGCGCGACCGATGTCGCCAGGCTCCTGGCCTGCGCGCCGCTGACCTGCCCCAGCGTAGAGTAGCGGATGGTTCCAGCCAGCGTCTTGCCCTCACCCAGCGCACGGACGACGTTGCTGGTGATATTGAAGCGCTTATTCTGATCGGACTTGCGATATTCGGCCCGGCCGTTCCACGACCACAGGTCGGCGCGGTAATTGGCGCCCAGCGTCACCGCGGCATAATCGCCGTCATTGCCATAAAGGCTGCCCAGCGCGCCGCCACCGACGCTGCCGGACCCGCTGGTCTGGAACGGCTGAACCACGCCGCCGGCCGGGATCTTGCCGCGGACGGTGGTACTGGCGTCGAAGGTCGCGTCGATCGTCCAGCGTTCGCTGATCGGCAGCGACTGGACCAGGCCGTAATTGGCATAGACGCGCCCGCCATTTTCGCCCGTCGTCTGGTTGTTGATGGCGGTGGTGACCTTCGCCCCAGTCCAGGGTTGGACGTCGAAACCGATCTGCGCGGTGTGGGTCGTGAAATCTTGGCCCTGCGCGACTTCATAGCCGCCGATAAGGCGGATGCCGGGCTTGACCCGCCAAGCGGCGATCAGCTGGTGGCGAGCGGGGAAGTCGATGCTGTCGCGGTCGCCGCCCGGCGCGAACTGGGTCTGGCCGGTCAGGGTGAGCTTGCCGCCCATCAATATCTGAGTGCCGCCCAAAGTCAGCAGGCGGGAGTCGCGATCCTTGCCATCGACGCCGCGATCGAGCGCGAACTGCGCGCCGGCGAAGATCGTGCCATGCTCGCGGCGATATTCGACGCGGGATTCGCCCGCGAAGCGGCTGCCGGTGCCGACCAGCTGGTCCTGATACCAGGAGGACGCGGTGACGGCCCATTTGTCGGCCAACTGGACCCGGCTGTCGAAGCCGATGCGGCGGGTGCCGGCTTCGACCAGATTCTGCTGGCCAAGGCCGAAGGCGTCGTCCTGCTGCCGCGCATAGGCCAGGACGTCCGCCTTCTTGCTATGATGTTCGACTTCGGCCAGCCAGGCGCTGCCGTCGGCCAGGCCGTCGCGGCTGCCGGCCGCCATTTCGGCGCGCAGCTGGGTCGTGTCGCTGATCTGCACCCGGACATCCGCGCCCAGCAGCAGGCCATTGCCATGGCTGTTGTCCTTGATCGCCGACACGCCCACTTCGGCCTTGCCCTTGGCGAACTTCATCGCGGCGCGGCCGCCGGCGGTCAGCTTCTTGCCCTTGCCGTAGGTTTCATAGTCGACGACGATGAAGACCGGATTGTTGGCGGCGTCGCGGCCCAGCACCGGCTCGCGGAAGCGGACGGTGCCGATCGTCGCGTCGATATCATAGTCGATATGGCGGGTGAGCGGGGTCGAGGACAGGATGCGATCGGGCCGCAGCCGGTCGCGCACTTCGATGCTCAGCTTGTCGCTGTTGGGGACGATGTCGCGGCCCGACAGGCGATAGGGACCGGTCAGGCCATTGCCCTGGATTTCGTCGCGGGCGTGCAGGTCGTCGCTGTTGGCGGCGAAGGCGGAAAAGCTGAGGCGATCGTCGGCATAGTCCGCCTTCATGCCGTTGAGGGTCCGGCTGTAGCGGGTCAGCTGGGTCTGGGTCATGCCGGTTTCGAAGTCGCCGAACAGGGCGCTGAAATCCTTCCGCTCCAGCCGCAGATAGAGTTTGCGCGCGGTCGCCGCGTCATGGCCCTGGCGGGTGGCGTCGCCATAGACGGTGTAATAGCGGTCCGGGTCGATCTGGCCCAGCAGGCCGCGCGAGCGATCATATTTGCGGTCGCTGTCATAGGCGATGGTCATTAGCCAGCTACCCTTGATCCGCCCCTTGGCATAGAGCGCCAGCTGCCCGTCGGTGACCAGGCTGTTGCGGCTGGCGGCGGGCAGGCTGGACGATCGCTTGCGCAGCGTGTCGAAGCCGATCGTGCCAGACCCGAAGCCGACCACGGTCCAGTCGCGCGCTACGGCGGTCAGGCGGGCGCGCAGTTCGATGGCGCGCTGCTGCTTGTCGTCGGTCAGGGTTACGGTTGCGCGCAGGGCACCGGCCTGGGTGGTGGGCTGGAGCGCGACATAGGCGATGCCTTCGTCGCCGATCACCAGGGCCGTGCCGCTGGCGCGGCGGCTGGCCGGGACGGTGGCGTCGAGAGCGATGGCATAGGGTTGATCGACCGTGACGGGGACCGTCGTGCCGTCGCGTACCGGGCGGCCGCTGCGGTCAGTCAGGCGGAAGGCGAGGACCGGGTTGGTCAGGCCGTCGGCGGCGAGCTTGCTGGCGTCCGGCGCGACGATGGCGTTGGCGGCGGCGCCGGCATAATGGACGGTGCCGTGCAGCGTCTGGGCGACGCTGCCATCCGCGTTCATCACGGTGGCTTCCAGCGCATTGTCGCCGGGATTGAGGCCGATGCCGGACCATTTGGCGACCGCTATGTCGCCGTCCGTGTCGGTGGTGTCATAGGACAGCGCATCGACCAGGCCGCCGTTGAGGCGCAGCGCGACTTTCTGCCCTGCATGATGTTTGACGACGACGCGGGTGGAGGGCGAGCGGGGGTTGTAGCCCTGCGTCGGGAACAGCAGAGCGACGCCCGCTTCCTGCCCGTCTAACCAGTCCCGGTCGCCTGCGGCCTGGGCGGCGTCGGGCGCGGCGGGCAGGGCGTCGGTCACGGCCGCGGCGGCGATGCCGGTCAGGCGCAGCTGGAAATCGACGCGCTGGAGCAGGCCGCCGGCGCTTTCGACGAAGCGGGAGGTGGCGCTGCCGCCGTTGCGCGTGTCGGCGTCGCACAGCAGCGGCGTATGGCTGGCGGGCAGGCTGGCGCTGTCGAGTTGGACGACGTGGCGGCCCGGACGCACGGCTTCGAAATGGTAGAGGCCGTCCTTGTCGGTGACGACGAAGCTGCCATCTTCCATCAGCAAGCGGATGCCAGCGACGCCCTTGCGCCCCTTGGCCGGGGCGTTGCAATCGCCTTCGGTGACGCGGCCGACGACGGTGAAGCCGTCGGTGAAGAGCAAAGCGCCGATGCGGACGGAGGCGGCGGCCTCATTGCTGGTCGCGCCAGCGGAACCGGAGGCAAGCACGCGATTGAGCGCCTCGCCACGCGGCGCGCCGGGGGCGACGGACACGATGTAGCGTATTTCGGCCGTCTTGCCGGCGGGCAGGGGCGGGACGGTGAAGTCCAGCGTGCGGCCGTCGGTCGCCACCACGGGTTCTTCCGCCCCGCGGGCGGAGCCGCGCTCGTAGCGCAGGCCGGTCGGCAGGATGTCGGTCAGGTGGATGCCGCTGGCGTCGGATTCCGAGCGATTATCGACGCGCACCAGATATTGGATGAAATCACCGGGCGAGGCTTCGCGGACCGATGCGGTCTTGGTCAGCAGCAAATGGGTTTCGCCGACCCGGTCGAGCGGGATGTCGGCGATGAAGGGTTCGGGATCGATCAGCGCGAAAACACCGCCGAACGAGGCTTCGTTCAGCATGAAACCGCGGTTCATCGGGCCGCGCAGCGCCTCCAGATCGGCGCGGCTGCGGGTCGAGGGCGCGATATAATGGGCCGGCGGCGTGACCTGCAGATGGTAACGGCCCGGTGCGGTGAGCGGGAAACGGTAATTGCCCTGGGGGAAATCATAGAGGCGGCCGCTGGCGTCGGTGGCGCTGGCGCCGCTGATGACGGTGGCGGGATAGGCGCTGACGCCGTCGTCGCCGAACACTTTGGCGGGCTGGCCGTCTTCGCCCAGCAGCGTCACCGTGGCGCCATCGACCAGCGCGCCGGTTTGGGAATCGAACACATAGCCGGTGGGGTCGATCAGGATCGAGGTGGTCGAGCCGTAGCTGAAGGCGTCTTCGGTGAAGCTGAGCGTGAGATGCGCGCCACGATCGACCGTGGGATCGCAGGGCGAAGCGGCGCCGTCATTGCCTTGGGGCACGCCGCCGGCGAAGACGCCTGTGTCGGGGCCGGTTTCCATCAGGGCGATGGCGCTGGTCAGATATTGGGTATGGACGTTGATCCAGGCGGTTTCGCGCAGCAGCGGATCATGGTTGCCGCCCGGATTGTCCAGCACCAGGATCAGCGGGACATGGGTGTCGATGGATTCCGCCACCGGTGCGCGGGCCAGGTCGGCGGCATCGACGGGGGCGGGGGTGAAGAGGAGCGAGGGCGCTGTCTGGCACTGCATGCCTTGCAGGCTGTAGCCGACCGGGAGCAGGCGGAAGCTCAACCGGGTCGGGCGTTTGCCGCGCGCTTCGACGTCGAAGGTCACGGTATTGGAATCGATGCTGACCGGGCCGGTGGGGGCCTGCCAGTGCAATGTCGCGGTGTTGGTGACGCGCGTCTGGCCCTGCGTCGCGACGGGAGTCGCGGCGGCCACGCCGGTCAGGGCGGCGATCAGGCTGGCAAGGGCGCGGATTTTGGCCATAGGGGTCCTGCCGGCGCGCGCGGGAAAAGCGCGCGCCGCCAAGTAATCCTTTGCTTTTACAGGGGGTTAGTTGATCGTCACCTTGAAGGCGACGGCCAGCGAACCCAAGCCTGCGACGGTGCCGACATTGGCGGTGACGGTTTGCGTGCCGCTATTATAATTGGCGGTGAAGCCGTCGGTTTCCGCCGTGTCGTCGCTGTCGTCATCCTCGGTCGTGCCGACGAGGACGCAGGTGCCGCCGGGCAGGCCGACGCTGATGGACCCCGGCACATAGGTCGTGGTCGAAGGCACGACGTCGGTCAGCGCGACGCCGTTTGCGCCCGTCAGCGCGGTGCCGTTGTGGACGAGCAGGCAATATTGCACCGTCGCGCCGGGCAGCGCCTTGGGATTGAGCGTATTCACGCCATCCGACAGGATCAGCGCGGACTTGGTTACGGTCAGCGCCACATTCTGTGTGCCGATAACATAGGCGGCATAAGCGCGACCCTGGCCGTTGCGGGCGATATCGCCCAGGTTGAGCGCGGCGTCGCTGTCGTCGTCGGCGAACACGATGTCGACGACATTGTCGGCATTGCCAAGATTGAGGTCGGTCGCGACGAGCAAACCGCCCTTGGTTCCTGAAGCGCCGCCGGCGGCGGCGATTACATGCAGCGAAACCTGCGCTTCATGGATGCCCACGGTCGCAGGGATGTTGCCGATGATGAAGACGGCGACCGATGCTTCGGGCGCCAGTTCGTCGATATAGGTCTGGGTATCGACATCGACGTCATAGACGCCGTTATTATTGCTATCGACGAAGACCTTCATGGTGGAAATGTCGAAATCGTCGGTGCCGGTCAGGATGCCGACCGACAAGGTGGTCTGGTCGGGATCGAGCCAGAAATCCTGCGCGCCGTTGGTGTGGTTGGTGACCTTGAACTTGGTAACGGCGGCCTGTTGGCTCAGATTGACCTGGGTCGCGCCGGTCTGGTCCGTGATGACGGTGAAATCGACCTTGCGATCGACCACGAACTTGGCGGTGTTGGACGTCGTCGTTTGCGACGCGCCGTTGACGGTATAGGTCACGGTCGCGGTGTTGGAGACTTCCGTGCCAGCGGTGGTCGCGGTCGAGGCGGACTGGGCGTGGGCCGTGCCGGTGGCGGCGATGGCGGCGCCGCTCAGCAGCATCAGCCGCAGGGAGCGAGAGATCATATTGTGGGTTCCTGTGGTTAGAGCAGCGGGGATCATTTGAGGACGGCCTTGAAGGCGAGCTGGCCCTGTCCTCCTGCGGGCACGGTCGCGATGCGCCAGCGGATGTGGCGGACATCATTGGATGTGGCCGCGCGGCTGCCGCCGCTGGCCGTGGGCACGCGCAACTGGGCGAGCGCGCCATAGGTCTTGCCGTCGATCGACAGTTCCGGGGCGGCCGATCCGGCACCGGGCGCGCGATAGGTGATCGCGCCGGGTACGGGGTTGTCGAGGACGATGTTTGAGAGGGATTGCGCGCCGGTGTTGCGATAGGCGAGCACGAAGACGACATGGTCGCCCGGCACGGCGCGCGTGGCAGGCGCGAGCGAGGCGCTGACCGCGCCGGCCTTGTCCAGCGCGCGCTGTTCGACGAAAATCTTGGAGGCGACCTGCAACGGTCCCTGGGAAGCGACTGCCGGCGTGACGACGGCCGCGGCGGCGAGGAGAGCGATCAGTATACGGGCCATGGTTCCAGTCCTTGTTGGAGCACTGGTTCCCTTGGACGGATTTGCGGCTAACGAAATCTTACCGCGCGGTGCGTAGCGGCGCAGAGTTCGACCATGGTCTAACGATTGCGGAAAATTTGCAGCGCACCCTCAAAATCGCTGCGGGACGGCTGTTGCGGTCCTGGCGGTCCTGCAACATTGGGAGACGCGCGCATGGTGATGCCGACCGCGCGCCTGCATGGACGCGAAGCCGGTGTCCCGGCTGGTCAGCGGCTGGATGCAGGCTGGGGCGGCTTAGGCCGCCATGCGACTGCCCGACAGTTTTACCAGCAGGGCGGGAACTTCGGCAGCCGGAATCGGCCGACTGAACAGATAGCCCTGGATCTGGTTGCAGCCTTCGGACCGCAATATGTCGAGCTGTTCGCTGCTTTCGACGCCTTCGGCCGTCGTTTCGATCCCCAGCGCGTCCGCCAGCGTCGTGATGGCGCGGATGATGGCGGTGGCGCCCTTGTTGGCGAGCAGGTCGACGATGAAGCTGCGATCGATTTTGAGCTTGTCGAAGGGGAAGCTGCGCAAATAGCTGAGCGAGGAATAGCCGGTGCCGAAATCATCGAGCGCAACCCGTACGCCCAGGACTTTGAGGGAGTGGAGCGAGGCGAGGGTCGCCTCCACATTGTCGATGAACAGGCTTTCGGTGATCTCCAGCTCCAGCCGCTGCGGTTCCAGGCCGGATCGCGCCAGCGCCTGTAGCACGATGCTGTTGAGCGTCGAACTGCGGAACTGGACCGGGGAGACGTTCACCGCGACGCGAATGTCGTCGCCCCAGCTCATGGCGATACGGCAGGCTTCGTGCAGCGCCCATTCGCCGATGGGGATGATCAGGCCGGTTTCTTCGGCCAGTGGGATGAAGTCGATCGGCGATACCAGGCCGCGCACCGGATGGTTCCAGCGCATCAGCGCCTCGAACGCGGTCACGCGGTTCTGCGACAGGCCGAACAGAGGCTGGAAATGCAGCTCTAGCTCGCCGTTGCGCAGCGCATCGTGCAGGTCGACCTCCATGGCGCGGCGCGCCTGCGCTTCGGCGTCCATGGCGTTTTCGAAGAAGCGGTGGCTGCCCTTGCCGTCATGCTTGGCGCGGTAGAGGGCGAGGTCGGCGTTTTTGAGCAGGGACGTCGCATCCTGCCCATCCTGCGGCGCCAGCGCGATGCCGACGCTGCCGCCGGTGACGATGCGATGGCCATTGACGGTGAAGGGGCGGGTTAGCGCCTGGACGATCGCGCGGCCGGTCTGGTCGGCCGCGCCACTGCCGTCCTGGACGATGACCGCGAATTCGTCACCACCCAGCCGGGCGACGAAGCCCTGCGGGCAGGTTTCGGCCAGCCGGGTCGCGACTTCGCACAAAAGCGCGTCGCCGGTCGGATGGCCCAGCGTGTCGTTGACCGACTTGAAATTGTCGAGATCCAGGCAGAAGAGTGCGAAATCGACGCCGCCGTGACGGTGCAGCGCTAATGCGATCTGTTCTCGCAGCAGGGTGCGATTGGCAAGGCCCGTCAGCGAATCATGGAAGGCCATATGCGCAATCTGGCGCTCGCGCTCCTCGACCGCGGTAACCATGCGGTTGAAGCTGCGCGCCAACCTGCCGATCTCATCGCGGGTTTCCACCTCCACCTGCGCATGTTCGCCCGCGCTGACCTTGCGGGCGGCCGCCTCCAGCGCGATGATCGGTCGCGCCAGCCGACGCGATGCGGCAAAGGCGCCGGCGATCGCCAGCAGCAGGCCGAGCGCGCCGAAGCCGAACAAGGCCCAAAGGATGGGCGCATAGCCTTGCAGCGCGCGGGTCAGGCTATATTCCAGCACCAGCCGTTGCGGCGCCGCCTCCACCAAGGCGGGCACGGGACGCGCCCAGCTGAGGATGCGTTCGCCGTCGCGATCGACCTCCCGAACCTCGGTGCCGCGCCCCGCGGCGCGGGTCAGCGGCACGAGTTGTGGATGCAGGTCGATCGAGGAGAGCTTGGCGAGTTGCTGCAGGTCGGCCTGCCCCATATTGCGGGCGAACACGACCCAGCCCATCAGCATCGGCGCGCGAACAGGCGCCGCGGCGACCATATGGCTTTGCCCCCTCCAGCGCACGATGCCCCGTTCCCGGCCGGCATCCAGCGCGTCGAACAGCTGGGTCTGGTCCGCAGCCGACAGGCCTTCGGCACCGCCCGCGACGGTGCCGTCGATGCCGACGAACATGGCGTCGTCGATCTTGAACCGTCCCTGGAGGCTCTGCAGCGCCGAGGCGATGGTCGCCGCGTCGCTGGTGCCGACCGCCTCGCGAAAGCCGAAGTCGCTGGCCAGTACATTGCCGGCCTGCGTCAGTTGGTGAAACTGCATCGCGGCGATCCGGTCGAATAGCGCGCTGCCGACCGTCATTTCGCGGCGGATCTGGCTTTCGGCATAGGATTCGATCGCTTTGCGGGTGCCGAACAACGACAGCATCGACACCGCGACGAACAGCGCTCCGTAGAAGAGCGTCATGCGGAAGGTCAGCGTTGACTGGAAGCGCCAGACAGTGCGCCGCCAGAGCCGTTTGACAGTCGCGGTACGGATCATCGGCCGCTACGCAACGTCAGCGGGACGGTCTTGCTGGCCGCGCCACTCGCCGGAATGGGGATGTTGACGATGATTTCATTGTCTTTCCCCTTGAGCAGCGGATGCCAGATCGTCACCTGCGCGGTGCCGGTCGCCATACCGGTCAGGCGCGCGGCGCCGACTGCATCGCTCTTGATCGCGAAAGGGGTGTCGACAACCTTGATGAAGCCGCTCATCTGATCGTGGATGTTGCAGCCCAGCGCGACGGCGCCGGTGGAGGTAAAGGTGTAGCTGCGCGTTTCATCCTGGCCGAACAGCTTGATCTCGAACTTGGCCGGTTTCGAGAAAGAATAGACGTGATGGCGCACCTTGTCCTTATTGGGGAAGCGCACCGTTGTCCCAATCGGCACCACCAGCACATGGGGGGCGAAGGCGATATTCTGCTGGACCATGGTGGTGGGCCAGGGGAATCGGATGGGGCCGGGCGGAATGCCGCCGGCGGGGCGCACCGTAACGACGGCGTCCGCGACCGGGCGCCCCGCCGCATCCACCAGCTTGAGGTTGAGATCGCCCGCCAGCGCAGGCGCGGCCAGGCAGGTCAGGGCGAGAGGGGCAAGACGCAGGTAATACATGAAGCGCTCTCCTAATCGCTAAGATTGAAGAAATGTTTAGTGCGAACTGGAGCGAGTTTTTGCAGCGCATGGCCGCCTTGATCGGCAAATCGAATATTAACCATGGCTGGCTATCAGCATGGCATGACCCGATTTTCCTTCTTCGCGCTCGCCGCCCTGACCCTTACCCTGCCCGCCGGGCAAGCCATGGCCAAACCGCTCCGCAATGGCGGCAAATTGCTGCTGACCAATGGCATCAGCTCGCTGGAGGGCGCAGCCGGTGGCGGCCTGACCCCCTGGGCGGTGATCGCGGGCAATGAGACGGACGAGGGCTTTGGCCTTTCCGCCCACGGCACGATCGTCGAGGTCAAGGATTATGACTATCAGAGCGCTGGCGTCGCCATCGGCATCCGCGACCGGCTGGAACTGAGCTACACGCATCAGGATTTCAACACGAACGAGATCGGCGCGGCGCTGGGCCTTGGCAAGGATTATGCCTTTTCGCAGGATATCGTCGGCGCGAAGCTGCGCGTCGCGGGCGACCTGGTCTATGATGCATTGCCGGCGATCGCGCTGGGCGTGCAATATAAGAAGAACGGGCAGGGCGACGTCGTGCGGGCGCTGGGCGCGCGCGATGATGAGGGCGTGGATTATTATGCCACGGTCAGCCGTCTGTTCCTGTCCCGCTCCATCCTTCTGTCCGCCACGGCGCGCCTGACCAAGGCGAACCAGATGGGCCTGCTGGGCTTTGGCGGCGACAAGAATGGCGATTATGGCGTGGAATTCGAAGGATCGGCCGCCTGGCAATTGTCGCGCGGGCTGGCCATTGGCGGCGAGTTTCGCAGCAAGCCGAACAATCTGGGCATCGCGCGGGAGGATGACTGGTTCGATGCCTTCGCCGCCCTGTCGCTCAGCCGCAACCTGACCGCGACGGTCGCCTATGCCGATCTCGGCTCGATCGCGACGGTGAAGGGCCAGCGCGGCGTCTTCCTCTCGCTCCAGGCCGCCTTTTAAGGACTATATCAATGTCGCTGATCCTTTCCCTGCTTCTGCTTCAGGCGGCGCCCCATGCCATGCCCGGCGAGGCGACCGTCGATCCCTATGTCGCCAGCAACGCCAATGCCGGCGCGGTGCCCTTCACCGGCGATGCGATGGCCAGAGCCTTTCATGGTCAGGAGGGTATCGGCCGGGTGGTCGATCGCATGGTGACGCGGGCCTATGCCGATCCGGTAATTGGCGAGATTTTCACCAGCCATGACAAGGTTCGGCTGAAGCGGACGCTGGTCGAGCAATTTTGCTACATCCTCAACGCCGGCTGCTCTTATAGCGGCCGAGACATGGCCAGTTCGCACAAGGATCTGGGCGTGCAGCGCAAGGATATGAACCGGCTGGTCGAGTTGCTGCAACAGGCGATGCGCGAGGAAAAGATCGATTTCCAGGCGCAGAACCGCTTCCTGTCGAAACTGGCGCCGATGCACCATGACGTGGTCGGGCAATAGCCGAGCCGACCGTGCGCTTGGCCTGAAAGGGAACTTACGGCGCTTTACCGCAGACGTAGCGCACCAGATGACGGAGTTGCTGGCGCTCGAACATAACGCAGAGCCGGGCACTCGAATCTGCGTCAAGTTCAATGCGCCTACGGCTTAGGCCGCCGGCATCAGTCCTGTCTGGTCGCAAACCAGATGGTGTGGGCGGCGGCTTCGCCGTCAATCACGACCGCCACGTCAACCTCTTCGACATCGAAACGGGCGCGTTCGAGTCGATCGACGAAATCATCGTCGGGATAGGCCGACCATATGGCGAGGATGCCTTGGGGGCGCAGGGCCGCATGGGCCGCGCGCAATCCCCAATTGCAATAGAGACGCTCATTGGCGATGTGGATCAACCCGTCAGGCCCGTTGTCGACATCCAGCAGGATCGCGTCGTAGCCGCCCGTCTCCTGGTCGATCGCATCATGGACATCGCCCATTTTCAGCGTCACCCTGGGATCGGCCAGATAATCATGGAACAGGTGGGCCAGCGGCCCTTTCGCCCATTCCACGATCGCGGGGAGCAGTTCCGACACCGTGACGGAGGCGGTCGCGGGAAGGGACTTGAGCGCAGCGCCAAGCGTGAAGCCCATGCCCAGCCCGCCGATGAGAATGCGGCTGTCGCTCTGCGTCAGCCGCTCGCATGTCAGGATGGCCAGCGCCTCTTCGGATTGGCGGACCTGGTTGCCCATCAATTCGGTGTCGCGAAACCGGATCGAATAATCGTCGCCGCGGCGCAACAAGCGCAACGTCCCGCCATCGGGAAGATCGGCGGTGTCGATCAGTTCCACCGGAACCGTCGCAACTTCAGCAATTATGGCCAAAAAACATGCCCCCTGATTGGCTTTAAGCGCCGTTATTGCGTGGCATATTGTCCGGGTTGGGCCTTGAACGTGTCCCGCGCAAAATTGCGTACGGCGGCCGCCGACTTGAACAGTTCATCCTGCAACTGGGATGTGACGAGCGGATAGCCCTGGGAATTATAACGGGTTTCGCGAACGGTGAGCCGAAAATTCCCTTCCTCATCCTTGGTGATCAAAAAGGGGCGAATTTTTTCTCGGCTCATGTACGTTCCTTATAATGTTGGGAGGCCCGCAAGCATATGGCTTGCGGGCCTGTGGTGGTCAGCCCAGCACGGCCGCGACGATCTGTTTCAATTCGCCGCTCGACAGGGTTGCTGCGGCGGGCGTGGCGGAGCGTCCGGCCGACCTGCCATAAGGCAGGCGGAAGGCCGGGCGGCTGGGGTTTTCGGGCATGGTATTCATATAAAATCCTGGCGGTCTGGGCCGCGTTTTGTTTGCAGGCGACAGGCGCGGTCTTCCCACAGGGCATGCCGTTGGGAAATGATCCCCGGATTGCCGCTTGTCGGTAGAAGTGCGCCCTGCCTCTTCAAGATCAGGCCCGGTTCTTCCGGGCGAGATAGCGCGCGTCGCGCGCAGCTTTGCGTTCGGCTTCGGTCAGGACAGGCTTCTCGCGTGCTGCACTGGCCGCTGCGGCTTCGAGGGCCAGCGCCTTTTTGGCGGCCTTCTCTTCTTTAGCCGCTAAAAGGGCGTTCTGACGCTTTTCGCGCGCAGCCGCTTCCTTTGCGAGACGCCGTTCGGCGCGTTCGGCCGCTGCGGCTTCATCGACCGGGGGCTTGTCACGCAGTTGCTCGAGAACCGTCGTCCGGGCGCGCGCGGCCGCAGCGATGCGCTCCTGAAACTGTGGTTCCTTATATCTTTTCATGCAGTAAATTATCCTGTTTTAAGTCCATGCCAGAAGCGGCCGGGCGGCCAATGACCGCCCGACGCACGATCTTCAGGCTGCCTGAAGGTTGACCGCTGAGGTCTTGCCGCGCTGATCCTTTTCCAGATCATAGGTGACGCGCTGGTCCTTTTCGAGCGTGCGCAGGCCGGCGCGCTCGACAGCGGAAATATGAACGAAGGCGTCGTCGCCGCCGGTTTCGGGGGCAATAAAACCATAGCCCTTGTCGGCGTTGAAGAATTTGACGGTTCCGGTGATCATAACGAAGTCTCCTTGTCGCAGGTACACGGGCACACGCGACAATTCGCGCATCCCGGCTTTGAGAGGCAAAAATGGGGACAAAGGAGAGCCGAAGCGGCCCGATATCCGTCAAAACGCGACGTTCAGCAAAATCTGTCTAGCACAGATTGGCCCAATTTCAAAGCGAGCGATCGCCAAGACCCGCGATCATGCATGAAATATACAGCTATATCAAATCGATAAGCATGAATCGACAGGATGTTCGACGTCGATGGCAGTCAGGTTTTCACGCTATGGAATCGCGAACCGCGCGACGACGAGTCATGTTTCATCGGTGCGCAATTTAACTTTGTTGGGCAGTTTCTTTCCCTTGGTGCGGCGGGAGGGGATTTGCACTGGATTCTTTTTCTTCCACGCCGCCCATGTCATCGGGCCGTCGGGCGTATTGATGATCTCGTCGTCCATCCTTGCAAAACCTTCCGCCGCTGGATTCGTTGCCAGGCGATACCATGGTTGTGGCGTGGCGGGGGCTGGAATGATGGCGGTCGATCGGGATTTTCCGTGCACCACAGGCCGTTCCATCGCCTTACTGCGAACCCGCTATCGTAATCACGCCGACGCCGCGCTCCATTCTGATCGTGGTGCCAAAGGGTTGCGACCGCCGCTGCAGCCGTTCAAGGATGCGTGCGCCGGTGGTGCTATCGGTCATATGCGGCACGCCGCGGGCAGCGCCGGTCGCGCTGACACCCAGATCGACCGGATAGAGGCGGATCTTGGCCAGCTGGCCATCGTGATACTGGCTGACGGCGATGACGGTTTCATAGAGTTTGGGATCGGCAAACTCCTTGGCGTTTCGGGCTGCAAGCGATTCGGGGGTGGTGACGATGCCGGGTGCCACGCCGAACTGGTCGTCCATGTCGGCGGGCACGTCATATCGTCGGTTTCTTTTCGATCGACGACGGATCGGTTGACGGCCTGACCAACGGCGGCGTTGGTTCCAAACGCTATCGGCTGACCTTCAAGGGGCCGGGCGGCCACAGTTTCGGCGCGTTCGGGCTGGTCAATCCGCTGACGGCGATGAGCCAGGCGATCGTCAATATCTACGGCATCGCCGTCCCCACATCCCCCAAGACCACCTATAGCGCCGGCGTCGTCGGTGGTGGTTCGTCGGTCAATGCGATTCCCAGTGAGGCGTGGCTGCAACTGGACATGCGGTCCGAAAGCGCGGCGGAACTGGCGAAGCTGGAACAGGCCGTGCTGGCGCAGGTCGACCTGGCGGTTGCATTGGAAAACAACGCGCGATCGACCAGGGACGGCGCCGTCAGCGTGGACAAGGCGCTGATCGGCGATCGGCCGGCGGGCATGACGGGCACCGACACGGCGCTGGTCCGGCAAACCGCCGCAGCTTATGCGACAGAGGGCGTTGCGGCCAGGCTCAGTTTCAGCTCGACCGACGCGAACGTGCCGATGAACCTGGGCATCCCCGCCATCACCATCCCGCGGGCGGCGACGGGCGGGCGGGGCCATTCCCTGGACGAATGGATCGATATCAGCCCGCGCGAGTCGCTGAAGGTGAAGCGCATGGACCTGCTCGCCATTCTTGCCGTGGCGGGCTTGCGCTAGGCGGCGTCTCAATCTTCTCCAGCCGCCTTGCTCGTGTCATCCGCCGTTCTTACCGACGCTGCGATCAGAAGAGAATGACCGGCTTGATCGCTACCCCGCTCTCCGAATCTCGGAAGGCATCGTTGATGCTTTCAAACGGGTAGAAGCGGATCAGTCTGTCGAAGGGAAATCGCCCCGACTGATGCAGCGCAACCAGTTGCGGGATGAAGGTCTTGGGATCGGCGTCGCCCTCCACGATGCCGCGCACCGCGCGACCGCCGCTCATCACATGCGATATGTCGGCCTGGAACATCGTGCCGGGCGCGGCGGCACCGACGATCCCGCAAGTGCCGCGGATGGCCAGCATCGCAATAGCCTGCTGAATGGCGATGGGAAGGCCCGTGCAGTCGATGGCATAATCCACGCCGCCCGGCACGCGGGCGAGGACTTGGGCGACCGGATCTTCGGACCGGCCGTTGATCGTCAATGTCGCCCCCAGTTCGGCCGCCAGCGCCAGGCGATCGTCGTTCAGATCGACCGCGATGATCTCGGCCGCGCCGACCAGCTTCGCCGCCATGATCGCGGACAGGCCGACCGATCCGGTGCCCATGACCACGACGGTCTGGCCGGCCTGAACGTCAAGCGCGTTCATCACCGCCCCCGCGCCGGTCAATATGCCGCAGCCGAGCGGTCCGGCGATGCGCAGGTCCAGATCGGCCGGCACGACCACGGCATTGCGTTCGTGGCACATGGCGTGGGTCGCGAAGGAGGATTGGCCGAATATATTGGCGAACACCGGGTCGCCATCGGCCGTTGAGAGGGCGGTGCTGCCGTCGGGGCGGGTGCCGAAGAAATTGCGCGGGAAGAATTCGTGGCAATAGCTGCTGTGGTCCGAACAACAAGTTGGACAGTTCCCACAGCTATTATAGCTCATCACGACATGGTCGCCCGGACGGATGTCGGTCACGCCATCGCCCACCTGTTCGACGATGCCCGCGCCTTCATGACCCAGGACCACTGGCTGTGGCACCGGTACGCCCTGCTGCCACATGGTCGCATCGGTATGGCAGACCCCGGTGGCGATCAGCCGCACCAATATTTCGTCCGCGCGGGGCGGTTCGATGGTCAGCGGCCGGATGACCATAGGGCGGTCCGATGCTTCGACGACGGCGGCGCGGATGTCCATCTTTGTCCTCTCTCCAATATCGATATGATTGATGGGACCGATATCAACTAACGGCTCAATGTCCAGGCGCCCGATGGGTCGGGGGCATTTTTTCTATGATCCAAGACCAGAATACGACGTTAAAACGCCAAATAGTGCTTATATGCAGGGCATTTCCATGGACCGCGTAAATGTCATTCTCCGCCAGCAAAGGGATTGCCTTGGTCAAACATATTCGCTAATGTGACCGATATCACGATAAAACGGATGACAGATCCGAGAGTGTTGGGAGGATGAGAATATGACTCTTCATTTGGTATCTCGCTTCAAATACGGGCTTCTGGGCAGCGTCGCGTTGTGCGTCCTGCCCCATGTCGCGATGGCGCAGGACGCCGCGCCGCAATCCCAGCAGGCAGAGGCCGATGACGCGGCAACCGCCGACATCGTCGTTACCGGATCGCGCATCGCCCGGTCGGGTTTCAATGCGCCGACGCCCGTCACCGTGGTCGGCGGCGAGCGGCTGGAGCAGCGCGCCATCACCAATGTCGGCGACGCGCTCAATGAATTACCGTCCTTCCGGCCGCTGGTGACCCCGGCGACGCAGCAGGCAGTGGGCGGCAATATCGGTGCGCGCGTGCTCGACCTGCGCGGCCTGGGGGCCACCCGGACGCTGGTGCTGCTGGACGGCAAGCGCTTCGTGCCGTCCACCACGCAGGGCACGATCGACGTCAACCTGATCCCCAGTTCGCTGGTGTCGCGCACCGAAGTCGTGACCGGCGGCGCGTCGGCGGCCTATGGGTCGGACGCGGTGGCCGGCGTCGTCAACTTCATCCTCGACCGCAATCTGACCGGCCTGAAAGGATCGATCCAGGCGGGCATATCCGACCGCGGCGATTATGCCGGGCAGAATGCGCAACTCGCCTGGGGCACGAAGTTTGCCGACGACAAGGGCCATTTCATGATCGCGGGCGAATATGACCGGTCGGACGGGATGGGCGATTGCTACACCCGCGACTGGTGCCCGCGCGAACAGCTGATCGGGAACAGTCCGGCGGGGTCGGGCGGCCTGCCCGCCAGCATCCGTGGCGGCCCGGCCGGCACCGGCAATATCTCTTCCGGTGGCCTGATCGTCGCCAATGCAGGGCCGCTGCGGGGGCTGGCGTTCAACGCGGACGGCACGACGCATCCATATGATTTCGGCACCATCTACGGCACCAATCCGTCGCCGCTCTTTACGCAAGGCGGTGAGGAATCGGTGCGCAACGGCTTCCTCGACGGCATATTGCTGATCCCGCCGGTCAAGCGCTTCGTGGCCTATAGCCAGGCCTCCTATGAATTTTCCGATGCATTGAAGGCCAATCTGGACCTGTCCTATGCCCGGTCGCAGGGCATGGTGATCGGATCGGTCGCCCGCACGACGCAGACGATCCAGCGCAACAATGCCTATCTGCCGGACGGCGTCGCGGCGATCATGGACGCGAACGCCATCACCTCCTTCACCTTGGGCCGCGCGCTGATGGACCTGGGCGGATCGGTCAACCATAGCGATAACAAGACCTATCGCGCCGTATTGTCATTGGAAGGCAAGATCAGCGATAACTGGCGCTGGGACGCCTATTATCAATATGGCCGCAATAAATTCCGCCAGGATTATAGCGGCAACGTCGTCGGGTCGCGCGTCACCAACGACGCCAATGCGGTGAATGTGAACGGCCAGGTGGTATGCGGCATCAATGCCGACGCCAGCGCCGCGAATGACGATAGCAGCTGCGTGCCGATCAACCTGTTCGGCCCCGGCAATATCTCGCCGCAAGCCGCCGCCTATATCGCGCCGTCGGGTTATCAGACCACCGACACCACCGAACATGTGGTCGCGGCCAACATTAATGGCGCGGTCTTCGCGCTGCCGGGCGGCGACTTCTCGATCGCGGTGGGCGGCGAATATCGCAGCGACAAGGCGGTCGGCACCGCTGACGCCCTGTCTACCGCCAACGCCTTCTGGTCGTTCAACGGCAAAGCGGTGAATGGCAGCATCCGGGTCGCCGAAGCCTATCTGGAGGCGCAGGCACCAATCCTGAGGGACGTCGCCTTCGCCCAGACGCTGGAACTGAACGGCGCGGTCCGCCGTACCCATTATCGCCGTTCCAGCCCCGGTCTCGACACCACCAGCGTCAATGCGACCACCTGGAAGCTGGGCGGCATCTATGCGCCGATCGAGGAAGTGCGTTTCCGCGTCACCCGGTCGCGCGACATTCGCGCGCCCAACCTGACCGAATTATTCGGGCCGGTGACGCTGGGCCGCACGACGATCGTCGATCCGCTCAACAATGGCGCGCAGATCCAGGTGAACAGCTTCTCTGGCGCCAACCAGCAACTGTCGCCGGAAAAGGCCGATACCTGGACCGCAGGCGTGGTGCTGGCACCCAAGGGTTTCCTGCGCAACTTCCGCTTCTCGGTCGATTATTATGACATCGACCTGCAAGGCGCGATTTCGACGCTGGGCGCGCAGGTATTGGTTGATCGCTGCGCGGGCGGGCAGACGTCGCTGTGCGACTTCGTACAGCGCGATGCGTCCGGCACGCTCACCAGCGTCAGCGACGTGCTCCAGAATGTCAGCCAGGTGCGCAATCGCGGCATCGATTTCGAAGCGACCTATCGCACCGATGTCGGGTCGCTGGGCAGCCTGGACTTCCGCTTGCTGGCCACCCGCTACCTGAAGCTGGAGATTGGCGGCATCGACCGGACTGGCCAGACCGGCTATCGTCCGGGCACCACCACGGGCGTTCCCGACTGGATCGTGGATGGCACGGTCGTCTGGGATCTGGGCAGCGTCGCGCTGAACCTGCACGGCAAATATATCCCCAAGGGTGTGTTCGACACGACCCTGGTCGGCCCGGAAGATGATGGTTATGCGCCCGGCCTGCCGAATAGCGTCAACAGCAACCGCGTCGCCGGCCGCTTCTACCTCGACCTGGGCGCCACGGTGAAGGTGAACGATCAGTTCGAGCTGTTCGGCGTGGTCAACAATCTGCTGGATAAAGACCCGCCGCTCGCCGCCAGCGCGCAAGGGGCCACCAACCAGGTCTATTTCGATCCGATCGGCCGTTATTTCAAGGTCGGCGCGCGCGTTCGCATGTAACTGATTCAACTAAGGAAACTGGCAAGCACATGGCAAAGAAGACTCTGCAACAACTGCTCGAAACCAGCGACAAATGCATCGTCGCCCCCTGCGTCTACGACTGTGCGTCAGCGCGGGCGGTGGAGATGGTCGGGTTCGAGGCGATGATGCTGTCGGGCGGCGAAGTGTCGATCGCGATGAACGGCGTGATCGACTATGGCTTCAACAACCTGACCGATGTGGAATGGATCACCAGCCGCATCAGCCAGACGTCGCCCATTCCGCTGGCCGCCGATATCGAGGATGGCTTTGGCGGGCCGCTGGCCGTGTATCGCAGCGCCCGGCGCATGGCGATGGCGGGCGCGACCGCGCTGCAACTGGAGGATGCCGACGATATGGAGGAATCCACCGGCCTGCTGCCGCGCGAACGCTATCTGGAAAAGGTGCGGGCGGCGCTCGCGGCGCTGGAGGGCACCAACTGCTTTCTGATCGCGCGCACCAACGCCGACCCGGAAACGCAGATGGAAGAAGGGTGCGAGCGGATGCGGCTGGCGCATGAGTTGGGCGCGAAGATGACTACCGTGGTCAAGATCGGCACGTTGGAACATGCCCAATATGTGTCCTCCAAGGTGCCGGGGTGGAAGATGTTCCCAGACGTGCGCAACGTCAACGGCAAGCCCGCGGTGACGGTGGACCAGATCCATCCCCTCGGCTTCAACATGATGACGATGCATTATACGCTCAAAGCCGCGATGGACGGGATGCTGGAACATGGCATCAAAAACTTCGCGCAGCAGGGTTGTGACTATACCTGCGAGAAGGTCGATGCGACCGGCATCATGGGCATGAGCGCCACGCCTTTGTTCGATCCGCAAAGCTATATGGAATTGGAAGGCCGTTTTTCCGGCCGCGCCAAGGAATATACGATCGTCGGCAACCATGTCGAAAGCTTCCCCGACGGTTTCGTTCGTTCCTCGATCGACGATCGCCTCTGAGAAAGGATTAGCCTCTCCCCCCTGAAAAGCCCGGTCGTCTGCACGCGGCCGGGCTTTCTTTTTATGGGCGGGGCGAGAAAAACGACGTTAGCGGGCTGATAAGGACAAAATGTTCGGAACCGACGTCCGACTGGCTGGTTTATGCTGTACCGAACGCGATCATCTTTGCCCCCCGCTCGATCCGTTCGGCTCCCTATCGAGGCCCCGCTGTCCCCCCGGCGGGGCCTCATTTATTGGGGCCTGAACGGGCCGATGGGCGGCGGGACTCTCGCGACACTGAGCAAAGCTCTAGTCCACCGGCGGACATTTCAGGCATCGTCATGCTGAACATGTCCAGGGTGACGACGCTTAAATGTACCTTCTGATCGCTTTTACCCCGTCGATCCCGCCAGCCTTAGCGCGCGATAGGGGCGCAGAGCCAGCAGGAGCAGCACGCACATGATCGGGGCGGCGCAGCCGACGACGATGGCGAGGGAGTAGCGGATGTCGGTGGGGGCGGTGAAGAGATGGTCGGTCATGAAGCCGATCACCACCGGGCCGATGCCGATGCCGACCAGCGAGATCACCATGATGTAGAGCGCGGTCACCTGGCCACGCGCGCGGTTAGGCAGGATGAGTTGCAGCGCGGTGCCGGCGCAGGGAACGGGCATACAGCTCAAGAACATGGCGGGCGCGATCAGCGCCAGCGCCGCCCAGGCATTGGGCATCAGCGGGGCGAGCGTGCCGAAGACACCGCAGGCGAGGAAGCCGAAGGCGGCGACGCGCAGATGGGCGTCGACATGGCCGGCGCGGGTCAGCCGGTCGCTGAGCCAGCCGGCAAAATAGGTGCCGCCCGTGCCGCAGATCATCATGATGAGGCCAAAGCCGATGCCGACCTCCGCCGGGGTCCAGCCATAGACGCGGGAGAACAGAGCGGGCGTCCAGACATTATAGGCGAAGTTCACCACCGTCACCATCGAGAAGCCCGCGAACATCAAAGTCAGCGCGCGGCGGCGGGCGCGGATGACGGCGAGAACTTCGGGGATGGTGAGCGGCGTCTTGCCGCCGGGGCCGCGCCGTTCCGGTTCCTTCATGAAGAATAGCGCCGGGGCCAGCAGCAGGCCGGGCGCGCCGACGATCAGGAAGGCGGCCTGCCAAGGTTCCAGGCCAAAGGGCAGGCCGGACAGGGTCCAGCGCTCGGCGAGCCATTGCAGCAGCTTGCCGCCCGCCATGAAGGCAAGGCCGATGCCGAAGGGGGCGCTTAGGAAAAAGACGCTGACGGCGCGGCCGAGCTTTTCCGGCGGGAACAGGTCGCTGAGCAACGAAAGCCCGCTGGGCGTGACGCTGGCTTCGCCGCAGCCGACCGCGACGCGGGAGAGGAAGAGTTGCGAGAAGCTGCGCGCCAACCCCGACCCCATTGATGCGAGGCTGAAGAAGAAGAGGGAGATGCCCAGCACGATGCGTCGTTCGTAGCGATCGGCGAGACGGCCCAAGGGTACAGCGCCCAGCGTGTAGAAGATGCCGAAGGCGACCCCCTGCAACAGCGCGAAGCTTGTGTCATCTAGCCCGAATTCCGCCTTCACCGGCTCGACCGTCAGGTTGAGCACGACCCGGTCGAACTGCGAGGCGATCGAGGCGAGCGAGAGCAGCAGCGCCACGGTCCAGGCGCGGCGCGCGTTAGGCCATGGGCGCTGGTCGGCGTCTGCTTCGGGGACAGGGATGTCCGGCTGGGTCATCAGGGCCATGTTCATCCTCTTGTGGTGCGGGCTGGCGACGGCAGCCTCTTTATGAATGGTGCAGCGCGGCTTCGATCAGGCGGACCTGCTCAGCGACCGACAGAGTCCCGTCGAGGATCAGCGCCCGCTCGTGTGCATCCGGCAGTTCGAGCGTGGCGAGTTGGCTGTCGAGCAGCGATGTCGGCATGAAATGGCCGGGACGCTGCGCCATGCGTCGTGCCAGATCGGCGCGGGACAGATGCGGCAGCGCGAAGAGCACATCGCCGACATGCTGCCGGATGAGGTCGCGATAACAGCGTTTGAGCGCGGAGCAGGCGGCGACGGCGCCGCCTTTTGCCTCGGTGAGGGCCATGGCGACGTTGCGCAGGAAGGGCTGGCGCGCAGCATCGTCCAGCGGGATGCCGGCGGTCATGCGCGCGACATTTTCGGGCGGATGGCAGAGGTCGCCTTCCACGAAGGTCCAGCCGAGGCGTTCCGCCAGCGCTTGCGCCAGGGTCGATTTGCCGCAGCCGGCAACACCCATAACGACTATCGCGCGGGTCATGCCGGCCGATCCCCGTCCAGGTCGAACAGGCGCATATAGGCCGCGCTGTCGGCCGCGCCGAGGCCGCCGGCCACGGCCATGCGGTGCAGGTCGGCGATCAGCGAGGTGACCGGCAAAGGGGTGCGGGTGGCCAGCGCTGAGGCCTGCACCGTCTCCAGATCTTTGAGCATATTGTCGATTCGGCCGGTCGGCGAATAGTCGCGCCGGGCCATTTTGCCCATATATTCCTGTAGGATGCGGCTGTCCGCCCGGCCGCCGGCGAGTGCCGCGGGGATGAGGGTGGCATCGACGCCATGCGCTTCGGCGAAGCGGACGGCTTCGGCCACGGCCATGAAATAATTGGCGCAGAGAATCTGGTTGATGAGCTTCACCGTCTGGCCTGCGCCCGGTGCGCCGAAGCGGGTGATGTTGGCGGAGAGCAGGTCTAGCACCGGCAGCGCGCGATCGACATCCTCCGTCGCGCCGCCGACCATCAGGGTCAACTTGCCCTGCGTGGCGGCCGGCGCGCCGCCCGACAGAGGCGCATCGACCCAGCCCATGCCTGTCTCGTCGCGCAGCCGCTGCGCCATGGTTGCGGTGCGGCCGGCGTCGATGCTGGACATGTCGATCAGCAGTTTGGCCGCGTCCGGAGCTTGCGCAACGCCATCGGGGCCGAATACCGCCTGTTCTACGATGGCGGCGCTGTTGAGGCTGATGATGATATGGCTCGCGCCGGCCGTGGCCGCGCGCGCGCTGGCAGCGGCGGTTGCGCCGCGGGCGACCAGCGGGGCCATCTGCGCAGGATCGCGGTCGTAGAGGTGGAGGCTGACCCCGCTATCCAGCAGGCGCCCGGCGATCGCCGATCCCATCAGGCCCACACCGATGACCGCGACCTGCATATTATCTGTCCCTTACCGAAGCGCGCTCGACGATGCGCAGGCCGACATCGACGGTCGATGGGGCCGGGGTGGCATCGCTGGCGAGCAGGTCGACCAGCATCTTGCCGGTGCGCAGCCCCAGGGCGTGAAAATCGACATGGATGGTGGTGAGCGCGGGATTGATTTCCCGGCCGATCTCGAAATCGCCAAAGCCCATGATGGAAATGTCTTGCGGGATGCGCAGGTTCATCCGCTGCGCCTCCATTACCGCGCCGACGGCGGACAGATCGGACACGGCGAAGATCGCTTCGATATCCGGATGTTGTTCGACCAGTGCGCGGAAAGCCGCGGCGCCATGGTGGAAGCTGACCGGGGCCGTGCCGTGGCGCAGCACGCCGTCGGTTGGGCGGCGGGCCAGGCGCAACTCCTCCTCGAAGCCGCGCATACGTTCTTCGCCGCGATGGTCGGTCACTTCGCCTTCGGGCGAGGCGGCGATCGCGCCGATCCGGGTGAAGCCGCGATCGAGCAGGTAGCGCGCGGCGGTGCGGCCGACCTGATAGTTGGAAAAGCCGATCGCATGTTCGATCGGCTGGCTCGGCAGGTCGGCAATTTCCACCACCGGCACGTCGGCGGCCATCAACATGCGCGACGCATTGCGCCGGTGCATCGCGCCAGTCAGCACGATCGCTTCGGGCCTGCGGGCGAGCAGGTTGCGCAACTGCCGCTCCTCCTCCGCCATGTCATAGTCGGTATAGGCGATCAGCAGATGATAATCGGCCTCGCGCAGCGCTTCGGTCAGGCCATGGGCGACGGCTGCGAAGTTGGCGTTGGTCAGCGTCGGCAGCATCAGCGCGATGAAGCCGGTGCGGCGGCTCGACAGGCTGCCGGCGGTCTTGTCCGGCACATAGCCCAGGTCCGCCACCGCCTTGAACACCTTGTCGCGCGTGGTGGGCAGCACCAGTTCGGGATCGCTCAGCACGCGCGACACCGTCATGCGCGATACGCCCGCCAGCCGCGACACGTCGCGGATGGTCGGTCGCTGCGACGCGCGCCTGCCGGGTTTCGGTTCGGCGGGGGCGGCGGTTTCGCGAGGGGGACGGCTCATGGGCGGGGCTTTCCTGACATCTGCTATCCTGGTCGCATATCAGCGTCAGGCGGCGGCGGCCACCGCATTGCCGCCGCTGATGGCGTGGTAGAAGCGGCCCTCGAACATCTCCAGCAACTCCAGCGTCAAGGCGCGCGCCTGGGTGCGGATGGGGGAGGCAAGCGCCTCCTCCAGCGCGGCGAGGGAGGGATAGTCGACCTGCTGCATCATCGCGATCGGCGGCGCGCCTTCGTCCACCTGATCGACGAAGAAGAGGCGGACATTGCTGCCATGGGGAAACTGACCCCAGAGCGGGGCGAGACGGGTGCGGACCTCCTCGCGGAAACGGTCCTCGAAACCCGGCTTGATCGTGCCTTCGAAAATGGCGGTGCGTGTGATCACAGGACGTCCTTGTTGATGGCGATGTGCAGTTTGACGAAGCGGGAGCGGTCGCCGGCCTGTTCGAAGGCGTCGACCGACTGTTCGAGCGGGAAGGTGCCGGACAGGATGGGCGAGACGTCGATCGCGCCGCTGACGATCAGGTCGACAGCGAGGCGAAATTCGCCATTGGCGCGAAAGGCGCCGACGAACTCGATCTCGCGCGACTGCAGGGGATTCACAGGGATCGGTGCGGTGCCGGGGGGCAGCATCCCGACCTGGACGATGCGGCCGCCGCGCCGGACGATCGGGAAGAGCGAGAGGAGGGCCGAGGGCGCGCCGGACGCTTCGAACGCGACGTCGAAATGGCCGGCGGGGCTGGCATAGGCACCGAGCGCTTCAGGATCGCTGGCGACGTTGATGGTGCGGGTCGCGCCCATGCGATCCCGCGCGACGGCGAGTGCGGCATCCTCGACATCAGTGCAGACCACCTCGATCGCGCCGGCATGGAGCGCGCAGCGGGCGGTCAGAAGGCCGATGGGGCCAGAGCCGGTGACGATGACGCGCTTGCCCATCAACGGGCCGGCGCGGTTCACGGCATGGAGGCCGATCGACAGCGGTTCGGCGACCGACAGTTTCAGCAGGTCTGCGTCGGCGGGGACGGGAATGATCTGATCCTGGCGCAGGATCAACGTCTGGGCGAAGCCGCCCTGGACATGGGGGAAACGGCCCGCGCTACCCAGGAAGACCATGTCGGTGCAGATGTTCATGCGACCGGCGCGGCAATAGTCGCAGGTCAGGCAGGGACGGCTGGGGTCGAGCGCGGCCTTCATGCCCGGAGTGACATGGGTCACGGCCGATCCGGTTTCGATCACGACGCCCGAAATCTCATGCCCCAGCGCCATCGGTTCGCGCACTGCGAAATCGCCGACCGCGCCGCGATGATAATAATGCATGTCCGATCCGCAGATCCCACCATAGGCGACGCCGACGCGCACCTCGTCGGGCGCCAGGGCGCGCTCAGGCCGGGATTCCACCCGCAAATCCTTCTTCCCATGACATATTGCAGCCAGCATCACGCTCTCCTTATATGGGACCGATATCATTTGGCACATTTGATCGCAATATCCAATATTTGCGACGATGTGACAATTTTCCAGATTGCAATGTGACCGGTCACGTAATAGGCAAAAAGGCGTGATGGAGGTTTTGATTTATGTCCTTGTTCAGTCTTGATGGCCGCACGGCGCTGGTAACCGGCGCGGCGCGCGGCATCGGTTTCGCGATCGCCGATGCGCTGGGCCACGCCGGCGCGCGCGTCGTCCTGAACGGGCGCAGCCAGGACGCGCTGGATGGTGCGGCGACGATCCTGCGGGGCAAGGGCGTGGACGTGGCGACCAGCCTGTTCGACGTGACCGATCAGCCGGCGGTCAAGGCCGCTATCGCCGCGGTGGAGCAGGATGTCGGCGCGATCGACATCCTCGTCAACAATGCGGGCATCCAGCGCCGTGCGCCGCTCGACCGCTTCGACGACGATGATTGGCGCGAACTGATGGCGACCAACCTCGACAGCGTCTATTATGTCAGCAAGGCGGTGGCACCGCACATGATCGCGCGCGGGCATGGCAAGATCATCAATATCGGCAGCGTCCAGTGCGAACTGGCCCGCCCCGGCATCGCCCCCTATACCGCCAGCAAGGGCGCGGTGAAAAATCTGACCAAGGGGATGTGCGCGGATTGGGCGCGGCACGGATTGCAGGTGAACGCGATCGGGCCGGGCTATTTCGATACGCCGCTCAACAAGGCGTTGGCCGAGGACCCCGTGTTCGATGCGTGGCTGTGCCAGCGCACGCCCGCCGGGCGTTGGGGCAAGCTGGAGGAACTGCACGGCGCGGCCGTCTTCCTCGCCTCCTCCGCCTCCAATTTCGTCAACGGCCAGACCATCTATGTCGATGGCGGCATCCTGTCGGTGATTTGAGGAGTGACTATCATGGCCGACACGATCGCGTTGCAGCTTTGCCCGCTGTCCGATTATCTGGAGTCGGAACTGGCTGTTCGCTGCCAATTGCTCCGTTGGTTCGACATGGACGAGGACGCGCAGCGCGCCTGGTTGGAAACCAACGCGGACAAAGTGGTTCTGGTGGTGACCGGTGGGCATCTGGGCTGTTCCAATGATCTGATCGCGGCGCTGCCGTTGCTCAAGCTGATCGCCATAAACGGCGTGGGCTATGACAAGGTCGATGTGGCCTTCGCCAATGGCCGCGGCGTCGATGTCAGCACCACGCCCGATGTCCTGACCGACGATGTCGCCGACCTGGCGGTGGGCCTGACCATCGGCCTGCTGCGCCGCCTGCCCGCGGCCGATCGCTTCGTGCGCGATGGCCGCTGGATGGAGGAGACATTTCCGCTGGGGCGCAAGGTCAGCGGACGGCGCTTCGGCATCGTCGGGCTGGGCCGGATCGGCCGGGCGATCGCCGATCGGCTGAGCGGCTTTGGTGATGTCGCCTATCATGGCCGGTCGGCCAAGGATGCGCCCTATCGCTTCGAACCGGACCTGGCGATGCTGGCGCGGGACAGCGACATATTGGTGCTGGCCTGCGCCGCGACTGAGGCGACCCGCAAGCTGATCGACGCGGATATCCTGACGGCGCTGGGCGCGGAGGGCTATCTGGTCAATGTCGCGCGCGGATCGGTGGTGGACGAGGCGGCGCTAGTGGCGGCGCTCGACAGCGGCGGCATTGCCGGCGCGGCGCTCGATGTGTTCGTGGAAGAACCATCGGCGCCGGCCGGCCTGATCGCCAGTGACCGGACGAATCTGGCCCCGCATATCGCCAGCGCCACGGTGGAGACGCGGATCGCGATGGCCGATCTGGTGCTCGCCAATGTCGATGCGCTGCTGGCCGGACGGCGTCCGCCCACGGCTCTGAACCTGTGATGACGCGGCGCGTCGCGGTCATCACCGGCGCGGGCAGCGGCATCGGCCGCGCCGTTGCGATTGCGCTGGACCGGCGCGGTTATCGGCTGGCGCTGGCCGGGCGGCGGGCTGACAGTCTGGCGGACACGCGCGCCATGATGGATGGGGGCGGGGAGGCGCATTTGCTGGTCCCGACCGATGTCACCGATGCGGCCAACGTGGCGGCATTGTTCGACGCCGCGGTCGCAGCGTTCGGCCGGATCGACCTGCTGTTCAACAATGCTGGGGTCAATGTGGTCGACGTGCCGATCGACCAGTTGAGCGAAGGAGACTGGTGCCGGGTGATCGACACCAATTTGACCGGGGCCTTCCTCTGCCTTCAGGCGGCGTTCCGCGCGATGAAGGCGCAACAGCCGCAGGGCGGCCGGATCATCAACAACGGGTCGATTTCCGCCCACAGCCCGCGACCCCAATCGATCGCCTATACCGCCAGCAAACATGCGATCACTGGCCTCACCAAATCGGCCGCTCTCGACGGGCGGCCGTTCGGTATCAGTTGTAGCCAGATCGACATCGGCAACGCCAGCAGCGCGATGGGCCAGCGCATGTCCGCAGGCGTGCCCCAGGCCAATGGCGAACGGGCGGCCGAACCGGTGATGGACGTGGCGCAGGTGGGCGAGGCGATCGCCTATATGGACGGACTGCCGCCCGAAGCGACCGTACAGTTCATGACGTTGATGGCGACCAACATGCCCTTTGTCGGGCGCGGCTGAGGGCCGGGCTTACTTCTTGCAGGCCCGGCCGGCTCGGTTGGTTCAGCGATCCGCCTTGTCCGCGGCCTGGCGGGCCGCCAATTGCCGGGCGGCGGTCGTTGCCGCGTCGGCGGCGGTTACGATGCCGTCCTTGTCATTATCCTGCTCGGCAAAGGCGCGCGCACCCGACAGGTCATATTCGGCCTTGGCCATCTTGCCGTCCTTGTCCTTGTCCAGCACGCCGAAGCGGACATGGGTCTGGCGGATCTGGCGCTGCCGTTCCTCGACTTTCTTCTCTGCGCTGCGGTCGGATGCGGCGAGCTGCTGTTCCAGTCGCGCGCTATATTCCTGCACATATTCCTCCTCCGATACCCAGCCGTCGCCATTGGCGTCAGTCGCCTTGAAACGGGCGACGCGGCCGGCGTCGAATTCGGCGCGGTTGACCTGGCCGTCATGATCGGCGTCATAGTCGTGGATGAAGGCCGATCCTTCATGCGGCGCGGCGACGGCCGCGCCGGTCAGCGCGAGCAGGGCGGCGGTCAGGGAAAGCTGGAATTTCATACAATCTCCGTCGAATGGGAAAGGCGCAGCGCTCAGGCTGCGTCGAAGGTCAGGGTGTAGGTGTAGCTGCGGTAGGGCGTTTCCGACCCCGCCGGCGCCGCGCCGCGATGGCGCACCAGAATCAGGTAGGTGCCCGCATCGTCGGGCTTCAGGGTGAAGCGGCCATCTGTGCCGCTCTTCACCTGCGCGGCCACCTTGCGCCCGTCATAAAGGCCCGCGCTGCGGAACAGGGTGATGTCGGCATGGGCAAGCGGCTTGCCGTCGAACAGCAGCGCGAAGCGGACGTCCGATCCTGAACCGATGGCGTTGGGATGGGTGATCGCCTGGATCTCAAGCCCCGTGCCGATGGGCCTCAGCGCCGCGTCGGTCGGCTGGCCGCGCGTCACATAGGCGTCGGCCAGGGTCATGCTCTGCACCTCGACCTGCTCGGCATTGGCGGGTGTTTCGCCGCCTCCACCGCGCATCGCCCATGTGTCGCCTTGCCGGAACATCTTGCCCTTGCGTCCGGCGCGTTGGCCGCTGGTCACGCGATAGGTGCCGTCGGTGGGGATCGCCGCTTCGAAGATGCTGAGGTCGCGCAAATGGGTGACGGGTCCGGTCGGCAGGTCTTTCCCATCCGGGCCGACCAGATGGAAAGGCGCGTCGCGCATTGCGACTTCGGGCATGAATGCGTCTTCGGCAAAGGCTGACTGCACGGTGATATGATCGCCCTTGCCCACATCGAACTGGGTCGGAAGCACATAGGGCATGTGCGCGTTCGCGGCGGAGGTGCCAGCGAGAGCCAGCAGCAGCGATGCGCGGCGATAGTATAATATTGTCATAAAGTCCCCTTTCTGGCCGATCAGATATATCTAATGAGACTCACTTGCAATATCATTTACAACTGATAGGTGCGTCGTCGTTCGGGGCGATAAGGCCCCATGCCATTTGCCGAAAATAGGGGCCGCATAGATGACGAAGACCAGATTGACGCTGTTGTTGGGAACCGTGATGATCTTCGCGCCGATCCAGGCATGGGCGCAGGATGATGCCGACGCGCCGGAAACGACGCGCATGGCGCTGGACCGCATGGTCATCTCCGCCGGCACCGAAAAGGTCGCGATCGACACGCCGCAGGCGGTCAGTACGCTGGACCAGGACGATATCGATCAGGTCCAGGCAACCACGATGGGCGACCTGCTGGAAGGGATGCCGGGCGTCAACGTCCAGGGCGGCGTCGGCCAGCTCGGCCAGGGCTTCAACATTCGCGGCATGGGCACGGCGATCGGCGATAGCGACAATCGCATCCTGCTGACTGTCGATGGCGTCACCAAATTCTACGAACAATATCGCATGGGCGCGCTCTTCACTGAGCCCGAACTATACAAGCGGGTGGAGGTGCTGCGCGGCCCCGCCTCCTCGACCCTCTATGGCGCTGGCGCGTTGGCGGGCGTGGTCAATTTCACGACCAAGGATGCGTCCGACTTCCTGAGCGAGGGCGATCCGCTCGCGGTGCGCCTGAAGGCGGCGACTGAAACCAATGCGCAGGCGCACACCCTGTCGGGCATCGTCGCGGTCCAGCCGGCCGATGGCGTCGAATTGCTGGGCAGCTACAACTACCGCCGCACCGACGATTATAAGAGCGGCAACGGCGATACCGTCGCGGCCTCCGCCACCCTGTCCGACAGCTGGCTGGTGAAGGGGCGGGTGGCGATCGGCGGCAACAAGAAACATGCCATCTGGGCCAGCTATCAGGACTGGATCAGCGATGCGCCGCAGGTCTACGACCAGATTTCCGCCGCCACTGGCGCGGCGCTGATGCGCCGCCGCGTCCACGACAAGACCGCCGTGCTGGGCTATGTCAACGACTTCGACGGCAGCAAGATCTTCAATGTCGAGGCGCAGGTCGCCTATTCGCTGTCGAAGGTGCACCAGACCGAGACGACCTTCCTCGGCCCGCTCGCCTATTCCGACTTTTCCTATGAAAGCTGGCAGGCGAAGGTCCAGAACACCAGCGAGTGCGCCATGGGTGGCGACTGGACGACCTTCCTGATCCTGGGCGGCCAGTGGAGCCAGCAGGAGCGGCGCAACCCGCGCGTGGCGCTGGACGGTACGGTGACGCCGGGCGCGGGCACTCATCCCGAAGGCGATATGAGCCGCTATGGCCTGTTCGGTCAGTTGGAGATCATCTGGTCCGACAAGCTGACGATCATGCCAGGCATCCGCCTCGATTGGACCGACCTGGCGCCCGGCGACACGGTGGTCGGCGGCACGACGCTAACCGACAAGGTCAAGGATAGCGGCGTATCGCCCAAGCTGGCAGCGTTGTACAATTTTACGCCTTGGTTCGGCCTGTTCGGATCGGTCGCGCGCACGGTGCGAATGCCCAATGTGGACGAAATCTTCACCCGTTCCGCGACCCGGCCCAACAATTCAGACCTGAAACCCGAAAAGTCCGATAATGTCGAAGTCGGCTTCACCTTCTCCTTCGACGACATGCTGGGCAAGGGGGATCGCTTCCGCGCTAAGACCACTCTGTTCCAGAACGACGTCAAGGATCTGATCGTTAACGTCACCGCCGCGGCGGGCACGCCCTATTTCCAAAACGTCAACCGCTCGCGCTTCAAGGGGCTGGAGGTCGAGGCTGAATATGCACTTGGCGGATTCTTCGCACGCGGCAACGCCTCCTTCATCAATGGCAAGAACCGGCTGACGGGGGACTATCTCAACACCATCCCCGCCAACGACTATCGGCTGACCCTGGGCTATGCCGATGCGGCGAGCGGCCTGTCGGGCGGCTGGACCGGCGAGTTTGCCGAACGGCAGGACAAGGTGACGACCGGCGCATTCTCCTCCGCCGGATCGGGCCTGCCGACGCCTGGCTACACCGTCTACAACCTCTTTTTCGCCTTCAAGCCGCAAAGCGGCGCGGCCAAGGGGTTTGAGTTCCGCATCGCCATGGATAACGTCTTCGACAAGCAATATCGCCGCCACTTGTCGTCGCTCGCGGCGGAGGGACAGAGCTTCAAGTTCACCGTGGCGAACATATTCTGACGCCATGGCACGGGTGGCGCATCCTTTCCGCATCGGTGGGCCAGCGGCGGCATCGCTGCTGGTCAACGGCCTGCTGATCGCGGCGCTGCTGAACCTGGGTATGGGGCATGTCAGTCGTCGGGCCGAATCGCCGACGCTGACCGTCCTGTCCCTCGCCCTGCTCAAGGGGGTGGAGCAGGGCGAGGAAGAGACGGAGACGGCAGCGCCCAGCACGCCTGCCGCCGTCCCGCCTCCACCCGTCGAACAGCCGCGGGTATCGCAACAGCCGGTCGTGGCGCCCGCTGCGCCACCGATCGTGGCGGCACTGTCGCGTCTGTCCTTTTCCATGCCGATGCAGGCGGCCGCGCCCGTTGCGAGTCCCGCCGCGCCGCCATCGCACCAAGCCATGGCGGCCGTTTCCACCTCGTCCTCGGCTGCGCCTCCGCCGCGACGCGGAACCGCCGACGGTCTGGACGTAAAAGCGCCGCCCGGCACCAGCCGCAGCTATGCCGCCAAGGTCCGTTCCTGGCTCTACGCCCATAAAATCTATCCCCGGCGCGCCCGGATGCGGCGAGAAGAAGGGCGGGTGCAGGTCCGCTTCGTCCTCGACCGCGCGGGCATGTTGCTGGAAGGTTCGGTCATCCATGGATCGGGCCACGCCATACTGGACCAGGAGGCCGAAGCGATGCTGCGCCGCGCCTCCCCCTATCCACGCGCGCCCGCCGAACTACCGGGCGATCGCATGGAATTTACCGCGCCGATCGAGTTCACTCTGCCTGCCTGAACGGCAGCGCCGTGTCGATGGGATGATGGCCGATGGCGCGCCGGGGATATCGCGTTGCTATGCCAATGCCGGAAATCTGTCCGCCAATGGCGCGAACCGCCTCCCAAGATTATGAGTCGCTTGTCTCCCCCTGGGTCGGCACCAATCTTAGCGGCATGCACATGCTGCCGACAATCTGCTCCATCGTATCCTCCAGCGCGTCCGGGAAGGATTCCCCAAATTCGGCCTCGTCGGTTCCGTGGTGGCGCATCAGGATGTTGAGGAACATGAGGCTGACGCTGATCAGCCGTCGTTGCGCGACATAGGGGGGAATGTAATCGACGCGCTCGCGCATCAGCCTCAGCGCTTCGGTCAGGTGCGGTGGTTCCGACCCGCTAAAGTCGCCAAATTCGGGCGATCGACTTTGCAGCAGATATTGGCTCAGAAAGCTCGCATAGGAGTGGTTGCCGTCGGCGTCGTGCAGATGAAGCTGAGGAAGCAGGATTATTTCCAGGATGGTCCGGGCATCCTTGAGGCGGCCCGTTGCCCTGGCGCGCTGGAGCATGGCACCGCGCTCTGCTTCCATCTGCTCCATGCGATAGTCGAAAATGGCGCGGACCAGGCCTTCGCGCGAACCGAAATGATATTGCACGGCAGCATGATTGCCTTGGCCCGCTTTCGTGGCAATTTCCCGCATGGACGCGCCGTTGATGCCATTTTGCGCAAAAAGCTGCTCTCCCGCCAGGATCAGGCGCGTCTTTCCGTCGATAGTTTCGGCCGCGGGCAAGGCGTCCATTGCAATTTCCACGTTCGCCACCGCAATATCCTAAAACAAGTGTAATATTTTTAACCGCTATGCATGGGTCGGGCTGCTGGGCAAAAGCGGGATGTGCCGGCTATTGTGCGCGCCAGCTTGCACGAAAGACCAGGAAATTCAAGTTTTTCCAATTTCATGAGGCTGAGAGGAGGCGGATTGGCGGAATTATCCATGTAATCCAACCTTTGCAGGCTATATGCGTATTTACACTTGACTTAAATTGTCCAAATCGATTATTCCCTAATCGTCATTAGACAGCGCCATGCCGGCCCCGCGCCAAGACGGTCAAAACGGCAAGACGCGATAGACGCTCAAGGAGAGACTTTCATGGCGATGGAAACCGGCCTTATCTTTCACCCCTATATGCGCCCCGGACGCACGGCGAGGCAGACGTTCGAATGGGGTGTCCAGAATAGCGTTGCCTGCGACAAGGCGGGCTTCACCTCGATGATGATCTCCGAACATGCATCGCAGATCTGGGAAAATATCCCCAACCCCGAACTGATCATGGCTGCCGCTGCGTTGCAGACGAGCCAGATCAAGTTTGCCCCGATGGCGCACATCCTGCCGCATCAGCACCCCGCCAAGCTGGCCGTCATGATCGGCTGGCTCTCGCAGATATTGGAAGGCCGCTATTTCCTGGGCATCGGCGCGGGTGCCTATCCGCAGGCATCCTATATGCACGGCATCAAGGACGCCGAGCCGCAGATGTTGAACGACATGGTCCGTGAATCACTGATGATCATGGAAAAGATCTGGAAGCGCGAGCCGTTTTTCCACGAGGGCAAATATTGGGACGCCGGCTTCCCCGAAGAAGCGCCCGCCGAGACCGAGGATGACGAGCAGCATATGCTTGCCAATTTCGCGCCCTTCAACGGCGCATTGCCCGAAATCGCCGTCACTGGCTTCAGCGCCAATTCGCCGTCGATGAAACTTGCTGGCGAGAAGAACTTCAAGCCGGTCTCGATCTTCTCGGGCCTGGACGCGCTCAAGCGCCATTGGGAAATCTATGCGGAGGCCAATATCAAGGCAGGCTTCACCCCCAATCGCCAACGCCATGCGGTGTCGCAGACGGTGTTCTGCGCCGACACAGACAAGGAAGCCAAGCGGCTCGTGATGGAAGGGCCGATCGGCTATTGCTTCAACAAATATCTGATCCCGATCTGGCATCGTTTCGGCATGATGGACGGCTTCGCCAAGGATGCGGGGATCGACCCGGCGGACGCTGACCTGGAATTCCTGGTCGACAATGTGTTTGTCGTGGGCTCGCCCGACACGGTGGTCGACAAGCTGAGCACATTGTTCGAAGGCTGTGGCGGCTGGGGCACGCTTCAGGTCGAATCGCATGACTATTATGACGATCCAACGCCTTGGTGGAACTCGCTTGAACTGATTGCCAAGGAAGTGGCGCCGCGCGTCAAATTGCCCGGTGCCAAAGCGGTCGCCGCGGAGTCGGTTGCTGCCTGAACGAGACGAAGGATGGAGAGGGGGCAGAATCCCCCTCTTCCTCATGGCCCTTCAGGCGGGGCGAGAACTGCCGGCAAACCCATGCAGCAACAGGTCCGCTGCCTGCTCCGCGATCTGGGCTGGGGCCAATTTACCCGGCCGATACCAGGATGAGCAGGAATCCAGCATGGCGATCAAGAACTTCCTGACCACGGTGGGGTCCAGCGCTGCGCTGGCGCTACCGTCGGCTTGCGCCGCGACGATCAGGTCGCGCCAATAATTGTCGAAACTGGAATAGGCCGCCAGAACGCGCCGCCGCATTTCGTCCGGCAGGTCGTTGAACACGCGGGCCACGGCGGAGGAATAATCGTCGCCTGACAGCAGGAAGTCGATATGTGCGACGATCGCGGCTCTCAGCCTGACCAGCGGCGCCGCATCCGGTCCCAGCACCTCGACGCGGGCTACGATATGGCGGCTATTGTGGTAAATCCCTTCCATCATCACTTCTTCGACCAGATGATCCTTGGACGGGAAATGATGATAGATGCTGGGTGCCAGCATCCCGGCACCCTTGGCGATCTCACTGAGTTTTGCGCCCGCTAATCCCTTCTGGCGAAGGACTGTCGCCGCGGAATCGAGAATGCGCGTTCGGCCGTTATCTGCGTGTGCCATGGCATCCCTTAGCAACAATATAAGGGAAAGACAGTATTATGGCGGGTGTTCGCTGCCTAGCCGGCATAAGGGGCATTAGGCACCCCGGACGCTGGGGGATCGAGAATTTCGAATAGCCCGCCGGCGAGCGGCTGCTCGGCAAATGTCGCGGCGGAAAAGCCTTGCGATCCGGTGATAAGGAACAGCCGGTCATGGTTGCTGCCGCCAAAGGCGGGGCGAAGGCCGCGCCGCACTGGCAACTGACGTTCCTCCAGCAACGTCGCGTCCGGCGCGAACCGCCGCAGCACCCAGCTTTCGTAGAAAGCCATCCAGATGCAGCCTTCGACGTCAACGGCCATCCCGTCGGGATAGCCATCCTGCGGCTTGAAGTTCAGGAAGTCGCGGCGGTTCGACAGCGTGCCATCGTCGGCGACGTCATAGGCCCAACTGACGAGCGGCATGGAATCATTCACATAGGCGGTCCGTCCATCGGGGCTGAACGCGGGACCGTTGGCGGTGACGATATTGCGTTCCTGGGTGCTCACGCTGCCATCGGCGTCAAGCCGATAGAGTTCGCCGGTGTTACGCACGTCGAGCTTGCCGAGCGTGCTTTCCTTGTCATCGGTGGTCGTGCTTTCGTCCCACTGGCTGGAATCGCACGAGCCGGACCAATAGCGTCCCTTGCGATCGGTGACGCCATCATTCAGCCGCGCAATCTTGGGATTGGGTATCGGATGGATGATCGGCGCGTAGATTTGCTTGTGCGGATCAACATGGGCAAAGCCATCGGCGCAGGAGGCGACGAAGCCACCACTGGCGCGGGGCGCGATCGCGCTGATCCAGGCCGGCGCGTCCCAGCGCCCCGTGCGGCCGCTGTCCAGATGAAACCAGTTGATGCTGGGCGCTTCGATATCGACCCAATAGATGCAACCGTCCCGATCGTCCCAGACCGTGCTTTCGCCCAATATCGCCTTGGCATCCCACAGGCACCGCCAGCCTTTGCCTTCCATCATCGCCTCATCCTGTCTGCTATTATAATTTGATCACGGGGTCGCCAAAGGGTTCGTCGCGCTGGCGGACCGCCGCCTTCAATCCCTCGCTGCGGACCGTCTCGTTGAAACGCGTGCGGCTGGCGGCCAGATGACCGCGCGCGTCCATTTCGGCGGCCATGCGCTGCAATGTGCGGGCGCCCATCAGTTCCAGGCCCAGGTTCACGATCCGCTTGTTGGCGCTCAGCAGGTCGGCGTCGATCAGGGCAAGGCGGGCGGCGAGCGCGGCGACTTCTGCGTCGAGTTGGTCGGCAGGCACCGCTTTGAGAGCCAGCCCGATCTGCGCCGCATCGTCGCCGCGGATCGAATCGCCGGTCAGAAGGAGCCGCTTGGCCCATTGGGGGCCGACCAGATACAGCCACATATGGCTGGGGAGCGACCCCTGCGAACGGGCCGGCGGGAAGCCGAACAGCGCGTCGTCGGCGCAGATCACCATGTCGCACAGAAGCGCGAGGTCGGTGCCGCCAGCCAGGCAGCGGCCATGCACCTGAGCAATGACAGGCTTGTGCATGTCGAACAGGGCCATGCGCAGACGCTGCGTCTTTTCCTGGTGCCAGCTATCGTCGTCGAATTTCGCGCGCCCGCGCTTGTGATCGACCTGGCCCGGTATGGGCTGATCATATTTCTGAAGGTCGTAGCCGGAACAGAAATCCGGTCCAGCCGCCTTGAGAACGACCGCATGGACCCGGTTATCTTCGTCGGCTTCCCATAGTCGCGCGCTTAACTGCTCCTGTAGCGGCTCGCTCAGAGCGTTGCGCTTTTCGGGACGATTGAGAGTGATCCAGGCCGTTCCGTCACGGACCTCGTACAGCAGCGGCTGTGCACCGTCTTCCATGTTCATTCTCTCCTACTCCGCCAGGACGTCTTGCGCGCCGTGACGGACGGTAACAGGTCAGGCGACCGATTGCAGCGGGGCTGGCGACGCGGCCGGGGCCGACACGTCGATGTCCTTGAGATGCGGCAGCACCTTGCGGGCAAAAAGTTCGTAATTGTCGCGACCGACCTCGAAAGGCATGTCGCCAAATTGGGTGTAGATGATGAAGCTGCCAACATCGAAGCGTTCGACCATGGCTTTGAGTTTCTCCACCACCTCTTCGGGGCGTCCCCAGATCTGGAGATCGGCCAGGAAATTATTGAATTTCTCGATGCCATGCTTTTCGACGCTGTTGGCCAGCGCGCCATAATATTCATAGCCTTCGATCTTCTCGAATTCCTTGTTGCCGAATTGATAGAAGGACGATGTCGACCGGGCATATTCGACCAGATATTTGTCGCGCATCTCCTGCGCCTTGGCAGCATCCTCGTTCACTGCGACGAAGGCGACGACCACGGGCTTGGGGGCCGGGCGTCCCTGCATGGCGAAGAAGCGGTCGCGATAGCTTTTCACATCTTCGGCCACCCGATCCCAGGGCTTTTGGGCGATGATCATCAGGCCGACGTCCAGATTTGCCATCAGCTTGACCGACTCCGGCGATACTGCCGACGCGAACACCCGGCCGCGATAGCTGGCATAGGGGCGCGGGCGCAGTTCGACGCGCGGCTGCTGCAGATATTTGCCATCATATTCCATGACCCCGGTTTCCAGCGCGGCGAGCAGCGCTTCGGCATATTCGCGGAACCTGTGGCGCGCTTCGCCCATCGGCACCTGGAACCCGTCAAACTCGCCCTTGCCCAGGCCCCGGCCGATGCCCAGGATCGCGCGCCCTTCCGACAGTTGGTCGAGCAGCAGGAAGCTTTCGGCGATGCGGACCGGGTTTTGCCACGGCAGGACCGTGACCGTGGTGCCCAGCTTGATGCGCTTGCTCTTGGCCGCGACCCACGACAGGAACTGCGGCACGTTGGGCGTCATCATGTAACCGGTGAAATGATGTTCGGGCGTCCAGACGGAATCGAAGCCGCGATCCTCGGCCCCGGCCGCCAGTGCCAGCTCATGCCGGTAGACCTCGTTATCGCTGACCTGATCCTTGAGATTCTGGAACGTCAGCCCCAAACCCACATCCATAAAAGCCTCCAAAAAATCTGTTGGAAGTAAACTAATCAAAATTAGGCTGCTTTGGCAAGCCCTCGCCTGAAACTTTGCTGCGAAAACGCGTCAGATGGGTTGCTGACGTCGACCGAAACAAAATTTCAAATCCCAATAATATCTATGTATATCATTATTATAGTGGATCATAATGACGCCAGCGTACAAGCGACCTAACGGGATGGGCCAGGTCCGGGGGAAGGACGGTGCTTGACGCAAAAGGGCAAAGTCGGCATATTAATTTCAATTAGGTAGAGGAGGAGAGCCCCGGTGATCGAGGCCATAGCAGTACGGCGGCGGGCCATGTCCGATCGGCACCCCATCTGGGAAGAGATGACGCTGGATGCCTATCTTGCGCGCACGCAGCGCCATTTCGCGGCCAAGCCCCTGGTGATCACGGATGCCGAAACGCTCGATTATGCGACGGTGCACGCGCAATCGGAGCGTTTCGCGGCCGCGCTTGGCGGGCTGGGCGTAAGTCGGGGCGACCGGGTTGGGCTGCTGCTCGCCAATTATCCGATCACGGTATCGCTGATGTTCGCCATCTGGCGTGCGGGGGGTGTCGCGGTGGCGATCAACACCCTCTATGCCCCCAAAGATCTGGAATATGTCATCCGCGAAGCGGGCTGCAACGTCCTGATCAGCATGGCGCGCTTCGGGTCGCGACGCTATGATCTGGAACTGGATGCCCAGGTGCCCGGCTGGCGCACCGGCGATTGCGCCGCCCTGCCGGAATTGCGCGCAGGCCTGGTTTATGATGCCGAAGCGCCCCAGGCCTTTCTCGACTCGCTTCCCGTGAGCGCGTTGCCGACGCAAGGCGCGGACCCGCATGATCCCGCCGTCATCATGTTCACGTCCGGCACGACAGGATCGCCCAAGGGGGTCATGCAGACCCATGACAATCTGCTGCGGGCGGCCTATGCGGGCGCCTATCATCAGGCGTTCGATGAAGGGCGCCGCGCGGTTTTTTCGCTGCCGCTCTATCATGGCTTCGGCCTGGTTGTGGGCCTGCTGTCCGGCATGATCGTCGGGGGATCGATCGTCCCCTTGCTCCGCTTCGATGCCGATGCGCTCCTCGCCGCCACGCAGCGCCATCGCGCCACCTATCTGATGGGCGTGCCCACCATGACGATCGCGATGATGGAGCGGGCGAAGGTCAAATCCTATGATCTAAGTTCCCTCAACGCCGTCCACAGCGCGGCGGCGCCGACTCCAAGCTGGGTCTGGCGGGACATTCAGGAGACCTTCGGCTGCGAGGAGATATTCACCAGTTACGGCCAGACCGAAGCCACCGCGACGATCGTCTGTACCCAGCCGGGTGATCCGATCGACATTGTCGCGCAGACGCAGGGCTGCATCGTGCAGGCGGGCGTCGCCGGGATCGCCGAGCAGGATGGCCGGATCTGTGAGTTCAAGACGATCGATCCCGTCACTGGCGCGGATCTGCCGCCGGGCGTTGCGGGCGAGCTCTGTACGCGGGGACCGATGAACAGCCTGGGCTATTTCCGTCGACCGGAGGAAACGGAAAAGCTGTTTCTGCCCGGCGGATGGCTGCGCACCGGCGACCTGGGGCAGTTTCGTCCGGACGGCAACCTGTTCCTGACGGGACGATCGAAGGAATTGTACAAGAGCCGGGGCGAGTTGGTGTCGCCCAAGGAACTGGAGCAACTTGTTACCGCTCATCCGGCGATCGGTCAGGCCTTCTTCATTGGTATGCCCGACGACCGGTGGGGCGAGTGCGGCTGCGCGTGGATGGTGCGTACCGAAGGCCATGTCGTGTCGGAAGAGGACATCCTGGCCTGGCTGAAGCCGCAAGTGGCCGGGTATAAATTGCCGCGCGACATCTGGTTCATCGCGGAAGAGGATCTGCCGAAAACCGGTACGGGCAAGGTCCAGAAGAATAGTTTGAGAGAGATGGCGCTGGCCCACCTCGCCACGCAACGCGGCGCGGCCTGAACGCACAGCCCATACATGGAAAGACGGATCGATGAGTAGCGAAGGCATTTCGTCCATAGAGGACATCATCCACGACGCGATAAACGGGCTGCCCTATATATTGGTCGATGCCGACGATCGCGAGAATGAAGGCGACGTCATCATCCCGGCCCAGTTCGCGACCCCGCGCCAGATCAACTTCATGGCCAAACATGCGCGTGGCCTGATCTGCCTGGCGATGACGAAGGCGCGGGCGGAACAGCTGAAACTGCCACCGATGGCCGTGAACAACCAGTCCGGTCATGGCACGGCCTTCACCATATCGATCGAGGCGCGCGAAGGCGTCACCACCGGCATATCTGCGCAGGATCGCGCGCACACGATCGCCGTGGCGGTCGATCCGACCAAGACATCGGCGGACATCGTGTCGCCGGGGCATGTGTTCCCGCTGACGGCGCGCGACGGCGGTGTATTGGTGCGGGCAGGCCACACCGAAGCGGCCGTGGACATTTCCCGCCTGGCCGGGCTGACCCCCGCCGGCGTCATCTGCGAAGTCATGAACGACGATGGCAGCATGGCGCGGCTGCCTGAACTGCTGGTCTTCGCCAAGGAACATGGGTTGAAAGTGGGCACGATCGCCGACCTGATCGCCTACCGTCGCCGGTTCGAAAAACTGATCGAGCGGGTCGCAAGCGCGCCGTTCCACAGTTTCTACGGTGGCGACCTGACCATCCATGTCTATCGCAACCTGGTCGATGGCGGCGAGCATGTCGCCTTGGTCAAGGGCGAGATTCGCCCCGATCGCGACACGCTGGTCCGCGTGCATCAGGTCGACATGGCGACGGACATGCTCGGCTGGTCCCAGGCGCATCCCGACTATGTGCCCCAGGCGCTGAAAGCCATCGCCGCGCATGAGGGGCAGGCCGTCGCGGTGTTCGTGCGCGATCCCAGCTCGGACTCCATCTCGAAGCGGATCGAGGGGGGGCGCAAAACCTATCATGATGCCAATGCCACCCGCGATTATGGCATAGGCGCGCAAATCCTGCTGGACCTTGGCGTGCGGCAGATGACCTTGCTGACGTCGAGCAAGGCGAAGCTGGCGGCGCTCGAAGGCTTTGGCCTGACGGTGGTTGATCGCATTCCGCTGCGCGATGCCAACATCGCACCTGCGCCTGTATTGGCCAATTGAGGCGAGGGGCGAGATTGCTCGCCCCTCGCTCCATGCCGTCACAGCAAGGGCGAAACTTTGCCGTAGCGTCCCTTGTGAAATAGCAGGGGTGCGCCGGGATGGTGGATGTCGAGGGCGTGGACCTCGCCGATGGCGATATAATGGTCGCCCGCCTCATGGATCGCATGGAAGGAACAATCGATCCAGGCCAGCGCCCCGTCCAGTATCGGTGCGCCGCGCGCCGACAGATGATGCGGCACCCCATCAAATTTGGCGGGATCCTTGGACGCCAGCGTCCGGCACAAGCCCTCCTGATCGTCCGCCAACACATTGACGCAAAACCCGCCACAGGCCTCGATCTTGGGCCAGCTGGATGAGGCCTTGTCGGGGAAGAAGGCGACCAGGGGCGGGTCGAGCGAGACGGATGTGAACGACCCGACGATCATCGCGGCGGGCGTGCCGTCCTGCTGCATGGCGGTGATGGCGCACACGCCGGTCGGATAATGGCCCAATATTTGCCGGAAAGTAGCGGCATCTGCAACGATGGACATGCGTTCCCTTAAACCTTCCAGACCAGCGGAATATCTTCGACCGCCGATACGATACCGGCATGATAGACGGGCGCCGCGCCTTCTTTAAGCGCGAAATGGGGGATGCGGGCCAGCCATTCCTGCAACATGACCAGCACTTCCATGCGCGCCAGATGCATACCCGCGCAGCGGTGCGGCCCCTGCGCAAAAGTGGAATGGGCGACATTGCGACGGGACAGATCGACCGTCATGGGATCTTCATGCAGGCTATCGTCCAGGCCGTGCAGCGCCGTGGGCAGCAGGATGAGGTCGCCAGCCTTGAGCTGCGTGCCATGATATTCCATGTCCGCCACCACATAACGCGCATCGGACACGACGGCGAAGCGACGGAACATCTCCTCCACGCCGCGTTGCAGCTTCATCGGGTCCGCTACCATCTCCTCGACCGTTTCGGGATGGCGCGCGAGATAGATCATCATGAAGCTGAGGAAATTGACGACGGTATCCAGACCGCCCAGCAGCAGCAGCGAGACGAGGCCCAGCATCTTGTCTTCGGGCATGGGCGCGCCGTTGATCTCGCTGTTCACCATCTGCGTGATGAGGTCAGTGCCGGTGCCGCCCCGCCGTTCTGCGATGATCGGCGCGACATAGGCGAAGAAGCCGGCATTGGCCTCTTTCAAGGATCGCCCCTGTTCTTCGGGGGTATTGCCCGACGGACGGGTCATTTCCTTGGCCAGCGCATTGAGGCCCGCCGCATCCTCCATCGGCAGGCCCGCCAGCGCCAGGAAGACCTTCACCGGGAAGATGTTGGCGAAATCCCTGGCGAAGTCGCAATGGCCCTGCGCCGCAAACCCTTCGATCAGGTCGATCGCGACCGCCCGCACATCGCTTTCTACCTTGCGGATCTGGGCCAGGTTCAGTCCCTTGTCGATCGCCTTGCGATAGGGGGTATGTTCGGGCGGGTCCATCTTGGTAGGGACCATGTCATAGGCCTCGCCCGCCTCGCGCGGCACCCAGATGACCCGGCTCGAAAAGCGGTCCGGGTTGCGATAGATGTCATCGATCAGCGCGCCGCGCGTCGCGATCCAGTGGCCGCCGGTAAAGGGGGTCCAGACCAGCGGCGGTGTGTCGAGTTGCTGCACCTTCTTCCAGGCTTCATGCACGCCTTCCTCGATGCCATCCAGATCATAGATGTCGATATCGCGCACCAGTGGCGCGGGTACATAATCGGGAATGGGCATACGGTGCTTGGCAGATGGCGGGGCGATCGTATCGACGTTCATGCCTGCGTCCTCTCAGCTTATCGTGGGATCGATGACGGCCTTGGTGGCGACGCCATTTTTGGTGACGGTCAGGGCTTGCGCCGCCTGGCTGATGCTGAAGCGGTGGCTGACCAGTGCCGCGAGCGGCACTTGGTTCTGCACCCGCGCCGCAAATTGCATCCCCTGATAGTAATTTTTAGGCGCCGGGAAGGATGCGCCGCCGATCGTCAGGTTTTTCAGCGTCAAGTCGCGCGGAGAGATGGGCTGCGTGCCGATCGCGCCCCAAAGACCCAATATGATGTAGCGGCTATGGATGCCGCTAATGTCCACGCCCTCCGGGAATGCGGGCAGCGCGCCGGCGGCCTCGATCACGATGTCCGGTCCCTGCTTGCCGATCCGATCGTAGATCATCCGCTTGCGCTCGTCAGGGGACAGGCTGAGCGACACGGTGGATGTCGCGCCCAGCGTCATTGCAGCGTCCAGCCGCGCCTGCGCGCCGTCGATGACGATGATCTCCCGCGCGCCGGCCTGCGCCGCGACCAGAATGGCGGACAGGCCGACCGGGCCAGCGCCTTGGACGACGACGGAATCGCCGAACCGCACCGGGCCGCAGCGATCGAACCCCCGCAGCACGGTGGGCAGGGCGCAGCCGAGCGCGGCTATCGCTTCAGGTTGCGCGCCATCGGGCAGACGATAGAAGGGCATGTTGTTGGGCAGCCAGGCATAGTCCGCATAGCTGCCCCAATTGGGTTTGGCGGCGTCTTCGAAATATTGGCTGTTCTCGCATGGCGTCTGTTCCAGCACGGTGCAGGAATAGCAGCGATGGCACAGGGCGATCGGCGACCAGATGACCAGATCGCCAGCCTTGACCGGCGTTCCGGCATAGTCGGTGGAGACGCCCGCGCCCAACTGGGTGATTTCGCCGACGCCTTCATGCCCCAATATGATGGGGAAGGGCATTTCGCCCGCTTCGCCGGTCAGGATATGGACGTCGCTGCCGCACACGCCGCCCAATATCGTGCGGACGAGCGCGCCGCCCGGCTCCGGCGCATGGACCTCTACATCCCATGTTTCCAGGCGGTTCTTTTCAACGAGTACTGCCGCTTTACCGTACATGGCCCATCCTCTCGATACCGACCCAATTTGGTCCCACCATCGCTCTGGCATGGTGTCGCGCCTGTTTAACCCGGCGTTCGATCGATGGCAAACTAATCAGAATTAGATAAAATACACAATAGCAAATCCGGTCGGGGTGTTGATCCCTAGGGTCAAGCCCGTCGGCAAAATCGCCGGGAAATGTCTTATCCATATGATATATATGAAATATAGCTTATATAGCGGGCTGGCTATACGGCCAGAGCGACCCTCGCTCTAACCCCGTTCTTGACTTTCCGATCCAGTCGCGCTTGTATAACTACAATTAGGCTTGAACAGCCAAGCACCCAATATAGGAGAGATTATGGGCCGCCTTGCAGGAAAAACCGCCATCATCACGGGCGCGGCGCGCGGCATGGGGGAATCGCACGCCCGCCTTTTCGTGCGGGAAGGCGCCAATGTCGTCCTGACCGATCGCAATGTCGAGGGCGGGCAGGCGCTGGCGACCGAACTGGGCGATGCTGCAACCTTCGTGGCCCATGATGTCACCCAGCCGGAATCCTGGGCCGATGTTGTCGCGGCAGCGGTGGATGCCTATGGCACCATCGACATTCTGGTCAATAATGCCGGTATATTGGGTCCGATGGCGACGACTGTCGACCTGACCGAAGAAGGCTATGATCAGGTCTGCGCCATCAACCAGCATAGCGTCTTCTACGGTATGAAGGCGGTCCTGCCGGTCATGATCAAGGCGGGGCGCGGGTCCATCGTCAATATTTCGTCGATCGCGGGTATGGCCGCCAATTACGGCTTCCCCAGCCTGGCCTATGTCGCGAGCAAATTTGCCGTGCGCGGCATGACGAAGGCGACGGCGATGGAATATGGCAAGCATAATATCCGGGTCAATTCCGTCCATCCTGGCTTCATCCAGACGCCGATGATGGTCGAGGCGACCGATGAAGTGGGTGGCGATGCCCTCGCCCAGATCCCGCTCGGACGCATCGCCGAACCGATCGAGGTGTCGAACCTCGTCCTGTTCCTGGCATCCGATGAATCCTCCTACATCACCGGGTCCGAACATCTCGTCGATGCCGGCATGTTGGCGCACTAAGCGCCAGACGGAGCCACGCTCATGGCATCGATCGACTTTGAGGTGCGGGGAAACCTGGCAGAGGTCCGTCTCAATCGGCCCGCGGTCCTCAACGCCGTCAACGCGGAGATGGACCGGGCGTTGGCGCAGGCGTTGGCGCGGATCGACAGCGATCCCGACATTCGTGTCGCCATCCTGACCGGCGCGGGGGATCGGGCCTTTTGCGCAGGGGCGGACATGTCGGACCCGCCCACCGGGCAGGACGGGCTGTCGTTCGGCGGCGGGCTGACGGGCATTGGCGGTCGCCTCGTGCCGTTGCAAAAACCGCTGATCGCCGTGGTGCATGGCCACGTCCTTGGCCTGGGCTTTGAAATGGCGATGTGCGCCGACATCCTGATCGCGGCCGACGACACGCAATTCCGCCTGCCCGAAGCACGGGCGGGCTTCATCGACCATTGCGGCGTCGTGCATCGCGCCATCCGCCAACTGCCCCATCATGTGGCGATGGCGATGATCGTGGCGAGCGAACCGCTCGATGCGGCCCGCGCCATGCAATTTGGCCTGGTCAACGAAACCGCACCCATGGCGGATCTGGCCGCGACGGCCGAACGCTGGGTCCAGAAAATCCTCGCCTGCGCGCCGCTGGCATCGCAGGGCGGCAAGCAGGCTGCGCTCTTGGGCCTGGAGCATGGCCTCAGGGCGGCGCTTGATCGACGCTATCCGCTGATCGATGCCTATGGGGCGACGGCAGATTGCCGCGAAGCCGCGTCGGCCTGGAAAGAGAAGCGCGCGCCGCGCTGGCAAGGCCGGTGATCGGCGCAATCCGTTGCGCGGTGCCGGTGCCCTGGTCGCAAAAATAGTCTCGATAGAAAATTTGTCGCAGCCCGGCTGCGTTTGGAAAGGTGTTACAGTCATGGAACTGCACGGCAAGAAGATCATCGTCACCGGCGCTGCGCAAGGCATCGGGGCGTCCGCCCTTCGCGCCTATGTGACGGCCGGCGCGCACGTGGCGGCGATGGATATCGACGCGGCGCAGGGGGAGGCGATTGCCGCCGCCGCGACCGCCAAAGGGCCAGGCTCAGCCTTCTTCATCAAATGTGATGTAGGCGATCGCGCAGAAGTGGACGCGGCCTTCGATGCGGCGGCGGCGCGCCTGGGCGGCCTTGACGTGCTGGCCCATATCGCGGGCGTCCATCGCCATGCACCCACGCATGATGTCCCTGACGAGACACTGGCCTGGCTTTTCAACGTCAATGTGAACGGCACCATCTATACCAATGGCGCTGCCTATCGGCATATGCCGGATGGTGGTTCGATCATCAATTTCGGGTCGGAATCCGGCCTGACCGCCGAAATCAACAACGCCGTCTATGGCGCGTCGAAGGCGGCGGTCCACGCCTGGACCCGCAGCGTCGCACGCGAATGGGGCAAACGGAACATCCGCATGAATGCGGTGCTGCCCTATATAGTGACGCCCATGTATGCGCGGTTCCGCGATGCCTTGTCGCCCGAAGACCTGGCCGCCCATGACAAGGCGACCGCCGAACAGATCCCGCTGGGCGGGAAATTCGGTGATGCCGACACGGACCTAGCCCCTGTGCTGCTATTCCTGGCCAGCGATGGCTCCCGCTTCATCACTGGGCAACTCATCCCCGTCGATGGCGGGCTGATCTCGGTTCGGTGATCTGGACGGGCATCGCCAGCGGATATGCTATCCCATCCGCTCGATGACCATTGCGATGCCCTGTCCGCCGCCGATGCACATGGTGATCAGCCCGTATCGGCCCCCGATCCGCTCCAGTTCGTAGATCGTCTTGACGGTCAATATCGCGCCGGTCGCTCCAACCGGATGGCCAATGGCCACGCCGGACCCGTTCGGATTGACCTTTGCCGGATCGAATCCCAGGACTTTGGCGACGGCACAGGCCTGCGCCGCAAAGGCCTCGTTCGATTCGATCACATCCATCTGGTCAAGCGCAAGACCCGCACGCGCAAGCGCGATGGGAACCGCCTTGACCGGGCCGATGCCCATACGGTCCGGCTGTACGCCGGCATGGCCCCAACTGACGATACGGGCCAGCGGTTTCAGATCGCCCGCATCCACCGCTGCCTGAGACGCCAGGACCACGGCGGCGGCGCCGTCGTTGATCCCCGATGCGTTCCCAGCGGTGACGGTGCCGTCCTTCTTGAAGGCGGGCTTCAACCCGGCAAGCTGTTCCACGCTGGCATCCGCGCGCACATGCTCGTCGGTATCGAACAGCCTGGTCCCTCTCCGATCCTTGACCGCGATCGGCAGGATTTGCGACGAAAAGCGCCCTTCCTTCTGGGCATGCGCCGCTCTGTGATGGCTTTCGACGGCGAGACGATCCTGATCCTCGCGGGATATGGCATGATCCGCAGCCACATTTTCAGCGGTCACGCCCATGTGGAAGCCTTCGAAGGGATCGCTCAGAACCGCCAGCAGGGCATCGACCATTTTGACGTCGCCCATCTTCTGCCCGAAACGGGCCGCAGCGACATGGTGTGGGGAACGGGTCATGGATTCAGCGCCACCCGCGACGGCGAAATCGCATTCGTCCAGCGCCAGCATCTGTGCGGCGGAGATGATCGCCTGGACGCCCGAACCGCACAGCCGGTTCAGGGTGAGGGCGGGCACTTCGATCGGAATGCCCGCATCGACCGCCGCGACTCGTGCCAGATAGGCGTCCTTGGGTTCGCTGGGGATGACATTGCCCATGACGACATGGCCGATCTGGTCAGCGGCGACACCGGACCGTGCGATCGCTTCGGCAATGACGGCCGCGCCCAGTTTCGCTGGCGGGTAATCTTTCAGGCTGCCGCCAAAGTCACCTATCGCCGTACGAACGCCCGCCAGAATATATACAGCTGTCATAGCCGCTCCTTAAATTGGGTAACGCGATTCAGGCTGCAAACATCGCTAGATCGGTCGTGTTGCTATCGTCGGGCGGATAGCGGTTGATGCGGCCCATCGGCAAGCCGCAACCGTCCTTCCCCGGCATCACGCCAGTTCGAACCCCTCATAGCCGCCATAGGCGACCTCCTCGCACCGCTTGCGATATTCCGGGCCACCACCGACATAGACCAGGGTGCGGCGCACCGTGGTCCCATCGGGCTTGTGCGTTACCCTGACCCACCAGGCGTTGGTGTCGGCCATCAACGTCCTGGCAAAATCGGCATATACAGCGTCGGTCCAATGTTTTTCGGCCGCCTGCGTCGGCTGCGCATAGCTGTAGTTGCCAGCCTTCATGTAACAGAGCATTTGCGTGACCCATTCAGCCTGGAGTGCACCGCACACACCGACATTGCAAAATGCCGATCCATTATGCGGTCCAACCAGCGTATAGAAGTTGGGAAAGCCGCGCGCCTGTAAGCCCAGATAGGTTGACGGGCCATCGGCCCAGGCGTCGATCAGACGCACGCCGTCATGACCCCGGATGTCGATCCGGTCGAGCGATCCGGTGATGCCATCGAAGCCGGTCGCAAAGATGATGACGTCCAGTTCATATATCTCGCCGCCGATCTTCGCGCCTTCCGCCACGAATTCGTCGATCGGCGTCGTCTTGATATCGACCAGATGGACGTTGGGCTGGTTGTAGGTCTCATAATAGTTGGTTTCCATCGGCACGCGCTTCGCGCCGAATGGATGATCGACCGGGATCAGTTTTTCGGCGACCTCGGGATCGTCGACCCGCTGCCTGATTTTGCCGGCGACGAAATCCGCCAATATCTTGTTGGACTCCTTGCTCAGCAACAGGTCGCGGAAGCTGCTCAGCCAGATGCCATAGCCGGGGCGATTATAGAGCGCCTCGAAAATGGCGGTGCGCTCCTCTGCCGGGACTTCAGATGCCTTGCGCGTATCGCGATGATAGGGGAAGGCCGTGGGCGTCGTCTTCACATATTCCAATACGGTTGGAAAACGGGCCTTGATCAGGTCCATTTCTTCGTCGCTCAGGGCCGAATTGCCAAGCGGCGTGCACCAATTGGGCGTGCGTTGGAACACGAACAGATCCTGCGCGGTTTCCGCGACGATGGGGATGATCTGAACGCCGGTGGCGCCGGTGCCGATCACGCCCACGCGCTTGCCGGAAAAGTCGATGTTCCGGGGCTTGCCGTCTGCATCCCTGGGCCAGCGCGACGAATGAAACGCCTCGCCCTGGAACAGGCCCAGCCCCTTATAATCTGGCATGGCGGATGCCGATAGCGGACCGGTGGCCGATATCAGATAGCGGCAGGTCAGATCGGTGCCGTCGTCCAGCCTGATATCCCAGACATTGCCGTCGTCATTATAATGGGCCGACACGACCTTCGTCTTGAATTTGTAGAACCGCCGGATATTCATCTTGTCTGCCGCAGCATTAACGTATCGCAGCATTTCGGGCTGCGCGGCGAAATTTTCGCTCCACCGCCATTCGGGGATGATGCCTTTCAGCGCGAAATAGCCATAGGCATAGCTTTCGGTATCCAGCCGACAGCCCGGATAGCGGTTCCAGTACCAGGTGCCCCCCACATCGTCCGCCGCGTCCACGCCCAGCACGCTCATGCCGTTCTGGTCGAGCAGGTAGGTTTGATAGATGCCGGTTACGCCCGCACCGATCACGACTGCGTCATAGTCGGGGTTCATAATAGTCGGCATGGTCTGTGACTTTCTTGGCGCGATAGGGTGATGGGACGTCGCCAGTCTTCAAGCGATAGTCCGGTTTTGGTCTGACAGGCGGAATGTTTGGCGCCGGGACAGGATGGGCGACATGGGATGGCTTAAGGGGCAGGGCTATACTGCCCCTGCCCCCCCAATGCCGTGATCAGAACCGATAGGTGACTTCCGCACCAAAAGTCTGGGGTTCGCCCCAGATCGCCGTGTTGAAGCCGCCGCTGCCGCCTTCGACATAGCCCGAATTATAGTAGAATTCGTCGAGCAGGTTCTTGGCATAGGCGGCGATCGAGAATTTGCTGCCCATGACATCGTTCCAGCTCAACCGAACGTCGACGGTCGCATAGCCAGGCAATTTGGTGCGCGGCGTTATCGAGCCTTCGTTGTTCGAAAAATGGGTCGACGTCTGGCCGAACACGTCGGTACGCAGCTTCACCTTGCCCACGTCTTCCGACAAAGGCATGGTTATTTCGGCAAAGACCGAACCGGCCCATTTGGGCGCATCGGAATAGGTGTCGAAGGGAATGATCGGCCCGCCCAGCGGCGCAAGATCGACGATGTTCTTGGTGAACTTCGCGTCGGTATAGGCGCCCGATATGCCGAACTCCAACCAATCGCTGGGCTTGACGTTGGCATCGAATTCCACGCCCTGGATGCGCTTTTCGGGCACGTTCACGGTGAAGGCCGATGGGCCTGCACCCAGATCGACGAACAGCGAATGCTGTGCGTCCTTCACGATCTGGCGATAGATGGCCAGATTGATCCGGGTCGGCACAGCGCCGATATAGTCGTTGAACTTGTAGCCCAGCTCGAAGTCGTAGGTATTTTCATTGTCGAAGAAATTGGCGTTGTTGAACGGTCCGACCGCGCCATTGAAACCACCCGCGCGGAAACTGCCGCGTTGCGCGAAATAGACCATGTTGCCGGAATTGATCTGATATTGGATGTTGAAAGTCCAGCTTGGGTCCTTCAGCTTGGCCTCCTGCTTGAGCGGCGTGGTGCCGCTCAGGTTGAACAGGCTTCCCGCCTTCTGGCGAAGGCTCACCGTTTCCCAGCTATAGCGTCCGCCGGCCGTCACGCTCAGCTTGTCGGTGACCGCATAGGTCAACTGGCCGAACACGGCCTTCGATTCGTTTCCGACTTCATAATTATAGGCGATGTCAGCCAGCGGTGTCGGCAATTCCGCGCCGACGATAACGGGAATATATTCCTGCTTCGTCGTGTCGGAATAGAAGACGCCCAGGATATATTCGAGGCCGCCGGTCTTGCCCTGAAGCTGCAACTCGTTGGAAATCCGTTCGGTACTGAACACTTCGCCGCCCGGAGGGCCATTGCCCAGGCCCGAGCGGTTGTAGAGGCTCAGCGAACCGAAGGGCGAACCGGTCAGAATGCCCGGCGTCCGCGCGAACGCATCAGCATAGTTGAAGATGTTCTTGAGCACGACGTCGTCACCGATTTCCGCCTCGACAGTATTGGTGATGAACGCGGTGTGGGCCTTGTGGGGCAGGTCGTAGCTCAGCCAGACCTTATAGGGATTGGCCTGCTGCCATGCCAGATAGCCCGCCACCGCGCCTGGCCAGGTGCCATCGCCCCGCGGCCCGTCACCAATCAGCGGCGCGAAGGGGCTGTTCATGCCGTACAGCGTGTCGAGCGTGCTGTTGAGGACGAAGCCGTTATTGGTTTCGCCAACCTGATGATAGGAATAGAGGCCGCCGGCACCTTCCGATCCGCCGAAGTCGCTGTACTGCGCGACCGTCGTCATCTTGAAACCATCTCTTGGCTCCAGAACGACCGTGATACGACCAGACAGGGAATCGGTATCGCCCAACGTGTTGCCGGTCTTGATGTTGCGGATGTAGCCATCCTGCTTGTTATAGTCGCCCGCGACGCGGACCTTAATGATGTCGGACACTGGAATGTCCAGTGCGCCCTGGACCTGGATATAGTTGCGCTGGCCACCCTTGACGGTCAGGAATCCGCCGAAGTCATCGCCGGGCTTGGTCGTTTCGTACAGAATCGCGCCGCCCGTCGCATTGCGGCCGAACAAGGTGCCCTGCGGCCCTTTGAGAACCTGCACCGAATTGAAGTCGAAAAAGGCCGTCGACGTATTGCCTTCGGTGGCCGGCGCCTCGTTGATGTAAGTCAGGACGGCGGGGCTGGAGCCGGAAAACGGATCGAGCGTCTGGCCGCGTAGCGTGAAATTGAGCTGGTTGGAATTCTGTCCGCTCTTGACGATCAGGCCGGGGACCAGCGCCGCCAGATCCTGCTCGCTTGCCACGTTACGCGACTGGAGCGTGTCGGCATTGAAGGCCGCGACGGCCACGGGCACTTTGGACAGGGACTGTTCGCGCCTCTGTGCGGTGACGACGATGTCAGCCGGCGACGCAATTTTTTCATTGCCCGGTCCGTCGGCCGCCGCCTGAGGGGCATCCTGACCAAATGCAGGCATCGCAGCCAAAAGCCCAACAGTGGCAATGCCGCAAGCCAATCGTTGCTTAACATTCATAACACTCTCCCATTTTGCCGTGCCCCTACAGGCATCTTTGAGAACTTCAAACTAACTGTGATTAGGGAAATGTCAACCGGCAATAGGCGTTACGGAAACGCAGCGATCTCGAACGGGAGCCGGATACGATTGAGTTAGGTCGATGCGTCTTATTTCTCTATATAAAACAGCAAAATAACTGAATGCTGACGAGCAAAAAATGCTTCTGAAATTCCATATGTGCGATCCGCCGGCGCGATATTTTCATTTCTTAAAAACAAACTAAAATTAGGTTCTTTTGGATGAAGGTGGATTGATCGCGATGAGATGATTGCCTTGACGCTGTGATGTGACGGCTGCCAATCGCCGATGAGGGTCAGTGCCTAGCGGAAAGGGTTGCCAACGGGTGTGGCCATGCTCGCAGAGGCCGCGCCGACATTTGCTTTGATAGTGAAAATTGCGTCGCTGTCCTACCCCGACCTATGGAGAAGTCCCATAATCGACGTTATTCATGCGGCCGGAGTTTCGCCCTCGCAGGCGCTACCCGCGATGATCCTCCATGTAGATCTTTACGGCACCGCGCTAGGCTCGGGACCTATTAAATCACTTGAGAAGTTGGTGTTTGATTGATTCAATGGCGGTCCCAACTCACGCCTTACAATATCGACCCAAGTGAGGCGCTCAGAGGCCAATGTTCGGTCCCCATGTGCTGACCGTCTGCTATTCCGGCGGCGTTTGCACTCGTCGGACGAAAGGTCAGCTTGAACGCCCAACCGTTCCACCACACATCGGCGTCATGGCTAAAGTCACAATATGGTATGACGGCGGATGCCCTCTTTGTCATCGCGAGATTGCGCTCATGCGTCGATTGGATACACGTCGGCGGATCGATTTCATCGACGTGAGCAAAGAGGGTGGCATCTGCCCGATTGATCGGCAGACCCTTCTTGCCCGGCTGCACGCGAGCGAGAACGGTGTTCTGCTTTCGGGCGCGGCCGCCTTCGCTGCAATGTGGCGGGCGATCCCACTGCTGCGGCCTCTCGCTGTGCTGGCAAAGTCGCCGACAATACTCAGGGTTCTGGAGTTCGCATATGTGACGTTCCTGAAGGCGCGCCCGACGCTCCAGCGATTCGCTGGCGGGGGTTCAGCGAGATGACGCCGCGTCGCGACCCGGTGCCACCTGGCCATGTGAGCGTGTGGGACTTTCCGCGTCCGGCGGTGGCCGAGCCTGTTGGGTCGCATGTCGTCATCGAACATCATGGTGTCATCGTCGCTGACACGCGCCGTGCGGTGCGAACGCTGGAAACCAGTCATCCGCCCAGCTACTATATTCCAAGGGACGACATCGCGATCGGCGTTCTGCGTCAAGCCAGCGGCGGTTCATTCTGCGAGTGGAAGGGTCCCGCGACTTACTGGGACGTTGTCGTCGATGGCGTATCGCTGTCGCGTGTAGGATGGAGCTATCCAGCGCCGACGCCCAATTTCGATTGTTTGCGTGACCATGTCGCCTTCTATGCCGCTCCGTTTGATCGCTGCACGGTCGATGGACAGACCGTGCTTCCCCAGCCGGGCGGCTTTTATGGCGGTTGGATCACTGCCGATCTGGCCGGACCGTTCAAGGGCGGACCCGGAAGCATGGGATGGTAAGGCGTTGAGCGAGGGCGAGGGCGACCGGCCTGAACGGAGCATCCCACGGGGGAGATTGTCCCGGCTGGGTCACTTTGGTCGGCTTGCCGGCGGCGTTGCGGGTGGCATGGCGGCGGAAGGCATGCGCCGGCTCGCCAGCGGTGAGCGACCGCGGCTAGGCGACCTGCTGCTCACGCCGGGTAACGCCATGCGGGTTGCAGACCGTCTGTCACATTTGCGCGGTGCGGCTCTCAAACTTGGCCAGATGATCTCGATGGACGCCGGTGACATACTGCCGCGGGAGCTTTCAACGATCCTCGCAACTGTGCGCAACCAAGCATATCGCATGCCTCCGCAACAGCTTGATGCGGTGCTCAAGAGGGAATGGGGAAGGGGCTGGCGGGGACGCTTTTCGCATTTCGACGCCACGCCGATTGCCGCCGCCTCCATCGGCCAGGTGCACCGAGCGATCCTTCCAAACGGACAGGTGCTCGCGATAAAGGTCCAGTATCCCGGTGTCCGCGCGAGCATCGACGCTGACGTTGACAACGTGGCCACGCTGCTGCGCATCTCAAACCTGCTCCCGCGAACGCTGGATTTGTCACCATTGCTGGCCGAGGCCAAGCGGCAGCTTGCAGAGGAAGCGGACCATCTGCGTGAAGGGGAGCAGATGCGCGCCTATGGTGAGCGCTTGTCGTGCGACGGGCGCTACATAGTTCCGACATTGCATTCGGATCTAACCACGGCGGACGTGCTGGCAATGCAGTTTGTGGAAGGACAGCCGATCGAGACACTCGCCGATGCGGGACAGGACGTCCGTGACCGCGCCATGACGACGCTTATAGAACTTGTCCTTCGCGAGGTTTTCGAGTTCGGCGTCATGCAGACTGATCCCAATTTCGCTAATTTCAGGTGGCAGCCGGATACTGGGGCACTGGTACTGCTCGACTTCGGTGCGACACGGGTCGTACCGGTCCAGACCGTCGAGTCCTACCGCGCACTGATCGCCGCCGGGCTGGCGCATGATCGCGACGGCATCCGCGATATAGCGGTTGAAACTGGCTTTCTGGGTGCCGAAGCCGTCGCCGCGCACCGCGGCACGGTGGACCGCATCATCGCGGCCATCGACGACGCGCTCGGCAGACCAGAACCTTTCGACTTTGGCGATCGGGCGTTTGTGCCTGTCGTGCAGGCAGAGGCCTCGTCGCTGGTCGGCGACCGGGCTACCTGGCATATCCCGGACACCGAAAAGCTGTTCGTTCAGCGAAAGATCAGCGGGACGGCGATGCTCTGCGCGCGGCTGAAAGCCCGCGTCGACCTGGTCGGCCTCGCGCGGGCGGCCATAGCGTCAGGCCTGCCCTTGGCGGACGGACAAGAACCCCATCTCGCGCCAGCGTCTGGCAACAACCCATGATGAACGCCAGAACAGAAGCTGGTGACTTGCTGCCGCGTTTCTCATATTCAAAATCGGGTCCAGCGCGGAAGGGCGATAAAATGAGGACAGCCATGAGAGCTAGTCAATGGATGCGGGCCCTGACCCTCATTGCAGCAACAGTGACGCCCCTATCGGCACATGGGCAATCGAACATCGGGCTCGATGGACGTTGGACAGTCAATCTCTCTACTGACCCGACCAAGCCATATGAAAAGCAGATGGAAATCAAGCTGGGTTCTGACGGCAGCGTGAGTGGCTCATTTTACGACAGCAGAATTTTGGCCGGCCGCTGGAAGAACGATCGCGGACGAACATGCGTCAGTTTCAGAACAACGGACGGTGCGGGCCCATATTATACGAGCGCTTGCCTCCGCGATGGCGGCGTGGAGGGCCAAACATGGGCCGAACATCGTTCATTTCTGTTCAATTGGAACGCCAAACGCGCCGAGTGACGCACAAAATGGCGGGTTGTTACCATCTGATATACGTGTTCACTTCGTTTCATCTAACGATAATCGAACCTTATACGACGTTCATAAGCCAAATTTCCGTCGCCGAGTGCAGGCGTTGCGCATAGGTCGTGGAGGGGATCGTTGAGGGCCTGCGGCTTATTTCTTCTTGGTCGAAACTCTGGTCGCGATGCGATGAAGGGCGCGGCGTTCGGTCGGGCTTGCCTTATTGTAGATTTCCTCGCTCGTCAGCCTGCGCCAGCGATCCAGGCGCGCGGCTGAAAGCCTACCGTCGGCGATGGCCGCGCGAACGGCACAGCCCGGTTCCACCTCATGCGTGCAGTTGGAAAATCGGCAATGCTCGGCCGCCTCGACGAAATCGTCGAATATCTCGGCAATGCCCGATCCTGCATCGGTCAGCTGCAATTCGCGCATGCCAGGGGTATCGAGCAACCAGCCGCCCCCCGCCAGCCGGTGCATCTCGCGCACCGTCGTCGTATGGCGCCCCGTGTCGTCCCCCTTGCGGATGGCCTGCGTCATTATGCCGTCGGAGCCACGCAGACTATTGACCAGCGTCGACTTGCCAACGCCAGAGGAACCGACAAGGGCAACAGTCTGTCCTCTGCCGCACCAGGTGGCAAGGCGCGCGACGCTGACAGGATCGCGCCCGTTGACGGCTTCGATCAGCAGCCCCGGTCGCAGATCCCGTACTGCTGCCACGAAAATATCTGGCGTGTCCGTGAGATCCGTCTTGGTAAGGATCACGACCGGCTGCACGCCGACTTCCTGCGCCAATACCAGATACCGTTCCAGACGTGCCGTGCTGAAATCCTTGTTGCAGGAGGCCACGATAAAGAGCGTATCGACGTTCGCAGCGATCAGTTGCGTCTTTTTATCAGTGCCTGGCGCTTGCCGTTTGAACAGGTTTTCGCGCTGCAGGACGCGCCTGACCTCCAGCGTTACCTCATCGACCAGCAACCAGTCGCCTACCGTGGGACGATCTTCAGGAACGGAGGCGTCGGCGACATAGGGTGGGATCAGTCGCATCGCTCCAGCGCCCGCCACAGCAATGTTGCCGCGATGAACCGCCATCACCCGCGAGGGATGACATCCGGCACCGTCATCTTCCGAGATTTGCGCGCTGAAAAAGGGCCGCCACCCGAGATCTTCCAAAGTCTGACCCATCGCACATCCATTGCAGTGTTTTCGCAGCTCGCTGCCGCCATCATGACCAGATGCGTAATGGTGCACCGCTTGGACCGCAAACAAACGCTCTGCGCTCTGGCACCCACAGAACTCGGCATTCTGCTTCGTCACAATCCGGCAATGGCCCGCCATACATCATTCTGGCCTCTGGCCAAGGGCGTTGCCTATACACTCTCCGAAATCTGCAACGTCGCAAACGACACAAATCGGCCTTTTACCCGCCAGTTATGCTTTCCTAGGTCCAGCCGAGCAGCTTTGCAGACAGAATGAAAAACGGCTGCCGGGTTCAGGCCGTAAAAACGGATTGGCAAGACCCGACTGATTTCGATCGGCCGCGGTAGGACCGACAGCGAATTTCGTCGCTGTCGGTCCTACGCATCAGAATTTCTTGCGGATCGTTCCAAACACCTGGCGCGGCGAACCGGCCTGCATCGTGTTGTTTAGCGACGTCGCATTATTGAAGAACTGGCCGGAGCCCAGAGCGGCGATATAGTTCTTGTTGAGCAGGTTCACCGCATTCAACTGAAGCTCGACCCCGCCCAACACGCCGCCCGCCGGGAAGCGATAGCCGAGTGCGGCGTCGAACAGGACATAACCCTTGACTTTCAAGTCGCCGGTATAGGTCAGGTTGCGGTTGGACGTATAGGCGCCCGACAGGTTGCCGAAGACGGCGCCGTCGTCATAATTGATTTCGCCCTTGGCCAGATGCGCAGGCGTATCGACGGTGCGGACCCCCTTGGTCGGCACCGATGCGGTGCCGTTGACGGTGTCGTCGTCATAGGTGCTGTCATTATAGGAATAGGACCCGATCAAAGACAAAGCGGGCGTCACGCGATAGGTCGCGCCGATTTCAATGCCCCGGCTGGTGACGCTGCCCACATTTTGCAGGATGCTGGGGTTGCCCAGAATGTTCGCGCCGCTGAACGCCGCCAGCAGGCGGTTTTCGAACTTCACGTCATAGAGGGTCACGACACCACGCAGCTTGCCAGCGTCGAAGCGCCAGCCTGCCTCCATTGTGCGTGAGGTTTCGGGCTTCAGCGTGCCACGGATCGCTTCGAACCCGACCTGGGTCGTGCCGAAGGGACCACGGAAGGAGCTGATATAGGCGCGCATATTCTCCGCATAATTGGCGAAGAATTCCTGACGCCCGGCCTTGTAAGTTGCGCCGATCTGCGGCTGGAACCAGTCCTTCGCGGCGATCTTGCCATTGATGAAAGGCGTGCCGGCATTGGTCGTGATGCCGTTTTCCACGCGTGCGCCCTTGAAGCCGCCCGCGATGGTCAGCGCATCGCTCACCTGCCAGCTATCGCTGACATGGAACTGGTTGGTCACCGTGGTCAGATCGGTCAGGAAGTCGCTGGCGAACGGGTTTTGCAGGAAATCCGTGACGTCGGGCCGGTTGGTCTGGCTGACGGCATAATAGTTGCGATCGGTGATCGCGTCGTTATCCTCGTGCCAATAGCCGATCTGGATCGTATGGTTGCCAAGGCGTGCGGTAGCATTGGCGATGCCGCCGTCGCGATTGATGCCATATTCGGTGGTCCGCACGGACAGCGGGAAGCCGTCCGGGCTGAACTTGGCAGGCGTATAGATGCCGCCACTACCCTTGTCATAATGATGATAATAGGTAGCGGAGACATCGAACCATTCGCTGACCGGTACGTCCAGCGTCACCGCGCCCAACACGTCCTCACGCACGCCGCCGCTGTCATAATAGGTGTCGTTGACATTGGTGTATGGCGCAGGAAAATTGGTGCCCGCCGTAGGGAAGGGTAAAGCGCGCCCGGCAGCGGCCGCCGTCTTATTGGCGCTGACCTGCGACAGTAGTACCGCTGTATCGAAGTCGGGCGCCAGGAAGTCGAGATCATAGCCGATCCGGTCCAGTGTCGCGGGCGACAGGTCCGCATAATTGCGTTCCTTGTGCAGCGAATAATTGACCCAACCGGTCAGCGTCGCATCGCCGATCTTCTGCACGACCTTGCCATTGACCTTGCGGTCCGTCTGCTCGCCGAAGCCCTTCCATTTGTCCGCGTCGTGATAGACCCCCGACAGGGAAATGAGCGTGCCACTCGGCAGTTCGCCGCTTTCCAAACGGGCGTAGATGTGCGCCGTGTCGTACATACCGTAAGTAGCCGCGATTTCCCCGCCCATCTCCTGCGACGGCGAACGCGACACGAACTCCAGATTGCCGCCCAGATTGCTGGTAGACGCGATGCCCAGAGCGCCTGCGCCCTGCGACACATCGACCCGCGCGATATTTTCCGCAGCGATCGCCCGGCTGACATGCAGGCCGTTATGGCCGTTGTAGAACATGTCGCCCAACGGCACGCCGTCGAGCGTATAACCCATCTGGCTCTGGTTGAAGCCACGGACAGACAGGCGAGTGCCCAGTTCGTAGGACCCGAACGGATCGGAGCTTTGCAGCGCGACGCCGGGCAAGCGGGCAATGGCCTTCAACGGCGAACTGCCGGGTGCGAGTATCTCGATCGCCTTGGCCGATACCGTCTGTTCCTGGCGGACCTTGCCCTGGCCATAGACGACGATCTCGGTTCCACCTTGCGTCGCGCTGCCCTCTGCCGGGGCGGCTACGGGCGCATTGCCCTCTCCTGTAGCCGTCTGCGCCTGTACCGCCGCTGCGTTCAGCAGCAGGATGCAGGTCGCGGACGTCCGCAGAACTGTCCTGAACTTCATGGTAATTTCCCCCCGATCTGGATGATCGGTGGCGCGCCGCTACGCTCAATAAGCGACAATGACGCTACGCTTTGATGGCATTTTGAAGACAAATCCATCGGGTGTCATGCAGCAGTCATGAAGCGCACCTAGGCGCTGACATTATGGTGCCCCTCCCCCTTATTTGGCATCGCCGAGCGCTGGTGCAGGCGATGGCGGCCTTAGCGGTAGTCCCCGTTTTGCCAGTCGACGCGGGCGCTCGTGTGGTGACTGATCCGTTTGCATTGGGAGTGGCGTCGGGCGATCCGGGGCTGGACGGCTTCGTCTTATGGACCCGACTGATCGGCGCCGATTTCCAACCGCTGCTCGCCCATGCGGTGGCGATCTCGTACGATATCGCCCGACGCCATGTTTCGCAAGATCATTCGGACCGGGCGGACGGTCGCCCATCCCGAACATGCGCATGCGGTGCATGTCGAAGCGACAGGTCTGCCGTCCGGTCGCCCCTATTGGTATCGGTTTCATGCGCTGGGCGCGACCAGCCCCGTCGGCCGCGCGGTCACCGTGCCGCGCAGTGCCGACCGGCTGCGTATCGCCCTGACATCCTGCCAACATTGGGAACAGGCGCAGTTTGGCGTCTATCGCGACCTAGTGGCGGTGCAGCCCGACATCATTCTGCAGGTCGGCGACTATATTTACGAACAAAGCTATGCCGGACAGCCTAAAGTGCGCGAATTCGGTGCGCCCGAACCCAAAGATCTTGCAGGCTATCGGCAGCGCCACGCGCTCTACAAGACAGACCCGCATTTGCAGGCTGCGCATCGCGCCGCGCCGTGGATCGTGACGTGGGACGATCATGAGGTGCTGAACGATTATGCCGATCTGGCCAATCGCGATGCCTTGCCGCCGGAAATATTCGCGCCGCGCCGCGCCGCTGCCTACCAGGCCTATTTCGAACATATGCCAATCCGGCCTAGCCTATGGCTGGGCCGCGCTGCGCCGCGCCTGTACCGCGCCGTGGATTGGGCGGATCTGATGTCCCTGTCAGTACTCGACACGCGGCAGTATCGCAGTGCGCCGCCATGCGCCGCGCCAAACCTGGCGCGCAATATCGTAATCAGCGATTGTGTGGAGGCGCGCGCGCCGGAACGCACGATCCTGGGCGCCGTGCAGGAAAAATGGCTGGCCGGACGGCTGGCAAGCGAGCGGTGTCCCTGGACGCTTATTGCGCAGCAGGTCTTCTTCGCGCCTTTATGTCTGGATGAAGCGTGCACCAGCAGTTTCAGCGATCAGTGGGACGGTTATGCCGCCAATCGCGATCGGGTGCTAACTGGCCTAGCCCAGCCTGCTGTGCGCAACCCCGTGGTGTTGAGCGGCGATGTCCATAGCTTCTGGGTGAATGATCTGAACGATGTGGATGGTAAGGCTGTCGGCACCGAAATCGTCACGTCCGCCCTCGCTGCCGCGTCTCCGCCACCGGGCCGGTTCAACGACGTAAAGACCAATAATCCTCACATCCGGCTCAGCGATGTTGATCATGCCGGCTATGTTCTGATCGATATCAGCGCAAGCGCCTTGACCGCAGATTTCCGCGCAATCGCAGATCGCACAAAAGCAGACAGTCCTGTATCTTCGGTAGCGCAGTTCACCATCGAAACAGATCGCCGGGCATTGCAAAATCTATAGGTGGGTCATTCTGGTCGGGTCGAGCAAAATGAGCGCACTCCGCTTGACCATCGGATGCATTTGATCAATCCTGCGCAGGTGAACGAAGTCATCGTCGATCCAGCCCCTTCCCGTTCCGGCCCCTCTGTGGTGCTCCCGGCGCGGCCTGAAGCGATCCGTCTCGATGCCACGACGACGGCGGTCATCGTCGTGGATATGCAGAACGCCTATGCCAGCGAGGGCGGCTATGTGGACGAGGCTGGCTTCGATATTGGCCCGGCGGCTGGTGTGATTCCAAAGATTGCCGAAGTCGTCGATATGGCGCGCGCAGCGGGCATGCCGGTGGTGTTCCTGCAGAATGGCTGGGATTCCCACTATGTCGAGGCAGGCACGGCGCTCTCGCCAAACTGGCACAAATCCAATGCGCTCAAGACCATGCGCGCGCGACCCGAACTGGCCGGTAAGTTTCTAGCGCGCGGTGGATGGGACTATGACCTTGTGGATCGCTTGCATGTGCAGGAGGGCGACCTGCGCGTGCACAAGCCGCGCTATTCCGCCTTCTTCAACTCGCAGCTCGATTCCATGTTGCGGGCGCGTGGCATCCGCACGCTGATCTTCACCGGCATCGCCACCAATGTCTGTGTCGAATCGACCCTGCGGGACGGCTTCCACCTGGAATATTTCGGCGTGCTGCTGGAGGACGCCGTGCATCATCTGGGGCCGGACTTTATCCGCGAAGCCAGCCTCTACAATGTCGAGACATTCTTCGGCTGGGTAAGCAGTGTCGCCGATTTCCGTACCGCTGTCGGCCAACTGCCCAGGAAGGAGGCCTGATGCCTTTCGAACCCATCAATCCGCCGCAGTTCCCCCAGCCCATCGCTCCCTATTCAGCCGGTGCCAAGGCGGGCGACACGGTGTACGTCTCTGGCGTGCTGGCGCTGGGAGAGGGCGGCATGGTGCTGCATATCGGCGACGCCGCTGCGCAGACGCGTCATGTGTTGGACGTCATCAAGACCACGATTGAGGCCGCGGGCGGCACGATGGCGGACATCGCCATGAACCACATCTTCCTGACGGACCTCAATGACTATGCCGCCTTCAATGCGGTCTATGCCGAATATTTTCCGGGCGACAAACCTGCGCGCTACTGCATCAAGTGCGAACTGGTAAAGCCGGACTGTCTGGTGGAGATCGCCTCGGTCGCCCATCTTGGCTAAGGCGGCAGGACTTTACTACGAAATCCATGGGAGCGCTGATGCGCCGCCGCTGATATTGTCGAGTGGCCTTGGCGGTTCGGCGACCTACTGGGCGCCGAACCTGCCGGCGCTGGCTGGGCATTTCCGCGTTATCGCCTATGACCATCGCGGCACGGGCCGCAGCGACCGCGCGCTTGCCGACATCCTATCTGTCGAGGACATGGCAAGCGAAATGATCGCGCTGATGGATGCCCTCGGCATCGTGCGCGCCCATTGCATCGGCCATGCGCTGGGTGGGGCCATCGGCGTCGAAACGGCCATCCGCACGGGGCGGATTGACCGGCTGGTCGTCGTCAACGGCTGGCGCTCGCTCTCCCCCCATACGCGGCGCTGTTTCGCCGCCCGCCTCGCATTGCTGCACGGCGCTGGCGAGCGGGCCTTTCTCGAAGCACAGCCGCTTTTCCTCTATCCGCCCGACTGGATCGCTGCCCACGACGAAGATCTGACGACTGACCTCGAACACCATCTTGCGGCTTTTCCGGGCGTCGAGACGACGGCCAGGCGCATCGCCGCCGTTCAGGCCTATATACCCGATCCGGCGGGGCTGGCGGCGCTGGAAAAGCTGCTCGTCATCGCCACCCGTGACGACTTTCTCGTGCCGTTCGTCACCGCGCTCGATCTCGCCAAGCCGGTTACGCACGCCCGGACCGCCACGTTCGATTGGGGCGGTCATGCCTGCAACGTGACCGATCCCGACAATTTCAACCGCATCGTTCTCGCATTCCTCAGGAGTTGAAGTCCATGCAGGTCGGCGTTTTCATTCCCATTAACAATAATGGCTGGCTCATCAGCGAAAGCGCGCCGCAATATCTGCCAAGTTTCGATCTCAACAAGGAGATCGCCCTGCGCGCCGAGAAATACGGGCTCGATTTCCTGCTATCGATGATCAAATTGCGCGGCTTTGGCGGCAAGACGCAGTTTTGGGAATATGGCCTTGAAAGCTTCACGCTGATGGCGGGCCTTGCAGCGGTGACGGAGAAGATCAAAATCTTCGCCACCTGCCCCACGCTGATCATTCCGCCTGCCTTCGCCGCGCGCATGGCCAATACCATCGACAGCATCAGTCATGGCCGTTTCGGGCTGAACCTGATTACCGGCTGGCAGCCGCCCGAATATACCCAGATGGGCCTGTGGCCAGGCGACGAGCATTTTCGCAATCGCTACGACGTGCTCGACGAATATGCCCGCATACTGCGCGAGTTGTGGGAAAGCGGGCGCTCCAACTTCAAAGGCCAATATTATCAGATGGACGATTGCCTTGTCCGGCCGCAACCGCAAGCGGACATGAAGATCATCTGCGCGGGATCGTCCGACGCGGGACTGGACTTCTCGGCCAAGTGGGCGGACTACGCCTTCTGCCTTGGCAAGGGCGTCAACACGCCGACCGCTTTTGCTTCCAATAACGACCGGCTGACGAAGTTCACCGCACAGACCGGCCGCGACGTCTCGGTCTTCGTCCTGGTCATGGTGATCGCCGCTGAGACAGACGAGGAAGCCATGGCCAAATGGCGGCGCTATAATGACGGCGTCGATCTCGAAGCCATCGCATGGCTGGCCGATCAGGGTGCAAGGGACACGGTCAACACCGACACCAACGTCCGCCAACTCGCTGCGCCGGAAGGGGCCGTAAATATCAACATGGGCACACTGGTCGGCAGCTACGAAAGCGTGGCGCGCATGCTCGACGACATGGCCGAAGTGCCGAACACCGGTGGCGTGTTGCTGACTTTCGACGCCTTTCTAGAAGGCGTTGAAGCGTTCGGAACACGCATACAACCGCTAATGAAGAGCCGGGCCGGCATATCGCAACTTTGAGCGGGTTTCTAAATGGAACTTGGCGTTCCACATGCTTTGATGCCGCCGCATTCGGCAACAGGTTCTGTCGGGCCAAAAAATGGCGCGTACCCGCCGCTTCCGAAGTCGACCGTTTAGACGATAAATCTCAATTCCCAAGTCCAGACGATCCGCTTTATGACGCGATCTCTCTGCGTCAGTGATCACGTCGGTTTGTTATGCACTTCTATATGGGAACGGGAATTTTCACGCTAATGAAGCCCTAGGAGGCGTTGCCAAATTGGCGGGTCCACAGTCGGATTGAGACGATGTGGATGAAGCCGAGGTAACTGTCGGCGGTTTTGTCGTAGCGGGTTGCCAGCCTCCGGGCGTTCTTGAGCTTGTTGAAGCAGCGTTCGACCATGTTGCGCAGGGCATAGATGGCGGCATCGACAGGCAGTTGGATCAGCCGGTTGCGCTTGGTCGGGATCAAATTGCCTTGATTGAAGGGCGTTCAATCTCTGACACCGGGCATTTGCTCGCCCAACATATCGTTCAGGCGCTGGAGCCTATAACCAATTAGACACATGGATAGGTGGGCAGCCAGCAATACTGGATTCCAGTACAATCGACCCATTCCAGCCGCTCTGCTACAAAATTCTCGCCTCTTAATATAACATATTTCATGAAAGGCTGATGACAATTTCGATACCAAACCCTGACTGCTATATAAGAATTCGCTAATTATTACTGTGTCGGCTCCCGCATAGACTGCCAGCGGCAGATCAATGCTTCGACGATATCACGCAAGATGATGCGGCCATCTGGGAAGTCATCATGATCGCTTCCCCGCGGTAAGAGTACGGCCCCTG
>JAZJZH010000014.1:0-158198 GCA_040389985.1 Pseudomonadota bacterium
CTTTTAGACGCCGATCACCCCGCTAACGGGGTCCTTTTTGCACGCCGATCCACACCCATGGCTGATCTACCGCAGGAAGCAAAACTCTACATCGTACAAGCTCTGGCGCGATTTTTTTCACCAGCAGAGGTGGTGGTGATGGTTCGCGATGATTTTGGTATAGAGACCACGATCCAGCAGGTCCGCACCTACAACCCAGAACACCCCAAATTCGAGGCGGGCGAAAAGTGGCGGCCGATCTTTGAGGCTGTGAGAAAAGCCTATCTGGAGGATGTCTCGTCCATACCGATCGCGTCGCAGGCATTTCGCTTGAATGCACTCCAGAAGAATTATGACCGCGCCATGAAACATGGAAACTTGGTATTAGCGAACGGCATTCTGGAGCAGGCAGCAAAGGAAAAGGGTGGCGTATTGACGAATGCGCGAAACCTGAGCGTTCAGCAGGCGGCTAGTAGCTTCCGCGATCTCACCAGCGAGGAACGTCGGATGGTGGTGATCGAAATGATTGGCACCGCCCTAGCCAAGGATGCTTCAGGAACTGCGCCTTCTAGTAAAACAACACAGTAGTTTATCCCCTCACAGGTCGGCTTTTGCGAGAATCTCCGAGAGCCGACAGTCGAGTGTCTGGGCGATGCGGATTAGATTGAGCAGGGTGATATTGCGTTCGCCGCGTTCAATTTTACCCATATGAGACCTGTCGATACCGCTGGCATCCGCGAATGCCTCTTGCGAAAAACCTGCCTCTTTACGCCTCGCACGGATTACGGCTCCCAAGTGGGGCAGGACATTCTGGCTGTCCGTATTTCCGGAGACCCTCGGCACGGAGCCAGTGATCGCCGCAGGCTGTATTTACATCCACGGTATTTACGACCCATTTGTTTCGCCTTATCAACTCCCGACATGTTACGTGGCGGGGGGAAGAATGAAGTTGATCGGCCAATTTTTCGCTATCATTGCAGTGTCTGTTTGCAGTCTTGTCCACATTCATGCGGCCGCCTAAGAAACGGCCGCCTTCCAAGAGAAAAAGACCTTGGCCGTGGCGCGGCAAGCCTACTTAGCAGGGCGTTACGAAGAGGCCAGGTCATTGGCTTACGATCTGGCGGTGAATGGCGATCCCGATGCTCAAATGCTGATGGGGCAAATGCTCAAAGAGGGGAAGGCGCGGTCACCCAACTACGTTGAAGCCGTCAAATGGATTCGGCTCGCTGCTGATCAAGGCAATTCATGGGCACAGTTCAACATGGGGCTCAGCTACCGAGAGGGGCGAGGAGTTCCCAAAAGCATCATCGAAACGGCCAACTGGTTCCGCCGCTCCGCATTGAACGGAAATCCTGTGGCCCAAGATCAGCTTGGCCGCCTGTATGTGTCCGGCAGAGGTGTTCCGGAAAGTATGCTGGGAGCATATGCATGGCTTTCAATTGCAGCCGCTCAAGGTTGGGAAGAATCGAAAAAAGCTGTTGAGCTAATCGAAAAAGCAATGCCCCAAGATCAACTCGCGTCAGCTCAAAAAATGGCGGATGATTGTCTACAATCTCATTACACATCGTGCAATTGGTGAGCGTCCTTTGCGGGAACGCGAATTTTAGGTGAAAAGCATGCAGCCGCTATTTCGTCTGTCAGATGCGTTGCGGAGTAGCAAGAGTCTGGAAAAGATTCATGCTTCTCTCTCGCAGCTATTTCTCGCCGGGCCTTAACACCGATATTCTGTGAAGTCCCACAGCGCTTTCCAATAACGTATCCCCCGTGCACCACACGTTGCAAGCCGTATTGGATGGCGGCGTCTGTAGAAGCTCCCTTCAGAAGGTACGCAAACGCGGCAATCAGATTGCTCGCGTGCAAATCAGGGTTGCCGATCTCCAGTCCCAGCCTCCCTCCAACGGGTTCGCTATGGATCACGCGCTTCCGGTATTTGTTACCCGTGATCCTGCGAAGCCAGCCTCTCTGAAGTCCATTGACAATGGGGACCATATTGGCTGGCACATGGATGAGAAGGTGACAATGCCCGCCCTTTCCATGACCGTTTTCATGCACCCAAAGCCAAGCCGTTCGGCTGCCATGCCGTGATAAGGCTTTAGTGATGAGATCAATAAAGCGGCCGGTCGCCTTCGCCATGTCCGCCCGCTGCACACCAGCGCCTTCCCAGTGAATGGTGATCATGCGGGTAAACGGCAACCCTATTTCTGCCGCGTGTCGCGCCGCAGCCTTCAAATTGCCAATCTGCGCCGCTGTTAGAGCGTAACTTTCCCGGCCCGCACTGTTCCGCGCACCGCCCTTCCCACAATCACGAGTTAAACCTGCTACCACACCATAATTAGGGTACTTAACTGCAAGCCCCGTGCCATTTCCGCAAACCGCCAGATTCTCGGAAGAACGTGGCACACAATGCGCTGTTGAAACTTCACCGTCGGGACACTTCCGGTGAAGTTTCAATACGCCACGATGGTGAGCGTTCGTATATGTTTTGTGCATATCCACCAAGCCGCGGGAATTCGGACGCATTATTCGCGCCCTCCTTCCAAATGCGGCAAGCCGCTGCGATCCAGCATGTCTGCCAGCCAATCGAACTGCTTCATGGTCAACGGCGACGTATCAACGGCGATCTGGCCGAGAAACGAGCCGTCCTTGCGCCTGAGCCTGTAGTTTCGGTTGAGCAGGGCGAGCGCCGCCTGTCGGTGATCGGGAAAGGGCCGCTCAGTCATTGCATCCCTCCCCAAAGCAGAGCCACGCCAAGTCCTGCGCCATCCAGGGCGGCAGGCGAAAACAGGAGTTAGGAATTTGCGCCTGCCTGTCCGATGCGATAATGGAGGGAAGCAACCAGCCACCAAGTTGATTGCGCGAAGCCCCGGCCTGCCCGCCGGGGTTTTGCATATGCAGCGACATCGACTACATCTCCCCAGCGATCAGCGCGTTCAATGCTTCGGCGGGAATAAGGGTGCGACCGTCGATCCGCGTAACGCGCAAGCGGCCAGCCGCAATGAGATTGAAGACGGTGGTCCTGCCCAAGCTGGACGCCTCACAGGCTTCTTTGATGCTATACGCAAGCTTGGTCGTGGATGGTTGCAAGGACGACATTGGACGACTCCGTTCGAATTGGAACGGTCATCTAGCTATGAGAGTCTCGGCGATGACGCTACAGTCACAGGGTATCGTGAAACTTGTCCAAGTTTCGTGACAGGGCTATTCTCGACCCTTTTTTCGTCCAGTCCGCAGTTTCTCTAATGCCGCACTCCGCCGTTGGATTGTCGCGTCAGATTGGATTTGTTTGACTGCCGCCATTTTTACCCGTTCGGCGAACTCTCGTTCGGCATGCTTTACCTTCTGGATAGCGCGGATGATGGTCGACTTCGACAAGCCAAAGGCATGTACCGCCATTTCCACAGCCAGATATGCTTTACCCTCAGTGGCCAGAAGCTCTTCATATCGGGAAGCAATTTGGCGATCTCGATCGGACGGTGCAGTTTTATCGACCGGCGGCCTCCCGCCAAAATCTTTGGGTGCTCCAGGGTGCTCGACCACTACTAGGCGGTAGTGCGAGCGTGCTGATGTCCCTGAGATCAGCTTACGCAGTTCCAGCGCTATCTTGCGATCTGGAATGCCCTTGTTTTTCGCTAGATATCTGTCCAGACTTGACAGCGAGCCGCGCCGAAGATCGGCTAACACCACGGATGCGTGGGCGACCATTCCAACCTGGTTTGTTCGTCGAAACAAGCGTTTGAAGCGCTTCTCCGTGATTCCCGGGTTCTTGACCGGGCGTAAATGTTCCCGCGAAGGACGTTTCATGGACGGGCGGCCTTAGCTTAGGGTGCAAATCGAAGGGGGACTAACGTTTCGCAACCAAATTCGCTTATGATGTACCAACCCGGTCGCAAATATGCAGCATTTTCATTGCTTGATGAATGATGCCCCTGTCATAATGAATAATATTTCGACGGTTGAACAGAAAGCCCTCAGACAGATGGACGAGCAATTGCGCGCAGGGGGGCTGGATCAGCCAGATCGCGAAAAAATGAGTCTGGCGCGGGTCGTGGTGCGCGAATACCTTGCGTTTTTGAGATATTGACGCAGGACGGCAAGGCAGGGAACTGGACGATTTGATATTGGCAGCAATATCAATTTGATCGGCAACGTAAATGGCCTCAACAACTATGGCCCAGCAGGAGATAGCAGACATTTCAGGCGGATTGGGGGAATGGTGGACTCGCTGAATTTCGGCTTCCTTGAAGCCCATGATAAACAGTTGGTGACGTTGGGAGGGCTGGCGGAACGCTATTTCTCAAGTGATCCTTCAACCGCAATCGTCAAGCTCCGACAGTTCGCGGAACTGATGGCGAAGATGGTCGCAGCGCATCATGCTGTTTATCGTGATGAGCGCGAGACATTCGAAGAAACGCTGCGTCGCCTATCATATGATCGCCTGATCCCCAAGGAAGCCGCCGATCTCTTTCATGCCCTGCGGAAAGCGGGCAACAGCGCCGTGCATGAGGCAACGGGCAATCATCCCACCGCCCTGACGGCGTTGAAATTCGCTTGGTCGCTCGGCATCTGGTTTCATCGCACCTATGGGCGGTCTGCCAGTTTCCAGTCCGGGGCATTCGTACCGCCGCGCCAACCCGTTGATGCGACCGCTGCTCTGCGCGAAGAGATTGAAAAGCTCAGGCAGAAGGTGGCGGAAACAGAAGGCGATGCGGCCCGCGCTCGCCTTGAAGCAGAAGAACAGGCCCACGCACGCGAGGCCGTAGAAGAGAGACTGGCGCGCGAGGGTGAGGAGCGAGCCGCCTGGGAAAAGATCGCCCAGGACATTGACGCCGAGAAGGCCGAAGTTACGAGCAAGCTCGCTGCCCTTCAAGCCGAGGCGGAAACTGTGCCTCGCGCTGAAGCCGCCCAATTGGTCGAGCGCGGCGAGAAGGCTGCGGTTAAGATCGATCTCGACGAGGCTGAAACGCGCGCACTCATCGACCAGCAACTGCGTGACCGTGGTTGGGAAGTGGATACCCGCGATCTTCGATACAGCAATGGTGTTCGCCCAGCCAAAGGCCGCAATCTCGCTATCGCCGAATGGCCTACGGCAAACGGCCCTGCTGATTATGCCCTGTTCGTCGGCACGACTCTGATCGGCGTCGTAGAGGCTAAGCGTCGGCGCAAGAATGTATCAGCCGCGATCGACCAGGCTGAGCGCTATTCAACCGGGATCAGGGACAGCGCAGAATTCAGCTATGCGGATGCTCCTTGGGGCGAGCACAAGGTGCCATTTGTGTTCAGCGCCAATGGTCGATCCTACCTCAAGCAGATCGAGACCGAGAGCGGCATCTGGTTTCGTGATACCCGACGCGCCGCGAACCATCGCCGTGCATTGGTGGATTGGCCCACACCGGAAGGCCTTACCGGACAGCTTGAAGTCGATCAGGATGCAGCAGACGCAGTTCTGAAAGCGCAGCCATTCGAGTTTGGTTTCCCGCTTCGCCATTATCAGGAAAATGCGATCCGCGCGGTGGAAGCCGCATTATCTGCTGAACAACGCGCCGTTCTGGTCGCGATGGCAACCGGCACTGGGAAAACCAAGCTCGCCATCGCCATGTTGTACCGCTTGCTGTCGGCCAAGCGGTTTAGGCGCATCTGCTTCGTGGTCGATCGCAGCGCTCTTGGCGATCAAACCGAGGGCGAATTTTCGACCACGAAGGTCGTATCGGGCAAGACGTTCGCGGAAATTTTCGGCCTCAAGGGTCTGGGAGACGTGACCCCGGATGTGGAAACCAAGGTCCATATCTGTACGATTCAGGGCCTGGTGAAGCGCGTGTTGTTCGCTGCCGATGGCGCAACGGTGCCGCCCGTCGATCAATATGACCTGATGGTCATCGATGAATGCCATCGCGGCTATCTGCTCGACCGGGAAATGTCCGATGCCGAGTTGAGCTTCCGGGGACAGGATGATTACATCTCCAAATATCGGCGTGTGCTGGACTATTTCGACGCTGTAAAGATTGGCCTGACCGCAACACCCGCGCTCCATACCACCGACATTTTCGGCGATCCGGTCTTCACCTATGCCTACCGCGAGGCAGTGGTCGATGGGTTCCTGATCGACCATGAACCACCGATCCGCATCGAAACCGCGCTGGCGCGTGCCGGTATCAAGTTCGAGAAGGATGAGGCGCTTGAACTGCTCAACACCCGGACCGGCGAAGTCGATCTGGCCCATGCGCCGGACGAAATCCGGTTCGAAGTCGAGGCATTCAACCGGCAGGTCATTACGCCGGATTTCAATCGCGTGGTGGCAGAGGAACTGGCACGGCACATCGATCCTGCTCTACCGGGCAAGACGCTGATCTTCGCGGCCACCGATGCCCATGCAGATATGGTGGTCAGCGCCATCAAGACCGCCTTCGCCGAGCAATATGGCGAGATTGACGATGCCGCCGTGAAGAAAATCACCGGCAGCGTGGACAAAGTGAAGAATTGGATTCGCTCGTTCCGCAACGATGCCTATCCGCAAATTGTCGTGACCGTCGATCTGCTCACCACCGGCATCGACGTGCCGAAAATCACGAACCTCGTGTTCCTGCGTCGGGTGAACAGCCGCATTCTGTATGAACAGATGATCGGCCGTGCGACGCGTCAGTGTCCGGAAATAGGCAAAGAGGTTTTCCGAATCTTCGACGCCGTGGATCTCTATCCCCATCTCCAGAACATGACCGACATGAAGCCCGTCGTCGTCAATCCCTCGATCAGCTTCGCCCAACTCGTCCGGGAAATGACAGAGGCGCAGAACGACGAACAGCGGGAGGCCATTCGCGAACAGCTCGCCGTGAAGCTCCGCCGCCGGATCAAGAAGCTGACGGATGAGGCAAGGCAGCAGTTCGAGGCCGCTGCGGGCGAAACGCCGGAGGGGATGCTGCAACGGGTGATGTCCGGCGATGCACCGGGCCTTGCCGCCTGGTTGAAGGACCGCGCCGCGATCGGCCCCATCCTCGACTGGCAGGCTGATGGCGATAAATCCGGCTATGTCCCGATTTCCCACCACGCGGATCAGGTTGTCGATGTGTCGCGCGGCTACGGCAACGCTGACAAGCCGGAGGATTTTCTTGTCAGCTTCGCCGCTTTCGTGCGTGACAATATCAACACCATCGCCGCGCTGAAGCTCGTCGTGCAGCGTCCCCGTGACCTGACCCGTGCCGATCTGAAGGAACTGCGCTTGGCTCTGGACTCCAGGGGTTTTTCTGACGCTAATCTGCGCCAAGCCTGGGCCGATGCCCGCAATGAGGAAATCGCTGCCTCGGTTATCGGCTTCGTCCGTCAGGCCGCGCTGGGCGATGCGCTCATTCCCTATGAAGACCGCGTGCGGGACGCCATGCGCGCCATCATGGCGAGCCGTGCATGGACCGACCCGCAAAAGCGTTGGCTCAAGCGGATCGGCGACCAGATTGAAAAAGAAATCGTGGTGGACCGCGCCGCCATCGACAAGGAGCCGTTCATCGCCGATGGCGGCTTCAATCGCTTGAACAAGGTGTTCGGCGGGGAGCTGGAAAGCATCCTCGCCGGGATCAACGAAGAATTGTGGAAGAAGACCGCGTAAATGAGCACCACCACCGATATCGTCGCCAAGCTCTGGGGCCTGTGCAACGTCCTGCGCGACGACGGCGTCACCTATAACGAATATGTGACGGAGCTGACCTACCTGCTGTTCCTCAAGATGCTGGAGGAAACCGGCAAGGAGGAGCGGTTGCCGGAAGGCTGGCGCTGGGGCACGCTCGCCAGGCGCGAGGGCATGGAACAGCTCGATTATTACAAGGCGATGCTGCTTGAACTCGGCAAGGCGAAAGACGCGCTGGTCAGCGCCATTTTCATCGACGCACAAACCCGTCTGCGCAAGCCGACGAACCTCAAGGCGCTGACCTCCAACATTGATCAGCTCGACTGGTTCTCTGCCCGCGAAGAGGGGCTGGGCAACCTCTATGAAGGCTTGCTGGAAAAGAACGCGGCCGACAAGAAATCCGGTGCGGGGCAGTATTTCACGCCGCGCCCGCTGATCGACTGCATCGTGCGCCTGATGCAGCCGCAGCCGGGGGAAGTGATCCAGGATCCAGCAGGCGGAACGGCGGGATTCCTCGTCGCCGCGGATCGCTATATCAAGGATCACACGGATGATCTCTACACGCTGACGGAGCAGCAGGCCTTCTTCCAGCGGCATAACGCCTTTGCCGGCGCGGAGCTGGTGCCGGATACCCATCGCCTGAGCATGATGAACCTGCTGCTGCATGGCATTGAGGGCGGCATGGAGAATATCGACACGCTCTCGCCCGATGGGGAGGCGCTGCCCAAGGCCAATCTGATCCTGACCAATCCGCCCTTCGGCACCAAGAAGGGCGGCGGGCGTCCGACCCGTTCCGATTTCTCGATCACGGCGGATACCTCAAACAAGCAGTTGGCCTTCGTCGAGCATATCGTGCGCGCACTGGCCCCCGGCGGGCGCGCCGCCGTGGTGGTTCCCGATAACGTGCTGTTCGAGGATAATACGGGCCGCCGCCTGCGCACCTGGCTGATGGACCTTTGCGACCTGCACACCATCCTGCGTCTGCCGACCGGCATTTTCTATGCGCAGGGCGTCAAGACCAACATACTGTTCTTCCGGCGCGGAAAGAGCGACAAGGGCAACACCAAGGCTGTTTGGGTCTATGACATGCGGGCGAATGCTCCTGCCTATGGCAAGACCCGCCTGCTGACCGTTGCCGACTTTGCGGACTTCGAGGCCGCCTATGGCGCTGATGCCAACGGCGAGGCTGCGCGGCAGGATCAAGGGGAGGACAGCCGCTGGCGCAAGTTCGAGCGTGCAGCCATTGTCGATCGCAATGACAATCTCGATATAAGCTGGCTTCGCGATACCGAAGCGCAGACGGAAGAGGCGCTGACCGAACCGGAGGATATAGCTGCCGCCATCATTGGCCACCTGAAAGCGGCGCTGGAGGAGATTGAAACGCTTTCAGACGAACTGGAGCCGGACAGCGTAGAGGAAGCTGCCGCAATCGCGGAGGCAGCGAAATGAGTGTTTTGCCGCAGGGGTGGGCAGACGCTGAGATTGGCCAAATTGCCCAAATAGAGACCGGGAATACCCCATCAAAAAATGATGGGAGCCTCTATGGACGCGAGGTGTGCTTTTATAAACCCGGTGACCTTGATGTCGGCGGAGTAGTTTCCGTTTCGAATGACATGGTCAGCAAAGCTGGGGCACAGGCAGGAAGGCTTTTGCCTGCCGAAAGCCTACTTGTAACCTGCATTGGAAATCTAGGAAAATCGGCTTTGATTGCACAACCGGCGATCTGTAATCAGCAAATCAACGCTGTTTTACCCTCCTCAGTGGTCGAGCCGCATTATTTGTATTACTGGAGCCGCACACTGAAGCCTTGGCTCGAAGAGAACTCGTCTGCGACTACGGTGTCCATCATTAACAAAGGCCGATTTTCGAAAGCGCCGATCCGCATAGCTCCACTCCTCGAGCAGCGGCGGATCGTGGCGAAGATCGACAGCCTCACCGGCAAATCCAGACGCGCCCGCGACCATCTCGACCACATCCCCCGGCTCGTCGAGAAATATCGACAGGCTGTGCTGGTTTCGGCATTTTCAGAACGGGATAGAACTGCATGGGGAAACGGGAAGCTCGAAGACTTCATCTCAGATGCGTTGATCGGCCTCGTAAGAGGCAAAAGCGAACAATCCGACATTTCGGGCGCCCCCTACATCCGTATGAATCATTTCGATCTCAACGGGCAATGGAATGATGACAAATTAACGTTTATTGAGGCCACGCCGCAAGAAATTGGAAGATACGAACTATGTGGTGGCGATGTACTCTTCAACACACGCAATAGCTTCGAGCTGGTAGGCAAGGTGGCGCTGTGGCAAGATGGACGCGCAGGACATTTGTACAACAACAATATTTTAAGACTTCGATTCAATGAGAAGGTTGTCCCTAGATTTGCCACGCTATGGATGATGTCGGAGCCGTTCCGTGCATATCTTCAAACACAGAAAAGCGCGACCACCAGCGTATGCGCCATCTATCAACGTAGCATTATGGCTGCACCATTCCCATTGCCTTCGATCGCAGAACAAAATGCAATTGTTGCCAAAATTGATTCTGCCTTCACGTGGATTGATCGACTTGCCGCTGATGCCACGAGTGCCCGCACGCTGATCGGCCATCTCGATCAAGCCGTGCTCGCCAAGGCCTTCAAGGGCGAACTCGTGCCACAAGACCCAAACGACGAACCCGCCAGTGCCCTGCTCGATCGCATCGGGGCAGAACGTGCCGCCGCGCCAACGGCCAAGCGCGGTCGCAAGAAGGCGGCCTGATCCCATGGCCATTCCCGACTACCAGACATTGATGTTGCCAGTCCTGCGCTTCGCCGCCACCGGCGAACAGCGCGTGGCCGATGCCGCCGAACGCATCGCCGATGATCTCGGCCTCAGCCCCGATGAACGCGAAGAAATGCTACCCAGCGGACGGCAACGCCTGCTCCACAATCGCATCCATTGGGCAAAATTCTATATGTCCAAGGCTGGACTGGTCGCCTCGCCGAAGCGGGGGCGTTTCATCGCGACCGAAGCGGGGCGGGCGCTGCTGGCATCCAATCCCGCGCGCATCGGCGTGAACGAACTGAAGGATTATGGAGCCTTCCGCGAATTTTACAGCGCGCAGAAATCGACCGATGACGATGCCGCGCCTGCCGCCATCGTCCCGTCCGTCGAAACCGGCACGCCGGAGGAGCAGATTGAGGCGGCCTATCAGGCCGTGCAATCGGCCCTCCGCGCGGAACTGCTGGAACGCATCGTTCAGAACACACCCGCCTTCTTCGAACAACTGATCGTCGATCTGCTGATTGCCATGGGCTATGGCGGATCGCACAAGAATGCGGCGACCCAGCTCGGCCGTTCGGGCGATGGCGGTGTCGATGGCGTCATCAACGAGGACAGACTGGGGCTTGACCGGGTCTATGTGCAGGCCAAGCGCTATGCCGACACCACGGTCGGTCGCCCCGATGTACAGGCCTTCGTCGGCAGCCTGGTCGGCCATGGTGCCACCAAGGGCGTGTTCGTCACCACCTCCACCTTCAGCAGCCAGGCGCGCGATTATGTCAAACACCTCGCCCAGCGGGTCATCCTGATCGACGGGGACCGTCTGACCGACTTGATGATCGAATATGGTGTGGCCGTCCGCGTAAGCCGCAAGATCGAGTTCAAGCGGCTCGACGAGGATTTCTTCGCGGAGGAATGACGGCGCAGGTCACAAGCCTGCTTTCTGTCGATTCCGCACTCTCACCTGCGCAATATTCTATCAGCACCTGAGCGGCGGCGGCATTGTCCGTCTCCGCGAAGGAGTCCTGTGTCCTGATTGGTGGGAACGCGAGGTGATTCCTACAATGCTAGCCCTGCCAAAGCCTCAGTGGCTGCGTCTCCGACCAGATGTCCATAGTGCGCTTGGATCATTGCAATGCTGGTGCCGGAAATTTGTGCAACGGTCAGGACCGGCAGGCCAGCGTTGACCAGATCGGTGATGACGCAATGTCGTAAGGTGTAGGCCGACACGGCAGATGGCAGGCCCGCTGACGTCACGGCGTCCTTGATCGGCCCTTTCCAACTATCCTTATCCCAGGGCCGACCGTCATCGCGCATGAAAATGGGGGCGCTGGGTAGCTTACCTTTGGCCTGTTCGGTTAAAAAATCGGCTATATTCTGTGGGACCGCTATCTGCCTCGGCTTGCCATTCTTGTCCTTTCCGATGGTCAGCGCCTTCGTTCGCTTGTCGAAATCCCCGACCTTGAGACTGGCTAATGCTCCCGGTCTAAGTGGCAATAGGCACATAGCGCGAACAAAAGGCTTAACTGCCGCTCCTGTTGCATCCAGCAGCCTCTTTCGCTCGCTACGATCCAAATAGAGGTTACGGCGCTTGCCTGCGCCTTTGGCGGGTTTGAGGGCTTCCTGCCATGCTGCGTCGGTGTTTGGGGTGCCCGGAGTCAACAATCGTCCCAATGCTGCCCTGAGCGGAACCATGTCCCGATTAACCGTCGACGGCGACCGTGATTTGGTGCGCGTCTCTCCACCTTTGTTCCGGGTGAGTAGGGCAGGGGCTTCCTCAAGCCGCCTTCTCCATTCGCGCAGATGGTGGCGGCGGAGTTTGTCCATCTTCACTTTGGCGATGGGATCGTCCAAGACGTGGCGACGAAACACGCCTTCTGCAATCGATCCAGGCTTCTCTTTCAAATATGCTCGGCACGCATCTGCAACCGTCTCCATCTTCTCCGTGTGAATGCCACCGCTTTCGACCTGATCGGCCCATGCTTCCGCGTCTCTCTTCGCTTGTGTGAAGACATCATTGCCCGTGAACGTGCCGTAGTCCCCCAGCGCCTTACGTGCGTATTTGCATTTGTCGGGATCATAAGCGCGAGCGAACCAGGTGCCCCTGCCGCTTTTCCGGCTGGGCCTATATCCAACATAGCAGCCAACGCGAAGGCGCTGCCAGTGCGGTTCGTCACCGGACCTTGGTTTCAGGTCATCACGTTTGCCGATCTTACTCAGGTCCATTTTAGCCGCCCATGAAATGCATGAAATATCCATGAAATACATGGATGAACGGATTTGGACAATAATGAATGTTTTCCGTGATCTTAATGTTCACTGGAGTTCGACTAAGTCCGATTTCCCACCCTTCACACGGGTGGGGTCGCAGGTTCAATCCCTGCCGCGCCCACCATGATCCAGGCGATCATGGCAGGACAGATAATTTCCCGGCATTGATCTTTTCTAATGTGTGGCGCTAAATCTGCGCCATCATGCGGTGCATTTGCGCCGACCGGAAAGGACGATCATGCCTCCCTATCTGAAAGCCGGCGCGGCGCTTGGTGCGCTGCTGCTCTCCACACTTCCCGCCAGCGCACAGCAGCACCTTACGCTGGAGCGCGTGTTCGCCAGCCCGGATCTGGCCGGGCCGCAGCCGCGCGCGCTGAAATTGTCGCCCGACGGATCGTTGGTGACGTTGCTGAAACCCCGCGCCGACGAGAAGGAACGGCTCGACCTGTGGGCGATCGACAGCAAGACCGGCGCGGAGCGGATGCTGGTCGATTCGAAGAAGACCGGCAGCGGCGCGGACCTTTCTGAAGCAGAGAAGATGCAGCGCGAGCGCGACCGGAGCGTCGCGGGGAGCAAGGGCATCACCAGCTATGACTGGTCGCCTGACGGCAAGAGCCTGTTGGTGCCGGTGGATGGCGACCTGTATCTGGCCGGGTTGGACGGGACGGTCACGCGGCTGACCGATACGCCCGATGGCGAGTTGAACGGCGTGGTCAGTCCCAAGGGCGGCTATGTCTCCTTCGTGCGCGGCGGCAATCTGTTCACCCAGCCGATCGGTGGGGCGGAACGACAGTTGACGCAGGGGGCCAGCGATACGATCAGTTGGGGCGTGGCAGAGTTTGTGGCGCAGGAGGAAATGGACCGGCGGACGGGTTACTGGTGGTCGCCCGACGATGCGTTGATCGCGGTCGCCCGCGTCGATGAAAGCCCGGTCGGCATCGTCACCCGCACCGCGATCGGCGGGGAGGGCACGAAAGTCTATCAGCAGCGCTATCCCGCCGCCGGCACGCCCAATGCGATCGTCGATCTCTATGTCATGAAGCCCGACGGGTCGGGACAGGTGAAAGTCGATCTGGGTGCGGAGAAGGACATTTACCTCGCCCGCGTCGATTGGTCGAAAGACGGCAAGACGCTCTATGTACAGCGGGAGAGTCGCGACCAGAAGCGGCTTGATTTGCTGGCGGTCGATCCCGCTACGGGCAAGACGCGGGTGGCGCTGACCGAGACGGCGAGAAGTTGGATCAACCTGTCGAACAATTTCCATGCGCTGAAAGACGGCAGCTTCCTGTGGTGGTCGGAAAAGAGTGGTCACGGCCATCTCTATCGGGTGAGCGGCGCGAAATGGACCGCGCTGACCAACGGCGACTGGGAAGTGCGCGATGTCGTGGGCGTGGATGAGGAGAAGGGGCTGGTCTATTTCACCGGCAATCGCGAAACGCCGTTGGAGCAGCAATTATATGTGACGGCGTTGGGCAAGGCTGGGCAGGCGCGGGCGCTGACTTCGAAGGGCTGGTGGAACGACGCTGTCATGGATGGCGCGGCGAGCCGGGTCGTGGTGACGCGCCAGAATAGCGACCAGCCCAAGCAGGTCTATCTGGCCGACAGCGGCGGCAAGCAGTTGCAATGGCTGTCGGAAAATGCGCTGACGGGGAACCACCCCTATGCGCCCTACGTCGCGGGCCATGTGCGAACGGTGTTCAGCACGGTGAAGGCTGCGGACGGGACGACGCTTTATACCAAGATCATGACGCCGAAGATGGACGCCGGGAAGCGCTACCCCGTCTTCATGATCCATTATGGCGGTCCGGGCGGCGGGCGGCAGGTGACCAACACATGGAGCGGCGCGCTCAACCAATATCTGGTGGATCGCGGCTGGATCGTGTTCGCCATCGACAATCGCGGCACGCCCGATCGCGGCAAGGCGTTCGAGGATCATCTCTATCGCGCGATGGGCACGGTGGAGGTCGATGACCAGTTGAAGGGGGTGGAGTGGCTCAAGGCGCAGCCGTTCGTCGATCCCAAGCGGATCGCGACCTATGGCTGGTCCTATGGCGGCTATATGTCGGTCAAGCTGCTGGAAAAGGCGCCAGGGGTTTTCGCGGCGGCAGTGGCGGGGGCGCCGGTGACCAAATGGGAGCTTTACGACACCCATTATACCGAACGCTATCTGGGCCAGCCGCAGGACAAGGCAAGCGCCTATCCGGCGTCAGGCGCGGTGGACGAGGCGGTGAAGATCGCCGATCCGCTGCTGCTGATCCACGGCATGTCCGACGACAATGTGGTGTTCGACAATGCGACCGCGCTGATGGCAAAGATGCAGGGCGCGGCGGTGCCGTTCGAGATGATGGCCTATCCGGGCCAGACCCATCGCGTCGGCGGGCCGGGCGTCAGCGTCCACTTGTGGAAGACGATCGAACATTTCCTGGCCGAACATGCGGGAGGGCCGGACGTGGCTTCGAAATAAAATTACGCTGGAGGAGGGTTTTGCGGCAGGCAAGCCCTTCTTTCTGGACAATTGTAGCCACATCGCTATGGCGCGCACTCCGCAATCCTGCGTTGAACTGGAGTCTCTTATCATGGGTTATAGGGTCGTCGTCGTCGGAGCCACGGGGAATGTGGGCCGCGAGATGCTGACCATTCTCGCCGAGCGCGAGTTCCCTATTGACGAGATTGCGGCGGTCGCGTCGTCGCGGTCGCAGGGGTTGACCATCGATTTCGGTGACAGCGGCAAGACCATGAAATGCCAGAATATCGAGCATTTCGACTTCACCGGTTGGGACATCGCCCTGTTCGCGGCGGGTAGCGGCCCGACGGCGATTTATGCGCCCAAGGCGGCGGCGGCCGGCTGCGTCGTGATCGACAACAGCTCGCTCTATCGCATGGACCCGGACGTGCCCTTGATCGTGCCCGAAGTGAACCCGGACGCGATCGACGGCTATAAAAAGAAGAACATCATCGCCAATCCCAACTGCTCGACCGCGCAGATGGTCGTGGCGTTGAAGCCGCTGCACGATTTCGCCAAGATCAAGCGCGTGGTGGTTTCCACCTACCAGTCGGTGTCCGGCGCGGGCAAGGCGGGCATGGACGAATTGTTCGAGCAGAGCCGCAACATTTTCGTTGGCGATCCGGCCGAACCCAAGACGTTCACCAAGCAGATCGCCTTCAACGTGATCCCGCATATCGACGTTTTTCTGGACGATGGGTCGACCAAGGAAGAATGGAAGATGGTCGCGGAAACCAAGAAGATCCTCGATCCAAAGGTGAAGGTCACCGCGACCTGCGTGCGCGTGCCAGTGTTCGTCGGCCATAGCGAATCGATCAACATCGAGTTCGAGAATGAGATTTCGGCTAAGGAAGCGCAGGACATCCTGCGTGAAGCGCCGGGCATCATGCTGGTCGATAAGCGTGAGGATGGCGGCTATATCACGCCGATCGAATGCGTCGGCGATTTCGCCACCTTCATCAGCCGCGTGCGCGAAGATTCGACGATCGAGAACGGCATCAACCTGTGGTGCGTCAGCGATAACCTGCGCAAGGGCGCGGCGCTGAACGCGGTGCAAATCGCCGAATTGCTTGGCCGTCGTCACCTCAAGAAGGGCTGACGCCTGTCATGATTGCCGGCGCTGCTGCGATGTGGAAGGCTCTTCCGATCGCGCAGCGCCGGATGATCGTCGCGCTGCTCTGCGCCGTCGGGCTGGCCAATATCGCGCAACCCTATCCCGACCTCGCCCCGCTCCAGCATGGTCCGACGATCGCGTTAATCCTGGCCACGCCCTGGCTGTTGCGCCGCTGGCCGCTTTCCACATCTTCGGTCGCCTGTATCTGGCTCTTCCTGCTGCTGCACACTTTGGGCGCACGCTGGATTTATAGCTATGTGCCCTATGACGACTGGGCGCGGGCGCTGAGCGGGCATGATATCTCCAGCCTCTTTGGCACCAAGCGCAACGGCTATGACCGGCTGGTGCATTTCGGTTTCGGCGCTTTGCTGACCGCGCCGATCGCGGAGGTCGCGCTGCGTCATGGCGGATTGCCGCTGCGTTGGGGCCTGGCCTTTGCCTTTGCCGCCATTGGCCTGGGCAGCGCGCTTTACGAGATTTTCGAATGGCTGCTCACCATCTTGGCGGCGGGTAAGACGGCGGACTATTATAATGGTCAGCAAGGCGACATGTGGGACGCGCAGAAGGACATGGCCGCGGCCCAGATTGGCAGCGCATTGGCGCTCATCGCCCTCTTGCGCCGCCGCGGATGACGCCATATCGGCAGGGCATCCCAGCCCAAGAGGAAATGCCCCAATGACCGACCTGCCGATCGAACGCCATGAGATTGAGGGTTTCGACGGATTGCCGATCGCGGTGCATATGGTCGGTCAGGGGCGCGACCTGGTGCTGATCCATGGCTATTTCTCCAACGCCTTTACCAACTGGATTCGCTACGGCCATGCGGCGAAGCTGGTGGAGGCGGGGTTTCGCCTGATCCTGCCGGACCTGCGCGGCCATGGGGAAAGCGCCAAGCCGCATGATCCCGCCGCCTATCCGGCCGATGCGCTGACCGACGATAATCTGGGGCTGATCGCGCAACTGGGGCTGACCGATTATGATCTGGGCGGCTATTCGCTGGGCGCGCGGACGACGGTGCGGATGCTGGCGCGGGGTGCGACGCCGCGGCGGGTGATCCTGAGCGGCATGGGACTGCGCGGGCTGGTGCAGACGCTGGACAATGGCGGCTATTATAAGAATGTCCTGACCAACCTTGGCACGTTTCAGCGCGGCACGTCGGAATGGATGACCGAAGCGTTTCTGAAAACCACCAAGGGCGACCCGGCGGCGTTGCTCAACATCCTCAACACCTTTGTCGATACCGATCAGGCGACGATCGCGGGCTTCCAGCAGCCGGCGCAAGTGATTTGCGGGGCGGATGACGACAGCAACGGCAATGCGCGCGAACTGGCCGATGTGCTGCCCAACGGGAGCTATGTCGAGGTGCCGGGCAATCATATGAACGCCGTCACCCGCAAGGAGTTGGGGCAAGCGATGGTCGATTTCCTGACGGCTTGACTGTATCGGCGCGGCAAGCCACCTTCCCCGTCATAACCGATCAGGGGATATCCATGAAAATCGCTATATCTATGGCCGCGCTCGCGGCTGCCCTCGTTGTTTCGCCGGTAATGGCGCAGCAGGCCGCGCCCGCAAACGCCACTGCCGCACCGACCGCAGCCGAAGCGGACGCCTTCCTGGCCCAAGCTGAAAAGACGCTGTTCGACCAGTCGATCGTCAGCGGCCGGGCGGCGTGGATCAACGCAACTTATATTACCGACGATACCGACGCAATGGCGTCCTATTTCGGCGCGATCGATACCAAGCAGCGGGTCGATTATGCGCTGGCGGCCGCGAAGTTCGCGACCGCGCCGGGCCTGACCGAAGAAACCAAGCGTCGGTTGACGCTGCTGCGCACCGCGCTGACGCTGCCTGCACCCACGACGCCGGGCGCCGCCGAGGAACTGAACGACCTCGCGACCAAGCTCCAGTCCGCCTATGGCAAGGGGAAGGGGACGCTCAAGGGCCAGCCGATCAACGGCAGCGATATCGAGGAGCAGATGGGGGAGAACCGCAACCCCGAAGAGCTGAAGGAAATGTGGGTCAGCTGGCATGACAATGTCGGCGCACCGATGCGGACCGACTATGCCAAGCTGGTCGGCATCGCCAATGCCGGGGCCAAGGAACTGGGTTTTGCCGACACGGGCGCGATGTGGCGGTCCAAATATGACATGCCCGCCGATGATTTCGCCAAGCTGACCGATAAGATCTGGGCGGAGGTCAAGCCGCTCTACGACGATCTCCATTGCTATACCCGCACGAAGCTCAACGAGAAATATGGCGATGCCGTGCAGCCCAAGGCCGGGCCGATCCGCGCCGACCTGCTGGGCAATATGTGGGCGCAGGAATGGGGCAATATTTATAAGATCGTAGCGCCTGAAGGTGCGGGCGACCTGGGCTTCGACACCACCGATTTGCTCAAGGTCAAGGGCTATGACCCGGTGAAGATGGTAAAGACGGGCGAGGGCTTCTACAGCTCGCTGGGTTTTGAGCCGCTGCCGCAAAGCTTCTGGGAACGCTCGCAAATCACCAAGCCGCGCGACCGCGAGGTGATTTGCCACGCATCGGCTTGGGATCTGGACAACAAGAACGACATCCGCATCAAGATGTGCACTAAGGTCAATGGCGACGATTTCGTCACCATCCATCATGAGCTGGGGCATAATTATTACCAGCGTGCCTATCAGGCACAAAAGCCGCTCTACCTGGATGGTGCCAATGACGGCTTCCATGAAGCGATCGGCGATTTCGTGGCGCTGTCGATCACGCCCGACTATCTGGTGAAGATCGGTCTGCTCGACCCCGCCAAGGTGCCGGGGGCGGACAAGGATACGGGCCTGTTGCTGCGCCAGGCGATGGACAAGGTCGCGTTCCTGCCGTTCGGCCTGCTGATCGACAAATGGCGCTGGGGCGTGTTCGACGGGTCGATTCCGCAGAGCCAGTATGAAAAGGGCTGGACCGACCTGCGCCTGCAATATCAGGGCATCGTGCCGCCCGTGTCCCGCGACGAGACGAAGTTCGATGCCGGTGGCAAATATCATATTCCCGGCAATACGCCCTACACCCGTTACTTTCTGGCGCGGGTGCTACAGTTCCAATTCTATGAGGCGGCGTGCAAGCAGGCGGGATGGAAAGGGCCGCTGCACCGCTGTTCTTTCTATGGAAACAAGGCTGTAGGTGCCAAACTTGATGCGATGTTGCAGATGGGCGCGTCAAAGCCTTGGCCCGATGCGCTCCAGGCCTTTACCGGCAGCCGTGAAATGTCAGGCAAGGCGTTGGTCAATTATTTCGCACCATTGCAGAAGTGGTTGATTACGCAAAATAAAGGCAAGTCTTGCGGCTGGTAAGCCGGAGTAAATCTTGGTAAATGGCTGGCGCATGAACGCGCCAGCCATTCTCCTTTCCCTATTGTTCGGCACCGCCGCCGTCATGACCGTCGCGCTGACTGTGGCGTGGCTGCATTTCGGGCGGCAAAGGCATGTCCTGACATGGACCGCTTCCTATGCCATGGGCATGGTGCAATGGACGGCCAATGCCTGCGGCTTTTTTTTGAAAAGTCCCGGCTGGTTCATCGTGACTGGCGTGGGATTGATCATCAGCGGGTCGCTGCTGGCCATCGGCATCCGCCAGCGATCGGGCAAACCGTTGCGTCTGGCATGGTTCGTGGTCCCCGCCATGCTGGTGATACTGGCCATGGGCTTCGCCATCGGCCCAGTCGGCAGCCAGATCATGCAGGGCCTTATCATTCCAGCCTATGTCGGGGCGCTGTTGGCGGTGAGCGCGGTGTCGCTGTGGCCCAAGGGCCGGTCTTTCACGCCGCCGGAGCTGGTGTTCTTTCTTGCGCTGCTGGCCTTCGTCATCGTCCAGTTCGCGCTGGCGGGGGCCGCCATGTTGATTCGCGGTCCTGAAATCGGGAAAGATCTCTACCGCCTGATCTTCAGCATATTCATGCCGACCATCTATGTGGCGACCGCGGTGACGGCGGTGCTGGTGGTCGCGGGCGACCTGGCCCAGCAATTGCGCACGCAGATGCGCCACGATCCGTTGACAGCGGTGCTCAATCGCCGGGGACTGGACGAGGCGGCGGGCCAGGCGATGGCGCTGGCCCGACGGCACGGCCTGCCGCTGGCCCTTGTCGTATGCGACCTCGATGGGTTCAAGGCGCTGAACGACGGCCACGGCCATATTGCGGGTGATCAGGCGCTCAAGGGGTTCGCCCAGTTGCTCACCAGCGCGGTGCGTCGCGGCGATGTGGTAGGACGGATGGGCGGCGACGAATTCGGCCTGCTGCTGATGAACACCAGCGCCGCCGCCGCCGCCGAGGTGATGGAGCGGGTGCGCGTGGAAGTGGGCCATCTGGCGCTGCCGGGCTTTCCCGACGTCTGGCTGCGCGCCAGTTTCGGCGTGGCCGAACTGGTCGCCGCCGACGCGCAGTTGGAGGATATGGTCGCGCGCGCGGACGCGGCCCTCTATGCCGCCAAGAAGGACGGCAAGGACCGCATCAGCATCTGGCAGGAAGCGGCTTAACCGGGTGCTGCCGCGAAACTCGGAGATCCGTTCCGAGGGTAGCCATGGGATTAGCGAAACGGCGGTTCGTTGAAGGCGCGCAGCTTGCGGCTGTGCAGCTTGGCGCCTTCCTCACGCAGCAGTTCGCAGGTCATGATGCCGACGCGCAAATGGCTGGCGATCGCCTCCTCGTAGAAGCGATTCGCCTGGCCCGGCAGCTTGAGTTCGCCATGGATCGGCTTGTCGGACACGCAGAGCAGGGTGCCGTAGGGGACGCGGAAGCGATAGCCCTGCGCCGCGATGGTGGCCGATTCCATATCGATGCCGACTGCGCGCGACAGGCTGAAGCGCAGGGCGGAGCTGGAATAGCGCAATTCCCAGTTGCGATCGTCGGTCGTCACGACGGTGCCGGTGCGCAGGCGGCGCTTGAAATCCTCCGGGTCGCTGTGGCCCAGCACGGCCTCGGCCGCCTGCGCCATGGCGACCTGCACTTCAGCGATGGCCGGCACCGGAATTTCCGGCGGTAGCATTTCGTCCAGCACATGATCGTCGCGCAGATAGGCGTGGGCCAGCACATAGTCGCCGATCCGCTGGCTGGGGCGCAGGCCGCCGCAATGGCCGATCATCAGCCAGGCTTCGGGGCGCACGACGGCGAGATGGTCGCAGATCGTCTTGGCGTTGGACGGGCCGACGCCGATATTAACGAGGGTAATGCCGCTGCGGTCCGGCGCGATCAGGTGATAGGCCGGCATCTGATGCTTGCGCCAGGCGCTGTCGGCGATCATCCGCGCGGGGTCGGCGGTTTCGGGGGTCACATAGACGCCGCCGGCCCCCGACAGGGCTGTGTAGCGGCTCCCTTCCTGCTGCAATTCGTCACACGCCCAGGCCACAAATTCATCGACATAGCGGTGATAGTTGGTGAACAATATGTAGCGCTGCACATGGTCGGCCGGGGTGCCGGTATAATGTTTTAGGCGCGCGAGCGAAAAGTCCGTGCGCAGGCCGTCGAACAGCGCAAGCGGCCGGTCGCCATCGGCATCGGGCGTGAACAGGCCGTCGGCGATCTCGTCCCCGATCTCGGCCAGTTCGGTCGCGGGGAAATGGCGCGCCAGTTCGGTCGGCGGGGTGCCGTCCAGCGCGCTCATGTCCAGCCCGTCGAGCACATAGGGGAAGGGGATCTGCTGTTCGCTCAGGCCCGCTTCCACGTCCACGCCATAGTCGCGGACTAGAAGGTCGATCTGTTCGGCCAGATAATCGGCGAACATGGCGGGCCGGGTGACCGTGGTGGCGTAGCGGCCAGGCTTTGACAGGCGGGCGAAGGATCGGCCGGGCGGCGGCGCGTCGCTATCGCCATGATAGGTGATGCGCAATTCGGGATAGCAATAGCGCCGGTCGGCCTTCGCGGTCGCCGGGGGTACGCTGCCGTCGCGGGCATAGGCCCGCATGGCCTCGCGCAGATTTTCGATGGATGTCTGGTAAATGCGGTCAAGTTGCGTGACCGTTGCGCTGCCGATGCTTTGTGTCATCGCCCCCTGTTACCGTCTTTGCATGACGGAAGGAAGACGCAGCGTGCAGGATGGGCGGCGGATTTTAAGTCCGCCGTGCATCTCGCTGAAAAATCAGAGCTGTTCGAGCATATGTTCGGCCGACGACAGCTTGAAGTCGCCCGGTGCTTCGACGTTGAGTTCCGCGACGACGCCATCCTTGACGATCATCGAGAAACGCTGGCCGCGCTGGCCCAGGCCAAATTTGCTACCGTCCATGGTCAGGCCGACGGCCTGCGCGAAATCGCCATTGCCGTCGGCGAGCATGGTGACCTTGCCCTCCGCGCCGGCCGACTTGCCCCAGGCGCCCATGACGAAGGCGTCATTGACGGCGGTGCAGGCGATTTCGTCCACGCCCTTGGCTTTCAGCGCTTCACTCTTGTCGATGAAGCCGGGCAGATGCTTGGCCGAACAGGTCGGGGTGAAGGCACCGGGCACGGAAAAGATCGCGACGGTCTTGCCGGCGAAATAATCGTCCGATGATACGGCTTCGGGGCCGTTTTCGGTCATCTGGGTGAAGGTAGTGCTGGGAAGGCGATCGCCCTTGGAAATGGTCATGTCTGTCTCCTGGCCTTTGACGGGCGGGAGGTCGGCGCTGGCAGGGCCGCTGTCAAGACGCCCGGCCACTTATATGTCACGACGCCCCGCCGGTGCGACCATGTGTCCTTGGCAAGACGCGGCGGCGGGCTATATTCAGTATCATGACCCAGACGCGCTTTTATGGCGGGCATTTCCTGCTCGCCCTTCCCGGCATGGCGGACATGCGGTTCGATCATTCGGTGGTGGCGCTGTGCGTCCATGACGAAGAAGGCGCTCTGGGCATCGCGGTGGGCGAGGAGATGGACGGCATCACCCTGCGCGAACTGCTCGAAAGTTTCGATATCGACGGCAGCCAGGTGCCCGACGTTCCGGTGCTGCGCGGCGGCCCGGTCGAACCGCGGCGCGGCTTCGTGCTCCACTCGCTCGACTGGGGCGGGCAGGACATGGTGCATGTCGGCGACCGATGGGGACTGTCGGGATCGCTCGACATATTGAAGGCGATCGCGCAGGGCCGGGGGCCAAGCCGTTATCTGGTCGCGCTGGGCTATGCCGGTTGGGGCGCGGGACAATTGGAGCAGGAAATGCACGGCGAGAGCTGGTTCCTGGCCGATGGCGACCCCGACCTGCTGTTCGATGTGCCGACCCGGCGCAAATGGGCGGCCGCCTACGCCGCGGCCGGGGTGGATGCGTCCCACCTTGTCTCCGGTGCCGGGTCCGCCTGACGCGAGAGCACATCGCGGAGGCACATAAAGAAATCTTTATATGAGTTGCCATGCGCTTTGCCGGTTGGTAAGGCGCATTCCATTGTCGCCGCTGTGCTTGTCGCTGGCGGGGCTCCATTCTAAGCTGACGGAGATACGCTCGTGGCCACTGCACCCGCCACCCAGGCGCAGGATTATGTGATCGCCGATATCGCCCTTGCCGCCTTTGGCCGCAAGGAAATGGATATCGCGGAAACCGAAATGCCCGGCCTGATGGCGCTGCGCGCCGAATTTGGCCCGTCGCAACCGCTCAAGGGCGCGCGCATCACCGGATCGCTGCACATGACGATCCAGACCGCCGTGCTGATCGAAACGCTGACGGCGCTCGGCGCGCAGGTCCGATGGGCGACCTGCAACATCTATTCCACGCAGGACCATGCCGCCGCCGCGATCGCCGCGTCCGGCGTGCCGGTGTTCGCGATCAAGGGCGAGACGCTCGAAGAATATTGGGACTATGTCGAGCGCATCTTCGACTGGCACAATGATCCATCGGGCGTCTGCAACCTGATCCTGGACGATGGCGGCGACGCCACCATGTTCGCCCTGTGGGGCGCCCGCGTCGAGGCTGGCGAGGAACTGTTCACGCCGTCCAACGAAGAAGAGGAAATCTTCGTCAAGACGCTCAAGCGCGTGCTGGCCGAGCGCCCCGGCTTCCTGACCAAGACGGTTGCGAGCATCAAGGGCGTTTCGGAAGAAACGACGACCGGCGTTCACCGCCTGTATGAGCTGAGCAAGAAGGGCAAGCTGCCCTTCCCTGCGATCAACGTGAACGACAGCGTCACCAAGTCGAAGTTCGACAACCTTTACGGCTGCAAGGAATCGCTGGTCGACGCGATCCGTCGCGGCACCGACGTCATGCTGGCTGGCAAGATCGCCTGCGTCGCTGGCTTTGGCGATGTCGGCAAGGGCAGCGCCGCTTCGCTCCGCAATGGCGGCGCACGCGTGCTGGTGACCGAAGTCGATCCGATCTGCGCGCTCCAGGCCGCCATGGAAGGCTATGAAGTCGTGACGATGGAAGAGGCGGCCCCGCGCGCCGACATCTTCGTTACTGCGACCGGCAATGAAGGCGTGCTGACCGTCGATCATATGCGCGCCATGAAGAATATGGCGATCGTGTCGAACATCGGCCATTTCGACAGCGAGATCGAGATCGCGGGCCTGGCCAACATGAAGTGGACCGAGATCAAGCCGCAAGTCGACGAAGTCGAATTCCCCGACGGCAAGAAGATCATCGTCCTGTCGAAGGGTCGCCTGGTCAACCTGGGCAACGCGACCGGCCACCCCAGCTTCGTGATGTCGGCCAGCTTCACCAACCAGACGCTGGCGCAGATCGAACTGTGGACCAAGAGCGAGCAGTACGGCAACGACGTCTATGTCCTGCCCAAGCATCTGGACGAAAAGGTCGCCGAACTGCATCTGGCCAAGCTGGGCGTGAAGCTGACCAAGCTGTCGCAGCGCCAGGCCAACTATATCGGCGTGCCGGTGGAAGGGCCTTTCAAGCCCGACCATTACCGCTACTGAGCCGAGACGCCAGCGAGCGACATCGAAAGGGGGAGGCGGAGACGCCTCCCTTTTTTCTTGTCCGCCGCCTTGGCCGTGCGACCGATCTGGGATAGGCCCAGCCGACATATGAACAGGGACAGGCAGGTGCGACGGGCCGGAGGGCGTATGTCATGACGACATTGTCCCCCTATGCCGCGATCATTTTCGGCGTGGTGCTGGCCGGGTGGCTGGGCGCGGCCGTGTGGGCGCTGGTCAGCGGCCAGCGGATGCGGCGCGAAGGCACCCATGCGCAGGGCAAGCTCGACCGGTTGACCATGCTGTTGGCGTCGGCACCCGCGGCACCCATCATCATCCACCCCGACGGACGTCTGGAAGCGGCCGATCGGCTGGCCAAATGGCTGGGCAAGCCGCGCGTGCCGACCTTCGCGTCCGAACTCACCGCGCCCGACGGCGGGTTGGAGCCGGAAGATGCAGCCACGCTGGCGCAGGAGATCGCCTCGGCCCAGCGCGCGGGCAAAAGCTTCGCCCTGCCGGTGCGTGGGCTGGGATCGTCGCGCCTGCTGCTGGTCCGCGGCGCGCCCGCCGGACCAGGCATCGCCGAGAGCGGCGGCGTCATCCTGTGGATTTTCGACGCGACCGACAGCCAGGCGGAAATCCAGTCGCTGCGCGGCCATGTCGAACAGTTGCGCGACGCGCTGGAGGCGCTGGCGGGACTGGTCGAGGCCGCGCCCTTCCCGATGTGGCACCGCACGCCCGATTTACGCCTGAGCCTGGTCAACAGCGCCTATGTGCGCGCGGTCGACGGGCAAGGCGCGGGGGACGTCATCGGCCATGGCACCGAACTGGTCGAAACCGTCGCGGGCCTGACGCCGCAAGCCGCCGCCGCCGATGCGATCGCCCGCGACGAACCGATCGAACGCATGGTGCCCGCCACCATCGACGGCGAACGGCGCACGATGCGCGTGGTCGATGTGCCGCTGGGGGCCGCGGGCGTGGCTGGTTATGCCGTCGATCAGCATGAACTGGAACAGGCGCGGGTCGAGCATCGGCGGCTGGAAGCCGCGCAGCGTGACCTGCTCGACCGGCTGTCCGCTGGTGTCGCGCGCTTTGGCCCGGACCGGGCGCTACGCTTCTGGAACCAGCCCTTCATCAGCCTGTTCGGCCTGCATCAGGATGCGCTGGCCGATGCGCCACCCTTCGAGCGCGTGCTGGACCAGATGCGCGACGCGCGGCGACTGCCCGAACATCGCGACTTCCCCGCCTGGCGCGCGGAACGGCGGCAATGGTTCCTGTCGCCTCAGCCGCTGGAGGAAAATTGGCTGTTGCAGGACGGCACGCATTTGCGCATCTATGCCCAGCCGCTGCCCGATGGCGGCCTGCTGCTGATCTTCGAGGATCGCACCGAGCAGGTCAATCTGTCGAGCGCCCGCGACACGCTGCTGCGGGTCCGCACCGCGACCTTCGACAATCTGTTCGAATCGATCGGCGTCTTCTCGTCCGACGGGCGGTTGCAGATGTGGAACAGCCGCTTCCGCACCATCTGGGGCGCGAAAGAGGAACTGCTGGCGGGCCATCCGCGGATCGACGACCTGATGCGCGCGGTGCAGGCGAAGCTGACGAAGCCGGAACAGGCCAATCTGGTGCGCGAACTGGTGCGGGCGGCTACCGTCGAGCGCAAGCAGCGCATGGGGCATGTCGGCTTTGCGGACGGACGGATCTTCGAATTCGCGGCGATTCCGCTGCCCGACGGCAATGCGCTGTTCACGATGCTGGACGTGACCGACAGCCGCCGGGTCGAGCAGGTGCTGCGCGACCGCAACGAGGCGCTGGAGCAGGCGGACAAGGTCAAGACCGCCTTCGTCACCAATATGAGCTATGAGTTGCGCACCCCGCTGACCACCATTTCCGGGTTCGCCGAGATGATGAGCGCGGGCTATGCCGGGGAACTCACCCCATCGGCCACCGAATATGTCGATGGCATCCTCAAGAGCACGGCGCGCCTGTCGATGCTGATCGACAATGTGCTGGACCTGACCCAGGGCGAGGTCGGCACGCTGCCGATCGACCATGCCCGCGTCGACCTGGCCACCGTGGTCCGCGCCAGCGCCAGCCGCATGATGATGGATGCGACCGCCAAGGGCATGGAGATCGACATGACGTTGCAGGACAGCTTGGGCGCGGTGCAGGGCGATGCGCGACGGATTGGCCAGGCGATCGACCATCTGCTGGAAAATGCGATCCGCTATTGCGGCAAGGGTGCCCGCATCCTGATCCATGGCGACGGCGTGGCGGACAAGGCGCGCATAGTCGTGTCGGACAATGGCCCCGGCATCGCGGCCGGTCAGCAAGCCGCGATCTTCGATCCGGCGGCGCGCGCGGGGCAGGCGCGCAATGGCGGCCGGGCGGGGATCGGCCTGCCGCTGGCGCGACAACTGGCGGAGGCGCATGGCGGCACGTTGCAACTGGTATCGGAAGCCGGGCAGGGGACGATGGCCGTGATCGAACTGCCGCGTGGCTGAGGCGGTAACGCAACTGGATGGTGAGGCGGCGATGCTGGACCTGGGCCGGCGGATCGCCGCCCACGCCCGGATCGGCGACGTAATCGCGCTGGAAGGTGGGTTGGGCGCGGGCAAGACGACGCTGGCGCGCGGGATATTGGAAGCGCTCGGGCTGGAGGGCGAAGCGCCGAGCCCCAGCTTCGCCATCGTCCAGCCCTATGACGTGCCGGAAGTGCGCCTGCCGGTCGCCCATGTCGATCTCTACCGGCTGGATGATGCGGCGGAGGCGGAGGAACTGGCGCTGGGCGACTATCTGATGGACAGCCTGCTGATCATCGAATGGCCCGACCGGTTGGGCGATACCTTATGGCCGCACGCGCTGCGGCTCAGCATCGACTTTGCCGGCGATGACGCGCGGCGCTTGACAGCGGCCGTGCCGGACGCTTGGACGGAGCGATGGTCACAGATATGATCCCCCCCGCCGCCGCGCCCGCCTTCCTCGCCGACGCGGGATGGGGTGACGCCGCCATAGTACCGCTCGCCGGCGACGCTTCCTTCCGCCGCTATTTCCGCGTGCTGGACGGCGGTCGCCGCGCCGTGCTGATGGATGCGCCGCCGCCGCATGAAGACCCGCGCCCCTTCATCGCCATCGCCGAACATCTGCTGGCCGACGGCTTTGCTGCGCCGCAGATATTGGCGCGCGATCTGGAACAGGGGCTGGTGCTGATCGAGGATTTCGGCGACCTGCGGGTCAAGGAGCATCTGGACGCCGATCCGGCCGAGGAATTGGCGACCTATGCCCGCGCGATCGACCTGCTGGCCGACCTGCACCGCCTGCCCGCGGCGCAGGTGCCGCCCTATGATCGCGCCGTCTATCAGCGTGAAGTGGGGTTGCTGACTGACTGGTATTGCCCGGCGATCGGGCTGGATGTCGATACGGACGCCTATGTGCGGGCGTGGGATGCGGTGCTGCCCATCGTAGAGCAGTCCGCCAGCCCGACGGTAACGGTGCTGCGCGATTATCATGCCGAAAATATCATGCTGATCGACCGGGACGGCTCGCATGGCCTGGGCTTGCTCGATTTTCAGGACGCATTGGCGGGCCATCCGGCCTATGATTTGGTGTCGCTGTTGCAGGACGCCCGGCGCGATGTGCCGGTGGCGGTCGAGGCGGCGATGCTGGCCCATTACAAGGCGGTGGCCAAGCCGCCGGCCGATTTCGACGCCGCCTATGCGGTGTTGGGCGCGCAGCGCAACGCCAAGATCATCGGCATCTTCACCCGGCTATGGAAGCGTGATGGCAAGCCGCGCTACCTGTCCTTCCTGCCGCGCATGTGGGGATTGCTGGAGCGCGACCTGGCTCATCCTGCGCTGGCGCCGGTCGCCGACTGGTTCGCCGCCAATATCCCCGCCGACCAGCGCCACCATGCGCTTGCGGAGTTCACCCCGGAATGATCGACACCGCCATGCTGATGGCCGCAGGGCTGGGCAAGCGGATGCGTCCGCTTACTGCGACCCGGCCCAAGCCGCTGGTCAAGGTGGCGGGCAAGCCGTTGATGGACCATGCGCTCGACCGGCTGGAGGCGGGCGGCATCAAGAAAGTGGTCGTCAATGTCCATTATCTGGCCGACACGGTCGAGGCGCATCTGAGGGCGCGCAAAGGTGGGCTGGATTTCGTGATTTCGGACGAGCGGGCCAAGCTGCTGGAAACCGGCGGCGGCCTGATCCGGGCAAAACCGCTGTTGGGCGACAAGCCGTTTATCTGCGCCAATAGCGACAATCTGTGGATCGACGGTGCGCAGGAGACGCTGGGCATGATGCAGCGGATCTGGAACCCGGACAAGATGGACGCGCTGTTGCTGCTGGTGCCGCTGGCGCGCGCCACCTGCCACACGGGGCCGGGCGATTTCCACATGGATGCCAATGGCCGGTTGAGCCGACGCAAGACCGCCTATGTCGCGCCCTTCGTCTTTACCGGGGTGCAGATATTGTCGCCCTCGCTGCTGGTCGATCCGCCGGGCGACGTGTTTTCCACGAACGTCTTTTGGAACCGGGCGATCGAGGCGGGGCGGCTCTATGGCGTGTCGCATCAGGGCCTGTGGTTCGACGTCGGCACGCCCCAGGCCATTCCGGTGGTGGAGTCGATGCTCTCTCATGGGTGAACGGACGCGCCCCGCGCTCTTCACCATACCGGCGCATCGCGCCTTTGCCGATGCGCTGGCGGCGGGGCTGCTGGCGCAGCATCGGGGGCATCCCATGGCGCTGGCGCAGGGCATGGTCTTGTTGCCCAACAACCGCGCGATCCGGGCGGTCAGCGACGCCTTTGTGCGCCAATCGGGCGGCGGACTGCTGCTGCCCCGGCTGGTCGCAATCGGCGACCCGGACCTGGGCGAGCAGGTGGGCGGCGCGCTCGATCCGCTGGGGGAGGCCGACCCCGTCCCGCCCGCGATCGCGCCGATGCGCCGCCAGATGATTCTCGCGCGCATGGTGCAGGATGCGCAGCCGGGTATCGATGCGGGTCAGGCGCTGCTGCTGGGACAGGCGTTGGGTGCGGTGCTGGACCAGATGCAGGTGGAGCGCGTGCCGGTGAGCGCCTTGCGCACGCTGGCGCTGTCCGACGAACTGTCGAGACATTGGCAGACATCGCTGACGATGTTCGAGATATTGATCGCCCGCTGGCCCGGCGAACTGGCGCGGACCGGGTGCATCGACCTGGCCGACCGGCGCAACCGGCTGTTCGACCGGCTGGCGGCACGCTGGAAGGACCATCCGCCGTCGGGCTTCGTCGTTGCAGCGGGCCTGTCGACCACCGCACCGGCCGTCGCCAACCTGCTGCGCCGGATCGGTATGATGCCGAAAGGCATCGTGGTGTTCGCCGGCCTCGACCAGCATATGGACGATCGGGCCTGGGACGCGATTGGCCCGTTCGATCCCGATCCGGTCACCGGCCGCGCGCCGGCAGGCCATGAAAGCCACCCCCAATATGCGCTCAAGCGCCTGCTGGACCGCATGAGCGCGACGCGGGACGATGTCGCTTTATGGCGCTGGGGCAGCGAGCATGATGCGCGGGCGGTGCGCGGGCGCAACATATCCAACGCCATGCTGCCGCCCAGGCTGACAAGTCGCTGGCGCGACCTGAAGACCGCGGACCGATCGCTGGCGGGGGTCGAGGCGCTGGAAGTCGCGACGCCGGGCGAGGAGGCGCAGGCCATCGCCATTGCGCTCCGCGAGGCGCTGGAGACGCCGGAACGGACCGCCGCGCTGGTCACGCCCGACCGGCAGTTGGCGACGCGGGTTTCGGCGCATCTGCGCCGCTGGGGCATAGAGGCAGACGATTCGGCGGGCCTGCCGCTGTCGCGCCTGCCGCCCGGCACCTTGCTGATCGCGATGGCGCAGGCAGTGGCGGAACGGTTTGCGCCGGTCGCGCTGTTAACGCTGCTCAAACATCCGCTGGTGATGCGGGGCGAGGGGCGTCTGCCCTGGCTGGAGGGGGTGCGCGCCCTCGACCTGTTGCTGCGCGGGCCGCGGCCACAAGCGGGGTTGGTGGGCATCGACCTGCTGATGCATCCGCGCGACGACGACCGGCAGCGGGTGCTGCGCGCGCAGGTACGCGATTGGTGGCCGACGGCGCGCCCGTTGCTGGAACCGCTGGAAAGCGCCTTTGCCGCCGCCGCCGACCTGAGCGGACAATTGGCGGCGCTGCGTGAACAGGCAGGCGCGCTCTCCAATGATGCCGTCTGGGCGGGCCATCAGGGTCACGCCGCCGCCGACCTGTTCGCCGAGATGGAGGGCGCAGCCTCCGAAGGCCCAAGGCAGGCCGATCCGCGCGCGTTACCGGTGCTGCTCGACAATATGCTGGGCGGCGTGTCGGTGCGCCCGCCGCAGGGCGGCCATCCGCGCATCAGCATATTGGGCCTGATCGAGGCGCGGCTGACGCAGGCGGACCTTATGGTCCTGGGCGGCCTCAATGAAGGCACATGGCCGGGCCTGCCGTCGCCCGATCCTTGGCTGGCACCGCGCATCCGGCGCGAATTGGGGCTGCCGGGGCTGGAGACGCGGATTGGCCTGGCCGCGCATGATTTCGCCGGGGCGCTGGGCGCGCCGCATGTCCTGATCACCCGCGCGCGGCGGGGGAGCGGCGGGCCGGCGGTGGCGTCGCGCTTCTGGCTGCGGCTGAAGGCGATGGCCGGACCGCAATGGAAGACGGCGGATCGTTATGCGACGCTGGCGCAGGCGATTGACGCGCCGGGCCGGCATAGCCCCGCCGATCGTCCCGCGCCCGCGCCGCCTGCATCAGTTCGGCCCAATGTGATCCCGGTCACCGATGTCGATCGGCTGAAGGCGGACCCCTATGCCTTCTACGCCAAGCGGGTTTTACGCCTCAATCGGCTCGATCCCGTCGATGCCGATGCCGGACCGGCCTGGCGCGGGACGGCGGTCCACGACATTCTCCAGCGCTGGGCGGAGGCGGGCACGCTCGACCCCGCCGATCTGGAATCGCGCGCCCGCGCCATGTTCGACCAGCCCGAAGTCCATCCGTTGCTCAAAGCGCTGTGGCAGCCGCGCCTGATCGAGGCGATCCGCTGGATCGCAGCGCAGGTCGCCAGCGACAACGCGGAGGGACGCACCATATTGGCGGTCGAGAAGGAGGGGCGGGCCGACATCGCCGGGGTCACGCTGATGGGCAAGGCCGACCGGATCGACCGGCTGGCCGACGGGCGTATCGGCATCATCGATTACAAGACCGGCAAGCCGCCCAGCGCGCGGCAGGTGAAGGCGGGCTTTTCGCTGCAACTGGGGCTGCTCGGCATCATTGCGGAGCTGGGCGGGTTCGATGGCCTTGGTCCCAATCCGCAAGCGGGCGACTTCGAATATTGGTCGCTTGCCAAGAAGGGCGACCAGTTCGGCTATCGCGAACGGCCGGTCGATCCGATGGGCAAGCGCGACAAGATCGTCACCGACCAGTTTACCGCGCACGCCCATGAACATTTCGAGGCGGTGGCGGATGCCTTCCTGCTCGGCACGACCCCGTTCCGCGCGGAGATAAACCCCGAAGTCGCCAATTATGGCGATTATGACCAGCTGATGCGGCTGGAGGAATGGTATGGCCGCGACGATGGCTAAGACCCGCGCGCTCCAGAAATTGCTGGGCGATCAAGCGCGCGCAGCCGCGCCCGACGCCCATGTCTGGCTGTCGGCGTCGGCCGGGACGGGCAAGACCCATGTGCTGACCGCGCGCGTGTTCCGCCTGCTGCTCCAGGGGGTAAGGCCGGAAAATATCCTGTGCCTGACCTTCACCAAGGCGGGCGCGGCGGAGATGGCGGATCGTATTCATGATCGGCTTGCCGCCTGGGTGCAGATGGACGGCATAGACCTGGCCAAGGATCTGATGGCGCTGGGCGAGGATCATGGGCCGGAGCAGCAGGATCAGGCCCGCCGGCTCTTTGCCGAAGTGCTGGAATCGACCGGCGGCGGGCTGCGCATTCAGACCATCCATGGCTTTTGCCAGCAATTGCTGACCGCTTTCCCGCTGGAAGCGGACCTGACGCCGGGTTTCCGCCCGCTCGACCAGCGCGAACAATCGAGCCTGGCGCGCCAGACGCTGGCCGACATGGCGGTGCGGGCGCATGACGGGGACGACGCAGCGCTGATCGGCGCGTTGCAGGCGATCAGTCTGCGCTTGGGCGAAGGCGGGGCGGAACAGTTTCTGTTGCGCTGCGCGGCGAAGGGCGACGCGCTGAACGACCTGCCCGACGCGATCGGGCCGTGGCTGGCGACAGAGCTGGAACTGCCCAAAGACGATATCGATCAATGGCTTGCCGACCAATGTTCGGACGCGATGTTCGACATGCGCACGCTGGAAGGGATCGTGCGCGCCAATGTGGAATGGGGCAAGGGGCGCGGGCTGGAACGGTGCGACCGTATCGCCGCCTGGCGTGGGCTGGACGCTGTGGAGCGGGCGGCGACGCTGGCCGATCTCCATCGCGCCTGGAGCAAGGCGGACGGCGATTTTCTGGAGAGCAAGGGCTTCGTCCCGCCGATCGATGGCTATGGCGAGATGGCCAGGCGGCTCTACGACACATGCGGGGCGCTGATCGCGATGAAGCTGCGCGCCGATTATGCCGCGCTGCTGGGCCAGGCGCTCCATGCCGGGCGGGCCTATGCGCGCGATTACGCCCAGGCCAAGCGGCTGGCGGGCGCGGTCGATTTCGACGATCTGATCGCCCGGACCGCCGCCCTGCTGGAACAGCCGGGCATCGCCGAGTGGATACGCTACAAGCTGGACCAGCGGATCGACCATATTTTGGTCGATGAAGCGCAGGACACCAATGCCGCGCAATGGCGGATCGTTCGCACATTGGCCGAAGAGTTTTTCGCAACCGAATGGGACGCGGGGGAGAAGGTCCGCACCATCTTTACCGTGGGCGACTTCAAACAGGCGATTTTCGGTTTCCAAGGCACCAGCCCGCAGAATTTCGAGGCGGCCCGCCGCCTGTTCAATCGTGATGCCGATCAGTCGGGCCATGATTTCTTCAACCTGTCGCTCGACCAGAGTTTTCGCTCGACCCCCGCCGTGCTGGACGTGGTGGACCGCACCATTTCCACGCTGCGCGCCGAACGACTGGGCATGGACCCAGGCGAGGTCCGCCATGTCAGCGCCAATCGTCATCCGGGCGAGGTGCAATTGTGGAAGCCGGTCGTCGCGGGCCTGTCCGAGGATGCGGAGGGCGAGGAGGATTGGGCCGCCGATCAGGAGCGGGTGCTGGCCGGCAAGATCGCGCGGCAGATCAAACAGTGGATCGACGATGGGCTGATGCTCGAAAGCCGGGGGCGGCCGGTGCGCGCGGGCGACATCATGATCCTGGTGCGCCGCCGCAGCGAACTGGCGCGGCTGATCGTCGCGCGGCTGTATGAGGAGAAGGTGGCGGTGGCCGGGATCGACCGGCTGCGGCTCAACGCGCCGCTGGCGGTGCGCGACCTGCTCGCCGCGCTGCGCTTTGCGGTGCAGCCGGAGGATGAATTGAACCTTGCCTCGCTGCTGGTGTCGCCGCTGATCGGCTGGACGCAGGATGAGTTGATGGTGCGGTTGATCGGCCGCAAAGGCGGCCTGTGGCGGCATCTCCAGCAGACGATGGACGATGCGGCTTTGAAGCCGCTGCGCGATCTGCTGGCGGTGGCGGATTTCACTACCCCCTATCGCTATTTGGAGGCGATATTGTCCGGGCCGATGGAAGGACGGCGGCGGCTGGTCGAACGACTGGGGACCGAGGCCGCCGATCCGATCGAAGAGTTGCTGAATGCCGCGCTCGCCTTCGAAAGCGATGATCATCCCTCGCTCCAGCGCTTCATCGACTGGTTCGATCGGGGCGAGGTGGAGATCGTGCGCGACGCCGCGGCGCAGGGCGACAATCTGCGCCTGCTGACCGTGCATGGCGCCAAGGGGTTGCAAGCGCCAATCGTTATCCTGGCCGACGCTTGCCTCGACCCCGATGCCGGCAACCGTTCGGATTCGCTGCTGTGGAACGGCCTGCCGATCCTGGCCCCGCGCAAGGCCGAACGGCAGGGGCCGATTGGCGAGGTTGCAGAAGCCGCCGCGCAAGTGGAGCGGGAGGAGCATTGGCGGCTGCTATACGTCGCGCTGACCCGCGCGGAAGAAAGGCTGATCGTCGCCGGATCGCTCGGCCCCCGCGCCAAGGGGGAGGTGAAGCCGGAAAGCTGGTATGCGGCGGTCGAAGGCGCGATGATTTCGCTGGGTGCCGATTTGGAAGCCGATCCGCTGTGGGGCGGGGTGCGGCGCTGGCGCGGGACCGAGCAACTGGAACCGCGCAAGGCGGAGGCGGAAGAGGCGCGCGCATCGATGCCGGTCGTCCAGCCCGTCTGGCTGCGCGAGCAGGCCCCCGCCGAGTCGCGCCCGCCCCGGCCGCTCGCGCCGTCCGCCCCGGTGGAGGATGACGTGCCCTATCCGCCGCCGACGCAGGCGATGCGCGCCGCGGCCGAACGGGGGCGCTGGCTCCATGCTCTGTTCGAACGGCTGCCCGACCTGCCCGCCGATCGGCGACGCGATGCGGCAGATCGCTGGCTGGTCCAGCAGGGCGTGACCGATGCGGCGCAACGCCATGACGTCATCGACCAGGCGGTCAAGGTGATCGACGCGCCGGCTTTCGCCGCGCTGTTCGGCACCGACGCGCTGGCCGAGGCGCCAATCGCCGCCGTGGTGGGGGAGGCTGTGATAGCCGGCACCGTCGATCGGCTGTGCATCGGCGCGGATCGCATCCAGCTGGTCGATTTCAAGACCGGGCGGGTCGCGCCGCTCACCCTGGCCGAAGTGCCCACCGCCCATATCCGGCAGATGGCCGCCTATGTCGCGGCGCTAGGCGTGATCTTCCCCGACCGGGCGATCGAGGCCGGGCTGCTCTACACCAGCGCGCCGCGCCTGATCGTCCTGCCGCCCGCTCTGCTGGCGGCGCACAAGCCGGGCTATGTGCCCGCGCAGGAGAATTTGCTGCTCTCGCCCGTTGAGCCAGATGCGCGCCCGTCCTAGATAGGCTGCAACATAAGGAGACTCTCATGGCCACCAAGGCAGTTACCGACCTCAGCTTCAAGGCCGACGTCATCGATTCCGACAAGCCCGTCCTCGTCGATTTCTGGGCCGAATGGTGCGGTCCGTGCAAGATGATCGGCCCGGCGCTGGAGGAAATTTCCGAGGAACTGGGCGACCGCGTGTCGATCGTGAAGGTCAACATCGATGAAAATCCCGATGCGCCTGGCCAATATGGCGTGCGCGGCATCCCGACGATGATCTTGTTCAAAAATGGAGAAGCGGCCGCGACCAAAGTCGGCGCGGCGCCCAAGAGCGCGCTCAAGGGCTGGATCGAAAGCGTTCTCTGAAACTTTTCCGTTCGTCCTGAGTAGCCATTGAGCGAAGTCGAAATGCCGTATCGAAGGATGCTTCGATACGGGACTTCGACTTCGCTCAGTCCCTACTCAGCACGAACGGGTCGCTTGGACGTGCAAGGGTCATGTCAGCGGGATCATCACCGACTGGGCATAGGCCGGGCGGGCGCGAAGCCGGTCATACCAAGCGCGCACATGCGGCACATCGGGCCGCTCCATGTCGAGCGTGAAGAAAGTATGGGCATAGACGCCCATCGGCACGTCCGCGACACCGAAAGCGACACCTGAAAGCCAAGGCTGCACCGCGAGCGTCCGATCGAGGATTTTCATGGCCGCGCCCGATGCCGCTGCGGACTTGGCCAGCAACTGTCCATCTCGCTGTTCGGGCGAGCGTCGCACCAGTTGCAGGAAAGCGTCGCGCTGGTCGTCGGCGAAGGCGAATTGCCAGTCCATCCACTTGTCCCCCTGCGCCCGCTCCGCCGGATTGGCGGGCCACAGGGCAGGGGCGTATCGGGCCGCCAGATAGCGCAGGATCGCGTTGGATTCCCACAGCATGACGTCGCCATCCTCGATCGTGGGGATCAGCGCATTGGGGTTCTTCGCCAGATAGTCCGCGCTCATGCCAAAGGCGCCGCCGACATCATGACGGACATAGGGCAGGCTGATTTCATCGGCGAACCATACGACTTTCTTGACATTGTGGGAGTTCAACCGGCCCCAGATCGTCAGCATGGCATGTCCCTTTATCCAAACAGCGTCGTCGCGGCCTTGTCCCACAGCCGGGGCGAGGATGCGCCCATCAATCCGCGCCGCAGGTCGCCCACGACATAGGGCGTGCCGTCGGTGCGCTGGCAGCAGCCGCCCGCTTCGTTGACGAACAAGGTGCCCGCCGCATGATCCCAGGGCAAAGTCCGCGCGAACACCGACACGTCATTCTGCCCCAACACCAGCCGCGGATATTGCTCCGCAGCGCAGCGGGGAATGTCCACCAGCATGAAGCTGGCCTGCGACCGGCGCTCCATATCGGCGCGTTCCTCGGCCGACATGAAGAAGGTCGCCAGCGCTGCGATCGGCAAGGCACCTCCGGTTTCGCGCGCCTGCACCGGTTCGCCATCGACATGGCTGCCGCCGCCCAGCATCGCGTGGCACAGCCGCCCGGTCAGCGGATCGTATATCCAGCCGGCCAGCGTCGTGCCGCCATCGGCCAGCGCGATGATGATGCCGAAGGGGGATTTGCCCGCGGCGAAATTGCCGGTGCCATCGATCGGGTCGATGATCCAGTTCAGCCCTTCACCCGCCCGGTCGAGGATCGCGGCGTCGGCGGCGCAGGCCTCCTCGCCGATGACGCCGGCTTCGGGCAGGATTGCGGACAAGCCTTCGGCCAGCCGGATCTCGCTTTCCTTGTCGGCGATGGTGACGAAATCATTCGCCGCCTTCTCGCTAATCTCGTCGCTGGCCAGATTCTGGTAGCGCGGCATGACGATGTCGCGTCCGACCTGCCGCATCAGCGCGACGACGGGATCGTGCAGTTCCAGCATCAGCTGCGATAATCCGCGTTGATCGAGATGTAACCGTGAGTCAGGTCGCAGGTCCAGACCTGCGCCCGGCCTTCGCCCAAGCCCAGATCGACGCCGATCTGAATATCCTGTCCTTTGAGATGGGCGGCCACCGGCGCTTCGTCATAGCCCTCGACCGCCAGGCCGCCGGTCGCCACCTGTGTCGCGCCGAAGCGGATCGACAATGTGTCGCGGTCGGCGGGTTCGCCGGCCTTGCCCACGGCCATGACGACCCGGCCCCAATTGGCGTCCTCGCCCGCGATCGCGGTCTTTACCAGCGGCGAATTGGCGATGGAGAGGGCGATGCGATGCGCGCTGGCGTCGCTTTCCGCGCCCTCCACGACGATGTCGATGAACTTGGTCGCGCCTTCGCCGTCGCGCACCACCAGATGGGCCAGTTGGCGGCAAAGGTCATGCAGCGCCGCGTGGAAGGCGTCCGCCCCGACATCGTCCATGCTGGTGATCGGCGCATGGCCCGCCTTGCCGGTGGCGAAGGCCAGCACGGTGTCGCTGGTGGAGGTATCGCTATCGACCGTGATGCAGGAGAAGCTCTTGCGGTTCGCCGCCGACAGCATCTGTTGCAACAGCGCCGGTTCGATCGCCGCGTCGGTGAAGATATAACCCAGCATCGTCGCCATGTCCGGCGCGATCATGCCCGATCCTTTGATGATGCCGACCAGTTCGACCCGCGTGTCGCCGATCATCGCCGACACATGTGCGCCCTTGGGATAGGTATCGGTCGTGCCGATCGTGGTCGCGGCCTCTTCCCAAGTGCAGGGCGTAGCGGTGAAGGCGGCTTCCAGGCCGGCTTCGGCCTTGTCGATCGGCAAGGGCACGCCGATCACTCCAGTCGATGAGACGAAAATGTCCGATGGCAGGCAGGCGAGGTGATTGGCGACCTTGGCCGCGATCGCCTCCACCGCGGCGCGGCCGCGATGGCCGGTGAAGGCGTTGGCGTTACCGGCATTGACCACCAGCGCCCGCGCCGAACCGAGCGGGAAGGCGTCCCGGCACCATTCGACTTCGGGCGAGGGGCATTTGCTCTGGGTCGTGACGCCCGCGACGGCGGTGCTTGCGTCCAGCTCGACATAGGTGAGGTCGCAGCGGTCCCAGGCCTTATATCCGGCGCGGGCGGTGCGCAGCGTGACGCCTGCGATCGACGGAAGCGTAGGGAAGGCGGTGGGGGCGAGGGGGGAGCGCTCTGTCATAGCGCGCGAAATGGGACAAAATCGGGCGAGGGTCAATCTTTCCGCAACGCGAGCGCGGAAGGCGGGCGAAGATACAAGCGGCCCACCCCATCGGGCATCGCCACCATGCGATAGCCGCGCTGGCGGGCATAGGCGATCAGCGCGTCGTCGGGGCGGAGCGGCAATTTGCGGGTGCCGCCTTCGTAGCCGGTCAGGATCGCGGCGGGCGGATCGCTGTCCATGTCGCCCAGCGTCGCCGGGATCATGGCGTGAACCTGCCGCGCCAGCACCGGCCCCATCGTCCATCCGGTGCGCCAGGCGAACGGTCCGGGGGCAAAGCGCGGGTCGAGGGCGAGGCCGCTGCCCAGGATCATATGCGGCGACAGGGTGACGACGTCGTCGCCTTGACCCATCGCGCGCACGCTCGCCCCGGCCCAGCGCGCGGCGGCGTCCGCCTCCAGCACCGGCGATCCGCTTCGCAGCATCGCCACCACATGCCGGGTGGCGGCCAACATGCCGGGAATGGCGCCGAGACAGAGCAGGCCGAGCAGCGCCTGACGCGGCGCAAAGGGCCAGCGACGCGCGTCGTCGAGCAGATAGCCGAGCGCCAGCGCCAGCGGCGGCAACAGGGGCATAACATATTGGACTTGCGAGGGCGTCGGCATCGCCGCGCCGATCAGCGCGCCGGCCGTCATCCAGATCGCCAGTCGCCGTCCGGGCGAACGCACCCGCCTGCGGGTCATGATCCAGTTGGCCGACAACAGGAGCAAGGCGGCGAGCGCCGGTCCCTTCCACAGATATTTGAGCAGGTCGGTCAGCTTTTCGATCGTCGCCAGTTCATCGAACGCGCCATTGGCCGCGTACCAGGCGTGGGGCGCGGTTGCGCCGAAGGTCAGCACGCCGTAGAAGAAGGCGTCGGGGTCGAGCGCCCAGGCGAGCAGCATCGGCGCCATGCCCGCCACCGCGCCCGCCGCCAGCCAGCAGGCGGCGCGCAGGCCGCAGCGTCCGCCCGCGCTGATGACGAACAGGCCGGTCATCAGCCCCAGCGGCGCGAAATTGAGCTTGGTCGCGATGGCGAGGCCGAATAGCGATCCGGCCGCGAACCAATAGCGGGGCGTGCAATGGCGCAGCGCGAGCAGGCTTACGAGCAGCGCCATGGACGACAGCCAAGTCGGCAACATGTCGTTGCGCACCACCGCGCCGGTGAACTGGAAGGCGGCGGTCGCGCCGACGAGCAAGGTCGCGATGGCGGCGCTGTCGCGCGAAATGCCGGCGATCCGCTGTCCTGCCCATAGGGTTGCGAGGGTGCAAAGCGCCATGACGGCGGTGGCCAGCCGCATCGCCACCACCATATGATCGGGGAAGAGCACCGCGAGCGGCGCGAAGGTCCAGCTGTGCAGCGGCGGCTGGAGATAGAGGAAATCGCGGAAGATCAGCAGGCGGCTGCTGAAATAGGCGCCGGCGACATATTGGCTTTCGTCATGGTCGAACGGAGTCGCGATCGCCGTCAGGCCGAACCATAGGATCAGCGCCATCGCCACCAGCGCGGCGACCGGCAGGGCGCGGCGGCGCGCCGTCGCCAGGACGATTGAACGATACACTATGCGACCCTTGCTCTTGTCGCGCTCTTGTGGCGCAGCTTGCGCGAAGTGCAAAGCCTTCGCGTTGGCATGACGGCACCGCCCGACCAAAGCCGCCTGCCACAAGAGTTTGACGAACCTGCGACAGATTGGGTTAAGCCGCAGTCTGATTGACTAAAGGATGTGCCGTGCCTAAATCGCGGCGCATATCTGCGCGCGCTCCTGCCAAAGGGGGTGCGTGCCCCTTACGAAATTAGGAAATCGCATGTTCGGCGCACTCGCCAAGTCCATCTTCGGATCGTCCAACGAACGCTATGTGAAGTCGCTGGGCAAGACCGTAGACCAGATCGCTGCCTTCGAACCGGCGATGCAGGCCATGAGCGACGAGGAACTGGTCGGCCAGACGGCGAAATTCCGCGAACGGCTGGCCAATGGCGAAACGCTGGACGATTTGCTGCCCGAAGCCTTCGCCACGGTGCGCGAAGCGGGCGTGCGCGTGCTGGGGATGCGCCATTTCGACGTGCAGATGGTCGGCGGCATGGTGCTGCATCGCGGTGAAATCGCCGAAATGCGGACGGGCGAGGGCAAGACGCTGGTCGCGACGCTGGCCACCTATCTCAACGCGCTGGAGGGCAAGGGCGTCCATGTCGTTACCGTCAACGACTATCTGGCCAGCCGCGACTGCGAATGGATGGGCCAAGTCTATCGTTTCCTGGGCCTGACCACCGGTGTCATCGTGCCCAACATCAGCGAGGACCAGCGGCGCGAAGCCTATGCCGCGGACATCACCTACGCGACGAACAACGAACTGGGCTTCGACTATCTGCGCGACAATATGAAATATGATCGCGCGTCGATGGTCCAGCGGCCGTTCAACTATGCGATCGTGGACGAAGTCGATTCGATCCTCATCGACGAAGCGCGCACCCCGCTCATCATCTCCGGCCCCACCGACGACAAGTCGGAGCTGTATGTTTCGGTCGACGCGATCGTGAAGCAGCTGACCGAAGATGATTATGAGAAGGACGAGAAGCAGCGCACCGTCACGCTGACCGAGGACGGCACCGAGAATATCGAGCGGCTGCTGGAAACCGCGGGGCTGCTCCAGGGCAGCAACCTCTATGATTTCGAAAATACGCAGGTCGTCCATCATGTGAACCAGGCGCTGCGCGCGGTCGTGATGTTCCGCCGCGACATCGATTATATCGTCAAGGACGGCAAGGTCGTCATCATCGACGAGTTCACCGGCCGCATGATGGACGGACGCCGCTGGTCGGACGGCCTGCACCAGGCGGTGGAAGCCAAGGAAGGCGTCCAGATCGAGCCGGAGAACCAGACGCTGGCATCCGTCACCTTCCAGAATTACTTCCGCATGTATCCTAAGATTTCGGGCATGACCGGCACCGCTTCGACCGAAGCGACCGAATTCTACGAAATCTACAAGATGAACGTCGTTACCATCCCGACCAACAAACCGGTGCAGCGGGTGGACGAGCAAGACAGCTTCTACAAGAATATCGAGGACAAGTTCCGCGGCATCGCCAAGACGATCAAGGAGCATGCCGAAAAGGGCCAGCCGGTTCTGGTCGGCACCGTGTCGATCGAAAAGTCGGAGATGCTTTCAGAGTTCCTGAACCAGGAAGGCGTACCCCACGCGGTCCTCAACGCCCGCTTCCATGAGAGCGAAGCCCATATCGTGGCCCAGGCGGGCCGCAAGGGCGTGGTAACGATCGCCACCAACATGGCCGGGCGCGGCACCGACATCCAGTTGGGCGGCAATCTGGAATTGCGGGTCGAGGACGAATTGCGCGATGTGGCCGAAGGGCCGGAGCGCGACGCCGCGATCGAGCGTATCCGCGCGGAAATCGCGGCCGAAAAGGCCGAAGTGCTGGCGGCTGGCGGCCTGTTCGTGCTGGCGACCGAGCGCCATGAAAGTCGTCGGATCGATAACCAGTTGCGTGGCCGTTCGGGCCGTCAGGGCGATCCGGGCCTCTCGCGCTTCTACCTCAGCCTCGACGATGACCTGATGCGCATCTTCGGCCCGGACACGATGTTCGCCAAGATGATCCGCTCCAACCTGGAGGATGGCGAGGCATTGCCGCCGTCCAAATGGCTGAGCAAGGCGATCGAGACGGCGCAGCGCAAGGTCGAGGCGCGCAACTACGACATCCGCAAACAGGTCGTAGAATATGACGATGTGATGAACGACCAGCGCAAGGTCATCTACGAGCAGCGCGCCGACATCATGGACGCCGATACGGTCGATGATGTCGTCGCCGACATGCGCCATGAAACGGTGAACGACCTGGTCGGCGCATCCTGCCCGCCCGGCACCTATCCCGAACAATGGGATATCGAGCGGCTGAAGGCGCGCACGGCCGATATCCTCGGTCTGGAGCCGGACTTCAACGCCTGGCTCGCCGAGGATTCGGTCGATCCTGAACTGATCGAGGAGCGGCTGTCGGCGCTGGCCGACGAAGCGGTGGCGGACAAGGTCAGGGAGGTCGATGCATCCGACTGGCACATGATCGAAAAATCGATCCTGCTCCAGAGCCTGGACCATCACTGGAAGGAGCATCTCTCGACGCTCGACGCGCTGCGCCAGGTCGTGCATCTGCGCGCCTATGCCCAGAAGACGCCGATCAACGAATATAAGCAGGAAGCCTTCGCATTGTTCGAGCGGATGCTGGAGAATATCCGCGAGGATGTAACCGGATCGATCGCCCGCGTGCAGTTCCGCATGGACGAAGCGCCGATGCCGCAGTTCGACCTGCCGGTGCTGCCCGATTTCATCACCACCCATATCGATCCGTTTTCAGGCGAGGACAATAGCGCCGACATCGACGGTGGCAGCTTTGGCGGGCTGACCACCACGATCCCGCGCGCGCCGGTGGGTGCCATTGGCGAGTTCGCCAATCTGGACATCAGCCGCAATGCGCCTTGCCCCTGTGGTTCGGGCGAGAAATACAAGCATTGCCACGGCGCTCTGGCCTGAATTGAAGGGGGCGGGCAAGGTCTGCCCCCCTTTCGCGGCCAACCGATCGTTAACCAGTTGGCTTAGTCTTTTGGCAACTTTGCCCGCCGAATGTGGCCTGACTCCGGGGGGCATACCGGGAGAGAAGGCCATGGACAGCATTTCCTATCGCGCCCGCGCCGAACGCCGCCGCGAAAGCCGCTTTGCCGCTGAGGTCGGGGCGACGCTGCACTGGGACGGGATCAGCCAGCCCGTTACGATCCGCAACATCTCCATCTATGGCGCGCTGATCGCCGGCGCATGGCTCCCAACGATCGGCGAGCGGGTGACGTTGATCGCCGACGGGCTGGAGGTATGCGGCACGGTGATCTGGGAAGGGCCGGATCGCTGCGGCCTTTTGCTCAGCCATGCCATCGACCCACTCGCCGTCATTACCGAATCGCGCGTTCATGCCGTGGATCATCCGCCGATCACGCTGCATCGTGTCGGCCCCGGCAGCTACGCCTGAAGGCGCGATCGGCGCCTGACGCATAAAATCATACGCAAATACTATGGGGGCGACGCGCTCCTCCTCTCGCATTCCACCGCGCCGAACGCCTAATTGAAATCCCGTAGCCGATACTGCCGCCTTTCGCGGCGACGGCGTGCGGGAGAATTTTCATGCAGGACATCCTCTGGATCGGCCTCACCCTCGGTCTGGCGGCGGCCAGCCTTGGCTATGTCGCGCTTTGCGACCATGCGTGAGGGGGCGGCCATCATGACCCTCATGACCCTCGATCTCTGGCTGGCGGCGATCGCCGCGCTCGGCCTTCTTGGCTACCTCGCCGCCGTGCTTGCACGGCCCGAACGCTTTTAGGGAGGGGCGATCATGACCTTCCAGGGATGGCTGCTGATCGCGGCCTTTGTCGGCATATTGCTGGCGCTTGCGAAGCCGGTCGGGCTGTGGCTCTTCGCCCTTTACGAAGGGCGGCACACGCCGCTGCACGCGCTGATCGGCCCGGTCGAGCGGGGCTTCTATCGCCTGTCGGGAATCGACCCGACGCAGGAGCAGGGCTGGCGGCGCTATGCCGTGCACATGCTGCTCTTCAACTTCATGCTCGCGCTCTTCACCTATGCGGTGCTCCGCTTGCAGGGGCTGTTGCCGCTTAATCCGCTGGGCTTCGCGGGCGCGAGCGAGCATCTGGCGTTCAACACCGCCGTCAGCTTCACGACCAACACCAACTGGCAAAGCTATGCGGGCGAATCGACCCTGTCGAACCTGTCGCAGATGTTGGGCCTGACCATCCATAATTTCCTGTCGGCGGCGACCGGCATTGCGCTCGCCTTCGCGCTGTTCCGCGGCTTCGCCCGCCGCAGCGCGACGACGATCGGTAATTTCTGGGCCGACATGACGCGGGTGACGCTCTACCTGCTGCTGCCGCTGTGCATCCTCTACGCCCTGTTCCTGATCGCGAGCGGCGTGCCGCAGACGCTGGCCGGGTCGGTCGATGTGACGACGCTGGAGGGCGTGAAGCAAACGCTGGCGCTTGGCCCGGTGGCCAGCCAGGAAGCGATCAAGATGCTGGGCACCAACGGCGGCGGGTTCTTCAACGCCAACAGCGCGCATCCGTTCGAAAACCCCAATGCCGTGACGAATTTCGTCCAGATGCTGTCGATCTTCGCCATTGGCGTGGGCCTGACCTATACGTTCGGCAAGGCGGTCGGCAATGTGCGGCAGGGCTGGGCGATATTGGCGGCGATGCTGACCATCTTCCTGGTGGGCGTCACCATCACCTATTGGCAGGAGGCTGCGGGCAACCCGATCCTGCACAATCTGGGCGTTGCCGGCGGCAATATGGAGGGCAAGGAAGTCCGCTTCGGCATCGCCGCATCGGCACTCTTCTCGGTCGTCACCACGGCGGCCAGCTGCGGCGCGGTCAACGCCATGCATGACAGTTTCACCGCGCTGGGCGGCATGATCCCGCTGTTCAACATCCAACTGGGCGAAGTCGTCGTCGGCGGCGTTGGCGCGGGCATCTACGGCTTCCTGCTGTTCGCCATTCTCGCCGTGTTCGTCGCGGGGCTGATGGTCGGACGGACGCCGGAATATGTCGGCAAGAAGATCGAGTCGCGAGAGGTTAAACTTGCGGTGCTGGCCATCGCCGTGCTGCCACTCGTGATCCTGGGGATGACCGCGATCGCCAGCGTCACGCAGGCGGGACTTGCCGGGCCGCTGAACAAGGGGCCGCACGGATTTTCCGAAATCCTCTACGCCTTCACCAGCGCGGTCGGGAATAACGGGTCGGCCTTTGCGGGCCTGACCGCCAACACGCCCTTCTACAATGGCATGCTGGGCGTTGCGATGTGGATCGGCCGCTTCTTCATCATCATTCCGATGCTGGCGATTGCGGGTAGCCTTGCGGCGAAATCCTATACCCCCGAAACCGCTGGCAGTTTCCCCACCACCGGGCCGCTGTGGACCGGCCTGCTGATCGGCATCGTGCTGGTCGTTGGTGGCCTGACCTTCCTGCCTAGCCTCGCCCTTGGCCCCGTCGCCGATCATCTCGCGATGATCCACGGCCAGACTTTTTAACGGAGCATCCTCATGGCACGCACAGCGTCCAAATCGCTCTTCACCGCCGACCTGATCCTGCCTGCGATCGGAGACGCGTTTCGCAAACTCGCCCCAAGCGAACTGATCCGTAATCCGGTGATGTTCACCACCGCCATCGTCGCGGTGCTGCTCACCATCCTGCTGGCGGTGGGGCAGGACAGCCTTGCCCTCGGCTTCAAGCTGCAACTGGTCGTCTGGCTGTGGCTTACCGTTTTGTTCGGCACCTTTGCCGAGGCTTTGGCCGAAGGACGCGGCAAGGCGCAGGCCGCCTCGCTGCGCGCCACCAAGGCGGAACTGACGGCCAAGCGGCTGAAGAAGGACGGCGAGACCTTTGACGCCGTTCCGGCCAGCGCGCTGCGGATGGGGGATGTCGTACTGGTCGAAACCGGCGACCTGATCCCGTCCGATGGCGAGGTCGTGGCGGGCGTCGCATCCGTCAACGAAGCCGCCATCACCGGCGAGTCCGCGCCGGTGATCCGTGAGGCCGGCGGTGACCGTTCGGCCGTAACGGCAGGCACCCGCGTCATTTCCGACCAAATCAAGGTGCAGGTGACGGTCAATCCGGGGCAGGGCTTCCTCGACCGCATGATCGCGCTGGTCGAGGGTGCCGAGCGGCAGAAGACGCCCAATGAGATCGCGCTGACGCTGTTGCTGGTTGGCCTGACCATCATCTTCCTGATCGCGGTTGCCACCATTCCCAGCTTTGCCACTTATGCGGGCGGGACGATCCCGGTCGCGGTGCTGGCGGCTTTGTTCATCACCCTGATTCCCACCACCATCGCGGCTTTGCTGTCCGCCATCGGCATTGCGGGCATGGACCGGCTGGTGCGGTTCAACGTGCTGGCCAAATCGGGCCGGGCGGTCGAAGCGGCGGGCGATATCGACGTGCTGCTGCTCGACAAGACCGGCACGATCACCGTGGGCGACCGGCAGGCGACCGAGTTTCGGACCGTAGGCGGCGCCAGCCAGGCGCAATTAGCCGAAGCCGCGCTGCTTGCCAGCTTGGCGGACGAGACGCCCGAAGGTCGTTCGATCGTGCTGCTGGCACGCGAGCGCTTTGGCCAAACGGCGCAGGCGCTGCCAGAGGGAGCGGAGGTTATCCCGTTCACCGCGCAGACCCGCATTTCCGGGGTCGAGACCGGCGGGACGCGGATCATCAAGGGCGCGGTCGATTCAGTGCTGAAAGCGCTGGGCTCTAACGGTGGTGCAGATGCCGACGAACTGCGCCGCATCACTGACGAGATCGCCCGCGCTGGCGGCACGCCGCTGGCCGTGGCGCAGGACGACCGACTGCTGGGCGCGATCTTCCTCAAAGACATCGTCAAGGCCGGCATCCGCGAACGGTTCGGCGAATTGCGCCAGATGGGCATCCGCACGGTGATGATCACCGGCGACAATCCGCTGACCGCCGCATCGATCGCGGCCGAAGCGGGGGTGGACGATTTCCTGGCGCAGGCGACACCGGAAGACAAGCTGGCGCTGATCCGCAAGGAGCAGCAGGGCGGTCGGCTGGTCGCTATGTGCGGCGACGGCACCAACGATGCGCCCGCGCTGGCGCAAGCCGATGTCGGCGTCGCGATGAACACCGGCACCCAGGCGGCGCGCGAAGCGGGCAATATGGTCGACCTGGACAGCGATCCGACCAAGCTGATCGAAGTGGTGGGTCTGGGCAAGCAATTGCTGATGACGCGCGGGGCGCTGACCACCTTTTCGGTCGCCAATGACGTCGCGAAATATTTCGCGATCATCCCGGCGATGTTCGTGGTGCTCTATCCGGGGTTGGGGGTGCTCAACATCATGGCGCTGGGCACGGCGCAGAGCGCGATCCTGTCCGCCATCATCTTCAATGCGCTCATCATCCCCTGCCTGGTGCCGCTGGCGCTTAAGGGCGTTACCTATCGGCCGATCGGCGCTGGGCCGCTGCTGGCGCGCAACCTGGCCATCTATGGCCTCGGCGGACTGGTGGCACCGTTCGTTGGGATCAAGCTGATCGACATGGTCGTCAACACCCTCGGCCTCGCCTGACCGCGCTAACGGAGATTTTGATATGTTTACCGACCTCAAATCCGCCGTCCGTCCGGCGCTCGTCATGACCCTGCTCTTCGCGCTGCTGCTGGGGATCGCTTATCCGCTCGCGCTGACGGGCGCGGGGCAGGCGATCTTCCCGGCCCAGGCCAATGGCAGCCTGGTGCGCGACAAGGGCGTCGTCATCGGCTCCACCATCGTCGGCCAAGGCTTCACGTCCGACCGCTATTTCCACAGCCGTCCCTCTGCGGCGGGCAAGGGCTATGACGGCCTTGCATCGTCCGGTTCCAACCTTGGCCCCACCAGCCAGGCGCTGGTCGATCGGGTGAAGGCCGATATCGCAACCAATAAGACTGCCACACCCGATCGCCCCGTTCCGTCCGATCTGGTGACAGCCTCCGCCTCGGGGCTCGACCCCCATATCGGTCCTGAGGCGGCTTTTTATCAAGTCGATCGCGTCGCCAGGGCGCGCGGCATGGAACCGCGACAGGTCCGGTCGGTCGTGGCGGGCAGCGTCGAGCGGCCTTTGCTCGGCTTCCTGGGCGAAGCGCGCGTCAATCTGTTCGAACTGAATCGACGGCTGGACGCGATTGGCGCTAAGCAGGCGCGGTGAACGAGACAGCGCGCCCGGACCCCGAAGCCTTTCTGCGCGCCGCCGCGCAGGAAGGCCGCGGGCGTCTGAAGATATTCCTGGGTTCCGCGCCGGGCGTCGGCAAGACCTATGAGATGCTGACGGAAGGCGCCCAGCGCGCCAGGGCGGGAACCGATGTGGTGGTCGGCATCGTTGAAACCCATGGCCGCCGCGAAACGGAAGCGTTGGTCCATGGCCATGAGTTGATTGCGCGCCGAATCGTCCCTCATCAGAATCAGAGCCTGACCGAGATGGACATCGACGCCATTTTGGAGCGGCATCCCCAATTGGCGCTGGTGGATGAACTGGCCCACAGCAATGCGCCGGGCAGCCGCCATCCCAAACGCTATCAGGATGTGGAGGAATTGCTGGCGGCGGGGATCGACGTCTATTCGACGCTGAATATCCAGCATCTCGAAAGCCTGAACGATGTCGTAGCCTCCTTTACGCGGGTCCGGGTGCGCGAAACCGTGCCCGATTCGGTGTTGGAGGATGCGGATATCGAGGTCGTTGACCTGCCTCCCGACGAGCTGATCGAGCGGCTGAAGGACGGCAAAGTCTATATCCCGCAGGAAGCGAGCCGGGCGCTCACCCATTTCTTTTCCAAATCCAACCTGACGGCGCTGCGCGAACTGGCGCTGCGGCGCGCGGCGCAGGCGGTCGATGCGCAGATGCTGGACTATGTCCGCGCCCATGCGCTGGCCGGCAGTTTTGCGGTGGGGGAACGGGTGGTGGTCGCGATCAGCGAACAGCCGAGCGCGCCGGGCCTGGTGCGCGCCGCCAAGCGGCTGGCCGATGCGCTGCGCGCGCCATGGACTGCGGTGCATATCGAAACCCGGCGCAGCGCGACCCTGTCCGACGCGGAACGGCAGGGTCTGGCCGAAACGCTGGCGCTGGCGTCCCGGCTGGGTGCGGCGACCGCCAGCATACCCGCGCGCAACGTGGTCGAAGGGCTGCGCCGCTTCGCGTCCGATGCGCGCGCGACCCAGATCGTGATCGGGAAATCCACCCGGTCCTGGTGGTTCGAACTGCGGCACGGATCGGTGGTCGACCGGCTGGTGCGCGATATCGGTTCGGTCGCGGTGCATGTGCTGCCGTCGGACGACGATGCACCGGCGCGGGTCAGATCCAGGGCGATTAAGGGTCATTGGGGCAGGCCAGCCGATTATGTCATAACCTTGCTCGCGGTCGTTGCGATGACCGCGATCGGTCGGTTGCTGGTCGAGGCGATCGACCTGGGCAACATCGCCTTGCTCTACCTCGTCCCCGTCATGTTTGCGGCGGCCTCCTATGGCTTGCGCGCGGGATTATTTGGGGGGCTGGCGTCGAGCCTGGCCTATAATTTCTTTTTCCTGCCGCCCACCGGCACGCTGACCGTCAACAACCCGGAAAATATCATTTCCATCCTGGTCCTGCTGGGCGTCGCCATCGTGACCGCGCAATTTGCCGCGGGTGTACGCGCGCAGGCCAATCTTGCAGGCGAAAGCGCGCGGCAGAATGCGGCGTTGGCGGGCTTTTCCCGCCACCTGACCGTCGCCGCCAGCGAAGAGGAACTGATGCAGGGCGTCTGCGCCGAAATCGCCCGGTTGCTGGACGTGCGCACCGTGCTGCTGACGCCGTCCGCCGTCGGGCCGACCCTGCGCGCCGCTTTTCCGCCGGAGGACCGGATGGAGCAGATCGAGAAGGCGGCGGCGCAATGGGCGATGGACAATGTCCAGCCCGCAGGTCGGGGATCATCCACCCTGACCGCCTCCGACTGGCTCTTCCATCCGCTCCATACCCAGCGCGGCGTACTGGGCGTGCTGGGCATCGCGCGGGACGATGCCGGCCTCGCGCTGCGCCCCGACCAGATGCCGCTGCTCATCAGCCTGCTCGACCAGGCTGCGATCGCGCTGGATCGCATGGCGCTGGAAGAACAGATGCTGGACGTGCGCCATGTGCGCGAGCGCGACCGGCTGCGCGCGGCATTGCTGTCTTCGGTCAGTCACGACCTGCGCACCCCGCTGACCACCATATTGTCGGCCGCGCAGGAATTGCGCCGCGACCATCCGCTGCCACTGGCGGAACTGATCGAGGGGGAGGCGCTGCGCCTCAACCGCTTCGTCGCCAACCTGCTCGACATGGCGCGGGTCGAGGCCGGGGCGCTGCCGATGCGGATCGAGGCGACCGACCTGTTCGACGCCGTCGCCAGCGCGGTGCAGGACACGCGCCAATCGCTGGCCGGGCGGGAGGTGAAGGTCGATATTCCACCTGACATTCCGCTGGTGCGGGTCGATCCGGTGTTGCTGCACCATATCCTCCTCAACTTGCTCGACAATGCCGGGCGCTATGGCGATTCTGGCACATCCGTCACCATCCGCGGGTGTCGCACCATCGACGCGCTGCTGTTGTCGGTGATTGATCAGGGTCCGGGTATCCCGCCGGGCGCGGAAAGCCGCCTGTTCGACAGTTTTACCCGCATCGAGGGGAACGACCGGGCCAAACATGGCACGGGGCTGGGCCTTGCCATCGTCAAGGGGTTTGCCGAAGCCATGGGATTGACCGTGCAGGCAACCAATGTCGATGATCCGCCAGGTGCCTGCTTCACCATCCGTATCCCCGAAACTTGCATCATCAAAGATATGCCCCTGGACGACCGACCATGACCACACGCCATAAAGTGCTGATCGTTGATGACGAACTGCATATCCGCCGCCTGATCCACAGCGCGCTCGCCCGCGCCGATTATGAGACGGTAGAAGCGCAGAATGCGCGCGAGGCGCTCGACCTACTGCGCGATGCTTTGCCCGACATCGTCATCCTGGACCTTGGCCTGCCCGATCGCGATGGGCTGGAGCTGGTGCCGCTAATCAAGCAGCGGTCCGACGCGACTTTGGTCGTCGTGTCTGCGCGCGACGCGACCGAGCAAAAGGTGGCGGCGCTGGACCTGGGCGCCGACGATTATCTGACCAAGCCGTTCGATACGGACGAACTGTTGGCGCGATTGCGCGTCGCGCTGCGCAACCGGCTGACCAAGGGGGGCGGCGTGTCGGCGGTCAAGGTCGGCGATGTGGAGATCGACCTGCTGGCGCGGATCGTGCGCAAGGGTGGCCATGAAGTGCATCTGACGCCCAAGGAATATGGCGTGCTGGTCCAGCTGGCGAAATTTCCCGGCCGGGTCATCACCCATGGCCAGATCATGGCGCAGGTCTGGCCGCGCGAGGTCGAGCATCATGTCGAATATCTGCGCGTCCTGGTGCGCACGCTGCGCCACAAGCTGGAGGACGACCCGCAGCGGCCGCAGATCATCGGCAACGAACCGGGCATCGGCTATCGGTTGCGCACGGATGGCGAGGGGGGATAATGGCGGAAGCGGTGGGATTCGAACCCACGGTGAGCTTACACCCACGGCGGTTTTCAAGACCGCTGCCTTAAACCACTCGGCCACGCTTCCGTTGGCCCGCTTCCTAGCGCGCCGGGCGGCGATGCCAAGGGGAAATCGTCCCCTTCTACATTTCTCGCCCCCTCCGTTCGTCGCCTTAAGCGGCCCAACCTAGCATTAAGGGGATTCACCTGCCGCCCCGCCTGTGCAACAACGGGGGGATGAGGGATTCTTTGCGTTCACCCGTCCTGTCTTTATTGCTGGGCCTTGCCACCGTCGCCGCGGGCAGCATCGCCGTCGGGCCGGCACAGGCGCAGGATAGCGCGGATTTCCGAGCCTATCTGGAAAGCCTGCGGCCCAAGGCGCGGGCCATGGGCATCCGCGATGCGACGCTGGACAGCGTGTTTCCGACGCTGACCATCAATCCGCGCGTCGTTCAGTTGGACCAGAGCCAGCCGGGCGGCGGCGCCTATTCGCCCATTCCCAATTTCGAACCCTATCGCCGCCAACATGTGGACGCCGCGCGGATCAGCCGGGGGCGGATCGCCTACCAGGCCAATCGTTCCCGGCTGTCGCGGATCGAGGCGGAGACGGGCGTGCCGGAGGAGATCATGGTTGCCATCTACGGCCATGAAACCAATTATGGCAGTTATACCGGCGATTTCGACCTGATCCGGTCGCTTGCGACGCTGGCGCATGAAGGGCGGCGGCGCGCGCTGTTCGAGCCGGAACTACTCGCGACGCTCAAGATGCTGGACAATGGCGTGCCGCGCAGCCGGCTGGTCGGTAGTTGGGCGGGGGCGACCGGCTATCCGCAATTCCTGCCGTCCGTCTACTTGCGCATCGCCAAGGACGGCGATGGCGATGGCAAGGCCGACATCTGGACCAGCGAGGCCGATGCACTGGCCTCCATAGCCAATTACTTCGTGCAGTCGGGATGGCGCAAGGGCCAGCCCTGGGGCGTGGCGGTCACTGTGCCGGCGAGTTTCAACCGCGCAGCCGTGGTCGCCAAGACAGAACCGGCGCGTTGTCCGCGGGTGTTCAACCGGCACAGCCGCTGGCTGACGATGGCGGAATGGCGCAAGCTGGGCCTGTTTCCGGCCAGCGGCGTCTGGCCTGCGGACACGATGCTGGCGACGTTGTTGGAACCCGATGGGCCGGGCAAGACCGCCTATCTGCTGACCAGCAATTACCGGGCGATTCTGGATTATAATTGTTCCAACTTCTATGCCTTGTCGGTGGGATTGCTGGCGGATGCTGTCAAACAATAAGGGGCTGTTCGTCACAGCCATGATGCTGGCGCTGGTTGGTGGCGGCGCGGGCGCTGCGCAGCCGCAGCAGACCGGTTCGGCCGCGATGGTCGGCGATACGCCGGCACCGCTGGGGCCGCCCTATGCGGTGGGCGGAGTCACCTACACGCCGACCGATCCCGCTTCCTATGACGAAGTCGGCTATGCCGGCGCAATTGAGGATGGCAGCCAAGGGGGTGCGACCGCAACAGGCGAGTCCTTCATTGCTACCGCCATCACCGCCGCGCACAAGACCCTGCCTTTGCCCAGCTATGTCGAGGTGACGGCGCTGGACAGTGGGCGGACGATCCTGGTGCGGGTCAATGATCGCGGTCCGATGCGGAGCGACCAGTTGATCTCGCTGTCGCCGGGCGCAGCGGCGCAACTGGGCGTCGCGGGAATAGCGCCGGTGCGGGTGCGGCGGGTCAATCCGCCGGAGCAGGAACGCGCGGTGCTGCGCGGCCATGGCCAGGCAGCCGAGCGGCTGGAAACGCCCGCAGCCTTGCTCAAGGTGCTGCGGGGGAATCTCGGTCCGGTCCGGACAGCCGCGTCCGCGCCCACGCGCATGCCGGTAGCGGCCAAGCCCAAACCGGTGGCGGTCAAGCCTGTCAACACGCGCCGCCCCGGAGCGGATTTCGACACGCCTGCGCCCAAATCGATCGCGCAACCCGCCAAGCCAGCGCCCAAGCCGATACCCGCCTCGCCGAGAACCGGCGGCTATGTCGTGCAGGTCGGGGCTTTTTCCTCCCAAGCCCGCGCCGATGCGCTGGCCAGGAGCCTGGGCGCACGGGTCGATGCGGGCGGCGGGATATGGCGCGTGCGGCTTGGCCCCTATGCGACGCAACAGGCGGCGCAGGCCGGTGTTCGGCAGGCCGCCGCCAAAGGCTTTGAGAATAGCCGTATCATGGCTAATGACGCGCGATAGATATCGCAGTTGAAGAGCGATTCCATTTGTTCGAAGGCAGTTTTCCCATGAAGAAAAGCGTTGCAGTCCTCCTTGCCGCCGGGCTGCTGGCCCAGCCGCTGATCGCCGCCGCGCCGCCCTATACCACCGAAGCGCCGATCGCTTATATGAAGGATCTGTCGTCTGGCGCGGTGCTCTACGACAAGGGCGGCGAAACCCGGATACCGCCCGCGTCCATGGCGAAGATGATGACGGCGCATGTCGCCTTCCGCCTGATCCAGAAGGGCGAATTGAAGCTCGACACGAAATTCACCGTGCGCCCGGAAACATGGAAGCAATGGCATGGCCCGCAGGCCGGATCGACCATGTTCCTGTCGGTCGGCGAGCAGGTGTCGGTCGAAAATCTGCTGCATGGCATCGTCACACTGTCGGGCAATGACGCCTGCGTCGTCCTGGCGGAGGGGATTTCCGGCACCGAACAGGCCTTTGTCGCCGCGATGAACGAGGAAGCCAAGCGGCTAGGCCTGAAGAACAGCCATTTCGGCACCAGCAATGGCTGGCCGGACGAAGGCGTGACCTATGTCACCGCCGAGGATCTGGCCAAGCTGGCGCAGGCGACGGTCGAGGAAACCCCTGACCTCTACAAGCGCTTCTACGCCACCCGGTCCTTCACCTGGGGCAAGACGATGGGCGGCGCGGACATCGCGCAGGGCAATCGCAACCCGATCCTGGGCAAGATCGCCGGGGCCGATGGCCTGAAGACCGGCCATACCGAAGAAGCGGGTTTCGGCTTCACCGGATCAGCGGAGCAGAACGGCCGCCGCTTGGTCATGGTTGTCGCAGGCCTGAACAGCTTCAACAGCCGGATCACCGAATCGGTCCGCTTCATGGACTGGGGCTTTAAGGCGTGGAAGGCGCAGCCGCTGTTCAAGAAGGGCCAGACCGTCGAGACGGCCGCCGTGCAGTTGGGCAGCGCGACGAGCGTATCGCTGGTCGCCCCGCAGAATCTGGCCGTCACCCTGCCGGGCACCGCGTCCGCCAATGTGCAGGTGAAGGTGGTCTATAGCGGCCCGATCAAGGCGCCGATCGTCAAGGGCCAGCAGATCGCTCAGATGATCGTGCAGACGCCCGACACGCCGCCGCAGATCATGCCGTTGGTCGCTGGTGAAGATGTGGCGGAAGCGGGCTTTTTCGGCCGGTTGTGGAACGGCATGAAGTCGCTCTTCGCTTGATTGCAGGGCGGTTCATCACGCTGGAAGGCGGAGAGGGCGCGGGCAAATCGACGCAGTTGCGTGCGGTCGCGGCGGCCTTGCGCGTGCGCGGACTGGACGTGATCGAAACACGCGAGCCGGGTGGCAGTGACGGGGCGGAGGCGATCCGCGCCCTGCTGCTGACCGGCGGCGCAGACCGTTGGAGCGCGCGCGCCGAAGCCCTGCTGTTCGCCGCGGCGCGGGCGGATCATATCGAAAAGACGATCAGCCCGGCGCTGGCGCGGGGGGCATGGGTGCTGTCCGACCGGTTTCTCGATTCGAGCCGCGCCTATCAGGGGCAGGGCGATCTGAGCGACGCCGACATATTGACGCTGCACCGGATCGGCAGCGACGGCTTTCTGCCCGACCGCACTTTGCTGCTGACGCTCCCTGAAGAGGAAGCGACCGGGCGGGCGAAGGCGCGCGACGGCGATGCCGAAGACCGGATTGGCGGGCGAGCGAGCGATTTTCATCGCGCCGTGGCCGATGCGTTCAGCCGCTTCGCGCGCGAGGAGGGCGATCGCGTCCATGCAATCGACGCCTCCGGCCCGGCCGAAGTCGTGACGGTGCGGCTGCTCGACGCGATAGAAGACCTGCTGCCATGACGCTGATTCTGGGCCATGACGCGCAGGCCCAAACCCTGATGGCCGCCGCGCAGAGCGGACGGATGCACCATGGCTGGATTCTCGCTGGTCCCAGGGGCATAGGCAAGGGCAGTTTCGCGCGCGCGCTGGCGATGCGGCTGCTGGCCGACGCCGCCGGTCCGCCGATCGGTGGCGAGGGACTGTCCGTACCGGAGAACCATCAGACCCGTCGCCTGATCGAGGCATCGGCGCATCCCGACTATGCCGAACTGGCGCCGCTGGAGAAAGAGACCGGCACCGCGCGCAATATCAGCGTCGATCAGGTGCGCGGACTCAGCCGGCTGATCCAGTCGGCCCCGTCGCTGTCGCCGCGCCGCATTGTGGTGGTCGACAGCGCCGACGATCTGGAGCGGGGCGCGGCCAATGCGCTGCTCAAAACGCTGGAGGAGCCGCCGGCCGACATGCTGTTCCTGCTGGTCAGCCATGCGCCGGGGCGATTGCTGCCGACGATCCGGTCGCGCTGCCGCACGTTGCGCTTCGATCCGCTGGATGCGGCGACGATGCGCGCGGTGCTGAAAGCGAGCGACGAGACGCTGTCGCCGCAGGAAATGGATGCGCTGGTGCGCGCGGGCGAGGGATCGCCGGGGCAGGCGCTGCGCTATGCGGGCCTGAACCTGTCGGAGATCGAGCAGGCGCTGACCACGCTCGCGACGCAGGGCGATCCGGGCAATCGCCAGCGGCTGGCGCTGGCCAAGGCGCTGGCGCTGAAATCCGCCAAGCCGCGCTATGAAGCCTTTCTGGAGCGCGCGCCCGCCTTCATCGCACAGGCGGCGCGGACCCGGCAGGGACCGGCGCTGGGCACGGCGCTGGACCATTGGGAAAAGGCCCGGCATCTGGCCGGTGGCGCGGTGATCCTGTCGCTCGATCCGGCAGGCGTGGTGTTCGAACTGGCGGGACATGTTGCGGCGCTGGCGCAAGAGCGCGCATAAAGCGACTTTGCGGGGCGCAGATGAGCGGCTAGGGAGAGGCCATGTCCAAGCCCTTCACCATCACCACCGCCATTTCCTATCCCAATGGCCGTCCGCACATCGGCCACGCCTATGAAGTGATCGCCACCGACGCGGTCGCCCGGTTCCAGCGGATGATGGGGCGCGATGTCTTCTTCCAGACCGGCACCGACGAACATGGGCTGAAAATGGCGCAGACGGCGCGCGGACGCGGCATCGAACCACGCGAACTGGCTGATGAAATGGCTGGCTATTTCAAGGTGATGAACGAGAGGCTGAACATCAGCCATGATCGCTTCATCCGCACCAGCGAGCCGGACCATCATAGCGCCAGCCAGGCGATCTGGCAGGCGATGGAGGCCAATGGCGACCTGTATCTGGGCCGCTATGAAGGCTGGTATTCGGTCCGCGATGAAGCATTCTACGACGAAAAGGAAATCACCGACGGGGAAGGCGGCGTCAAGCTCTCGCCTCAGGGCACGCCGGTCGAATGGACGGTCGAAGAAAGCTGGTTCTTCCGCCTGTCGGCCTATCAGGACCGGCTCTTGGCGCTGTATGAAAGCCAGCCCGACTTCATCCAGCCCGACAGTCGCCGCAACGAGATTTTACGCTTCGTTGAAGGCGGCTTGTCTGATCTCAGCGTATCGCGCACCAGCTTCGACTGGGGGGTGAAGGTGCCGGGATCGGACGGCCATGTCATGTATGTGTGGGTCGACGCGCTCACCAATTACCTCACCGGCTGCGGCTATCCTGATGATGCCGATCGGATGGGGCGTTACTGGGCCGAAGGCGGCGACATCACGCATATTATCGGCAAGGATATCGTGCGTTTTCATACGGTCTATTGGCCTGCCTTCCTGATGGGCGCGAAGCTGCCTTTGCCCAAACAGGTCTTCGGCCATGGCTTCCTGCTCAACCGCGGCGAGAAGATGTCCAAGTCGGTCGGCAATGTCGCCGATCCGATGGAACTGGCCGACCGCTTCGGCGTGGATCAGTTGCGCTATTTCCTGCTGTCCGAAGTCACGTTCGGCAATGACGGCAGCTATAGCGCGGAGGCGATCGTCCAGCGCTCCAACAGCGATCTGGGCAATGCCTTTGGCAATCTGGCGCAGCGTACCTTGAGCTTCATCGCCAAAAATCTGGACGGCCGCCTGCCCGCGATCCACGGCCATGATGCGGCGGACAATGAGTTGTTTGCAATGCTCGACAAGACGATCCGCACCGACATGCCCGTCGCCTTCGCCGAACTCGCGCCGAGCGTGGCGATCGAGGCGTGGTTGCGCGCCTGTTTCGCCTGCAACCAATATATTGATGCGCAGGCGCCGTGGGCGTTGCGCAAGACCAATGCCGAGCGGATGGAGACGGTGCTGGCGACGCTTTATATCGCCATCGCCCAACTGGCGGTCGCGATCCTTCCGGTCATTCCGGCGAGCGCCACCGCGCTGCTCGATCATATGGGCGTGCCGGCGGACAGGCGTAGCTATGCGACGATCGGCGGCCATTGGTATTCGGCGCTGGCCGAAAGCGATTTCGTGCTGGCCGCGCCCAAGCCGCTCTTCCCGCGGCTTGAACTGCCGGCGGAGGACGCCTGATCCGATGCTGATCGACAGCCATTGCCACCTGAATTACAAAGGCTTGATCGAGGATCAGGCCAATGTGTTGCAACGGTCGCGGGCCGCCGGCATCGACCTGATGCTCAATATTGCGACGCGCGAAAGCGAATGGGACGATGTGCTGGCAACCGCGATCCGCGAGCCAGACGTGTGGGCCACGGTCGGCATCCATCCGCATGAAGCGGACGAGCATCCCCATATCGACACCGCCAAGCTGGTGGAGCGTGCGGCGCATCCGCGCGTGGTCGGCATCGGCGAGACGGGGCTGGACTATTATTACGACCATAGCGACCGCGAACGGCAGCAGAAGAGTTTCCGGTCGCATATCGTCGCGGCGCGCGACACCAGGCTGCCGCTGATCGTCCATACCCGCGATGCGGAGGAGGATACGCTGGCCATCATGCGCGACGAAATGGGGAAGGGGGCCTATAGCGGCGTCATTCACTGTTTCACCGCCAGCGGGGCCTTTGCCGATGCGGCGATGGAACTGGGCTTTTACATCAGCATTTCGGGCATCGTGACGTTCAAGAGCGCGAAGGATTTGCAGGAAACGGCGGCGCGGCTGCCGCTCGACCGGCTGCTGGTGGAGACGGACTCGCCCTTCCTTGCACCAGTGCCGCATCGCGGACGGCCGTGCGAACCGGCATTCGTCGCGGACACGGCCAAATTCCTGGCTAATCTGCGCGGCGAGAGCGTCGAGGAGCTGGCGGCGGCGACATCGGCCAATTTCCGCGCCTTGTTCAGCAAGGTCGCATGAGCCTGAAGCTGACGATCCTGGGCAGCGGCACGTCTTCCGGCGTGCCGCGGATCGGCAATGACTGGGGGACATGCGATCCGGCAGAGCCGAAGAACCGGCGGACGCGGGTGTCCATATTGGTGGAAAGCCCGACCACCCGCATCCTGGTCGATACCTCGCCCGACATGCGCGCGCAGTTGCTGGCCGCCGACGTGATCCAGATCGATGCGATATTATGGACGCACGATCATGCCGATCATAGCCATGGCATCGACGATGTGCGCCAGCTTTTCCATCATCGCCGAACGCCCGTTCCGGGCTATGCGCGGGCGCAGACGCTCAAGCTGCTGTCGGAGCGGTTCTCCTACGCCTTTGAAGGGCGTAACGGCTATCACCCGACCATCCAGCCGCATATCCTGCCCGACGGACTGCGGATCGGCGACATCGACATCGCCTGCGTCGACCAGCCCCATGGCGACATCTATTCCACCGGCTTCCGTTTCAGTCATGGCGGACGATCGGTCGGTTATGCCACGGATTTCCATGCGCTGACCCCGGACATGCTGGCGCTGTACGACGGGCTGGACGTGTGGGTGGTCGATGCCTTGCGGGAAAAGCCGCATCCGACCCATCCGCATCTGGCGCTAACGCTGGATGGCATCGCCGCGACCCAGCCAGGCCTGGCGATCCTGACCCATATGGACCAGAGCATGGATTATGCGACATTGTGTCGCACGCTCCCCATGGGCGTAGCGCCGGGCTATGACGGCATGGTGGTGGAACTGGACGCGAAAGAGCAGGGGGTCTGATGGACGGCACGGATCAGGCGGCATCGACCATCTGGTATGTGCTGGCGCTCGTCCTTGTCGGGTCCGCGCTGGTCGGGCGGCAGATGGCCTGGGGCAGCGTGCTGCGGATGGCGTTGCTGTGGGTCGCGATCTTCGCGGGGCTGCTGGGGCTATTCAAATTCGCGCAGGGCCAGGGGTATCTGACCGGACGCTGGGCGGATGAGGGGGCGGTCGTCGGCCCCGACGAAGCGCCGTCGGCACTGCCCAAGGCCCGGACCGAGGGGCAGGCGCTGCGCATCCCAGTCGCCCCGGACGGCCATTATTGGGTCGAGGCGACGATCAACGGCACGTTGGCCCGGTTCCTGATCGACAGCGGCGCAACCGTCACGGCTTTGTCTGAGAATACGGCGCGGGCCGCTGGCCTCAACTATGATGTCGGCGAACCGGGCGTCATCATGACCACCGCCAACGGCAAGGTGACGGCCAAACGGTCGAGCATCGCTACGCTGGCCATCGGTCCCATTTCGGCAAGCGACCTGCCCATTGTCGTGTCACCGGCCTTCGGGGAGGTCAATGTGATCGGCATGAACATGCTTTCGCGCCTTAAAAGCTGGGGCGTGCAGGATGGCGCCATGGTGCTGACGCCATGACCGCGCCGGTGACTTCGACCGAGACAGGCGCGCCAACGCAGGCGCAGCGGCTCAGGGCCATTATCGGCGGGTCCACCGGCAATCTGGTCGAATGGTATGACTGGTATGCCTATGCCGCCTTCACCCTCTATTTCGCGCCGCACTTCTTTCCGGGCGGTGATCGCACCGCCCAGTTGCTGAGCACCGCAGGCGTCTTCGCCGTGGGTTTCCTGATGCGGCCGATCGGCGCGTGGCTGATGGGCGTCTACGCCGATCGGCATGGGCGCAAGAGCGGCCTGACGCTGTCCGTGGCGCTGATGTGCGCGGGGTCGCTGCTGATCGCGGTGACGCCGGGCTATGAGACGATCGGGGTCGCCGCCCCGGCGCTGCTAGTGCTGGCGCGGTTGATGCAGGGACTGTCGATCGGCGGCGAATATGGCGCAAGCGCGACCTATCTGTCCGAAATGGCGGGCAAGAACCGGCGCGGATTCTTTTCCAGCTTCCAATATGTGACGCTGATCGCCGGGCAGTTGGTAGCGATCTGCGTGCTGCTGCTGTTGCAGGCGACGCTGTCGGAAGCGCAGCTTGACGCCTGGGGATGGCGCATACCCTTCTTCATCGGTGGGCTGCTGGCGATCGTAGTGTTCTGGCTGCGGCGCGGGCTGGCCGAGACGCAGAGCTTTACGGTGGCCAAGGCGGCGGGCGCGCCCAAGTCCGGCTTTGTCGAACTGATCACCAACCATCCGCGCGAGACGCTGACGGTGATGCTGCTGACCGCAGGCGGGACAATCGCCTTTTACGCCTACAGCATTTACATGCAGAAATTCCTGGTCAACACCAGTGGCCTCAGCCGTGAGGTCGCGTCGCAGATCAATGCGGCGACGCTGTTTGTCTTCATGTTGTTGCAGCCGGTTGCGGGCGCCTTGTCCGACCGGATCGGGCGCAAGCAGCTGATGATCGGCTTTGGCGTCATGGGCGTGCTGTGCACCTATCCGATCTTCGCGACGCTGGCGGTCACGAAAGACCCGCTGGTTGCAGGGCTGCTGGTGATGGCGGGACTAGTGATCGTGACCGGCTATACGTCGATCAACGCTGTGGTGAAGGCCGAACTGTTTCCAGCGCATATCCGGGCGCTGGGCGTGGCGCTGCCTTATGCGCTGGCCAACACGCTGTTCGGTGGGACGGCGGAGCTTGTGGCCTTGTGGTTCAAACAGGCGGGCATGGAGCAGGCATTCTACATCTATGTGACCGTAATGATCGCCATATCGCTGGTCGTCTATGTGCGGATGCGCGATACCGCCAAGCACAGCCTGATCCGCGAGGATTGAGCATGAAAGCGACGGCGAGTTGGACAGCTGTACGCGATTGCTGTGATAGCGTGTGTTTAACATAATATATATTATCGTACTTATATTGGTGTAGCAGCAACGTTCAAATGTCACAGTTGCGCAAAGTAGAGATGTCTCACTTGGGCTACCGTGCCCTCCGGCTGTTCGGAGGTATTGAGCATGGCGGTGTTGCGTATGAGTACCGAGGAGCTTTCGCGGGTCGAGACGCTGATGCATGTGGTTTCAGGTCGCATGACCGTCACCCAGGCCGCAAGGCTGATGAGCGTCAGCCGCCGCCACGCCCATCGACTGCTGACGCGTTACCTTGACGATGGATCATCCGGGCTTTTGTCGCGCCGCCGTGGTCGACCAAGTAACCGGCGCTTGGATGATGCCATCAGAGATCAGATTGTCGCACTGGTTCGGACCCATTATCATGATTTTGGGCCTACATTGGCTGCGGAGTATTTGGCCGAACGGCATGATCTCCGGATCTCGCGTGAGAAGCTGCGGCAGATGATGATCGAGGCCGGGATTTGGAAGGATCGTCAGGCTCGCCGTCCTCGCCCCTATCAGCCGCGCCATCGCCGGGACTGCCGGGGTGAACTGATCCAGATCGACGGCTCGAAGCACTGGTGGTTTGAGGATCGCGGGCCGCAATGCACATTGCTGGTCTATATTGACGACGCTACCAGCGAGCTGATGCACCTCCAGATGGTCGAGAGCGAGAGCACCTTCGCTTACATGGAGGCGACCCGCGCGTATATCGAACGGCACGGCAAGCCGGTGGCCTTTTATTCCGACAAGCACAGTGTTTTCCGGAACGCGCGGGCCAGCGCCGCGCGTGGCGACGGGATGACGCATTTTGGCCGTGCGCTGGATGCTCTGAACATCGAGATCATCTGCGCCAACTCGCCACAGGCCAAGGGCCGCGTCGAGCGGGCCAACGCCACCTTGCAGGATCGCCTGGTGAAAGCGATGCGACTGGAGGGTATCTCGTCGATCGCGGACGCAAACGCTTTCCTCGACAGCTATAGGACCAGGCACAACGAGCGGTTCGCCCGACCCGCCTTCGATGCCCGCTATCTGCACCGCCCCCTCGCCCCACATGACGATCTGCGCTCGATCATGGTCTGGCGGGAGCAGCGAACGGTGACGGCAGCGCTGACGCTGCATTACAACAAGGCGATGTTCATCCTGGAGCCGAACGATGTCAGCGAAAAGCTGGCGCGCAAGCGGGTGACGGTCTGTGAATATCCCGACGGTCGATTGGAGATCGAGCATGAGGGCCATGTCCTGCCCTATCGTCAGTTCGACAAGATGCGGCAGGTGAACCAGCCTGCCATTGTCGAGAACAAGCATCTGGACGCAGCGTTGCGGCTGGCCCGGCAGATGCAGGCGATCATGCCGCATCATCGCAAACGCAACAATGACGCCCCTGCCCGCCGTGACCAGCCCATGCATATGTTCCCCGAGCCGGAACCATCCGCGAAGATCGATCGCCGCAAACTGGGCGGCTCGAAGCTCAAGCGCGGTCCCAGGCTCAGTGATGAGGCGTTGCGCGAACGCGGCACGCTCAGGTTCGTGCAGAGGACATGACCGGGCCCACTGCAGGGCAGCGGGTCCATGGTCCACCACCCCAAGGTCAGCGCATCAGCAGGGGCTGCGCTGCGCTGTTTCGATGGCTCCACGCAGCCCCTGCTGTCCTCAACGTGTGACATTTCTATATGGCGGAAATAGGGACTTCTCTACTTAGCGAGAACATATTGAGGCTGGCCAGGGGCGTGCATGCGCCCTATCGATCGGCCAGCATTCCACAGCGATCAGGTCCGATATGAGCAAAGCCAGTCCCGCCGACATCATGCCGCTTGCCGACGTCATGGCGCGACTGCGCGATCCCGACACCGGATGCCCCTGGGACATCGAGCAGAATTTCGCATCGATCGCACCCTATACGATCGAGGAAGCGTATGAAGTGGCCGATGCGATCGAACGGGCGGACATGGATGCGCTGCGCGACGAACTGGGCGATCTGTTGCTCCAGGTCGCCTTCCACAGCCGGATCGCGGAACAGGCCGGGCATTTTGCGATGCAGGATGTGATCGACGGTATCACGCAAAAGATGATCCGCCGGCATCCGCATGTCTTTGCAGAAGGCACGCGGCGCGAGGATGGCCATGCCCAATGGGAGACGATCAAGGCGGCCGAGCGGGCGGAGAAGGAGCCGGACCCCAGCGCGCTGGCCGGTGTCGCGATCGCCCTCCCCGCGCTACTGCGCGCCGAAAAATTGCAGAAACGCGCCGCCCGCACCGGCTTCGACTGGCCCGATACGGTCGGCGTAATCGACAAGATCTTAGAGGAACTGGACGAAGTACGCGCAGCGGCCAGCCAGGACGAGCGCGAGGAGGAAGTCGGCGATCTGCTATTCGCCGTGGTCAACCTCGCACGTCATCTGAAGGTCGATCCCGAAGCGGCTTTACGCAAAGCGAATGGCAAATTCGACCGCCGCTTTCGCATCATGGAGGCGTTGGCCGGTGAAGGCTTCGCCGCACTCGGCCTGGACGGCAAGGAAGCGTTGTGGATACAGGCTAAGGCGCGCGAAAAACGCCAATAACACCGACGGCGCGCTTATGAGGGAGCGGCGCTGGGCTCTTCCACCGCATGAAGCGGTTTGCCGATTGCCTCGAACGCCGAAATATTGGCGATCGTCGTGTCGGCGATCGCGCTCAGCGCCTCTTTCGTGAAAAAGGCCTGATGCCCAGTCACAAGCACATTGGGGAAAGTCAGCAGCCGGGCGAACAGGTCGTCCTGGATCGGCTGATCGGACCGGTCGTTGAAGAACAGCCCCTCTTCCTCTTCATAGACGTCCAGGCCCAGATAACCGATCCGCCCGTTCTTAAGACCCGCCACCAGTGCGCTGGTATCGACCACGGCACCGCGGCTGGTATTGATCAGCATGACGTCTTTTTTCATGGCGGCAATGGCGGCGGCGTCAATCATGTGCCGGGTCTGCGGCGTCAGCGGGCAATGGAGCGAAATGATATCCGATCGCGCCAACAGTGTGTCCCAACCGACATAGGCTCCGCCGACCGCGGCCAGCGCCGCCTCGTCCGGGTGGGGATCAGATGCGATCACCTCACAATCAAAGCCGCGCATGATGCGCGCGACATTAAGGCCGATCTTGCCGGTGCCGACGATCCCCACCGTCCGACCGCGCAGGTCGAACCCCAGTAGCCCATCGAGTGCGAAATTCCCCTCTCGCACGCGGGCATAGGCTTTGTGGGTCTTGCGGTTGAGCGTCAGCATCATCGCGACTGTATGTTCGGCGATGGCGTCGGGCGAATATGCGGGCACGCGGGCGACTGCCAAACCCAGTTCCTGCGACGCTTTGAGGTCGACATGATTGAACCCTGCGCTCCGCAGCGCCAGCAGGCGCACGCTTTGTTGCGATAGCGCTTCCAGCACAGGGCGATCGAGCCGATCGTTGACGAAGGCGCAAATCGCCCGATAGCCGGCCGCCAGTGCGGCCGATTGCATGTCGAGCCGGGCTTCGAAATAGGTCAGGTCGTGCGGATGGCCAGCGGCCTGGTTGGCGATGTCGAAAAAATGGCGGTCGAAGGGATGCGTACTAAAAACAGCAACTTTCACGGTGATGTTCCTACGGTAGGGCGAAAGTCCAATCCCTATCGATCGGCAAGAAACGCTTCTGCGACGGACGCGGACAAGGGGATACGCCCTACCCTTCGGCCCGCTTCGCATAGCGGGCGAAGGCGGCGTCCGACAGGCGGACGTCGACGCGGCTTTCCTCGTCCTCGACGATGGTCGACAGGACTTCGCCATGTTCGTGGAGCCAGGCGACGGTGGCACCATCCGACACGGGCACGCGCAGGCCATAGACTTTCGCGCCGCGGGTCATGCGGTCGCTGATGGTCCGCTGGAGTATGTCCACCCCCTCCCCGGTCAAGGCCGAGAGGATCACGACATCGTCGCGGCGGGACGCGGTTTCGCGGGCGAGCGCGGCGTCTTCTTCGCTGAGCAGGTCGAGCTTGTTCCACGCCTCCAGGATCGGCGGCGCGTCCGGCTCCCCTTCCCTACGATCCAGCGCCGCTTCGCCTGCAACGCCCAGTTCGCCGAGCACGTCCAGCACATCGTCGCGCTGCGCGTCACTGTCGGGATGGGCAATGTCGCGGACATGGACGATCAGGTCGGCCGATAGCACTTCTTCCAGCGTGGCGCGGAAGGCGGCGATCAACTGCGTGGGCAGGTCGGAGACGAAGCCGACGGTGTCGGACAGAATCGCCTTGTCCAGCCCCGGCAACGCGATCTGGCGCATGGTCGGATCGAGCGTGGCGAAAAGCAGGTCCTCTGCCATGACGTCAGCCCCGGTCATCCGGTTGAAAAGCGTGGATTTTCCAGCGTTGGTATAACCGACCAGCGCAATCACCGGCCAGGGTGCGCGCTGACGCCGGGCGCGATGCAGGCCGCGGGTGCGGGTGACCTGGTCCAGTTCCTTGCGGATCTTGGCCATGCGGTCGCGGATCATGCGACGATCCGCCTCGATCTGCGTTTCGCCCGGACCGCCGAGGAAACCGAAGCCACCGCGTTGCCGCTCAAGATGGGTCCAGCTGCGCACCAGCCGGCCCGCCTGATAATCGAGATGGGCGAGTTCGACCTGGAGACGGCCTTCATTGGTGGCGGCGCGTTCGCCGAAGATTTCGAGGATCAGCCCGGTGCGGTCAATGACCTTGGCTTCGCAGGCCTTTTCCAGATTGCTTTGCTGCACCGGGGAGAGGCTGTTGTCGACGATGATGAGGTCGGCCTCTTCCTGCCGCGCCAAGGTCGCGATCTGGTCCACCTGCCCGCTGCCGAACAGGGTGGCGGGCTTGCGGTCGCGCACGCGGAACGCCTGGGACGCGCGCACGTCGATGCCGATCGCCAGCGCCAGTCCGCGCGCTTCCTCCAGCCGGGCGTCGCTGTCGCGGCGATCACCATTGTGGGTTTCGGCATGAACGACGACGGCGCGCGCGCCGCGCGCCACTTCGTCATCAGAGTCGCGGTTGAATATGGCCATGACAGTATAACGCCTCAAAATGCAGCATGCTCCCGTGCTGGTGGGAGTCCAGTGCCGAAAGGAGGACTGGACCCCCAGCGGCGCGGGAGCATGGCGATAGTATGCGATCAGACAGGAAAAGCGATCAATCGTCCTGTTCATTCTCGCCGCTCAGGTCGAGCGCATGGAGCGGCTGAACGGTCGAGATGGCGTGCTTATAGACCAGCTGCACCATGCCGTCGCGTTCGAGCAGCATGCAAAACAGGTCGAAGGCGGCGATTTCCCCCTGGAGCATAACGCCGTTCACGAGGAACATCGTTACCGGACTGCCGGACTTGCGGACAGCGGACAGGAAGATTTCCTGCAACAGCTTGCCCTTGCCATTGCCATCGCTGGCCTTGCGCAGATCGGTCAGATCCATCGACTGGGCCGGCATGACGGTGGAGATTGCGTGCTTATAGACCAGCTGCGACTGGCCATCGCGGCGCAGCAGCACGGAAAAATTGTCGAACCAGGTGATGATGCCCTGCAACTTGACGCCCTTGACCAGGAACATGGTCACCGGGGTCTTGGTCTTGCGCAGGCCGTTGAGGAAAATATCCTGAAGGTTGTTCACTTTGTCAGCCATGGTCGTCGCCATCCTTTATTCTTGGCGGGACGTTGCCCGCTCTCGCACCCTAAGCAGGGTGTCTTGCTTGCCCCCGCCTGTCGGGAGCCGTTCGATCCTATCGCAATTGCGAAGGAGCGTCCATGGCGCAGATGCGCTTTAGCCAACCTCCAGCAATCGATTGGCCAGATGCCGCTAATCCTTGCCTTCGGTGATGCCCAGCAGCTTAAGTTTGCGGTGCAGCGCGGATCGCTCCATGCCGATAAAGGTCGCGGTGCGGGAGATGTTGCCGGAAAAACGGCGAATCTGGATGCGCAGATATTCCCGCTCGAAACTCTCGCGCGCTTCGCGCAGCGGCGCGCCCATGATGGAGGACTGCCCCATCCCTTCCCCGCCGCCGCCGCTGGTGAGTTCGGGCGGCAACATGTCGAGTTCGATCCGCCCGATCCGGTCGCCCGGCGCCAGGATCATCGTGCGTTCGATGACATTGCGCAGTTGGCGGACATTGCCCGGCCATTCATTGGCCTGGAGCGCGGCCATGGCGTCGCTGGCGATTTCCGGCGGCGGTACGCGCCGTTCAGCTGCGAAGCGGGCAAGATAATGTTCGACCAGCGGCGGTATATCGTCGCGCCGTTCGGACAGTGGCGGGATTCCCAGCGGCACGACATTGAGGCGGTAGAATAGATCCTCACGGAAACGCCGCTCCTCAATCTCGCCTGCCAAGTCCAGCGCGGTCGAGGAAATGACGCGGACGTCCACCTTCACCACGCGCTGGCCGCCGACGCGGGTAAAGCTTTGATCGGTCAGGACGCGCAAGATTTTGCCCTGCGTCGTGATCGGCATGTCCGCGATTTCGTCGATATAAAGCGTGCCGCCATGGGCCTGTTCTAGAAAGCCGGGGCGGACGAGGCCGCTGGGGTCTTCCACGCCGAACAGTTCCTCTTCGACACGATCCGGGTCCATCCGTGCGGCTGCGACGATGATGAAAGGCGAATCGGCGCGGCCGCTCCAGCTGTGGAGCATGCGTGCGGCGACTTCCTTGCCGACGCCCGCGGGGCCAGAGATGAGGACGCGGCTGCCAGTACCGGCGACCTTCTTGATCGTGGCGCGCACGCCGTTGATCGACGCCGACGAGCCGGTCAGTTCGTCATCCTGGCCGAAGCGGGCGCGCAGCACCTGGTTTTCGCGACGCAGCCGCTCCGTTTCGGTCGCGCGTGAGACGAGGTGCAGCAGCCGGTCGGCCTCGAACGGCTTTTCGATGAAGTCGGCCGCGCCCTTGCGGATCGCGGCGACAGCGGTGTCGATATTGCCATGGCCGGAAATCATCAGGACCGGCACGGTGGGATCGCGACGCTTGATTTCCTCCAGCAGCTCTAGCCCGTCCATCCGCGATCCCTGCAACCAGACGTCGAGCAGGACGAGCGAGGGACGACGGGCGTCCAGCGCATCGATCGCGCTGTCGCTGTTGGCGGCGGTGCGGGTGGTGAAACCTTCATCTTCGAGCACACCCGCGACCAGATCGCGAATATCCTCTTCATCGTCGACTATCAGAATATCAAGCGCCATTGGCCGTCACTTTTCCTTTTGGCAGGGCGATTACCTGCCCGTCTTCCAGTTTTTCCAGCGCCCCCGCTGCGAAACGCAGGGTTACGCACGCCCCGCCCCCCGGTGCATCGTCGAAGCGGATCTCCCCCAGATGCTCCTCGACAATCTTCTTGACGATCGCCAGCCCAAGACCCGTCCCCTTGGACCGCGTCGTCATATAGGGTTCCAATATCCGGTCCCGTTCGGGCGGCAGTCCGATGCCGTCGTCCAACACGGTGATGACGATGTCCCCGTCCGGCCCCTGCGCCAGTTGCATGCGGACATGGCCCCTCCGTCCCCCATCCTCTAGAACGGGTTTCTGTTCAATCGCTTCCACCGCATTTTTCACGATATTCGTCAACGCCTGGCCTAATTGGCGCCGGTCGCACACCAATTCCATGTCGGCGTCGTCCGTCTCATATTCGAACTCGATGTCCGGGTGCGCGACCTCGTGCAGGAACAGCGCGTGGCGGGCGATATCGCCCACGGCCTCACGCCGGAAAACCGGCTTGGGCATACGGGCGAAGGACGAAAATTCATCGACGATGCGGCGTAGATCACCGACCTGACGGACGATCGTGCCGGTCAGGCGGGTGAAGGTCGGCAGGTCGCTGGTGATTTCCTGGGCATAACGGCGTTGCAGGCGCTCCGCTGCCAACTGGATCGGGGTCAGCGGATTCTTGATTTCATGCGCGATGCGTCGCGCGACGTCGGACCAGGCGGCGCGCCGCTGATCGGACAATTGCTGGGTAATGTCGTCAAAGGTCAGGATGTGGCGTGAGGCGTCCTGCGACAGCTTCACCGCCAGCGTGCGCAAATCACCATGGGCGCGCACCTGGACGATGCCGGCGCCTTCGTCAGACGCGACGAATTCGGCCAGTTCGGGCGACAGGTCCGCCAGGGATCGGCCAACAGGATCGTCGCCGTCGGCATCGACCAGAATGGCGGCGGCCGAGCTGTTGAGCAATTGCACCACGCCTTTGAAATCGACCGACAGCACACCAGCGCTGACGCCCGACAGGATCGCCTCGATAAAGGCGCGCCGTTCGTCGAGCTGGCTGTTGGCGGCGACCAGCGCCCCGGTCTGCGCCTCCAGCCGCTGGGTCATGCGGTTGAAGGCGGCGGCCAACGTGCCGATCTCGTCGCGCGCCTGCGGGCTGGTGACACGCGCCGACAGGTCGCCCGCCGTGATGCGCCGGGCGGCCGTCACCAGTTCGTTCACCGGCCGCACCATCCAGTCGGCGACGGCCAGCGCGATATAGACAGCGATGCCCACCAGCAGCAGCGACCCCACGAACAGCGCGATATTGAAGCGGAGCTGGAGCGCGCGCGATTGCGCCGCGAACAGATCATAGTCCGACAGGACTTTCTGCGCGCGCGCCACGTTGGAGAAGGATGAACTGTCCGCGTTACGCGCCGCGTAGAGATAGATTTTGGACTTGGGATAGAGAAGCGTCACCGCCTCGATCTGGTTATTGCGGGTCTGGACGACGATCGTCTCCCCCCGGCCCAGTCGTCCGATGACTTCGGGGGTCAGCTTGTCCGCCGCGGGCCGGTTTTCCGGGTCGACCGTGGCGGCGGTGCGCACGATGCCATCCGCGCCCTGCTCGATGATCGCGGCCCGGCTCAGCTTGCGGCCGACGACCTGGTAGAGAAGATATTCGGCAAAGCGCGGGCTGCTGACCTGCGAATCCATCAATTCCTTGCGCAGATCGCTGGACATGGTGACGGTTTCGTCGCCCACTTCGCGCAAATTCTGTTCATAATAGCCGCGCGCCAGGTCGCTGGCATTCTGCAACATGCCGCGCGCGCTGTCCGAAAACCAGAATTGCACGCCATATTGGAACAGCAGGGAGGCGAAGATCACCACCAGCAGCATCGGCACGCTGGCGACGATCGAGAAGATAGCGACCAGCCGGACATGCAATTGCCCTTCGCTGCCGATGGCCGATTGCGACGCGCGACGTTTGGCAACGCGCCGCCCCAGAAACACCAAAAGGGCGATCGCCGGGACCAGATTGGCTACCAACAGCAGCGCGACGATCGGCGGCGTCAGCAGCGTGTAGGATTGGCCGCTGCCCGACAGGATATGATAGGTCAGCCCCGCCATGCCCAGGAAGAGCACCAGCGTTACCCCTTCCACCAGCGCGGCCAGCCGTCCATTGCGCAGGGCCAGCGAAAGAGTCCTCCGCCATGCCGATGCCCGCCTGGGGAGTGTGGTCGCGCCTTTCATAGTGGCATTGTTACAACAACCCCCGTGCCCGTTCAAACACAGTATTTGGCAAAAGGGCTGTCACTGGTCGATCCAGATCGTCGGTTCGTCCTGATTTGCGACTGATACGGATCAATCGTTGAGGCGCAACTGCATGGGATCGAGGCTGTAATCGGTCAGTTTCTTGCGCAGCGTATTGCGGTTGATGCCCAGGAGGCCCGCCGCGCGAATCTGATTGCCATCGACGCTGGCCAACACTTCCTGCAACAGGATAGGCTCGACCACCGCCAGCAAATCGTCATGCAGCGCGCGATTGGGCTGGGCCAGTCCCACGCCCAGTTGCCGTTTGGCCCAGTCGCGAACGGCATGCGCCAGATGATCGGTCGGCGCGGCATAGTCGGCCGGGATCGCATCCATCGGCAGCATATGGCGCAAAATCTCGGCGGTGATGACATTTTCGCGGCTGAGGACGGACAGGCGCTGCATCATATTTTGCAGTTCGCGCACATTGCCGGGCCAATGATAGGTCATCAGCAATTGCGCCGCATCGTCGGCCAGCGACTTGCGCGGAAGCCCCTCCTGCGCCGCTCGCTCCAGAAAATGTCGCGCAAGCAGGATGACGTCCTCGCGGCGTTCCCGAAGGGCAGGCAGCGCGATCGGCACGACGTTGAGGCGGTAGTAGAGATCCTGGCGGAAGCGGCCATCCTCGATCAATAGCGACAGATCCTTATTGGTCGCGGCGATGATGCGGACATTGACCCGCACCGGCTTCGACCCGCCGACCGTCGTGACTTCGCCGGACTGGAGCACCCGCAGCAACCGGGTCTGCGCCTCCATCGGCATGTCGCCGATTTCGTCGAGGAAGAGCGTGCCGCCCTGCGCCTGCTCGAACTTGCCGGCGGTGCGGGCATGGGCGCCGGTGAAGGCGCCCTTTTCATAGCCGAACAGTTCCGCCTCGATCAGTTCGCGCGGGATCGCCGCCATGTTGATTGCTATGAACGGCTTGGTGCGGCGCTGGCCCAGGCTGTGGATCGCTTCGGCCACCAGTTCCTTGCCCGTCCCCGATTCGCCCAGCACTAGGATGGACAGGTCGTTGGACAGGACGCGCGCGATGGTGCGATAGACTTCCTGCATCGCCGGCGAGCGCCCGACCAGCGGCAGGCCGTCATGGGGCAGGCCGACATCGCCCTCCGGCTCCTCCGCGCTTTGCCGGGTGCCGAGCGCGTCGGCGACGGCGCGGGTCAGTTCGTTGAGGTCGAAGGGCTTGGGCAGATATTCGAACGCCCCCTTTTCGGTCGCGCGGATCGCGGTATTGAGCGTGTTTTGCGCCGACAGGATGATGACGTTCAGGTCGGGCTTGGTCGCCAATATGTCCGCCACGCCGTCCAGCCCGTCGCCGTCCGGCAGCATGACGTCCGTGATCAGCACATCGGGCGCGAAGCTTTCCATCAGCGCGCTGCGTTCACGGATCGAGGCGGCGGTCTTGACCCGGTGCCCCTGCCGCCGCAGCGCTTCGCCCACCACCACGCAGATGGCGGGATCGTCATCCACCACCAATATTGCGCCAGTCGCGGGCATTAGCCCATCCCCATCGGCAGCAGGATGCGGAAGGTGGATTCGCCCGCCTCCACATCGCGGCTATATTGGACGAAGCCGCTCATATCGCGGACCAGCTTGTCCACCAGCGCCAGGCCCAGCCCCTGCCCGTCGCGTTTGCCGGTGATGAAGGGGTTGAAGAGATGGTCGAGAATATGTTCGGGCACGCCGGGACCATTGTCGATCACGAGGATTTCGATCGGCAGCACCGCGCTGCCCTTGCCATCGCCGACCACCACGGAGACGCCATGGCGGAAGGCGGTTTCGACCCGGATGCGCGGGTTGGCGACATGCTCCAGCGCCTCGGCGGCGTTCTTAAGCAGGTTGATCATCACTTGCACCAAGGCATCTTCATTGATGTTGGCGAATGGCAAGGACGGATCATAATGTTTTATGATCTTTATATGTTTTGCAAAACCGGCGGCGGCGATCCCGGCCGCTCGGTCGATCAAAGGATAGATGTTGCCGGGGCGACATTCCAGCGTGCGGTCGGTGGTGAAATCCTGCATCCGGTCGATCAGCGCGGCGATCCGGTCGACTTCGTTGCAGATCAACTGGGTCAGCGCCGCATCGCGCCCGCCCTGACCGCCTTCCAGCAATTGCGCCGCGCCACGGATACCCGATAGCGGGTTCTTGATCTCATGCGCCAGGATCGCCGCCGCGCCCATGGCGGAACGGGCGCCGCCGGACGATCCGCGATGGCCGATCTTGCGCGCCTGGCTCTGGGCATGAAGCGACACCACGCGCCAGCCGTCATGATCAACGATCGGCGCGATCATCAGGTCGACTTCCATTTCGGCGGTGCGGCCGGCATGAACCTTGATGTCATAGGCAGCGATCGGCTTATTACTATGCCAAATGTCGAAGCGCGCGCCCGCTTCCGCGATGCGGATGGTGCGCGCGACGTCGCTGCCGACGATGGCCGACCGAGCCATGTTGAGCAGGGTTTCGGCGCGCACATTGGCTTCGGCGATGCTGTTGTCGGGCTTCACCACCAGTGTCGCCACCGGCAGCGCCGTCATCTGTTCGCCCAGCGAAGGCCCGTCCTGCAACATCCTAAGCGGCGGGACGGACGTCAAGGTCACCGTCATGCGGCCTTGCGCAGGTCCGCAGCGTCCAGTCCGCTGGCGATGAGCGGTTCGTAGAAACGCGCCAGCATATCGAGCACGACCGCAGCGTCCGGCTGCTGGTTCACGGCATTGCGGAACTCAGCCGATCCGGTCAGCCCTTTGGTATACCAGCCAATATGCTTGCGCGCCATATTGACGCCCGTGTAGGTGTCATAATGTTCGAGCATGGCGTTATAATGGCCTATGATCGCTTGATATTGTTCGGCCAGCGATGGGTCGGGAACGCGCGTGCCATCGGTCAGCCAGGCCATGACCTGGCTGATGAGCCAGGGCCGGCCATAGGCGCCGCGCCCGATCATCACGCCATCCGCGCCGCTCTGTTCCAGCGCCGTGTCGGCGTCCTCGACCGAACAAATGTCGCCATTGACGATCACCGGCAGCTTCACCGCGTCCTTGACGGAGCGGACAAAGGCCCAATCGGCGCTGCCCTTGTACATCTGGCAACGGGTGCGGCCGTGGACGGTGATGAGCTGCGCGCCCAGATCCTCGGCGATATGGGCCAATTCCGGGGCGTTGAGGCTGCTATGATCCCAGCCCATCCGCATCTTGACCGTGACCGGGACATCGACCGCCTCGACCGTCGCCTTGATGAGCGAGGCGGCGAGTGGCAGGTCGCGCATCAGTGCGCTGCCCGCGTCGCCATTGACGACCTTCTTCACCGGGCAACCCATATTGATGTCGATGATGGCCGCGCCGCGATCGGCATTCAACTTGGCGGCGTCGGCCATTTCCGTAGGCGAGCAGCCGGCAAGCTGCATCGACACCGGTTCTTCCAGCGGATGCCAGGCGGCCTTTTGCAGCGACTGACGCGTTTCGCGGATCATCGCCGCAGACGCGATCATCTCCGTCACGTTGAGGCCGCAGCCATAGCGGCGGACCAGCGTGCGGAAGGGCATGTCGGTCACGCCCGTCATGGGGGCAAGGACGACCGGCATGTCGATGGTGATCGGGCCGATGGAGATAGGGGAAAGCCTGCGCATGGTCTTACTTTTGATACTGCCTAAAAAACAGGCAGCCCTTAGCGGAAATTGGAGCGCGCGGCAAGGCGCTGGCCCTTTCGGTCCACCACCTCTTCCGGTCGGTCCCGCGACCCGCTATGCGGCGCTGCATGATATCCAAAAGCAAGATCGTCGCGCTGATCGTCGCCGCGGGCCAGGGCAACCGGGCGGGCGGCGACACGCCCAAGCAGTTCCGCATGATTGCGGGGAAGGCCGTGCTGGCCCATGCCTATGATGCGTTGGCGGCCCATGGCGGGATCGACGCGATCCATATCGTGCTGGGCGACGGACAGGAAGGCACGGCGCGCGCCCTGCTGGGCGAACGGGCCGCATCCTTCGTGACCGGTGCCGACAGCCGGCGTGGATCGGTGCGCGCGGGGCTGGAGGCGATCGCGGCGCAGGGCGGCGCGGATATCGTGCTGATCCATGACGCCGCCCGCCCCTTCCTGCCCGGCGGCGTGATCGATCGCCTGCTGGCGGCGCTGGAGAGCGGGACCGGGGCCATCCCGACGCTGCCGGTCGCCGATACGCTGATACGCGGTGCCAGCGGCAAGATGGGCGATGGCGTGGACCGGGATGGACTGCATCGCGTCCAGACGCCGCAGGCTTTCCGCTTCGACGCCATCATGGTGGCACACCGGGCGTGGGACGAAGCGCATGAGGCGACCGACGATGCGCAGATTTTGAAAGGCTGGGGCCATGACGTCATATTGGTGCAAGGCGATGAAAGGCTTGAGAAATTGACCTATCCCCAGGATTTTGCCCGCGCCGAAGCGCAACTGGTGACGCCGCGCACCACGCGCGTCGGCATGGGCTATGACGTCCACCGCCTTGCGCCCGACGAAGAGCTTTGGCTGGGAGGCATATTGGTGCCGCACGATCGGGGCCTTGCCGGGCATAGCGATGCCGATGTGGCGCTGCACGCGATCGTTGATGCGATGCTGGGGGCGCTGGCGGAGGGGGATATCGGCAGCCACTTCCCGCCGTCCGACCCGCAATGGCGCGGCGCATCGTCCGACCGCTTCCTGGCCTATGCGCGCGACCGCGTGGTCGCACGGGACGGTGTGATCGAGCATATCGACCTGACCATCATCTGCGAAGCGCCCAAGATCGGCCCGCATCGCGACGCCATGCGCGCGCGGATCGCCGGGATATTGGCGGTGCCGATCGACCGGGTCAGCGTGAAGGCGACGACGACCGAGCGACTGGGCTTTGCCGGTCGGCGCGAAGGCATTGGCGCACAAGCGGTTGCCACCCTGTCCCTCCCCGCGCTATCCTGATCCCATGCCAGATACGATCCTGCCGGCCCAGTTGGTCGAACTCGCCGAAAAGGTCATCATCGCCAACCGTCGAGCCGGGCGCACCATCGCCGTGGCGGAAAGCTGCACCGGCGGGCTGGTGTCGGCCGCGCTAACGGAGATCGTCGGCTCCTCCGAAGTGTTCGAAGCCGGGTTTATTACTTATTCCAATGACATGAAGGCGGAACTTCTGAAAGTTTCGCATGATGTGCTGGATACGTTCGGCGCGGTATCTATCGCGACCGCCTGGGCGATGGCGCAGGGCGCGCTGAAGAAAAGCCACGCCCATGTCGCGGTCGCCATCACCGGCATCGCAGGACCAGGCGGTGGGAGCGAGCAGAAGCCGGTCGGCACCGTCGTCTTCGCCCGCGCGGAACGCGGTGCTGCGGCTGACAAAGTCGTCGCCGACATGCGCCACTTCGAGGATAATGGCCGCGGCGGCGTGCGGCTTCAGGCGGCGCTATGTGCGCTGGAACTGCTGCTGCCCGATTCGCCCACATAAAGCTGCGCGGCGCGGGTTTCGAACGCGCCGATCATCTTGCGTAAAGCCTTGTCGAAAAACTGACCGGCCAGCATTTCGAACAACCGGTTCTTAAATTCGAACTCGACCTCGAAATCGACCAGCACGCCGCCCTGCCCGTCGTCGCGGAAGCGCCATTCATTGTGGAGATGCTTCAATGGCCCGTCGAGATAATCCACCCGGACATGGCCGGGCCGATGCTTGATGACGCGGGAGGTGAAGCTTTCCTTCACCCCCTTGAAGCCGACGATCATGTCGGCGACCATCTCGCTCTCGCTGTCGGATCGCACGCGGATGGCGCTGATCCAGGGCAGGAATTGCGGATAGGCGGCGACGTCCGACACCAGGTCGAACATCTGAGTCGGCGTATAGGGAAGGTGGCGCGTTTCTTCATGCTTGGGCATCTGGACGTCAGGCCTTCGCCGCCGTCTTGGCGAGTTTCGCTTCGCGCGCGGCGCGCATTTCCGCGAAATCCTTGCCGGCATGATAGCTGGACCGGGTCAGCGGCGACGATGCGACCTGGAGGAAGCCCTTGGCGCGCGCAATCCCCGCATAGGCGGTGAACGCCGCCGGGGTGACGAAATCGATCACCTTTGCGTGCTTGGGCGTGGGTTGCAGATATTGGCCCATCGTCAGGAAATCGATGTCGGCGGACCGCATGTCGTCCATTACCTGATGCACCTCCAGCCGCTCTTCGCCCAGGCCCAGCATGATGCCCGACTTGGTGAAGATCGACGGATCGAGCTTCTTCACCGACTCCAGCAGGCGCAGCGACGCATAGTAACGCGCGCCGGGGCGGATGGTCGGGTAGAGGCGCGGGACCGTTTCGAGGTTATGATTATAGACGTCGGGCCGTGCGGCGACGATCATTTCGACGGCACGTTCATGCTTATTGCGGAAGTCGGGCGTCAGTATCTCGATCGTCGTGTTCGGCGTCGTCCGGCGCAGCGCCTCGATCACCTTGACGAATTGCGATGCGCCGCCGTCAGGCAGGTCGTCGCGATCGACCGAGGTGATGACGATATGTTCCAGCCCCATCTCGGCGCAGGCGTCCGCCAGATTCTGCGGCTCATTGACGTCGACCTTGCGCGGCATCCCGGTCTTGACGTTGCAGAAGGCGCAGGCGCGGGTGCAGACATCACCCAGGATCATCACCGTGGCGTGCTTCTTGGTCCAGCATTCCCCGATATTGGGGCAGGCCGCTTCCTCGCAGACGGTAGTCAGACCCTTGTCGCGCATCAGCTTGCGCGTTTCATGATAGGCCGGGCTGGTCGGTGCCTTGACGCGAATCCAGTCGGGCTTGCGTGCGCGTTCCGGGCTGGCAGGCTGACCGGGCATGGGGATCGGGCTGATGTCGTTCATGCGCCCCAGATAGCGATGCAGGGCCGCTCTTGCCAGCCCCCTATTTGTGCGGCACATCGCTGGCCATGAGTGATTTTTCCGACATGCTCGACGGCTATCGCCGTTTCCGCGACACCGGCTGGAACCAGCAGCGCGCGCGATGGGACGAATTGAACGAGGGCCAAGCGCCCAGGGTGATGGTGATCGCCTGTTCCGACAGCCGGGTCGATCCGGCGCAGATTTTCGACACCAGCCCCGGTGAGATTTTCGTGGTGCGCAACGTCGCCGCGCTGGTCCCGCCGTTCGAAACCGCGCCGGGCCATCATGGCGTCTCCGCCGCGCTGGAATTTGCCGTGCAGGTGCTCAAAGTCGGCGAGATCGTCGTCATGGGCCATGGCAAATGCGGAGGTTGCAAGGCGGCGCTCAGCCAGGATCTGAAGGATGCGCCGCCCGGCGAAGGCGGTTTCATCCACAACTGGATCGAATTGCTGGACGATGCCCGCGATGTTGTGATCGACCACTATGGCGAGCGACGCGACCGGGACGTCGAACGGGCAATGGAGCAGGAAGCGGTGAAGGTCAGCCTCGCCAATCTGCGCACCTTCCCCTGCGTCCGGTCGAAGGAGCGCAAGGGCGAATTGAAGCTGGTCGGCAGCTTCTTTGCGATCGCCGACGGCGTGCTGAACATTTTGGACGAGGATAGCGGCGCCTTTTCGCCCGCATGAAGGGAATAGGCGCGATGGCGTTGTTACAGGAAGGGCGCGTTTTGGAAGGTCGGGGTAATATCGCCCTGCTGATCGACGCGGACAATGCGTCGGCGGCGCATTTCGATTCGGTGATGAATGTCCTGGCGGAACTGGGCACGGTCAATATCCGCCGCGCCTATGGCAATTGGAGCAAGGCGACGCTCAAGACCTGGGCGGCGCTCTCCATCGCGCAGGCGATCGAACCGCAGCAGCAGTTCGACCTGACCAAGGGCAAGAACGCCACCGACATGAAGATGACGATCGACGCCATGGACCTGATGGCGTCGGGCCGGGTCGATGGTTTCGGCCTGATGTCCAGCGACAGCGACTTCACCCCGCTCGCCACCCGCATCCGGCAGCAGGGCATCCCGGTCTATGGCTTTGGGTCGGCGAACACGCCCGAAGGCTTCCGCCGCGCCTGCACAAGGTTCCTGAATGTAGCTGCGCTGAAACCCGCCGAAGTGCCGGTAGTGGCCAAGGTGCCGGCCCGGAGCGCAACCGCGGACAAGGCTGCGCCGGCCAAGGCGGTCGCGCCCCAGGCCGCGCCAGCCAGAGCCGCCCCTCAAGCCGCGCCCGCCTCGGTTGCGCCGCCCGCCGCCGCGCCCACGCCCGGCAAGGCGGTCGATCCCGAAGTCGTGCGCCTGCTGATCGACGCCTATGACGAGGCCAAGCGCGACGAGCGCGGCTTCGTGGCGCTGGGTCCGGTCGGCCAGCGGGTGGGCAACCGCTCCAGCTTCGACGTGCGCAACTATGGCTATAAGCGCCTGTCCGACCTGGTCGCCGCCATCCCCAATTTCATCACCGAAGTTCGCGAAGGCGGGCAGACCTGGATCAAGCGGGTCAAGTGATGCCGCAGGTGGCGCGTCACCTGATGATCCATGGCCGGGTCCAGGGCGTCTGGTATTGCGCCTGGACGGTCGAAACGGCGCGCGGGCTGGGTCCGCAATCGCACGGACGGCTGCGTAGAGGCGCTGGTAGAGGGCGAGGCGGCGGTGGTGGCGCGGTTTGTCGCGCTGGCGCAGGATGGGCCACCGGCGGCGAAGGTCGCGCGGATCGAGGTGGTCGAGGTGGATGTCGAGGGGCTGAGCGGGTTCGAGAAGCGGGGGACGGTTTGACGGTTGTGGGCGTCTGCTAACGACCATTTGTTGCCTCTGCCGATCAACGCATTCTTAGGAAAGCGGACATTAGGTACGTAACCTCTAAAGATGCTGATCTGTGTTCATGTGTCTGGAGGCGAACGCATGCGTACTGGCATCAAGGTTTCGTTGGCTGTCCTTATTGGAGCCTTCGTCGGCCCATCGATTTACGGAGCGGCGGGCTCAGCTCTGTGGGAGACCTCGTCTACTGATGACGATAAGGGCGACGTCGCGCGACGAGTATATTCAAGAGCCGAATTGCATCCGGGGTATGATGCAGTCGTGACCTATTCGAGCAATGATTGCGAGGAGCCGAAACACACCGCTGGATGGGATGTTCGGCTCTGGGCATTTTCCCATTATCATTTATTCTGGATGTCTTCTCGGTACGAGGACGCCATAGTTACCGATCTTCGCACGCTGCCGTCCCCGATATTGGGCGCATTGGACGGGTGTATCGGCGGATCGCCGCTGGCCCCTCTATGCGCACATTATGTTGCGCAACGCGTTGCCCGCACCATTGGGGCATTGGAAACCCAAAAAGCCAAATGGCTGGTGGAGGGAGAGCAGAATATTCGGCGAGCTTCGCCCGAGTGGTGCGTGAAGGCGGACCCCGTGTATAAATAATAAATCTATAGCCGACCTTCCGCAGTCCACCCAATTCATCATTCCCGCGAAGGCGGGAACCCATCTCCGACGCTCGCAAAAAGGTGAATAGGCGGGAGATGGATTCCCGCCTTCGCGGGAATGACGGTATAAAGTGATGTATCCACCATCCACCATCCACCCCTCACCCTTGCCCTCCCCCTGCGGATACGCCAGCGTTCGTTCGTCGTGCGCGGCACAGGGGGAATGGCCATGCGGGTTGGCATAGCAGGGATCATCGGCGCGGTCGTGCTGGCGTCCGGCGCGATGGGCGCGCGGGCGGACTGGCGCTGGCCCAGATTCCCGGCGGGGGTCAGCGCCCCTGCCCTGCCCGCCGAAAATAGCATGAGCGCGGCGAAGGTCGCGCTGGGCCGCCGCCTTTTCTACGATCGCGCGCTCTCGCATGACGGCAGCATGGCCTGCGCCGATTGCCACCAGCAGGCGCGCGGCTTTACCGACGGCCTGCCCACCCATGTCGGCGTGACCGGCGACATGGGCCTACGCAACGTGCCGGGGCTGGCCAATGTCGCCTGGCGCAGCGGCCTGACCTGGACCGATGCGGGCATTACCACGCTGGAGGCGCAGGCGATGGTGCCGATGACCGGGACCAAGCCGGTGGAAATGGGCATGGGCGGGCGTGATGGCGACCCGGCCGCGCGGCTGGACGCCGATCCCTGCTATCGCCGGATGTTCGCGCAAGCCTTTCCCGGCGGGAAGGGCGGCGCGAATTTCGCCGGGGTGACGGCGGCGCTGGGCGCGTTCCAGCGCACCATGATCTCGTTCGGCAGCGCCTATGATCGCGGCGCCCTGACGCCACTGGCCGCCAAGGGCGCCGCGCAATTCAAGACGTCGGGCTGCGCATCCTGTCATAGCGGCCCGGACCTGACCGATGGCAAGGTCCATTATGTCGGCACGGCGGCGCCGCGCGAATCGGATGATCCGGCCTATGGCGGCAAACCGCCGCCGCCAGGGTTCGAGCCGCCGCCAGAACAGTTCCGCACCCCGTCGCTGCGCAATGTCGCGGTCACCGGGCCATGGCTGCATGATGGCAAGACCGACGGCATCGACGGCGCGATTCGCCGCCATGCCGCCGCGCATCTGACCGGCATCGACATGCCCGCGCTGCTGGCGTTTCTCGATGCGCTGACCGATCGGGATTTTCTGGAGAACCCTGCGCTGGGTCCGCCGCCTGTTGGTTGCCCGGTTCCGACCTGACCCGCCCAGCATAGCGTGCTCCCGCGCAGGCGGGAGCCTAGTGCCAACGTCGGGACTGGGCTCCCGCCTGCGCGGGAGCACGCTGCGCTGAGGTGAGCGAATAAAAAAAGGGCCGATCCGTGAAGGACCAGCCCGTAAAGTTTTAGGAGAGGATGCCTGAAAGGCACTCCCCCTATGAAATGTTAGCGCCACCATCGCAAGTGCGAACGGCAATATGACGGTTGCAAATATTGCAATCGTATGACTGTCGCCCCGCCTGACGCCATAAGGTCAGCGCGTCAGCTTCTTGTACGACAGCGCGGTCGGGCGATCGGCGGCGTCGCCCAGGCGGCGGCGCTTGTCTTCTTCATAGGCTTCGAAATTGCCTTCGAACCATTCGACATGGCTGTTGCCTTCGAACGCCAGAATGTGGGTCGCCAGGCGATCGAGAAAGAAGCGATCATGGCTGATGACCACGGCGCAACCGGCGAAATTTTCGATCGCTTCTTCCAGCGCGCCCAGCGTTTCGACGTCCAGATCGTTGGTCGGTTCATCGAGCAGCAGGACGTTGCCGCCCTTTTTCAGCATCTTGGCGATGTGGACGCGATTGCGTTCACCGCCCGACAGCTTGCCGACATTCTTCTGCTGGTCCTGCCCCTTGAAGTTGAAGGCGCCAACATAGGCCCGCGTGGACATGTCATGGCCATTGACCTTCACATAGTCTAGGCCGTCGGACACTTCTTCCCAGACATTCTTCGACCCGTCGAGATGATCGCGGCTCTGATCGACAAAGCCCAGACGCACCGTCGACCCGATGTCGATCTCGCCCGAATCGGCCGTCTCCTGACCCGTAATCAGCTTGAACAGCGTGGATTTACCCGCGCCGTTCGGCCCGATCACACCCACGATGCCACCGGGCGGCAGCAGGAAGGAAAGATCTTCGAACAGCAGCTTGTCGCCGAACGCCTTGGTGATGTTCTTGAATTCGATCACCTTGCCGCCGAGGCGCTCGGGCACCTGGATGACGATCTGGGCCTTGCCGGGCGAGCGGCTGTTCTGGCCGGCGACCAGTTCCTCGAACTTCTTGATACGCGCCTTGGACTTGGTCTGGCGGCCCTTGGTGCCCTGCCTGATCCATTCCAGCTCGTCGTTGATCGCCTTCTGGCGACCGGTGGCCTCGCGGTCTTCCTGCTCCAGGCGCTTGGACTTCTTCTCCAGATAGGTGGAGTAGTTGCCTTCGTACGGGAAATATTTGCCGCGATCGAGTTCCAGTATCCAGCCCACGACATTGTCGAGGAAATAGCGGTCATGGGTAATCATCAGGACGGAACCGGCATATTCCTTCAGGTGATTTTCCAGCCAGGTGACGCTTTCGGCGTCCAAGTGGTTGGTCGGTTCGTCGAGCAGCAGGATGTCAGGCTTCTGGATCAGCAGGCGGGTCAGCGCGATGCGGCGCTTTTCACCGCCCGACAGGCTTTCGACCGACCAGTCCGACGGCGGGCAGCGCAGCGCTTCCATCGCCAGTTCAAGCTGGCTGTCGAGCGACCAGCCGTCGACGGCGTCGATCTGCTCCTGAAGCGTCCCCATCTCTTCCATCAGCGCGTCGAAATCGACGTCTTCGGGCGGGTCGCCCATGATGTTGCTGATCTCGTTGAAGCGATCCATCTTGTCGGCCGTCTCGCGCGCGCCGTCCTTGACGTTTTCCAGCACCGTCTTGTTCGGGTCTAGCTGCGGTTCCTGCGGCAGATAGCCGACCGTGATATTCTCGCCCGGCCAGGCCTCGCCGCTATAGTCCGTGTCGATGCCGGCCATGATCTTGATGAGGGTCGATTTACCCGCACCGTTGGGACCGACGATGCCGATTTTGGACCCGCGATAAAATTGCAGGTTGATATCGCTCAGCACCGGCTTGGCCGCGCCGGGGAAGGTCTTCGTCATGCTCTTCATGACATAGGCATATTGCGAGGAGGCGGACATGTTCGGGCAGCTCCAACGTAGGATAAGAGGATTTGGCGCGGAGTTAGCGGAGGCGGGACGCATTGGCAAATAGGTGATGGCCCGCTACGCTCCCACCCATGCAGAAAATCCGATCGGGCACGCTCGCCGCCCTCCTCCTTGGCAGCATCTTCACCCCCGTCCTTTCCCACGCCGCCCCAGCGGACAGCGCCGCGATTCGCGATGCGGCGCTGAAAGACGATGTCGCCTTTGCCTTTACCGAAGGGCTGACGACGGAGGTCGGCCCCCGCCCCGCCGGCACGCCGCAGGAAGCGCGCGCCCGCGATTGGGCGGTGGCGAAATTGAAGGCGCTGTGTTTTTCCAATGTCCGGGCCGAACCTTATACCATGCCGGTGTGGGTGCGCGGCCATGACGAAGCGCGCATTCTGTCGCCCTTCCCGCAAAATCTGGTGCTGGCGGCGCTGGGGAACGGCGGATCGACCAGCGAGAAGGGTATCGAGGGCGAGATCGTCTATTTCGCCAACATCGCCGATCTGGAAGCCGCACCCGCCGCTGCGCTTAAAGGCAAGATCGCCTTTGTCGATCATGGCATGAAGGCGACGCAGGATGGCTCCTCCTACGGCTATTTCGGCGCGGCGCGGCGGCAGGGGCCGAGCATCGCATCCAAAAAGGGCGCGATCGCGATCCTGATCCGATCGATCGGCACCGACCATCATCGCGTGCCGCATACCGGCGTGCAGATGTGGGCGGACGGCGTGACGCCGATCCCGGCCGCGGCGCTCTCCGTGCCGGACGCCGAGCAGTTGGCCCGCGTGATCGCGCGCGGGCAGCCGGTGAAAGTCCATCTGACGCTGACATCCAAGATGTTGAAGGACCAGCCGTCGGGCAACGTCATCGCCGAAATCCCCGGCAGCGATCCGGCGGCGGGCATCGTCGTAGCTGCCTGCCATCTCGATAGCTGGGACCAGGGCACCGGCGCGATCGACGACGCAACCGGTTGCGGCATCGCGGCGGCTTCCGCCTTACAGGTCGCCAAGCTCGGCCAGCCCCGCCGCACCATCCGCGTGCTAATGGCGGGCGCGGAGGAAGTCGGCGGCGACGGCGCCCGGGCCTATTATAAGGCGCATGGGACGGAGAAGCATGCGCTGGCCATCGAATCGGATTTCGGGGCGGATCGCATCTGGCGCGTCGATTTCAAACTGCCGCATAGTCATGAGGGGCTGGCCAAGCGTATCGCGGGTGCGCTCGCGCCGCTGGGCGTGGGTGCCAGTACGCAGGAAGCGGGCGGTGGGGCTGACATCGCGCCCTTGGTCAAGGCCGGGGTGCCGGTGATCGACCTGCAACAGGATGGGACGCGCTATTTCGACCTGCACCACACGCCCGATGATACGCTGGATAAGGTCGATCCGGTCCAGTTGCGCCAGAATGTCGCAGCCTGGGCAGTGACGCTGGAAGCCGTCGCCAATGCACCAGAATCCATGGGCGTTAACTGAACTTTTATAGTAGACAACGCCCTGTCGCGTGATTCCTTCGTTTCACCGGCGCAGAAAAGCATTGATTTGTGCATCGCACACGTTAATGCGGGTCGCTCGCGTAGGGTTACATTTCAAACGTGCCTGACGCGGCATAATGCTATGGGAGCCGTACACAATGAAGAAGATCGCTGCTGTTTTCGCTTCGGCCAGCCTGATGGCCCTCGCCGCTTGCGGTGAGAAGCCGGCCAACGAGACCGCGAACGCTTCGAACGCCGTCGTCGAAAACGTCGTTGAGAACGCCGCCAACGCTGCGGACAACGCTGCTAACGCTGCCAATGTTGCTGCTAACGCCGCCAACGTTGCTGAGAACGCTTCGAACGCGATGTAATCTTCGCATTTGCGAGATTCTCGAAGGGCGGGCCTTAATGGCCCGCCCTTTTTGTTTGTGCCGACGCGATCCAAAACCAGCGCCTGATGGAACATCCATGGCTCTCCGCCGCTTTTACGACCGACGACACAGGAGAGATCGACATGGGCAAGGGCATATTATTGTGGCTGCTGGGCGTGCCGATTCCCATCATCCTGCTTTTGTGGCTTTTCTTCCACTAACAGGGCGATGGCGATTGACGGGACGCGCATTCCCCCGCTAAGGCCGCCCCTCGTCGGGGAGTAGCGCAGTCTGGTAGCGCGCCTGCTTTGGGAGCAGGATGTCGCAGGTTCGAATCCTGTCTCCCCGACCACTTTCCTAAAAAAAGCGCAGGACCATGATCCACGCTGGCAGCGCCGCCAGCGCAAGGAAGGTGCCCAATGGGACCCGCGCGGTGCGGCTCTTAGCCCGTCCGCTGATCAGCATCACGGCCAGCCCCAGCATCGACGCAATCAGCAGCATGAAGGGCAACGCTTGCCATCCAAACCAGGCACCCAGTGCGCCCAGTAGCTTGGCATCGCCCAGGCCCAACCCGTCAAGCCCCCGCAACGCGCGATAGCCCAGCGATATGGCCAGCAATGCCCCATAGCCGATCGCTGCGCCGATGACGCGGTCGATCAGGCTGACGTCGGTCGCCCACAGACCGATGGTGAGGCCAAGGAACGCCAGAGGCAGGGTCAGCGCATCGGGCAACCAGAAATGCCGCCAATCGAGGATCGCCAGTGTCAGCAGCGTCCAGCCCAGCAGCGCCCAGCCGATCCCGCCCATGTCCGGCATCCCGCCGATCGCCAGCGCACCGATGATCGCACATCCCGCCTCCACCCGGCCATGCAGCGGATCGATCCGCGCGCCGCAGGTGCGACAGCGGCCGCGCTGGACCATTGCGCTGAGCAGAGGAAACAGGTCGCGCGCCGCCAGCGTTCGGCCGCAACCATCGCAGGCCGATCGCCCGCGCGCCACGCCCCGCCCCTGCGGCCAGCGCAGGATCAGCGTGGCGAGGAAGCTGCCCAGGATCGCACCGGCCAGCGCGCCGGCCAGCGCCGCGATCGGCTGGATCACAGCGTCCCTTCGACCTTCAGCAACTGGGCGTTGCCCACGCCGGCGAAACCGGCCTGGCCCAAAGTCGCCGCCAGCGTTGGATCGGCGGTTTCGACACGCATTTCGGCCGTATAGCGCCCTGATCGCCAGATGCGCAGGCTGATCTTCTCCATGCCTGACTGGCTGACCAGCGGAAGCAGCAGCGCATCGCCATCACAACTGACGACGCCCGACAGGCCCTGCGTCAGGTTCAGGCCGGGAAATTGCCCCGCCATCCGCGCCCGCACGCGCCCTTCGGCATGGCCGCAGCGATCGCCCGCATAATAAGCGCTGACATCCTCCAGCATCAGGCTGCCCACCGGCAGCGGCGCGAAGGTGCGGCCCAGCGGCACCGCGCCGGTGACATCGTCCACGCCAATGCGGCCGAAGCCGACCGTCAAGGCGCCCTGGACATCATCCGCCAGGCCCTTGGTCCGGGCGATACCGAATCGCGCCCGCCCGACCAGCAGGGATACAGGCGACAGACCGGCGCGCACGCTGCCAAGCGGCATGTCGCCCAGCATCAACTGGTCGATCCGCCCGCTCCATACGGTCCCGCGCACCTCCCGCGCCGCGATGCCCAGCCGCTCCAGCCCGGCCAGGCCCAGCGCGACCCGCATCGGCAGGAACAACAGCAGGCCCAGCACCAGCGTTAGGAGGAGAATGATCCGCATCCGGCGCGACAGCGACAGGTCCATCATCGTCCCTCTCCCCGCACCAGCACCGCCTGCACCGAGACGCTGCCCGCGGTTGGCGAAGGCCGCGCACTCATCGTTTCCACCCGCACCCCCTGCGCTTCCAGCGCCGCCAGCCAGGAAAAGAGCGCGACCGGACGGACCGATGCGATGGCAATGTCGATCCGGTCGCCGCCCTGCGCCTGCGCCCGCTCCAGCGTCAATCCGGCCTCGCCCGCGCTCTGGCCGACAAACTGATCGACCGGGGTGACCGGCCCAGTGGCCGCGACGTTGCGCGGCAGCGCCTTGAGTTGCTTCACCGCGGCGCGCACCGCCGCGTTGCGATCGGTCGCTTCATTGAGCGTATCGCGCGCGCTGCGCTGCGCCCGGTCCAGCGGCATGGCGATGCCGAACCACAGGATCACCACCGCCAGCAGCGCGAACATGACGCCCAGCAGCCATTGCTCGCGGGGCGATCGTTCCGCCCAATATGCGCCTAATCGTTCCATCATGACCGCACCGTGATATCTGCCAACGTCCGCCCGCCCGGTTCCTGGGACGGGGTCGCCGTGATCGTGAAACCGGCCGCCTGCAACGCCAGCAGCACGATATTGATGTCGTCCGCCTTGGCCGCGGCCAGGGTGGCGCGGACCATGCCGTCGGGATCGCGCGACAGGCCGGTCAGCGCGACGCCAGGCGCATCCTGCATCGCCGTCAGCAATCCGGCCACTGGCGCGGTGAAGGCGCGCCCGCCCGCGCCCCGCGCGGCGAGCTTGCCCTCCATTTCGACAAGCGCCTGCACCGCGTCGTTGGCACCAGGCGTCACCTGCTGCGCCAGCGCCAGGCTTTCCCGATCCAGGCGGCTTGCTTCCCCATGCTGCTTGGCGATGCCGATCAGCGCGATAGCAAGGCTGGCGAGCAGGATCAGCCCGCTCCACAGCGCGATGCGGCCGACCGCGCGGCCATCCATGGCGCGGCGCACGCGCTTGGCGAAGTCGCCCTGCCGCAGGTCCAGCGGCGGCGCATCCAGCGCGGCGATAGCCCGCCCCTCGACGACGCCGGGCGACACATCGGCAATCGGCGCGTCGGCGATCAAGGCCGGGAGCGCCATGTCGGCGGTGAGCGCCATATCGACGCCGCGCAATACCGCCTCGCCCGCGATCAGGCCGCGGGTGAAGCCGCTCTCCGGCTCCGGCAGCAGCAACGGGGCCGGAACGATGATGTCGGGGTCCAGCCCATGATGCTGCGCCCAGAGCAGCCAGTGCTGCATGTCGGCGCGGCTCGCCACAGCGACGATATGCGGGCGGGCGGGGTCTTCATTGCCGTCAGTCGCGGCGAACAGTTGGTCGGACGATCCCAGCCCACCCGCCAGCGCCGCCAGCCGCGCGGCGGCGCGCCCCTGCCGCACCGGCAGGTCGGGATGCATCGTCCAATATAGCGTCACCAGCGCGGCTGGCGGCACCAGCATGACCCGCGCCTGATCGGGCAGCGCGGCGATGCAGCACGCCGCCAGCCAGTTCGCGCCCACGCCCGACTGCACCAGCGCGCCGTCCACCACCCGCATCCAGTGCGGCTCCGCCTCGGCCGCTTCGGCCAGGAAGACGATCAGCGCGTCGCGACTGCTCATGCCCCCGCGCCCCAGCTGCGCCGCACCACGATGGCGGGGCTTTCCCGCGCGTCGATCAGCGCCCGCTCCACCACCTGCGTTCCCCCGACATCCACCGACACGTCCACTCCGAAAAATCCAGTCGTCAATTTCACCTGCTCCTGCACCTCGGTCATCGGCGACAGCCCGATGAGCGAGGGCAAGGCCCAGAATTGCACCGTGCTGCCGTAGCCGTCCGTCGGCCGCTGCGCCAGCAGTTGCCGCGCCTGTGCAACGCTCAATTGCCCCGGTATCAGCATCGCGAACAACGGGGCCTGATCGGGCAGCAGCGTATTGATGTTGATCGGCGACAAATCCGTGACCGGCAGCGCGCAAATCCATGGCCGCGCCAGCGCGTAGATGGCGGGGCTGATGCCGCTGACGGCGCGCAATTCGCTGGGGTCCACCATCATGCGGTTGGCGGCGCGATAGGGCCGCTCCATCCGCGCATAAGTCTCATCCTCAGCGCCGCCGGGCTGAGGCGCGCTGTCGGTGTCGATCCAGTCGGCCAGGCTCGCCGCGGCGGCCTGCGCCTGCCGCGCGTCCACGCCCAGCGCCTGCAACAGCCCCTGAAACTGGCTGACGCCGATCGGGCGGACCTTCAGGTTCGCCTCATTCTCGCCGCTCACCACGCTGTTGAGGTTGAAACAATTGCCCGCGTCCGTCACCCGCGCGGTGGCGATGCCGCCGGGCACGGGAATGGTTTGCGGCGTACCCATCCATCCCCCCGCCAGCGTGATCTTGGCCGGGTTCGATGCGGTGAGGTCAGCGATGCGCAGCCGCGCTATCTCCGTCGCGGCATCGGCATAGGCGCGCCCCTGATCGACCGCGCCGCCATTGCCGGTCATCCGCGTCGCCATCGCGACCCGCTCCAGGGCGGTCGCTGCGACCACAGCCATGACCGCCACCAGCAGCAGGACAGTCAGCAGCGCGGCGCCGCGTTCCTTTTTGTTCGTGGGATCAGGCACCGGGCGCGACCTCCAGCTTTTCCACTGGGCCAGGCGCGACCTGAAAGCGCAGCATGACCGGCGGCTCGCCTGTGCGCGTCACCGTCATTTCGACCGCGCGGGGCAACAGGTCGGGCTGGGTCGGGGTCCAATCCTCCCGCCATTTGCCCTGCGCGTCGCGAAAACGCAGCACGACCGCCTCCACATTCTCCAGCAGCGCGGCCGGATCGTCGCCCGTTGCGCCGTCCAGCTGCGCGTAGGTGCGCCGTTCCAGCCGACCCTGACGGACCCAATATTCGACCTTTTGCAGCGATGGCCGGGGCAGGTCGCCCAGATTGTCCCATCCGCCGCGCACGAACTGCATCACGGGCTGGCCCTCGCCCTCGTCATGCGCCCAGAAGGCAGGGGCCAGCGTACCAGCCTCTGTCCGGGTAATACGCGGCACCGCCTGTCCCAGGTCACCGGCCAGCGCCCCGCCCGCGCGCTGAACCGCCGCGCTATCGTCCAGCCGCGCCTTAATCTGCGCCTGCGCCGACACGCTGTTGCCCAGCAGCAGCACGCCGGCCCCCGCCAGCATGGCGAAGATCATGAGAGCGACGAGCAGTTCGATCAGGGTGAAGCCGCGTTCGGAGGAAGCCGTAGAGGACGTGAAGCCGCTATCGGCCGCCTTGGAAATGGTGAAGCCCGATTGCGCGCGCCCACATCCGTTCTCTTCGAGCGTCGTCGAGAAGCGGACAGCGCTGTGTTGATGTTTCTCGACTTCGCTCGAAACGAACGGACTTTGGTGGATAGGAGCCATCACTCGGCCACCCGCACGAAGCTAAGAACCACCGGCGACGCGCCCGGCTGGCCATCGACGGTCAGGTCGACCTGCAACAGCCGCGCGTCGTCGGTCGGCTTGACGGTGCGGCTCCAGTGCCAGCGCCGCCCGCCATTATCGACGGCGCCATCCTCCTCTCCCACCGACGGCGGGATCGGATCGGTCTGCACATCGACCATCAGGTTGCGCGCGACGATCTGGCCCAGCGCCTTACTGTCCAGATCGGCGGCGGTGCGCAGGGTCACGCCCTGCAACCGCACGAGCGCCAGTGCGGCCAGGCTGAACACCGCCAGCGCGACCAGCATTTCGAGCAAAGTGAAGCCCTGCTGGGCGGAACGCTTCAAAGGCGTGAAGCCGTGTTCGGCGGAGCGCTCGGTATGTCCGCTATCACGTCGCCGTGTTCCCGCGCAGGCGGGAACCCAGTTCTGACGGTTGGACTGGGTTCCCGCCTTCGCGGGAACACGCTGGATAGTGTTTCTATCCACCGACCATGACCTTCCCCGCCATGTCGACGGTCACCGACACCCGCTCGCCTTCGCGCGCCAGGGTGACGGTCAGCGGATCAGTGGGCAGGCCGGTGCCGTCGAAGGCAATCTGCTGGCGGCCATCCTTGCCCACCAGGGCGCGGGTGCCGCCTTTCCAGTTGGCGGTGACGAAGGGCTTGTCTTCCAGCGGCGCCCATTGCCCCGCCTCGCGGCGCTGGAAACCATAGCCGGACGCGGACACCCACAAGCCCATCGGACGGGCAGTCACGACCGCTTCGTCGCGCGCGGCGGCGACGCGCGCGGCAAAGCGGTCGGCATCCTCGATCACGCGCCCGCGCGGATCGGGAATGGCGAGCACCACGGCAGCCGAAATGAAGCCGATGATCGTCAGCACGACCATCAGCTCGACTAGCGTGAAGCCGTTTTCGGCGGAACGCCTCAAGGGCATAAATCCCGTCTCGGTCGAGCGCTTCATACTAGCAAATCCGTTCAGCGCGTCAGATTTCGCTGGAATAGATATCCGCATTTTCTTGATCTCCGCCCGGCTGGCCGTCCGCGCCCAGCGAGCTGATGTCGAACGCGCCCTTGCGGCCCGGCACGGTGTAGAGATAGGCGCGGCCCCACGGATCGTCGGGCAGCTTCTTGATATAGCCGCCGCGGCGATAACGCTGCGGCTGCGCCAGCGAGGCGGGCGGGTTGAGTAGCGCCTGTAAGCCGTCTGACCCCGCCGGATAGGTCAAATTGTCGAGCCGATACTGTTCCAGCGCCTGTTCGATGGTGGCGATATCAGCCTTCGCCTTTTCGACGCGGGCAGTGTCGGTTGCGGGAATGACGTTGATCGCCACGATCGTCGCGAGCAGGCCGATGATGACGATCACGACCATCAGTTCGACCAGCGTGAAGCCGTGTTCGGCGGAGCGCCTTGCAGACGTGAAGCGGTGCTCCCCCGCCTCCTTGCCCCCGTTCGCCCTGAGCCTGTCGAAGGGTTCCACTTTCTTTTCTAAGAAGGACAGGGCTTCGACAGGCTCAGCCCGAACGGATGTTAGTTTCAACATATTCAACTCCTTCAAGCCCCGGTGAGGCTTTGCAGCTGCAGGATCGGCAGCAGGATGGACAGGATGATGACGGCGACGATGCCGCCCATCAATATGATGATGATCGGTTCCAGCATGGCGAGCGCGGTAGAGGTGAAGGCGTCAAACTCCCGCTCCAGATAGTCGGCGGCCCGCTCCAGCATGGTGTCCAGCCGCCCGGCGCTCTCGCCGCTGGCCGCCAGATAGACCAGCAGCGGCGGAAATACGCCGGCCCGGCGCAGCGCTGCGGACAGGCTGCCGCCACCGCGGATCGCTTCGACGATCTCGTCCGACGCCTTGCGCAGCACGCGGTTGTGCACGGTGTTGGCGGTCAGCGTCAGCCCCTCCATCAGCGGCAGGCGGCTGGCGACCATGGTGGACAATGTCCGCGCCATGCGCGCGGCATGAAGGTCACGGATCAGCTTGCCCAGCACCGGCAATCCCAGCATCATCGCGTCGAAGCGATAGCGAAAGCCGTCATTCTTCATGGCGCGCCAGAAACCGACGCCAGCCAGCAGCATCAATATCAGCAGCAACCACCAATAGGCGGCCAGGAAAGCGGATATGGCCATCACGATCCGGGTCAGCAAAGGCAATTCCTGCCCGACCGTATCAAACTGTTCGACCACTTTGGGCACGACGAAGATCATCAGCGCGGCGACCACGAACACGGCGAAGGTCGCCAACACCGATGGATAGGCGATGGCGGTCAGCACTTTCGAGCGCATCACCGCCTGCCGCTCCATCAGGTCCGACAGCCGCTCCATGATCGTGGGCAGGCTGCCGGAACTTTCACCGGCAGAGATCATCGCGCGATAGAGCGGCGGGAAACTTTTCGGCTCCGCGCCCAGCGCATCTGCCAGCCGCCGTCCTTCCATCACGCCGCCATGCACCTTGCCCACGATCGCGCGGACATGATCCTGCTCGCTCTGGCGGCCGATGGTGCGCAGCGATTCCTCCAGCGGGCTGACCTGGGTCAGCGTCGCCAGCTGGCGCGTGAACAGCGTCAGCTCCTTAGGGCTGAGGCGCGGGCTTCGCAGCGACAGATTCGCCCGCTTGCGCGCCGTTTCGACAGCGCCCGGCTCGATCCGCACGATGAACAGCTTGCGCGCGTCCAGCTTGGCGCGCGCATCCTCGATCGTCCCGGCCTTGATCCTGCCGTCGCGCGCCCGGCCTGCCGGGTCGATCGCGCTATAGTCGAAATCAGCCATCGGCGATGGTTTCCGCCTCGATCGCGTCGCGTCGGGACACGCGAATGGCTTCTTCGGCCGTAGTCTGCCCGTCGCGCACCAGCGCGCGGGCCGCCGACCCCAGATTGGGCGCGTTGAGAAACGCATGGCGCGCGATGAGCGATTCGTCGCCGCCATCGTTGATGAGGCGGCGGATCGTATCGTCCACCCGGATCGCCTCGAACACGCCGATCCGGCCCTTGTAACCGCTGCCGCCGCACGTATCGCAGCCCTTGGCGCGATAGATGATCGTGCCGGGGTCGAAGCCCAGCAGCGCGCTGGCCGACTTGTCCGCCTGCACCGGCTCGCGGCAATTCTGGCACAGCCGTCGGACCAGCCGCTGAGCGATGACCGCGCGCAGGGTGGAGGCGAGCAGAAAGGGTTCGACCCGCATGTCACGCATCCGGGTGATCGCGCCGACCGCGTCATTGGTATGGACCGTCGACAGGACGAGATGCCCCGTCAGCGACGCCTGCACCGCGATTTCCGCCGTTTCGCGGTCGCGGATTTCGCCGACCATGACGACGTCGGGGTCTTGCCTCAGGATGGCGCGCAGGCCCGCCGCAAAGGTCAGGCCGACCTTCGCGTTCACCTGTGTTTGGCCCACACCCTCCATCGCATATTCGACCGGGTCTTCGACCGTCAGGATATTGCGCGATCCGTCGTTCAGCTGGCGCAGGCCAGCGTAGAGCGTCGTCGTCTTGCCCGATCCGGTCGGCCCGGTGACCAGGATGATGCCGTTGGGTTCGCTCAACCCTTCGCGAAAAATGCGGTCGGGCACCCCGTTCATGCCCAGCAGGTCCAGCGTGATGCCCGCATTCTCCTTGTCGAGAATACGCAGCACCACCCGCTCGCCAGCCCGGCTGGGCAGGGTAGAAACGCGCACGTCGAGCAGTTTGCCGCCCAGCGTCAGCCCGATGCGGCCATCCTGCGGCACCCGCCGCTCGGCAATGTCGAGCCGGGCCATCACCTTGACCCGGCTGACCACCACCGGCGCGACATGGGGCGGCATCCGCAGCGTTTCGCGCAGCACGCCGTCGATCCGCATCCGCACGACTAGGCCGGTTTCATAGGGTTCGATATGAATGTCCGACACGCCCTGCCGCGCCGCTTCGGCGATGATGCCGTTGATGAGGCGGATGGCGGGAGCATCGTCCGCGCTGTCGAGCAGGTCGTCGGCGGTCGGAATGTCGGCAGCCAATATGTCCAGCTCGTCCGCGCCGACTTCCAGCGATCCGGCCATGGCGGCGGCGCTGCCCTCCATCGCATAATGGTTGGACAGGTGCCGGTCGAACTCGGACGGTTCGACGAACATCACATCGAAACTTCGCGAGAGGTGCCGCCGCACTTCCAGCAACACGCGCGGATCGCTGCCCGCGCGCACCGCGATGGTCAGCCGCTCGCCCTCGATCGGCAGCATGACGACGCCACGCTTGCGCGCGAAGACATAGGGGATGTCGATGGGGCGCGGCGGCGGCGCGAGCGGAGACATGGCATCGGCTGGCGTCTGTTCGCTCACTTGCGCTCTCCGCTCGCCGGTATCTCGACCGGCCGCACCACGCCGCTCGATTGGCGCACTGTCGGTTCGATGATCTGCGGCGGAATCGGCGCGCCCGCGACCGGCTCCACCACCGCGTCGCCCGGCTGTGCCGGGGCAACCGGCGGCTGCGCGCCCATATAGTCGCGCACCAGCTCATCTATTGTCGGTTCGACTTCGGGATTGCGCTGCAACTGCATGTTGCGGACATAGCCGTAGCGTTGCCGTGTCAGTCGTTGCGCATCTTCCTTCGACCGCAGGATGGTCGGGCGGATGAAGACCATCAAATTGGTCTTGGTCCGGCTCTTGCTGCGCGACTTGAACAATTCGCCCAGCCCCGGGATGTCGGATAGCAGCGGGATGCGCTCGATCGTCTTGCGCTCATTATCATCCAGCAGGCCGCCCAGCGCCAATATCTCGCCGTCGTCCACGGTGACCGTGGTTTCGATCTCGCGCTTGTTGATGATGAGATCGCTGCTGCTATTGCTGACCGGCCCGGCGACGCTCGACACTTCTTGGCGCAGGAACAGCTTGATCGCGCCGCCGGTGTTGATCTGCGGCTTCACCTCCAGCTTGATGCCGACATCCTGGCGCTGGACGGTGCGGAACTGGTTGTCGAAATTCTGGCTCAGCGCCTCGCCGGTCGTCACCGGCACCTGTTGCCCGACCAGGATCGACGCCTTCTGATTGTCCAGCGTCATCACGGAAGGCGTGGAGAGCAGGTTGCTTTCGGTGTCGGATTTCACCGCGTTGATGATGGCCCCGAAAATGCCGTTCTTGCCGATGCTGCCGCCCAGGCCCAGGATCGCGCCGGTCGCACTGGTCAGGCTGCTGATCGCCGATTCCTGCAATGTGCTGGCGAGGTCGCCGCTATTCTGGACCTCCGTCGTCGTGCGTGTGCCGTCCGGCGCCACCACGGTCGTCGTCGTCGTACCCAGCTGCGTCGCGCCATAGGCGCCCGCCAGCGTCAACAGATTGGGCGATGCGTTGGAGTAATTGCTCGCGGCAAAGCCGGTCGATGTGCTGCCGAGCAGGAACTGCACGCCCAGCTTCTTGGCCGCCGCGTCGCTGATCTCGACGATGATCGCTTCCACCAGCACCTGCTCGCGCCGCGTATCGACCTGGCGGATGGTTTCACCCAGCATCCGCTGTACGTCGCTGTTGGCCGCGACGATGATGGCGTTCGCGCCTTCATAGCGGGTGACAATCGCCGGGCCGCGGGTGGAGATGCCGCCGCCGCTGGAGGAGGCAGAGGATGATGCCGCCGCGACGGGCGCAGCCACCTGAGACGCGGGGGCAGCGCCACCAGCCGCCGGCGTCGATGCCGTCACCGGCTGGCTGGTCGACTGGCCGACAAGCTGCTGCAACACAGGCAGCAATTTTTCGGCATCGGCATGTTCCAGCCAATAGACGCGGATTTCGGTGCCGCTGGCGGCTTGCTGGTCAAGCTGGCGCGCCATCGCGGCCAGCCGGGCGACGGTGCTGGCGTCGCCCCGGATCGCGACGGCATTGCTGCTGTCGATCGGCACCACGGTCGCGGCCGATGCCGCTGCATTCTCGCCCCCGCCGGTAGCCACCAACGCCTGAAGCGAGGTCGCGATTTCCCGCGCGCCCGCATTTTTCAGCATCACCATCTGCGTGGCGGACGTGTCCCGATCGATCCGAGCGATCACCTGGCGGATGCGCGATATATTGTCGGCATAATCGGCCACGACCACGCTGTTGCCCGCGCGGTTGGCGGTTACGGAGCCTTCCTTGCTGACTAGCGGCCGCAGCGTCTCCAGCGCGCTCGCCGCATCGATGGAGCGCAGGCGGAACACCTCCGTCACGAAGCTGTTGCGGCTGGCCCCGCGGCCGACGCTGCTCGGCTGGCCCGCCGCGCCATCGGCCGGCTGGATCCGGTATGCGCCGCCGGGGGCCGGGACCGCGACCAGGCCATTGGCGCGCAGGGTGGACAGCACGATCTCGAAATATTCCGATCGTGACAGCGGCCTATCGGTCACGACCGACACCTTCCCCTGCACCCTATTGTCGATGATGAAGGTGCGGCCGGTCACTCGCGCGGCATCCTGAATGAAGGCGCGGATGTCGGCGTCGCGGACATTGAGCGTCTGCTGCGCCATCAGCGGCGCGGCGATCGGCGTGGCCAAAGCAAGTGCGGTGGCGGCGGTGAGGAGGAATTTGCGGGTCATTGGCCTTGCACTATGATGTTGACCGATGCCACGGCGGCGCCGCGCTCGACGGTGAGGGAAAGGCGCGCACCGGGCGCGATCTGGTTCTGGAGAGCCTGGAGATCGCCGGCCGATCCGATCGGCTGACCGTTGATCTGGCTGATGATGTCGCCGGGGCGGAAGCCTGCGCCTGCGAAGGCCGGTCCCTTGGCCATGACCGCAACGCCGGTGACGCGGCCATTCTGCATCCGCGGGGCGAAGCCGATGTCGCGCTTCAGGCCGTCCACGCTCGGCCCTGCGCCGGGCGCGGCGGGCGGCGGCGGGGCGGCGCTCTGCCAGCCTGCGCCCTGCGTCGGGGCCGGCGTGGCGTCGGGCGCCGGGGTCGATTGGTCGATGAAAATCTGTTCTTCCGCGCCGCCCCGGTCGATCGTCACATGATCGAAAGTCACGGCCTTCAACACGACGCCCGGCATGATTTCGTCGCCCACGGCAAAACTATTCTGCACCCCGTCGGGCGCGGCGATGATGGCTGATCCAAGGCCCGATCCCTCGTTTACCCGCACACCATAGAGGGTCAGCGCCAGCGAGGTGACGACGCCGCTGCCCGCCTGTTGCGGCGCGCCGGTTCGAAAAAAGGGATCGAAGCTGGCGAACAGCGCCTGCCGCGCGCTGGGGGACAGGATCTGCGCCTGTCGCCCTTCCCAGGGTCCAAAGCTGCCGACCGGCACGACGAACGCCCAGACCAGCCGCACCAGTTGCAACGCCAGCAGGACCAGCAGCACCCGTTCGAGCAGAGCCAGCCAGTCGAACCCGCGCGCCGCCCCTGCCCCGCTCCAAGCGAAGCGACGCGCCCCTTTAATGCTATCGCCAAATGGCACCCGCATGACGTCGAATAACCCCCATCACTGTGCCAGCCTGCTAGGCAAATGTTTTTACTGCTAGATGACAATCATGTGACGATAATATGACATACCTCATCTGATGCCATGCCTCTTGCTTTTCCTCTATTGAAAGTTAGCTACGGCTCCGTCTGCCGATAGATGCATCTTTATCCGGAAACGCCATGACGGACCTGACCGCACCGCTCACCGCTACCGACGCCGATCCTGCCCGGATCGCCACCCATCCGCGCATCCAGCGAGTGCCGAACCAGGCTTTGACGCTGTTCATCCAGCGCCGCTTCCTGACCGCGGACGAATGTGTCGGGCTGATCGATCGGATCGATGCCAAACGCCGCCCATCCACCATCGCGGACGCCAATGGCGACGGCTATTTCCGCACCAGCGAGACGTGCGACCTCGACCATGGCGATCCCTTCGTCGCCACGATCAATGCGCGGCTGGACGCCTTTGCCGGGATAGCGACGCTCCATGGCGAACCCATCCAGGGCCAGCGCTATGATGTGGGCCAGGAATTCAAGGCGCATACCGACTATTTCGATCCCAAGGGGTCCGATTATGCAACATATTGTTCGGTCGCGGGCAATCGCACCTGGACGCTGATGGTCTATCTGAACGAACCGGCCGCCGGCGGGGCGACCCGCTTCACGAAGATCGGCAAGACCGTCCAGCCCGAAACCGGCAAGCTGCTCGCCTGGAACAACCGCGAGGGGGCAGGCGCGCCGAACCCCGCCAGCCTTCATCACGGCATGAAAGTGCGGTCCGGGGTGAAGCATGTCATCACCAAATGGTATCGCGAGCGACCCTGGGGCTGACGCCAGTTACGTCCAGAAACGACGCGCATCGACAAGCGCATCGTGCGCCCGCGCCGCTGCGGCAAGCAGGTCCGTCTTCTCCACCGCGCCGGTTCCGATATCGCCCGGCAGCCCATGGCGGGCGAGCGTCACCGGCGTCGTGACCAGATCGTTGAGCGTGCCCAGCACATCCTGCATGCTTTCCAGCCTGCCCAGAAATATCTTGCGCCGCCGACGCCGCTTCTTTTTGTCGTCGAACAGTCCGGTAAAGAATTCAGCGCCATAGCGGAGCCTTTTCGCCTCTTTTCGCACCGCATGGCGCGCCTCGTCGCTCAGCCGTGCCATAGGCTTGCCGCCCTTCGATATCCGCTTGCGAAGCTTGCGCAGGCGGGTCGCGGCGAAGGGAGCCGCCAACCGATCCGCTTTCGCGCCCAGCCCCGCCCCCAGCGCCAGCCATTCCACCAGGTCGAGCAGCAGCATACGCACCCGCGCCGATGCCAGCCATTGCAGCGCGCGGCCCTGCGCCGCCGCCCGCGGCCCCTCGATCCGCCCGTCGCCGATCCGCGCCGCCAGAACATCCAGGTCGCGAGCCTCACCCAGAGTTGCCGCCAGCCAGCGCAATTCATTTTGGAAGCGCGTCACGTCCAACGCCTGTAAAACCGGACTGAACAGTTTCAGCGCCGATCGCATCCGCCGGATGGCGACTCGCGCCTGATGCAGCGCTTCGGGCGTATAATGGTCGAGCAGCAGCGCTTCGTTCAGCCGATATTGGCGCAGGCATGAAGCGGCGATCCGCAGGAAAGCCTGACCGACCGTCATAGCCGGGTCGAGCGCCACAGGTTCGGCCCTGAACGCGGTCGGCAACGCCGCCGTCAGCCGATAGCCGCGCTCGGCCTTGCTCAGGACGCCCGGTCGCAGGGCAATGTCCGCGTCGATCCGCCGCGCCAGCGCGAAAAGCGCCGCCGGATCGCCTGCCTTCAATTCCAGTTCGATCTCACAAATCGCCTGTTCCCGCCCTGCCGCCAGCACCGCGCCGCGATCCAGCACCAGTTCGATCGTCGCGCAGTCCTGCGTCACCATCCAGGTCTGGCGCTGCACATCGACGGTGAACAGCCGGTCCACTTGCCCCACGGCCTCGCCCAGCAGCGCGGCGACAGGCGTGCGATCGTCCAGCACCGGCGTAGCACCGCGCACCGGCATTTCCCATTCGTCGCGCGCGAACAGGCCCGCGCCATCACGCCCGTCCGCCTTGACCGTCTGGACACGCCGCCGACCCGATCGCCGGATGCGCAGGCTCATGCCCCGCTTGCCCAGTTGATGATCGGGCGTGTCGAAATAGGTGGCATGCAGCGCCGCCGTCTGGCTCTCCGTCGGCAGGAAGGGCCATTGCGCGAACATCTCCGCCGCTTCCGGCGTCAGGTCCAGCTTCAGTTCAATTTCCGGTTGCAAGCCCATCTCCTGCCAGCATCCCACCCGGCATGGCCTTTAGCACGGACCGCCTTAACCATGGAAATGGCGAAGGAGTCTTCGAACTGTCATTTTAACGACGCCCATCTGTCATAGAAGCAGCATCAGCCTGTCATCTGCCGCGCCTAACTGCCCGGTCTGAGGGCGACAGGGGGCGTTGTCCGATTCGAAATTCCCCTGCGGTCCGCACTTCAACAATCCCGGCAACAGGCCGGAGCGGAGACGACATGGCCAAGATTAACCGTATCCAAACGATCCTGATGGCGAGCTGCGCCTGCGTGGGCCTGAGCGCCTGCGGCGCGGACGACATCGCTTCGCCGGGCGAAGGCACCATCGTCATTCCGGCGCCGACGCCGACCCCCACGCCGACTCCCACGCCCACGCCGACCCCCACGCCGACCGCAGTGACCCCGGCCGCCGATTGCCCGACCCTTAGCGGTGCGGACCAGCTGACCAACCTAGGCACCATCTCGGATGGCACCAACAGCTGGCGCAATTGCGGCTTTCCGGCCCGTTTCAACAGCTCCACCGCCATCGCCAAGACGACCGGCGTGATCTACTCGCTGCCCGGCCGCGTCGACGTTGGCACGGACAAGGGTGCCGCCAGCACCGGCACCGACGTCACGCTGACGATCGATCCGGGCGTGGTTGTGTTCGCCAGCACCGGCAGCGCCTTCCTGGCCGTCAACCGCGGCAACAAGATCAACGCAATCGGCACAGCGGCGCAGCCGGTGATTTTCACCAGCCGTGAAAACGTCCTGGGCACGAACACCGACCAGTCGTCGGGTCAGTGGGGCGGCATCGTGCTGCTCGGCCGCGCCAAGATCACCGATTGCCAGGCGCCTGCCGCCGCAGCGGGCACCACAGCCTGCGAACGCGACACTGAAGGCACCAGCAACGCCCTCTATGGCGGCGCCACCGACACTGACAGCTCGGGCCGTCTCAGCTATGTCCAGATCCGTTATTCGGGCTTCGTCCTGGCAGACGGCAAGGAATTGCAGGGCCTGACCCCCGCAGGCGTCGGCACCGGCACCGTGATCGACCATATCCAGGTCCACAACAGCTCGGACGATGGCATCGAAGCCTTCGGTGGCTCGGCCAACCTGAAATATCTGGTCCTGACCGGCAACGAAGACGACAATCTGGACACCGACGTCGGCTTCCGCGGCACCGCCCAGTTCGTGATCTCCGCCCAGCGCGAAGGTAACAATATCGGCGACACCTTCCTCGAAACCGACTCGAACGGTTCGGCCACCAACAGCAACGCCAGCGAGGACGCCCTGCCCCGCCAGTATCTGAAGGTCGCCAACTTCACGCACATCCAGCGTTCGAACACCGGTGACGACGGCGCATCGATGCTGCTGCGCGGCGGTGCCGACCTGGCGCTGGTCAACGGCATCATCGTCAGCCCCAACCAGAGCTGCCTGCGCATCAACGGCGCTGCGGCCGTCCGCGACGCTGATACTGCGCTGCAAGACGCTGGCAAGCCGCGCTACCTGTCGGTCGTGATGCAGTGCAACACCACCCCGTTCAAGGGCACCGGCACGGGCGTTGACGCCGCCCTGGTCCAGTCGATCTTCACGGCCGGCGCGAACAGCAGCTTCACCTACACCCCGTCGCTGACCAGCCTGTTCATCAACGGCGCGACCGAAACCGCCGTCGTCGCGATCGACCCCAAGACGATCGATACGGCCTTCACCACGACCGCCTATGTCGGCGCGGTCAAGGACAGCAGCGACACCTGGTACGCCGGCTGGACCTGCAACTCGGTGAGCGCCAGCTTTGGCAGCACCAGCAAGAACTGCACGGCGATCCCGACCACCTGATCGGACCCGCGACCTCAACAGGGGCGGGGGAGCGTGACGCAGCGCTTCCCCGCCCTCTTTGCACTGAATTTTCCCAAGGGGGATATATAGCATGTCGAAGCCGCTCAGCCTGGCGCGCCTGCTCCTGATTTCCACCGCGCTGGTCGCTCCCATGGCGATGGCGCAGACCGATGCCAGCCAAGCCGGCGCATCGACCGCCGGCGACGCCGGCATGTCGACCACGCCCAGCGCCGCCGATGAAGCCGCCGCCCAGACCGGCAATGTCGACGTATCGATCCCCGGTTCCGACATCATCGTCACTGGCCGTCGCAACAGCAATATCTCGCAATCTGCGCCGCAGGTCGTCAACGTCCTGTCCGCCGCCGATATCAAGCGCACCGGTGAAGGCGACATCGCCGGATCGCTCCAGCGCGTCACTGGCCTGTCGGTCGCTGCGGGCGGCTATGTCTATGTTCGCGGCCTAGGCGATCGCTATTCGCTCGCCCTGCTCAACGGTTCGCCGCTGCCAAGCCCCGAACCTTTGAAGCGCGTCGTCCCACTCGACCTGTTCCCCACCAGCGTCATCGCATCGACCCTGGTTCAGAAAAGCTTTTCGGCCAATTTCCCCGGTGAATTTGGCGGCGGCGTCATCAACCTGACGACCAAGGCGATCCCGACCGAATCCTATCTGGAATTTGGCGTCGGCAGCTCGGCCAACACCGAAACGTCGGGCCAGCTAGGCTACACCTATTATGGCAGCAAGTCCGACTGGACGGGCTTTGACGACAGCTCGCGCGACGTGCCGCCGCTGCTCAAAAATGCTTTTGGCGCGGGTGTGCCCTTCGCCAATATCGACCGCGCCGATCAGCAGGGAATTGCGATGCAGTTCCTCAACAGCAAGACCTCGGTCGTGCAGCGGACGAACAGCCTGCCCTTCAATTTCTCCGGCACGCTCAATGGCGGCACCGCGTTCGACATCGGCGATGCGCGCGTGGGCGTTATCGCCACGGCGGGCTACAGCAACAAATGGCGCACCCGCGACAACCTGCAACAGGCGTCGCTAACCGTGTCGGAAGGCGCGGGAAAAAGCGCGCAGCAGGTTGTCACCGACAATCAGGTGACGGTCAACGGCCTGCTCGGTTTCGGCGCTGAATGGGGCGACCAGAAGATACGCTGGACCAACCTCTATATCCGCGACACCCTGAAGCGCGCGTCGCTTGCGGTCGGCCAGAATGACGGCCAGATCCAGGGCGCCGATTATCTGACGCAGCAGACCGCCTGGTATGAGCGACAGTTGATCGACACCCAGTTCACCGGCGAATTCAAGTTCAGCGATGCGCTGAGCCTCGACCTTCGCGGCTCCTATGCCAATTCGCAGCGCGAAGCGCCCTATGAACGCGAATTCGTCTATGTCCGCTCCAACCGCGACCTGGACACCGATCCGGTTGGCGACCGCTTCATCAACGCGCTCAACCGCCAGCGCGGCGACGCATCGGTGACCTTCAGCGACCTCAACGAAAATCTGTGGTTCGGCGGCGCGGACCTCAGCTACAAGATCGCTCCCAAATTCGTGATCACCGGCGGTTATGCCTATACCGACACGAAGCGCACATCGTCGCGCTACGAACTGCATTTCGACGCGGTCAACCTGCCGATCGCGGTGCAGCAGTTGCGCCCCGACTATCTGCTGTCGGACGCGACGATCCAGCTCTATGATCTGGGCCTGCTCGACTTCTCCGGCAACTACCCCGTCTATGACGCCGCCATGCGCGTCCATGCCGGCTATGGCCAGGTGAAGGCGGAACTCTTCCCCGGCTTCAGCATCGACGCCGGTGTCCGCTATGAAAGCGGCCGCCAGTCGGTGACGGGCGTGGACGTTTATGCGACCGGCGTGACGCCGTTCAACCAGATCAAGAACGACTATTGGCTGCCCGCGGTGACGCTGACCTTCGATGCGGGCGGCGGCCTGCAATTCCGCGCGTCGGGCTCCAAGACGCTGGCCCGCCCGCAGTTCCGCGAACTGATCGCCCAACCGTTCATCGACACCGACTCCAACCGCTTCTATCGCGGCAACCCCTTCCTCCAGGACAGCGAATTGTGGAACGCTGAAATCCGCGCGGAATGGTATATGGGTCGCGACGAGCGGCTGACCGCATCGGGCTTCTACAAGAAGATCAAGAACCCGATCGAAACCTACACCACCATCAGCGATACCTATGCGGTGACGACCAGCTTCGCCAACGCGCCGGAAGCCACGCTCTATGGCGCGGAGGTCGAGGCGCAGAAATATATCCCGCTCGACGGGATGGACTCGGCCTTCTTCCAGAGCCGCCGGATCGCGCTGATCGCCAACTACACCTACACCCAGTCGGAACTGAAGGTCAGCGATGGCGACACCACCATCCCCTACACCTACACGACCGGCGACCTGCCCGCCGCGTCCGACTATTTCATCGACGGCGCGCCGTTGACGGGCCAGTCGGACCATCTGGTCAACCTCCAGATCGGGCTGGAGGACACGGAGAAGCTGTCGCAGCAGACCCTGTTGCTGACCTACGCCAGCGACCGCGTGACCAGCCGCGGCCCCAACCTGCAACCGGACATCAAGGAACGGCCGGGCGTTCAACTCGACTTCGTGGCGCGGCAGGGCGTGAAGCTGCCCGGCGGCATCAACAGCGAGGTCAAGTTCGAAGCCCGCAATATCCTGGGCCGCAAGTTTCAGGAGTTTCAGGAGCAGGACGGCAACCGCGTCTATTATAACCGCTACAAGATCGGCACGACGATCGCGGCCTCGCTCACCGTGGCCTTCTGATCGGACGATCCATCGCATGAAAAAGGCCGGCCGGGGCGACCCGGTCGGCCTTTTTCATGTCCGCAAACGCGAAGGGGCGCCGCCCTGTCGGACGCCCCCCCTCTCTGCTCCATGACTTCAACTTACTACCCCGTTCGTGCTGAGTAGGGTCTGAGCGAAGTCGAAGACCCGTATCGAAGCATCCGGCGCTGCGCCAAATCCTTCGATACGCCATTTCGACAAGCTCAACGGCTACTCAGGACGAACGGAGTGTAGCTCGCCTCGTCCAACAATATGTCAGCGCTATGTCAGCGCATGGCGTAGCTGGGGTTAAGGCGGCTGAGCGCTCGCATGGCGACCATGCGCGAGGATTCTTCCGCGCCATTGGCCAGCACCAGTGTCGTTTCCGGTGCGAAGCGGGCCGAGCGATAGGCTTCACGCGCCTGCGCCAGGCGGCCCGCACCCGCATAGGCATTGCCCAGGTTGATGAGGCGGGCCGGGTCATTCTCGCCATAGACCTGCATCGGCTCCAGCTTGCGCAGCGCTGCGTCATAGCGTCCGGCCGCCAAAGCACTGGCCGCCAGCCGACCTTCCGGACCGGCGACGACCACCAGATCCTGCCCTTCAGCCGCCGCCTGGGCCATGTTCGGCGTCATCGCCGCCAAAGCCAGACCCATCATCACAGCGACCTTCTTCATCTCTCATGCCTCCAGAAAAAACTTCTCATTATAGCCAGAAGTATTTCATTTAGATGACATCAGGACAAGGGCGCATCGGACCAGCAAAAACGATTTTGTTTTGTATTATTTCAGTATGTTATGATTTTTACGCGATACTGTCATAAAAGCGTAATCGAATAAGATTGCAGATGGAAGGTGATTCGAATCACCCTTCCCGCGCAATCGGTCGGCCGCTGTCGGCGCGCTTCATCGGTCGCCGCGGACATGCGCACGAAAAGCCCGCCGCATTTCTCTGAAGATGAAGGATAGGTCCGGGAGGTTCTGTTGCCCGGCCCTCCCGGAGGCCGCTGAATTCCCTTCTGTTGCCCGGTGGGTTCAACCGCGCTATTTTAGGATAATATCAGGCCGTGAGGCCCTCAATTACGCTGCAATGGCGAGTGCTTCGTTATCGTTGGCACTTGTGAGTTTTGCACAGTTTAACGGCTTACACGGGCCGGGTAAAAATATCGCCTTTGAACACACGTCGATCCTAGTTCGCCCCCGTCAGACACCCCGCTAAAAGCGGGGCATGTGGTGGAGACGCCGGGTACTGCCCCCGGGTCCGCTGCGTCTATTATACGACACAATTTATCACCATAGCCGGGCGAACCCGGCACGACCCATATGGCCCCAAGCGGATGGTTTTTCAAGCGGGATGCGCAAACGCGAGTGATCGGCGATGCCGCCCACACCGGCGCCTATCCGTTCCTCCCCACTTCCCCCCGCGCGCATCCCGCGCTAAGGCTCTGTCCCATGATCCTCGTCATCGACAATTATGACAGCTTCACCTGGAACCTGGTCCATTATCTGATGGAGCTGGGCGCGCAGGTGGAGGTCGTCCGCAACGACGCCATTTCGGCGGGCCAGGCCCTGTCCAGCGGCGCGAAGGCATTCCTGCTGTCGCCCGGCCCCTGCACCCCCAATGAAGCGGGCGTCAGCCTGGACCTCGTCGCCGCTTGCGACGATGCGGGCGCGCCGTTGCTGGGCGTATGCCTGGGCCATCAGGCGATCGGCCAGCATTTCGGCGGCAAAGTGGTGCGTGGCGGCCTGATGCACGGCAAGACGTCGCCGGTCACCCATGACGGCACCGGGCTGTTTGCGGGCCTGCCCTCGCCCTTCACCGCGACCCGCTATCATTCGCTGATCGTCGAGGATATCCCAGACAGCCTGATAGTGAACGCGACCAGCGAGGACGGATCGGTCATGGGCTTCCGCCATGCGACCCTGCCGATTCATTCGGTGCAATTCCATCCCGAAAGCATCGCCACCGAACATGGCCATGACATGCTGGCCAACTTCATGGAGATCGCCGGCATCCCCGTGCGGGAGCGCGAAACGGCCTGACAATGGCCTTTCGCTCGGTCGCTTTGCGAATATTGCGCGAATAGGAAACGGAATTTCACGACCGAGGGGAAAACTGCGCCCACAAGCGCTAACGCCCCCTCGACTCTCCCGCCCACCGCCGACTAAGGCAGGGGCCATGACCCGCCTGCCCGATCCTTCCGCGCCGCTCGGCCCCGACGCCGCAGCCCAGGCCTTCGACCTGCTGTTCGACGCCGATCTGGCGCAAGCGGACATTGCCGCCTTCCTCGTCACCATGGCGCGTCGCGGCGAAACCGCGGTGGAGATCGCCGCCGCCGCCCGCGCCATGCGCGCCCGCATGCTGTCGGTCAGCGCACCGGACGGCGCGATCGACGTCTGCGGCACCGGGGGTGATGGCCATCATACGCTCAATGTCTCCACAGCTGTCTCGCTCGTTGTCGCAGCGGCAGGCGTGCCCGTCGCCAAACATGGCAATCGCGCCGCCTCGTCAAAGGCGGGCGCGGCCGACACGCTGGAGGCGCTGGGCCTGAACCTGGACCGGGCCGCCGCGACCGCCGAAGCGACGCTGGCCGACCTTGGCATCTGTTTCCTCTTCGCCCAGAATTACCATCCCGCGCTCAAACGGCTCGGTCCGATCCGCAAGGCGATCGGCGAACGCACCATCTTCAACCTGATGGGACCGCTCGCCAATCCGGCGGGGGTCCGCCGCCAACTCGTCGGCATCGCTCGCCCGGCCTATGTCCCCATCTATGCGCAGGCGCTCGCGGACCTCGGCGTCGACCATGCCATGATTATTTCCGGCGACGAAGGGCTGGACGAACTTTCCCTGGCAGGCGGCAACGACATGGCGGAGGTGAAGGGCAACGCGCTGGTCGCGATGCACCGCCTGACCGCCGCCGAACTCGGCCTGTCCACCCAGCCGGTGGAGGCGATCCGTGGCGGTGACGCGGCCCATAATGCCGCAGCGCTGCGCGCCTTGCTGCAAGGCGAACCGGGTGCCTATCGCGACGCCGTGCTGCTGAACGCCGCCGCCGCCCTTGTCGTCGCGGACGCCGTTCCCAATCTGCGCGAAGGCGTCGAAGAAGCCGCCGAAACCATCGACCGCGGCCTTGCCAACGCGCTCCTCAATTGCTGGATTGCCTATCAATGACCAACAAACTGATCGAAATCTGCGATTTCAAGCGCGAGGATGTCGTCCGCCGCCGGGCCGCGACCACCGTGTCGGCGCTCCACGCCCGCGCCAGCGAGCAGACCCCGCCGCGCGGTTTCCGCCAGGCGCTGGACGCTGCCGCGCGATCGGGCTTCGGCCTGATCGCGGAGATCAAGAAAGCCAGCCCGTCCAAGGGGCTTATCCGCGCCGACTTCGATCCGCCCGCCCATGCGGTCGCCTATGCCGCGGGCGGCGCGGCCTGCCTGTCGGTGCTGACCGACGAACCCTATTTCCAGGGCCATGACGACTATCTGATGGCTGCCCGGTCGGCCTGCGCGATTCCCGTACTGCGCAAGGATTTCCTGGTCGATCCCTGGCAGGTGCTCGAAAGCCGCTCACTCGGCGCGGACGCCATCCTCATCATCGTCGCCGCGCTGGACGACGGCCAGATGCAGGAGATCGAGGACGCCGCCCTGGGCCTTGGCATGGACGCCCTGATCGAGGTGCATGACGAAGCCGAACTGGACCGCGCGCTCAAGCTCCGTTCGCGCCTGATCGGCGTCAACAACCGCGACCTGCGCGATTTCAGCGTCGATTTCGCCCGCACCTACGAACTGGTGGGGAAAGCGCCCGAAGGCTACACCTTCGTCGCCGAAAGCGGCCTGACCGGGCATGCAGATCTGGTCGCCATGGCGGATCATGGCGTGCGCTGCTTCCTGGTCGGCGAAACGCTGATGCGCCAGGCCGATGTCGAGGCGGCGACGCACAATCTGCTGACGGGCGCATGAGCGGGCTCACCCATCTGGACGAGGACGGCGCGGCCCGGATGGTCGATGTCTCGGCCAAGGCGGTGACCGCGCGTGAGGCCATAGCCTCCGGCCGGATCGACATGAGTGCCGAGGCGGCGAGGGCGATCGCCGAAGGATTGGTCAAGAAGGGCGACGTACTGGCCTTGGCGCGAGTGGCGGGCATCATGGCGGCGAAGCGCACCGCCGACCTCATCCCGCTCTGCCACCCGATCGCGCTCAGCGCCGTGACCGTGGATTTCGACCTAGACGATCGCGGCGTCACCGTCACCGCGACTGCCCGCACCGCCGGCCAGACCGGGGTGGAAATGGAAGCCCTGACCGCGGCCTCCGTCGCGCTCCTCACCATCTATGACATGGCGAAGGCGCTGGATAAGTCGATGATAATCGGCGGCATCGGCCTGATCGCCAAGACCGGCGGCAAATCGGGCGACTGGCGGCGCGCGCCATGAGCCTGCTGCCGGTCGCCGAAGCGCAGGCGCGCCTTTTGGCGCTGGCCAAGCGACTGACGTCTGAAAGCGTGCCGATCACAGCGGCTGTCGGCCGCTGGCTGGCGCAGGATCTCGCCGCGCTGCGCAACCAGCCTTGGGCCGACCTATCGGCGATGGACGGCTATGCCGTGCGCGCGGCCGAAGCGCCCGGCCCTTGGCGCGTGACCGGGGAAAGCGCTGCCGGTACGGCGGGCCTTTCCGCCCTGGCGCCCGGCGAAGCGAGCCGTATCTTCACCGGCGCGCCGGTGCCACCGGGCGCGGACGCCATATTGATACAGGAAAATGCAACCCGTGACGGCGACCGGTTGACCGGCAGCGCCGATCCGCTGCCCGCCGGTCGCCATGTCCGCCCGGCCGCCTCCGACTTCGCGCAGCATGCCTTGTTGCTGGAGGCGGGCAGCCGCCTCGGCCCCGCCCAGATCGCGCTCGCCGTGTTGGGCGGCCATGGCGTCGTGCCGGTCGGCGGGCGGCCGACAGTCGCGCTGATCTCCACCGGCAACGAACTGGTGCCGCCCGGCGCACCCACGCCAGCGGGCTTCCTGCCCTCCTCGAACGCGCCGATGCTCGCCGCCCTGCTCGCCGCCCTGCCCTGCGACGTCATCGACCTCGGCATCGTGCCGGACGATCTGGACGGCATGGTGGCCGCAATCGAACGGGCGCGGACGGCCGACATCATCGTGTCGACCGGCGGTGCATCCGTCGGTGACCATGACATCGTCCGCCCCGCCTTTGTGAAAGCGGGCGGCACGCTCGATTTCTGGAAGATCAGGATGCGGCCGGGCAAGCCGCTGATGGCCGGTAAGATCGGCGATACGCTGTTCCTGGGCCTGCCGGGCAATCCCGTCTCAGCCTTCGTCACGACCACGCTGTTCCTGCTCCCGCTAGTCCGCCATCTGGGCGGCGCGCGCGATCCGCTGCCGCCCATGAGCGACGCGCCGCTTGCCGCGCCGCTGCCCGCCACCGGCGATCGCGACGATTATCTGCGCGCCTGGCGTGGGCCGGACGGCATCGTGTCGGTGACATCGCAGGACAGCGCCGCCACCGCCGCCATGGCGAAGGCCGACTGCCTGATCCTGCGCCCGGCCGGATCGCCGCCGGCAGCGCCTGGTGATCGGGTCGTTATTCTCCCGCTGCCCTGACATGTTCGGTGCTTGACTAACCTTCATCTGTTTCCTATGCGTTCCTCATACGTTCTACGGAGGACCGCAATGTTGACGCCCAAGCAGCAGGAATTGCTGAGCTTCATTCAGACCCGCTTGGACGAAGGCGGCGTGTCGCCCTCGTTCGAGGAAATGAAGGATGCACTGGACCTGCGGTCCAAATCCGGCATCCACCGCCTCATCAACGCCTTGGAGGAGCGCGGCTTCATCCGCCGGCTGCCCAATCGCGCCCGTGCTCTGGAGGTGCTGAAGCTGCCCGATGCGATGCATCGCGCGCCCGCCCCTGTGATCGCCCTCAAGCCCAAGGCCCCCGCACCGGCTTTGCTCATCGCCGCCAACGACGTGATCGAAATCCCGATGCACGGCCGGATCGCGGCTGGCGTGCCGATCGAGGCGATGGAGGGGCAAGCGATGCTGTCCGTCCCCGCCGCGCTGCTCGGCGCAGGCGACCATTATGCACTGGAAGTATCGGGCGATTCGATGATGGAGGCCGGCATCCTCGACGGCGACTTCGCCCTGATCCAACGCACCGACGTCGCCCGTGAAGGCCAGATCGTCGTGGCGCTGATCGACGAGGCGGAAGCCACGCTGAAATATTTCCGCCGCGAAGGCAGTCGCGTCCGGCTCGACCCAGCCAACCCTGCCTATGAGCCGCAAATCTATGATCCGCGCCAGGTCCGTATCCAGGGCAAGCTGGCAGGGCTACTGCGCCGCTATAATTGAGGTCGTGATCGAGGCCTAAATGATTCAGGCTGGCCCCGCCATGCGCGGCGGGTCGGGCGGGCGATCCAGGGATGCGCGTCACCCGCCCGATGGACGGTGTGTACTTCGCCCTTCGCCAGGATGATGGACAAGCCGCCGGTACGCGCGAGCAACCGGCGGTCGACCTTCATCCAGCGCGTTCGGCACCAGCGCGGCAATCCCCGATCGCTGACGACGATGTCCGCCGCCGCGCAATCGCGGGCGAAGCTCGACCGATCGATCAGCACATTGCTGCGGGTGAAAAGCAGCCGCCAGTTGCGGCCATTGCCATCCTTCATCCTCACGGCGCACAGATCCTGCGAACAGCGCGCCTCCGGCAATGTTGCGATCGCCGCCAGTTCGCCGTCATAGCCCGCGCTCTCCGACAGAACGTCGCGCACATAGTCCCCCGCCCGATCGCGCAATATCGCCATGCCTTTGCCAGTCCGCACCGCAACATGCCGCCCGTCGCCGGTAATCAGGATATCGGGCGGGGAGGCCGCAAAGGTGACCGCCACACCGATCAGCACCGGCACGATCCCCAGCCATCGCCATCCCGTCCGCCACAACAGGCACCAAAGCAGCCCGATAACGGTTATGCCGAACAGCCCCATGCCCATGGTCGGCGCGAGTAATGTCGCCATCGGACTCGCCGCGACGCCGTGAGCCAGCAACAGCAACAGGTTCAACGCCTGCTGCGTCAACCACCAGAAGGGCGCGCCCATCCCCGCGACATCCAGCACCAGCGCCAGCGCCTCCAACGGCATGACGACGAAGGTGGTGAGTGGGATCGCAATCAGATTGGCGAAGGCGCCCAGCAGGCCCGCCTTGTGAAAATGAAACAGAGCGATCGGCATCAGCACCAATTCGACGGCAATGCCGGTCGCCAGCGTGACCACCAGCAACCGACCCGCCTTGCGCACCAGCCCCTCGTCCCGCGCGGCGGCAAAGGTGCGAAAGCGCGGATGTTCGGCCAGCGCCACCAGCGCCGTCACCGCAGCGAAACTCATCTGAAAACTCGGTCCTGCCAGCGCTTCCGGCCACATCACCAGCACCACCAGCGCCCCGCTCGCCACCAGCCGCAATGTCACCGCGTCCCGCCCCATCGCCAGCCCGCCCAGCACCAGCAAGGCCGCGACGCAGGACCGCACCGTCGGCACCTCCGCCCCGGTCAGCAGCGTATAGCCGATCCCCGCCAGCGCCCCGCCAGCCGCGGCGATCAGCATCAGCGGCCAGCCTAGCGCTGCCCGCTGGCTCAAGGCCATCACCCGCATCAGCAGGAAAATCACCGCCCCGATCAGCGCCGTGACATGCAACCCGCTGATCGACAAAAGATGCGCCAGCCCGCTGCGCCGCATCGCTTCCGCATCCGCTTCGGGGATCGCGCCCTGGTCCCCGGTCGCCAGCGCAGCCGCGATCCCTTCGGCCCGGCCATCGACCCGTTCCAATATATGGTCGAACAGCCGTGCCCGCAACGGTGGCGCAGCGGTGGAGGGGATCAACATCTCGACCGGCTTCAGCGCCTTGCCCGTCGCCCCGATCCCCTGGAAATAGGCGCGCGCCGCAAAATCATAGCCGCCCGGCACGCTCGGCGGCGCAGGCGGCATCAAGCGAACGCGAAAACGCAGCCGCGCCCCCTCGCCCAGCCCTGCCGGCACATCGGCATAGGCGATATTCACCCGCACGACGGCGGGCAGATCGGGCGCGTCGACCGGACGCAGCATGACGCGCACCATCGCCTGTGCCGGAACGGGACGCACGCCCGTCACATCGCCGGTCAATTGCACGAAGGTTGCCCGGTCCAGCGGCGGCTGGCCCCACAGCATCGCCTTCCCCCAGACGAGCAGACACCCCATGCACGCCAGGATGGCACCCGCCACGAACAGCCGCCGCAACCGCCCGCCCACCGGCAGCATCGCCCCGATGCAGGCCATCGCCAGTGCGCAGCAGCAGAAGGCCAGCCAGGCCATGGCATGGGGCAGGATGAACCAAGCAGCAATCCCGCTGCCCAGCCCGATCGGCACCCATAATCCGATCTGTTCGCGCTCGCACTCCAGCCAGCTTTCGAGTCGCTCCAGCCCCGCCCGCGCCAATGCCGCCGGCCTCGCACCAAGGGAGGTTTGTCGTGGCTCAAAAGCCATGCTAGGGGGCGCAGCATCCATGGGTCAGCTAGGCGAATGTCAGGGAATATGACGGCAAGTGCAACGGGAATGAACAAGCCGGTGGTGACCCGTTTCGCCCCGTCCCCAACCGGGTTCCTGCATATTGGCGGCGCTCGCACCGCGCTGTTCAACTGGCTGTTCGCGCGCCATCATGGCGGCAAGTTCCTGCTGCGCATCGAGGACACCGATCGCGCCCGTTCGACCGACGCGGCCGTCGCCGCGATCTTCGACGGGCTGGAATGGCTGGGCCTGAGCGGCGACGAACCGGCCGTCTTCCAGTTCGCCCGCACCCCGCGCCACGCGGAGGTCGCCAACCAGTTGCTCGAAGCGGGGCACGCCTATCGCTGCTATGCAACGCCCGAAGAGCTGACCGAGTTGCGCGAGCAGCAGCGCGCGGCCAAGCAGCCGATGCGCTATGACGGCCGCTGGCGCGATCGCGCGCCGGAAGATGCCCCCGCAGGCGCGCCCTTCGTCATCCGCATCAAAGCGCCGCGTGAAGGCGAGACGGTAATCGAAGATGCGGTGCAGGGCCGTGTCGTCGTGCAGAATGCTGAGTTGGACGACATGATCCTGCTGCGGTCCGATGGCACGCCCACCTATATGCTGGCCGTCGTGGTTGACGATCATGACATGGGCGTCACCCATGTCATCCGTGGGGACGATCATCTGAACAACGCCTTCCGCCAGCTCAGCATCATCAAGGCGATGCAGTGGGAAGAGCCGATCTACGCCCATATTCCCCTGATCCACGGATCGGACGGCGCGAAATTGTCCAAGCGCCATGGTGCGCTGGGCGTGGACGCCTATCGCGACGACATGGGGATGCTCCCCGAAGCGGTGCTGAACTATCTGCTGCGTCTGGGCTGGGGCCATGGCGATGAGGAGATCATCTCGATCGCACGCGCCATCGACCTGTTCGATATCGGCGGCGTCGGCCGTTCGCCCTCGCGCTTCGACATCAAGAAGCTGGAAAATCTGAACGGCCATTATCTGCGCGAGGCCGACGATGCGCGCCTCGCGGCCCTGGTCGCGCCCCGTGTCGCCGCGCGGCTTGGAAAGGTTTTATCGGAAAACGGGTTGGACATTTTGACCCAGGCGATGGCTTCGTTGAAGCCGCGCGCCAAAAACCTTAATGAAATTGCCGAGGGCGCAGAATTTCTATTCAAAAATTGCCCGCTCGATTTTGACGAGAAGGCATCCGCTCTGCTAGACGACTCTGCGCGCGCGCTGCTGAAGAAGACAGCCGACGCTCTCCAGCCCGTCCAGTTCTGGACGGTCGAAGCGATCGAAGACGTGATACGCCGCGTGGCAGAGGATGCCGGTCTGGGACTGGGCAAGGTAGCGCAGCCGCTGCGCGCGGCGCTCACCGGTCGAACCGTCTCGCCGGGGATTTTCGATGTCCTCTTCCTTTTGGGGAAAGAGGAGAGCTTGGAACGACTGAACGATGTTGGGCACGCATCGGCCGGTTGATGGCACTCAAGGAGAACAATATGTCGGATAACAATGCCACTTTGACCGTCGGGGGAGACACCAAGGACTATGCCGTCATGGACGGCACGGTCGGCCCGCAGGTCATCGACGTGCGCAAGCTCTACGCCAATACCGGCATGTTCACTTATGATCCGGGCTTTACCTCGACCGCCAGCTGCGAATCCGGCCTGACTTATATTGATGGTGACGCGGGCATCCTGCTCCACCGCGGCTATCCGATCGGCCAGCTGGCCGAAGAGTCCAGCTTCATGGAAGTCTGCTACCTGCTGCTGAACGGCGAATTGCCGTCGCAGAAGGAACTGGAAGACTTCACCACCACCATCACGCGCCATACCATGGTGCATGAGCAGCTATCGGCCTTTTTCCGCGGCTTCCGTCGCGATGCGCATCCGATGGCGATCATGGTCGGCGTCGTCGGCGCGTTGTCGGCCTTCTATCATGACTCGACCGACATCAACGACCCGGAACAGCGCCGCATTGCGAGCCACCGCCTGATCGCCAAGATGCCCACGATCGCGGCCATGGCCTATAAATATTCGGTGGGTCAGCCCTTCGTCTATCCGCGCAACGACCTGTCGTACACCGCCAACTTCCTGCGCATGACCTTCTCGGTCCCGGCGGAAGATTATATCCCCGATCCGGTGATCGTGGATGCGATGGACAAGATTTTCATCCTCCACGCCGACCATGAGCAGAACGCCTCGACCTCGACTGTGCGTCTCGCCGGGTCGTCGGGCGCGAACCCGTTCGCCTGCATCGCGGCCGGCATCGCCTGCCTGTGGGGCCCGGCGCATGGCGGCGCGAACGAAGCTGCGCTCAACATGCTGCGGGAAATCGGCACCGTCGATCGCATTCCGGAATATATCGCCCGCGCCAAGAATAAGGACGATCCGTTCCGCCTTATGGGCTTTGGCCATCGCGTCTATAAAAATTACGATCCGCGCGCGACCGTGATGCAGAAGACTGCAAAGGACGTGCTGGAGAAGCTGGGTGTCAACGATCCCGTCTTCGACGTCGCCAAGGAATTGGAGCAGATCGCGCTCAACGATCCCTATTTCGTTGAGAAGAAGCTCTACCCGAATGTCGATTTCTATTCAGGCGTGATCCTGTCGGCGATCGGCTTCCCGACCGAAATGTTCACCGTGCTCTTCGCCTTGGCCCGCACCGTCGGCTGGGTGGCACAGTGGAACGAAATGATTTCGGACCCAGCGCAGAAGATCGGTCGTCCGCGCCAGCTCTACACTGGCCCGACGCAGCGCGACTATGTCGGGGTCGACAAGCGCTGATCGGCGTCAAGCCAACGCTATGATAAAAAACGGCACCCAATGGGTGCCGTTTTTTATGGGAACGAAGGGTCGTTGGATCGCATCAGGCGACCGGCAAGGATAATATGAAGCGTGCGCCTTCACCCGGCGCGCCGCCGATGCGAATATCGCCGTTCATCGCGCGGGCGAGGCGGCGGGAGATATAGAGGCCAAGCCCGCTGCCTCCGGCGTCATCGCGCCCCAGCCGCTCGAATTTCTCGAAAATGCGCTCGCGATCCGCCGGTGCGACGCCAGCGCCCTGGTCGATGACCGCGATGCGCGCTTGGCCGCTTTCCCATTCAGTCGCGATGCGCACCTGCGTACCCTCCGGCGAATAACGGATGGCGTTGCCAATCAGATTGACCAATATCTGGAGTATCCGGCGAAATTCCCCGATCGCCAGCAGGCTCGCGTCCGGCGCTGGCGCAATGATGGTGATCCGTCGATCGAGCGCCTTGACCGCCAGCAGTCCCGCCGCACGGCGTCCCAGATCTGCCAGATCGACCTCTTCGGCGACGACGCTGAAATCCGGCCGATCGATCGCCTGCAAATCGGCCAGATCATCGACCAGCGCCATCAGATGTCGGCCCGCCGCCGCTATGTCGGTGGCATAGCCTGCATAATCGGGGCGCAGCGGTCCTTCCAATTGCGCGCTGATCGTATCGGCGTTCGCGATGATCCGGCCCAACGGCTGGCGCAGCGAGCGATCGAGACGCCGCCCGAACTCGACCGGATAGAGCGTCAGCGGCGGTTCGTCCGCCAAAGGCGCGGCGACTGCCAGTTCCAGCGGGAAGGCGGTCCCACGGTAGCCGGTCAATTGGCCGGCATGGTCGAACATCGGAAAGGCCGACAGGCGGTAACGGCGCGCGATATCGCTCGCCAGCACCGCCTGTTGATCGCGAAAGGCGCGCCGCTGGGCCAAGCCGCGCAGCATCGCCATGTCGCCGTCGCTGTCCGCCTGCAACTGAAAATAGGCGGAAAAGCGGGTTCCCGGCACCGGCGGACTGACCGGCAGCGTCCCGCTGTCGCCATTGCCCGCCAGCACCATCTGGAACCGCAACTGGGTGTCGATCTGCCAGGTCCAGCCATCGGCCAGCGCCGCAATATCGGCTTCACGCCTGCCATCGTCGGGCGGCAGGGGGGCGACGGGCCGTTCGCGCCAGTCCACGACCGACAGGCTGACGCCCTTGTCGCCCTCCGGCTTCGCCCGCACCCACATATCGATATCGCCGCGCTGCGCTGCCGCTACCACCGGCCGCGACACCAGAACCCCCAGGCGCGCCGCCAGTCTGGCGATCGCCATCAATTGCGGGACGGCGAAGGGCGCGCCGAGATCCGCGCCCGCTTCCCGTTGCAGCGCCAGCAGCGGCGCGTCCGCGCTCAAGAGACGGCCGTCGGCCGACAAGGCGGCGCGCAGGATGGCCGGATGCGACGGCATGTTCATGCGCCCGCAGCCGCCCGCAGATGATCGAGCTTCGCACGAAAGTCCGCCGACGTCCGCAGAGCGGCAACCGCGCTATCGGCCTGCTCCTCGCTCAACGCCTGATAGCGATCCGCCTCCGCCACGATCGCCGCATCGGACAGCGACGGCCGGACTGGCCGCAACGCGAGCAGCAAATGGCGATAATCGGCACCTGATCCGCCCAGTGCCCGGCACAGTATCGCGACCTGCGACAGCGGTCCCATCACCAGCATCTCGATCACCTGGCCGCTCTCCAACCGGAGTTGCCGCGCCGTAACTGCTGCAAACAGCAGGAACCGTCGCCGTTCGAGCAAGCGGCCCAACAGGCCGGGCGCGTCGGCCTGTTCACCCATGCGGCGCACCAGTCGATCCGCCTGAACGATCGGACAGGCCGCCTCGTCATGATCGGCCAGCAATGCCCAGCCCGACCGGTCGAAAGCGGCCAGCAGCCGATCGTCTGCATCGACCATGGTCCGTTGCGCGACGACGGTCAGGCAGGCGGCGACCATCCACATCAGTTCGGCGAAATATTCGGCGGGCAGGTCGGGCTTCATTGGCGTGTCTTCCCCACCCATGGCCAGCCAGCGTCCTTCGGCCAGCGCCAGCCCCGACAGGGCGTCGCCCAGCAGCGGATCATCGATCGACGGCGCCGCGGCCCCCTCGACCTCGTCCAGTTGCTCGACATCGGCCTGGCCGAACTGGCGGAGCATCACCGTCACGCCAGCGCGCATCTGCATATGCGCCAGCAGGCCGGGGCCAAGCAGACTGGGATGCGCGCGCACCATCGCCCAGGCGACCGGCGCCGGCCAGCGATCCAGCGCGGCGGCGACATCGGGCGCATGTTCCAACGACAGGCGCAGAGCCATTTCGATCGCGGTGACGCATCCGCCGATATGGCGGCGCGTCTCGGCAATCAGGGCGTCATGGCGCGCTTGCCCTTCGTCGGGAAAGAAAAACGCCAGGTCGATGGCATGGCCGACCGGCACGGCGGACATGCCAGCCATGACCCGCGCCATTGGCCAGTTGCCCGCCATGGCCGTGCCGGTAAGGGACGAATAGGCGCTCATGCCGGTCAGCATAATCGCACGTCCTTAAAATGCACTAAACCGTGCCGGGGAAAATCGTTCAATCACGCTTTCGCAGCAGGATGGCGCCGACCGACGCAATCGCCAGCAAAATGGCGACGCGGAAGCCCTCCGCCATCACCCCGACAAAGCCGGTCAGGATCAGCAGCAGCAGCGCGGTGCCGGGCGTGAAGATCATCCACGGTCGCGCGGCCGCCGTCCGGCCCCAGCGATCGGCCACCATCAGGATGCCGAGCAGCAGCGCGAGGTCAGCCGCCAATGTCGTACCACCGGCAAAGACCATTCCCGCAAGCACCGTCGCCGGCGCGCAGAAGGCGAACCAGCCCATCAGCGGCGTCCGCAGCGCAAGGTCGCCCAGCCGATCGCTGATTTCCGACAGCAGAAGCGCGCCCATCAACAGACAGAGTCCGGCAAGCGGCCATCCCAGTTCGATTGGCACCAGCGCCATGGCACCCAGCGCGATTCCGGCGATCCGCACCTGAAGCGCGGGCACCTGCATTCGCATGAGCGGCGGGCTGACGATCCGAGCCAGCGGTGCCAGCAGATAATGTTCGATGCCCCCGCGCGCATGGGTACGGGACGATCCTGCCGCAGTCACCGCCTGCGCCACCAGATCGGCCTGCGCCTGGCTTTCGACCAGCGCCACGCGCCCTTCCAACAGGTCGTCCTGCGGCACGGTGACCCGCCTGGCACCCTTTTGCACCGCGGTCCGCACCAAAGTCAGCGCCAGATCCCAGTCGCCGATCATGTCGAGCGTTCCGAACAGCAGGTCCGGGCTGATCCGCGCCAGGCCCGCCCACCGCTGGCCCGCATCGATCCGTTCGAACGGCGCGCTGGCGCGGCTGTCGTCGGTCACCAGCATGACATTGCCCTGGGCCGCGCCGATGCCATCATAATGCGCCTGGGCAACGATCGCGCCGTCCGCCACCAGCAGCACGTCGCTATCGCGTGGCGCATCCCGCACCATCGATACCATGTCGCGCACCAGCGCCACGGCGATGCCATCCGCGCTCAGACGATCGACCGCCTGCGACAGGGCCGGCGTGATGACGCTCACCAGAATCATGATTCGGTCGGCACCCGCCTGCGCCGCCTGCCGCGCCTGATATTCCACCAGCGTCTGACCAGCGAAATACAGGCTTGCACGCAAACCCGCGGGCGAATCGCCCGATGCGCGACTAGCGCTCAGAATAGCGGCGAAACTCATGGCGTTTACGCTTGTCGACCCGATTGTTGTGCGACGACCTTTTCGCAAGACGGAGCGTTTCGCGCAAGCAAGGCTTTCAGCGTCGGACGATCAACTGTGATCAAGGGCCGCCAGCGCCGCATGCAGGCGACGCAGCACGCGCGGATCGCCGGGCGCCGCCGCCGCGGCTTCGTCGGCGAGCGCCATCAAGGCGGTCAACCCGAAGCTGGCGGCCAGTCCCTTGAGCCGCCAGGCGGCCAATTCCCAATTGGCGTCGCACCGCGCCCGACCGAGCAGGTCGACCTGTCGCGTCACGCTTTCCAGAAAGGCGACACGCAGGTCTGCGATCAGCGTGCTGTCTTCGCCGACGGCGGCGGCCAATGCGGCATGAAGGGCGCCAGGATCATAGGACATGGCGACAGACGCTATCGGGCTTGCGTTAAGTTTTGGTAACAGGGCATTTGCGCGGGCGGAAAAGATGCTAGGATGATGACATGACAGGGGGCAGCACCATCGTCGAGTTCTGGCGAGACGAACAAACCGCGATCGGCAACGAGTCGCAGACGGACGATATTTTGCTATTGAAACAGGCGGTTCTCGATATTGACGAGGATGACGCGACGGAAGGTATCGGTGACGACCGGATAAAGCGCTTCCGCTGGGCCATGCTGGCGCTGGCGGCCGGCTGGATCGGCTTTGCCGGCTGGGCGATCGCGACGTCGGGCGATCTGGCCGCGGGTCCGTTTGCCTGGGCCAATGCCATCGTCACGCTCGCTATCCCCCTCATCCTGCTGGGCGTCGGCTATATGCTGCTGGTCCGCAACAGCCGCGCCGAATCGCGCCGCTATCTCGACACGGCGCGCGCGCTGCGCACCGAGGCCGACTTGCTGGAACTCCGGCTGGTCCGCATCAGCAGCCAGTTGGAAACCGCACGGCAGGCGATGCAGGATCAGGCGGAATTGCTCGACAGCTATGGTGCAGCGGCCAGCAGCAATATGGAAGCATCCGCCGAACTGATTGCGGCACGCGCCCATGCCACGGCCGAACGGGCGGAAACCGCCGAACGCGCTGCCGGCGCATTGGTGGCGCGCATGGACATGCTGATCGGGTCCATCCCCGAACTGGAGGACCGCACCGGCCGCATGACTGCGCAGATGATGGACAATGGCCATGCGCTGGCCGAACGGATCGACACGCTGGAGGCGCGCCTCCATTCCCTGGCTGAACTGTCCGACGATGCGCGTGCGCGCACGCTCTCTGCGACCAAGAGCCTGTCCAGCCAGTTGACCCAGTTGCAGGAGACGACCCGGACGGCGACCGAGGAAGTCACCGGCATGGCTGATATTGCCGCCGGCCGGATCGACGCCACGGCGCAGAGCGCACGGCAGGCGATGGATCGCAGCCGCCAGGATATGGAAGCTCATGCTACGACGCTCACCACGTTGGTCGAAGCGGCAGAGGCGGGCGTTACAAAAGCCAGCGCGCAGGTTTGCCAGACGCTGACCGATGCCCTCGATAGCGCCGAACATGATCTGCGTGGGCGCATGGACAGCGCTTTGCTCAGGCTGAAGGAGAGCATGGCATCCACCGACGAGGCGCTGTCTCGTCGGGCAGAAGCGTTGGAAACGCTGGTTGCGGCGGCCCGGACGGGCATAAACGGCGCAAGCGAAGAGTCGCTCGCCACATTCGAACGCGACATCGAATCGATGGAGACGGATTTGCGCCGCCGCCTGGACGCTGCGTTGCAACGGGCACAGGAAACGCTGGCGATCACCGATGGTGGCCTGACCAGCCAGACGATGGCGCTCGACGCCTTGATCGCCCGCTCGCGCGAAAGCCTGACTGCGATCGGCGATGAAACCGTCACCGGCCTCAGCGACTCGATCGGCGACGTCGAAAGCCGCCTGCATCAGGTCAACGACATGATCGAGGGCCAGCGCAGCCTGATGTCGAGCCTGCACAGCAGCCTGCATGACACTATCGCATCGACCGAAAGCCGTTTCGCCGCGCTGGAGGACAGCGCCCTGGAGCGCGGCGAACGCCTGACCGGCGCGCTGGTCCGTATGACCGAGGAAACGCTGCGGATCGACAAGGCGCTGTCGACCGGCGGCATGACCGCCGAAAAGCTGATCGGATGCGCCGAGACGCTGCTGGTCGCGCTCGATTCGAGCGTTCGAGAGCTGGACGAAACTTACCCCGCCGCACTCGAACGGTTCGATGCGCGGCTGGAACAGAGCCGCGCCCTGTTGGGCAGCACCGCGCCCGAAATGGAGAGGCTGGAGGCGATTTCCGAAGCGTTGGTGGGGCGCACCGCGGAGGCCGAGGAGATGCTGCGCGGCCAAGGCAGCCGCCTCACCGAATGGCTGGAAAGCACGCAAGGCGGGCTGGAAGCCAATCGCGCGTTGGTGGAGCGCCTGCGCACCACGCTCGACGCCGCGCATCAGGACGCGACGCGTATCACCGAAGGCGCCGGCCCCTTGCTGGTAACGGCCCTGCTGCGGGTCAAGGACACGGCCGATCAGGCGGCGGAACGCGCCCGTCAAGCGCTGGGCCGCGCTATTCCCGACGCCGCACAACAATTGGCGCAGGCCAGCGACGAAGCGTTGCAGGCCGTGATCGGTGAGAAGGTGACGGCGCAGATCGAACAGGTTACGCGGGTCGCGGAGGAAGCGGTCAAGGCTGCGCATCAGGCATCCGAACGCCTCACCCGCCAACTGCTGACGATCGCCGACACAAGCGCCAGCGTCGAACAGCGGATCGAGGAGGCGGAACGCGCATCGGAAAGCCGCGATCGCGATCATTTTGCGCGGCGCTCAGCCCTGCTGATCGAATCGCTCAACAGCACCGCGATCGACGTCGCCAAGATATTGTCCAATGACGTCACCGATTCGGCATGGTCCGCCTATCTGAAGGGTGATCGCGGCGTGTTCACCCGGCGCGCGGTGAAGCTACTGGATGCCGGCGAATCGCGCGAAATTGCGCTCCATTATGATAATGACGCGGAGTTCCGCGATCATGTGAACCGCTATATCCATGATTTCGAGTCGATGCTGCGGATCATCCTGTCGGCGCGCGACGGCAATGCGCTGGGCGTTGCGGTGCTATCGTCCGACATGGGCAAGCTTTATGTCGCGCTCGCTCAGGCGATCGAGCGACTGCGGCAATAATCAGATAGCTTTGCGAAAATAGACGACCCGGTCGGTTTCAACGAAGCCGGCGGCACGGTGGAAATCATGGCTGGCCAGATGGGCGATGTCCGCGTCCGACGCCATTTCCGTGCAGCCCATCGCCTGCCCCCACCCTGCGACGGCGTCGATCAACCCGCTCGCAATGCCTTGCTGCCGCGCTTCGGGCGTCACATAGAGCCCTTCGACAAAGACCACCGGACTGGTGTCGCAGCCATTCACATAGTCGTGACGCAGCGCCGCCTCGACAAAGGCGATCGCGTCGCCCCGCTCGTCCAACGCGATGAAGGCAATAAGCTCGCCATCACGCGCCAGCATATCGGCAATGTAGGCATGATGATCGGCCGGCGGCGCGTCGGGCCAGAGCACGGCCCGCATCTTCGCCCAGGACGGCGCATGATCGGCGGCAGCACGCACGATCCGCGCTGCCGCCCGCCTATTCACTGCGCGGCGCGGTAACCTGGCAGCATGTCCAGCGTCACCCAGCCCTGCACATAATTGGCGTAATAGAGGCCGAACAGGATCGTCGCCATTATGGTCGCGCGCAGCATGACCAGACCGGGCCTGAAATTGCTCGGCGCACTGTCCGCCTGCCCCTTCAGCAGCACTTCGCCCGTCTCGTCGGGCGTGCGGATGCCGAAGGGGAGCATGATGAAGGCGCTGATCACCCACATCAGAAAGTAGATGGCGAAGATGGCGTAGAGGTTCATGGCGTGTGGTTAGGCCCGAACGAGCAGCACGTCCACTATCGGCTTCTTGCCGGTCCAGCGCGTCGCGGTGCGGCGCACGGCCAGGCGGACACGTTCGCGCAACGCCTCTTCCTCCATCGAACCCTTTGGCACGGCGGCGGCGGCTTCGTTGGCCGCTTCGGCCAGGAATGCCGCCTTGTCTTCCTCGACCGGCACGCCTTGCGTGCGCAAGGCGGGCTGGCCGATCAGCTTGCCCTTGCGATCGATCGCCACGGCGACGCTGATCTGGCCATGCAGGCCGAGCTTGCGCCGTTCATTGATCGTCGCGCCGTCAGCCGGCAGTATGACGTCGCCATCCAATACTAGGCGACCGGTGTCCTGCTGACCGATGATCGTCGGTGCGCCGGGTGCCAGGCGCAGCACATCGCCATTCGACTGCACCACCGCATGGCGGATGCCGCTGGTGATGCCGAGCCGCGCCTGCTCCGCCATGTGGCGGCGCTCGCCATGGACCGGCAGCAGGATTTCGGGACGAATCCAGCGATACATGGCTTCGAGTTCGGGACGGCCAGGGTGGCCGGACACATGGACTTCGGCCTGCCGGTCGGTGACCATCAGGATATTCTTTTGCGCCAACGCATTCTGGATGCGGCCGATGGCGATCTCGTTGCCCGGAATCTGCTTGGACGAGAAGATGACCGTGTCGCCCTCCGCCAGCTTGATCGGATGGCTGTCGAACGCGACGCGGGCGAGCGCCGCACGCACCTCACCCTGGCCGCCGGTGGCGATGATCATAACCTCGCTGCGGGGCAGGTGCATGACATCGTCCCAATCGACGGTCGGCGGGAAATCCTTAAGATAACCGGCCGCCTTGGCCGTGCTTATGATGCGGTCGAGCGAGCGTCCCGCCACGCACACCTTGCGCCCGGTCGCCGCGGCGACTTCGCCCAGCGTCTGGACGCGCGCCGCGTTGGAGGCGAAGGTCGTGACCAGTACCCGCCCCTTGGCCTCCGCCACGGTCTTCATCAGCCCTTCGCGCACATCGCCTTCGGACCCGCTGGCCTTATCGTTGAAGACGTTAGTGCTGTCGCATACCAGCGCCAGTATGCCTTCGTCGCCGATCGCGGTCAGTTCGGCCGGGGTGGAGGGCTGGCCGAGCAGAGGCTGTTCGTCCAGCTTCCAGTCGCCAGTGTGGAAAATGCGGCCGTAGGGCGTATCGATCAACACCGCATTGCCTTCGGGAATCGAATGGGCCAGCGGCACATAGCGGAAGCCGAACGGGCCAAGATTGAAGCTGCCCTCATTCGGGATCACATGCAACTTGACCTCTTTCGAGAGGCCTTCTTCTTCCAGCTTCAGGCGGATGAGGCCCGCAGTGAAGGGCGTGGCATAGAGCGGGACGCCAAGGTCCGCAGCGAGATAAGGGATCGCGCCGATATGATCCTCATGCCCGTGCGTCAGGACGATGCCCAGCAGGTCATCGCGCCGTTCCTCGATGAAGCTGAGGTCAGGCAACACCAGTTCGATGCCGGGATAGGTCGGGTCGCCGAAAGTCATGCCGAGATCGACCATGACCCACTTGCCCTGGCAGCCGTAGAGATTGACGTTCATGCCGATCTCGCCCGACCCGCCGAGGGCCAGGAAGATCAGTTCATCCTTGGGTGTCATTATGTCTTCAAACTCCGTTCGTGCATCAGCGCGAGGCCCTGAACCGTCAGGTCCGGCGCGATCGCATCGAAAATATCGCTATTGTCATTGAAGAGGACCGCCAGGCCCCCCGTCGAAATCACTCTGGTCGGACGGCCGATTTCGGCCCTCATCCGGGCGACCAGCCCCTCCATCATCGCCACATAGCCCCAGAAGACGCCGATGTGCATCTGCGCTTCGGTGGTGCGGCCGATGACTGACCGATCCTGCGGCGGCGCGATCGCGATCTTGGGCAGCTTCGCCGCCGCCGCAACCAGCGCATCGAGCGACAGGTTGATCCCCGGCGCGATGATGCCGCCCTTATACGCGCCGCGATAATCCACCACGTCGAACGTCGTCGCCGTGCCGAAATCGATGACGATCAAATCGCCTGCGTAGAGGTGGTGCGCGGCGATGGCGTTTACAACCCGGTCGGCGCCGACCGACGCCGGCTCGGCGACGTCCAGTTCGATGCCCCATTCCACGCTACCCTGCCCCGCGATCAGCGCCGGGGTCTTGAAATATTTGTCGGCCAGCACCTGAAGATTATGCAGCGCGCGCGGCACCACCGTCGCGATGATGACCGCATCGACATCGGCGATGGCATAGCCTTCCAGCTGCAACAACTGGTTCAACCAGACGGCATATTCGTCCGCGGTGCGCCGCGGATCGGTGGCGATCCGCCAGCGTGCCCGTATTTCGCGCCCGTCCAGCAGCGCGAAGACGACATTGGTATTACCCGCGTCGATCGCGAGAAGCATGGCTCGTCCCTTAGTTGAGAATGATGTCGCCCGCGTGAATGGCATGGCTCTGCCCATTCGCCAAGCGCAGGATCAACATGCCGTGCCGGTCGAGCGCGTCGAACGTGCCTTCCACCGTCCCGCCATCGGGCTGTACGACGCGCATCGCCGTGCCGGTCGGATGGGCATTGAGCAGCCAGTGGGTGCGGACGGGATCGATACCCTGGGCGCGCCAGATGGACAGCCAATGGCCAAATAGCTGGGCAAGTCGCGCATAGAGCATCTCCGCCTGCGCGTCTTCAGCGCCCTGTGCCGCCAGACTGGTGACCGGGCGGTCCAGCCCTTCGGGATGGCCGGTGACGTTGATACCGATGCCCACGACGATCGCGTCCCTGGCCCTCTCCAGCAGGATGCCGGCGATCTTCGCGCCATCGACCAAAATGTCGTTGGGCCATTTGATCCGCGCCTGTCCGTGACAGAGCGGCGCGACCAGCGCATGAACAGCATTGGCCGCAACCAGCGCCAGCGTATGGGCCAACGGATCGTTGGGCTGCAACCGGACCAGCGTGGAGCAATAGAGATTGCCGTCCGGGCTTTCCCAGGCGCGGCCCATCCGCCCCTTGCCCCCAGTCTGGCGACCGGCTCGCAACCAACTGCCATCGGCCGCCCCCTGCCCCGCCAACGCCAGCATGTCGGCGTTGGTGGAACCGGTTTCCTCGACGAAGCGCAGCAGCGTCAGAAGAGCGACGCTGCCGCGGCAGCGCTCGCCTGATCCAGTAGGGGGTTGAGCAGATAGCCCAGCACGATCACCACGGCGCAGGCCGTCAGGATGATATTCTCGACCGGACCACCCTTTGCCTCATAGGCGGCGGTGGGTTCGTCGAAATACATCGTCTTGATGATCTTGAGGTAATAGAAAGCGCCGATCACCGAAGCCGTGATGCCGAAGGCGGCCAGCGCGGTCAGGCCCGCGGCAACGGCGGCATCGAACACCAGGAACTTCGCCCAGAAACCGAAGAGCGGCGGGATGCCGGCCATCGAGAACATGAAGATGGCGAGCGCCGCAGCCAGACCCTTTCGCGACTGCGACAGACCCGCCAGGCTGGCGATGGTTTCGATCGGTTTGCCGTCGGCGTCGCGCATCTGCAGAATGCAGGCGAAAGCGCCGATCGTCATCAGCACGTAGATCGCCATATAGCTCATCGTGCCCGCGACACCGGCAGGGGTGCCCGCCGCCAGGCCGATCAGCGCGAAACCGACATTGTTGATCGACGAATAGGCCATCAGACGCTTGATGTTGGTCTGGCCGATCGCCGCGACCGCGCCGAAGAGGATCGAGGCGAGCGCGACGAAGATCACGATCTGCTGCCAATCCAGACCTGCCGGCCCCAATGCTTCGATCGCGACGCGGACGGTCAGGCCCATCGCGGCGACCTTGGGCGCGCTGGCGAAGAAGGTCGTGACCGGGGTCGGCGCGCCTTCATAGACGTCCGGCGTCCACATGTGGAACGGCACGGCGCTGATCTTGAAAGCGAGGCCCGCCAGCACGAACACCAGGCCGAACAATTCGCCCTTGCCCACGCCATCGCCCAGCGCCACGGCGATGCCGTCGAACGCCGTGCTGCCGGTGAAGCCGTACAGCAGCGAGATGCCGTAGAGCAGGATGCCGCTGGCGAGCGAGCCCAGCACGAAATATTTGAGGCCCGCTTCCGAAGAGCGTTCGTCCTGCCGCATGAAGCTGGCGAGGACATAAGAGGCCAAGCTGTTCATCTCCAGGCCGACATAGAGCGTCAGCATGTCGCCCGCCGACACCATCATGCCCATGCCGATGGCGGCGAACAGGATCAGGATCGGATATTCGGGGCGGGGCACGCCGTCGGTCGAGAAGAAGCGCGGGGCAAGCAGGATGGCCGCCGCCGCCGCGACGTAAATCAACGCCTTGGCGAAGACGGAAAAGGCATCGGCGCGATACAGGCCGTCAAAGGCGTCAGGACCATGGGCGAGCGAGCAGGACAGCGCCGCACCGGCGATCGCCAGCGTGACCACCGACAACCAGGTGACCACGCGCGCCGAGCCATCGCCGCCAAAGGCTGCGACCAGCATCAACGCAAGGCCGGCTACGGTCAGGATGAGTTCGGGCAATACTGCCAGAAGGGAAGCGGAGTCGATCATCAGTGCGCCTCCCCGTGCGCAGGGGCTTCTTCATGGTGGCTCTCGCCCGCAGGCTTGGGCGCACCCATCTTAATCTTGGAATCTCCTGCGGGAGCCGCAGGGGCGAGGCGCGCTTCAAGCGCTTGAATGTCGGACCGCATCGGGGCCAGGAAGCTTTCAGGATAGACGCCCATCCACAGCACGACCGCCGCAATCGGTGCCATCAGCCAGAATTCGCGGATCGACAGATCGGGCATCGCGGCGGCATCAGCATTGACCTGCGGGCCGTAACAGATGCGGCGATACAAATAGAGCATATAGGCCGCACCCAGGATGATCCCGGTGGTGCAGACCAGCGCGACCCAGCTCGACGCCTGGTACACGCCCATCAGCGACAGGAATTCGCCCACGAAGTTGGACGTGCCGGGCAGGCCGACCGACGCCATGGTGAAGAACAGGAACAGCACGGCATAGCGCGGCATGTTGATGCTGAGGCCGCCATAGCGGTTGATCTCACGGGTATGGAGGCGATCGTAAACGACGCCCACGCACAGGAACAGCGCGCCTGCGACCAGACCATGACCCAGCATGACCATCATCGCACCTTCGATGCCCGCCTGATTGAAGGCGAACAGGCCGATCGTCACGATCGCCATATGGGCGACCGACGAGTAGGCGATCAGCTTCTTCATGTCCGACTGCACCAGCGCGACCAGCGAAGTATAGACCACCGCCACCATCGACAGGCCCCACACCATCGGCGCAAGCTGCGCCGAGGCTTCAGGGAACATCGGCAGCGAGAAGCGGATGAAGCCATAGCCACCCATCTTCAGCAGCACGCCCGCCAGGATGACCGAGCCGGCCGTCGGCGCTTGAACATGCGCGTCGGGCAGCCAGGTGTGGACCGGCCACATCGGCATCTTCACCGCGAAGCTGGCGAAGAAGGCCAGGAACAGCCAGGTCTGGACATGGGGATCGAAATTATAGGCCATCAAGACCGGAATTTCGGTGGAACCCGCCTCATGCACCATCCACATCATCGCGATCAGCATCAGGACCGATCCGAGCAGCGTGTAGAGGAAGAATTTGTAGGAAGCGTAGATCCGGTCCGCGCCACCCCAGATGCCGATGATCAGATACATCGGGATCAGGCCGGCTTCGAACATGATGTAGAAAAGGTAGAGATCCTGCGCCGTGAAGACGCCGATCATCAGCACCTCCATGAAGAGGAACGCCGCCATATATTCGCCGACGCGCTTGTTGATCGCGTTCCAGCTGGCGCCGATGCAGATCGGCATCAGGAACACGGTCAGCGCGATCAGCATCAGGGCGATGCCGTCGATACCCAGCGCCCAGGCGAAACGACCGAAGATCGGCGCATATTCCTGAAACTGCCACTGGAGGCCGCCTTGGTCGAAATTCATCCACAGGACAATGCCCAGGACGAAATCGACCAGCGTCGCGATGAGCGCGATCCAGCGCGCATTATTGGCGCTCGCGAACAGGCAGGCGATGGCGCCAGCCATCGGGACTGCCATCATCAGGGAAAGGATGGGGAAGCCGTCCATTATCGTGTCATCGCCCAGGTTGCGGCAGCGGCGAGGCCGATCAGCATCACCAGCGCGTAGGTGTAGAGGTAGCCGGACTGAAGCCGACGGGTAATTTTATTGCCCTGCACGACCAGCGCAGCCAGGCCATTCGGCCCGAACCGGTCGATGAAGCCGACGTCACCGACCTTCCAGAAGAAGCGGCCGATCGCGAAGGCGGGCTTGACGAACAAGAAGTTGTACAGCTCGTCGAAATACCATTTGTTGAGCAGGAATGTGTACAGACCCGTGAAGGTCGCCACGAAGCGCTGCGGCCAATCGGTATTCTTGATATAGCTCAGCCAGGCGACGACTAGGCCGGTCAGCATCACCGTGAACGGCGCGAACTTGACCCAGGTCGGCACTTCATGCGCGGCATGCATCAGATGGCTGTTGAACGCGAGCGCGCCCTTCCAGAATTCGATACCACCTTCGGCACCGATGAACTGGTCGTGGAACAGGAAGCCGGCGAACACCGCGCCCAGGCTGAGCACGATCAACGGGACCAGCATCACCAGCGGGCTTTCGTGCGGGTGATAGCCACCCGTGCCGTCGCCTGCATCATGCGCGTGATGATCGTCATGTGCATGGGCGGCATGACCGTCGTGACCATGATCGTCATGGCCGTGATCATCGTGCAGCGCGTGCTGGATATGCTCCGACTGAGTCCAGCGCGGCTTGCCGAAGAAGGTCAGGAACACCAGACGCCAGCTGTAGAAGCTCGTGAGCAACGCGGCGAACACACCGACGATGAACGCCCCGGTCCCTGCCCCGCCAGCGGCATAGGCCGCTTCGAGAATGCCGTCCTTCGAATAGAAGCCGGCAAAGCCCACGCCGATGATCGGCAGGCCGACGCCGGTGATGGCGAGTGTGCCAAGCGTCATCGTCCAGAAGGTGATGGGGATACTTTTCCGCAGGCCGCCATAGTAACGCATATCCTGCTCATGATGCATCGCATGGATGACCGAGCCGGCGCCCAGGAACAGCAGCGCCTTGAAGAAGGCGTGGGTGAAGAGGTGGAACATCGCCGCGCCATAGGCACCGACGCCCGCCGCAAAGAACATATAGCCCAGTTGCGAACAGGTCGAATAGGCGATGACGCGCTTGATGTCGGTCTGCACCGTGCCAACGGTCGCTGCGAACAGACAGGTTGCGGCACCGACATAGGTCACGACGGTCAGTGCGGTCTGTGACGTTTCGAACATCGGCGAAAGGCGGCACACCATGAAGACACCGGCGGTGACCATCGTCGCTGCGTGGATCAGCGCCGACACCGGGGTCGGGCCTTCCATCGCGTCCGGCAACCAGGTGTGCAGGCCAAGCTGCGCCGACTTGCCCATCGCGCCGACGAACAGCAGCAGGCAGAGAACCGTCATGGTATCGAAGCGGTGGCCAAGGAAACCGATGGTGGAACCGGCCATCGACGGGGCCATTTCCAGGATTTCCGGGATCGATATGGTGTTGAACACCAGATAGGTGCCGAAAATGCCCATCATGAAGCCAAGGTCACCGACGCGGTTGACCACGAACGCCTTGATCGCGGCCGCGTTGGCGGACGGCTTGCGGAACCAGAAACCGATGAGCAGATAGGACGCCAGGCCCACGCCTTCCCAACCGAAGAACATCTGCAGCAGATTGTTCGCGGTCACGAGCATCAGCATCGCGAAGGTGAACAGCGACAGATAGGCGAAGAAGCGCGGCTGATCCGGCTCTTCGTCCATATAGCCCCAGCTATAGAGGTGGACTAGGCTCGATACGCTGGTGATGACCACCAGCATGACAGCCGTCATCGTATCGACGCGCAGCGCCCACTGGGCGTCGAAGCTGCCGCTTTCGATCCAGGTGAACAGCGGCGTCACCGATGCTTCAGCATGGCCAAGCAGGAAGGGAATGAAGATCGCCCAGCTCATGGCGCAGGCTGCGAACAGCGCGCCAGTGGTGACGATCTTGGCCGGCAGTTTGCCGAGAGCCTTGTTGCCCAGGCCCGCTATGGCAGCAGCCAGCAGCGGAAGAAGAACGATAAGCTGGATCATGAGTTCAGGCTCAGCCCTTCATCCGGTTGACATCGTCGACGGCAATGGTGCCGCGACCACGGAAATAAATGACGAGGATGGCAAGGCCGATGGCCGCCTCACCCGCCGCGACGGTCAGCACGAACATCGAGAAGACCTGCCCGACCAGATCGCCCAGAAAGGCGCTGAAGGCGACGAGGTTGATGTTGACGCTGAGCAAAATCAGCTCGATCGCCATCAGGATGATGATGACATTCTTGCGATTGATGAAGATGCCAAGCACCCCCATCACGAAGAGGATCGCGCTGACCACCAAATAATGTTGAAGGCCGATCACAGCTCCACCCCCTGCCCCACGGGCTGATTGATATTGCGGACCGCATCCTGCGGACGGCGACGGTTCTGCTTGGCGATATTCTGCCCCTTGGTGCCGCCACGGGTCCGGTGGGTCAGAACGATCGCACCGATCATCGCGACCAGCAGGACGACGCCCGCCGCTTCGAACAGGAAGATGTAGCGGGTATAGAGCAGCGTGCCGATCGCCTTGATGTTCGACACGTCCGGCGCGGTCGGCGCCGCGCGCTGCGCCAGTTCGATTGGCCCTGCGCTCCAGAGGCCGATGCCCAGCACGATTTCCGCCAGCAGCACCAGCGCGATCAGCAGGCCGAACGGCAGATAGCTGACAAAGCCGGCGCGCAATTCGGCAAAGTCGATGTCGAGCATCATGACGACGAACAGGAACAACACCGCGACCGCCCCGACATAGACGATGACAAGCAGCATCGCGATGAATTCGGCGCCGAGCAGCACCATCAGGCCGGCTGCGTTGAAGAAGGCCAGGATCAGCCACAGCACCGAATGAACGGGGTTGCGCGACAATATGGTGAGCGCGCCGCTGCTCACCACCAAAATGGCGAACAGGTAAAAGGCGAGGACGTGAATCACAGGTGCAATATTCCCTTTGACGCGCGCGGCTTAACGATAGGGGGCATCGGCGGCAAGGTTCGCGGCGATCGCGCGTTCCCACTTGTCGCCATTTTCCAGGAGCTTGGCCTTGTCATAGATCAGCTCCTCGCGGGTTTCGGTCGCGAATTCGAAATTCGGACCTTCAACGACCGCATCCACCGGGCAGGCTTCCTGACAGAAACCGCAATAGATGCACTTGGTCATGTCGATGTCGTAGCGCGTCGTGCGACGGCTGCCATCGTCGCGCGGCTGCGCTTCGATGGTTATCGCCTGCGCCGGACACACCGCCTCGCACAGTTTGCACGCAATGCAGCGCTCTTCCCCATTGGGGTAGCGGCGCAGCGCATGTTCGCCGCGGAAACGCGGGCTTATCGGGTTCTTCTCATAGGGATAATTGATCGTCGCCTTGGCCTTGAAGAAATATTTCAAGGTCAGCCAATGCGCCTTCACGAACTCCCAGAGGGTGAAGCTTTTGACGTAATAACCGAGGCTCATTGTGCGCCTCCATAGCGCGTCAGCATGAGGAAGCCCGAAACCAGGAAGACGAAGAAGAGTGACGTAGGCAGGAAGATTTTCCAGCCCAGCCGCATCAACTGGTCATACCGGTAGCGGGGCACCGTCGCCTTCACCCAGGAGAAGACGAAGAAGAAGAACAGGATCTTGGCGAACAGCCACAGGATGCCCGGCACATAATAGAGCGGCGCCCAGTCGACGGGTGGCAGATAGCCGCCCCAGAACAGGATCGCGTTCAATGCGCACATCAGGATGACGTTGGCATATTCGCCCAGCCAGTAGAGCGCGAAGGCCATGGACGAATATTCGGTCTGGTAACCCGCGACCAGTTCACTTTCCGCTTCGGTCAGATCGAAGGGCGCGCGCGCCGTTTCCGCCAGCGCTGAAATCAGGAACATGATCGCCATCGGGAACAGCAGCGGATTGAAGCCATTGCCGTTCAGGAAGCCATAATAGCCCTTCTGGCTCTCCACGATCGCGGTCAGGTTGAAACTACCCGCCCACAATACCACGGTGATGATGATGAAGCCGATCGAGACTTCGTAGCTGATCATCTGTGCGGACGCGCGGATCGCGGAGTAGAAGGGATATTTGGAGTTGGATGCCCAGCCCGCCAGCACGATGCCGTACACGCCCAACGAAGAGATCGCCAGGATGTAGAGCAGGCCGACATTGATGTTCGCCAGCACCACGCCGACCTGGAACGGAATCACCGCCCAGGCCATCAGGGCCACGGTGAAGGTGATGATCGGCGCGATCAGGAACAGCGCCTTGTTCGATGCCGACGGGACGATGGTTTCCTGGAGAAAGACCTTCAGGCCGTCCGCGAAGGATTGGAGCAGGCCGAAGGGACCAACGACGTTGGGACCGCGGCGCAGCGCCATCGCCGCCCAGATCTTGCGATCGGCATAGATGAGCATCGCAACCGCCAGCATGACCGGCAATGCGATCACCAGGATGCCGATGATGGTCGACAGGAACCAGGCGCCTTCGAAGCCCATACCCAGATTTTGGAAGAAAGCGGTCACTCTGCGGCCTCCGCGAAGCTCTCACCATGGACCAGTTCCGCCGAGCATTGCTGCATCGTCGGGCTGGCGCGGCAGATGGCGTTGGTCAGGTAGAAATCCTTGATCGGCGACGCCAGTTCACCGGTCGCTCCGGTTGGAAGATTCGGGATCGACCAGCCATAATCGGCCAAGCCTTCGACGCCGAGCGCCGGCACCGCCTTGACCATCTCGGCGCGCAGCGCGTCGAAACTGTCGAAGGGCAGCTTGGTCCCCAGCGCCTCGGACAGCGCGCGCAGGATCGACCAGTCCTCGCGGGCGTTACCCGGCGCGAACACGGCCTTTTCGCCCCGCTGCACCCGGCCTTCCAGATTGACGTAAGTGCCCGCCTTTTCGGCATAGCTTGCGCCCGGCAGGATCACATCCGCCGCGTGCGCGCCCTTGTCGCCATGATGGCCGACATAGACTTTGAAGCTGTTGGGGAAGCCTGCATAATCGACTTCGTCCGCGCCCAGCGAAAGGAGCAGCTTGGGCGCGGCAGCCGCCACCGCCTTGATGCCGCCCTGCGTCGCATAACCCAGCATCAGCCCGCCCATACGCGCTGCCGCAAAGTGCAGGACGTTATAGCCGTTCCAGCCATCCTTGATCAGGCCGAGCGTCTCGACCAGCGCCAGCGTGTCGCCATGCGCGCCATCCTTGGCCAGCACGCCGCCACCCACGATCATCGCGGGCCGCGCGGCCTTGCCGAAGGCATCGACCACCGCTTGCGGCAGCTTGCCCAGAAGCGCCGCATCATTGCCCAGCCATTCGACTTTGTAGGTCAGGTCGAATTCCGGCCCGACCGCGAATACCTTCGCGCCCTTCTTGATCGCCTTGCGCAGCCGCGTGTTCACCAATGGCGCTTCCCAGCGCAGGTTGGTGCCGACCAGCAGGATGACGTCGGCAGTTTCCAGATCGGCCAGCGGCGTGTTGAACACCACCGAAGACAGGCTCGACACGTCGTAGGACAGGCCGGTCTGGCGGCCTTCCAGCATCGTGCCGCCCAGCTTTTCGACCAGCGCCTTACCCGCGAACATCGTCTCGCAATCGAGCAGGTCGCCGGCAATCGCCGCGACGCTGCCGCCATGTGGAACCGCGGCGATGGCGGCAAAGGCTTCCGACCAGGTCGCGGGCACAAGCTTGCCGTCCTTGCGGACATAGGGCTTGTCGAGCCGCTTGCGGACCAGACCGTCGACATTGTGCCGGGTCTTGTCCGATGCCCATTCCTCGTTCACGTCGTCATTGATGCGCGGCACGGCGCGCAGCACCTGGCGGCCACGGCTGTCGAGGCGGATGTTGGTGCCTAGCGCGTCCATCACGTCGATCGCATGGGTCTTCTTCAATTCCCACGGACGCGCTTCGAACGCATAGGGCTTGGCGGTCAGCGCGCCTACAGGGCACAGGTCGACCACATTGCCCGACAGTTCGCTCTGCGCGGCATGTTCGAGATAGGTGGTGATCTGCATATTTTCGCCGCGGCCGATCGCACCGATTTCCGGCACGCCCGCGACTTCCTCTGCAAAACGCACGCAGCGGGTGCACTGAATGCAGCGAGTCATGACCGTCTTGACGATCGGACCCATATTCTTCTCGGTCACCGCGCGCTTATTCTCGTCATAGCGCGACGATCCCCGGCCATAGGCGACCGACTGGTCCTGCAAATCGCATTCGCCGCCCTGGTCGCAAATCGGGCAGTCTAGCGGGTGGTTGATGAGGAGAAACTCCATCACCCCTTCGCGCGCCTTCTTGACCATTTCGCTGTCGGTGCGGATATCCTGCCCCTCGGCGGCCGGCAGTGCGCACGACGCCTGCGGCTTGGGCGGTCCGGGCTTCACTTCGACCAGGCACATGCGGCAATTGCCCGCAATGGACAGTCGCTCATGATAGCAGAAGCGCGGAATTTCCTTCCCCGCCAGCTCGCACGCCTGGAGGACCGTAGCGCCCGCCGGGACTTCGAGTTCTACGCCGTCAACTTTGACTTTAGGCATTCGCGCTGCCCTTTTTGGAAGCGATGAGCGGCCTGGCCGCCCGTTTATGACAATCGACCCTCTCGGCGTGGCCTGGGGCGAAATTAAGGCGGATCCGATTCATTTTTGCACCTCGGTCCGAGCAAATTCGCTCTTCGTGGCGGCGCGGGTCAAACGAAGCAATCCTTCAGCAATGGCGCCCTTCACCGTTGCCTTCGACAGTTCGATTTTCTCGCCATCGGGGATGCAGGCGCTGAGTTTCGGCATCAACGCTTGAACGGTTTCATTTTCCTGACGAGACGCCGGATAAGATAGCACCAGCGACCGTGAAAGCGCTGGATTGGCGCGCGCTACACATTCACCAAATTGTTCCAAAGCAACCACAGAATATGCCGCACTTGGCACAGTATCGCCATATAATTGGAGATAACCGCTATTCAAATCATCTGGAAATGCTTCAATGGCCTTGGACTTATAGTCATGCTGGAAAAGCGCTACGAAAATCCCTCCTCGCAGCAAGTTTTCCGAAAGCTTCAACTGACCATCCGCCATGCACTCGTCAGAAGGATCGAACATGCTTTTCAGCAAAGATTTATATTCTGGCGAACCGACAGGCAGATCGATAAATTTACGCGCGCGTCCTTGAGAACGATCTACGACGCAAGCCGCAAATCCCTCCATGGTCACTCGCGCGGCCGCGGGGCCTCGACCCGGCATTTGCGCCACACGATGACGGATCAATGTCCCCGTTTCCTGCGCCAATGCCGGCGACGCCGCAACAAAAGCGGCGGATATTAGAAGAGCGAACCGCAGTATCACTCCGCTGCCTCCATGACGGGGGCGCTACCCTTGTTTTCATTGATCCGGCGCTCGATCTCAGGCCGGAAATGCTTGATGAGGCCCTGGATCGGCCAGGCGGCCGCGTCGCCGAGCGCGCAGATGGTGTGGCCTTCGACCTGCTTGGTCACCTGATGCAACATGTCGATTTCGGACAGGTCGGCGTCACCGGTGCGCAAACGCTCCATCACCCGCCACATCCAGCCAGTGCCTTCGCGGCAAGGCGTGCATTGGCCGCAGGACTCATGCTTGTAGAAATAGGACAGCCGCGAAATGGCGCGGACGATATCGGTGGACTTGTCCATCACGATCACGGCCGCGGTGCCAAGGCCCGAACCGACGGCTTTCAGGCCGTCAAAGTCCATCGGCGCTTCCATGATTTCCCTGGCGGGGACCAGCGGCACCGACGATCCGCCGGGGATCACCGCCATCAGATTGTCCCAACCGCCGCGAATGCCGCCGCAATGGCGGTCGATCAGTTCGCGGAACGGGATCGACATCGATTCCTCGACGACGCAGGGCTTGTTCACATGGCCGCTGATCTGGAACAGCTTGGTGCCGCGATTGCCTTCGCGCCCGAAGCGGTTGAACCAGGCCGCGCCGCGCCGCAGGATCGTCGGCGACACTGCGATGCTCTCGACATTGTTGACCGTGGTAGGGCAGCCATACAGGCCCGCGCCCGCCGGGAAAGGCGGTTTCAGCCGTGGCTGGCCCTTCTTGCCTTCCAGGCTTTCGATCTGAGCGGTTTCCTCGCCGCAGATATAGGCGCCTGCGCCGCGATGGACGAAGACGTCGAAATCATAGCCAGAGCCACAGGCATTCTTGCCGATGAAGCCCTTTTCATAGGCCTGCTCGACGGCTGCGAAGAGAACCTTCGCTTCGTAGATGAACTCGCCGCGGATGTAGATATAGGCAGCGCGCGCGCGCATCGCGAAACCGGCGATCAGCGCGCCTTCGATCAGCTTGTGCGGATCGTGACGAACGATTTCGCGGTCCTTGCAACTGCCTGGCTCGGATTCATCGGCGTTGATGACCAGGAAGCTGGGACGGCCGTCCTTGCTTTCCTTGGGCATGAAGCTCCACTTCATGCCGGTCGGGAAGCCCGCTCCGCCACGGCCGCGCAGGTTCGACGCTTTGATGATATCGATGATAGCATCCTGGCCGATTTCCATCAGCTTCTTCGTATTGTCCCAATCGCCGCGCTTCATCGCCGCGTCTATGCCCCAATCCTGGTAGCCATGGACGTTGGTGAAGATGCGGTCTTTATCGGACAGCGGGCCGACGAAGGGCGGCGGCGCAGCGGGGGCGGTTTGGTCGGCCATCAGCGGCCCTTTCCGATCAGTTTTTCAGCCACGAAATAGGCAAGCAACGCAAGGGCAACGCCGATGACCAGCCCCAGCACCGCGCCGATGATCTTGAGCGCGATCACGAACACGATCAGGCCCAAAATGATGGCGATCAGGGCGCTCACGCCCAATCACCCCGATAGTCGTGATTTTCGGTGACCATCTCCTTGAGCGTGGTCGGGCCACCCTCCGGCGCGCTGGTCTGGCGGTCGATCTGTGGGCCGATCTTGGGCTGGCCGCCGGTGGCCAGCGTCTCCAGGATGGCGCTCATACTGTCATAGGTCAGATCTTCGAAATTATCGTCGTTGATCTGGACCATCGGCGCGTTGGCGCAGGCGCCCAGGCACTCGACTTCGCTCAGCGTGAACAGGCCATCGGGGGTCGTGCCGCCCTTGACCAGGCCCTTATTCTTGCAGGCCGAAAACACATCGTCCGACCCGCGCAACATGCACGGCGTCGTGCCGCATACCTGCACATGATAGCGGCCGACCGGTGCCAGATTATACATGGTGTAGAAGGTCGCGACCTCATAAACGCGCATGTACGGCATATCGAGCTGACGCCCGATATATTCCATCACCGGCACGGGCAACCAGCCATTGGTCTGCGTCTCCGCAGCGACCTGCCGCTGGGCCAGGTCAAGCAGCGGCATCACCGCCGACTGCTGGCGACCCGCGGGATAGCGCGCGATGATCTTGTCCGCCTGCGCGGCGTTTTCCGCCGTCCACTCGAACGCGCCCCAGCGCGCACGGGTTTCGGCCTCATCGGGGATATGAACTGCGTCAGCCATTATCGGTCACATTCTCCGAACACGATGTCCATCGCGCCCAGTACAGCGGTTGTATCGGCAAGCATGTGGCCCTTCATCATGAAGTCCATGGCTTGCAGATGCGAGAAGGCGGTCGGGCGGATCTTGCAGCGATAGGGCTTGTTGGATCCGTCGCTGACCAGATAGACGCCAAATTCGCCCTTCGGGCTTTCGGTCGCCACATAGACTTCGCCCGCGGGAACGTGGAAGCCCTCGGTGTAGAGTTTAAAGTGGTGGATCAGCGCTTCCATCGACCGCTTCATTTCGCCGCGCTTGGGCGGCACCACCTTGCGGTCGAAGCTGGCGATCGGCCCTTCGGGCATGTCGTTCAGGCACTGCTTCATGATGCGCGCGGACTGGCGAACTTCCTCGACGCGAACCATGAACCGGTCGTAGCAGTCGAACTGGGTGCCGACGGGAACGTCAAACTCCATACGGTCATAGACGTCATAGGGCTGCGACTTGCGAATGTCCCAGGGGATACCCGACCCGCGGATCATGGGACCGGAAAAGCCCCATTTCAGCGCGTCTTCCTTCGACACGACCGCGATGTCGACATTACGCTGCTTGAAGATGCGGTTGTCAGCCACCAGGCTGATCGCATCCTCGAACAGGCGAGGCAGGCGACCGTCGAGCCAATCCGCGATGTCGGTCAGCAGCTTCAAGGGCACATCCTGATGCACGCCACCGGGACGGAAATAGGCGCTGTGCATACGGGCGCCCGAAGCGCGTTCGAAGAAGTTGAGGCAATCCTCGCGGATTTCGAACAGCCACAGGTTCGGCGTCATCGCGCCGACGTCCATCACATGCGAACCCAGGTTCAGCATGTGATTGCAGATCCGGGTCAGTTCCGCGAAGAACACGCGCAGATATTGCGCACGCAGCGGCACTTCCAGGTTCAGCAGCTTCTCGATCGCCAGCACATAGCTATGCTCCATGCCGAGCGGCGAACAATAGTCCAGCCGGTCGAAATAGGGCAGCGCCTGCATATAGGTCTTATATTCGATCAGCTTTTCGGTGCCGCGATGCAGCAGGCCGACATGCGGGTCGCAGCGTTCGACGATTTCACCGTCCAGTTCCATGACCAGACGCAAAACGCCATGCGCCGCAGGGTGCTGCGGGCCGAAATTGATCGTATAGTTCTGGATTTCCGTATCGCCATAAGACGGGTCGGCCGCGTCCGTGCGATGTTCCAGTTCGTCGAGATAGTCGGCCATCAGGCTTTATCCTCGGGCTTGGCAGCACCTTTACCTTCGGCGGTCGCGGCAGCGGGCTTGGCCGGCGCGTCACCGGACTTCGTTTCGGCTGCTTTGTTGGCAGCCTCGCCCGCGCCGGTATCGGCCTTCTTTTCGGTCGTCTTGGGCGTGGGAGTGGCCGGGGCAGCGGGCGCTACAGCCTTTTCGTCGCCGGGCAGCACATATTGCGCGCCTTCCCACGGGCTCATGAAGTCGAAACTGCGGAAGTCCTGCGCCAGTTTCACCGGTTCATAGACGACGCGCTTATCCTCTTCGGAATAGCGCAGTTCGACATAGCCGGTCAGCGGGAAGTCCTTACGCTGCGGATGCCCCTTGAACCCATAATCGGTCAGAATGCGGCGCAGATCGGTGTTGCCGTCGAACACGACGCCATACATGTCGAACACTTCGCGTTCCAGCCAGCCGGCGACCGGCCAGAGATGCGTGACGGTAGGGACCGGCGTGTCTTCGTCGGTCGATACCTTCACGCGAATACGATGATTCCGCGTGACGCTGAGCAGATGATAGGCGACCTCGAACCGCTCCGGGCGATCGGGATAGTCGACGCCGGCAATCTCCATAAGCTGCTGATATTCAGCTTGGTCGCGCAACAGCGTCAGCGCTTGCGGCAGGGCGTCGCGCAGGACGATGAAGGTCAGTTCGTCGGCATGATCGACGGTGTCGATCAGCATCGACCCCAGCAGGGTGCCGATTTCCCCGGCGATCCCGTCGATGGTCGCGATCTTGGGTGCGGAATGTCCCATATTAGCGCTCAATCGTCCCGATACGGCGGATTTTCCGCTGCAACTGCATCACGCCATAGAGCAGCGCTTCGGCGGTCGGCGGGCAACCCGGCACATAGATGTCGACCGGCACGATGCGGTCACAGCCACGCACGACCGAATAGCTGTAATGATAATAGCCGCCACCGTTCGCGCAGCTGCCCATCGAAATGACATATTTCGGATTGGACATCTGATCGTAAACCTTGCGCAACGCCGGTGCCATCTTGTTGCACAGTGTCCCTGCGACGATCATCACGTCCGACTGGCGCGGAGACGCGCGCGGCGCGGCGCCGAAACGCTCCATGTCGTAACGCGGCATGTTGACGTGGATCATCTCGACCGCACAGCAGGCCAGGCCGAAGGTCATCCACCACAACGAACCGGTGCGCGCCCAGGTGAAGAGATCCTCGGTCGAGGTGACTAGGAAACCCTTGTCATTGACTTCGCTGTTGAGCGAATTGAAGAAATCCTGGTCGGGCTGCGTGCCCTGCGGAGGCAAGGTGCCAGGCGCAGGGTTATAGAGTTCTACTCCCAATCGAGTGCTCCCTTCTTCCACGCATAGACGAGACCGAGCACCAGCTCCGCTATGAAGATCATCATCGTTGCCCAGCCGGCCCAGCCGATCTGGTCAAGGCTTACCGCCCACGGAAACAGGAACGCCGCTTCAAGATCAAAGATGATGAAGAGAATGGCGACCAGATAGAAGCGGACGTCGAACTGGCTGCGCGGTTCTTCGAACGCGGGGAAACCGCATTCATATTCGGACAGCTTGGCCGGTTCGGGCTTATGTGCGCCGGTCAGCCGGCCCACCAGCATTGGCAGGAAGACGAAGGTGCCGGAGAGCAGCAAGGCGACCCCGAGAAAGATCAGGATCGGCAGATATTGGGCAAGATCGACCAACGGATTCCCCTGGGCGAAAAGGTTGTTGGGGGCGCTTTAGGCCTGCTGCATATGCGAAGCAAGGGGCCAACGCCCTGAGAATGAATCGCAAAAAGGCCAAGCGCTTGAAGCGCTTGGCCTGACCGGGCTTTAACGCAGCGCGCCAGCCACCAGCTTGTGCAATTTGCTGTGGATCGCATCGTTGCCGGCGATCACTTCCTTGCGCTCGATCGACTGGTCGCCACCGCGGAAATCGCTCGCAAAACCGCCCGCTTCCCGCACCAGCAGCAGGCCAGCGGCGACATCCCAGGGCTGAAGCCCGCTTTCCCAATAGCCGTCATAGCGGCCCGAAGCGACATGGGCGAGATCGAGCGAGGCGGCACCGAAGCGCCGGATACCCGCGACGGAAGGGGCGACTGCACCATAGACACGTGTCCATTGGGCCATATCGCCATGGCCCATGAACGGGATGCCGGTCGCGATCACGCAATCGGCCAGGTCGCGCCGCGCCGAGACTCGCAGACGCTGGTCATGCCGCCAGGCACCCCGGTTCTTTTCGGCCCAATAGCTCTCGTCGGTGACGGGCTGATAGATGAGGCCGGTTGTGATCTCGCGCTTGGCGCTGCCATATTGCGGTTCTTCGACCGCGATCGAGATGGCAAAGTGCGGGATGCCGTGCAGGAAGTTGGTGGTGCCGTCGAGCGGATCGATGATCCAGCGCGGCTTCGTGGGATCGCCGTCGATCACGCCGCCTTCTTCCAGCAGGAAGCCCCAGTCTGGACGCGCCTTCTGCAATTCTTCGACCAGCGTTTTTTCCGCCTGATGATCGGCCTTGGACACGAAGTCGGCCGGTCCCTTGCGGGATACCTGAAGATGTTCGACTTCGCCGAAGTCACGGCGGAGTTTCGATCCCGCCTTGCGCGCGGCGCGCTCCATGACGGTGAGAAGGCCGGAATGCGATGCCATAATGTTTCTCCGCCGCCCCCGGTGGGACGGCCTGCTGGATTATTTCTTCGGGACGGGCTTGGCGGCCGCGGCGGCGGGGCGATAGCCGCATACGCCGGCGATCACGGCCAGCATCTGCGACGGATCTTTCCGATCGACCTTGCCGGCATTGGCGACGATGACCTTGTCCGTCGCCTCGCTGACCTTGGACACCGAATTGGAATAGAGGCAATCGAACAGCGCGCTCTTGACCGGCGCTTCGACCTCGTTCGACTGAAGCGCGCTCGTGACGACGCGCAGCACATAGGCTGCGCTGTCGAGTTGCGCCTTGGTGGGCGCAGCTTGCGTCTGCGCCATAGCCTGAATGGGGACCGCAGCCGGCAAGACGGCGATCGCGAGGCCAAGCGCCAACCGAGCGGCCCATGCCGTGTTGCGGCCCATAGCCATCAGTCGGCCCGCTTCACATATTCGCGGGCATAGACGTCCACGACGATGCGGGTGCCGCTGACGATATGCGGCGGGACCATGACGCGCACGCCATTGTCGAGGATCGCGGGCTTGTAGCTGGCCGAAGCAGTCTGGCCCTTCACCACGGCGTCGGCTTCCACCACAGTCGCTTCGATCGTGTCGGGCAACTGGACCGAGATCGGGCGTTCGTCATACATTTCGAGCGTGACTTCCATGCCGTCCTGCAGGAAGTCGGCCGCATCGCCCAGCAATTCTGCGGGCAGGTTGATCTGCTCGTAATTCTCATTGTCCATGAAAACGATCATGTCGCCTTCGGCATAGAGATACTGGAAATCTTTGGTGTCCAGGCGGATGCGCTCGACGCTTTCGGCTGAGCGGAAACGGACGTTGTTCTTGCGGCCGTCGATCAGGTTCTTGAGTTCGACCTGCATATAGGCGCCGCCCTTGCCGGGCTGGGTGTGCTGGATCTTGACGGCGCGCCACAGGCCGCCCTCATATTCGATATTATTGCCGGGACGAATGTCCACGCCGCTGATCTTCGCCATGGGAAGAGCCTGCCTATATGTCTGAAGGTGGAAAAGAGCCGGCCTCTTTGAGGCTGGGCGCGCCTTTACCGCGGGACGGCGCGAAGGGCAAGGGGGCGGCTTGCTCCATAGCGGGCAGCCGCTTTCCAGTACAGGTCACCGCTGGACCAGCAACGGATAGGGATTGATCGCGCGGCCCCCGTACCAACGCTCGCCGGGTTGCATCGCGTGGACCGCAAAATGGAGATGCGGCGCGGTCGGATCGGCATTGCCGGTACTGCCGACCGTGGCGATCTGCTGGCCACGGCGCAGCCGCTGCCCTTCGTGCAAGCCCCGCGCATAGCCGTCGAGATGGGCATAGTAATAAAGCAGCCGCCCGTCGGCCGACCGCTGATAGAGGGTGCGACCGCCATCTTCGCTCCAGAAGATTTTTTCGATCCGGCCGTCAGCCGCGGCTAGCACCGCCCTGCCCCGCGCCGCCATGATATCGATCGCGTCATGCGGCCGCGCGCCATTGGCGCGGGCCTGCGTGAAAGTGTCGGTCAGCGCCGAAGCCGGCACGCGCTCGACCGGGATCAGCAACGAGCCGTTTGTCGCCGGGCCAGCGGACTCGGGCGTAGGCCCGGACGGCGCGTCGGCGGGCACGATCCGGACGCAGAAATGGGCGAAGGCGACGCAGAGCAGCAACGCGATCGCGATGCTCCCCCACAGCCGCGGCCGCCTCATGCCTGAAACTTGGCCTTGATCCCGCTTTTCACCATTTGCGCCAGACGCGCGGCGTCCCAGTTGGTCAAACGGATGCAGCCATGGCTTTCGGTGCGACCGATCGTCTGCGGTTCCGGCGTGCCGTGGATACCATAATGATCCTTCGACAGGTCGATCCACACCACGCCGACCGGACCATTGGGGCCGGGCTTCAGAACCGCTTTCTGATCCTTGGCAGAAGCGTCCCAGAAGAGGTTGGGATTATAGTGGAAATCGGGATTTCGGCTGACGCCCTTAATCGTCCATTCGCCCAGCGGCAGCGGATCATGTTGCGATCCCGTCGTAACGGGGAACTGCGCGATCAGGCGGTTTTCGGCGTTGTAGACCTTGAGCAACCCTTCGGACTTGTCGACGACCAGATGATCGGCCTGCGGCTGATCCTTCGCGACGCCCAGGCTGGCGAGCGTCTCGCCCCAACCGCGCTCGTCGCCCTCGATCGTGGCGACCGGCTGGTTGTCGATCGCCGGCACGCGGATAGTCGTACCCGCCCTGACATTGGTATTGGGCGCATTGAGCGCGATCAACGCTTCGGGCGTGGTGTGAAAGCGTTCGGCGCCCTTTTCCAGCAGATTGCGATAGGTCAGCGCCGGCAATTTGGCCTGTTCGTTCAGGTTGCCGCGCGGCAGATCGAAGAAGGGACCGCGGGCGAAATCGTCCGGAATTTTCACTAGATATGTCGTTGGCCGCGGCTCGCCTTCCAGCAGGGCTGTGCTGGTCTTCTGATCGAAGGAGCCGGTAACTGGCAGATTATGGGCTTCCTGAAAACCGCGTAGGGCCGCCTTGAAACTCATGCCGTCTTTGCCATCAAGCACTCCGGGCGAGAATCCCCAGCGGTCGAGCGCAACCTGCGCCATGAGAAAGCGATTGGGTTGCTGGGGATTTTGTTCCTGCACAACCTGAAAGGCGTAGGCGTCGTTCTTGATGGCGGCAGCGGCGTTGGCCGCGTTGGCGGGCTGGACGGCGTTATCCGCAGGCGCGCTGCTATTGGCGTCAGTCACGCTGACATTGCAGGCGCTACACAGCAGGGCGAGGAGCAACAAATGGTTTTTCAAGGCGATTCTCTCTGATCAGGACGGAGAGGAAACGCACGAAGACGCGGAAGGCTGCCATGGAGATGCTGAATGCCTTCTCCCACTTCGTCCCTATCCCGCCGCAATATTCAATGATCCAGAAGAGATATGGACCCTGAAACGAGTTTGTGATTATCCCCTTTGAGCGTGTAGGTCCAAATGTTCTATCCGCCACTCTATTACAGGGACTTGCTATAAGCGGGTCGAGGGATGAAACGCGCCGATGGACAACAATCTTACCATCCAATTGTTCTTTTTTGCTGCGGGTATCACCGTGGCGCTTGAGGCTTACAAGGCGCAACGTATTGCAAGAGCTTGCTTATGGGCCATTGCTGCGGCTTTCGGGTTTGCAGGGTTTGCTTGGCCTTCGTTGAGCGCATCATGGCCAGTCATTACGCAAAAGTTGGCTGCATTGACTACAAACCCAGTTACTTGGTTCGCCTTATCAGTCTCTGTCTTTTTCGTTGTTCGCCCTTACTGGACACGATCCAGCACATCTGCGCTACATGGATCGCTTGCCGTCACGGATCATGACATCACCGAAACAACATCGCAAATCACTGCCATCAACGTGAGGCTGGCGGGACTAGATGCCAAAGCCGAACAAATAAGAGTTGATACAGCTTTAGTCAGCAGAGACTTGCAACAATTAGACCAACAAGTGGCGTCAAAAGATGAAAAGGTTATGCATTCTCTTTATGCGATTGGTGCGAGAGAACGGTTGGCTCGCCTGGAATCTGAAATTGAGCAGGATGCCGCCGACCTTTACGACAGACTTCAGGCCGGCGAAGTTTACGATGCAGGAAAATGGCAGCAGTGGGAGAATGTCCACAGCCACTGGAACGGCCAGCTTGAAGAGTGGCTTGCGACGGCCACTTGGTATGCCATAGCCGTAAAAGAACGCACGCTGACCGTTGATGAGGCTCTTTACCGCGCGCCTTGGTCGATGACCGAAAGCCAATTTCCTGATGCTGAGGCGGTTAGGCAATTTAGGAAACACCGCATAATTCTCGCCAACTGGCGCGAGGTCGTTCCTGACGTAAGACGTGGCGTCGATTTGGTGGCTTTCTCAGGGCAATCAGAACAGGATGTTAGGCATGGCCGACCCGCGGGATAACGCAAACGACCGTTTCGATACGCTCCAGCCTAGATGCTGGGTGTCACCGAGCGAACGCTAACGTCAGCCGATCCAAGGGAATAATTCCCAGCGAGTTCAGAGTGACGATCGCGAGGAAAGTCATGTCGCCGATTTAGCGCGGCGGCGGCGGCTTGCTCGCCAACACTTGCGCAAAGGCGGCAACGCCCGCCTTCGGACCGTCCGGGTGGTTCCACACCGCGCTGCTGACCGCCAGGAAATCTGCGCCAGCCGCGACCAGCGGCGCGGCATTGTCCGCTGTCACGCCGCCGATCGCGACACAGGGCAGTTCGAACAGGGTCGTCCACCATCCCAGGACCGACGGTTCGGCGCGGTGGAGCGTGTCTTTGGTGGTGGTGGGATAGAAGGCACCGAACGCGACATAGTCGGCCCCCGCCTCGCCCGCCTCCATCGCCAGATGGCGGCTGTCATGGCAGGTCACGCCGATCTGCACCTTCGGCCCCAATTGCTCGCGCGCATCGCGCGGGTCGCCATCCTCCTGCCCCAGATGGACCCCGTCCGCATTGAGCCGCTTGGCCAAACCAATGCTGTCATTGACGATGAAGGCTACCTCCCGCTCCGCGCACAGCGCCTGGATCGGCGGGGCCAGCGCGGCGATAGCGTGATCATCTATCCCTTTAAGCCGCAACTGAAACGCCGCAACGCCGCCGCCGTCGAACGCGGCCGCGAGCTGATCGAGAAAGCCATCGTCGATGGTCGGCGGGGAGATCAGGTAGAGCTGGCAGGCGGGGCGGAAGCCCGGCTCGAACTGGTCGGCGAAATGCGGGTCGAGCGCCAGCTCTTCATCGGTAAAATCGGTCATGGGCGCGGCATTAGAGCATCCAGCGCGGCGTTGAAAGCCTGCGGATCGTCCAGTCGGTGTGCCAGATATCGAATAGTCCGGCGGCGGGTGCATATCGGCGGATCGAGCGCCAGCACAATATTGGGATGCGCGATCAGCGCGGCGTTGAACAGGCCGTCGCGGCGGATTCCGTCAAGCGTCCACTGCTCTACCCTTTCCCTGATCTGCGATAGCGGAACAATGACCGCGCGCATCGAGCCGACAGGCCAGACCAAGCCATCGCTGCTGAGACGCAATGGATGCTTCCGGAGCGAACGAAGGAAGAAAATCAGCCAAGCAGCGGTTGCCAAACTGATCACCGAAAGAAAAATCGCAATCGGCACGTTCCAGAGCGCGATCAAAAAATGCGTGACCGCCGCTTCGATGCAGATCAGGCCGAACAGCACCCACATCATCGGTGCAATGGCCCGATGATAGGAAAAAAGCAGAACGCCGGGCGGACTTGCATCCCGCCCGGCGTCCGCAGCCATTTTATGCCGCAACCGGCTGTTTGGCGGTCGAGGCGGCGTGGATCTCGTCGATCGCTTCGCCCAGCGACGCGTTGAACTCGTCATCGGTCATCTGGTGGCGCAAATCGTTGAGCAGCGCGCGGCTGAAGCTGGCGATGATGCCGCGATTCTTGGCCAGTTCGACACAGGCTTCGGGACGGGCGAAGCCGCCCGACAACGCGACGACGCGCAGCACCGCGGGATGATCGACCAGCGGGTCGAAGAGGCCGGCCTTGGCAGGCAGCGACAGCTTCAGCATCACCTGAACACCATCGGGCAAGGCGTCGAGATTTTTGAGGATTTCCTCCAGCAAGATTTGGTCGGCCTCGGCGCGTTCGGGCGACTTGATGTTCACTTCCGGCTCGATGATCGGCATCAGGCCAGCGGCGAGAACCTGGTTGCCGACCTCGAACTGCTGCGCGACCACGGCGGCGATGCCTTCGCGGTTAGCCAGGTTCACGACCGAACGCTCCTTGGTGCCGAACACGCCCAGCGCCTTCGACCGGTGCAGCAGGATGTCGAGATCGGGATTGGGCTTCATTAGTTGCACGCCGTTCGCCTCATCCTCCAGACCCTTGTCGATCTTGATGAAAGGCACCACGCCCCGCTCCAGCAGCGCCTGCGGAGTGGGCTTGCCATCGACCGTGCCGTCCATGGTGCGTTCGAACAGGATCGCGCCCAGTACCTTGTCGCCGGTGAAGGCGGGCGAGGTGATGACACGGCTGCGCATCGCGTGGATCAGGCCGTACATTTCCTCTTCGCTGGACCAGGCGTCTTCGTCCACGCCATAGCCCTTGAGCGCCTTGGGCGTAGATCCGCCGCTCTGGTCGAGCGCCGCGATAAAGCCTTCGCCCGTCGCGATCTTCTGCTTCATATCCTGATCCAGCATCTGCACATACCTTCCTTGGGCACCGCCCCCTGGCGGCACGAAAAATAGATGATCGACAGATGCTCCACCACCTGTCGGCCGGGTGCGACTTTTTGTTGTTATCGCCGGTATTCCGGCTGGTAGCCAGTCCCATGCCGCACCGCAAGGGGCGTGCTGATGCCACGGTAGCCGGAAAAACGGTTGGTCCAGCCGGTTCCGCTGCATCGCACAATTAGGAAGGACGGGTTGAAAGGTTGCGTCTTGCGACCCATAGGGCAGGCATGACCAGCGTCCCCGCCGAAAAACCCGCAAATCTCTCCCCTGCCGCCATCCTCCTCATGGCGGTGGCGTGCGGCGTGATCGTCGCCAACCTCTATTATGCTCAGACGCTGATCGACGTGATCGGACCGGAAATTGGCCTTTCCCCCAGCGTCGCGGGGCTGATCACGACATTGACCCAGCTTGGCTATGGCGCGGGCCTGTTCCTGGTCGTGCCGCTGGCCGACCTGTTGGAAAACCGGCGGATCGTACTGACGTCGATTGCGGCCACCACCATCGGCTGCGTCGCCATCGCCCTGTCCAGCGGGCCGACCAGCTTCCTGGTCGCCTCCATCCTGACCGGCGTGGGCGCCACCGGGGCGCAGGTGCTGGTCCCCCTCGCCTCGCACCTGGCCGCACCGGAAAAGCAGGGCCGCGTGGTCGGCACGGTGATGAGCGGACTGCTGTTCGGCATCATGCTGTCGCGCCCGATCGCCAATTTCCTGGCCGGGTCGGTTGGCTGGCGGGCCACCTTCATCGTCTCTGCGGTCGTCATGGCCATGGTGGGCGTGGCGCTGCTCGCCGCCTGTCCGCAACGCAAGCCCAAGGGTGGGATGCGGTATCGCGACGTGCTGGCGTCGACCTTCGATCAACTGGTCAAGCATCGCGTCGTGCGGATGCGCGCTTTTTATCAGGCCGCGATGTTTGCGGCATTCAACCTGTTCTGGACCGCCGCGCCGCTGGCGCTGATCCATGAATTTCACCTCGGCCATACCGGAATCGGCGCTTTTGCGCTGGCCGGCGCGGGCGGCGCGCTGGTGGCGCCGATCGCCGGATGGATGGCCGATCGCCGCATGACCCGCCCCGCCTCGCTGATCGGGCTGATCGGACTGACGGCCGGTTTTCTGCTCGCCGACTGGAGCGTAGCGGCGGGCAGCCTGATCGGCTTCACTATCATGGCCGTGCTGATCGACGGGGCGGTGCAGATGAGCCAGATCACTGGGCAGAAGCTGATCTTCTCGCTCGATCCCCATGCGCGGGGCCGCATCAATGCCGCCTATGTGACCGTCATGTTTCTGGTGGGGGCATTGGGGTCGGTCATCGGATCGGTGACCTATGAACAGGGCGGCTGGACCTCCAGCGCTCTGGCTGGCGCGGCCATTGGCGGGGTCGCTACCCTGGCGTTTTTGCTGTTCGACCGGGGCGCCAGCGTCACGCGCTGACGCCCCATGGCGCTATCGGATCAGGCCGTCAGCGCCTTGACGCCCGGCAGTTCCTTGCCCTCCATCCATTCCAGAAACGCGCCGCCCGCGGTCGAGACGAAGGTGAAGTCGGCTGCGACGCCTGCATGGTTGAGCGCCGCGACGGTATCGCCGCCACCGGCCACCGACGTCAACTGGCCTTCCTTGGTCAGCGCCGCCGCAGTCCGGGCCAGCGCCACGGTCGCGGTATCGAACGGGGCCATCTCGAACGCGCCAAGCGGACCGTTCCAGACCAGGGTCCGGCAATTCTTGAGCACGTCGGCCAACGCTTCGACAGCGGCCGGGCCGACGTCCAGGATCATCTCGTCCGCCGCGACCTCATGCACGTTGCAAGTGCGCAGGGACGCAGGGTTGGCGGCAAATTCCTTCGCCACCACCACGTCATAAGGCAGATGGATGGTGCAACCGGCGGCTTCGGCGGCCTCGAAGATCGCTTCGGCAGTGTCGCTCAGATCCTTCTCGCACAGCGACTTGCCGACATCGACGCCGCGGGCATGGAGGAAAGTATTCGCCATGCCGCCGCCGATAATCAGGTGATCAACCTGTTTCACCAGATTGTTGAGCACGTCGAGCTTGGTCGATACCTTGGCCCCGCCAACCACGGCAGCAACTGGCTTGACCGGTTCGCCCAGCGCCGCCTGCAGCGCATCCAGTTCCTTTTCCATGGAACGACCGGCAAAAGCGGGCAGCTTGTGCGCCAGCCCCTCGGTCGAAGCATGGGCGCGATGCGCGGCAGAGAAGGCGTCATTGACGTAGAGGTCGGCGATCGCCGCCATCGCCTCGACCAGTGCCGGGTCGTTCTTTTCCTCGCCGGCATGAAAACGGGTATTTTCGAGAATGGCGATGTCGCCGGGGCGCATCACAGCGATGCCGTCGATCGCGGCTTCACCCTGGCAATCGGGGATGAACTGCACTTCGCGGCCCAGCACGGCCGAAAGCGGCCGGGTGATCTTGGACAGCGAAAATTCAGGGTTCTTCTGACCCTTGGGACGGCCGAAATGCGCCAGGATCAACACCTTGGCACCGCGATCGGCCAGTTCCAGCACCGTCGGCATAGCCGAACGCAGGCGGGTGTCGTCGCTGACCGCGCCATCCTGCATCGGCACGTTCAAATCTTCGCGCACCAGCACCACCTTGCCGGTGATGTCGCCCATATCGTCAAGCGTCTTGAACGGCTTGGTCATTGGAATTTTCCTATGTTCCCAACCCGTTCGGGCTGAGCGAAGTCGAAGTTCTTTGCTGAGCGAAGGCGAAGTGGCTTCGCTACGCTCAGCCTAGCCCTTCGACTTCGCTCAGGGCGAACGGATGTATCGGAGGCTTACAGGAACTTCGCGACGACGCCGCTGGTGTCGATCATGCGGTTCGAGAAACCCCATTCATTGTCGTACCAGCTGAGCACGCGGACCAGCTTGCCATCGACCACTGCGGTTTCCAGGCTGTCGACGGTCGAGCTGCGCGGATCGCCATTATAGTCGATCGACACCAAAGGCTCGTCCGAATAGCCCAGCACGCCCTTGAGCGGGCCATCTTCCGACGCTGCCTTCAGCAGGGCGTTGACTTCGTCCTTCGTGGTCGGGCGGCTCGGAATGAACTTGAGGTCCACGACCGAGACATTGGGGGTCGGCACGCGGATCGACGAACCGTCCAGCTTGCCCTTCAATTCGGGCAGAACCTCGCCCACCGCGCGGGCCGCACCAGTGGAGGTCGGGATCTGCGAAAGGGCGGCGGCACGGGCGCGGCGCATGTCGCTGTGCAACTGATCCAGCGTGTTCTGGTCGTTGGTGTAGCTGTGGATCGTCGTCATGAAGCCGCTTTCGATGCCGATGGCATCGTTCAGCACCTTGGCGAGCGGGGCCAGGCAGTTGGTGGTGCAGCTGGCGTTCGAAATGACGATGTCGTCGGCGGTCAGCGCGTCATGGTTGACGCCGAACACGACGGTGCGGTCGACATTGGTGCCGGGCGCGGAAATGATGACCCGCTTGGCACCAGCGGTCAGATGCGCGCTCGCCTTGTCCTTGGTGGTGAAGATGCCGGTGCATTCCAGCGCGATGTCCACGCCCTGCGCCGCGTGGGGCAGCTTGGCGGGATCACGCTCGGCAGTCACGGCGATGCGCGTGCCATCGACGACCAGGAAATCGCCGTCGACGCTGACGTCGCCCTTCCAGTTGCCATGCACGGAGTCACGCTTGAACAGCAGGGCGTTGGACTTGACGTCGCCCAGATCGTTGATGCTGACCAGTTCGAGGTCATGGTCGGTGCGCGAGAGGATGGCGCGCGCCACCAGGCGGCCGATACGTCCGAAACCGTTAATTGCTACCTTCGTTGCCACTGCACTAGCCTCCTTAAGGTGTTGTTGTTCGGGTGATTAGTTGAGAGCGGCCACGATCCGGGGCGCGATCTTCACGGCGGTCAGGCCGAAATGGTCGTACAGCACTTCGGCCGGGGCCGATGCGCCGAAGCTGTCGATGCCAAAGCGCAGGCCCGCAATGCCGGTATAGCGTTCCCAACCAAAAGTGGTCCCGGCTTCGATCGACACGCGCAACACGTCGGCAGGCAAGATGTCCGCTTTGTAGGCCGCGCTCTGTGCGTCGAAATGCGCCCAGCTTGGCATGGACACGACATCGACGCCGATGCACTGTTCTTCCAGCAGCTTGGCGGTGTCCACGGCGATCTCGACTTCCGATCCGGTCGCCATGATCACCACCTTGCGGTCGGCACCCGCGGCGCGCAGGCGATAGCCACCCTTGGCCGAGAGATTTTCGCTCTTTTCGGTGCGCAACTGCGGCAGGTTCTGGCGGGTCAGCGCCAGCACCGAAGGGCCGGTCGCGTCCTTAAGCGCCAATTCCCAGCACTCCGCCGTCTCGACGATGTCGGCCGGGCGATAGACGTCCAGGTTCGGGATCATCCGCATCGACATGACATGTTCGATCGGCTGGTGGGTCGGGCCATCTTCGCCCAAGCCGATGCTGTCATGGGTCAGCACATGGATGACGCGCTGCTGCTGAAGCGCCGCGAGACGGATACCCCCGCGCATATAGTCGGAAAAGACCAGGAAGGTGCCGCCATAGGGGATCACGCCGCCATGCAGCGCCATGCCATTCATCGCGCAGGCCATGCCGAATTCGCGGATGCCATAATAGATGTAGCGACCCGAATAATCGTCCTTGGTCAGCGGCCCGGTCGATTTTGTCTTGGTGTTGTTGGAGCCGGTGAGATCGGCCGATCCGCCCAGCGTTTCCGGCAGCAGGTCATTGATCGCGCCTAGCGCCAGTTCGCTCGCCTTGCGGGTCGCGACCTTCTGCGGATTGGCGATCAGGCTGTCGATATAGGCTGCCAGCGAGAAGTTGGCGGGCAGTTTACCCGCCATGCGACGGGTAAATTCAGCCGCATCGTCGTTATGAGCTAGACGATCTTCCCAAGCGGCGCGAATGTCCGCGCCCTTGCTGCCGATCGCTTTCCATGCATCGGCAATGTCGGCCGGAATGACGAAGGGTTCGGCAGTCCAGCCCAGAAATTCGCGCGCGGCGGCGACTTCGTCAGTGCCCAGCGCGGAACCATGAACGCCCGACGTGCCCGCCTTATTGGGCGACCCATAGCCGATCTTGGTCGCGCAGGCGACGAGCGAGGGGCGCGGATCGGCGATCGCTTCGGCCAGCGCGCGGCGCACATCGGCCACGTCATGACCATCGCACGACACGACATGCCAGCCGGTCGCGACATAACGGGCGCGCACGTCTTCGCTGCTCGACAGGTCGACCGCGCCGTCGATAGTGATCTTGTTGTCATCCCACAGCACGATCAGGCGGCCCAGGTTCAGGTGGCCAGCGAGGCCGATCGCCTCATGGTTGATGCCTTCCATCAGGCAACCGTCTCCCGCGATCACCCAGGTCCGATGGTCGACCAGATCGTCGCCGAACTGCGCGTTCAGATGCCGCTCGGCGATTGCCATGCCGACGGCGGTGGCCAGGCCCGACCCCAGCGGGCCAGTGGTCGCTTCCACGCCCGCCAGCTCGAAATTTTCCGGGTGGCCAGCGCAGGGGCTGTGTAGCTGGCGGAAACCGGCGATGTCCTCGATCGTCGGGCGGGCATAGCCGGTCAGGTGCAGCAGCGAATAGATCAGCATCGATCCATGGCCCGCCGACAGGACGAAACGGTCGCGGTCGGCCCATTTGGGCTGGGTCGGATCGAATTTCAGATAGTCGCCGAACAATACCGTCGCTACATCCGCCATGCCCATCGGCATGCCCGGATGACCGCTATTGGCGGCCTGCACGGCGTCCATGGACAGCGCCCGAATGGCGTTGGCGAGCGACTTTTCGGAAACGGTCATGCGGGCGGGCGTCTTTCTGAAGCAAGCATAAGGACGGCGCCCGCGCACGTGCAGGCGAGTCGAGAACGCGCCCCCTTTGTCGCGTCAAGTCCCATGCGTCAACCGCAGCGGCGGCACGAATCGTGAGAACAGCGCTGTAATCGGCCAGAAAGACTGCTTTTGCATGGCCCCGACTTTCGCTATGCATGAATGATGGCAAGCGACCGCATGATGCAGGCGATCGGCACGCTGGAGCGTGCTGTGAGCCGGCTTGAACAGGATGTGGCGGGTTTGGCGGATGCCGCCCCGGCCAGCCCCCTTCCCGCTTTGGACCAGGGCGCCGCGCGCGCCGCGCTGCGATCCCTGGACGATCTGATCGACACGCTGAAAGGGCATGCCCATGGCTGAAACGACGTTGGTGATCGCCGGGCGGCATTATGCGATCCGCTGCCGCGACGGGGAAGAGGCGCATCTGGGCCATCTCGCGACGCTGATCGAGGACAAGGCGCGCGTTGCGCAGCAGAGCACGCCGGGCCTGACCGAAGTACGCACCCTGCTGTTCGCCGCGCTGTTCCTGGCAGACGAACTGAACGACCTGAAACGCGAAGTCGCAGGGCGGCAGACGAGCCTGCCGCTAGACGGCGACGACGAACCGAGCGCCCACGCGATCGAGGCGCTGGCCGGCCGCATAGAAAAGCTGCGCGACCGACTTGCCGCCCGGACCGGGAACGCCTAGATTGGCTTTGACGGGTTCTGCCTGGTACGAGCTTTAGCGAACATCCCTGAGGCGATAATCACATCCAAGGGGGCTGTCCCTGGGCGGGCTCCGGCCCGATCTACATGGTCCCCACCTGACGTTGAGGCGTCAGAGGATATTCCAGCACACGGCCAAGGTGGTCCCGTCACCCTTTTCATCATAGAGCAGCGTGCTCCCGCGCAGGCGGGAGCCCAGTTCAAACCGCGGGACTGGGCTCCCGCCTTCGCGGGAGCACAATCTTGAATTTGGCAGGCGTTCGATGAACGGCGATCTTTCCGACAAGACCAGCCTGCGTACGATCGCGCGGCAGAGGCGATCCAATTTCGTCGCTACGCTCGATCCTTTGGCGCACCGGCTGGCCTTCAAGGCCGTCCCCTCGCCCCTGGCGCGCCGGATCGCCGATGCGCAAATCGTGGCGCTCTATATGGCGATGGATGACGAGGCACCGGCCCAACGCATGGCCGCGCAGTTGCAGGCGCTGAGCAAGACCGTGGCGCTGCCGCGCGTGCTCGACCGGCTGGGCAGCATGGATTTCCTGGCCTGGCAACCCGAAGATCAACTGGTCCCCGGCCTGTTCCGGACCAGCCATCCAGAACCGCGCGACGGACCGGTGACGCCTGACGTCATCATTGCGCCGCTGGTCGGGTTTGACCGGGCAATGAATCGCCTTGGCCAGGGCGGCGGCTATTATGACCGCGCTTTCGCCCGTTTTCCCGATGCGCTGCGCGTCGGTATCGCCTGGTCCGCGCAGGAGATCGACGCCGTGCCCGCCGATCCCTGGGATCTGCCGCTGGACATCATCATGACCGAAGTCGAACTGATCGAAGGACCAGACCTGTGAGCATCGACCCGCGCCATTATCACCAGCCAAGCTGGCGCAAGCCGGTGGGCATGTTCGCGATTGTCGGCCTGATCGCGCTCTGGGCCGTGCTGGTGGGCAGCCTGTCTGGCCTGATCGGCGCACTGCCGATGTGGGTACAGGCACCCCTCTATGTCGTGCTGGGGATCGTGTGGATCTGGGTGCTGCCGTTGAGGCGCTTGCTCGCCTGGATGGAAACCGGGCGCTGGCGCTGAAATCTTTCCCATCGCTTGTTATAAGCGATGGCGCGAGTGACGGGGCTCGAACCCGCGACCTCCGGCGTGACAGGCCGGCACTC
>JAZJZH010000015.1:0-152301 GCA_040389985.1 Pseudomonadota bacterium
AGCCCCCACCCCCGGCCCCTCCCCTGAAGGGGAGGGGAGAAAGACAAGCGGAATGTCCGCTTCCCACCCATCCTCGTCACAGCATCCGCCGCAGCACATCGTCCTTCAGCACGAGATGGTGGCGGAGCGCGGCGCCGATGTGGATCAGGATCAGCGCGGCCCAGATCCACGGCAGCAGTTCGTGCGCGCTGCGGGACAGGGTGACGATGGCGTCTTCCTTGCCCAAGCCGAATTTGGGTATGTCGAACAGGAAGAACCAGTTGAGCGGGCGCGTGCCCGCCGACGACATGATCCAGCCCGACAGCGGCAGGACCAGCATCAGCGCGTAGAAAATAAAGTGCGTGGCATGCGCCGCGCCCTTCTCCCATGCCGGCATGGCGGCAGGTAGCGGCGGGGCGCGGTGAGTCAGTCGCCAGACGATCCGTAACAGGGTCAGCGCCAGCACCGTCAGGCCGATCGACTTGTGGACCGGCATCACCGCCCAGTCCTTCGGCAGGGCGTCATGCGCGAAGCCGAAAAACAGATTGCCCAGGATCAGGACGGCGATGATCCAGTGCAGGGCACGGGCGACGGTCGTGTAACGGGCCATGGCTTTTCCTCTTCGGATGTCGGCCGAAGCCAGGACCATCCTACCCGATGGTCATGGCCTCATTCTTTAAAGGTCGCCTGCGGGAACGACCCGTCAACCCTGCCGGTTGGCGACCAGATTGTCCACCACCGACGGGTCGGCGAGCGTGCTGGTATCGCCCAGCGCCTGCGCCGATACCTCGCCCTCCGCGATCTTGCGCAGGATGCGGCGCATGATCTTGCCCGACCGGGTCTTGGGCAGGCCGGGGGCGAACTGTACGACGTCTGGCGTGGCGATCGGGCCGATTTCGGTGCGGACCCATTTGACCAGCGTCTTGCGCAGATCGTCGGTCGCTTCCTCGCCGCTGTTGAGGGTGACATAGGCGTAGATGCCCTGGCCCTTGATGTCGTGGGGGAAGCCGACGACGGCGGCTTCGGCGACGCTTTCATGCAGCACCAGTGCGCTTTCGACCTCGGCCGTGCCCATGCGGTGGCCCGACACGTTGATGACGTCGTCCACGCGCCCGGTGATCCAATAATAGCCGTCGGCGTCGCGCCGCGCGCCGTCGCCGGTGGTGTATTTGCCGGGGAAGGTGGTGAAATAGGTCTGGAAGAAGCGATCATGATCGCCCCAGACGGTGCGCATCTGGCCGGGCCAGCTTTGCGCGATGACGAGGTTGCCTTCGGCCGCGCCGTTCAGCACTGTCCCCTCCGCATCCACGATCTGCGGCACCACGCCGGGCATGGGGAAGGTGGCGGAGCCGGGCTTGAGATCGGTTGCGCCGGGGGTGGGGGCGATCATCGCGGCGCCGGTTTCCGTCTGCCACCAGGTATCGATGATCGGGCAGCGGCCTTCGCCGACGACGCCATGATACCAGCGCCAGGCTTCCGGATTGATCGGTTCGCCGACCGTACCCAGCAGGCGCAGCGAGGCGCGGCTGGTGGAATGGACGAAATCGTCGCCCTCCTTCATCAGCGCGCGCAGCGCGGTAGGCGCGGTGAAGATGGTCTGGACCTGATGGCGGTCGACCACTTCCCAAATGCGGGCAGGCGTCGGGTAATTAGGCACGCCTTCATACATCAGCGTGGTCGCGCCGTTCGCCAGCGGTCCATAGACGATATAGCTGTGGCCCGTGACCCAGCCGATGTCGGCGGCGCACCAGTAGATGTCGCCGGGACGATAGTCGAAACAGAGTTCGTGCGTGAGGGCGGCCCAGAGGAGATAGCCGCCGGTCGTGTGCAGCACGCCCTTGGGCTTGCCGGTGGAGCCGGAGGTGTAGAGGATGAACAGCGGGTCTTCGGCATGCATCGGTTCGGGCGGGCAGTCGGGCGACGCTTTGGCGGCTTCGTCATGCAGCCAGAGGTCGCGGCCGTCCTGCATCATCACCGCGCCGCCGGTCGCCTTGACGACGATGACCTTCTTCACGCTTGGGCAATGGGCGAGGGCGGCATCGACATTGACCTTGAGCGGCACCGCCTTGCCGCCGCGGCGACCTTCGTCGGCGGTGATGACGATGTTCGAATCGCAATCCTGAACGCGGCCTGCCAGCGCGTCGGGCGAAAAGCCGCCGAACACCACGCTGTGGACCGCGCCGATCCGGGCGCAGGCGAGCAGGGCGAAGGCGGCCTCGGGAATCATCGGCATATAGACGGTGATGCGGTCGCCCTTCTTCGCGCCGGCCGCTTTCAGCACATTGGCGAAGCGGCATACCTCTTCATGCAGTTGGGCATAGGTATAATGGCGCGGCTCTGCATCGGGCGAATCGGGTTCCCAGAGGATGGCGGTCTGGTCCGCTCGCTGCGCCAAATGACGGTCGATGCAGTTGGCGCTGACGTTCAGGACGCCGTCGGCGAACCATTTGACGCCGAAATCGGCTTCGGCAAAGCTGCTTTCATTGCTTTTGGTCGGGGGCGTGATCCAGTCCAGCCGCTGCGCCCGGTCCAGCCAATAGGCGTGGCTATGCTCGATCGAGCGCGCATAGTCGGCGTCGCGCGCCGCCCGGTCCATCAGCGCGTCCTTGGCCCATGCCTCCGGCACCGGGAAGAAATCGTCAGACATCGGGCATCCTTTCCATCACGAAACCATTATTGGCGTCTCTTCTATCGCGCCGCCGCCAGGATCGAAAGGCCGGACCATGCCGTATCGTCCCATCCCTTCGGACAATAGCGCCGCGGTGCGAAGCTATCGTCCCGGCATTTTGCCGCTTTCCCCGCGGCGCGCCCGCGCCTAACAGGGGTCGCTTATGTGGTTGCTTTATCAATTCCCGCTCTGCCCCTTTTCCCGCAAGGTCCGGCTTCTCCTAGGCGAGAAGGGCATTGGCTATGACCTGGTGCGGGAATCGCCCTGGGCGATGCGCGACGAGTTTCTGGACCTGAACCCCGCCGGCACGACGCCGGTGATGGCGGATGCGGACAAGGGCGTGACCCTGATCGACAGCCAGGCGATCTGCGAATATTTCGAGGAGACGGTGGAGAAATTCCCGCTGATTTCCGGCACCGCTGCGGGCCGCGCGGAAGTGCGGCGGCTGACCGCCTTTTTCGACCAGAATTTCTACGGCGACGTGGTCGGGCCTTTGTTGCACGAACGGATGAAGAAGCGCCTGATCGAACGCGCGCCGCCCGACGCGCGTATCCTGCGCGAGGCGATGAAGCGGGCGAACGTCCATATGGATTATATGGATTATCTGCTGGACCATCGCAGCTGGATGGCGGGCGGGACGCTGAGCTTGGCGGATATCGCGGCGGCGGCGCATCTGTCGGTGGCGGATTATCTGGGCGGGATCGACTGGCAGGGGCATGAGCCGGTCAGGCGCTGGTATGCGGGTTTCAAGTCGCGTCCGTCATTCCGGCCGTTGCTGTCGGAACGGATGGAGGTCATCACCCCGCCGGCCCATTATGAGAAGCCGGATTTTTAAGAGGATTTAGTCAACCTCGGCCGCGAGATAGACGCGGTTACGGCCATGTTCCTTGGCCAGATAGAGGGCGCGGTCGGCGGCTTTGAGCGCGGCGCGTGGGTCTTCGTAGATCAGCACATTGGCGACGCCGGCGGAAAAGCTCACACGCTCCATGCGTTCGCCATTGGTGCGGTTGACCAGGCTGCGGTTGGCCAGATCCTCGCGCACGCTGTCCACCGCCTCGCAGGCTTCGGCGGCGGTCTTGCCACGGAACAGCATCACAAATTCCTCGCCGCCGTGCCGCGCGACATGGCAACGGTCGTTGGACGCCTTGGATAGCAGGCCGGCGACGAACTTCAGCACCCGGTCGCCGGTGTCATGGCCATGGGTGTCGTTGACCAGCTTGAAATGGTCGATGTCGCAGAAAGCGACGGAGAGCGCTTCGCCATTGGCGATCGCCTGCTGCATCTCTTCGCCCAGCACGCCTTCGAAGGCGCGGCGGTTGGGCAGGCCGGTCAGATGGTCATGTTCGGCGGCGCGGCGGGCATTTTCCAGGCTGGACTTGAGCGCCTGGGTCTGGCGCTGATTGTCGCGCAGCTGGGTTTCGACCTGGCGGGTCTTTTCGACCATCGATCGGGTCAGGCCGACCAGGCGGGCCAGTACCTGCTCATTGTCGCGGCCTTCGCCCAGATCCTTGGCCTGTTCCTGTAGCGCGGCGCCATAATCCTTCGCCGAATTGCGCGATTCATGCATCAGCCCGGTGAACTGGGTGAGGTTTTCCTCCACCTTGTCCAGCATCGTCGCGAGTGATTCGGGCGTCACTTCATCGGCGCGCTGTTCGGCGGCGATCGATTCGATCCAGCCGTTGGTGATCTTGCCCCGCTCCATCATCACGGCCTTGATCGCCTTTTCGACGCCGATATTGGCACCGGTCAGATAATCGAGCGCGACGCTGAAATTGACTGGTGTCAGGTCGAGATCATGGGCGAACAGGAAGTCGCCGATATCGGCATAAAGCTGCCGTCGGCGATTAATTTCCCGGTTGGAGGCCGTGCCTCCGCGCGGCCGTAGCTCTTCTTCCACGGCCTCCTCCTCGGATTTGCCTGAAAAACCCCTGGCCCAGCGTGCCAGACGATCGGTCAGCCCATGTTGCGGGCTGGCGGAAGATGATTGTGCCCCGTTCATGATCCTTCATAACGGACGGCGTCGAACAAGGTTAAGGCGTCGGCAGGAAAAGTTGTGCGTCAGATATCGGCGCTGACCAACCAGTCGCGGAAGATGCGCACGGCGCGGGTCTGCAACGCGCGGGGGCGGCAGACGAAAAAGTAGCGATAGGGGCTTTCGACATGGATCGGGAAGAGCCGCACCAGCCGCGGATCGCCCGACTGTTCATAATGGCTGGCGTGCATCACCGCGACGCCCAGTCCCTGGGCGGCGGCCTCCAGCATCAACTGGCCCGAATCATAATTGTCGATCGCCAGCGGTTGCAGGTCGGGCAGGCCGGCGGCCTCCTTCCAGGCGTCGAACGACATCGCCATGTCGCGATGCAGCAGGATCGTCTGCTGCGCCAGTTCGGTGGGGGAGGCGAGGGCCTGTGGCCCCTCCAGCAATTCGCGCCGGCCGATCAGATAGACTTCCTCATGGTCCAGTTCATGCGCGTAGAGCGCGGGATCGATATCCTTCGACAGCACGATAGCCGCGTCCAGCCCTTCGCCCAGGCGCGCGACCGCATGGGGCGTCGTTTCGATATCGATATGCAGCTGCGGGTGCTGCTGGCGCAGCTTGCCCAGATGGGGAAACAGCCGTTGCGTCGCGAACAGCGGCATCACCGCCAGGCGCAGGCGCAACTGGTTGCCGCCGCTCTGGATATTTTCCAGCGCCTGGGACAGCGAATCGAGCGCGGGCGCGATATCGTCCAGCAACCGTTGCCCTTCGGCATTGATTTCCAGCGCCTGATGCTTGCGGTCGAACAGGGGGCGGCCGATGAAGCGTTCCAGCGCCTGCACGCGGCGGCTGAGCGCCGGAGTCGAGAGGGCGAGTTCCTCCGCCGCCGCCTTGACGGACCCCAGGCGGGCAACCTGAACAAAGGCCTCCAGGGCCGTGAGGGGCGGCAATCTGCGCATATCTCGTCAAATATCAAAGCCGGTGCGCTGCGCCGCGTCATCTCTTATTGTCGGGCGCATCGCGAGCCGGGGTTCAAGCATCCTCTCCACACAGAGCAGGAAAACAGGCAAAATGGCAAGATGCATTTTTTGCAACTCCGCGTTTCTTTTCGCACTTGCAATAAAATGTGCAGCGCCGCACATAGGAGGTGCCTTTCAGGCATCCTCTCCTAAAACTTTCAGGGCTGGCCTTTCGGGCCGGCCCTTTTTTTCGTCGGTCGATCCGGCAGCTTGCCCCTTTTCGCGCGTCCTTGCGTTCCCTATCTCGTTACGGAACCAGAAAGACGGGGATGGCCAGTGGCGGATCAGGAAAATAGCGGACGCCGGATTCAGGTCGCCAATGCGCGGCCGGAGGATGCCGGGCGCGGTTTGGCGCGGTTGCCGCTGGCGGTGATGGCGGAGTTGCAGCTGGCCGAAGGCGACGTCATCGAGATTGTGGGCAAGCGATCGACATCGGCGCGCGTGGTGCGGCCGTATAAGGAGGATGAAGGGCTGGACGTGCTGCGCCTGGATGGTTTGCAGCGCGCCAATGCCGGGGTCGGCTCCGGCGACTTCGTGGAGATCGGCAAGGCGGAGCCGCGGCCCGCGCAAAGGGTGGTGTTCGCTCCTGCACAAAATAATCTGCGATTGCAGGGCAATCCCGATGCCTTGAAGCGCGTCTTCTATCAGCGGCCCCTGACCGCGGGCGACGTCGTCGCGACATCGGGGCAGCAGCAGGTGCCGCCCGGCGACATGCCACCGCAGCTGCGCCAGATGCTCGCCGCGCCCGCCTATGCCTTGCAGGAAATCCGCCTGGTCGTGGTGTCGACGGTGCCCAAGGGCATCGTCCATATCGACGCCGACACCGAAGTCGAACTGCGCGCCGAATATGAGGAACCGCGCGAATCGCGCCGCGCCGACGTGACCTATGACGATGTCGGCGGCATGGCCGATGCGATCGACCAGCTGCGCGAGATGGTGGAATTGCCGTTGCGTTATCCCGAACTGTTCACCCGGCTGGGCGTCGATCCGCCCAAGGGGGTGCTGCTGCATGGCCCGCCGGGGACCGGCAAGACGCGGCTGGCGCGGGCGGTCGCCAATGAATCGGACGCGGAATTCTTCCTGATCAACGGGCCGGAGATCATGGGGTCAGCCTATGGCGAGTCCGAAAAGCAGTTGCGCGAGATTTTCGAGGCGGCGTCCAAGGCGTCGCCATCGATCCTGTTCATCGACGAGATCGATTCGATCGCGCCCAAACGGGGCCAGGTGACCGGCGAAACGGAAAAGCGCCTGGTCGCCCAGTTGCTGACGCTGATGGATGGGCTGGAGCCGCGCACGAACCTGGTCGTGATCGCCGCCACCAATCGGCCCGAAGCGATCGACGAGGCGTTACGCCGGCCCGGCCGGTTCGATCGCGAGATCATCGTCGGGGTGCCTGACGAGCGGGGCCGGCGCGAGATATTGGGCATCCATACGCGCGGCATGCCGCTGGGCGACAAGGTCGACCTCGCCGAACTGGCGCGCATGACCTATGGCTTCGTCGGCGCTGACCTCGGCGCGCTGACCCGTGAGGCGGCAATCGAGACGGTGCGCCGCTTCATGCCGCGCCTGAACCTGGAGGACGGGACGATCCCGCCCGACGTGCTGGAGGAACTGTGCGTCACGCGGGAGGATTTCCTGTCCGCGATCAAGCGGGTGCAGCCTTCGGCCATGCGCGAAGTGATGGTGCAGGCGCCCAATGTCAGTTGGGAGGATATTGGCGGGCTGGACGACGCGCAGATGCGCCTGAAGGAAGGGGTCGAACTGCCGCTTAAAAATCCCGATGCCTTCCGTCGGCTGGGCATCCGTCCGGCCAAGGGTTTCCTGCTCTACGGCCCGCCCGGCACCGGCAAGACATTGCTGGCCAAGGCGGTGGCGCGCGAGGCGCAGGCCAATTTCATCGCCACCAAATCGAGCGACCTGCTGTCCAAATGGTATGGCGAGAGCGAGCAGCAGATCGCTCGCCTGTTCGCCCGCGCGCGGCAGGTTGCGCCCACGGTGATCTTCATCGACGAACTGGACAGCCTGGTCCCCGCGCGCGGCGGGGGGCTGGGCGAACCGGCGGTGACGGAGCGGGTGGTGAACACCATATTGGCCGAGATGGACGGGCTGGAGGAATTGCAGTCGGTGGTCGTCATCGGTGCCACCAATCGCCCGACGCTGATCGATCCGGCGCTGCTGCGGCCAGGCCGGTTCGACGAGCTGATCTATGTGCCGGTGCCGGACGAAGCGGGGCGTCGGCGCATATTGGGTATCCACACGGCCAAGATGCCGCTGGCCGACGATGTCGATCTCGATCGGATGGCGGGTCAGACGGATCGGTTCACCGGCGCTGACCTGGAGGATCTGGTGCGGCGTGCGGGTCTGTTCGCGCTGCGCCAGTCGCTATCGATCGACAAGGTGACGCAGGCGCATTTCGAGAGCGCGCTGGACGACACCCGCGCGTCCGTCACGCCCGAAATGGAGCGCGAATATGAGCAGATCCAGGCGCAGTTGAAGCAGCGGGCGATGCAGGTCGATCCCATCGGCTTCATCGCGCCGGGCATGGTCCGATCGCGCACGCAGGCCGATTGAACAAGCGAGACGGCGGATTGAACCCATCCGCCGCCGCCGCGTTCATGACGATAGTGTTGCAAAGCCGCTTGCCAGCAAGGCCGGGATTTGCAAGGCGACAAGCATGATCCACATAGGCGGGTGTTGATGGCCTCCATTCCATTGAAGAAGAACAAGAATAAGACTGGCGCAGGCAAGACTGGGTCATTTTTCAGCCAATGGGGCATGTTCTTTCGCCAGTTCGTCAGGCATCCAGGCATGATTGGTTCGGTCATCCCTTCCTCCGCGACTCTGGTCGATCGCATGCTGGATCAGGTCGATTGGCAGGGTACGCGGCTGTTCGTGGAATATGGCCCCGGTGTCGGCACCTTCACCCGATCGATCCTCGACCGGTTGTCCGCCGATGGCACGCTGCTGGCGATCGACCTCAATCTCGACTTCGTCGCTTATCTGGAGGCGGAGATCGATGATCCGCGGCTGCGCGTGGTCCATGGGTCGGCCGCCGACGTGCGCCGCTTCATCAAGGAATCTGGCCATTATCAGGCCGATTATGTCCTGTCCGGCATCCCCTTTTCGACCCTGCCTGAAGGCGTGGGCGATGCGATCTGCGCGGAAACGCGCGCCGCATTGCGGCCGGGCGGGGCGTTCCTGATCTACCAATATTCACGCTATGTGCTGCGCCTGCTCAACCCGCTGTTCGGCAATGTCAGCGATGCGCTGGAATGGCGCAACATCCCGCCATGCCGCATGATTCGCGCGGTCCGGCAGGAGGCGTTGGCGCAGGCCGCCTGATCTGTACTGATTGAGGACAAGTTTCCGGCCTAAACCCGTTGCCCTCCAGAGCGAATTTGACTTCCGCCACGCTTGGGCTAACCCCGTTGCGGGGCTTGGGGGAAGAGCATGGCGACGCGCGCCGAAGGTAGCGATCCGTGGGCGGACCTGTTCCTGTCTGCGGCGCTGGAACCGGAAAAATGGGGGGAGGCCATCAAGGCGATGGCCGACGCGACCGGGTCGCGCCATGGGCAGTTGATCGGCTTTGGGCCGGGCGCGTCCGGTTTTAACTGGATCAGCGATATCGACGCCAGCATCGTCGCCAAGACGGCGGCGATCGACCAGTCCGCGCCCGATCTGAATTTCCGGGTGGGCGCGGACCGGCTGGCCGACCGGCCGACCATCGTGCATGAAGCCCATTATGACGTCGCCCGGCAATCGCTGCGGTCCGATGCTTATCTGGACCTCTGTTCCGACTTCGATATTTTCGACGGGTGCCAGACGCGACTGGTGGCCGATAACGACCAGATGGTCGGACTGGCCCTGCTGCGCGACAGCAAGGACGGGCGGACCAGTCAACAGGACCGCGACCTGTTCGGCCAGATTGCGGGCCATGCGCGGAATGCCGTCCGGCTCCAGCAGGCGATCGAGCAGCAGGGCTTCGCCTTGCTGTCCGGCACGTTCGAGGCGATGGATCGGGCCTGCTGGCTGCTCGACGCGAGCGGGCGGGTGGGCGGCATGACCCCGCGCGCCGAAGCCTTGCTGTCGTCCAGCCGAATCAGGGTCAGCGATGGCTGGTTGGCCAGCGATCGGGCGGAGGAAACCCGCGCGATGGTGCGGGCGATGCGCGCGGTGATCGATCCGCCCGGCTTGCCGGCCGATCCGGTCGCGCTGGCGGACGATGCCGGCGGCGTTGCGATCATGCTGGAATTTCACCCGCTGCCGGTGCGTCCCTGGGCGCTGCCCTTCGCCCCGCGCGCGATCGTCATCGCCCGCGTCGGTGCGCCGACCGATCGGCATGTGCAGTCGTTGACGCGGGCCTTCCGCCTGACCCCGGCCGAAGCGGACATCGCCATACGGCTGGCGGCGGGCCAAGGGCGCAAGGACATCGCCGTGGCCCGCGGCGTCTCGGTGGAAACGCTCAAGGTGCAGTTGCGCAGCATTTACGACAAGACCGGTTGCAGCCGGGAATCGCAACTGGTGCGGATCGTCGGCCTGATCAGCCACTGAGTTTTTTCCGAATTTTTGTTCGCCTACCCCCTTTGGGGTATGTGGGGGCCGTGACGACAGGGTAGAAAATGACGCAGGCGGGTTCGTCCTGCTGGGCCGGCGGCCGGATCATATTGCGACCCATGATCCGGTCGTCGGCACTAATTCTCCCCAAAGACCGCCGCTTTCGTTTCGGCGTGCTTTCATGTTAAGGCGCGGCCGACCTTTCGGCGAGAGCTTTAACATGAACGACCTGACCCAGACCCCCGAAATGCTGATCGCCACGATGGGCGCGCGCGCGCGGCGCGCCGCCGCGGCGATCGCGCAGGCCAGTGACGTGCAGAAGGCCGATGCGCTGCGGCGTGCCGCGCAGGCGCTGCGGGATCAGGCACCGGCGATTATCGCCGCCAATGCGCGCGACATGGCCAATGCCGTCGCGAACGGCCTGTCGGCCGCGCTGCTCGACCGGCTGAAGCTGAACGAGGACCGCGTCGCCGCCACCGCCGATGGCGTGGACCAGGTCGCGGCGCTGGCCAATCCGCTGGGCAGCGTGATCGACGCCGTCACGCGCCCGAATGGTTTGGAACTCAGCCGGGTGCGCGTGCCGCTGGGCGTGATCGGCATCATCTATGAAAGCCGCCCCAATGTAACGGCGGACGCGGCGGCTTTGTGCCTGCGCGCGGGCAATGCGGTGATCCTGCGCGGGGGTAGCGAGGCGAAGGAGAGCAACCGTGCGATCCACGCCACCATCGTCGAGGGGATCGTCGCCGCCGGCCTGCCCGCCGATGTGGTGCAATTGGTCCCCACCACTGATCGCGCCGCTGTGGGCGCGCTGTTGAAAGCCGCGGAATATGTCGACCTGATCGTACCGCGCGGCGGCAAGAGCCTGGTCGCGCGGGTGCAGGAGGAGGCGCGGGTGCCGGTGCTGGCGCATCTGGACGGCATCAACCATAGTTATGTCGATGGCGCGGCGGACCCCGCCATGGCGCAGGCGCTGGTCGTCAATGCCAAGATGCGGCGGACCGGCGTGTGCGGCGCGACCGAAACGGTGCTGATCGACCGGGCCTATGGCGCGGCGGCGGCGCTGGTGGCGGCGTTGATCGACGCCCAGTGTGAAGTGCGCGGCGACGAGTTGGTTAAGGCGATGGACGCGCGGGTCATCGCGGCGGCGGATGCGGATTGGGACACCGAATATCTCGACGCGATCGTATCGGTTCGGCTGGTCGATGGCGTGGACGATGCGATCGCCCATATCGCCGCCCATGCCAGCCATCATACCGATGCGATCATCACAAACGATGTGGCGACCGCGGAGCGATTCCTGAATGCCGTGGATAGCGCGATCGTGATGTGGAACGCATCGACGCAGTTCGCCGATGGCGGCGAGTTCGGGCTGGGCGCTGAGATCGGCATTTCGACCGGGCGGCTCCATGCGCGCGGGCCGGTGGCGCTGGAAGGGCTGACGACCTATAAGTGGATCGTGCGCGGGACCGGGCAGGTGCGGCCCTGAAAACTATCTGTTCTACACGGCTCATTTCTGCGATAATCGGGCGGGCTTTCCGTTGCGGGATGATGGCACCGACTTTTCGATAGTATCAGCGCTGTGTAACGATATGTCGCAACGGGCGGGAAAAGTGCGAAGTTAAGCCTTTACCACCTCGTCGATCGCCTTGAGCTTTTCCAGCATCGGGCCGACCCAGTCCAGCGGCAGCATCACCGGGCCGTCGGAGGGCGCATTGTCGGGGTCTTCATGCGCTTCGGCGAAGATTGCGGCGACGCCGGCCGCAACCGCGCTGCGGGCCAGAAGGGGCGCAAATTCGCGCTGGCCGCCTGACGCTGTGCCCAGGCCGCCGGGCTGCTGCACCGAATGGGTGGCGTCGAAGACCACCGGATAGCCGGTCTGGGCCATGGTCGGTAGCGCGCGCATGTCGCTGACCAATGTATTATAGCCGAAGCTGGCGCCGCGCTCCGTCAACAGGATGCGGTCGTTGCCGGTCGATGCGACCTTCTGCGCCACCGCCGCCATGTCCCAGGGGGCGAGGAACTGGCCCTTTTTCACGTTGATGATCGCGCCGGTCCGCCCGGCGGCGAGCAGCAGGTCGGTCTGGCGGCAGAGGAAGGCGGGTATTTGCAGGATGTCGACCGCTTGCGCTGCGGCATCGACCTGACTTGCGTCATGAATGTCGGTCAGCACCGGGCAGCCGAGCGTCGCCTTCACCTCTGCCAGGATCGCGAGGCCCGCGTCGATGCCCACGCCGCGCCGGCCCGATACGGACGTCCGGTTCGCCTTGTCGAAGCTGCTCTTGAAGATGAAGGGCACGCCCGCCTTGCCCGCCGCCTTTGCCAGCACGTCGGCCATGAACAGCGCATGGTCGCGGCTTTCGATCTGGCAGGGGCCGGAAATCAGGACGAAGGGCAGGTCGTTGCCGAAGGTGATCGGACCTGCGGTCACATGTTTCAGGGGCACGGGCTTGGGATCGGTCATGACGGTCATTTGGGCGCTTTGGCGAAACGGCGCAACAGTTGACCGCGCCACGGCCCCTTGCCCGGATGATAGTTCCAGCAGAACCAGCCGAAGGCAAGGCAGGCGAGCAGCGAGGGCAGCGCCATGGGATCGCCATTGGATTTCATATGGCGGTAGAAGGTCATGTCCGCCCGCCACCGGTCGCGTTCGCTGCCGCCGCCATTGATGCCGTACATATTGTCATGCTTTCGACAGCCGACATTGCGGTTGTATTTGCGGTGGTCGATGAAATAGCAGTAGTCGCGTTCGGGCGTGTTCATGCGCGCGATTAGGGCGATGCTGTTGGAAAAGTTCAAGCGTAAAGTCTTCTACCTCGGCGGTTTCGATCCACGCGGCGTGCGTTTCTACCACCAGCTCTATCGCGAGCAGGCGGCGCGGCATGGCGCGTTGACGGGGGAGGAACTGGCCGTGGGCGGCCGGCAGGCGGGCGCGGCTGGATCGATCGTGTCGGCGCATTGGACCGTGGATAACCCGCAGGCCGGGGTTGAAACCGACTATGAATATCTCCGCTGGGAGGATCTGATCGGCAAGGTGTGGATTCGCAATCCGCTCAGCCTCGCCCTGCGCGCGGCCCGCGCCTATGCCGGCCATGTACGCCAGATGGATTTCTGGCGGATGCGGCGGCTGCGCAAGGGGCCGGTCATCACCATCCTCTATCCGCCGATATTGGCGGTGATGATCCCGCTGTTGCTGGCGCTGGTGCCTGCGCTGCTGTTGTCGCTGTTGCTGCCCTTCTGGGCCTCGGCGCTGATCGGCATCGCGCTCAGCGCCTTTCTGTCGGGGCGCATCCTGGCCAAGCTGGTCGTTCCCTGGCTGTTGCGCTTCATGACCTATCATGGCGCGCTGGCGGCAGACGGGCCAGGCGATGCGCTGGACGAGCGGATCGACCAGTTCGCCGCCCGCATCGCGCAGGAACTGGACGGCGACTGGGACGAGGTGCAATTGGTCACCCACAGCGCCGGTACGATATTGGGGATGCGCGTGCTGCGCCGCCTGATCGCGCTACGCGGTGACAACCTGCCCGATCATTTCGTAATGCTGGGGCTGGGGCAGGTGGTGCCGGTCATCGGCCTGCGCCGTGACGCCGCCTGGTATCATGACGATCTGCGCGCTCTGGCCGACAAGCGCTTCCGCTATGTCGACATCAGCTCCCCGCCCGATGGCGCGGCCTATTATAACGTCAATCCGTTTCGGCTGGTCGCTGACGCCCATGCCGCGCGGGTCGACATGCTATCGCCGCGCTTCCATCTCTTCTACGAACCGGACAATTATCATGGCGGATGGTCGAACAAATATGAGGCGCATTTCGATTATCTGCGCGTCGGCGATCGCCTGTCGCCGCTCGACTTCATCAGCCTGACCGCCGGGCGCCGCACCGTGGATGACGCCGTCGCCGCTTTCAGGACGATCCCGTGACCGACCTTTTCACGCCCCCCTATCCGCAGCCGCCCCGGACGAAGCGTGGCCTCATCAAGCGGTTCCTGCGCGGCTGGCACAGCTGGATCCATGTGCTGTTCGACAAAAGCTATACGATGAAGATGGGCGAAATCCGCCTGCCCGGCCGCACCATGTATATCGCCAATGAATTGAGCCTTGTGGACCAGATATTGCGCGGCGGCACCGCCTATCCCAAGCATAGCGAACTGGTGCGCAACCTCGATCCACTGATCGGCAACAGCGTCTTTTCGGCCAATGGCGCGGATTGGGAAAGCCAGCGGGCGATGGTGAACCCCGCCTTCGCCCATACCGCGCTCACCAAATCCATGCCGCTGATGGTTGCGGCGGCCGACGACCTGCTCGCGCGGCTGGATGCTGCGGACAGGGTTAGGCCGGTCGATATCGATCCGATGATGACTCATGTCGCGGCCGACATCATCTTTCGCACGCTGTTTTCGCAGGCGCTGGACGCCGAGCGGTCCAACATTATCCATACCGCTTTTGGCAAATTCCAGCGGCTGGCGCACAGCGCGTCGATGCTCCGGCTCTACGGCCTACCGGCGGGGTGGTTCGAGACGCGATCGAAAGGCCCGGCGCGGGCGATCCATGACGTCTTTCGCCCGATCGTGGAGGCGCGCTATGAAGGCTGGCATGCGCGGGGCGAAGCACCGCATCGGGACATCCTGCAATCGCTGATCGAGGTGAAGGATGCGCAGACCGGGGACAGCTTCACCTGCCAACAGGTGATGGAGCAGGTGTCGACCATTTTCCTGGCGGGGCATGAAACATCGGCCAGCACGATGACCTGGGCGCTCTATATGCTGGCCGAATGTGCGCATATTCAGGACCGGGTCCGGGCGGAGATTGCTGGCGTCGCAGGCGATGCGCCGCTGACCGCGGCGATGCTCAAGGACATGGGGCAGCTGCGCAATATCTTCAAGGAAACGCTGCGCCTCTATCCGCCGGTGTCCTTCCTGCCGCGCGAAGTCACCTGTCCCATGGACATGCGCGACAAGCATCTGGAGACTGGATCGATGCTGGTGGTCGCGCCCTGGCTGACCCAGCGCAACAAGGATAATTGGGCCTGTCCGCACGCGTTCGACCCCGATCGCTTCGAAGATCCGGCCAATGCGGAGATGGCGAAACAGGCCTGGTTTCCGTTCGGCCGCGGCCCGCGCGTGTGCGTGGGAGCAGGCTTCGCGCAGCAGGAGGTGATGACGGTGATCGCCAGCGTCGTGCGCCGTTATCGGCTGACCGTGCCTGCCGGGTTCAAGCCCGAACCGATCAGCCGCCTGACGATTCGGCCGAGGACGGGGATGCCGCTGTTGTTCAGCTAAGCGCGGTTTCTTCTTCCGGCGCGACATCGACCATGACGCGCAGGCTTTGGCCCGCGCCGCCGACGAACAGCCCGTCCATCGGTGCCACATCGGCATAGTCGCGACCCATGGCGACGAACAGATGCCCGTCATGGGTGATGACGCCATTGGTGGGGTCGAAACCGATCCAGCCGCGGGTCGGGCCGCACCATAGCATCACCCAGGCGTGCATCGCGTCGGCACCGATCAGCCGGGGGCGGCCGGGCGGCGGCAGGGTGCGCAGATAACCGCTGACATAGGCGGCAGGCAGGCCGGCGAGGCGCAGCGCGACGACCATGACATGGGCGAAATCCTGGCACACGCCATGGCGCGCGGCGAAGGCATCGGCGACCGGGGTGGAGGCGTCGGTCGCGCCGGGTTCATAAGCGAACTCTGCCTGGATGCGCCGGGTCAGGTCCAGCGCGGCGGCAACGATCGGCCGGTCCGGGGCGAGCATAGCGCCCACCCAGTCGCCGATTGGAGCCAGCAGCGGCGCGCGGGGCGAGGCGTAGAGATAATGGGCGGGGGCGGACGGCCCCATGTCGCGGTCCAGCAAGGCGGCCTGCGCGACGGTGGCGATGGTGGGATCGTCCGGCTGGGGCACGATCTGCGCGCCATTATCGACCCCGGCGCGGAAGCGGGCTTCGATCGTCAGTTGGCGGATCGGGTTTTCGATCACCAGCCGGGCGACGTTGACCGGCCAGGCGCCGGGGCGCGATTCGATGGCGGAGGGAATGGGATCGACGGTCAGCGCATAATCGGACGTCCATTGGCCGGTCCATGGCGCGGGGCGCAGCCGCAGGTTGAAGCGGGCGAGGCGCACGGGGCTGGCGTAGCGGACGATGGTCTGGTGGCGGACATGGTAGATCATGACAGCAGGTCAGGGGTCTGCGTCTTGCGCAGTTGCAGGAAGTAGCGCTGGCCGATGGCGTCCGACAGGCGGAGCAGGCGGGCTTCAATATCGTAGATGTCGTCCATCGTCAGCATGTCGCCGGTCAACGGAGCGAGCCGGGCGACCAGCGCATCGGCCAGACGGCGGGGCTCTTCGGGCATGCCGTCGGCGCGCAGCGTGGGCAGGGCGGCGACATGGTCCGCGAGGCGCGCTGCCTGATAGGCGATGGCGCGCGGATTATGCGGCTCCAGTGCGACGAGATCGCGCACCGGGGGTAGCGCGGGGCCGGTCAGGTAACGTGTGCGATAGCTGATCTGGCTGTCTTGCAGGTCCAGCAGCACGGTCAGGTCGTCGGCCGACGCCTGGTCATTGCCGAACGTCGTCAGCAGGCGGCAGCCGTTGATCGCGCGTTCCATCCGCCGGCCCATATCGTGGAAGCGCCAGCCTTCGGTGCGGCCCATATTTTCCGCGGCCAGGCCCGACAGGGCGGAAATCCGCTCGATCATGCGGGACGATGCGTCGAGCAGGGTTTCGGTGACCTGGCCGTCGAAGGCGGGCAGGGGCAGGCGCACCAACCGCCAGAAATCGCTGGAGAGCCGGTCGCGCAGCCCTTCGCCAATATTGGCGACCACGGCCATCAGCGAGCGGACGCTGCCCGACCGGCGCGCGTCGCCCAGCGCCGTGGCGCAGAGCGGGCCGATCGCGCCGTTTCGCCCGGCAATGGCGCCCCACAGCGCCAACTGATCGACCAGCCGGGTCATGGTGGGCGATGCGAGCGAAGGGCCGAGATCGGCCTCTATCGATCCGCCGACGATCGCCCGAATGAGGCGCAGCGTCATTTCGGTCCGCTCGATATAACGGCCCAGCCAGAAGAGATTGTCGGCCGCCTTGGCCGGCAGCATCCCGCCGATCCGGCGGATCGCCGGTGCACCGACGCCCAGCAGGCTGTCTGGCGGCACCGGCTTGCTGTCGATCACGCACATGTCCGCGGACATGTCGCCCCGGCCCATCAGCGCGGCGCGAATGTCGCCATGCGCCGCGAGCCGGGCAAAGCCGCCGGGCATCACCCGCCACTGGCCGGTGGCGTCGCGCGCGACGAAGATGCGCAGGGTGAAGGGCAGGGGGGCCAATTGCCCGTCGATGATCGCGGGCGTGGTCGACAGTTTGACGACTTCCTGCCCGACATAGTCCATCGGCCGCCGGGCCATTGCGTCGAGCAAGGTCGTGCGCTGCGTATCGTCCAGCGCCGATCCGGGCGTGAAATGCGCGTTGGGCAGGCCCGCGACATCCTGGTCGAAGGCGGAGCCGACGACGAGATTGTCGAGCCGTGCCCGCACATGGTCGCGCTCCGGGCCTTGACCGCACCACCAGGTCGCGATGTTGGGCAACAGCAGGTCTGCGCCCAGCATTTCGCGCGCCAGTTGCGGCAGGAAGGCCGCGAAGGCGCGCGATTCGATGACGCCGGCGCCGGGCCAGTTGCTGACCATCAGCCCGCCGCGCGCGCACGCGTTATAGAGATCGGCGATGCCGATGCGCGATTTCGGGTCGAAGGCGAGCGGATCGAGGAAGCGCGTGTCCATCCAGCGCCACAGGCCGTCGATGCGCTTCAACCCCTGGATGGTGCGCACGAACAGTCGCCCGTCCGATACGATTAGGTCGTCGCCCTCCACCAGTAAGAGGCCGAGATAACGGGCGAGATGGGCCTGTTCGGCATAGCTCTGGTTGAAGCGGCCGGGGGTCAGCAGGCCGATGCGCGGATCGGTGCGCTCGCAATCGGCGGCGAGGCCACGGCGCAGTTCGTCGAAAAAGGGCGCGAGCCGCCGGGTGTTCATCGCGCCCAGCAGGTCGCCGGTGGCGCGGGAGAGAGCGAGGCGGTTTTCCAGCGCATAGCCAACGCCAACGGGCGTCCGTACGCGATCGGCCAGTACGCGCCATTCGCCGGTCGGGCCGCGGCCGATATCGGCGGCGTAGAAATGGAGATGATGGCCGCGCGGCGGCGGCGTGCTGGTCATCACCCGCCAATAATGCGGGCTGCCCGTCACGATGCTGGCGGGCAGCTTGCCGTCGCGCACCAGCGACTGGGTGGAATAGATGTCGGCGATCACCCGTTCGAGCAGGTTGGCGCGCTGCACCAGCCCGCGTTCGATCTGCGCCCATTCGCCCGCATCGATCAGCAACGGCACCGGGCCAAGCGGCCAAGAGCGTTCCTGTTCGTCCCCGGTCAGACGGAACGCCATGCCGAGGTCGATCGCTTGGCGCGATACATGGTCGGCCAGCGTGGCCGGATCGCCCTGCGCCTGGGTCGACAGCCGCCCCAGCATGTCGCGCCAGCGCGTTGCCATGGCGGGGGACGCGCCGGCGAACAGGTCGCCCGCCGGTGCAGTGGCGAGATAGGCGTCCGCCCAGGCTTCACCGCTTGCGCGCGGCGCAAGGGCGTCGGCAGCCATCACAGTCCGCTATGTTTGAAGCGCAGGTCGAGGGTCATAGGGAACTCGTTTGCAGGTTCGGCGGCGGGCATGTCGATCTGGCCGGGCGTATGGCCATAATCCTGAAACCGCGCCTTGCGCCGGGCTTCGGCCTCATAGCCGTTGACCGGCAGCGTGTCGTAATTGCGCCCGCCCGGATGGGCGACATGATAGACGCAGCCGCCCAGCGACCGGCCGCTCCAGCTGTCGAGCACATCGAAGGTCAATGGCGCGTTGGCGGGCAGATTGGGGTGGAGGCAATTGGCCGGCGTCCACGCCTTGTAACGCACGCCACCCACGCCTTCGCCCGGCACGGACGTCGCGGTCATCGGCACCCGGCGGCCGTTGCAGGTCACGATATGCCGCCCGGCGACGAGGCCGGTGGCGCGCACCTGCAACCGTTCGGTCGATGAATCGACATAGCGCACCGTGCCGCCGATCGCACCGGTTTCGCCCAGCACGTTCCAGGGTTCGAGCGCATGGGTGATTTCAAGGCCCACGCCGCCCGCATCGACCGCGCCATGGATCGGGAAGCGGAACTGGCGCTGTGCTTCGAACCAGTTGGGGTCGAAATCATAACCTGCGCCGCGCAGGTCGGACAGCACCTCCAGGAAATCGGCCCAGACGAAATGGGGCAGCATGAAGCGGTCGTGGAGCGTCGTGCCCCAGCGGACGAGGCCGCCCTGTTGCGGCTGACGCCAGAACCAGGCGGCGAGCGCGCGGATCAGCAATTGCTGGGCCAGGCTCATCCGCGCTTCGGGCGGCATTTCGAAACCGCGAAACTCCAGCAGGCCAAGGCGGCCGGTCGGGCCGTCTGGCGAGAACATCTTGTCAATGCAGATTTCGGTGCGGTGGGTGTTGCCGGTGACGTCCACCAGCAGATTGCGGAACAGGCGATCGACGAGCCAGGGCGGCGGCGCTGCGCCCTCGCCCGCAAACGGGTTGGGCACCTGCGCCAGCGCGATTTCCAGCTCGTACAGGCCGTCATGCCGCGCTTCGTCGATGCGCGGCGCCTGGCTCGTCGGGCCGATGCAGAGGCCGGAGAAGAGGTAGGACAAGGCGGGGTGACGCTGCCAGTAGAGGACGAAGCTCTTGAGCAGGTCCGGGCGGCGGATGAAGGGCGAATCGGTCAGGGTCGCGCCGCCCAGCACGATATGATTGCCGCCGCCGGTGCCGACGGAGCGGCCATCGACCATGAATTTGTCGGCGGTCAGTTCACATTCGCGGGCCAGCGTGTAGAGGCGTTCCGTGATCGCCACGGTTTCGTCCCAGCTGGAGGCGGGCTGGACGTTGACTTCGATCACGCCGGGATCGGGCGTGGCCTTCAATACGTCGATGCGCGGGTCCGGCGGGGGGGCATAGCCCTCGATCCGCACGGGCACGCGCAGCGCTTCGGCTGTCGCCTCGACCTCCGCGATCAGCTCCAGATAATCTTCCAGCGCCTGTACTGGCGGCAGGAAGACCGACAGATAATGGCCGCGCGGTTCGACGGTGACGGCGGTGCGCACCGCGCCTTCGATGAAGACCTGCTCAACCCGGTCCTGCGCGGCGACGCCGCCGTCCGGCCCGGCGACGCGCTGCGCCTGCTGGGCGCGAACTTCCTCGACGCTGGCCTGTTGCGCCACTTGTGCGCGGAAATCGGACAGAGGCTCGCGCGGTTCGCTGGTGTCGCGGGGGTGGATATAGGGATAGTCGGATGGCGGCACATAAGGCAGCGAGCCGAGCGGCAGGCGATAGCCCAGCGCCGAATCGCCCGGCACCGCGAACAGCTTGCCGCGGCGCAACTGCCAGATCTCGCTCTGCCAGCGCGGGGTCGCGACCTGGCTCTGCCAGCGCTGCACCGGAAGGACATAGCCGACCGGCTGGTCGAGGCCGCGTTCGAACGTCTTGACCATGCGGGCGCGCGCTTCGGGATCGCTGATCTTGGGATCTTCAGGGCTGGCGTTGAGCGGCAGGTCCGCTTCCTTCACCGCCCACACCGCCGGATCTTCATAGACCGCATGGGTATAGTCTTCGGTGAAGCCCATGTTGGTCGCCATATGGGCAAGGAAGGCCTTTGCGTCCGCGGCCGTGACCTGCGCCGCTCCTTCGGGAGCGTTATCGGGCGCGATCAGGCTGTCGTCGCGCCAGATCGGCGTGCCATCCTTGCGCCAATAGACAGCATAGGCCCAGCGCGGCAGGCTTTCGCCCGGATACCATTTGCCCTGGCCATGGTGCAGCAGGCCGCCGGGCGCAAACTGGCTACGCAGCTTGCGGATCAGCCGGTCGGCATAGGCGGCCTTGGTCGGGCCGACCGCGTCGCCATTCCATTCACCTTCATCGCCGCCGTCTTCCGCCACGAATGTCGGTTCGCCGCCGGTGGTCAGGCGCACGTCCTGGGCAATCAGGTCCGCGTCCACCTTTGCCCCCAGCGCCATCACCGCGTCCCAGCGGCTGTCGGTGAAGGGCTTGGTGATGCGCACCGCTTCGGCGATGCGGCTGACGGTCATGGCAAATTCGAAATCGACTTCAGCGGGTTCGGCCATGCCGCTGATCGGTGCGGCGGACTTGTAGTGTGGCGTGGCGCAGAGCGGGATATGGCCTTCGCCCGCGAACATGCCGCTGGTGGCGTCGAGCGCGACCCAGCCTGCGCCAGGCACATAGGCCTCCGCCCAGGCGTGGAGGTCGACCACGTCCTGCGTGACGCCCTTTGGCCCTTCGATCGGTTCGACATCGGCGACCAACTGGATCGAATAGCCTGATACGAAACGTGCAGCGAAGCCCAGCCGGCGCAGCAACTGCACCAGCAGCCAGGCGGAATCGCGGCAGGAGCCGGTGCCGATATCCAGCGTCTCTTCGGGCGTCTGCACGCCCGCCTCCATGCGGATGACATAGCCGACCTGTTGTTGCAGGCGGCTGTTCACCTCCACCAGGAAATCGACGGTGCGGCTTTGATAGCCGTCATATTGGGCGACCATCGCCTCGAACCTTGGCCCCTGGTCCTCGATATCGAAATAGGCGGCAAGGTCCGTTTTTAACTGGTCGTCATAGGCGAAGGGATAATTTTCCGCATACGGCTCCACGAAGAAGTCGAACGGATTGATGATGTCGAGATCGGCGAGCAGGTCCACCTGGATGCGGAAATGATCGACCGGGTCGGGGAACACCACGCGCGCCAGCCAATTGCCGTGCGGGTCCTGCTGCCAGTTCAGGAAATGGTTCGCCGGCTCGATCTTCAGCGCATAATTGGGCACCTTGGTCCGACTATGCGGCGCGGGGCGCAGGCGGATGACCTGCGGACCGAGCCGGATCGGGCGGTTGTAACGATAGGCGGTGAGGTGGTGGAGGGCGGCCTTGAGCATGGCCGGATCAAACGCCACCGCTTGTTGCAATGCAACAGCCAATATGTTGGGGAGTGAAGTTTCTGACCTGTTTCGGCCAGCTTTCCCGGCCTCTCGCCCTGATGGCGATGGCGCGGGATAGTGATGGTGCGGCCAAGAAGACTCGAACTTCCACGGGCTTTCGCCCACAACGACCTCAACGTTGCGCGTCTACCAATTCCGCCATGGCCGCACATCAACAGGGAAACCGGCGGGGCCGGTGCCTTGGTAGGAGGCGGCCCTTAGCAAAGGCTTTTACACCATGCAACAAGTGATCGGCATCCGCGTTATGATTGATTGGAGAAGGTGATGCTGTTGCCCTGCGAGGGGGCGGCCGCCGTGGGAGACACCACATGATGACGGCGCATTTCTGGATGGGTACTGGCGCGACCCTGGGCGTGGCGGCCATGATGGGGCTGGGCCTGGGCGGCTATGTCACCAGTCCGCAGGGTCCGGCGCGCAACGCCAGCGAATATGTGGAGACGGTGATCGCCGGTCAGGCGGCGACCGATACATCCCTTGCAATGCAGAAGGGGCCGGGGGCGATCCATTGCACCGGTTGCGGCCCTACACTGGCCGAGCGGCGCTGGAAGGCGGACATGGCGGGGCTGGACTTGGACGCCATGACCGACGGCAGCAGCGATCCGGCGGTTCAGGATTATGAGGCGGAAGAGCCGCCCGAAGACATCATGCCCGCCGCCGCGCCTGCGCCGGTCCGTATCGTGCCGCTGCATGCCACGCGATTCGTCGCCGACGACGCGCCGCCGCCCGTGATCGTGACGCGCACCGAGCCAGACGCAGTTCCGCCGCCGACGCTGGTGGCGACGGCGGCGGACATGCAACCGTAAACCGCTTTATTCGGCCGCGACCGTTTCCACCGCGCTATCGCTCAGCGGATGGGCGAGGCGGCCCAGCATTTCCTTCGGGCAGACCTGCCAGATATAGCGGCGCCAGCGATCCCAGTCGTCCAATATGGTGTTGGACCATTTGCTGTCCGTCGCTACCGCATGTTCGGCGATCAGCGCCTTGACCTGCGCCTCCCAATGGGCGCTGTCCAGCCGCTGCCAGACGATGCCTTCGGGATTGGCCTGTGCCGGGAAACTGCCATCCTCGTCCAAAATAAAGGCCATACCGCCGGTCATGCCCGCGCCGAAATTGGCGCCGGTCTTGCCCAGGATGACCGCGGTTCCGCCGGTCATATATTCGCAGCCATTGGCACCGCAGCCCTCCACCACTACCTGCGCGCCTGAATTGCGGACGGCGAAGCGCTCGCCGGCCTGGCCTGCCGCAAACAGCTTGCCGCTGGTCGCGCCGTAGAGGACGGTGTTGCCGATGATCGTATTGTCCTTCGACGACAGCGGGCTGGATACGGTCGTGCGCACCTTGATGATGCCGCCCGACAGACCCTTGCCGACATAGTCGTTGGCGTCGCCGAACACTTCCAGCGTGATGCCCTTGCACAGGAAGGCGCCGAGCGACTGGCCGGCCGACCCGCGCAGGCGCACGGTCAGATGGCCGTCCGCGAGCGTCGACATGCCGAACCGGTCGGTTACGGCGGACGACAGCCGAGTGCCGACCGCACGGTGGGTGTTGCGCACCGTATAGGTCAGCTGCATCTTTTCGCCGCGCTCGAACACGGCCTTGGCGTCGCGCATCATCTGCGCGTCCAGGCTGTCGGGCACTTCGTTGCGCCATTGCGTCAGCGAAAAGCGGCGCTGGTCGTCGGGCGCGTCTACCTTGGCCAGGATGGGGTTGAGGTCGAGATCATCGAGATGCTCCGCGCCGCGATTGACCTGCTTCAACAGTTCGGTCCGCCCGATCACCTCGTCCAGGCTGCGGAAGCCAAGGCGCGCGAGGACTTCGCGGACCTCCTCGGCGATGAAGGTCATCAGGTTGATGACCTTCTCCGGCGTGCCGGTGAACTTCTCACGCAGCTTTTCGTCCTGTACGCACACGCCCACGGGGCAGGTGTTGCTGTGGCACTGACGCACCATGATGCAGCCCATGGCGACCAGCGACAGCGTGCCGATGCCATATTCCTCGGCGCCCAGGATCGCGGCGATGACGATGTCGCGCCCGGTCTTGAGGCCGCCGTCGGTGCGCAGCTTCACACGGTGGCGCAGGCCGTTGAGGGTCAGCACCTGGTTTGCTTCGGACAGGCCCATTTCCCAAGGCGTGCCGGCATATTTGATCGACGTCTGCGGGCTGGCGCCGGTGCCGCCGACATGGCCCGCGATCAGGATGACGTCGGCATGGGCCTTCGCCACGCCCGCCGCCACAGTGCCGATGCCCGCCTGGCTGACCAGCTTCACGCACACGCGGGCCCGCGGATTGATCATCTTACAGTCGTAGATGAGCTGCGCCAGATCCTCGATCGAATAGATGTCGTGATGCGGCGGGGGCGAGATGAGTGTCACGCCGGGCGTCGAATGGCGCAGCTTGGCGATGAATTCGGTCACCTTGAAGCCCGGCAACTGCCCGCCCTCGCCGGGCTTGGCACCCTGCGCGACCTTTATCTCGATCTCTTCGGCCGACGCCAGATATTCGGCATGGACGCCGAAACGGCCCGACGCGATCTGCTTGATGACGCTATTTGCGTTGTCGCCATTCTCATAGGGCTTGAAGCGGTTCGCGTCCTCGCCGCCTTCGCCCGACACCGCCTTCGCGCCGATGCGGTTCATCGCGATCGCCAGCGTTTCATGCGCTTCGGGCGACAGCGCGCCCAGCGACATGCCCGGCGTCACAAAGCGCTTGCGGATTTCGGTGGTGGCCTCGACCTCGTCGATCGGCACGGCTTCGCGGGCGAAGTTGAACTCCATCAGGTCGCGGAGGTAAACCGGCGGCAGGTCGCGCACGCCGCGCGAAAATTGCAGATAGGTGGAGTAGCTGTCAGTCGCGACCGCGGTCTGCAACAGGTGCATCAGTTGCGCGGAATAGGCATGGCTCTCGCCGCCTTGGCGCTGGCGATAGAAGCCGCCTACGGGCAAGCGCACCACCGCCGCGTCGAACGCCTGTTCATGGCGCAGCATCGCGCTGTAATGGAGCGAGGCATAGCCTTCGCCCGAAATCTTCGCGGGCATGCCGGGGAAGAGATCGTTCACCAGCGCGCGGGACAGGCCGACAGCTTCGAAATTATAGCCGCCGCGATAGCTGCTGATGACCGCGATGCCCATTTTGGACATGATCTTGAGCAGGCCTTCGTTGATCGCGACGCGATAGCGTTCGAAACAGGCGTCGAGCGGCAAGTCGCCGAACAGGCCGCGGGCATGTCGGTCGGCGATGCTGGCTTCGGCCAGATAGGCGTTCACCGTGGTCGCGCCGACGCCGATCAGCACCGCGAAATAATGGGTGTCGAGCGCTTCGGAGGACCGGACGTTGATCGATGCGTAGGAGCGCAGCCCCTTGCGCACCAGATGCGTGTGCACCGCGGCGGCGGCCAATACGCCCGCGATCGCGGCGCGTGTCGCGCTGACGCCCTCGTCGGTCAGGAAGATTTCGGTGCGGCCTTCGCGCACCGCCTGTTCGGCCTCCTCACGGATGCGGGAAATGGCGGCGCGCAACTGTTCCTGTCCGCCTGAAGCAGGGAAGGTGCAGTCGATTTCGGCCACGGATGGGCCGAAATAGGCCTTGAGCCGCGCCCATTCCGCGCTGGTCACGACCGGCGATTCCAGCACCAGCACATGGCTGTTCTGCGCACCTTCCTCCAATATGTTGTGAAGGTTGGAGAAGCGCGTCTTCAGGCTCATAACATGCCGTTCGCGCAAAGGGTCGATCGGCGGGTTGGTGACCTGGCTGAAATTCTGGCGGAAGAAATGGCTGATCGTGCGCGGCTTGTCCGAAATGACGGCCAGCGGCGTGTCGTCGCCCATCGATCCGATCGCTTCCTTGGCGTCCTCCACCATCGGCGAGAGGATCAGTTCCAGATCCTCCAGCGTCAGGTTGGCGGCGACCTGGCGGCGGGTCAGTTCGGCCTTGTCCCATGCCGGCAGCGCGGTCGGCGCTTCGGCGAGATCCGCGACGGTCAGGAAATCCTTGATCAGTTCGCCATAGGGGCGTTCGCCCGCGATCCGATCCTTGATCGCACGGTCGTCATAGATTTCGCCTTCGAGCAGGTCGACAGCGATCATCTGGCCCGGACCCATGCGGCCCTTCTTGACGATGGTGGTTTCGGGCACGACGACCATGCCGGTTTCGGACCCCACGATCAGCAGATTGTCGCCGGTCAGCGTGTAGCGCAGCGGGCGCAGCGCGTTGCGGTCGACACCGGCCACGACCCAGCGGCCGTCGGTCATGGCGAGCGCAGCGGGGCCATCCCACGGCTCCATGACGGAGGCGAGATAGTCGTACATGTCGGCATGGGGCTTGGGCAGGTCGGCGCTCTGCGACTGCCATGCTTCGGGGACCAGCATCAGCTTGGCGGTCGGCGCGTCGCGGCCGGAGCGGCAGATCGCTTCGAACACGGCGTCGAGCGCGGCGGTATCGGACGCGCCGGCCGGGATGACGGGCTTGATATCTTCGGACTGTTCGCCGAACGCCAGCGACGCCATCTTGATCTCGTGGCTCTTCATCCAGTTCTTGTTGCCGCGGATCGTATTGATTTCGCCATTATGGGCGAGGGTGCGGAACGGCTGGGCCAGCCACCATTGCGGGAAGGTGTTGGTCGAATAGCGCTGGTGGAAGATCGCGACGCGGCTTTCGAACCGTTCGTCCTGCAAGTCGGGGAAGAAGACCGACAGCGATTCGGCCAGGAACAGCCCCTTGTAGATGATCGAGCGGCAGGACAGTGAGCAGACGTAGAAATCCTGAATCTGCGCGGCGATGACCTGCTTTTCGATGCGGCGGCGGATCAGGTAGAGATCCTTTTCGAACTCGGCGACATCGCGCTCTTCGGGCATCGGCCCGGCGATCATGATCTGCTCGATTTCTGGGCGCGTGCGCTGCGCCTTTTCGCCGATGACGGATACGTCTACCGGCACCTGGCGCCAGCCATAGATGGTGTAGCCGGCCTCGATGATCTCGGCTTCTACGATTGTGCGGCAGGTTTCCTGGGCGGACAAGTCCGTGCGCGGCAGGAAGATCATGCCGACGGCAAGGCGGTTGGGCAGCGGCTTGTGGCCGGAATCCGCGATCGCATCGTCGAAGAAGCGCACCGGCAGGTCGACATGGATGCCCGCGCCATCGCCGGTCTTGCCGTCGGCATCGACCGCGCCGCGGTGCCACACGGCCTTCAGCGCATCGATCGCGGAGGCGACGACGCGGCGGCTGGGCCGGCCATCGGTCGCGGCGACCAGGCCCACGCCACAGGCGTCGCCCTCCATGTCGGGATGATACATGCCCTCGGCCGCGATCCGTGCGCGTTCTTCGGGGCTGGCGGTGAACTGTGTCTGCTCAGTCATGATCGGGATATCCTTCCGATGACGATATTCAAAAAGGCGGAGAGGTCAGGCTGCGACGGTCTGTCGCGCCTTCGCCTTGGCCTTCAGATAGCGGTGCATATGGTCGGTCACGTCGCGGCCGTCGCGGATGGCCCAGACGACCAGGCTTGCGCCGCGCACGATGTCGCCGGCCGCGAACACGCCGTCCACGCTGGTCATCATCGTTTTGTGATCGACGCGCAGCGTGCCCCAGCGGGTGACCGACAGGTCTTCGCTGCCGAACAATTTGGGCAGGTCTTCGGGGTCATAGCCCAGCGCCTTGATGACGAGGTCCGCCTCCAGCGTATGTTCGCTGCCCGGATCGGCTTCGGGGGCGCGGCGGCCGGAGGCGTCGGGCTGGCCCAGGCGCATCTTGGTGACCTTGACGCCGGTGACGTGCTCCGTGCCTTCAAACGCGATCGGCGCGGTCAGCCAGACGAATTCGACGCCCTCTTCCTCGGCATTGGCGACTTCGCGCTGCGATCCGGGCATATTTTCCCGGTCGCGGCGATAGAGGCACTTCACCGACTTGGCACCCTGGCGGATGGCGGTGCGGACGCAGTCCATCGCGGTGTCGCCGCCGCCGATGACGACGACATTCTTGCCCGTCGCCAGCAGCGACCCGTCGTCATGTTCCGGCACCGCGTCGCCGAAGCCCGCCTTGTTGGAGGCGGTGAGGTAATCGAGCGCCTTGACCACGCCCGCGGCGCCGACGCCCGGCGCCTTGATGTCGCGCGGCTTGTAGACGCCGGTCGCGATCAGGATCGCGTCATGCTTGGCGCGCAGGCCTTCCAGCGTCGCATCGCGGCCGATCTCGAAATTCTCGTGGAAGACGATGCCGCCATCCTTGAGACGCTGGACGCGGCGCATGACAATGTCTTTCTCCAGCTTGAAGCCAGGGATGCCATAGGTCAGCAGGCCGCCGGCGCGGTCGTGCCGGTCGTAGACATGGACCTCATAGCCCGCGACGCGCAGATATTCCGCCGTAGTCAGCCCCGCCGGACCCGCGCCGATCACGCCGACCGACTGGCCGCGCGGTGCGCCTGGGACGAGCGGTTCGACCCAGCCTTCCTTCCAGGCGGTGTCGGTGATGTATTTTTCCACCGAGCCGATGGTGACGGCACCATGGCCGGAAAATTCGATGACGCAATTGCCCTCGCACAGCCGATCCTGCGGGCAGATGCGGCCGCAGATTTCGGGCATGGTGCTGGTCAGGTTCGACAGTTCATACGCTTCGCGCAGGCGTCCCTCGGCCGTCAGGCGCAGCCAGTCGGGGATATGATTGTGCAGCGGGCAATGGGTCGAGCAATAGGGGACGCCGCATTGCGAGCAGCGCGACGCCTGTTCCTCCGCCTTGTCGAGAATGAAGCTGCGGCTGATTTCCAAGAAATCGTCGGCGCGGTCGTCAGCGGCGCGCTTTTCCGGGTAGGATTGTGCCTTGCCCACAAATTTCAGCATCGGATTGTCAGCCATGGATCGCCCCTGAATCTGTTTCAGTAGCGCGCATAGCAGAAAAACCCACGCAGTCACGTGGATTCTGGCATTTAGGTCAGTATAACTTACTAATTAAATGCTGTTTTCTCGCTTAGTTGCGAATAAATCGCAAAAACCGACCTGATATAAGTGCCGTTTCGGACCTATCGCATCCCCAGCCAGATGAGCGCGGCGCAGCCGGCGACGATTCGATACCAGGCGAAGGGGGTGAAGCCATGTTTGGACACCAGCCCCACGAACCATTTGATGACCAGCAGCGCGACGAAGAAGGAAACGACGAAGCCCAGTGCAATACTGTCCCAGCCCACCGCCGCGCTGGTGATCTGGTCGCCCTTTTTGAGTAGTTCCAATGTCGTCGCGCCCAACATGGTCGGGATGGCGAGGAAGAAGCTGAATTCCGCCGCGGTGCGCCGTTCGACGCCCAGCGTCAGCGCGCCCATGATGGTCGCGCCCGACCGGCTGACGCCAGGAATCATCGAAATGCACTGGATCAGGCCCACGCCCAGCGCGCGCATGGCGGGAATGTCGGCGATGCCGTGAAACCGCTGCTCCTTCACCATGCGTTCGATGAGCAGGATCGCCACGCCGCCCACGATCAGCGCCCAGGCGACGACCCTAGGTGCGCCCAGCAGCATCTCGACATAGTCGTGCAGCGCCAGGCCGACGATGGCGGCGGGCATGAAGGCGAGCAGGAGGTTGCGCAGGAACCGCCAGCTCACCGGCTCGCGCCGCAGCAGCCCCATGCCCACCGCCCAGAAGGTGCGCCAGTAAAGCACCACCACCGCCAGGATCGCGCCCAGCTGGATGATGACGTTGAACATCGCCCAGGTGGCCGAATCATAGCCCAGCAATTCGCTCGCCAGGATGAGGTGGCCGGTCGAGGATACCGGCAGGAACTCGGTCAGCCCCTCCACGATGCCCAGCAGGATGACGGTGAGGTAATGCAGGTCCATGGGCTAGCCTTTTGGCGCAGCGTGCTCCCGCCTGTGCGGGAGCACGCGGATATGTCAGGCGCTCGCCCGGCCGGCGAAGCGGCCGTGGCGGCGATAGCGGACCATCCATTTGTCGGCGACCGCGCCCAGTGGGGTCGGGGCGACGCCGAGCGCTTCCAGCCCTTCCGAGCCGGGTACTGCGACATTGTCGCGGCCCAGCATGGCGAGTTGGTCGCGGCTGATCGGTCCGCCCGGCAGCATCGCCAGCAGCGACGCGACGCTATGCGGCACGTCGATCAGCGGCTTGTCGCGGCCGATCGTCTTGGCGATCCAGGCGTTGATCTCTTTCATGCTCATCACCTGCGGCCCGGCGACTTCATAGGTCTTGCCACCATAGAGGCCCGGCTGCGCGGCGGCGTGGGCGATCGCGTCGGCGACGTCGCCGACATAGACCGGCTGGAATTTGGTCGCCGGCGCGATAACCGGGACGACCGGGAACAGGCTGATGAGGTCGGCGAAACGGTTGAGGAACTGGTCTTCCGGCCCGAAGACGATCGACGGACGGATGATGGTGGCGCTGGGGAAGGCGGCCTTGACCGCGGCTTCGCCCGCCGCCTTCGACCGGCCATAGGCCGACGGGCTTTCCGCGTCCGCGCCGATCGCCGAGATGTGGACCAGCGCGGTCGCGCCTGCCGCCGCCGCCGCCTTGGCGACATTGGCCGCGCCGACATGGTGGAAGGCGTCGAAATCGCCCGCCAATATGCCGACCAGGTTGATGACGACATCGGCACCATGGATGGCGCGCGCGACGCTGTCGGGCTTGCGGATGTCCGCGGCGACGAACTGCGTCTGGCCCAAATTGCCCAGCGTCTTGACCTTCATCGCGGTGGCCAGGTCGCGCTGCGCGATCCGCACCCGCGCGCCCTGCGCCATCAGCGCCTGGGCGACCTGACGGCCCAGAAAGCCGCCGCCGCCGAACACCGTAACCAGACTGTCCTTCATCACGCGCATCCCATGTTTCGCTAAGGGGAAAAATCCTGCCTTTCCCCTTGCAACAGCCGCCGCGCGCTGACAACCGCCAGCCGCGCCGCGACGTGCCTTTTTTAGCCCAACCAGCCCTGCAAGTCCGCCAGCATCCACAGGCCAAGACCCAGGAACAGCAAGGCCGCGCCGACTTGTAGCGCGCGCATCGGCACCTTCTTGGCCAGCGCTTCGCCGAACAGCACGGCGGGGACATTGGCGACCATCATGCCCAGCGTCGTGCCCATGGTGACGGCGATCAGGCTGTCGAACCGCGCGCCCAGCGCCACGGTCGCCACCTGCGTCTTGTCGCCCATCTCCACCAGAAAGAAGGCGACCAGCGTGGTCACGAACACGCCCGCTTCGGTCGGAGCCTTCAATGGCGCATCCTCGTCGAACGTGTCGGGGATCAGGGTCCAGGCGGCCATGGCGATGAAGGAGGCGGCGACGGCATAGCGGAACCAGGTCTGGGTCAGCACGCCCGCGATCGAATGACCGACCAGCGCGGCCAGGAAATGATTGGCGACCGTGGCGGCGAAGATGCCCAGGATGATCGGCACCGGCTTCCTGAAGCGGGTGGCGAGCAGCATGGCGAGCAACTGCGTCTTGTCGCCCATTTCGGCGAGCGCGACGAGCGCGGCGGAGGTAAGAAGGGCTTCCATCATCATGTCCGGGGCCGGGCGGGGTGAAACAGACGCAATGCCACCGCCGCCTCCCGCCCGGCCGGACAGAAAAGCGCCGATGCCATTGGTCTCGCCCGATGCGGCCTTTGGCCGCCTCCCATACGCCACGACCTCTCGGCCGAATATGTTGACGCATGGCCCGTTCCTGACGCGGAACGGCTGGCTACTCCCCAGATGACGCGCTAGCCTTTAGGGAAGGGACGGGGGGAAGGCAAGCCATGGCGAAGGACGCGAACAGGACGGTCGAAACGGCGGGGGATGTGGAGGCGTTTCTGGCGGCGGTGGAACCGGAGGAGCGGCGCGAGGACGGTCGCAGGATCGCCGCGCTGATGGCGGCGCTTTCGGGCGAACCCGCCCGCATGTGGGGACCGACCATCATCGGCTTTGGCCGCTACCAGTATCGCTATGACAGCGGACGGGAGGGCGAGAGCTGCCGGATTGGCTTTGCGCCGCGCAAGGCGGAGCTGGTTTTCTATCTGGCCGGACTGGAGGAGGATGACTTTGCGAGCCTGGGCAAGCATCGACGTGGCAAGGGCTGCCTCTATGTGAAACGCCTGTCCGGCGTCAACATGGCGGTATTGGAGGCGCTGATCGTCAAGAGCCTTGCTCATATGGACGAGGTCTATCTGCGATGAAGACGCTGCTGCCGATTCTTGCCCTGTTGCTGACCGCAGCGCCCGCGCAGGCGCAGATCGAACAGGCGACCATTACGTCGCTTTCCGCCGATCTGGCGAGCGGCCGAACGACCAGTCAGAAGGCGGTACGCGCCTACCTGCAACGCATCGCGGCGATGGATCGCAAGGGGCCGCGGCTCAACAGCATCATCGCGCTCAACCCGCAGGCGATCGCGCAGGCGCGCGTGCTGGACGCGGAACGCCGCGCGGGTCGGCTGCGCGGGCCGCTCCATGGCGTGCCGATCCTGCTGAAGGACAATGTCGAGGCGGCAGGCATGCCGACAACCGCCGGGTCGCTGGCGCTCGCCCACAACGATCCCGGCCGCGATTCGCCGGTCGCCGCTGCGCTCAAGGCCAAGGGCGCGATCATATTGGGCAAGACGAACCTGTCCGAATGGGCCAATTTCCGGTCCGAACGGTCGATGAGCGGATGGAGCGCGATTGGCGGCCTCACCCGCAATCCCTATGCGCTCGATCGCACCACCTGCGGTTCGTCGAGCGGATCGGGCGCTGCGGTGGCCGCCGGATTCGCACCCGCCGCGATCGGTAGCGAAACCAACGGGTCGATCATCTGCCCAGCCTCCATGATGGGGCTGGTGGGGTTGAAGCCGACGGTCGGCCTGGTCCCGCGAACCCATATCGTGCCGATCAGCCATAGCCAGGATACGGCCGGCCCGATGGCGCGCAGCGTGCGCGACGTCGCCATCCTGCTGTCGGCGCTGATCGCGAGCGATCCCGCCGATCCCGCGACCGCCGACGCCATGGCCCACGCGAAGGATTATGCCGCCGCGATCGATCCCGCCGCGATCGCCAGGATGCGGATCGGCGTGCTGCGCGGCGGCGCGCAGCCGGCGTTACTCGCGCGTTATGAAGCGGCGCTGGCGCTGCTCAAGGGGCTGGGTGCGACGCTGGTGGAGGTCAAGAAACCGGCGATGGAGGGCATGTCCGCCGCCAGCTACGACGTGCTGCAATATGAATTCAAGGCGGACGTGAACGCCTATCTGGCGTCCACACGGCCTGACCAGGTGGAGAGCCGGACGCTCGCCGACCTCATCGCTTTTAACGACGCGCACCAGGGCAGCGAAATGCCGCTGTTCGGGCAGGAGATATTCGCCCTGTCGCAGGCGAAGGCAGGACTGGACGATCCCGCGTACACGGCGGCGCGCGCGAAATCGCTGCGGCTGGCGGGGGCGGAGGGGATCGATACCATGCTGGCCGACAATCGCGTCGACCTGCTGGTGACCATCAGCTACGGGCCCGCCTGGCCCTCCGATACCGTATGGGGTGATCAATATGAGGGGCCGAGCGGCTCCACTAGCTCGGCGGCGATCGCGGGCTATCCGCATTTGACCGTGCCCATGGGGCTGGTGCGCGGCCTGCCGGTGGGGTTGAGTTTGATCGGCGCGGCCTATGCCGAGCAAAGGCTGCTCAATGTGGGCCAAGCCTATGAACAGGCGGCGGGGATCAGGATCAAGCCGGACTTCCGGGCGAGCGTGGACACGGGAGTGGAACTGGAAGGGCGGCGGCCATAGAGAGCTATGACCTGAAACACCTGTTTCCGTTCGTTTCGAGCGAAGTCGAGAAACGCGCGCACAGCGCTAACCGCTTCTCGACTTCGCTCGAAACGAACGGATCAAGCTAAGATGACCCTGCTCCCCAATGTATATGCCCTAATAGACGGCGCGTCTCTGTTGGGTACGATGCCTTCGCTTTAAGGTTCGCCGGCACTTTCCTGCATCCGCCGTTCGGCAAACCATTGTTGCAGCATCTGGGCGGTACAGCCGGTGAAGCCGTTGCTGCCGATAGCGTTGCAACTGTTGGGCAGCGTCTGCCGCTGGGTCTGCTCCATCGTCGCCACCTGGCTGCCCCAACCCGGACCGCCGGACACGGCGGGCTTTTCACGCAGCTTCTTGGGGATGCGGTAGCGTTCGGCTTCGGGCTTTCGCGCGCAGACGACGATATCGTCGCCCTGGCTTTGCGGACAGGGATCATCGCCATAGACCAGCAGGTTGATGATCCGTTCGGGCGGTGGCTCCGCCTGCGCCAGCGCCGGAGAGGAAAGTAGCGGGACCAGCATCAGTCCTATCAGGGGAAGCACGACGCGGGGTCGCATAAGATAAATCCTTTACCACCCCTGTTAGGTGCCAGGCGTGCCCAATGCCCGGCGGGTTCATCGATCAGGACGTCATGAACGCCCCGAATCCGTCAGTCTTATCCGTCAGCGCTGCGGCGCGGCGGGTACGGGCTGGGGCTGCTGCGCCGCCTTTTCCTCCGCCTTCACCCGCGCTTCGATCACGTCGCTGTCAGCGTCGATGGTGGATAGGCGCTTGGCGCGCTCGGCCGCGACCAAATCCTTCCAGCTGGCATTGTCGAGCGCCTGCCGCTCCGCCTTGGCCAGGCGGGACAGCTGCGCAAAACAACCGGTCGCGCCGCCGCCGCCGACGGGCGAGCAGCTTTCGGTGCCGGAGCGGCCGACATATTCCATCGACCGGACCCGTTCGCCCCACGCCTGCTTGCTGGGCATATTGGGATCGCCGCGCAGCGGTTCGGGGATGCGATAGCGTTCCTCCTCGCCCTTGCGTGCGCAGACCACGATGTCGTCGCCGGCGCTTTGCGGGCAGGCGTCTTCGCCATAGACGATGACGATATTGACCTTTTCCGAAGTCGGATCGGTGACGGCGGTCGGCGCTGTCGCCGGTTGGGCTAGCGCGGGGACGGCCGCGCCCAGCATCAGCGCGAAGGCTGCGATCATTGGGGTCTTGCTCATATATCCGTCCTTATCAGAGGCGCTTGGAAAGCGCGATGGCGGCCCGGCATCCCAAACGGATGGCGCCCGACAACAGGGGGTAGGCGGGGGCTTGTTCGGCACCATGCGCCAGTGCGGCGTCGCGATGTTCAACCTCCTCCGCCTGGAAATCCGCGATGGCGGTAGAGAGTTCCGGATCGCTGTCGCCCAATTGCGCCAGTTGTTCGGCATAATGACGGTCGATCTCGGTTTCGATCGCCGCGGTGCAGGCCATCGCCGCCTTCGGCCCCATCGCAGCGGTGACCGCGCCCAGGGCGAAACCGGCCGCGCTCCAGATCGGCGCCAGCGCCGTCGGGCGGACGCCACGCCGCGCGATCATCGCGTCGAAGGTGGCGCGATGCCGCTCCTCCTGCGCGGCCATGCCCGCGATCAGGCGAGCATAGGGATGGCGATCGCCCATGACCGCAAGTTGGCCGGCATAGATGCGCACCGCACCAAATTCGCCAGCCTGGTCGACGCGCACCATGGCGGTGCGATCGGCATCGGACAGGCTTTTGCCCGGTCTGGGAAAATCCTGGGGCGCGGTCATGCTTTCCTCGCTTTGAGCAACAGAGCCAAGATGGCGAGCGCGGCGGCCCCGGACAAGAGGCCGTTATAGCCGGCGAGTGAAATGCCGAACAGATCCCAGGGCGCAACGTCGCAGCGGACAAGCGGGGTCGCCCAGATCTGGTTGAGCAGGTCGGCACCGCCGCCAGCCGGGGTGGTGGAGCAGGTGGTCAGCCCTTCCCACCAGCCATATTCGACCCCGGCGTGGAACAGGCCGATCAGGCCGCTGGTGCCGATGGCAAGGCCCGCCAGCCCTGCAAACAGCGCGCTGACGCAGGCCCGGCCGCGCAGCGCATAGGCGAGCAGCGCCAGCGGGATGGCGGCCATATGCGGGTAACGCTGCCACCAGCACATCTCGCAAGGGTGCAGGCCGCCGATATATTGGGACGCATAGGCCCCGCCTAACAACAGGACCGGGGTCAGCAAGGCGATGGCGCGTGCAAGCGGGATGCTCTTCATAACGCCCGCTTAAAGCCTTGGCTTGCTTTCGTCATGCTGAACTTGATTGCCTGGACGTATCGCAGGGTTTTCCCGCGCAGGCGGGAGCCCAGATCAGACGGTGGGACTGGGTTCCCGCCTGCGCAGGAACACGCTCTTTAGAAGCGGTTACTTCGCCCCCGGCTTGCGCGCCGCGACCTGTGCCTGGGCGATGGTCGCGCCGGGCGTGCTGGCCAGGCGCGCGATCGTCTTGAGCGCATAGTCGAGCTGGAAGTCCTCGACGCCCTTCTTCTTCAGTTCCTCGGCAGACAGGGCGAAGCGCGGATCGTCCTTCGTATCCTCCTCCAGCGCCTTGTCGTCGGTCTTGATCTCGTTGATCAGATGACGGCGCAGGTCGCTTTCGCGGAATTTCGGGCGGTTCTTATAATCGGGGTCGGATAACTGCGGCACGCGGATGTCGGGCTGGATGCCACCTTCCTGCACGCTGCGGCCCGACGGCGTGTAATAGCGCGCCGTCGTCAGCTTGAGCGCGGTCGTGTTCGACAGCGGCAACATGGTCTGGACGCTGCCCTTGCCAAAGCTGCGTTCGCCCATCACCAGCGCGCGATGCTGGTCCTGCAATGCGCCGGCGACGATTTCGGAGGCCGAGGCGGAACCCGCGTCGACCAGCACGATCACCGGCAGGCCCTTCGCATCGTCGCCCGGCTTGGCATAATAGCGTTCGACGTCGCCCTTCGCCCGGCCGCGTTGCGACACGATCTCGCCGCGTTCCAGGAAAGCGTCGCTGACCGTCACTGCTTCGTCCAGCAAGCCGCCGGGGTTGGAGCGCAGGTCGAGGACATAGCCGGTAGGCTTGTGGCCCAGCGATTTGTCGATACTGCGGATCGCCGACCGCACGTCCGCCCCGGTATTGGCCGAGAAGCTGACGATGTTGATGACGCCGATATTGTTCTTCACTTCCCATTTCACGGGCTTGAGCTGAATGATCTCGCGCGTGAGGGTCAGTTCGATAGGCTTGTCGCGGCCGGCGCGCACGATCGTCAGCTTGAGCGCCGTGCCGGGCGCGCCGCGCATCTTGTCGACCGCCTCATCGAGCGTGCCGCCATAGATGAGCTGGCCGTCGATATGGGTGATATAGTCGCCTGCCTTGATCCCCGCGCGCCAGGCCGGGGTATCCTGCGTCGGTGCGATCACCTTGACCGCGCCATCCTCCTGCGTGACCGATAGGCCGAGGCCACCATAGCTGCCCTCCGTCTGGGTACGCAGATTCTGGAAGTCGCGCGCGTCGAGGAAATTGCTGTGCGGATCGAGGCTGGCCAGCATCCCGTCGATCGCGCCCTTGATCAGCTTTTCGTCATCGACCTTTTCGACATAGTCGCTGCGGACTTTCTGGAACACGTCCATGAATTCATCGAGCGCCTTGTAGCTCGACGCCTCCCCATCGGCGAGCGCCGCGGTGGTAGCAGGGATGAGCGCAAGCGCCCCGAGCGCGACGGCGCCCTGGAGGAAGGTCGATTTCATGGGTGTCCTTGATTCCGGCATCTGCGTCGCACCATAATCCGATTCGCGTCCCGACGCAAAAGCGCGCTTCGATGGAATGTCGCGCAGCATCGATGAGCGTCGGGTTAATGGGGGCGATCGGAATGGAAAGCGATGCCAGGCCGCAGGGCGGCGTCGTGCAATCTGCGATCGCGCGTCCAGAGGGACGAACCTGGGGTCAGCAGCACAGATGCCAGAAGGTGCGTATTAACATAGCCAATGCCGATATTGAAAAGCGGCACCTGTTCGATCAAGGCATCGACCTCTCGATTTTTCGCCAGCACGGCTTCGGGCAGTTTCCGCAGCATCCCTAGAACGCCCTTCCTGTTTGTCAGGCTGCCGAGAGCAATTTCGCCGATGACAAAAGGATGCGCCAATATCCGCCCCGCGTTCAATTTCGCCGTCAACAGGGGGTTCGACATACGCAGATGATCCATCCAGATCGAACTATCAGTCAATATCATGCAGGGATCGAACGCCTTCGAGGTGGCAGCTCGAAATCAGGTTCGGAGCCGCCCAGCAATGCCAAGCGGCGGGCGGCCTCCCGCTGCACCAAGGCTTTGAGCGCTTCCCTAACCAGGGCGGATTTTTCAGTCAGCCCGGTCAGTTCCTGAGCTTCGGCGACCAATTCGTCATCAAGGGCCAGTGTTGTGCGCATAAGCATACTTCTAAAGCATGATAAATAGCATCAAATGATGCTGCTATCAATGCCTCAACCCAGCCCCACCAACGGTACGATATCGACCGGGCGGCCGTTGCGGCGCAGTTCTACCGTGACATTGGGGCGTTCCGCGCCGGTGATGCCGACGGGATCACCTTGACGCACCGTATCGCCGACCTGCGCCGTGACGCGGTGCAGGCCGGTGATGAGCGTGGTCCAGCCCTGGCCATGGTCGATGATGAGGATCTGGCCATAGTCGCGATAGGGGCCAGCGAAAGCGATACGACCGGCGGTGGGCGCGATCGCTTGTGCGCCGGGTTGCGTGACCAGGGTCAGGCCGCGCGATCGCACGCCGCCGTCATTGACCTCCCCCATGCCGGTGACCAACTGGCCGATCACCGGCAGGCGATAGGGGGGCGGGCCGGCGGCCGAGGCGGTGCGTTCGGGTGCGGCGGCACCGGCCTGGTCGGGGCGTGCGGGGCGGAGCAGCGGGCCGGACAGCGCGGCCAGCGAATCGCGCAGGTCGCCTGCATCCTCCAGCCGATCCATCAGGTCGACGATGTCGCGCGCCCGCTCGCCCAGCGCCAGCGCCCGTTCGCCTTCCATGCCTGCATTGGCGCGATAGTCGCGGGCGGCGAGGCGCTTTTGCGCTTCCAGCGCTGCCAAGGCGGTCTGGCGGTCCTTGCGGTCGGCCTGCGCCTGGCCCAGCGCGTCGGCGGCCTGCCCTGCGGTGGTGCGCAGGGCGCGGCTCTTGTCCAGTTCCAGGCGCAGACCGGCGGTGCGTTGTTCAATCACCGGCAGCACCTGCCCCAGCACGGCGCGCATATGGACCGCGTCGCCCACCGATCCGGGCTGGACAAGCGCCAGCGCCAGCGGACGGCGGGCCATCATCTGGAGCGCGGCGGTGAGGCGGACGACCGGCTCCTGTTTGGCCGCGAGGCGGCTGGCCTGGGCGCGCTGCATCCGGTTGATGATGGCGATGCGGGCCTGCGCCGCCTGAATATCGGCTTCGGCCTGCTGGATGCGCGCGGCGAGCGCGGCGGCGCGGCGGCGCGCCTGTTCGGCTTCGTCGCGGGCGAGGCTGGCCTGCTGTTCCAGCCGGGCGGAGCGATCGCGCGCTTCATCCGACTGGCGGCGGGCGTTTTTGAGTGCCTGCTGTTCCTGCGCCAATGTGGTGCCAGCGGTGCCGGACAGGATGATCGCGCTGTCGTTGGCGGCAGGCAGGCGCGTGGCGGCCAGGACCATCAGGCCTGTCACTGTGCTTGCGATGAGGAGATTGCGCTTCACCCGATGTCCCGACCCTTGTCTTCCGTGACTAGGCATAAGCGCGGGGCGTGTCGAGCATGGTCGAAAGGGCGCCTAGCCCTCGCGATGATAGGGGTGGCCCGCAAGGATCGAGCAGGCGCGCCAGAGCTGTTCCGCCAGCATCGCGCGGGCCATCATATGCGGCCAGGTCATCGCGCCGAAGGCGATCAGCAGGTCCGCATTGGCGCGCTCGGCGTCATCGAAACCGTCCGCTGCGCCGATCAGAAATCGACATTCGCGGGTGCCTGCGTCGCGCCAACCCTCGATCCGGCGAGCGAAATCGAGGGAGCCGAGCTGCTTGCCCTTTTCATCGAGCATGACCGTGACGGTGCCGGGCGCTTGCTGGGGCAGCTTGCCGCCGCGGTCCGGCATTTCGGTGATCTTGTGCGGCATGGTCAGCCGCTTGAGATAGCGGTCGACCAGGTCGGCTTCGGGCGAGCGCCCGATCTTGCCGCGCGCGATGATGTGGAGGAGCACACCCTACTCCGTTCATGCTGAGTAGGGGCGAAGCCCCGTATCGAAGTATCCGCGTTATCCTTCGATACGCCGCTTCGACTTCGCTCAGCGGCTACTCAGGACGAACGGAGACTTCCTAAAAGTTCAGGCGTTGCCCGCGACCGGCGCGTCGACGAAGCCCCACATCCGTTCCAGATTGTAGAAGCTGCGCACTTCCGGCTTGAACAGATGGACGATCACGTCGCCGGCATCGATCAACACCCAGTCGGCGACCGGCAACCCTTCGACCCGCGCGGAGCGGCCGGTTTCCTTCTTGATCCGTTCGGCCAGATGCTGGGCGATCGCGGCGACCTGACGCGACGAACGGCCGCTGGCGATCACCATATAATCGGCGATGCTGCTCTTGCCTTCCAAGGGGATCGAGATGGTTTCCTGCGCCTGGTCGTCGTCGAGCGATTGCATGACGAGGGCGTGCAGGGCGGCCACGGATTCAGCGCCAAGGGCGGTGTCGTTGGCAGGGGCGAGGTTAGACAATGATACTCCAATCTAGATGACATACCGACGCGTGAGCGGATCGCGCACACACGTTGCTTCATATTCGCGATGCCAGAGGGGGTCCGCCTGCCGCAGCAGGGTTGCCGATCTTGGATCAGGGCGAAAGCGCAATAGCACGAGCGCCGGTGGTCTCCAATTCGTCCAGTCTGCACTGTGGCGCGCGGACCGGACGAAGCGCCGCAGCCAGCTCATGGCCGCAGAGCCACGAGCGGCATCATCATAGCCCGGACGGGCGATAACAGCAATGGGCATTTGCCGGGCGATGCCGCGCCAGTCGCGCCACTGGCCAAATTGCGCCAGATTGTCCGCGCCCATCAGCCAGATGAAGCGGTTTTTGGGGTAGCGGCGGGTGAGCGCGCGGAGCGTATCGACGGTGTAGCGCGTGCGTAGCTGGCGCTCGACAGCGGTGGCGCGAATCGGGGCGCGGCGGGCGATCGTGCGGGCATGGGCGAGGCGGACGGGGAGCGGGGCCATGCCTTTGGCAGGCTTCAACGGATTGCCTGGCGAGACGAGCCACCAGACTTCGTCCAGGTCGAGCGCGTCCCTCGCGAAGAGCGAGATGGCGCGATGGCCGCCATGCGCCGGATTGAAAGAGCCGCCAAGCAGGCCGATGCGTGTCATGGACCTGCCATGCCAGCGCGACGGCAGGGTCGCAATGGGGCCGATCGGCCGATCCGGGTCAGCGACCGCCAAATGCGGGCTTGTGCGTCCTCCGATAGGGGATCTTGTCCAGTTTCGCCATCAGGTCGGCAAAGGGACTGTCCAGCGCCGTTCGGCCATCGCGCGGCGGCGGATCAACCTTTGCCTGTCCGGGTGCCGCAGCGGGCGGCGCGTCAATAATGTCTTCCACATGATCATCTCCGACCCGCGATCCTGATTGGGTCAGGTCGCTTATGGAGAAGAGACGCAGGGAAACCGGGCTTGTTCCTCTATTTGTTCGTTACGCTGCCGGCAGCACGCGCGATTCGTCGGCCTGGGCGTCGCGGGCGATCACGTCTAGCGGTTCCATCGCCTCGATCTCCTTGCCGCCGGTTTCGATGTCGAGGTCGCGGAACTTGCGGCCGGTGGACAGGACGCGGGTTTCGAAGCTGCCGATGAAGCTGTTATAGTTGGACACCGCGCTGTTAAGGCCCGAGCCCAGGCGTTTGAGGTGGGTCGCGGCGACGGCCAGGCGCTCATAAAGTTCCTTGCCGAGTTGGCCGACCTGCTGCGCCTGTTCCTGCATCTTGGCCTGACGCCAATGTCCCGCCAACGTGCGGGCGAGGGGGAGGAAGGTCGCGGGGCCGCAGATGATGACGCGGTTCTTCGCCGCGCGCTCCCACAGGTCCATGTCCGCTTCCAGCGCAGCGGTGACGAAATTGTCGCCGGGGACATACATGATGACGAAGTCGGGCGCTTTGTCGAATTGCTCCCAATAGGCCTTGCGCCCCAGCGCGTCGGCGTGGGTGCGCATGGCACGGGCATGGTCGAGCATATGGGCGTCGCGCAAGGCGGGGTCGACCTGATCGACGGCGTTGAGATAAGCGACGAGCGAGCATTTGACGTCGACCACCATCTGCTGGTCGCCGGGCAGGTTGATAATGAAGTCGGGCCGCATCCGGCCGTCCTCCACCGCGACGGACACTTCTTCCTTGAAGTCGACGAAAGGCGAGAGGCCCGCGGTTTCGATGAGGTTCTTGAACTGCTGTTCGCCCCAGCGACCGCGGGTCTTGGGCGCGGCGCGAAGCGCATTGACCAACTTGGCGGTTTCCTCACGCACCTGGCCTTGGCCCAGATGCACCTGCTGCACCGCCTCGCGCAGCTCGGCATAGCTGCCGACCCGGTCCTTCTCGACGCGGGCCAGCCCTTCCTCATAGCGTTTAAGCGTGGTTTCGACGGGGTTGAGCAGGGTCTTGAGCTGGGCCTCGCTCTTTTCATTCGCCTGGGCGAAGCGCTGGTCGGCGCGGGTCAGGAATTGGGTCTGGGCCGATTCGAGCAGCTTGGAGCCAATCTCGCTGAACTGAGCGGACAGTTGTTCCTTGGCGTCCCTGAGCGCGGCGATCTGCTGTTCGAAGGCCTGGGTGCGGGCCTGGGTGTCGGACCGCAGCGCAGCGAGTTCTCGCAGCGCGGCTTCGCGTTCGGCCTGGATCGCGTCGATGCGCTGGGCGGCGGCGGCCTGCATGGCTTCGAGCCGTTGATCGGCGGCGACCTGCGCCGATTCGAGTCGCGTGATACGGGCTTCCGCCTGGGCGACGCGCTCCTTTTCCACGGCCAGTTCGGCGATGGCGCCGTTGCGCTGGCTGGTGGCGAGGTCGAGCTTGCCACCCAATTCCACCTTCTCGGCGGCCAGCGGGGCGAGCGCCTTGCCCTTGAGCAGCCAGCCGACGGCCAGGCCGATCAGCAGGGCGACGGGAATGAAGAGGGCGGCCAGGCTGTCCATGATAATCCTTTGGGAACGAAACAGGAACCTAGCGGGCAAGGGCGGATGCCGCAAGTGTGAGACGACGAGTGCGACAGTTGAATCGCCATATCGATTTTCGATAGTTAGCTAACTATCGAAAATTTCAGGCCGCCTGCGCGCTCGGCGCTGCGAAGCGGGCGCGATAGTCGCCGGGTGAGAGGCCGACGAGGCGGTGGAACAGCTTGCGGAAGGCGGCGGCGTCCTCATAGCCGACGCTCCAAGCGATCTGGTCCACGGTGCGGCGGGTAAATTCCAGATGTTCGCGCGCCTTGGCGATGCGCAGATGCTGGACATATTCGATCGGCGTCATGGCGGTTGCGGCCTTGAAACGCCGCTGGAAGGTGCGTTCCTCCATGCCGACCTGCGCCGCCATGTCGCGCACGCTGACGGCCTTGGTCTCGCGGGCGGCGAGCCAGTGCTGCGCCTTCAATATCGGTTCGTCGCCATGGGTCATGCGCGGCATGAAGCGGGCGAAATGCTTCTGTTCGCGCCCGGCGCTGTCGATAAGCAGGAATTTGGCGGTGTCGAGCATGACCGTCGGGCCGAGCAGGCGATCGACCAGCCGTAGCCCAAGGTCGGTCCAGGCCATCAGGCCGCCGGCGGTGATGATGTCGCCATCGTCGATGACGATGCGGTCGCAATCCAGTTTGACGTCGGGAAAGCGGTCGCGGAACGGATCGGCGAACCACCAGTGCGTCGTTGCCGGGCGGCCGCTGAGCAGGCCGGTTGCCGCGAGCAGGAACGCGCCGCCGCAGTTGGAGGCGAGGGTGGCGCCGGCGGCGTGGCGATCGAGCAGCCAGCGGGCATAGGGCGCGGCTTCCTGCGCATCGGGCACGCCCGACAGGCGGCCGGGGACGAGCCAGATGTCGGGCGTGCCAGGGTGGCCATCATGCGTGTCATGGTCGCGGGCAAAGCCGCCGTCGGGCTGCATCTGCCAATGGCTGACGCGCAACGGCGGGCCGCCATGTTGCTGGGAAAACTGCCCGGCGATGGCGATCAGATCGGTCATGCCATGGACCATCGCCTGCTGGCAGTCGCGGTAGAGGAGGATGCCGATTTCGGCCCTGGGGGTCTGCGTTGCGTCCATGGTGCAGCCTTTGTCGCAATCGGCCCGCTTAATGTCGGGACCGCCAATCCCGATCCTCCGTCATTGCCCTTAAAACTGCAAGCACAGGGCGAGAGAGACGCTCTTCCAACCTTAGAAGGGACATTCATCATGCGCAATTTCGTGACCACCCAGGACGGCACCCGCATCTTCTACAAGGATTGGGGGCCGCGCGATGGCCAGCCGATCGTCTTTTCCCATGGCTGGCCGCTGAGCGCCGACGCCTGGGACGCGCAGATGGTCTTTTTCGCCAATCAGGGTTTCCGCACCATCGCCCATGATCGCCGCAGCCATGGCCGGTCGGACCAAGTGTGGGACAACAATACTATGGACCAATATGCCGACGATCTGGCCGATGTGATCGCGGCGCTGGACTTGCACGATGTCGTTTTGGTCGGCCATTCGACCGGCGGCGGCGAAGTGACCCGATATGTCGGCCGCCATGGCACGAGCCGGGTTGCGAAGCTGGCGCTGATCGGCGCGGTGCCGCCGCTGATGCTCAAGACCGAAGCCAATCCGGGCGGTCTGCCGATCGAGGTCTTCGACGGCATCCGCAAGGGCACGTTCGACAATCGCAGCCAGTTTTTCAAGGATCTGACCATCCCCTTCTACGGCTATAACCGCGCAGGCGCGGCGATGTCCGAAGGCGTCCGTGACGATTTCGTGCGGCAGGGGATGATGGGCGGGTTGAAGGGCCAGCTCGACAGTATCCGCGCCTTTTCCGAGAGCGATTTCCATGCCGACCTGGCGAAGGTCGATGTGCCGACCCTGGTGCTGCATGGCGATGACGACCAGATCGTGCCGATCGGCGCGGCCGCCCTCTCCACCGTGAAGATCGTTACGGATGCGGTGCTGATCGTGTATGAAGGGGCCGATCATGGACTGACGGTCACGCATCAGGATCGGTTCAACGCCGACCTGCTCGATTTTATCAACGGCTGACACTATCGACCCCGTTCGTTTCGAGCGTGTCGAGAAACGAACGGGAGTCCTTTCAAAGGAGACTTCCCATGACCAACGAAACCATTCTCATCACCGGCGCGTCGGACGGTATCGGCGCGGTCTATGCCGATCGCTTCGCCAAGCGTGGCGCCAACCTGATCCTGGTCGCCCGGCGGGCGGACAAGCTGGAGGCGCTGGCCGCCAGTTTGCGCGAGCAGACCGGCGTTGGCGTCGAGGTGATTGCCGCCGATCTGGCCAAGGCCGACGACCTGGCCCGGATCGAGGCGCGGTTGCGCGATGACGACGCCATCACCGGTCTGGTCAACAATGCGGGCATCGCAGGCGAACAGGGCTTCGTCGAAACCGATCCGGATTACCTCACCGGCATGATCGCGCTCAACATTCTGGCAGTGACGCGGCTGTCGCGGGCGATCGCGCCGCGGCTGTCGGCCAAGGGCGCTGGCACGCTGATCAACATCACGTCGGTCACGGCGTTGATGCCCGACGGCTTCACCGCGGTCTATCCGGCGAGCAAGGCCTATGTCCTGGCCTTTACCGAGGCGTTGCAGGTCGAACTGGGCGGCAAGGGCGTGAAGGTGCAGGCGGTGCTGCCGGGGATCACCCGGACGGCGATCTGGACCGACGCGCAGATCGCCGGCATCCTGGCCGAGATGGTGATGGATGTCGACGTGATGGTCGACGCGGCGCTGGCCGGCCTGGACATGGGCGAGCCGATCACCATTCCGGCGCTGCCGGACCGGGGCGATCTCGACGCGTATCTCGCCGCGCGGGGGGCATTGCGGCCGGGCCTGTCGCTCAAGGATGCGGCGGCGCGGTATCTAACAAAAGCCTGACCCCGTTCGCCATTCCCGCGCAGGCGGGAATCCACCCCCTGACCTTGCACATGGATGCGCTGTTGGGAGATGGATCCCCGCCTTCGCGGGGATGACAGGAAGGGAGCAATTTTCCCAAGGAGAAACATCATGATCCTCGGTCTTTACATTCCCGCCTTCATCGCCCTACATGTCGCGATCAGCCTGGTTGGCATCGTAGCGGGCCTTGCCGCTCTGCTGGCGCAGGCGAAGGGGCGCTTCCTGCCCGGCACGCAGGCAGTCTTCCTCGGCACGACGCTGCTGACCAGCCTGACCGGCTTCCTGTTTCCCTTTCGCGGCTTCACCCCGGCGATCGGGGTCGGGATCGTCTCGACCCTGGTGCTGATCGTCGCTTTTGCGGCGCTTTATGGCCTGAAGCTGCGTGGCTGGGCGCGGGTCGTTTATGCGGTGAGCGCGACGGCGGCGCTGTGGCTCAACCTGTTCGTGCTGGTGGTGCAGAGCTTCCTCAAGGTGCCGGCACTCAATGCCTTGGCACCGACCGGGACGGAACCGCCCTTCCTGGCGGCGCAGGGGCTGCTGCTGATCGCAATGCTGATCCTGGGCGCGGCGATCGTGCGTCAGCCCAATGTCGCGCGGAAGGCGGCGAGCCGCTCGATCGCCTGATCCAGCGTATCGTCGCTCTTGGAAAAGCAGAGCCGGACCAGATGGGTCACCGGCTCTGCGGGGTAGAAGGCGCTGATCGGGATCGCCGCCACCCCGGCCTCCTCGATGATCCGCTCGCAAAAGGTCACATCGTCCAGCGCGATGCCCGAAGCGGGCAGATCGATCGACAGGAACCAGGTGGCGCTGCTGGGCTGCACGACATAGCCCGCCGCGCCAAGGCCAGCCCCCAGCCGGTCGCGTGACGCCTGATAGGTGGCGCGCTGGTCGGAGAACCAAGCGTCGGGATAGGCCAGACCTTCCGCCACTGCCCATTGCAGGTTTGGTGGGGTGGTGAAGGTCAGGAATTGATGGGCGCGCGCCAGCAGCGTGGCGATCGGCGGGGCGGCACACATCCAGCCGACCTTCCAGCCGGTGACCGAGAAGATCTTGCCCGCCGAGCCGATCTTCACCGTGCGGTCGCGCATGCCCGGAAAAGCCATCAACGGGCGGTGGGGGACGCCGTCATAGACGGTCTGTTCCCAGACTTCGTCGCAGATGGCGATGAGGTCATGGGCGACGCAGAGGTCCGCCAGCAGCGCCAGTTCCGCGTCGCGCAGGACGATGCCGGCGGGATTTACCGGGTTGTTCATGAGCAGGATGCGGGTGCGGGGCGTGATCGCTGCGCTCAGCGCTTTGCGCGTGACGCGCCAGTCGGGCGGGGTCAGCGTCACGACTTTCGCCACGCCGCCGACCCGTTCGACCAGCGGCAGATAGGCATCATAGAGCGGGGCGAGCATCAGCACTTCGTCGCCCGGCTTGACCAGCGCCAGCAGGCTGGCGGCGATCGCCTCGGTCGCGCCGGAGGTGACGATCACCTCCTGCGGGGTCAGCTCCAGCCCTTGGTGGCGGGCATAATGGTCCGCCACCGCGGCGCGCAATTCGGGCAGACCGGCCATCGGCGGATATTGGCTGGACCGGGTAAGCAGCGCATCGGCGGCGGCTTGCAGCACCGCGCGGGGGCCGGGGCCTTCGGGAAACCCCTGACCGAGGTTAATCGCGCCGGTTTCGCGGGCGCGGGCGGACATATGTTCGAAGATGGTGGTCGGCATGTCCCGATAGACGGGATGGCCAAGGGGGCTTTCAGGCATCGGGCACTCCATCAGGATGTGATGGTGGACAGCCGCTGCGGCGGCTTGCGCCGCCGAGTAAATCGGATGGCCGTCCCCCGGACGGCCATTGATTCCGATTTACTCCCACTCTAATATTTTTCCCGCCATAAATAATTGATTTTACTGGAGAAAATCTTCATTCCGGCGCCCGAAACCGAGACTTGGGCCGTCAGAAAGTTATCCTTTTGATTTTATTGTCTTTTCTTGGAATTTTGGCGCAGAAAAAATTTTGTGACCTATCGGCATCTATCGGCCATTTCGTGGCTGCTTTGAACGGTCGGCCCCTCATCTGCCCTCACAAGAAAGTACCGTCAGAAGCGCCAAAGTCCATACCCTACTCTCGATTCTGGATTGGCGCGTCGGTGCCTTCGCGAGAGCGACGTAGTGAAGGCAGCTAGGATCTGTTCGCCCCTCCGAAGGCCCGCTCCGAATTTTAGTTAGAGACGCGTTCATATTCTGATTGCAAGCCGCGCGGCATTTATGTAGTTTGAGGAATGCTCGAACTCAAAGACATCGCAGACATCTATTCGGGCATGGCGGTTCAGGAAGGCGACGGGTCCGCCCGCTTCGTACGCCTATCCGACCTGTCGGATCTGAGGTCCGGCCGGCCGCTCCAGCTCGCCGCCGGAGAAGCGCCCGCAGTTGCACGAGCATTGCCGATAGCAGACGGCGACTTGATTGTCGGCGCACGCGGCTCGGCAACGGATGTGTGCTTAGCCGATTACTCTCTGTTTGGCGCTTTTATTTCGCTCGACCTTTACTTGGTGCGCCCCAACACATCGAAGGTCGACCCAGGATACCTCGCGGCTTTTCTTGACCTTCCTGGAACGCAAGCTGCGTTAGCTGGAGGCAAGCAAGGCAGCGGTCTTGCTCGGCTTCCTAAAGAAGCGCTCGACAAGCTTGTCGTTCCGCTCCCGCCAATGCCTGCGCAGCGATCGATCGCCGAGTTAGCTCAGTCTTTTCGCGACGAAGCAGAGCTGCTGCAGCGGCTTGCCACTCTCAATTCCATCCTTGGTCGTGAGTCCCTCGCGCGTGCCATTCGCGCTGCTGCCACGAGCCCGCATTCACAGGAGATTCTATGACCACTCTTCAACAGGACGACATTCTCGCAGCGGTATGGCGTGCCTGCGATACCTTTCGCGGGGCAATCGATGCGTCCGGCTACAAGGACTATATCCTTACTGCCTTGTTTCTGAAGTACATCAGCGACGTGCGCCGCAAGCATGTGGAAGAGTTTCGTCGCGAATACGGCGGTGACGAGCTTCGCATTCAGCGCCGCCTTGATCGTGAGCGCTTCAAGCTGCCCACCGTGGAGCTGAAAAACACCAAGACGAACGAAGTCGAGGAGAGCTTCCTAGGCGATTTCTACAGCCTTTATGAGCGGCGCACCCGCGACAACATCGGAGAGCTGATCAACATCGTCCTCGACGCGATGGAGAAGGCCAACGAAGGCAAACTCGGCGGGCTCTTTCGGGCTATTGACTTCAATTCCGAAACAAACCTTGGCCAGACGAAAGATCGTAACCGCAGGCTGAAAACGCTCCTGGAAGACTTCGCGAAGCCCGGTCTCGATCTCTCCGATACCTCCGAAGACATTCTCGGCGATGCTTATATTTTCCTGATCGAACGCTTCGCGTCGGACGCTGGCAAGAAGGCAGGCGAGTTCTTCACACCGCGCAAAGTTTCCGAAGTGGTCGCCAAGCTCGCTAACCCCAAATCCGGTGAACGCATCTGCGATCCGGCTTGCGGTTCTGGCTCACTACTGCTGCGGGCTGGCGAGGAGGTCGGCGACGGCAATTTTCAACTTTTCGGTCAGGAATCGAACGGTCAAACACGCTCTTTGGCCCGGTTAAACATGCTGCTGCACAAGCAAGACGGCGCGCGGATTGACTGGTGTGACACGCTCAATTCACCGACTTTAATCGAGAGCGATCACCTGATGCGTTTTGACGTAGTGGTCGCCAATCCGCCCTTCAGCCTCGACAAGTGGTGGGGCAACAATGACTCCGAAGGCAAGCCGCTACCGGACTCCTATAAGCGGTTCACGCCACATATGCCGCCGAAGAGTCGGGGCGACTACGCCTTCATTCTTCACATGCTGGCTATCACGCGTCCCGATGTCGGCCGCATGGCTGTGGTCGCGCCGCATGGCGTTCTGTTCCGCTCTGGTACTGAGGGGAAAATCCGCGAAAAGCTGATCCGTGACAACAGCCTTGATGCGGTCATTGGCCTTCCTGGCCAACTGTTCCCGACAACGGGCATCCCCGTTTGCATCATGGTCTTCGACCGGTCGCGCGAGGCGAACGGCTTGCGGGCGCATGAGCGCGATATCCTCTTTATTGATGCAAGCCGTGACTTCGATCCAGGCAAGAAGCAGAACCGCCTGCGGGACGAGGATGTATCCAAGATTATCAATACCTACCGAAGTCGCAACGAACGCGAGCGGTACTCCCACAAGGCGACGTTTGAGGAAATCGAGGAGAACGGCTTCAACCTGAACATTCCGCGTTATGTTGATACGTTCGAGCCGGAGCCTGAAGTCGACCTCCAGGCCGTGCAGAACGAGATCCGCGATCTCGAAAGCCAGCTTGCGCAGACGCGTAAGAAAATGAACTTCTATCTGAAGGAGCTTGGCATTGATGTCTGAGGCTCCCTCCCGTTCCGCTTCCCGCCGAGGCCGCACGCTTAAGCTTTATCTCGTCGATGGCACGCCATCGGGCGTTATTACTGCGGAACTTGGCATTTCGTCGGTGCGGGCGGCTGTGGCCTCTCGTACGGCGCTCCCCGAACTTATCCGCAGAGACGAAGCCACCCGTACGGGCATCTATTTGCTCGTTGGGCCTGACCCGGATTTGCCGGGCCGTCAGCTTGTCTATGTCGGCGAAGGCGATCAGGTGCGCACGCGCCTTGCCTATCACGATGCCGACGAGGGGAAGGAGTTCTTTACTCGCGCGGTGCTGATCGTCTCGAAAGACGAGAACCTCACGAAGGCGCATGGTCGATATCTGGAGAGCCGGATCATCGCCGCCATTCGCAATGCGGGCCGGGCAAAACTTGTCAACGGCACGGAGCCACCGTTTCGCGGACTGCCTGAGCCGGAAATCGCGGACATGGAACGGGTGCTCGACGAGATCGAAATCCTGTTGCCGGTTCTGGGGTTTGACGTCTTGCGCCCTGCGGGGCACGAGGCAGGCGCACAGGACAGAACACCCACGACGGCAACGACCCCTTATGCAGCGTCGGCAGATGGCGAGGGCCTGTTCACGTTCTCCGAATCGGGAACGGCTGCAAGGGCACGCGAGGCAGGCGATGAGTTCGTCGTCTTGGCCGGGTCCATAGCGAAGCGGCAGGAGGTGCCAAGTTGCGATGACGGCCTGAAGCGTCGCAGGCAACAGCTCATTGCAGAAGGCGTTCTGGTGCCGGGTGACGACGACCGGTTCCTGCGTTTCACCGCCGACACCCCATTCGACACGCCGTCGGGCGCTGCCCGTGTCGTTTACGGCGGCAATGTCAGCGGCCCTAGGTACTGGAAGCATGCGACGACCGGCCAAACCTATGGCGAGTGGCGTAAGCAGCGCATTGGCGCAGAGGGTTCAGCATGAGTCCTGCCCTCGAAGAAATCGAAGCGGAAAACCCCAGCGCGTACCCGCCCAGCATTCAGGCAGGGATACCGGCGCTTGGTAAGGCACCGAGGGGCTGGAATCGTTACCGCCTTGGCGAATTGCTGCGCAAGGTCGAGCGGCCCGCGAAGCTGGTCGATACTGAAACGTATCAGCTTGTAACCGCCAGGCGGAACCGGGGCGGTATCGTCGCGCGCGAAGTCCTGCGCGGGAATCAGATCAGGACGAAGACGCAGTTCTATGTCGAAGCTGGCGATTTCCTGATCTCAAATAGACAAATCTCGCACGGTGCCTGCGGAATTGTGCCTGAATGCCTCAACAGGGCCGTCGTGTCGAACGAGTACACCGCGTTTCATACGTCTCATGCTCTTGATCCAGCGTTCCTCAGCGCCTTGTCTCATTCCATCTATTTTCAACAGACGTGCTTTCATTCGAGCATTGGCGTCCATGTCGAAAAGCTGGTCTTCCGGCTGGAAGATTGGATGGGCTGGGAGTTCGATATTCCGCCCCTTCATGAACAGAAACGTATTGTGGCCGTGCTCAATGCCTGGGATCAGGCAATAGACCAGACCGAACGCCTCATCACTGCGACGAAGCAGGCCTACCACAACAAGCTGAACGGATTCACCAGCGCCACTAATGTGCCTATGCAGCGGCTCGATGAAGTGACCCGTGTCAACCTGCGATCTTTGCCAGCAAAGACGGACCCGGATTTTGAGTTTGACTATTTTGACATTGCTGCGGCTGACGATGGCACCGACGAGGAGCTTTCCGGCCGGATTACGTTCAAGTCAGCACCCTCGCGCGCAAGGAGGCAGGTGCTAAAGGAAGGGGTCGTGTACTCGACCGTCCGGCCTTTGTTGCGAAGGCTATTCATAGCAAAGAACCGGTCGGACGCGGTCTACTCGACTGGCTATTCAATACTTGAACCTCTCGAAACATGTTCGGTCTCTTACCTCCGGCATATCCTAGTCAGCTCGGTGGTTGAGAGGCAGATTTATGCCCGCCTAACTGGCTCAGGATATCCCGCAATTAGCGAGAACGACCTTGCGGAGATAAAAATTCCGCTGCCGGAGATGGGCAGTCAGTCGCTGATTGCCGGGGAACTGAATGAGATAGAACGGCAACATTCGCTGTACGTCCGATACGCAAATGCTCTACGCACACAAAAGCGCGGCCTGATGCAGAAGCTGCTGACTGGCGAACGGCAACTGGATGGACGCTTCGATGACTTGGCACCGGCAGTTCGAACAGCCGCAGGAGGTGTCGCATGACCAAAAAGACCCATACGGTCTCTATTCGCCTTCTCCGCGACGGCAAACAACCCGCAGATAGTGTGCGTGCCGGAGTCGATCTTTCGGCATGGGCCAAGCTGGAAGGTGCGCAAATCGCGCTCGACACCATTGGCGGCGGTGCGCCCAAGTGGGCGAAGTTCCTAGACCTAACGGTCGTGGAAAAGACCAAGCTCAACAACTCCACCGCTTATGGCCTAGTTTTCGTGCAGGCGTCAGGTCGCTGGTTTGCCGTTTCCTTCGGACTTGGGCATGTGAAGCTCGATCCAGATGCCTTTGAGCAGGACTTCGGTTTGCGGGTGGTCTTGAATACGGTCGATCCCGACAAGCTGCGCAGCGCAGATATCCGCACACCCGATGAAAACACCACGTCCCGCCGAACTCAAACGGCCCGCCGATCTGACCAGACCGCCTTCAGCATCGATATTGAACGCGACATCGTGCGCGGGCTTGCTGGAGAGCCGAAGGATGCAACCTTCGCCACGCGCGTAGCCGGTAGCGACGGCCTGACGCTGACCAAAGAAATGGACGTTGCCGACTTGCCGCAGGTGTGTGCCGCTGCCCTCTCAGCATTCGGCAAGAGTGACTACAAGACCAATTTCGCTTGGATCGACCAGATCAAGCATGTCCGCGACAAGGCAACCATCGACCAGCTCGACACCGCGTTGGTCGCTGCTTTGAACGCTTGCCTAACGGGTGCGATTCCGGACACGCTGCATCTCGCATATCCCGTGATCTACGATCCCGAAAAAGCGCGCCATATCCGCTACAAGGGGTTTAGCAGCACTAACGTCCACACCGACCTTGAAATCGGGGGCTATGTTTCGGACCTGAAGGAAAAAGCCGTTCCAGCCTACCTCCTCGAGCATCTGTCTGGACACAAGGTCCATGAATGCAACGATCTCGGTAAAGACGATGGACAGAGCTGGCGCATTAAGGAATGCCTCGTTTTCGAGACCGATTTCAGCGGCGAGAAGTACGTTCTCTCGGCGGACCGCTGGTATCGGATCGACAAGAACCTAGCGACCGAGGTCACGAACTTCTTTGCTGCTGTGGCCTCGCACGTCATGCCAGCGGCACAGGCCGATGACAACGAGGAGAAATACAATAATCGCGTCGCGACAGGCGGGCATGACATGCTGTGCCTCGACCGGAAGCTAGTGAAGCCAACAGGTGCGTCATACGCTATCGAGGCGTGCGATTTTCTCAGCAATGCCGGGGCGATGATACATGTGAAGGATCAGACTTCATCATCGCGTCTCAGCCATCTTTTCAATCAGGGTACAGTTTCGGCCCGCGTCATGAAAATGGATGGCGCATTTCGCGACTTGCTGCGAGCGCGGATCGCCGCGCAAGAGGCCGCCCTTGGGCTGACGGGCTATCAGACCCTCGTCGTCGGCTCTGCTGCCCCGTATAGCGAAGCAGCACATCTAGTCGTCTATGCGGTATTGTGCAGCGGTACAGGTACAGGCGCAAACCGGTTGCCATTCTTTAGCCTTGTGACTTTCCGGCAAGCTGCGAATGAGTTGCGCGCGCTTGGCTACAAGTGCGCATTTGCTTGGATCGCCAAGCCCCCACCGACTACCACCAAGGCGAAGCGTAAGCCGAAGAAAGCAGTAGCAGCATGACTGTTAAGCTCCTCGGTTTTGATCAGGCACTGCACAAAGCCGACAACACCTACGGTAAAAAGCACCTCCTGCTTGGCAACGGCTTCAGCATCGCCTGCAAACCGGACATCTTTGCCTATGGATCTCTCTTTGAAGAGGCGAAGAAGACTATGTCCAACGAGCTGGTTGCCATCTTTGCAGCGATGGGCACTCAGGACTTCGAGGAGGTCATTCGTGCGCTTCAGCACGCCGCTGCGATCGTCAGTGTCTATAGGCCTAAATTCGTAACGACGAAGGCCCTACTGTTGGCCGATGCCGAGAAGCTCAAGACCGATCTTATCCAGGCGGTCGCCGGCCGTCATCCGGCCCGGCCGAACGACATCTCCGATGAGCGCTATGCCGCTTGCCGGACATTTCTCTCAAATTTTGTGGGCGAGGGAGCGAACGGCAAAATCTACACGATGAACTACGACCTGCTGCTCTATTGGGCGCTGATGCACGAAGAAGAGGATGTGTTGGCGCGCATTGGGTTGACCCATGATGACGGCTTCCGAAAGGATCAAGAGGACTACGACGCACCTTATGTCGAATGGCAGGGCGAAGGAGCAGCACATGGCCAAAACATCCACTATTTGCACGGTGCGCTTCACTTGTTCGATGCCGGTCACCAGCTTCAGAAGTACACGTGGGTAAACACCGGCAAAGCGCTGGTTGATCAAGCGAATGAAGCTCTCAAGAAAAACCTATTCCCTGTGTTTGTGGCGGAAGGCGACAGCAAGAGCAAGCTGACCAAGATTCAGCACAGTGCCTACCTGCATCACAATTTCAAAAGCTTTGCTGGCGTGTGTCAGACGAAGTCGAGGGAAGGCACGGCTCTTGTTGTCTATGGCCACTCATTCGCGAAGAATGACGCACACGTCCTGAATATGATTGGGCATGGAAAGATCGCTCACCTGTTTGTCAGTCTTTATGGCGATCCTACCAGCAAGACCAATCAGACAATCCGTGCAAATGTTGATCACATTGTCGGGCTGCGACCGCCGTCTTACCCCGCACTGAAGGTCGATTATTTTGACGCGGCTTCCGCTAAGGTTTGGGGGTAGAACATGAGCCGGTCCCCCGAGTTCACAACATCCGAGGCGGGTGGCGCGCAGCTTCAGGCACTGAACACGCTGATCAATTGTGGCTGGCGCTATGTCACAAAGGCTGAGACCGACCAGTGGCGTGACGGCCGACGAACTCTACCGTTCCTGGAAACGCAGACGCGAGCTGATCTGGCGCGCATCAATCGTATTCAGCTTGATGGTCGGGCGCACTCGTTTTCAGAAGCCAATATCGATGCTGCCATTCGCCGCTTGAGCGACAGGATTCCGGAAGGCGTCGTCCGCGCCAATGAGCGTATGACCGACGACCTGTTTCTCGGTATCGCCCTGCCGCAATCCATTGGCGCGACATCCCGCGAATGGCCCTTCAAGTTCATCGACTGGTCCGACTGGCGCGCTAACACATTTCAGGTCGCCGCCGAATATACGGTCAGCGAGCCGGGTGGGCCGACGATCCGCGTTGACCTTGTACTGTTGGTCAATGGCATCCCGCTTGGCGTGATCGAGGTCAAAGCCTCTCACGTCTCCTCCGATCAGGGCGTGGGCCAGCAGATTCGCAACCAGAAGGCAGGAGAAGGCGTGCCAACGCTCTTCTACTCGGCACAGTTGCTGCTTTCGGCGAACAGCCATGACCCGCGTTATGGCACTGTCGGCACGCCCCGCAAGCTATGGAGCGTCTGGAAAGAGCGAGAAGACCCAGAGGATTTCGCCGTACAAGTCGTGAACCGGCCCCTCGACACAGTTGAGGGCAAGCGGGTGGCTCTGGATTTTGCCTCATACATGAAAGGTCACAACGGGTTGATGGAGAACCATCGCTTCGTCACGCCGCTGGACGAAACGATTGTGGGGCTTTGCCGTCCTGAACGGTTCATGCGGCTCGTCCGCCGCTACATGCTGTTCGACGGCCCCCATAAGAAGGTCGCGCGCTATCAACAAGTGACGACAGTCGAGACCCTGCTGAAACGGATGGAGGAACGCGACGCTGCTGGGCGACGTGAGGGGGGCGTCGTCTGGCACACACAAGGGTCCGGCAAAAGCCTAACCATGGTCATGCTGGCCAAGTCCATCGTCATGGTACACCCACAGGCGCGCATCGTCATCGTGACGGATCGGACTGATCTCGATGAACAGATTACCAAGACTTTCCGCGCAACGGGTCAGGAACCAAAGCGGGCAGCGACAGGTGAGCATCTGCTAACTCTGATTGAGGAAATGACGCCGATTGTCACCACGCTCATCCATAAGTTTCGGGCAGGTTTGAACAAACGACGGATCGTCGATAGCTCGTCCGATATTTTCGTTTTGGTCGACGAGAGTCACCGCAGCCAATACGGTAACCTCGACAGCCTGCACGCCCGCATGCGCGAGGTGTTGCCCAACGCCTGTTTCATCGCTTTTACCGGCACTCCGATCGCCAAGAAGGAAAAGAGCACCTTCGCGAAATTCGGCGATCTTGTTCAGCCCTCTTATTCCATGCGTGATGCTGTCGCCGACAAAGCTGTCGTCCCGCTGCTCTATGAAGGGCGGGAAGTCATCACCGACGTCGACGATGCGCAAATCGACCGCTGGTTTGAGGTCCACACGCGCGGTCTCTCAGACGACCAGCGCGCCGACCTGAAACGCAAAATGAGCCGTGCACGTGAAATCGAAGGAGTCGATTCCAGGCTTCAGTCGATCGCATTCGATGTTGGCCAACATTTCTCGACGAACTTCAAAGGAACAGGGCTTAAGGGGCAGCTCGCGGCATCATCGAAGAGAGCGGCCATTCTCCTCAAGAAGCTCTTCGACGAATTCGGTGTCGTTGCCACTGAGGTTGTGATCTCCGCTCCGGAAATGCGCGAGAGCGAAGACGAGGTTGACGAGGCCGACGACGATCTTGTGCGCACGTTCTGGCGCAAAATGATGGAGCGCTACGGTGGCGAGGATGCCTATAATCGTACAATTGTCGAGCAGTTCAAAGGCCCAGACGAACCCGACATCATTATTGTCGTCGACAAGTTGCTCACCGGCTTCGATGCGCCCCGCAACACGGTACTCTATATTGCTCGCCGCTTGAAGGAGCACGGCCTTCTTCAAGCTATCGCACGGGTCAACCGCGTCTTCGACGAAGATGGCGCGCCAGATAAGCCCTTCGGCTTCATTATCGACTATACGGGCGTCCTCAAGGATCTAGGCGCGGCACTTGCCAGTTACGACGCGTTACAGGGCTTTACTCAGGAGGATATCGCCAACAGTGTGATTGCCATCCGAGACGAGGCGAACAGGGTGCCAGGCGCCCATGCCGCATTGCTGGACGTGTTCAAATCTGTGTCCAACAGTTTCGACGCCGAGGCCTATGCTCGCCTATTGGCAGACGTGGAGATTAGGGCCGAGTTTTACGCTCGCCTCTCAACGTTTTCCCGCGCCTTCACCGTGGCGCTTGCTTCTCCGGAATTTGTCGAGACGACCAAACCGGAGATGCTCAAGCGGTGGAAGAGCGATCTTGGCCGGTTCGTTTCGCTGCGCGCCGCGGTCAGCCTTCGCTACGCAGAGCGAGTAGACTGGCGTGACTATGAGAAACGTATCCGCCAGTTGCTGGACCGACACGTCATTGCGCGCGACGTAGTCACGCTGGTCGAGCCTCTGAATATCTTCGATGATATAGCGATTGAGAAACGCCAGCTGGAAAAGACGGAAAGTGATGCGTCGGTTGCTGACACGATCGCGCACCAATTGACCCGTTCGATCGAGGAAAAATGGGATGAAGACCCGATTTTCTTCGAAAAGTTCTCCAAGCTCGTTCGCGACACCATCGCCGATTTCCACAAAGGACGCATCAGCGATCTAGCTTATCTTTCAACGGTCAAGGAGTTGCGCGACAAGGTTCAATCTCGGCAGGATGAAGCCGATCCGACCCCCGTGCGTCTTCGCGACGATGGTCATGCGCAGGCGTTCTGGGGCTTGGCGAAGCGTAATCTGGAAAAGGCTGGCGCGGGTGACACCGAATTGGCCGCCGACATCGCGCTGGAGATCAGTCGGATTGTGCAAAAGCGCCGCAAAGTCGGCTGGCAATACGATCGTGACGTCGAGAACGTTATTCGAAACGACATCGACGATTTCTTCTTCGAGGAATTGCGCGGCCAGCGAGATATCTTGATTGATCCTGCCATTCTTGATGGAATTGTCGATGATGTTCTGGCATCAGCTCGCGTGCGGCTAGCGCAATGAGGACGATCTTGGCAGGTCGTCTGAGGAGCGAACAGATCGAAATATGCTGGGGTGAGCGCCGCATCATCGCGGAACTCTGTCGCACGGAAAGGCGTGCTCTGCGGATCGACGTCCGACCCACGGGCGAAGTTGCCATTTTTGCACCCGCAGGCGAGGAAATCGACGAAATTCAGAGCCGAGCGCACCGAAAGGGCGCCTGGATATTCGCTCAGATCGACAGGATTGCCCAAAGGCCGAAAGTCACACCGAAACGTAGGTTCATTTCTGGAGAGACGCATCTCCTGCTCGGCCGACAATACCGGCTATCAATTGAGCAGTCGGACGATCCGCACGTCCGACTTGAAGGCGGGCGCCTCGTGATTAGTGCCCGTTCGACCGACGATCAGCCCCATTGCAGGCGGCTCCTTCAGGCGTTCTATACCTTGACGGCCCGAGCAGTATTTCGGCAACGGTTCGAGGTTGTGGCAGAGCCATTCGTTCGCAAAGGCCTGAAGCGGCCTACTCTTGTGATTCGGTCGATGTCAAAGCGGTGGGGGAGCTTCACCCCTGGCGGGCGAGTGGTGCTTAATGTGGATCTAGTGCGTGCCAGTCCACGATTGATTGATTACGTAATTTGTCATGAATTGGCACATGCTTTCTTCCCCAATCACGGTGATGGGTGGCGAGCTCTGCTGGAAACGACCATGCCGGACTGGGAGAAACGTAAAGCTCAGTTGGAAGAGGCGTTGCGATAGACGACGTGCTTTCGGCGGAGCTCGTTTGGGAGAAAGCCGATCATTATGGACGCAAGATCGAATTATAACCATGAGGCAGGCGGCCGGTTGAAAAAAATCAAATCTGACGAATAATTTTCGCTTTATCGTCAAATATGACTTAAAGACCGTGCGCCGTTTCCATCTCATTGCCAACGAAAGCAGCCTCATAGTCGCGTGCCAGCGCGCCGGAGACGCCAACCTGTCTGAACGCTTCCCGCCATCCGTCCGAGATCCGCTTCGCCGTTGTCGGGATGATCTTCCGTGCCTCGGCCTCGGGAATCTCGAAAAACGCGCAGGCTTCTAGAGCGAGGTTGATCGACCGATCATGAGCCCCGCCCTCAAGGATCGCCGTCTCGAGATGCGGGTTGCGATCCGGCGCCGGGTTCACGTCGAATACCGGCGACAAGCGCCACTGACCCGCCCCCACATAGAGGAAGCCATGGTTCTTCAGGTGATCGTCCTTGTTGGATACGAGTATCGTGAAGATCAGGCGCCGGTAGAGTTCACGGAAATCGTCGGAGGGATCGGGTGAATAAGCCCGCATGAAATCGACGATCTCTGTATAAGAGCCCAGCTCCACCCCCGTCTTGCCGAGTGCGGTGCGCGCGGAGATGTAGGGAATCCGTGCAGCCCCACGCCGGTCGAACCGTTGGATCAGCGCGACCGGGAACGGCGTGTCCGCCAACTCCAACCGTGTCTCGGGCGTGCGGATACCGCAGGCTGCCGCCAGGCGTAGCGTCGCGACCTCGACGCGTTCAATCGGCTGTTGATCGTGGACCGAGGTGAACTTCGCCAGCCACAGTGCATCGCCGTCCCTGACATTGGCTTTGGGGCGAGCGCCGCCGGAGCCGCCCGCGCCGGCCAGCGCCTGCATTTCCTCGGGCGAGATTTCCTTGCCTTGCTCATAGGCCCGCGCGATCGCCGTGATGGTTTCGAGATCGACCAGACGCGGAACGGCGTCCGCCGCCTTGCCGCGAATGACCTCGCCCTTGTCATCCAGAAAGCGCAGCGCGCCTTGCCGGCAGGTATCGTCGGAAAGCGTCAGATACTCGAATTCGTTGAGACCATTGCCATAGGCGCGTTCGAGCAGCCTTCGTCCCCAACTGTCCGGAGCCGCATCGGCGAAAACGCCCGCCAAGGCGTCGCGCATGTTGCCGGGCTGCCCCGAGGTGTGAAATGGGCCGGCCTCGAGAGGGAAATCGGGCTGTATGGCGAAGGCGCGCGGATTCTTGATCCATTCGGCGCCATAGGCGAAGGTCGAGAATTGCCGTGGCCCGGTATGGGTGAAACGCAACTGGCCCACCGATGTCCGGCCTTCTCCAAGCGCGACATGGGCGACGAAATCGGCCATCAGAAGGAAGCCCCGTCAGGGTCCACAACGTCCTGCCGATCCTGCGTCTCCTCCGTCTGAGCCTTCTGCTTTTTCAGCCTTGCCGCGAAGGAGCGGCCCCTGCGCGGTCCGTGCTCCGCTGCCAGCGCCAGCCCCAGATCGTCCTTGCGGATATCGACCAGGTCAGCGAGCCGCTCCAGAAGGCCCAGCACAACGAGAACGTCGGCAAGCGTTCCGATGGCAACGCCCGGATCACCCCGTTCAAGGCGGGCGATGGAACTTGGCGAGGTTCCCGCACGCACGGCGAGATCCGCCACGGCAATACCACGCCGCAGCCGCGCGTTGCGGATATCCTGGCCTAGCCGTTCCAGTGCTGGCTTTGCCTTGGGGGAACCCATCTCAACCATCCATATATGATGCAAAACATCAACAAAACGATCATATATGATGAATTAGATCTAAGGTCAAGAATTTCAGTCGGTGCCCTCCGGGATCACCATCGCCTCGTTTTGGCGACCTGCGGCAGGCGGGCGCGAACTGATGCGCCGATATTCTCGATCTCCTCAGCCATTGGCGGTCAGTGCCTCGAGATAGGGCAGAATGACCGTGGCGACCGTTCCTCGCTCGGCCTGGCTGGCGATCTCGCTTGGCGTCGTCTTGCGCTGACGCAGCGCTTCCTGCAGGCCTTCGATCGCCACCGACAGGCCAATCTTGTTCCGATATCGGAAGCAATCGGCGATCGTCTTTGCGACGCCGAAAACCTTCACGGGCACCCTCTCGACAGGGTGGGTCTCAACCCCCTCCGTCAGGAGACGATCTGTGAAACGCACCAGCCGAATGGGCGTGCCTTCGGGTTTCGGAGACCAGTCCTTCTGACCCACGGCGAGCCAAACTTTCCTTGGCAGCTGATCGGTCAGCCCGTGGAACGCTAGGGCAGAAACGAGGCAAACGACGCCCTTGGGAACCCGTTTGGCGGCCTCTGCTAGACTGTGGTGAACGTCGAGCGGCGCATCGGAAAGTTGATAAAGTCCTCGCGCGAGCCGAAGCACCTCGCCGTCGCGTTCCATGCGGCTCAGGGTGGCGGCTGTTACGCCCGCCTCGCGTAGCTCTGCCAGGCGCGAAATTCCGCGCGCGGTCAGCACAGTATAAGCAATCTGGCGTTGGGACATGGATGACGGCACGATACGGAAACCCGGAACATAGGACTTACTGTCCGATGATTTGTATCATTTCCGCATGGCGAGGAAAGGTGCCAGCTAGAAGAGGCTGCCGCCCTACGAAACGCGTTCGCCTCAAACGGACTTGAGCAAACAGCGACGATTGATCTTCGGATCGCCTTCTGCATCCACACCGGGAGGGGAAGGCCTTCCCCTGCGTCCGAGCCTTGGTCTCGACCGACCCCTTCTGCGGCGCGGCTGCCCCGCAACGCCCCGCTGAGAGTGAGAGAGTGGACTTGTTTCCCGTGACGGGTTGAAGGTCGGAGAAGAGGTCTCCGGCGCCCGTCATGGAGATTGGTCCCATGAATATGCAGGTCCTCGATGCGCGCCGTGACACCAGCGGCGGTTACAAGGTTGATGTCGGCCGGGGCGAGCGGGTCGGCCGCGTCTCGTCCGAATGGTTCTCGCGCCCGGCCGACGAGCGCTACCTGTCGCTGTCCGAGTTGGCGCGATCGGTGCGCGACCGCGCCGATCGCAGCCGGACGCGGGTGGTGGAGAGTGCGCTCATCCACGTCGAGGCGAACCGCAACGACCCGGAGCGGCTGGCCCTGATCCTGCCGGGCACGGATGCGCCAGTCGCGCCGACGCACTGGTCCTTCGGCCAACTCGCCAGCCTGGTCGGAGCGCCCGCCGCCTATTTGCGGCAGCTCCCCGCCGCCCTTGCTGGCATCAACCTGCAATACGGCCTGACCTCCAATCGGGCTGAGCAGATCAAGACGCTCGAAACCGATACTGGCCGTGTCGAACTGCGCGCCGTCACTGGCCCGGACTATGGCCGCATCTACGATCACGAACTGGTCGAGGCCGTCCAGCGCATTGCCGGCAACGGCACGGGCGACACCCGCTGGAAGGTGCCGGGCGTGCTCGACTGGTCGACCGGCATCTACAATCCGCGCGTCGACATCACCAAGGACACGACGACGCTCTATTCCTCCGATCGCGATGTCTTCCTGTTCCTGGTCGACGACCTGAACCCGATCGAGGCCGGGCGCCTTCCAGACGGTTCGCCCGACCTCTATTTCCGGGGCTTCTACTGCTGGAATTCCGAGGTCGGCGCCAAGACGCTCGGCATGGCGAGCTTCTATCTTCGCGCAGTCTGCCAGAATCGGAATTTGTGGGGCGTGGAGGATTTCGAGGAAATCACCATCCGCCACTCCAAATACGCGGCCAATCGCTTCGCTCATGAGGCAGCCCCGGCGCTGCTGAACTTCGCGAACTCCTCGCCCCTGCCATTCGTCAACGGCATCAGGGCGGCGCGCGAGCGGATCGTCGCCAGGACCGAGGAAGACCGCACCGACTTTCTGCGTCGGCGCGGCTTCTCCAAGGCCGAGACCGGCAAGATCATCGACAGGGTGCTGGCCGAGGAAGGCCGGCCGCCGGAGTCCATCTTCGATTTCGTGCAAGGCATCACCGCCGTCGCGCGCGACAAGCCCCATCAGGACGCCCGCCTCGACATGGAGGGCAAGGCCAAGAAGCTGCTCGATCGAGCCGCTTGATTTCCGCGAAGCCGGGGATGCGGTTTTCCCTGTCTCCGGCTTTGCGCTTCCGTGCCTTTCAGGTTTGCCGGTTCGTGGCGCTGCCCCCTTTAGAGGAAGAGGGCGGCGCTTCGCTTCGTGACGGGTTGGAGGTTGAGAGAGAGTCTCTCGGCCGCCCGTCACGGAGTAAATCCCGATGGCTACTGCCGTTCAGAAGATCATCCTGTCGTCCTCGCGCGACATCCCCTTCAACAAGCTGGTGCTCAGCCAGTCCAACGTCCGGCGGGTGAAGGCCGGCGTCTCGATCGAGGACCTCGCGGCCTCGATCGCTCGTCGCGGCCTGATCCAGAGCCTCAGCGTCTTCCCCGTCGTTGACGCCGAGGGCAACGAGACCGGCATGTTCGAGGTGCCCGCCGGCGGCCGCCGCTTCCGCGCGCTCGAACTGCTGGTGAAGCAGAAGCGTCTCGCCAAAGTCGCGCCCGTCCCCTGCGTGGTCCGCGATCGCGACGGCGCCATCCTCCCCGAGGAGGTGTCGCTCGCCGAGAACATCGAGCGCGCTGCGCTCCATCCGCTCGATCAGTTTCGCGCCTTCCACGACATGCTGATCAAGGGCATGACCGAGGAGGAGATCGCCGCGGCGTTCTTCGTGCCCGTCAACGTGGTCAAGCAGCGGCTGCGCCTCGCGACCGTCTCACCGGTCCTCCACGACGTCTATGCCGACGACGGCATGACGCTGGAGCAGCTCATGGCCTTCACGGTCTCCCAAGACCACGAGCGTCAGACCCAGGTCTGGGACGCGATCAAGGACGCCTGGTCGAAGGAGCCCTATCAGATCCGGCGCATGCTGACCGAGACCACGGTGCGCGCGTCCGACAAGCGTGCCGTCTTCCTCGGCATCGAAGCCTATGAGGCGGCTGGCGGCATCGTCATGCGCGATCTGTTCCAGGCCGACGATGGCGGCTGGCTGCAGGACGTGGGGCTTCTCGATCGCCTCGTCGCCGAAAAGCTGAAGGCCGAGGCCGAGGTGATCGCCGCCGAGGGCTGGAAGTGGATCGAGGTCGCGGTCAGCTTCCCCTACGACGCGGTACGCGGCCTGCACGAGGTCCCCGGCGCGCCGATCGATCTATCGGCCGAAGAACAGGCGACCATCGAGGCGCTCACCGCCGAGCAGGTCAGGCTCGAAGCGGAATATCAGGACGCCGACGAACTGCCCGATGAGATCGACGAGCGTCTCGGTGAAATCGAGACGGCACTGGCAGCCTTCGACGACCGGCCCGAGCACTTCGACCCGGCCGACATCGCCATCGCCGGCGTCTTCGTCAGCATCGACGCCAACGGATCGCTTTCGGTCGATCGTGGCTTCGTCCGGCCCGAGGATGTGCCTCAGGTTCGGACCGATGGCGAGGAAGGATCGGAGACGGATACCGAATCCGCCGGCGCCGCGAGCCCCTCGGTGCAACGCGCCGTCATCACTATCGGCGGCCGACCTGTCGAACCGGAAGAGGACGATGAGGACGACAGCATCAAGCCGTTGCCCGAACGCCTCGTCGTCGAGCTAACCGCCTACCGCACCCTCGCGCTGCGCAACGCGGTGGCGGAGAATCCGCACATCGCCATGACGGCGCTTCTCCACAAGCTGGTCTCGGACAACTTCATGACCCGTATGTACACGGGCGCCATGGAGGCAGGGGTGAAGCATATCTTCTTCCCGGTTCAGGACGAGGCGCTGAAGGACAGCCCTTCCGCGCGGGCCGTCCAGGAGCGTCACGACGCCTGGGCCGGTGACATCCCGAAGGACGACGACGCCCTTTGGGACTGGCTCGCTGGTCTCGACGACGCCAGCCGCATGGCTCTGCTGGCGCATTGCGTCAGCTATGGCGTGAACGCCCTCTATGAGCGGCCAAACCCGCACAGCGCGGGCGGCGTGTCTCAGCACGCCCTCGACAAAAGGCTTTCGCAGGCCGACCGGCTGACGCGGGCGACCGGGCTCGACTTGGTCGAAGCCGGCTGGCGTCCGACCTTCGGCAACTACCTCAACCGTGTCACCAAGCCGCGCATCCTCGAAGCTGTCCGCGAAGGCGCCGGCGAGCGGGCGGCCGAGCTTATCGGTCATCTGAAAAAGGGCGACATGGCCAAGGAGGCCGAGCGTCTCTTGGCCGACAGCGGCTGGCTGCCCGAGCCGCTTCGACTTGCCGGTGTCAATGGCGATCCAGCAGCGGACGCGGACGGCGGCGTGGAAGCCGAGCTGCCCGACTTCCTCAGCGCCGACGACGAGTCGGAACCGCCGGCCGATGGCGAGGACGACGAACGTCACCTCGTCGCCGCCGAATGAGCAGGCTCGCGGGGCGGCTTCGGCCGCTCCGCACCTTCCAATCCCATCCACTCAGAGCCCGGCCCAGCGCCGGGCTCTTCTCGTTTCAGGAGCCTGATATGGCAGAATATCTCACCCGCTTCTCCTGCCTGCTCGACGTCGGCTCGGTTGCTAATGTCGCGCGGGCCTTCGACATCTACACCGCGCTGATGGCCGAGAATGGTCGCGAGGACCCGCCCGCCGAACCCTTCCTGCTTTCGCTGACGCCCGAGCACGGCGCGACGCGCCTCTGGCTTCGCGACCCCGGCACCGCCGATCCGCAGTTGCTGATCACCTTCGTCACGCGCTGCGCGGAGACATTCGCGCTCACCGGCACCTGGGGGTTTCAGTGGGCCGGCATCGCCTCGGACTCCGTCGTCGACGGCTTCTCCGGCGGTGCTCATTTGCTCGACCTCGGCACAGGCCGCACGATCGAATGGATCAGCACCAGTCGGTGGCTGGCCGAAAGCAGAATGGGCTGATCCCCAACCATGCGCGCGCCCGGCCTCACGGTCGGGCGCTTTTTTCATGTCAGCGGACGAGAGGAAGAGGACGGCCGGGACGGGTCGAGTCCGGGCGGTCGAGAGAGAGCGCCGACCGGGCTTGTCCCTTCCGCTCTCCCAAGGTTCCTTCCATGAACATTCTGTCTCCCGTGGCTCTTGCGGCCGCGCCCGTCACGCGTGCGTCCCAGACCCTCGCCGTGGCGCAACAGCTTCTCGAACATCTCGAACGCGGTCAGCGCATCGACGCCGCCATCCTTCGTGCAGCCATGGAAGCAGCCTTCGGCGCATCCGACACCAGCGGCGCCTGGGACTGGAAGGCGGCCTATGAGGTCTGCGAGGTCGCGACAGTCCTCTTCCTGCGTAAATACGGAAAGGCGCTTTTCCGCAAAGCCGCATCTCCGGCTGCACGTTTCTCCGCTCTTGCAAAGATCGCCGGACTCCTGCCGACGCATACGCGGCGCTCGGAAGAATCGCAGGCGCTCCAGCAGTTCTCGACGCCGGCGCCACTCGGCCTCGCCGCCGTAGCGGCCGCCTCCATTGCTGCTGGCGACATCGTGCTGGAGCCGTCGGCTGGCACCGGCCTGCTCGCCATCCTGGCCGAGATATCAGGCGGAACGCTCCTCCTCAACGAGCTGGCCGAGACCCGCGCCGATCTGCTCGATGCGTTGTTTCCGGCCGTTGCCGTCACACGCTTCGACGCGGCCCAGATCGACGATCACCTCGCGCCGGACGCCACCCCCACAGTCGTGCTGATGAACCCGCCATTCTCCGTCATGGCAAACGTCTCCGGCCGCGTAGCTGACGCCGCCTATCGCCATGTCGCTCCAGCACTGGCCCGGCTCGCCGATGGCGGGCGGCTGGTGGCGATCACTGGCGCCAACTTCAGCCCCGACCATCCGGCTTGGGCAGCGGCCTTCGTCCGCCTTCAGGAGCGCGGCCGCGTCGTCTTCACCGCGGCTGTGGACGGCTCGGTCTATGCCAAGCACGGCACGACCATCGACACGCGGCTGACGGTCATCGACAAGTTGCCGGCCGACGATCGTTCCGCATTTCCCCCTTCGCCAGGCATCGCGCCCGACGTCTCCACGCTGCTCGGCTGGATCGAGACACAGGTTCCGCCGCGTCCGACTGCAACCCTGCCGCCAGTGAAAACCTCGGCGTCCGCCGCGTCGCCCCGCACTATTCGCGGATACCGCGCCCGTACCACTGCCGCGCCCGCCACGCCCGCGTCCATCGAGCCGGAAGGCATCGAACTCGCCTATGAGACCGTGGACTGGACGCCCGCCGAAGACGGCCGGATCACTGACGCGATCTATGAAGAATATGGATTGCAGGCGATCCGTATTCCCGGCTCTCAGGCCCATCCCACCAAACTGGTGCAATCCGTTGCGATGGCCTCGATCGCGCCGCCCAAGCCGAGCTACCGGCCCCGGCTGCCCGCCAACATCGTCGCCGACGGCCTTCTCTCCGACGCGCAGCTCGAAACCGTCATCTACGCCGGCGAGGCGCACTCCGACTTCCTCGCGGGATCATGGACGCTCGATGAGACCTTTGACGTCGTCTCGGCGGCGCCCGACGACGCGCCGAACGCCGTGCGCTTCCGCCGGGGCTTCATGCTTGGCGACGGCACCGGCGCTGGCAAGGGTCGCCAGTCGGCCGGCATCATCCTCGACAATTGGATGCAGGGCCGCCGCAAGGCGGTGTGGATCTCCAAATCCGACAAGCTGCTGGAGGACGCCCAGCGCGATTGGTCGGCGCTCGGCATGGAGCGGCTGCTGGTCACGCCGCTGTCGCGCTTTCCGCAGGGCAAGGACATCACACTCTCGCAAGCCGTCCTATTCACCACCTATGCCACGCTACGGTCCGACGATCGTGGCGAGAAGCTTTCCCGCGTCAAGCAGATCGTCGAATGGTTGGGCTCCGACTTCGATGGAGTGATCATTTTCGACGAGAGCCACGCCATGCAGAACGCCGCAGGCGGCAAGGGTGAACGCGGCGACGTCACAGCCTCGCAGCAGGGCCGTGCGGGCCTTCGACTCCAGCATGCCCTGCCCAACGCGCGCGTCGTCTATGTGTCAGCGACCGGCGCGACCACCGTCCACAATCTCGCCTACGCCCAACGGCTCGGCCTCTGGGGCGGCGAGGACTTCCCGTTCTCGACCCGCGCCGAATTCGTCGAGGCGATCGAGGACGGCGGCGTCGCGGCGATGGAGGTGCTGGCCCGCGACCTGCGCTCCCTCGGCCTCTACACGGCCCGGTCGCTCTCCTACGACGGCGTCGAATACGAACTGGTCGAGCACCAGCTCACCCCCGAGCAGACCGGCATCTACGACGCCTATGCCGGGGCGTTCGCCGTCATCCATAACAATCTCGACGCAGCAATGCAGGCCGCCAACATCACTGGCGGCCCTGATGGCAGTGGGGGCACGCTGAACCGGCAGGCCAAGTCCGCCGCCCGCTCGGCGTTCGAATCCGCCAAGCAGCGCTTCTTCGGCCATCTGCTGACATCCATGAAGACGCCGACGTTGATCCGCTCGATCGAGCGGGACCTCGCCGACGGCCACGCCGCCGTGATCCAGATCGTCTCGACCGGCGAAGCCCTGATGGAGCGCCGCCTCGCGGAGATCCCGACCGAGGAATGGAACGACGTCCGGGTGGATATCACCCCGCGCGAGTATGTTCTGGATTATCTCGCCCATTCCTTCCCGGTGCAGCTCTATGAGCCCTTCACCGACAGCGAGGGCAACCTGTCGTCGCGACCGGTGTTTCGCGACGGCCAGCCGGTCGAGAGCCGTGACGCCGTTGCCCGTCGCGACCGCCTGATCGAGAGGCTCGCTTCACTGCCACCGGTCCCCGGCGCGCTCGACCAGATCGTCCAACGCTTCAGCACCGATGTCGTGGCGGAGGTGACCGGACGCTCGCGCCGCATCGTTCGCAGGACCAACCCCGGCGGTATTGATCGCCTCGCCGTCGAGAACCGCGCCGGATCGGCCAATCTCGCCGAAACGCAAGGCTTCATGGACGATCAGAAGCGCATTCTGATCTTCTCCGACGCCGGCGGCACCGGGCGCAGCTACCATGCCGATCTGTCGGCGCGGAACCAGCGGCTGCGCGTCCACTATCTGCTGGAGCCGGGCTGGAAGGCCGACGCTGCCATTCAGGGGCTGGGCCGCACCAACCGGACCAACCAGGCGCAGCCTCCGCTGTTCCGGCCGATTTCGACGGACGTGAAGGCCGAGAAGCGGTTCCTGTCGACCATCGCTCGCCGCCTCGACACGCTGGGCGCGATCACGCGCGGCCAGCGCCAGACCGGCGGCCAAGGACTATTCCGGCCCGAGGACAATCTCGAAAGCCACTACGCCCGCGACGCGCTGCGGCAGCTCTACCTGCTGCTGGTGCGCGGTAAGGTCGACGGCTGCTCGCTCCAGATGTTCGAGGATGCCACCGGCCTGTCGCTGACCGACTCCACCGGCATCAAGGACGAACTGCCGCCGATCACCACCTTCCTCAACCGGCTGCTGGCCCTGACCATCGAACTCCAGAGCGTCCTGTTCACGGCGTTCGAGCGGCTGCTGAACGCCAAGATCGAAGGCGCTATCGCTTCGGGCAGCTACGACGTCGGGCTGGAGACGCTGCAAGCCGAGAGCTTCATCGTCACCGATCGCCGGACCATCCATGTCCATCCCGGAACCGGCGCCGAAGCCCGGCTGCTGACCATCATCCAGCGCCAGCGAAACCGTCCCGTGACGCTGGCCGAGGCGCTCGACCATCTCGATGATCCGGGCGCGAAGCTGCTGATCAACGAGCGTTCGGGCCGCGCCGCCGTGCAGATCCCGACCACCAGCATCATGCTGGACGATGGCGAGATCGAACGGCGCGTGCGGTTGATCCGACCGATGGAGGCGCACAACATCCCCATCAAGATGATGGATGAGACCCATTGGGTCGACGCGGACCGAGCGGGCTTCACCGCGGCATGGAACGCCGAGGTAGCCGAGGTGCCGGAGTATGCCGAAAGCACCATCCATGTCGTCAGCGGCCTATTGCTGCCGATCTGGAAACGCCTCCCGAGCGAGTCGACGCGGGTTTATCGACTCCAGACCGACGACGGCGAGCGCATCGTTGGCCGCCGTGTCTCCGCCGCCTGGGTAGCCGGCGCGCTCGCCACCGGCACGTCAACCCTGACGCCGGACGACGCGTTCATGGCGCTGATGGATGGCAAGACCATCCTCGACCTGGCCGAGGGGCTTCAACTCCGTCGCGTCCGGGTGATGGGGGCCAACCGCATCGAGCTGTCCGGCTTCACCGACGCTATGCGCGATCGCCTGCGGGCCTATGGCCTGTTCCACGAGATCATCTCGTGGAAGCTGCGGATGTTCGTGCCGACCGATGGGACCGGCGCCGCTATTCTGGCCAAGGTGCTGGAGCGCTATCCCGTCGAGCGCGTCAGTGAGCGGGAGGCGGCGTGATGGCACAGCATGACGCCTCCGATCTGGCGATCCGTCTCGGCTGGCAGGCCGAGGCGGTGTGCCGCCACTACCTCACCTCCGGCCATCGCGAGGGGCGCTACTGGCTGGTCGGCGATGTCCGCAACACGCCCGGCCGCTCAATGTTCGTGCGGCTAAAGGGCGGCGAAACCGGCAAGGGCGCCGCCGGCAAATGGACCGACGCGGCCACCGGCGAGCATGGAGATCTGCTGGACGTCATCCGCGAGAGCTGCGGCCTGGTCGACTTCAAGGATGTCGCCGATGAGGCGCGCATCTTCCTGTCGATGCCCCATCCCGAACCGGACCGTCCACAAGGTGGCGAGCGCACGCCACCAGCACCATCAGGATCGCCGGAAGCAGCACGACGGCTGTTTGCGATGGCGCAGCCGATTTCGGGCACACTCGTAAAAACGTATCTCCGCACACGCGGCATTACGGATTTGCACGGAACCGGCAGCCTGCGCTTCCACCCCCGCTGCTATTACCGGCCCGACGAACATTCCCCGACCGAGACCTGGCCAGCGATGATCGCATCAGTCACCGATCTTGCCGGGCGTCAAACCGGCGCGCATCGCACCTGGCTCGCTGCAGACGGATCGGACAAGGCTCCGATCGACACGCCGAGACGGGCGATGGGCGACCTGCTGGGACATTCCGTTCGCTTCGGCGTGGCTGGCGACGTAATGGCGGCGGGCGAAGGCATCGAGACGATATTGTCGCTCAGGATGGCGCTGCCCAACATGCCGATGGCGGCGGCGCTTTCGGCGGCGCATCTCTCGGCCATCCTGTTCCCCGACACGCTGCGCCGGCTCTACATTGCCCGCGACAATGATCCGGCCGGCGACGGTGCGATGGCGACGCTGATCGAACGGGCGAACGCGGCCGGGATCGAGGCGGTCGTAGTGTCTCCGAGCCTGGGCGACTTCAACGAGGATCTCCGCCTGGCAGGTTTGGACAGCCTCCGGGCAGCGGCCCGTGTGCAGATCGCGCCCCAGGACGTCGCACGCTTCATGGCACTGGTGGCATAGGCCGACAGGAGAATGCAGGCGGCGGAAGCGGCGTCGCCGGCATCGCTCGGATGATCCCCAAGTCGGAGAGAACCGCGCCCCGGCCTTCGAGAGGGCGATCGGCCAGCAAACGGCCCGGACCCGCAATGCCTGCGGCGGACTATTTTCCGGCGCGGCCCAGGGCCGCTTTCCATCGCGAGGCAAAATAGCCCGCCTTCGTCATACTCCGCTGTGCTCCGGCCCTCCGCTTCGCTGCGGATGCAGGTCCGGCCCGCCCGCCGGCTTTCGTCGCCATGAAGGCCGCGAGGGTCGCGGCCGAACCGACGGAGCACCCCATGAGCGAGCACGACGACTACAACGCTACCCAAGCCTCTTCACCCACCGCCCATATCCTCAGCGAACTTCAGCTTTACGGCTACCGTCCCTTCACGGATGAACCCGATCCCCGACCGCTTCCGGAGGGCGACCATGTCGCCGGCGCCATCGCCGATATCTTCGACGCCCTGATCGCCACGCTGGAGGACACCCGCCTCGAGCCCGACCTCGACGATCTCCTCTGGTCGACCGTCAACGTCTTCCACCGGGCCAACGAACGGATCGAGCGCGAGTTGGACGACAACGAGCAGGCGCAGCGCCGCGGCCAGCGCGAACAGGACGGCAGCGAAGTGAAGGCCGTCGAGCTGGAGCGCCTGACGGCCGAGGGCCAGACCATGATCGAACGGCGCAACGCCTTCGAGCTGATGCGCGACCAAGCCGCCGAACATTATGAGCGCCACACCGGTTCGAACTGGCGTCCCCGCAGCGGATCGATGGTCAACCACCGCAACCTCACCTCGGCGATGATCGACAGCCGGGACTTCCTCGCCGCTAAGAAGCGCGCCGACAACGAGGTGCTGCTCCCCGCCGGTCCGAAGATCGCCTTCACCGGCGGGCTAGACTTCAACGATCACCGCCTGATCTGGGCCAAGCTCGATCAGGTCCGCGCCAAGCACCCCGACATGGTGCTGTTGCACGGCAAGTCGCCGAAGGGCGCCGAGAAGATCGCCGCCAAATGGGCCGACACCCGCAAAGTGCCACAGGTAGGCTTCGCCCCCGACTGGACGAAACATGCCAAGGCCGCGCCGTTCAAGCGCAACGATCAGATGCTCGACGTCCTGCCGATCGGGGTTATCGTCTTCCCCGGCACCGGCATTCAGGACAATCTCGCCGACAAGGCGAGGAAGCTCGGCATCCCGCTGTTCGATTTCCGTCCGAAGGGAGGCGGCGCGTGAGCGCCGTCAATCCAATGTGACTCCCCAAAACTCCAAGACCGAAAGCACTTCCTCCTTCGGGTAATGGAGGAATGCAGCATTCGCGAGGTCAGCCTTTAGCTTGCCCTTTCGCTTGGCAATCTCACGCTCGATCCGTTCCCCGAACGGCGCTGTCCCGGGCGGAAGCAGTCCAGGGCGCTCCGGGCAAGGCCAGCTTTTCGGATAGCCTTCGGGAATCCAGCCGCTCCCGACCTTCTCGGAAGGCTCGGTGACCGATGGATGCTCGCAAGCCCAGCCATAAAGGTGGAAAGCGCAGACCCGCAGCATCGCCTTGATTTCGGGCATTGTGTCCGTGAAGCCTTTGAGCGGCGTCGGCAGCCACACCATATTGGCGACGCAAGAGAAGTAGCGCGGATCTTGGACCACGCTGCTTTGCTGAGCGAATGAGCGATCGTCGTATCCCCAGATGTGACACACGGTCCAGTTCTTCGGCTTCGGCGCCGCGACGCCCAGAGCCGCCACGAGTGCATTGAGCGCGGCGACATTGCCCTCGAACTTCTCAGCGGTGATCTTGGTCGCCTTTTTCGTGTTCGTGTACCGGCGCGACCACGCAGCGTCATAGAGCGGCCGGCCGCGAGCCGTATGCGGCGCCCATACCGGCAGACGCCGGAAAGTCTCCGGATTCACCCACCGGGCCGTCCGCTCGATCAGTTCGACCACTGCCGGAAGATCATCTCGAAGGGCGTCGTTGCCATCTGGTATGTGGAACCGTGCTGCCATCGTTGCTCGCGTCCTCCTGCCTGCCAACGCGGACGACCAGGACACGGCTCGAATCCAACGCAGTGAATTGCTGTGGGGCGATCCTAGCACTCGGTCGAAGCGAGAAACCATCCCCCGCTTCCATTGCGCTAATCCTTGGTCCAGCCGCTGGCCTGACGCCATCAACCCGTAAAGGGTCGGACTACGCAAAGCGTGCCGCCGCTCCAGCTTCGCCTTCGCGGTGATTGCGGCCATCGGCCCGACACATCGGGCGCCTGTCGCGCGGGAGATGGTCTCCCGCCTCCAAGACAGGAGCCGGTCATATGTCCCTCAATCAAGCTCACGCCTTCGCCTTCAGCCTCGCCGCCACCCTCATGGTCTCGATCGTCATCTTCCAGGCCGGGGACGGCACCATGGGCGTCATGCCCGCTGGCGAATATGACGGCGAAGCCGCCGCCATCGTTCACGAGATCGACCCCTTCTCCCGCTAATCGCGGGCAAGGCGACAGGGCCGCAAGCGGAAGTCCCACGGGATTTCCGCTCCCGCCCTGCCTTCTCTTCGGCTATACTATCAATGCGCCGTGGTGGTGGTGGAGGCGCGACCGTCAGACCTTTATCTCACGGAGAACACCACCATGGTCTTCATCGGCATCCTCTCCGGCATCGCGGCGATCGGCGTCCTGTGCTGGCTTCTATTCACACTAGCTGTCTTCGCGCTGCCGTTCTTCGCGGGCGTCAGCGCCGGGACTTGGGCCTATAGCAGCGGCGCCGGTTGGCTCGGAGCGATCCTCGTCGGCCTCGCCGCCGCCGTAGTGACGCTCGGCCTCGGCCAGTTCCTGCTCGCCTTCATCCGTCCGCTCTGGATACGGCTCACGATCGCACTCGCCTTCGTCGCGCCCGCGGCGCTCGCCGGCTACCACGCGACGCATGGCATCGTGAAACACACCATGCCCTCCGACATCTGGCAGCTCATCTTCTCAGTTATCGGCGCAATCGCCGTTGGCCTCACGGCGCTGATCCGGGTGACGGCCATGGGCACGCCCGGGCCAACCGGGCAGACCATCGTGCGAACCTGACATCGGTACAGGCGGCGGTGGGATGGTCAATTGATGTCTTAGCGGTCGCGCCTTCCTCGTCGCCAGGCTCGCTTGCAATCGCGCTGACCGGATCGACGGTTAACCCAACTGACGCGCCATGCCATCGGTGACGGCGCCGGTGGCAATGCCGTGACAGCGCGCAGACGGTGCGAGTGCCGGTACGGGGCGATCTCGTGGGCGACGGGCAGGAATCGGCGGAACGTAGTGTGTGGCGGAGCTGGTTTGACCCGCAGTGTCAGACGTCGCTACGGTCCATCGGTCGGTATGGTCGCCATGTTCTCCTGTGATGCGTCTCTGTCATGTCGACCGCTCCAAAACGGCCTCTTCAATGGGCTGATCTGGCCGAAGGTCGGCTGCGCCTCGATCGCCTATGCCGCAACAGCAGCGTCGAAACTTTCTTCCCCTGCCGGCTGCGCCGTCATTCCTCGCGAAGCAAGAAAGCCCCTCCTTTGCTGTCAGGCCCCTGCGGGGTGCGCCGTCAATCGCCTCCGGCCTCTCGATCGCCATCGAGGCCGCAATGGTGCGGGCTCGCAACAGAGTTCAAGGAGAACTACCATGGCGACCATCGGCACCTTCAAGAAGACCGGCAACAACGAGTTCACCGGCGAAATCGTCACCCTCAGCGTCCAGACCAAGAATGTCCGCATCGTTCCCGAGGCCCGCGCTACGGGCGAGAACGCCCCGAGCCACCGCGTCTTCGTGGGCCGCGCCGAGATCGGCGCCGCCTGGTCCAAGACCTCCAACGAAGGGCGTGCCTATCTGGGCCTAAAGCTCGACGATCCCAGCTTCAACGCCCCGATCTACGCTAACCTCTTCGACGACGAGGAAGGCGAGACCCTCTCGCTCATCTGGTCCCGTCCCAACGGGCGCCGGGGCGACTGAGGCGCCCCCGCGAGGCCCCGACCGGAAGGCCGGGGCCTCGGCTTTGCTGCGACCGAATCAGTTGCGATCTCGGCGGCCTGACAGAGCGCAAATAAACACTTCCGACTGGAATGCGCTGCCAAGAACGACTATTATAGTCGTAGTTTTGGCGTACGCGTAGGTCCGTGTGGGAGGTGATCATGCATGATCACCGCCCGACAGTTTCGGGCCGCACGTGCGTTGCTGGGTTGGACACAGGAGACGCTCGCTGACAAGGCCCGGGTCTCATTGACCGCGCTCAAACGCCTCGAATCCACCAGTGGCCTCGAGGTTTTTGAGAGCACGCGCGATGAGGTGAGACGGGCTTTCGAACGCGCCGGCATTGTCTTCCTGAACTCCGATCAGGGTAAGGGAGTGCTGCTCGTTGATGCGAAGAAGGAAACCTGACGTTCGACAGGTCGCGGCGTTGCAAATTCGTCTCGCATCAAGGTCATGCGTTATCATTCCGATCAAATCACGGTTAACAATATCCTCCAGTTTGGATACATCTCGCCATCGGGGGATGTTGTGACCAAAGACGATTTTCTCGACCAGCCGCCGGCTGGGGCGGCATTGACCGCCTATGACGAGGCGCATCTGAAGCTGTACGTTCGGCTGCTGGATGCTGACGCTGAAAAAGCCGACTGGCGCGAAGTCGTCGAAGTCCTCTTTGGCCTCGATGCCAAGGCCGAACCCGAGCGCGCTCAGCGCATCTACACCAGTCATCTCGACCGCGCGAAATGGATGACGAAGAGCGGTTTTTGCGAGTTGCTCCAAGGCCGCCTGCACTGAGGTGATGCGTAAACCGCATCACGTTGCGGCCACTTCGTTCTTCCCGCGCTCCGTTCAACCCGGAATCGTATCCACTGCAAAACTCGCGTTGCACAACCTTACGCGGAGGCAGTGGAGAATGTCCGAGGATGAAAGTTGGCGGTCTGAAGCCGCCTATGACTATATCGACCAGTTGACCCCCGGCGATCTCGCCTGGGAGTTCCTGCGTCGCAACCCTGAATACAGAAAATCCTATCAGGAGCTGGTAGCCGTCGGGCGTTTGACCGAGGATGCCGCAGGCGAGTTCGCCGAGCAATGGGGCTTGCGATTTCGTCGCCGACCCTCGCAACTCCGCGCTCATCCAGCCAATCTTCTGGATCCCGCAAACCGATCCCGCGACACTGCCGTTCACCGTCGGACCGAACCCGGCGGGACATCTCCGCCTCCGCGTTGAGGATCTGCACGCCCACGCCATCATCGAGCATGATCCTAGTCTGATCCGGCTCGTACTGCGCGGCGAACCCCACGACGTCGCCCTGATCGGCGTCGATGATGCCCGCCCCCTTGGCGCGTTCATCATATTCGATGAGCTGACGCCCGACCGACTGACCGCGGTTGAACGCCTCTGGCACGCGATGTTCGGCAAGCGCGTGCCGCCTGATCCACGCCTGACGCCACAAAGACGTCAGCGCGCGCGCCAGATGCTGCGCGCCATCGACGCGCGCGCGAGCGGCGCCATCTACCGCACCGTCGCCGAGCATCTCTTCCCCCAGCACAAGATTGACGCAGCATCGTGGGTCGGCGACCCGATCCGGGAGATCACCATCCGTCTCGCCCGCGACGGCATGAAGCTCGTTCGCGGCGGCTACCGGACGCTGCTGCGCCGCCCACGCCGGGATCGCTGATATCCACTCGTATGTCGATTTTAGCATCTTACTTCGACATCGTCCGGGGCGCCGTCTTCGCGCCACCGTGCTCGCAACCCGCCGCTTATTCGAAGCGGCCGCCCGCGAGACCACGGAGGTGCGATCATGGCCGAAAGAGCCGCCAATTTACCACCACGCTACCTGAGAACGCAGGAGGCGGCGCGCTTCCTCGGCCTTTCCGAACGCACCCTTGAGAAGCATCGGACCTACGGGACCGGTCCGATCTACCGCAAGCTCGGCGGCCGCGTGGTCTATTCCGTCGACGACCTTCAGGCCTGGGCGGATCGCGGTCTCGTCACCTCCACGTCCGATCCGCGGGGCGGCACTGTTTTACCGGCAAAGCGTCAAACAGCCTCGACCGCCGCCGGCGGACGCTTCCCGCGCTGAGACGACCGGCCATGTCGTCCCGCCACACCCAATACGATGAGCGCGCCCAACTCGACCTGTTCCGGGCGTTGCCCGGCGATCTCGCGCCCCGCGATGCGCAGGACCTCATGGCCTACCCGTTCTTTTCGCTCGCCAAGTCGAAGCGTCTGGCGCCGATAGACTTCAAGGCCGGCTCGGTGAAAATCCGCGTCGAGGCTGTGCCCGAGCACGGAATGGCGACGATCTGGGACGCGGACGTCCTCATCTGGGCCGCCTCGCAGATCGTCGAAGCGCGAGACGTGGGCTTGCGCCCCTCACGCCTGATGGCGACCACCCCCTATGAGATCCTGAACTTCATCGGACGCGGCGTGTCGCTGCGCGACTACGACCGCCTCAAGGCCGCGCTCGACCGGCTACAATCGACCACGGTCGCGACCTCGATCCGCCAGCCGACCGAGCGGCGATTGCACCGCTTCTCCTGGATCAACGAATGGAAGGAACGCGCCGACCATCGGGGCCGTCCGCTCGGTCTCGAACTTATCCTCCCCGACTGGTTCTATGGCGCCGTCCTCGACGACGCGCTCGTGCTGACGATTGACCGCAATTATTTCGGTCTGACAGGCGGCCTGGAGCGCTGGCTTTACCGCCTCGTGCGCAAGCACGGCGGCAAGCAGGAGTTCGGCTGGAGCTTCGATTTCCCGCATCTTCACGCCAAGTCGGGCTCGCTCTCGCCGCTCAAGCATTTCGCCTACGACCTGCGCGACATCGTCCGCCGGCAGCCGCTTCCCGGCTACCGCCTGACCATCGAGCAGTGCCTCGGCGGCCCCGAAATCCTCTCCTTCGTGCCGACCGATCCGGATGCCCTCGGCATCCCGCGCCGCCGCCGCCGCGCCAAATCTCACCCTGGGGATAAGCTGTGAATCGTCTCGTGCTATCAGGGACCGGCACTATCGTGCCATCGGCGACCGGACTCTCGTGCTATCGGGGACCGGAATCGTCGATTCCTCGCGCTGAATCAGCGACTTGCGAGCCCTCTAACTTATCTAACTTAGATTCCTACGGAATCTTTCTAACGCAACCCGGTTTTTCGCGCCGTGTGGACGAATCCCCGATCGCCGGGAGACCGTCATGATCGTCGCGCTGCTCAACCAGAAGGGTGGCGTCGGCAAGACGACGCTCGCGCTGCATCTCGCTGGCGAATGGGCCCGCAACGGCAAGCGCGTCACATTGATCGACGCCGATCCCCAGGGCTCGGCGCTGGACTGGTCGCAGCAACGCAGCCGGGAGGGGCTGGAGCGGCTGTTCGGCGTCGTGGGCCTCGCCCGCGACACGCTCCACCGTGAAGCGCCGGAACTGGCCCGCGACGCCGAACATGTCGTCATCGATGGTCCACCGCGCGTCGCCGGGCTGATGCGCTCGGCGCTGCTCGCGGCCGACCTCGTGCTGATCCCGGTGCAGCCGTCGCCGCTCGACGGATGGGCGTCCGCCGAAATGCTCGCCCTGCTCGGCGAGGCGCGCATCTATCGCCCGCAGCTCGCCGCGCGCTTCGTGCTGAACCGCTGCGCGGCCCGCACGGTTCTGGCGCGCGAAACCGCGGAGACACTGGCGGATCACGACCCGCCCTTGCTCTCGACCACGATCGGCCAGCGCATCGTCTTCGCCGATGTCGTGCAGACCGGCCGGCTCGCCGCCGAGCAGGACGAGGATTGTCCCGGCGCGCGCGAGATCACCGCGCTCGCGGCGGAAGTCGCGAGGATCGGCGCATGAGCGAGCGGTCCCCGAAACGCAGCTTTGCAGCGCGTCCAGCCAATCCCGAAGACTGGATCAAGGCACCCGATCGCCACGCACCCCGCGGCCAGGCCGGCGAGGATTTCTCGGCCCGGCTGACGATCGACGTCACCGCCGACATGCGCGGCCGCATCAAGATCGCCGCCTTTCAGCGCGACCAGACCGTCGCCGACATGCTGCGCGCGCTGTTCGAACGCGAATTCCCACCCCCGTCAGGAGAAGGACAATGACCGGCCTTGTCGCCGCGCCAAAACGCGTCGGCCGTGCTGCCGCCGAGCGGCCGCCCGGAGCCTTCACCCAGGTCGAACTCGTCTGGATCGAGAAGCAGACGGAGCACTGGGTCCGCTTCGGCCGCGAGCGCCGCGAGCAGATCCTCGATCGCCGCCGCCGCATCCTCTTCTTCCCTCCCGGCAGCGTCTTCGCACTCGTGCGCTGGGCCGCGAACGAGCACGGCACCGTTCTCTCGCGGCTCGACATCCTGCGCACGGTGGAGTGCGGCGCAGCGTGCCAGACGGTTCCGACGGTCACGCCCGGCGCAGAGGTCCTGCTGCATGTCGATGGCTGGCCGAAGGTGGAGCGCGTGCTCCAGCTCATCGATGCCATTGAGGCGCGCGGCATCGACCCGATCGAGGTTTCGCCCGACCATTGGCGCCACGTCCACAACCGGATGACCGTCGGCGAAACGCCGCGCGCTTATGGTCTTCGGCAGCATCGCGCCTTTCTCCTGCGCCGGGAGATCGGCGCATGACCCGGCTCTCGTATGCCATCGTCACGACAGTGGCCGTGTCGCTCCTCGGCATCGCCTCCGTGGCATCGTTCGCGCCAAAGCTGATCTGGAACGCGTCCGCCAGTACGCCCGTGGGCTTCTACACGATCAACGAACCCGGCCCGGTCGCCGTGACCGATCTGGTCGCGGTAGATACCCCCGAACCGCTCGCCACCTTCCTGTCCGATGGCGGCTATCTGCCGCGTGGCGTGCCGCTGCTGAAGCGCGTCGCCGCGCTCCCGGGACAGCGGGTCTGTCGGACCGGGCTCGCCATCACCGTCGACGGCGTGCCGATGGGCGACGCCCTCGACCGCGATCGCCGCGGCCGTCCGCTCCCGATCTGGCAGGGCTGCCGGTCCGTCGCGAACGGCGAGCTGTTCCTGATGAACTGGCAGGTCCGCGACAGCCTCGACGGCCGCTACTTCGGGCCGCTTCCCGCCACCTCCGTGATCGGCCGGGCCACACCCCTCTACACCGACGAGGACGGCGATGGCCGCTTCGTCTGGCGCGCGCCGACGCGGTGACGGCCCGCCCATGACCCCGCCCACCGCAATCCGAAGGAGACGACCCATGCCCGTGATCGGTCAATTCATGCGCGAGAACGATGGCTTCATCGGCCACCTGACGACGCTGTCCTTGCATCAGGACATCATCATCGTCGCGGCCGAGCCGTCCGATACAGAGAACGCGCCGGACTATCGCGTCCATGTGCTCGACACCATGAGCAACGAGACCGGCGCGGAGATCGGGGCGGGCTGGAAGCGCACCGGCGAGAAGGCCCGCGAGTACGTCTCGCTGCAGCTCGACGATCCGACCTTCGAACATCCGATCCGCGCCAACCTGTTCCAGTCGGCCGACGACAAGTCCGCCTGGGGCCTGCACTGGAATCGCCCGCCGAAGCGCGGCGAGCGGGACTGAGCGATGCCCGCCGCGCGCCATCAGCCTGCCGTCGGAGGGAGGATCGCCCTCCGACGTGCAGCGCTCCTTCTCCTTTCCGGCCTGATCCTCGCCGCGCCGGGGGCGAGCCCAGCCGGCGCACAGCAGACGCCCGCCGAGCTGCCTTCCCGCAACGATCCCTACGGCGCTTACATCGCCGAGGCCGCGCAGAGGTTCGGCGTTCCGGAAACATGGATACGCGCCGTGATGCGCGGGGAAAGCGCCGGAGATGTGCGCGCCATCTCGTCGGCGGGCGCGATGGGCCTGATGCAGATCATGCCCGCCACATGGGCCGACCTGCGCGTACGCCATCGGCTCGGCGGCAATCCCTATGATCCACGCGACAACATTCTGGCAGGCGCTGCGTATCTGCGCGAGATGCACGAACGCTACGGTTCGCCCGGCTTCCTGGCGGCCTACAACGCCGGTCCCGGCCGCTACGAAGAGTATCTCGCCGGCCGCGCATTGCCAGCCGAGACGCGCGCCTATGTCGCGACGCTCGCCCCCATTGTCGGCGGCGGTGAACTCGGCGGCCCCGTCGTGGTCGCGGCCGCCGATCCGCTCGCCTGGACGCGGGCGCCGCTCTTCGTCGTGCAGTCGGCTGGCAGTGGACCTGCCGCGTCGGTGCAGTCCGAAAGCGCGCCCGGTGACGTCACGGCGGCCGCTCCACCGCGCGATCAAGGCCCAGTGGCTTCGCGCACCGGTGGCCTTTTCGTCGCACGCAATGTCCCCGGTGACCCGCGATGACCGCGTTCGCACCCGTTCGCATTGTGGCGTGGTCTGGCGGACGAAAGGCGGTCCGGGGAGGAGGAGCCGACAGCACAACCGCACGATGGCGAGATAAAAGCCGACGATGTGCGGCTTGGTGCGGTCGTGTGTTTTCAGGGACTTATGGCGCATCTGCGCGAGGTGCGCCTGATCGGCGCAGCCTGCGCATTCGCCATTTCGCCAAGCCTTTCCGCGCGTTTGCGCGATGTGCGGAGCCTCGACCATGAGCGGCGAAGACGATTTTCGCATCCGGCCTGGCCGCATCCGCTCGACCCGCGCTCAAGCTGCGCGGCCCTTCATTGCCCAGGCGCTCGCCGCCGCGCAGCGGGCCGGCGGACGCGTCTCGCGCTCCGGCCAGATCAGCGCGGGCAATCGCTCACGGTTCGGACGCGGCCAGCGCGCGACCGTGCAGGCCAACCGATTGCTCACGAGCCGATCGCGCAACGTCGTCATCAAAACGCGCGTCGTCCGGCACACCACTCGCTCGGCGCCGCTCAGCGCGCACCTCAGCTATCTCCGGCGCGAGGGCGTGACCCGGGATGGGGAGAAGGCTCGCCTGTTCGGTCCCGAGACCGAGGACGCCGATCCGAAGGCCTTCGCCGAGCGAACCCAGGACGATCGGCATCACTTCCGCTTCATCGTGTCGCCCGAGGACGCAACGGAGATCTCTGACCTTAAGACCTATGCCCGCGAACTGATGAGGCAGATGGAGAAAGACCTCGGCACTAGGCTCGACTGGGTCGGCGTCGATCACTGGAACACCGACAATCCGCACGTTCACGTCATCCTGCGCGGGCGCACCGATGACGGCCAGGACCTCGTGATCTCCCGCGACTATATCAAGGAAGGCATGCGCGCCCGCGCGCAGGATCTCGTCACGCAAGAGCTGGGGCCGCGCACGGAGCACGAGATCCGTCGCAACCTCGAACGGCAGGTCGAGGCGGAACGCTGGACCAATCTCGACCGGCAGCTTGCCCGCGACAGCTATCGCACTGGCGTCGTAGACCTCGCGCCGCACCCCGACCGACAGCCCGACGAATTTCATGCGATGAAGGTCGGCCGGCTGCGCAAGCTGGAGACGCTCGGCCTCGCCGATCAGGTCGGTCCCGGTCAGTGGGTCGTATCGGAGAACGCCGAGGCAACGCTGCGCGCGCTGGGCGAGCGCGGCGATATCATCAAGCGCATTCATCGTGGCCTCACCGAGCGCGGCATCGAGCGCGGCGCCGCCAGCTATGTGCTCGCCGGGGAGAGCATTGATGATCCGGTCATCGGCCGACTGGTTGACCGTGGTCTAGATGACGAGTTGAAGGGGACGGCCTATGCCGTGGTGGACGGCACCGACGGGCGTACCCACCACATCAAGTTTCCCGATCTCGATGCCGCCGGCGACAGCGCGCCGGGTTCGATCGTCGAGCTGCGCAAGTTCGACGACGCGCAGGGCCGCCGGCGTGTTGCGCTCGCCGTTCGCTCGGATCTCGATATCGAGCGGCAGGTCCATGCGACCGGCGCCACCTGGCTCGACCGGCAGGCTATCGCCCGCGAGCCGGTAGCGCTCGGCGGCGGCTTCGGCGCGGAGCTGCGCCAGGCGATGGACAGGCGCGCCGACCATCTCATCGCCCAAGGGCTAGCCGAGCGTCAGACCCGCGGCGTCAGCTTCTCGCCGGGGCTGATCGAAACCTTGCGCCAGCGCGAGGTCGACGCCCTTGGCGAGAAGCTTGCGGCCGAGACCGGTCAGCAATTCTCGAAGGCCTCGGCGGGCGAGTATGTGGCGGGCACCTATCGCCAGCGCTTCGCGCTCGCGTCCGGCCGCTTCGCCATGATCGACGACGGCCTCGGCTTCCAGCTCGTGCCCTGGTCGCCCTCCCTCGAACGTCAGCTTGGCCAGCACGTCTCCGGCGTTTCGCGTGGGGGCGGCGGCGTCGACTGGAGCTTCGGCCGCAATCGCGGCCTCGGCATGTAGCCCAACCAAGAAAGGAGTGCGCCCATGTCGGCGACGAAAATCCTCTGGGGTCAGATCCTCACCGTCTTCCTGATCGTGTTGATGACGACCTGGGGCGCGACACAATGGACGGCCTATCGTCTCGGCTTCCAGCCTCAGCTCGGACTGCCGTGGTTCGAACTGGCCGGCTGGCCGATCTACTATCCGCCGGCCTTCTTCTGGTGGTGGTACTTCTACGACGCCTATGCGCCGCCGATCTTCGTCGAAGGCGCCTATATCGCCGCGTCGGGTGGCTTCATCTCCATCGCCGTCGCGATCGGCATGTCGGTGTGGCGGGCACGCGAAGCGAAAAACGTCGAGACCTATGGCTCGGCCCGCTGGGCGCGGCCGGAAGAGGTGAAGGCCGCGGGCCTGCTCGGTCCGGATGGCGTCGTGCTCGGCAAACACGAGCGCGACTATCTTCGACATGACGGCCCCGAGCATGTGCTGTGCTTCGCGCCGACGCGTTCCGGCAAGGGCGTGGGCCTGGTGGTGCCCTCGCTCTTGACCTGGCCGGGCTCGGCGATCGTCCATGACATCAAGGGCGAGAACTGGACGCTCACCGCCGGCTATCGCGCTCGGCATGGCCGCGTGCTGCTCTTCGATCCGACGAACGCGAAGTCGGCGGCCTACAACCCGTTGCTCGAGGTGCGCCGCGGCGAGTGGGAAGTGCGTGACGTGCAGAACATCGCCGACATTCTGGTCGACCCGGAAGGCTCGCTCGAGAAGCGGAACCACTGGGAAAAGACGTCGCACGCGCTGCTGGTCGGCGCGATCCTGCACGTCCTCTATGCCGAGGCCGACAAGACATTGGCAGGCGTCGCCGCCTTCCTATCCGATCCGAAGCGCCCGATCGAGTCGACCCTCGTGGCGATGATGAAGACCGCCCATCTCGGCGAGGCCGGACCTCATCCTGTGATCGCCAGCGCGGCGCGCGAGTTGCTCAACAAATCCGACAACGAGCGGTCCGGCGTGCTGTCGACCGCGATGTCGTTCCTCGGCCTGTATCGCGATCCCGTCGTCGCCGAGGTCACCCGCCGCTGCGACTGGCGCATCGCCGACATGGTCGGCGGCAAGCATCCGACCACCCTCTACCTCGTGGTGCCGCCCTCAGACATCAACCGGACCAAACCCTTGATCCGCCTGATCCTCAACCAAGTCGGGCGCCGGTTGACCGAGGACTTGCAGGCGAAGGGCAACCGACACCGCCTGCTGCTCATGCTCGACGAGTTCCCGGCGCTCGGGCGCCTGGATTTCTTCGAGAGCGCGCTCGCCTTCATGGCGGGTTACGGGCTGAAGGCCTTCCTCATCGCCCAGTCGCTGAACCAGATTGAGAAGGCCTACGGGCCCAACAACTCGATCCTCGACAACTGCCATGTGCGCGTGAGCTTCGCGACCAATGACGAGCGGACCGCCAAACGCGTTTCGGATGCGCTCGGCACCGCCACCGAGATGAAGGCGATGAAGAACTATGCCGGCCACCGCCTCTCGCCCTGGCTCGGCCACATGATGGTGTCGCGCTCGGAGACCGCAAGGCAACTGCTCACGCCGGGCGAGATCATGCAGCTCCCGCCATCCGACGAGATCGTCATGGTTGCCGGCATCCCACCGATCCGCGCGAAGAAGGCCCGCTACTACGAGGATCGCCGGTTTCAGGAGCGCATCCTGACACCGCCCGGCCTGACCAAACCGGCAAGCGCAAGGGCGGACGATTGGAGCACGCTGGCGTTGCCCGAACGGCCAGTGCTGAACACGCCCGTCGCCGTGGATGATGTGGCCGATGACGATCCAACCGATTCCGAGCGCCGGCATCAGCCCGAACTGAGCCGCACCAAGACCGTCGAGCGAAAGCCGATCATCAAAAACGAATTCGAGATCGATCCCCGTGATGACGTGGACGAGGATGCCGCCCGCCTCAGCCGCATGACGCAGACGATGCGCCAGGTCGCGCGCCAGGCCTCGCTCGATCCGGGCGACGGCATCGAATTGTAGGAGGCGCTGATGAGCAAGCCGCCGAAGAAGCAGCGCCTTTCGGTCTATCTCGATCCGGACGTCATGAAGGCGCTCGCGGCTCATGCAGCGCGACGCGATCTCTCGTTGTCGCTGGTTGCCGAGGCCGGCATCGCCTCTTTCCTCTCGCCAGACGCCGCAGAACGGCAGGAAGCGGCGACGACAAAGCGGCTCGATCAGCTCGACCGCCGCATGGCGCGCATGGAGCGCGATGTCGGCATATCGGTCGAAACGCTCGCCGTGTTCATCCGCTTCTGGCTGACCTCCAATCCGCCTTTGCCCGAGCCGGCACAGGTTGCGGCGCGCGCCAAGGCGGCGGAGCGCTACGAAGCCTTCGTAACCGCGCTCGGCCGACGACTCGCGCAGGGACCGAAGCTTAGGCAGGAGATTTCCGAGGACATTGACGGCGCTGATGACCAAAGATGACGCCGCATCGTGATATCGCGGCTCAACTAGCAGCTATATCCTGGGCCTCCTTCCGCAACGCATCGAAGACTTCCGCGTAACTATCCGCTGCACTCATCCACGCTGGCGGGTTTGATGCCATATGGCGCCAAATCTTTAGGTCGTCGGCCGTCCTGATGCCGTGCCGCACGTTCTGTAGAAAGTACCTCTCGTAGCCATCGTCCTGTTTCATCCATGCCTCCGCGACGGACTCCACCGCAGGCTGGCTGGTCTCTGGGTTGGTGGCAGTGGCTAACAAGATATCGAGTTCGATCGGTTTCCCGTCCAAATAGTTCGGCCATTGAATATCAAACTCGCCATCGGCTGTTACAACCGACAACGCCCGACCGTCGGCACCTCTGAAATGATCGCTCCAGTCTGACGCCAACAGCGTGCGCGCGTTGGCATTTCCAAACAAAACACCAACGCTTCCCCACCTAGCGGCAATTTCGCCGATCTTAGAGTTTGGGGCTTCCGCCTTCCAAAGCGCGCTCGCCTCTTCCACCAAATCATCGATGCTTTCGACGTCGCGCTTACAAGGCACTAGGCGGGCGAAACCTGACGGCTCCTCCTGACGAAACGTCATCGTGAACGTGCCGCCGCGTTTTACGGATTTTCGTCCATAGTGTATCGGCGCCCGGACCAAACCGGACATTTCCATCGCAAGGCGACCACGTCGCCACTCTGCTCGACCGGCAGTGTCGGAATCCCAAAACAATGAGCCAATGATCAGAATCCCGCACTTCATCGACACCCCGGCTACCGTTAGCAATTATTCGATTGAGCTAGCATCGATGCATACCAAACAAGCTGCGCTCAGATAAGCACTGCGCAGCCATTATTCCTCTGCGCGCGATCTTCATTCAGCCACGTCCTGGGGGGGAACAACTCCACCGTTTCCCTGTCTTTGTACGCCACAGTACGACGACCACATAATGGTTGTTGTCAGACCATAATTTCTGCCTCTTCTACTCATCCCCGATCCAGGTCCGCACTTCGCGGACCCGCGAGAGAACGGGGACGACGTGGCGTCAACTCACCAGAAATCCGAGGCGATCCTTCGCGGCGCGCGCATGCTGCGCACCGCGCTCGGCCCCGCCATCGCCCGGTTTCTGGAAGACCCCGCGATCGTCGAGGTGATGCTCAACCCCGATGGGCGGCTCTGGGTCGACCGTCTCTCCGAAGGGCTTTCCGATACCGGTGAGTTGCTGTCGCCGTCGGACGGCGAGCGGATCATCCGCCTCGTCGCGCACCACGTCGGCGCCGAAGTTCATCCCGGCGCCCCGCGTGTCTCGGCCGAGCTGCCCGAAACGGGGGAGCGGTTCGAGGGGCTGTTGCCCCCCGTCGTGTCCTCGCCAGCCTTCGCGATCCGCAAGCCCGCCGTCGCGGTGTTCACGCTCGACGATTACGTCGCCGCCGGCATCATGGCAGCGGGTCAGGCCGAGACGCTGCGCCAGGCCGTTGGGGATCGGCGCAACATTCTCGTCGCCGGCGGCACCTCGACCGGCAAGACCACGCTCACCAACGCGCTGCTGGCCGAAGTCTCCAAGACCTCGGACCGCGTGGTCCTGATCGAAGACACCCGGGAGTTGCAATGCGCGGCGCCAAATCTCGTCGCCATGCGAACCAAGGACGGCGTCGCCTCGCTCTCCGATCTCGTCCGGTCATCACTCCGACTGCGGCCGGACCGCATTCCGATCGGCGAAGTGCGCGGCTCTGAAGCGCTCGACCTGCTGAAGGCCTGGGGCACTGGCCACCCCGGCGGCGTGGGAACCATCCACGCCGGCACCGCCATCGGCGCGCTGCGCCGCATGGAGCAGCTCATTCAGGAAGCCGTTGTGACCGTCCCGCGCGCGCTGATCGCCGAGACGATCGATCTGGTCGCTGTGCTCTCCGGCCGCGGCGCCTCCCGCCGCCTCGCCGAACTCGCCCGCATCGAGGGCCTCGGTCCCGACGGCGACTACTGCGTCACCCCCGCAAGCCAGCCCCCCACAGGAGACCCGTCATGATCAAGCATGCCTTGCGCATCCGCCGCCATATCGCCACGGCGGTGTCCGTCACCTTCCTCACGCTCGCCCTTGCACCGGCCGCCCATGCGTCCGGTTCATCCATGCCCTGGGAAGCGCCGCTTCAGTCGATCCTTGAATCCATCGAGGGGCCGGTCGCCAAGATCATCGCGGTGATGATCATCATCATCACCGGCCTGACGCTCGCCTTCGGCGATACATCGGGTGGTGCACGCCGCCTGATCCAGATCGTGTTCGGCCTGTCGATCGCGTTCGCCGCATCGAGCTTCTTCCTGTCGTTCTTCTCCTTCGGCGGTGGGGCGCTCGTCTGATGGCCGAAGGCGCGGACCATGGCGGCGAAGTGCCGGGCTTCTCGGTCCCGGTCCACCGGGCGCTGACCGAGCACATCCTGCTCGGCGGCGCGCCGCGCTCGCTCGCCATTCTCAACGGCACGCTGGCGGCCGCCCTCGGTCTCGGCCTTCGCCTCTGGCTGGTCGGCCTGGGACTATGGGCTCTCGGCCACTTCGCCGCCGTCTGGTCGGCGAAGCGCGACCCGCAGTTCGTCGACGTCGTGCGCAGGCATCTGCGCATCACCGGTCACCTGTCGGTCTGAGGAGCGGCGCGATGTTGAACCTTGCCGAGTACCGCAACCGCAACACCCGGCTTGCCGACTTCCTGCCCTGGGCCGCGCTCGCCGGCGAAGGCGTCGTCCTCAACAAGGATGGCAGCTTGCAGCGCACCGCGCGCTTCCGCGGCCCCGATCTCGACAGCGCCGTGCCGGCCGAGCTGGTCGCCGTCGCCGGCCGGCTCAACAATGCCTTCCGCCGCCTCGGATCCGGCTGGGCCATCTTCGTCGAGGCGCAGCGCCTCGGCGCCGCGACCTATCCGGCCAGCATGTTCGCCGACAGCGCTTCCGCGCTGGTCGATGCCGAACGCAAGGCCGACTTCGAGGAAGCCGGCGCGCATTTCGAGTCCAGCTACTTCCTCACCTTCCTGTACCTGCCGCCGGCCGAGGAGGCGGCGCGTGCCGAGACCTGGCTCTACGAGGGCCGCGATCACGCCGGCGTCGATGCGCATGAGATCCTCCGCGGCTTCATCGATCGCACCGATCGTATCCTCAACCTCATCGACGCCTTCATGCCGGAATGCGCGTGGCTCGATGACGCCGAGACGCTGACGTACCTGCATTCGACCATCTCGACGAAGCGGCACCGCGTCCGCGTTCCCGAGACGCCAATGTATCTCGACGCGCTGCTTGCCGATCAGCCGCTCACCGGCGGGCTCGAGCCGCGCCTCGGCGACACGAACCTGCGCATCCTCACCATCGTCGGTTTCCCGTCCGCGACCACGCCCGGCATCCTCGACGAGCTGAACCGGCTTGCCTTTCCCTATCGCTGGTCGACGCGGGCGATCCTGCTCGACAAGACCGACGCGACCAAGCTGCTGACCAAGATCCGGCGGCAGTGGTTCGCCAAGCGCAAGTCGATTGCCGCCATCCTCAAGGAGATCATGACCAACGAGGCCTCGGCGCTCGTTGACACCGACGCGGCCAACAAGGCGGCCGATGCCGACATGGCGCTGCAGGAGCTGGGCGCCGACTATGCCGGCCAGGCCTATGTGACCGCCACGATCACAGTCTGGGATGATGACCCCCGCATTGCCGCCGAGAAGCTGCGGCTGGTGGAGAAGGTCATCCAGGGCCGTGACTTCACGGCGATGGCCGAAACCATCAATGCCGTGGACGCTTGGCTGGGTTCGCTGCCCGGCCACGTCTACGCCAATGTCCGCCAGCCGCCCATCAGCACATTGAATCTCGCCCACATGATCCCGCTGTCAGCGGTGTGGGCGGGACCGGAACGGGACGAGCACTTCGATGCACCCCCACTGCTTTACGGCAGAACCGAGGGCTCGACCCCGTTCCGGCTTTCCATCCACGTCGGTGACGTCGGCCATACGCTGATCGTGGGGCCGACCGGCGCCGGCAAGTCCGTGCTGCTGGCGCTGATGGCGCTTCAGTTCCGGCGCTATCCGCAATCCCAGGTCTTCGCCTTCGATTTCGGCGGATCGATCCGCGCCGCAGCGCTGGCCATGCGCGGCGACTGGCATGATCTCGGCGGCGGACTGACGGACGGAGCCGACGACAGCGTTTCGCTCCAGCCGCTCGCCCGCATCGACGACATCGCCGAGCGCGCCTGGGCCTCCGACTGGCTGATCGCGATCCTCTCCAGCGAGAGCATACTGGTCACCCCCGAGGTAAAGGAGCATCTCTGGTCGACCCTGACCTCGTTGGCATCCGCGCCCGTCGCGGAGCGCACGTTGACGGGCCTCTCCGTCCTGCTGCAGTCCAACGACCTGAAGCAGGCGCTGCGACCCTATTGCGTCGGCGGCCCCTATGGCCGGTTACTGGACGCCGAATCGGAACATCTCGGCGAGGCGAACGTCCAGGCCTTCGAGACCGAGGGACTGATCGGCACGGGCGCGGCCGCCGCCGTGCTCGCCTATCTCTTCCATCGCATCGAGGACCGCCTCGACGGGCGGCCGACACTCCTGATCGTCGATGAGGGCTGGCTCGCCCTCGACGACGAAGGGTTCGCCGGCCAGCTCCGCGAATGGCTGAAGACGCTGCGCAAGAAGAACGCCAGCGTCATCTTCGCCACCCAATCGCTGTCCGACATTGACGGCTCGGCGATCGCGCCGGCCATCATCGAGAGCTGCCAGACGCGCATCCTGCTCCCTAACGAGCGCGCGATCGAGCCGCAGATCACCGCCATCTATCGCCGCTTCGGTCTCAACGACCGCCAGATCGAGATCCTCGCGCGGGCCATGCCCAAGCGCGACTATTACTGCCAGTCGCGGCGCGGCAATCGCCTGTTCGAGCTGGGCCTGTCGGACGTGGCGCTGGCGCTGTGCGCGGCCTCATCCAAACAGCATCAGGCGATGATCGCCGACGTCCATGCCCGCAGCGGCACGGACGGGTTCCTGCGCGAGTGGCTCGCCGCGAACCGTCTCGACTGGGCTGCCGACCTCATCGCCGGCCTCACCAATGTCATCCCCCAAAACGACCAAGAGGCACGTCCATGACTCGTCATACTCACATCCGCACGCGCGCGTTGCGCATCAGCGCCGCGCTCCTTGCCGCGCCGCTCGCCTTGTCGCCGATCCTCGCGCCGCCCGCCGCCGCGCAGTGGATCGTCTACGACCCGACCAACTATGCGCAGAACGTGCTGACGGCGGCACGCACGCTCCAGCAGGTCAATCAGCAGATCACCCAGCTTCAGAATGAAGCGACCATGCTGATCAATCAGGCCCGTAACCTGGCGAGCTTGCCATACTCCTCGCTCCAGCAGCTTCAGCAGTCCGTCCAGCGCACGCAGCAGCTTTTGCAACAGGCGCAGGGCATCGCCCTCAACGTCCAGCAGATCGACCGCGCGTTCCAGACCACCTACGGCAACGCGTCGATGACGGCTTCCGATCAGGCGCTGGTCACGCAGGCGCGCGAGCGCTGGCAGAATACCGTCGGCGGCTTGCAGGACGCCATGCGTGTCCAGGCCGGCGTCGTCGGCAATATCGACACCAATCGCAGCGAGATGTCGGCGCTGGTCGGCCAGAGCCAGGGCGCTACGGGCGCGTTGCAGGCGACACAGGCCGGCAATCAGCTTCTCGCCCTGCAAGCGCAGCAGCTCGCCGATCTCACCGCCGTCGTCGCCGCCAATGGCCGCGCCCAGAGCCTCTCCGAGGCCGAGCGGGCGGCAGCGGCCGAGCAAGGGCGCGAGCAGCGCCGCCGCTTCCTGACGCCGGGCAGCGGCTACCAACCCGGCAACGCCCGCATGTTCCCGAACGGCAACTGAGGGCACGGCGATGGACGGGAAGATGCTCGCGCGCCTCGGCGCTGTCGTGTTCGTCGCGGTCGCGGTCACCGCGACCGCGATCGAGATGACCCGGAAAGAGGAGGCGCCGGAAACCTGGCCGTCCGACCGCGCCGCGGAGGAGCCGGCCGATCCCCTGCGGGATGCATTGATCCGCTGTCAGGCGCTCGGTGAGGAGGGACCGCGCGATCCGGAATGCCGCCGCGCCTGGGCGGAGAACCGCCAGCGCTTCCTCGCCCCCGGCGCCCGTCCCGCCGAGCGGCTGCCGGACATGCGGCCCGCATTGCGCGACGGTCTCACCCCTCAATCGCAACCGACCGACGCACCCGCCGCAACACCCGCCGCACCGAATACCCCGCAGCTCGAGGAGGCACGATAGCATCATGGGCGGCACCGGCGTCATCGACCACTTCCTCGAGGTTTTCACTCGCTACATCGACAGCGGCTTCGGCCTGCTCAGCGGCGAAGTCGCCTTCATCGCCACGACGTTGATCGTCATCGACGTGACGCTGGCGGCGCTGTTCTGGAGCTGGGGCGCCGACGGCGACATCATAGCGCGGCTGGTCAAGAAGACCCTGTTCGTCGGCGTCTTCGCCTACATCATCGGCAACTGGAACAACCTCGCGCGGATCGTCTTCGAGAGCTTCGCCGGCCTCGGCCTGAAGGCGAGCGGCACCGGCTTCTCGACCGCTGACCTCATGCGTCCCGGGAAGGTCGCCCAGACCGGCCTCGACGCGGGTCGGCCGCTGCTCGATTCCATTTCCAGCCTGATGGGCTACTGGTCGCTCTTTGAGAACTTCATCCAGATCGCCTGCATGTTCCTCGCCTGGGCGCTGGTCCTGCTCGCCTTCTTCATCCTCGCCATCCAGCTCTTCGTCACGCTCATCGAATTCAAGCTGACGACGCTCGCCGGCTTCGTGCTGATTCCCTTCGGCCTCTTCGGCAAGTCCGCCTTTATGGCGGAGCGCGTGCTCGGCAACGTCATCTCGTCCGGCATCAAGGTACTGGTGCTCGCCGTCATCATCGGCATCGGCTCGACGCTCTTTTCCGAATTCACCTCTGGCTTCGGCGGCGCGACCCCCACGATCGACGAGGCCATGGCGATCGTGCTCGCCGCGCTCTCGCTGCTCGGCCTCGGCATATTCGGTCCTGGCATCGCCAGTGGCATTGTCTCCGGCGGCCCGCAGCTCAGCGCCGGTGCCGCGGTCGGAACCGGCCTCGCCGCAGGCGGCATGGTCGCGGCGGGGGCTGGCCTCGTCGGCGCTGCCGCATCCGGTGGCGCAGCCCTGGCCGGGGGTGCGGCCGCAGCCGCTCGCGGCGGCGCAGCCGTCGCGGGAGGTGCATCCACCGCTTACAGCCTCGGCGCAGCCGGCCAATCCGGCGCGGCCGGTGTCGCATCCGGTCTCGGTGGCGTCGCCCGCGCAGGCGGCAGCGCCGCTGTCTCGCCGCTGCGCCGAGCCGCGTCGCGTGCCGCCGAAAGCATGCGCTCTAGCTTCAATGCTGGCGGCAAGGCCGCTTTCGAAGCCACGGGCGGCTCATCCACCATGGGCTCGACCGGTAGCGACGCCGCCGGCGACGGCGCCGCGCCCGCAAGCTCCGGCGGCCCGCCGGCCTGGGCGCAGCGGATGCGGCGCTCCCAACGCATGACCCACGCCGTCCAGGCCACGGCACACGCCGTCCGCTCCGGCGACGCCCATGGCGGCGGCTCTTCCGTCAACCTGTCCGAAGGCGATCGCTGATGTTCAAACGACCCTCCACCCACTACGGCAAGGCTCCCGAGCCGGAGACGCCGTATCAACGCGCCGCCCAGGTCTGGGACGAGCGCATCGGCGCCTCACGCGTGCAGGCCCGGAACTGGCGCCTCATGGCGTTCGGCTCCCTGATCCTTTCTGCCGGGTTCGCCACCGCGCTCGTGGTGCAGTCGGCCCGCGGAACCATAGTGCCGTGGGTTGTGCAGGTCGATCGGCTCGGTCAGGCGCAGGCGGTCGCACCCGCCGAGGCGGACTACCGTCCGACCGATCCGCAGATCGCTTTCCACCTGGCGCGCTTCATCGAGCAGGTCCGCAGCATTCCGGCCGACGCGATCATCGTTCGTCAGAACTGGCTTCGCGCCTACGACTTCACGACCGATCGCGGCGCGATGGCTCTCAACGACTATGCCCGCTCGAACGACCCGTTCACCAAGGTCGGCCGCCAACAGGTCGCCGTCGATGTCTCCAGCGTCATCCGCGCCTCTCCGGACAGTTTCCGCGTCGCCTGGGTCGAGCGCCGCTACGAGAACGGCCAGCTCGCCGATACGACGCACTGGACCGCGATCCTGACGATCGTCGTGCAGGTCCCCCGCAACGCCGATCGGCTGAGGGCGAACCCGCTCGGCATCTACGTCAACGCCATCAACTGGTCACGGGAGCTTGGGCAATGAAGCCGTCTTTCCGTAAAGCCGGAAGCCCGGCTTCATACATACTCGTATTCCCGGCTCTCCGCAGAGCCGCAATCCCGATGGTCCTGCTGGCGACGACGGCGCTCGCTGGCTGCGCCACCACCAACCCGCCGCCTGAGATCTCCTACGACAACGCGGCTCCCGCCGTGCAGACCGTCGATCCGCCAGCGCCGGTCACCGTGGTCGAGCTGCCGCGGCCGCTGCCGCTGCCCGGCCAGTTGCAACGCGTGGAGCCTGCGCGGCGCGCGTCCGAGCCGACAGATCCGACCGCGCGGGTGAACCAGGCCAATGCCGCAGCCCGCATCCAGCCGGTGCGCGACGGCTTCATCAATTCGATGCAGGTCTACCCCTTCACGCAGGGCGCTCTCTATCAGGTCTATACGGCCGTCGGGCAAATCACCGACATCGCGTTGCAGCCAGGCGAGCAGCTCGTCGGCTCCGGACCCGTCGCCGCCGGCGACACGGTCCGCTGGATCATTGGCGACACCGAGAGCGGATCGGGGGCGACACGCCAGATCCATATCCTGGTGAAGCCGACGCGGCCCGACCTGATGACGAACCTTGTCATCAACACCAACCTGCGCACCTACCACATGGAGCTTCGCTCCACCGAGCGGACCTACATGGCCTCGGTGTCCTGGCAGTATCCGCAGGACCAGCTCATCGCGCTGCGGCGGCAGAACCAGCAGGCTGAAGCCGCGCAGCCCGTCGCATCCGGCGTCGACCTCGCCAACGTCAACTTCCGCTACGCGATCGAGGGTGACCGCGCGCCGTGGCGGCCGTTGCGCGCCTTCGACGATGGCCGCCAGGTCTTCATCGAATTCCCGCGCGGCATCGGACAGGGCGAGATGCCGCCGCTCTTCGTCGTGGGCCCGGAGGGCAACACCTCCGAACTGGTGAACTACCGTGTGCGCGGGCACCACATGATCGTCGATCGGCTCTTCGCCGCTGCTGAGCTGCGCTTCGGTTCCGGTGATCGCCAGCGGCGCGTCCGCATCACCCGTACCGACGGGAGGCCGGCCTCGTGAGCGACAACCCGCCCCGGAATGAGGAAGTGCCGGACGATGGTCAGCCGCTGACCGGCGAGCCTGCCAGCGCCGCGCCGATGCGGCTGCGCGCAGAACCGCCGCGCGTGACGCGGCTGTCCCGAAAGGTTCTCGCTGGCGTCGGCCTGGTCGCCAGCGTCGGGCTCGGCGGCGCCCTGATCTACGCGCTCCAGACCCGCGACGGAGGACGTCCGAACGAGGAACTCTATTCGACTGAGAACCGCTCGACCGCCGATGGGCTCGCTGGTCTTCCGCGCGATTACAGCGGCGTGCCGCGCTTGGGTCCACCGCTGCCGGGCGATCTCGGCCGCCCGATCGTCAGCGCCCAGGATCGTGGACAGCCTGTGCCGACGCCAAATATGGCCACCCCGAATCCCGGTATCAGCCCGGAGGAACAACGCAGGCTGCAGGAGATAGAAACGGCGCGGACGAGCAGACTCTTCTCCGGGACCGAGACCCGCACCGGAGCGGGAACCCCATCACCCGCTATCGCACCTCCGCCGGTGCCCGCCCTGGCCAGCCTTGGTCTAACGCCTCCTCCTGCGACACCTTCCGCGCAGGACCGTCAGAACGCCTTCCTCAATGCGGCCGCCGATCGACGCACCGTCGCCGCCGATAGAGTCGCCGCACCGGCGTCGCCGAATATCCTGCAAGCGGGCGCCGTCATATCGGCGGCCCTGATCACCGGCATCCGGTCCGATCTTCCGGGCCAGATCACCGCGCAGGTCACCGAGAACATCTATGACAGCCCGACCGGCCACCTCCTCCTCGTGCCGCAGGGCACACGCGTCATCGGCCAGTACGACAACAATGTGCAGTTCGGGCAGAGCCGCGTACTGCTTGTGTGGAACCGGCTGATCTTTCCGAATGGCCGCTCGATCGTCCTTGAGCGGCAGCCTGGGGCCGATGTTGAAGGCTTCGCCGGTCTGCAGGACCGCGTCGATTATCACTGGTGGGACCTCGCGAAGGCAGCCGGGCTATCGACGCTGCTCAGCGTCGGCACGGAGCTTGCCACCAACGATGACGACCGGCTGATCCAGGCGATCCGGAACGGGGGCCAGGATACGATGAATGACGCTGGCCAGCAGATCATCCGCCGCCAGCTCAACGTCGCACCCACGCTGACAATTCGACCCGGCTTCCCAGTGCGCGTAATCGTTACGCGCGACCTGGTGCTCGAACCCTACGGAGGTTGAGATGACCAAGCTCAAACTCGGCGTGATCGCAGAAGACAAGCCTGTCAAAGTCACAGTCGAACTGCCGGCGCCGCTCCATCGCGATCTCGTTGCTTATGCGGAGATCCTAGCCCGCGAGACTGGTCAGCCGGTGGCCGAGCCGGCGAAACTCATAGCGCCCATGGTACAGCGCTTCATTGCCACCGACCGCGGCTTTGCAAAGGCGCGCCGCCATTCACCTCAATGACATTCGCAATCGGTTTTCACGCCTTACTGCCGCAACGCCCTACCGCTTCCGCGATTGCTATGAGGCGGAGGACTGCTGGATTTGCATTGTCCGAGCGCCATATCGCCGACGCTGGCAGTGCGTCGGATTCGCCAGCGAGCGGAATGAAACGCAATCCTTCCACTCGGCGGGCGGCAGACTCATCGACAAATGTTATCCCGCATCCCGAGACAACGAGATCAAACACACTGGCCTCTGAGACGTCCTGAATATCTATTTTCGGCCTATGCCCGCCCTTCGTCAGCTTCGCGATTATCTGGTGCTGAACTTCTGAGCCTTGCTCAGCCTTGGATAATAGAATTGTGTCATCGCGAGTGTCTTGCCATGTGAGGACTTGGCAATTGAAAAGTCGGTGAGTGTTCCCCAAGGCCGCTAAAATGGCTTCTCTCCATAACACCCGAGTCTCGCAGACGGGATTGCAGTCGGTTCCGATCACGAAGGCAACATCGAGCGTACCCATCGCCACCTTATGGCTCGTCTTACTCGTCGTGTCCTCCATGAGCGCGATGTTCACCGATGGAAATAGAGCCTTGAACTTTCGCAATACCTCGCCAAACAACCCGCCAGTGCGCGATGACGCAACTCCGACGCGGACTTGACCCGCCTCCCCACTGTCGACAGCAACTGCGTAACGAGCGGCGAGATCTAATTGCTGGGCGCCGGCCATTGCCCGTTCCAAGAAGGCAGCGCCTGCCGTTGTGGGCGAAACACCAGTTCGACTTCTCTTGAAAAGGGGAAAGCCTAATCGGTGCTCAAGATGCTGAATGCGTCGGCTGAGTGACGATTGGGACAATGCCAGCATCTCTGCTGCTCGTCGAAAACTGCCAGTTTCCGCTGCCGCGATCGCACAGCGCAGATTTCGCAGATCCAGGATCATATTGGGCAAACATCACCCCCATGTCGATATACGCTTCAGACGACCGCGTTTTTCCGGAATTTGGCGTTGCCAACACCGTCTCGGTAGTCCCGCGTCCTGAAAACTCCGTCGCCGATACCGGAACACTGATGAGAGGAGCTGCGTACCCTGAGGAGGAAGCACTTAACTCCGCTGGTCGCGATTGATGCCGACAGCAGCGTTCCTGATTATGCAACACAGATGCACGTGTGTTGATGCTACCGGATCGTGACCCGCAGTACCACATGCAGATAAATTTGCGTCCCGCGGTCCCAGCGGCTCCTACGTAACCGCCTCGGTCCGTCGCGCATGGAAAGGAACGGCGATGAAAGCAGCTGTCTACGATCATAACGGTCCACCGGAAGTCCTTCGCTACACGGACGTGCCCGACCCCGAAATTGGTTCGCGGGATGTCCTGATCCAGGTCGAGGCGATATCCATTGAGGGCGGAGACCTGATCAACCGTCGCAGTTCGCCGCCGGGGCACCCCGCATATGTCGTCGGCTATGCCGCAGCAGGCACGGTGGTGGCGATCGGTGATGCCGTCGCGGACCGCAAGCCCGGCGACCGGGTTACCTCATGGGGCTTGGATGGGTCCCACGCCCAACTCCGCGCAGTTCCGGCGGATCAGACTTGGCTGCTGCCCGCAGGCACAGGCGTTGCAGAAGCCGCGGCGATCCCGATCGGGTTCGGAACTGCCCATCATTGCCTGTTCGCGCGAGGGCGGCTCTCAAGCGGAAGCTCCGTCCTGATCCAAGGTGCAGCGGGGGGCGTCGGGATCGCAGCGGTGCAACTCGCCCGCCGAGCCGACGCGACCGTAATTGCCGTCGCAAGCGGCGAGGATCGCGTCCGCAGAGTCATTGAGTTCGGTGCATCGCGCGTCATCGACCATAACGTCGAATCGGTCGTGGACGTGATCCGTGACCTCACCGGCGGCCGAGGCGTTGACCTCATCGTCGATCCGGTAGGTTCCACCTTGGCGACATCCCTCGCCGCGCTTCGCGACGAAGGAGTCTTGGTGTCCGTGGGCAATGCCGGCGGCGGGGCACTGACGGTGGATTTCTGGCCAGCGGTGCAGCGCAATCAAACGGTCGTCGGCGTGTTCATGGGAACCATCCTGACACGTCCAGCGGTGCGCCAAACCGTCGACACCTTGCTCGGCGACGTTGCGAAAGGCAGTCTCGCCGTGCCAATCGACAGAAGGTTCCCGCTCGCCGAGGCCGCCGCCGCCCATCGGTATGCCGAGGACAACAAGATCCTCGGCCGTATCGTGCTCATCCCCTGACGCCGATTTCGCGCCCTCCGCCACCGAGCGCCCGCTATCAGGCGATCGCGCCCGCGTCGGCGGTCAAGGTGGTGCCTGTAATTACACCAGCCGCGGGACTTGCTAGAAACACGACCGCATTCGCGATTTCACTCGGCTTGGCGAAGCGGCCCAGAGACGTCAAACTCCGTTGGAAATCTGCCGCTGGGCCGTCTGCGGGGTTCGCGTCAGTGTCCACAGATCCGGGCTGCACGAGGTTCACGGTGATGCCCTGCGGCCCGAGTTCACGTGACAGCCCGCGAGTGAAGGATGTAAGCGCGGCCTTGGACATCGCATAGGCCGTTACGCCCGGAAATGGGACGCGTTCGCCGAGCCCCGACCCAATCGAGATTATGCGCCCCCCAGCGAAGAGATGCGGAATGGCGGCCTTCGCGAATAGCACCGGTGCTCGCACATTGACGTCCATCAGCGTCTGAAACTCGGCCACATCGAGGTCGGCGATCAGACCGGAATGGCCGATCGCCGCGCTGTTGACGAGAATATCAAGACCGCCGAGCGTCGAGACGGCCTCGCTCACGGCCCGCGTGATCGCATCCGGGTCTGCGCTATCGGCCTGTATGGCGACCGCGCGACGTCCGATACCCTGTATGGCTTGAGCGACCGCGTCAGCCTTTCCGGCGGCGTGCTGGTAGGTGAACGCGATGTCCGAGCCGCTTTCGGCCAGCGCCAGCGCGATCGCGGCTCCGATGCCTCGCGAAGCTCCCGTAACCAACGCACGTTTTCCATTCAGATCGATCATGTATTTGTCCTTTTCTACCATTTCGACGCAGCCGGTGGCGCGAGTCCGTATGATGCAAGGCGCCAGCAGTGCGTAGCTCGGTCTTAGATCGTCACGTTGTTCGAAAGCTCTTGCCGCCCGTCACGTCCACCTCGCGCAAGTGCACGATTGGCGTCGGAAACTTGGTCCGGAGCCTCGTCATCGCTTCGCATTTCCTTCCGTCCTTGAGATAGGTCAACTACAAGGATACGGCATTCCCGATACTACCTTACCCTTGCCTGATCCTACCAAGGGACTAACTAATGGGTATGTTTGATCTCGAGACCGCGACCCGCCGCCTGCTTGACGATATCGCACCCCACATTGCTCCGCGTGGTGGGCTTGTTGGGCAAGCGACAGCTGTTCCACGCTTGACACTATGGACGAGCACGAGTGTCACGCCCCCCACAGCGGCAGTATTTGAGCCTATGTTCTATGCCGTCGCGCGAGGCGCAAAAGTCCTGACGATGGGCGCCAACCGTTTCGAGATGTCGGCCGGCGACTGCGCTGCGTCATCCTTTGGGTTGCCCTATTCTCACCAGCTGATTGGCGCGACGCCGGATGCTCCATATGTCGGCATCAGCCTCCATCTGGATGTCGATAGGCTCACGAGGGTCGTACTCGACATGCCTAAACACCAGGAGCGATGGACATGCGCGGTAGCGGCGGGCGATCTGGGTGGCGTGGTCGGCGAAGCGTTCACCCAGCTCGTCGGGCTTGTGAACGCGCCTGACGACATAGGGGTACTCGCGCCATTCTACGAAAGCGAACTCTACTATCGTCTCCTGCAAAGCGCGATGGGCGGTACGCTACGTCAAATCGTGGAGCGCAACGATCGTGTTCGGCAAATCAAGGCGGCCGCAGACTGGCTGGGGGCCCATAACGATGAACCAGTGATCATCCAGGAACTGGCAGCAAGCGCAGGCATGAGCGTGACTACGTTTCATAGGCACTTCAAGGCTGTTACCGGATACAGCCCGCTCGCCTTTCAGCGTCAAATGCGCCTTCTCGAAGCCCGAAAGCTGCTTGTGGCTGGTAGCACCAATGTGGCGCGTGTTGCATTCGAGGTAGGCTATCAAAGTCCAGCCCAGTTCAGCCGAGAATACAAGAAAATGTTCGGCAACTCACCGCTGATCGATCTGCAGCGCTGATCTGACATGATGATGGTTCAGCAGGAGAAATGCGGAGGAACGCGGGCCCTCGCGTGCAACAGGACGGCCGAGACGTGTATTTCGCGGTCCGTCAAACATCATCGCGCAAGCAGGTAGAGCTGTTTCTCGCGGTAGTCCCAGACTGTTTTGAAATTCTGCAGGAAGACAAAACCGAGTTCGAGTTCTGTGTCTTCGGTAATTCCGACTGACACTGCGCTGGCCGACGCGCCCTCTTCGACCTCAATGCCCGGAGCGCTGACGTCGATCCTATCGGCAATCCGAACAGCCGTTAGGTCAAATGTGTCCGGGTCTTCCGTTGAGCTTAGCTGACCACCGTCAAGCAGGCGCCGTCTTTTTTCTTCACCGATATTCAGAGACCCATACATGCCGGTATCCAGGCTGATGATCGCATCAACATCGCCGATGCGCGCCCGTATCAAGGGGATGTTGGGGAGCTTCCGGGTTTCGAACGGTAATGCTGCAACAAGCTTTTCGCCACCCAGAAATCTGTCAGGACCTTCTTCGTAGAAGGTTACTTCTAAATGCTGATAATCAAGTTTCATAGCGTGGCTGGAGAAAAATCCGTAGCCGATCCAGCCCAAAAAATCTGGCGTGATCTTCTCGAGCATACGCGCGTCCTGGCTCCGCACGCTGGTAACGCGCGCATAGTCGATATCCCCGATACGAATTTTCCGGACCTCAGAATGGAGGCGCACATCGTAGGTCTGGCCACTGCCGAAATGACCAGTGCCTATCTTGCTTCCCCCCACTAACGGCACCCGATGATCGTTGATCACAAGGGCATCCTGCATACCGGTGTCGAGCATGAACTTGCCCCTCACACCTGCGATCTCGCCCTCGATGAAGGGAAACTCCCGGACCATGACAAGAGGCAGTGTAACGGTCTTGCCGGCCAGCCGCATTTCCGGAGCGCGGTCTGATTTGGTTGAGATTGGGGGATTGGCGGTCGCAGATAGAGGTGTCACCACCGCTACCAAGAGCGACAGCGGTATCGCTTTGCATCGCATGATGGCTTTCAGATTGGCCGATAATCCTGATTGAGGGGCCTCATCGGAAGTAGTGATGGGCGTTTTAATCTCCAATTGCATTTTTCTGGTCGCTTTCGTCTCGTCGGCATTGTTGGCTGAATCACTGTCCACGTGAGTGGCCGTCCGGCTCTTACAACCCTCGTTCATTCCCGGACTCGCGCGCGAGCCTCCCCACTAGCGGTTCGGGCCGGGGCTGAAGGAGCAGCCGATCGCTTCCTGACATGGCGTCTCCCTGGACCTGCTCGGAAAGGCGCTCATCGTCGCGACGGCGGATATCCTCAGCAACGTCAGCAATCTCAGCCTCGGCAAAGCCCAGCACGCGCAGACCTTCAGCGCCCATCACATAGGCGGACTCGACTGTCTCTCGGACCTGATAGCCTACGCCAGCCCGGATCAATTCCACCGCATGCGCGCGGTCGCGGCTTCGAACCAGGAGTTTCGCCTGCGGAAACTCATGCTGCGCCAATTCCACGATCTGCATCGCAGCCTTGGGATTATCGATGCAAACCATGATGACATCGGCACCGCCTGCGCCGGAATGATGCAGCACATCGAGCCGCGCGCCGTCTCCAAAGAACACCTTGAATCCATAACGTTCCGCGTCACGGATTCGATCTGGGTCGTTGTCGATGACGGAAAGGTCAACGCCCTGGGCCAGAAGCAGTTGGGAGGCGATTTGCCCGAACCGTCCGAAGCCTATTATCAGCACGCGTCCTTTCAGGTCACGGGCATCATCGACGCCATCCATCAACGTGTCGGTCCGCAAGACCCGCTCGGCCGCGATCATCAGCAGCGGGGTCAAGGCCATTGAAAGGATGACGACGGTGGCGAAGAGGGCATTCTGTCGCGCGTCTATGACGCCACCGGCCGTTGCAGCCGTGTACAGGACGAAGGCAAACTCACCGCCCTGGAGGAACATGGAGGTGCGGTGGAGCGACTGGTAATTGGAGCTGCCGAAAAGCCGCGCGACTCCATAGACGACCACGGCCTTGGCGACCGTGAAGGCAGCCAGCATGGCAAGCAGAAGCCGCCATTCGGCAGCAACGATCGCGAGATCGAGGGACATGCCGACAGCCAGGAAGAAAAGCCCCATCAGTAGGCCGCGAAAGGGCTCGATGTCGCTTTCTATCTGATGGCGATAGCTCGAGTTCGACAGCATGACGCCGGCGAGGAATGCGCCCATGGCCATCGAGAGGCCCGCGACATCCATCAGCAACGCTGCCCCGAGCACAACGAGCAGTGCTCCCGCCGTCAGGACCTCGCGGGTCCGCGCACGGGCGAGGAGCGCGAAGAATGGATTAAGCGCCCAACGCGAGATGCCGAGCAGCGCGAACAGCGCGGCAACCGCAACCAGCATATTCGCCCATGATGTCTCCCCGTGAGACAAGGGTGACAGAAAGCCGACCACCGCAAGGAGCGGAACGATCATCAGATCCTCGAAGAGGAGGATCGCGACGGACTTCTGTCCCTCGCGGCCCGATATCTCTCCGCGATCCTGCAACACCGACATGATGACGGCTGTCGAAGAGAGGACGAAGCCAGTCCCGGCGATGAATGCGACAGAGCCCGGCAAGCCGAAGAGGAGCGCGCCGGTCAATCCCAGGGTGGCGATGGCGGCAGCGACTTGCGCAAGCCCCAGTCCAAAGATCTGGCCGCGCATCGCCCATAACTTATAGGGTCGTAGTTCGAGCCCGATGACGAAGAGAAACATCACCACGCCAAGTTCGGAGAAGTGAAGGATGGATTGCGCATCGGTGAAAAGGCCAAACACCGATGGCCCCACCAACACACCGGCGCCGAAATAGCCAAGGACCGATCCCAGCCCCAGCCGCCTGAATAAAGGCACCGCAACGACAGCCGCGCCCATCAATGCGACGGCGGGTCCGATCGTTTGTCCGAGGCTTACGTCAGCCATGGTCGCCCTCGGGGTTCTTTCGGAATGGGGTCAATTTTGGTTCCCCCCGTCGGACGTGATCGGGGCTGTTACTTGTGCATTGCGCTTCGTCCATCGCAGTTGCACGAAGCGGCTGATTTCGTGCTGAAGTTCAAGGTCTTCCGGGGTTCCGCCCCCGAAGCCTCCGTGCGGCATCGCTTCGAAGATATGCAATTCGGCCGACACGCCCGCCCGGCGCAATGCGCGGTGCATGCGAACTGTGTTGGAAAGAAAGAGGTCGCGGGTGCCCGACTGTAGAAATGTCGGCGGAAAGCCACTCAGGTCACCATACAGCGGTGATACGTAGGCCTGCGAAAGGTCCGCGCCGGCCGCGTAAAGCAGGTTGCTCGACGTCAGACGCGTAGGCAGCACCAGATCCACAAGCCGATTTGTCTCGAAGCTATCGCCGGACTCCGTCAGATCGACCTGCGGCGACAGCAGCACCAGCCCAGCCGGGAATGGCAAACCCTCGTCTCGTGCTCTGAGCAGGGTCGCGGCCGCAAGATTGCCGCCTGCGGAACGTCCACCGATGACGACGTCTTCCGGTCGGTGGCGCTCAAGCACGTAGCGATAGGCCGACAGGGCGTCGTCCAACGCTGCGGGAAAGGGATGCTCGGGCGGGGTTCGGTAATCCACGCCGTAGCATTTCACGCCATGTTGGTCGGCCTGCATCTGCGCTCCGGTGCGGCAGGCCTCACCGCCGCCGAACACCAGCGCGCCGCCATGGAAGTCGATATAGGCGCGCCCTTCCTCCGTCAGCGTTCGCGGCGTAGCGAGATGGATCGTTGCGCCATGCCCGGTGAGCGTTTCGACGGTCGAGCCGGATTGTCCGGCCAGCGCATTCACCGCCACCGCATATTGGGCGTCGACCTGGGTCTTGACGTGCAGCCATGCCAGATGGTCGTCGGGGCTGGGCGCGACGAAGGCCGCGTTCAGCACGCTCCCGTCGGCGCCGACGAGGCATTCCAGTGCGGTACGAGCAGCGTCGCTTATCGAGGACGGGAAAGGGACGGTGTGCTGCGGTACGGCTACGCCGAAGTTCGGATCGTTCATCGGTGCTCGAACTCTTTGATGATGCAGGTACGAATATCCGCCTCCCGGCGCTCTCGTCGGCGCTGTGTTGTCATGGCACGATCGCGGTCACCCGGATCTCGATCCGCATTTCCGGAAGACCAAGTGCGTCGACACCAACCTGCGTCCAGATCGGCGCATGATCAGGCATATAGCGCCTGAATAGCGTTGCCATCGTCTCATTAACCACCGGCGGGAATCCGCCGACGTGGTACGAGTTCACATGCACCACGTTCGCCCAGCTTGCCCCTGCGGTGGAGAGAGTGCGCTCGACATTTTGAAAGGCCTGCGCGATCTCGTCTTCGAGGTCTGCGGCTATGACAAGATCGTCGTTCCAACCTCCCTGACCGGAGATTTCCACGCGATCCCCGATGCGCACGGCCTGAGAGTAATGGAGCAGGTCTCGAAGTCGGTCGCCATATCCGGGCGTGACGAAGAATGAGGGTGGTTGCATGATCGTCTCCACGAAGGGGAAAGGTGCGATGGCGCTGTACATGTCGGGCGGGTGGTGGGGCGATGCTTGTCTTGGCTCACGAAACCTCGCTCGATCCGCCTGGCGATCGCAGGCGCCACCAGCAGACCGCACCGACAACGAAGATCAGGGCCGTCCTGACGAGATGACCGTGGAGCGCGGAGCCGGAGAACCGAAGGTCGTCGAAGACCCCTTGCTGGATCGAGTTCACGGCCGCATGCGCAAGCGCCGCGGGCCAAAAGCTCCCCGAACGAACGGTCAGCCACCCAAAGAACAACGATGCACCAATCATCTGCAGCGGGAACAGCACCAGCGCGCCGAGCAAGGGGGTTTCCGGGAAGTTGTAGCCGGCGATCAGCCCCGGCAGGTGCCACGCCCACCAGATAACCGCGACCCACAAGATGGCGGCCACAACGCTACAATGCTGTTCCAGATGGCCTTGAAGAAAGCCGCGCCAGGCAAATTCCTCGCCGGTCGTCGCGACAAGCCCTATGGTCGAATAGGTGATCGCAGTGGCGCCAACATTGAGCAGGAAGAGAGGCCAGTGTTGAAAACCAGCGCCCAACACCCATGGGCCTCCCGCGACAGAGACCCCGCTCGCAGCAAAGGTGAACCATCCCGATGTCGCCAATCCCGCCAACATGAGTATCCCGAGCATGGCGAAGGCTATCATCGTTTCAACGCCGATCCCGATCGGGAGGTAGCTTAATTTACCCAAGCGCCAACGGACGCCCTCGCGCGCCGCTCGACTGCGGGCCATAAACGCCAGGGCCAGGAAGGTCGGCGACCACATCACGAGGACGAAGACCGCTTTCGTAAGGCTGTTGTCGAGACCGAGCAGAAGGATAGCCGGAAGCTGGAGGCACCAGCTCAGAGCGATAGCCAGGATCGCGTAAAGTGCGATTGTCCTGAGCGTCATGGGCTTGCGCAAATTCTCAATGTTGATGGTGGCTCTAGTCATTCAGCACCCCCCGCGCTGGCTCACGGTCGCGGCCGAATACGTCCCAAGCCAGAGCGACGAGAGCTCCAAGAATGAGGAATTCCAAAAGAAACTGGCTCCAGCTCAAAACGCCCAGCATGACGGACCCGCCGGTGAAAGCGCTGTACAAGAGCGTGTTACCGATCACGCCTTTGAGAAGCGCCACGAGCAAGGCAATGATCAGCACGCGGACTGGTCTCGATCTTGGAAGCCCGTCCCAGATAAGCACCGTCATCAGGACCGCCCCTGCAACCGCTTCAGCGAAGGACAGATATGCGGCAACGGTGACATGAAACGGGTATGGAAACGCATAGAGATCAGGACGCGCCAGCCAGGCGAATTGCTGGATGAAAGGTTCGAGCGCGTGAGCCACAAGCTTTCGAGCGGCCGTGCTGATCGCGCCGATCGCCAATGTGGCGATCAATAGCGACGGAATGCCGAGAACCCATCGCACACCGACGGCGCACGACAGCGCAACAATGGCAACGCGTATCAGGGGACGGATCAGGCCGATCGCCGAATAGGCCCACGCTCCCGTGACGACCCCACTCATAGCCCCTACGCGCAACGTTTCCTGGATGGCAGCCATGATGACGAACGCGATGATCGTCCGCGCCATGATGCTGCGATGAGCGATGCTGCGATGGGCGAGCTTGAGGAAGGTGAGCAACGCGCCGGCGATGAAGGACTCGTTCAGCCATTGGGCCCAAAGGGGCGGCTGAGGCCGCGGAAACGGCACGTCGGCCGCCAGCAGACCGATGTGAACGCTCATCGCCACGACTCCAGCCAGAACCAGGCTCACGAAGAGAAGTCCGGGCTTGCGGACTGCCGGCAAGGCAAAGGGAGCATTCTGCTGCATCAATGCTCCTTCGGGATTCGGGCGTCCGGAGCCAGCTGGTGAAGTCATGGTCATTTGTCGAAGGATTCATCGAGAGACCGTCCGAGCTTCGTATTGATGACGGGGGTGCCCTCCAAAATGCGTTGAATGGGGCACTTGACCGCGACGTCGACCAAACGCGTGCGCTGCGCATCGTCGAGTTCGACGCCTCGGATGAAGATGGTCTTCTCGAAGACATCGACAGCGGTAGATGAGCCCGCGAATAGCTTCTTCGCGTGATCGACCACCACCTCCACATGCTCAAGCGGCCAGTTCTGCTGCCGGGCAAACCAGCGCACGGTGATGGCGCTGCATTCGGCCAGCGCGGCCGTCATCAGCTCGAAAGGGTTCGGGCCAAGTCCCCCGCCGCCGGCGCTAACCGGCTCATCCCCGACAAAGGCGTGAACGCCCATTTCGATTTGAACGGCAAAGGGGCTTTCACCAGTTTCCGAAGCCGTCGCGCGAGTACGCAGTGCTACCATTCAATCTCTCTCCGATCCGTCAGCGCGGCTCCGCGCGGCGACGCCGCGCGTCGGCGTTGATGGAGGCCGCACGACCTGTGTCCTCGGGACGCGTGATGCACAGGCGGTGACCGGCATAGTCGAAAGCGATCACGCCGCCGTTCCAAAGAGGGACGCCCAGGGTGCCGTCGATCCCAGTGCCTTCAAAAGCCGGGACGTCCGAGGTAAGGCTGACCTCCAGCGATCCGAAGCTGGAAGCGCCTGCGCGGACATCGGCTACGCGAACGACTGCGCCCTTCACCGCACCGCCGACGCCATAGCCGATCTCTTTCGCGAGGGCTTTTTGGAGCAGCCTCTTGCCGGGTTCGCTACGAACGAAGGCACCGCCCAGAACCAACGAACTGTGCCGGGTGCCAAGGTCGACCAGCACCTTGAGGCGAACCGGGCCATCGTTGCCCGTCGGGCGAACATCTATCTCGATGACCGGAGCCTCGTGCATGATCTGCAGCGGAATGGGGGAAGCGCATTTGACGGTGGCTCCTGATCTGTCGACGGTTACCTGCCGGCGCGCGTAATCGACGCTGACCGTTCCGTTCTGGAACGCTGGCGCGCCAAGCAGCACATCGACGGGAAATCCGGCAGAAGATGACAGATTGCCAAGGTCAATCGCGTATGCGGCGAGGTTCTCAAAGCGGAACGGCCCCGCCACCAGCCGCGAAATGGTGACGGGCAAAAGCGTCTTCGCTTCGTTCCCGCCACCTGCGGCATCAGCGGCCGAGCCACCCTCGCTGAGGCCGAGTTCCTTGCTGGCCTGCCGGTCGATGAGCACCGCACCCGCCCCACTGTCGAGAACCCCGCTTCGTCGCTGTCCGTTCACGTCCACCGATATCCGGACAAGGTTGTCCGCCAACTCGAAGGGTATGACCGTCACCTCGGAGGTCGTTGGAGTCGGTTCGCGGGACGCGGGCGCAGGTGCGTCCTGCGCCCTTGCCGGCGATCCTGCCTGACCGCTGCCAGCGAGGAAGAGCGCCGCCACAAGTGCGACGCTGGTCGACACCGAGCCGCTCATTTTTCGGCGCTAGCCGGTTGCGCCGGCTCGTCCGGCAGCGGGATGAATTCGGCATCGTCCGCATCCGGCAGCTTCATGCGGCCCGCCTTCCAGTCGGCTGCCGCCTGGGCGAGCCGATCCTTCGAGGACGACACGAAGTTCCAGAAGATGTGGCGTTCACCGATCGGCTCGCCGCCGAGGACCATGACGGTCGAATGCGTCTTGGCCCTGAAATGCGAGGCACCCGGGCCCACCACCAGCATCTGGCCAGCCTCATAGAGTATGCCGTGCGTCTCGACCGCACCCGCCGCGATGTAGAGCGCGCGTTCCTCATACTTGTCCGGGATTTCGGCGACCGCGCCCGGCTCCATCTCGAGATGGGCGTAGAAGAGTGGCGAGTGGGTCTTGGCACCCGCCGTGAGGCCGTAGGCGCTGCCGGCGATGAGATGACCGACAACCCCGCCGTCATTCCAGTGCGGCAGGTTCGTGCCCGCGTAGTGGGTGAAGGATGGCGCCGTCTCCTCGAACTCCTCAGGCAGCGCGACCCACGCTTGGATGCCATGCAGGCGGTCGCCGACCGCGCGGGCATGCTCGAAACGCTCGCTGTGCGTGATTCCGCTGCCGGCCGTCATCCAGTTCACTTCCTGCGGCCGAATCGGCTGCTCGTAGCCCAGGCTGTCCCGGTGCATGATCTCGCCTGAGAACAGATAGCTCACGGTCGAAAGCCCGACGTGGGGATGTGCCCTTACATCGAACTTGCGGTCGAGGCCGGGAGCCAGATCGACCGGTCCCATGTGGTCGAAGAAAATGAAAGGGCCGATCATGCGCCGCTTGGCGAATGGAAGGACACGACCGACTTCGAAGCCGCCGCCCAGGTCGCGGCGACGCTGATCGATGATCATTTCAATCATGGGCTCTCCGGTGCGACGATGTCGGCATATTCGGGATGCCGCGCGTAGAAGGCGGCCATGAAGGGGCAAAGCAGGACTGCCTTGCGCCCTGAGGCACGGATCGTCTCAAAGGTGCCGTACGCGAGTTTCGATCCGAGCCCTTGGCCGGAGAAGTGTTCAGGCACGATCGTATGGGTCAGCACGATCCTGTCGCCGTCGAGCCTGTAATAGGCTGCAGCCACCTCATGGCTGCCTTCGATCGGCAGCTCGAAGCGGTGCTCGGGGGGATTGTCCTCGACGGCGCTCACGCGAGGCTCTCCCCCTTGATAAAGGCCAACAGGTCGGCGTTGATGATGTCGGGATGGGTCGCGAACATGCCGTGCGACAGACCGGGGTATGTTTTTAGCGTACCGTTCGAGAGAAGCTTGTTCGCCGTACGGGCGGAAGCCTCGATTGGTACGACTTGGTCGTCTTCACCGTGCATCAGCAGAACCGGCAGCGAGACCGCCTTCAGATCCTCGGTGAAGTCGGTTTCGGAAAAGGCGGCGATGCAGTCGAAGTGGGCCTTCGCGCCCCCCATCATACCCTGCCGCCACCAGTTGCGGATCAGCCCTTCGCTGACTTCTGCGCCGTTGCGGTTGAAGCCGTAGAAGGGGCCGCTCGGCACATCGAGGAAGAACTGTGCTCTGTTGCGCGCGAGCGCTTCGCGGAATCCGTCGAAAACCGACATCGGCAGACCACCCGGATAACGCTCTGTCGCCAGCATGATCGGCGGCACGGCGCCCAGGAGAACGGCCTTCGCGACACGGCCCGGCTTGCTGCGCGCGACATAACGAATGACCTCGCCGCCGCCAGTCGAATGGCCGATGTGAACCGCGTCCTTGAGATCGAGCCGTTCGGCCAACTCGGCGACATCGGCAGCGTAGGTGTCCATCTCGTTGCCGGCATCGGTTTGATCGGAGCGCCCGTGGCCGCGCCGGTCATGCGCGACCACGCGGTAGCCCTTAGCGAGGAAAAACAACATCTGGTTGTCCCAGTCGTCCGAACTCAGCGGCCATCCGTGATGGAAAACAATTGGTTGCGCCTCGCGGGGACCCCAGTCCTTGAAGAAAAGGTGGGTGCCATCCTGTGTCGTCAGTGCTGACATTTACTGGTCGATCCTACTCATTCATTTGAGCTGCGCCCGATGCGGTAGCTCAGTTTCAGAAACATGGTGACTTCGCGACATGCCGCCCTTGTGCCGGAATACTACGAAGCCTCTCGCATCAGTAGCCTCGCTGATCCGGTAGCTGTGTTGCGGAATGCGGAACGCGTGCAGATGTACCGCTAAAGCAAATTATCTGACTCGCTTCAGCGTGTGCGCGAACATCGTTTTCTCGACATTGGCCACGCCGTTGGCGTGAAAATGCTGAACGTGGGGGCCATGCTCATGGTGGCGGTCGCGCGCTTCGACGGATGCCCATTCTTCGACAAACACGAAGCAGCCAGGGTCGTTGAGATCCTCGAACAGGTCGTAACGAATGTTGCCATCTTCGCCGCGCGACGGCTCGACCAGCGCCGACAAATCCCCGCGTAGTTCGTCCATCTTGCCCGCCTTGGCCTTGAGCCCGACGACGATAAAGAGTTCGCTCATTCGGTGTTTCCCTATGTCCGGATAGCGGCGACGGACAACGCCGCCGCTATCGTTCTGGTCAGCCGTTCGCCTGAGTCTTCACCGCTTCCTCGGCCGCCTTCTCGGGGTTGAATCCATCGAAGCTGTCGAAGACGCCCATGAAACCGGGGACGGTCTCCTCACGCGCCCAGTCACGCTGAAGCTCGCAATACATCTGCACGCGGCTGATGAGCTTGCCGCCGGCCTGCTCGATGCGGCGCAACGCCGTCTCGTGGGCTGCGAGCGAGGTGCCGCCGACCGCATCGACCGGCACATAGACCTCATAGCCCTCCTGGATCGCGTCAAGCGCGGGGAAGGTCAGGCACGCCTCGGTCCAGAGCGCGGTCATGATCAGCTTGCGGCGCCCGAGCGCCTTCACCGCCTGCTTGAACTCCGTGTCCTCCCAACTGTTGATCGAGGTGCGGTCATAGGTCGGCAGGTGCCCGATCACGTCCTGCAGTTCCTGGATCGGCGGCTTGTTGCGGCCGGTCGCGACGTTGACCGTCGAGTGGATGATCGGAAGGCCGTAGTTCAGCGCCGCCTTGGTCGTGCTAACGATGTTGACGACGAGTTCCTCGCGGGACATCGACCGGATCGAGGAAACCTGGATCGGCTGATAGTCGATGATGATGAGCGCGGAATTCTCGGGCGTGAGAAGATGGTCGGTCTGCGGGTTGCGGATGGTTTCGCTGGCCATTTTCGGTTTCCTCGATTGGAGTTTTTGCGCTCGCGGTGGGCCGAAGCCCTTTGTTCAAGTGGAGAGGCGAGCGCTCATCCTCCCCACAGGAAGAAGAGGCCGGCCCCGCGAACCGGGTCCGGCCTCCTCGATCATGCGGCGGGCGTCATGAAGCGCCCGCTGTTGAAGTCATTGACGGCCTGATTGATTTCCGCCTCGCTGTTCATCACGAACGGCCCGTAGCCCACGATCGGCTCGTCGATCGGTTCGCCTGTCAGGATCAGCAGCTTGGCTTCTCCATCGGCATGGATGTTCACCTCGCCGCCCTCGCGATCGAGCAGCACCACCTCGGCTTCGCCGGCGTCATGGCCATCCTCGACGGTGACATGCCCGGTCAGCATCACGATCATGACGGTATGGCCCTTCGGCAGGTCGAGGGTCAGATCGGCGTCGGCCTTCAGGCTCAGATCCCACAGGTTGATCGGCGTGAAGGTCTTTGCTGGCCCCTTCGTCCCGCGATAGTCACCAGCGATAATCCGCGCCTTGCCCGCCCCCCCGGGGAGCGGGACGACGGGAATGTCGGCCTTCAAGATACCCTGATAGCCACCGGGCGCCATCTTGTCCTTCGCAGGCAGATTCACCCAAAGCTGGACCATGCGGAACGGCCCACCCGCCTTGGCAAAGCCGGGCGAGTGATATTCCTCGTGAATGATGCCACCCGCCGCCGTCATCCACTGGACGTCGCCGGGACCGATCACGCCGCCGTTGCCGGCGGAATCGCGATGCTCGACCTCGCCGTCATAGACGATGGTGACGGTCTCGAATCCGCGATGCGGATGCTCGCCGACGCCGCGCTGCTGCGTGGTCGGTTCGAAATTGTGCGGCCCGGCATAATCAAGCAGCAGGAACGGGCTGATGTGTGCGCCCAGCGTGCCGTACGAGAAGAGCGAGCGAACCGGGAAACCGTCGCCCACCCAATGTTGGCGGTCGTTGCCGTAACGACCCAGAATCTTCTTGGTCATTGTCGCGTCCTCCAATCCCATGCGCCATCGGCGCGACGAGATGCTTGATAGCGGTGGAGATAACGGCGCAACGATGATCTATAAAGATTGCCCAAGGCGACACAGCGTCCTATAAAAAGGACAATGCAGGACTTGAACGACCTCTATTATTTTGCCGCCGTCGTCGATCATGGCGGCTTTTCATCGGCGGGGCGCGCGCTCGGCATCCAGAAATCGAAGCTGAGCCGTCGCATCCTTCTGCTTGAAGAGCGTTTGGGCGTGCGCCTCCTCAACCGGTCCTCGCGTCGTTTCTCGGTGACGGAGATCGGACGCGAATATTACGAGCGCTGCGTCGCGATGCTTGTCGAAGCCGAAGCGGCCGAACAGATTGTCGCCGAGGTGCGGGCGGAGCCGCGCGGCGTGGTGCGCATGAGTTGCCCCACGGCGCTCCTGTCCTTCCAGTTCGGCGAGTTGATCACGCGCTTCATGATGCAGAACCCTGCCATACAGATTCAATTGGAGAGCACGAACCGCCGCGTCGATGTAATCGCGGAAGGGCTTGATCTGGCTGTCCGCGTGCGGTTTCCACCGTTGGAGGCGACCGACTTGGTCATGCGGCGGCTTGATGAGAGCGTCCAGTGCCTCGTTGTCGCGCCTGACTTGGTCAATCATATTAACATACAGTCGCCCATTGATCTCCACACACTGCCAAGCCTGGACCTGCAGCGGCCGCATCGGGACCATGCCTGGGAACTGCATCACGCGGATGGTCAGATGGCGACAGTCCCGCACGCACCGCGCCTGATCACGGACGACATGTCGGTTCTGCGGAATGCTGCAATCGCAGGAGCAGGCGCCGTGCAGTTACCGACCATCTTCATCTGGGACGATATCCGTGCCGGGCGGCTCGTCCACGTCCTGCCCGACTGGAGACCACCGTCAGGCATCGTCCATGCGGTCTTCCCCTCCCGGCGTGGGCTGCTTCCGTCCGTGCGGGCGTTGGTCGATTTCCTTGCCCGCGAATGCGCCATACAGCGAATACAGGCTGACATGGTCGTGCCACCGAGAGGACCGAACCGATAATCCCATCGATCGGGCAGCCTCCTTAACGGAAGTCTTCTGCATCGAAATTAACGGCCTAGCCGATCGCGAAGCGCGTCCAGTTCCGCGTCCGTTTGTTCGCGGATAGCGCGCATCATATCTTGCGCATCACGATCGATCGACGATCTGGGCGGCACATGCCGTTGGATCGATAGCTCGACTACCCGCGCCGCAACCGTGGTCGGTTCGCCCTGCGCTGCGGAGCCGGCGAGCTTCTCCATGCAGACCCGTAGGCGCTTGCCATAGAGCTTGCGCTGAGCCGCAGTCATGCTGTGGTCGATCTGCGCCAATGCCGCGGTCGCGCGCGAACCAGCCGCTTCGAGATCGCTCATCGACGCGACGATGACGTCGATGCCGAAGGGCTTCAGCTCTGCCCGGTAGGCAGCCGAGAAGGCCTCCATGGCTGCCTGCGACGCACCCGATACGCCATCAAAGTGACGAGGCGCGTCCGTTGTCCATGAGCTGATCTGGACGATGCGTCCGTGGGCCATCCGCAACGCCGGGAGGAAGGCGTTGATCACCGCCAGCCCGCCGAACACATTCACTTCGAAACCCTGCCGGACCTCCTCCAGTGGGAGAAATTCAAGCGGACCTGGCGACAGGTGCGTCGTGTTGTTGATCAGAATGTCGAGTCCGGAAGCGCCGATCGCCTCGGACACGCCGGAGGCCCAGGCACTTACCGGCTCAGCATTCTTCAAATCGCACACCGCCAGACTGACACGCCCGTTGGATGCACGCCGCAGATCCTCCGCCTCCTGTGAGGAATTGGCGGTGCCGAAGACGATGTAGCGCTTAGCGGCGAGTCCAAGCGCGATCTCGCGTCCGAGACCTCGCCCGGCACCCGTTACCACGACGGATCGACCGGGCCTTCTAGTCTGCCTAATCTGCGTCGGCATGGCGTGCGCCCTTTGCTCGAAGGTGGAAGCCTCATCCTGTTCGAAGGCGTTCCCGCACGATGGGAGCGACTTCAGTGCCGAGGAGCTCGATCGACCTTTTCATCGCAGCCGTCTCGAGCGACGCGGTACTCATTTGGAAGGTGATGCGGGAGACGCCGCCGAGCGTCTCGCTGGTGCGCAGCATCTTCGCGGCCACCGTTTCCGGGCTGCCGACCAGGAACGCGCCTTCTGGGCCAGCCATGTCGTCGAACTGCGCGCGTGTCGGCGGCGACCAGCCGCGCTCGCGGCCGACCTTGCCGGTCAAGTGCGCCCAGCCGGGAAAGAAGGCGTCGCGTGCTGCGTTGTCGGTCTCATCGACGAAACCCATCGCGTGAATGCCAACCTTAAGTTTGGCAGGATCATGTCCGGCCTCGGCGCCAGCCTCGCGGTAGTAATCGACCGCTGGCCTGAAGCGATCGAACGTCCCGCCGATAATGGCCACCATCAGCGGTAGGCCGAGCGTGCCGGCGCGCGCGAACGATTGCGGCGATCCGCCAACGCCGACCCAAACCGGAAGGCGCGGCTGATGAGGACGCGGGAAGACACCCTGACCGCTGAGCGCCGGCCGAAACCGACCTTGCCAGGTCGGGTGGCTCGTTTCGCCGAGCTTGAGGAAGAGCTCGAGATTCTCCGCAAACAACTCGTCATAGGCACGCGTATCGAGACCGAACAGCGGGAAGGCCTCGCCGAACGACCCCCGCCCGACGACGAGCTCGGCGCGACCCTTGGAGATCAGGTCGATCGTCGCGAATTCCTGGAAGACGCGCACGGGGTCCGCAGCGCTCAGCACGGTCACAGCGCTGGTCAGCCGGATACGGCTGGTGCGGGCAGCGGCCGCGGCGAGAATGATCGACGGCGCGGAATCCAGGAATTCCGCGCGATGGTGTTCCCCGATGCCGAACACGTCGAGCCCGACACGGTCGGCGACCTCGACCTCGTCAAGCAGGTCCGCCATACGATCCGTCGCCGATGGAAGCGCGCCGGTCGTGGGATCGGGCAGGATCGCCGCAAAGCTGTCGATACCTATTTCCATGGGAGATACTCCTTCCGTTTCATGTCGCGCAGCTTCCTGGCTATGCCGATCGGGCGTTGATCGACCGCACCGGATGGCCGGTCTTCCCTACCCAGCAAGGCTGACCGAACGCGCCCCTGACACATGGTCGGTGTCGCGAGCATCACGCGAGGACCTCCGCCAACTCGACCAGGTTTCCGAAGGGGTCGGCGAAGAAAGCGATCCGGCGGCTGATAGCCTCGACCAAGATCGGTTCGACGACGATCTTTACGTCGCGCCTACGAAGCTCCTCCACGGTCATCTCGATGCTGGCCACATTCAGACAGAAGTGGTGATAGCCGGCATAGGCCAAGCTGCTCTCAAGGTCCGTGAATGGATGCGCGTCCTGCGGCGCGGGTTCTGATCCACCAAGTATCTCGATGTAGAAATCATCGTCTGTCGGGGGAGCGATAAAGGCGAGCGTCAACCGGTCGACCTGCCACTCTGCCACGACGCGAAAATCGAGCACCTCGACATACCAGCGCTTGAAGGCTTCCAGATCAGGGGTGCGGACTGCCACGTGGTGACCGCGCATGTCAGCGAACGGAGAATTGCCGTTTGGTGCCGGCGGTATGAAGTCAGCCATTGATGATCCCTCTTACGTTCGCGGGTGTTGGCCGGTGACGACCGGCATCGCCTTGAAATCGCCTGTCAGCAGACTGGCAGGACGGCTCATGCAAGAGCGCAACCGCCGGGATACCGCAGTCGATACCAGCGGCGGCACATCAGAACCTGAAAGTCGTCTGCAGGCCGATCATCTTGATGGTCTGCGCCGAGCCCGTGTCACGGATGAAGTCACCGGGTTGGAAAGCACTGAGCGATCCGGTCACGTTTAAGTTCGGCGTCGCCTGCCAGCTTACGCCAAGCTCGATCTGCTTTCCGACGAACTGCGCGTCGCTATCCTTGCCGCTGCGCACCAGAAACCCGGGGATCGAGTAGATTCCGTCGTGAGTACTCTGACGCCAATAAGCCACCCCGGTCAGCGATACCGCGACATTCTCGTGCGGATAAACCGTAATTGATGGTCGGACGTGGATGAGGTTTCTTGGACCGATCGGCGACAACGCTCCGAAATACTTGCCGTTGGGGAAAAGCGGATTCAATGTTCCCAGCTTCGGATCGTTTGGGTCACCGTCGCCGGACACAACGTCGGCCGTGAGGCCGACCTCGGGCCGCAGGTAGGAGTCCCGGAACCGATATCGCGTCTCGAACCCTGCGCCCCACGCCTCCGATTGGTGGCCCGCAAACGTGCCGCGCTGGTACGCGGCCTCGACGTTCCAATACCAGGTGCCATTGTCTCCGAAGATCCTCGAACCGAAGGTATGCGCCAATTGCCTGCCGGATCCCTGATCGAAGACAGCGTTTTGATCTTCCAGGCCGATGTAATACACATCGAAGCCGTTCAAATGCGTCGCGTCGAGCCACTGGGTGGCGTAGACACCCCATACCTGCTTGTTGCGCGAGCGTCGGTCGTTGAAGTCTCCCAGCCTCGTGTCGACCGGCTGAAGGTAGAAGCCGGTCACTTGGCGTGTCTTGCCGGTATAGATCGCTTCGAATCCGTCGAACGGCAGCGGAACGCCGGTTCCATAGCGCCTGTCGATGAACCGCCCAGAACCGAATGACACCAGCTTCCGCCCGGCCGATAGCCGGAGCGAGTCATCGCCCGCCACTGCGAAGTCCACGTCGACAAAAGCCTGCAACATGTCGACACCCGTTGCGTCCGCCGGCCCCTTCGGCCGGTCTGTTCCTGAAATCCCCGAAAGGATGGGCATCGCGAAAAACCGGACGTTGCCGACGTGGAGGTCGGCGTAAGGCATCAGACGATTCCAGACGTAACTGTCGTTCGGCGACGCCCCCCAGTTCACATTATCGTAGCCTTCGAAGCGTGAACGCGCCTCGAGGCCGGTCGTAAGATAAATCGAGCCGTCGTCGTTCAGCGGAACATATTTGAGAGGCTCCGCCCAGTCCCCCTTCCGTTTCGCGGGATCGGCGAGCCAGGACCAATCTTCCGAATAGCGCTCGATGGTCAGCGTCGGGGCTCGCTCCACGTTGGTCGAAACCTGCGCGCTTGCCGCGAAAGGTATCGCCGAGGCAGCCGCGACGAAGATCAGGCGCCATCCGGCATTAGTCGGCGAAGCGTTGCGTCGACCCCCATCGCCCGACGGGGGACGTCTTGCGCGTTTGAGCCATAGCATAGGGATGGCGAGCATCGACCTGCCACCGGTCTTCCGCAGCGCGCTTGGCCGATACTCGCTCATCACCGCGATCAGCCCGCGTCGACGGGCGTCTTGAGGAGCTGCTGCTCCCACAGATATGCAATGCCGCTGCCGGCGAAATGCTGGATGAGGATCTCGGTCAGTTCTTCGACATGCTCGGTCCGCGCCCAGTCGCGCTGCCATTCGCCAGCAAGCGCCATCACCGTCATCGGGTTCGCGCCAGCCGCGATCATCCGCTGGACGGCGACCTCGTGAGACTCCTTGGAGATACCGCCCGACGCGTCGGTGATCACTGTCACGTCCCAGCCTTCACCGGCGGCCTGGATCACAGGCATCGCGACGCAGACTTCGGTCCAAAGGCCCGCGATGATGAGTTGCTTACGGCCGGTTGCCTTGACCGCGCCCACCACCTTCTCGTCCTGCCAGGTGTTCACCCAGGTCCGGTCGATCACCTCCTGGCCCGGGAACACGTCGGTGATCTGCTTGAAGAGGAGGCCGCCGCGACCCGCGATCACGCTGGTGAGAACGGTCGGAACGTTGAAGGCTTTTGCCAGCTTCGCCAGCGCGGTCGTGAGGTTGACCACAGCTTGCGGATCGTGGCTGTTCAGGTTTGCGAGCTGATAGGGCTGATGGTCGATCAGAACGAGCACTGAATCTTCGGGCCGAAGAAGCGAGTCTAGGCCGTTGCGGAATGTCATGGCGGGTCTTCCTTCCTAAATTGGTTCCGTGGATCGCCGAGGGATCGATCGAGACGACGTCCCGGGTTCGAATGTTGCCATTCCCCTTTCCGGTGCGGTAGCATCGCCGGATGACATGCTGTGTCGCACGAAGGGGAACGCTGAATGGAAATTGAGGATCTGCGGACGTTCGTCGAAGTCGCGGATGCGGGTGGCGTAACGCCTGCATCGCGCCGGCTCGGCATATCTAAATCGATGGTCAGCCGGCGGCTCGTCCGGCTTGAGGCGGAGTTGAGCGTCCAGCTTCTCGCCCGCACCACGCGGGGTGCCGCGCTGACCGAAGCGGGCGCGACGTTCCGGGAATACGCCGCACGGGTGGTTGCCGAGATCGACCTCGCCAAGGAGACTGTTTTGCCGGCCGGCGAGTTGAGAGGGCGCCTGCGAGTCGCGGCGCCGCTTTCATTCGGACCGACCCACTTCGCGCCCGTTCTGGCCGACATGGCTGGGCGTCATCCGGAGCTGCACATCCACGCGGCCTATACGGATCGGTTCGTCGACTTGGTCGGCGAGGGATACGATTGCGCGATCCGCGTCGGCATGCTGCCCGATTCCAACCTGATCGCCAGGAGAATTGGCCCGCTTATCGGCAAGTATGTCGCGTCGCCGGCCTATATTGAGAAATACGGGTCACCTGAAACGCCTGAGGAGCTCGTGACCCATCAGGCGCTCATGCAGGGAACCGAGACATGGCTCGCTACGGTCGGTGACAAGGTCATCACGATGCGGCCGCAGGGTCGGTTCAAGGCCGACAACGGCGTTGCCCTGGTTGCCGCTGCGGTGGCAGGGATCGGGATCGCAGCTCTCCCAAACGACTTGATCCAGGAGCATCTGGACTCAGGCGCGCTGGTGCCAGTGATGCCGCGCCATCCCATTCCAGAGCACGGCATCTATGTCGTCCGCCCCCCGGGACAACACCCGTCGCGTAAGATTCGGGTTCTCACCGAGATGCTGATCGAGTGTTTTGGGCGCTCCGCCGAGGGTACGGCAGCGCTCTCGACATAAAGACTGCCGTCGCGGTCGAACGAAGGCGCATGACCGACTTGGTGCGCGCAGAGGTGAAGCATGCACCTTGCCTCGCTCCTTCCTTCCGCGGCGTGGGGCAGCGCTGAGCGCCCCCGAGAGCATGCCGCATCTCGCGGCTCGGATCGGTGTCCGCGGCAAGCAGTATGCGCCGGTGACCTCCGCCATGTCTGCCTTTTTTGGATTCACTTCTCTCCGTAGTAGGTTCCGAAGTATGTCACGGGCGACCATACCGGAAGGATCGCAGGCAGCTCTGGCGAAAGATTGCCATAATCCTGCGCGCCGAAGACGACCTTGCCGTTCATGACCGTCAGGACAGAGGAGACCGACTTGATCTGGTCTTCCGGCACGGCGAAATAATCCCTGTCAAGCACCGCGAAGTCCGCCAAATATCCGGGGGCGATGGCGCCGATTTCCGCTTCTGCGTTCATGAACCAGGCCCCCCCGATGGTGAACAGCTTCAGCGCCTCGGCTCGGGTAAGCCGGTTATCCTTGGCGAGCGCTTCGGATCCGGACACGGACTTGCCGGTCACCATCCAGCTTATGCCAATCCACGGATTGTACGTCGCTGCCCGGAAGGCGTCGGTGGTCATGGCCAGCGGGATGCCGCTGTCGAAGAGCATGCGAAGACGCGGTGTCTCCAAGGCTTTCTCCCGACCATATGTCTTGATGAAGCCATCGGAGTGCAGCGCCATCTTGCCATCCAGGGCGATACCACCCCCCAGCTTCTTGACCCGAGCGATGTTCTGCGGGCTGATAGTCTCGGCGTGTTCGAGGCTCCACCGCAGGCCATCGAGCGGAACCGCTTCGTTCACCTTCTCCAGAGCATCGAGGAAGGGAGAGATGTTCTCGTTGTAGCTGATGTGCATGCGGAACGGGATGCGCCGCTCGACCAGCTTCTTCACGTCCTCCTCGACGAAGCGCCGCATCTTCTCAGGCTCGATGACGACCGCCGGGCGGTCAAAATTCTCGTGGTCGTGCACTTCCCCACTCAAGACTTCGCCGGCTCCGCGATATTCATGGCCATGCGCCAAGGCGGGGTGCAGGTTCTGTCCGGGGCTGATCGGCGCTGTCTTCGTGATCGCATCGAGCTCCAGATCCACCATGTTCACCGGCCCGCCGTTGCCAAGTTGCAGATCCACAAAGGGCATGCGCACATTGAGACGGTTGTCGCGTGCAAGCACGTCTACCCTCGCTTGCGCCTCAGGGTATGGCCACCTGCCGCCGTTATCGATAATCGAGGTCACGCCGAACCGGTTCAGACCGTGAATGCTATAAATTAGCGAGCTCACCTGTTCGTCGAACGTGGGCTGTGGCACCATGGCTTCCAGGGCGAGAAACAGCCACGTGTAGCCGTGGACCACGCCGGTGGGATTACCGCGGCCGTCTTTTTCGATTTCGACGCCGTCGAGCTTCGGAAACTGATCGGTCCCTACGCCGAGCGCCGCCATCGCCTGCTTGTTCAAGAAGGCCTGGTTGTAGGCATATTGCACGATCGCGGGGTGATCGGGCACCGCCTCGTGCAGCTCGTCCAGCGTCGGAAAGCGGTTCTCCTTGAACTGATAAGGAGACCAGCCTCCGATTACCTTGACCCACTGACCTTCCGGGGTACGTCCGGCCTGCTCGCGAAGCATCGTCAATGCCTGGCGCAGCGTCGGCACGCCGTCCCAGCGCACATTGTAGTTGAAGGCCAGGTCATTGAGGACGTGGATATGGGCATCGACAATGCCAGGCACGACCCTTCGGCTGTGGGCATCGATCACCCTGGTCGTAGAGTTCTTCAGGGCCAGGATGGCCGCATCGGGGCCGACCGAATAGATCCGGCCGTCCTTGACGGCCAATGCCGTCGCCTCGGGCTGAGCACGTTTGCCAGTGAAGATCTTCGCGTTGAAAACGATCAGATCAGCGCCGGAATTCTCCGCCGCCGGCTGCGCCTGAACTACAGAGAACCACGCAATCGCGACGAGCCCGATCAAGGCTTTCCTGATCATTTTACAATCGCCCCCTAAATTATTTGAAATGGTTCGGAGTACCCACTAAGCTATCGCGGTCGGCACTCGCGGCGGTCCGGGTTGCGTTCGCAACGCTGCTCGCGGGCCCGTTCGGCCATGATCTGGCTGTCCTTGGCGATCTGTGAGAGCCTTTCGGTCTCCTCAATCGACCGGAGTTGCTTGGTGTCGCGCCTGTGCTGCTGCGCCAACATGCAATCGCTGAAGGCGGGTGTGCCGTACCTGTTGCCGAAGCTCTCGCAAGTGCGCGCGTCCTCGCGTTGCTTCCGGTTCCAGCCTTGGGCGCTCGCCTCGTCTCCCCCGAAACCCATGCAGAACATGGTGACGACTCCGACGGATACGAAAGCGGCGCGTTTACTGGCGACAAGGCGTAGCATGGGGACTCCTGGTACTGTTCCGACGAGGCGCTGCAGATTCGTCCGCGATGCGAGCAGTTTCGCCGCACTGCCTCCTAGTCGGACTAGCAATCCTGCAGACGCGCCAGTAGCCCCACAAAATGACTTGCTCTGTCGCGTAATGCGGAACGCTCGCGCGCTTTCCAGCCGAGGAGCGCCGCGATTGATGCAAACCATCGGTTGCCCAAACGGTCGACGGCATCGGGTCGCAGAGCCACATTGTCGGTCACGCCTGCGACTGCGGCGCTTGCAACATCGAGCGACTGGTTTGGCAAAGGTCCCGCTTCGCGCTCGGAGAGGCATTTCAACCGTGCCTCAAATCGCAAGCCACGGCGACGCCGCCACGCGGGCGTTCCTATTTGCGCGACACAGCTACGCGGTTCCGGAGCTATAGATCCCCGTCGCGAGACGATATGGATTCGACAAATGCGGTGCCGCCAAAGATCGGGAGCCTTGAATGTCGGATCACTATCAAAAACTCCGCGTCGCGCGCCGCTCGGGCGTCGTGACCGTCACGATCGAAAATCCACCGGTCAACATCCTCGACGCCGCGCTCATGACGGACCTGCGGAATTTTCTGATCAAGGTCCGCGACGATGACGCAACGCGGGTGATCGTCTTCGAGAGCGGTTCTCCCGACTTCTTCATCGCTCATGTGGACATGGCGTTGATCGACGATCTGCATGCGTTCGACGAGATCGCGCGTGATGTACCCGCCGGCCTAAACGTCTTCCAGGCACTTGGGGAACTGGTTCGCGAGCTTCCGCAAATCACCATCGTGAAGCTCGCTGGCGTTGCGCGGGGTGGCGGTGCCGAGTTCATCGCCGCCTGTGACATGGCCTTCGGAGCGATCGGACGAGCCGGTCTCGGCCAGGTTGAAGCACTCATGGGCATCGTGCCGAGCGGAGGCGCGATGCAATATCTTTCAACGCGCATGAGCCGCGGACGCATCCTGGAAATCATCCTGGGAGGCGGCGTCTTCAGTGCGGAGGAGGCCGCCGCCTATGGTTGGATCAACCGGGCGCTGCCCGCAACCGAGCTCGACGATTTCGTCGATACGCTGGCCCGCCATATCGCCGCCTTGCCGGCTGGCGTGGCGCAGGCGGCCAAACGTGTGCTGCCGCCGCCCGATCTCGCGGCCGGGTTCGTGCGCGAGCAAGCGGAATGGAGCAGGCTATTCACCGAGCCAGCGGCTGAGGCGCTGATCCGAGGCGGTCTGGCGCGAGGTGCCCAAACGGTGGACGGAGAAAGGCGTCTTGAGGAGATCCTGCGCAGCATATCACTATAACGCTCCTCGAACGACGCGGCGTGCGACATCCGGCGATAGTTCGGGCCACGAGAGTCGCGGATCGGCGCATCACTCGCGGAGCCTCTACGCGCGGTGGCGGCTTAGGCGATCGACCATCGCTCATCGATCCGCGGACAGCCGCCATTCATACGACGTCAGGCGTTCGTCCCGCACGTAGAAACCCCGCATTCCCGGTTGTCGAAACGTGATACCCTCGGCTGCTTGCCGAATGCGCGGTGTCGCATATCGTAAAGATCGGACCGTCGATCACGCCGGACTTTGTGCATGCCCGCGGCTGACCTAACAAGCTGCGGAATGGCGACGGGATGCTTTCCGCGATCAGATTCGCGCGTTAGCAGCGGCGAACGTGCGGCCTTCTGCTAGAGAGCCAGCAACGAACAGAGATATCGCTAGATCCATATTGAAGGATGGTGCGGGTGGTCGGAATCGAACCGACACTCCTTGCGGAACCGGATTTTGAAGGGAGTCGCGTTTACTGAATGCGGGCCCTCGTAGCCGCCCCCACATGTTTCGAGCTTGTCCATCAGCGCCTGTTCGACCCTATGCTGCACCCAGCGGTTAGGAAGAACCCGCCGATGTGTACGCTATAGCCCGAAAACACCGCACGGCGTTTTGAAGGGGCTTCCAGTATCAGCACCTATCAGTCTCAATCACCTTAGCAATACAGGAGGTTGAGAATGGCAAAGATCGAAGCTACGCAAATTCGGAGAACAATCCGGCGACAACAGTTGCGGGAGATGGTGCCTATGGCTGACAGCACCATTTACGAAATGGAGCAGCGTGGCGAGTTTCCCCGCCGGTTTGCGCTCTCGCCACGCTGTATAGTTTGGGACCTGGCCGAGGTCGAGGCTTGGCTGATGGCCCGGCGGGCTGCGCCGATCCGGCGCGCCCAACACCCCGATGTCACCAAGCGTAAAACCCGCCCCGTCAAAGGGCGGGATCAAGCTCCATCAAGGGCATAGCTTGCGGCAAAAGCGTGGGGGCGTACTTCCGGCCGTCGATCCAGGCGTCCACGGTATCCGCCCACTGCTGCATCATATGCCGACGCTGCACCTCGTACTCGGCCTTGTTATAGACGCCGCGCGACGAACGCCCGTCCTCGTGCGCCAGGCACTTTTCGATCCAGTCGCTGTTAAAGCCGAGCTCATTTAACAGCGTCGACCCCGTCCGCCGCAGATCATGGACGGTGAATGGCTCCAGCGGGAGCCCCTCCTTCTTGGCTCGCTCGACGACGGCGTAGGTGATCCGATTGAAGGTCGCGCGGGACATTGGCGCGTCCGCGTCGTACCGGGACGGCAAAAGATATCGAGAGTTGCCGGAGCAGGTCTTGAGCGCGATCATGATGTCTAACGTCTGTCGGCACAGGTAGACGTTGTGCGGCTTCGACCGCTTCATGCGCTCCTTCGGGATGGTCCAGACGGCGTTGTCGAAATCGATTTCGTCCCAAACTGCATCCTGCAACTCGCTCTTCCGGACCATGGTGAGGAGGTAGAGCTTCATACCGAGGCGGATCGTTGGCAACGTCGCAACATGCTCGAGCTGCTTGAACATGATGCGGATCTCTGCGGGCGAAAGCGCGCGGTCCTTGGGCGTAAAGGTAGCGATCGAGGCTGGACCGACGTCATCGGCCGGATTGGCGACCTTCTCACCGTGCAGAATGGCAAAGCCGTAGATCTGCTTCAGGATATCCCGCACATGGATAGCAGTTGCAGGCGCACCCCGTTCGACGATCTTGCCGCAGTGAGCGCGTAGATCATCCGGTGTGATCTCCGTCAGGAGACGATTTCGCCAGACTGGCATGAGTTCGCGTTCGAAGATGGAGCGACGCATCGCGCGCGTGCTGTCGGCCATGGTCGCGTTGGTCAGCCACTTCTCGCCGAACTGGCCGAAACTCTTTGCCTCCTTGATCCGGCGCTTGTCCCGCTGCTTCTCGATGGCGGGGGACCGCCCCTCGGTGATCGCGCGCCGCGCGTCGATGCATAGCTCGCGAGCCCTGGCGAGCGATATTCCGTCACGGGCATATCTGCCGAGATAGACGGTCTCCCGCCTGCCGTTCAGCCGATAGTCGAGCCTGAACGAAATGGCACCCGACGGCGCGACGCGCACATACATGCCGTCACGATCGGAAACCTTGTACATTTTGGCTTTTGGTTTCAAAGACTTGAGCGCTGCATCGGTCAACATTTAGGGCCTCCTCGCGGAAAAGTACCGTCACGCGGTTTTTGGAGGCCGATGTCGTCGAAAACGATTATATTTCAGCGTATTAGTTCGAAAAAAGTACCGTCATTGGCCTCGGTTGACCTGACGGTACTTTCGTTTTTCCGGTTGATCAATGGGGGAGAGGCCCGTCAGCGAGGCCGACGAACGCGATCTATGCCCACCGATAGATGTCGATAGGCATAGGGTGAATTTATTTTTATTGTCAGTGGGTTAGGTCGTATTTCAGCGTAAACTCGGCGGCGTTCGGATGGGCCTGAATCATTCCCACTCGATCGTGCCCGGCGGCTTGCTGGTATAGTCGTACACCACGCGGTTGATGCCTTTGACCTCGTTGATGATGCGGGTCGCGACGCGGCTGAGGAAAGCGGCGTCGAAGGGGTAGATGTCGGCGGTCATGCCGTCGGTGGAGGTCACGGCGCGCACGGCGCAGACGCTGTCATAGGTGCGCAGGTCGCCCATGACGCCCACGGTGCGGACCGGGAGCAGCACGGCGAACGCCTGCCAGATCGCGTCGTAGAGGCCCGCGTTGCGGATTTCCTCCAGATAGATGAAATCCGCCTTGCGCAGGATGTCGCAGCGTTCCTTGGTCACTTCGCCGGGGATGCGGATGGCAAGGCCAGGGCCAGGGAAGGGGTGACGGCCGACGAAGATGTCGGGCAGGCCGAGTTCCTTGCCCAGCACGCGCACTTCGTCCTTGAACAGTTCGCGCAAGGGTTCGACCAGCTTCATGTTCATGCGGTCGGGCAGGCCGCCGACATTATGGTGCGACTTGATCGTCACCGAAGGCCCGCCGGTGAAGCTGACCGATTCGATGACGTCGGGATAGAGGGTGCCCTGCGCCAGATAGTCGGCGCCGCCGATCTTCGCGGCTTCTTCCTCGAAGACCTTGATAAATTCGCCGCCGATGAACTTGCGCTTCTTTTCCGGGTCGGTGAGGCCGGCGAGGCCGCCGAGGAAGCGGTCTTCCGCGTTCACATGGACCAGTTTGATACCATAATGTTCGCGGAACAGGCTGACCACCTGTTCGGCTTCGCCCAGGCGCATCAGGCCATGGTCGACGAAGACGCAGGTCAGCTGATCGCCGATCGCTTCGTGGATCAGGACCGCGGCGACCGCGCTGTCGACACCGCCGGACAGGCCGCAGATCACCCGGCCTTCACCCACCTGCGCGCGGATTTCGGCGATCTTGGTCGCGCGAAATTCAGCCATGGTCCAGTCACCGGCGAGGCCGCAGACATGGCGGACGAAATTGGCGAGCAGCTTGCCGCCGTCGGGGGTGTGGACGACTTCGGGATGGAATTGGGTGGCGTAGAAGCGCTTGGCCTCGTTCGCGGTGACGGCATAGGGCGCGCCTTCGCTGGTGGCGACGACTTCGAAGCCGGGGGCAAGGGTCGTGACCTTGTCGCCATGGCTCATCCACACCTGATGCTTTTCGCCTTCGCTCCATAGGCCGTCGAACAGGGCGCAGCCCTTCTTCACTTCGATGAAGGCGCGGCCAAATTCGCCGCTCTCGCCGCCTTCGACATTGCCGCCGAGCTGCTGCATCATCGTCTGCTGGCCGTAGCATATGCCCAGGATGGGGATGCCGGCGTCGAAGAGGGCCTGGGGCGCGCGGGGGCTGTCTTCCCACATCACCGACGAGGGGCCGCCCGACAGGATGACGCCCTTGGGCTGCATCCGCGCGAACGCCTCGGCGGCGGTATTGAAGGGGGCGATTTCGGAATAGACGCCGGCTTCGCGCACGCGCCGGGCGATGAGTTGCGTCACCTGGCTGCCGAAGTCCACGATAAGGATGGAATCCTGAAGGGGCAGCGTCATCGAATCGCCTTTATATCGAGCGTGGGAAGGGATTCGCGCCCGGTTAGTCGCCCGGCCCGGATATGTCCAGTTGCGGCTTGAACTGCTGCCCGGCGCGCCAGCCGATCAGCGCGGCGAAGGCGAGCACGGCTGCGGCGATCAGAAAGGCGCTGCCGATGAAGGGCAGGGTCGGCCGGGGGCCGACCGACAGCGAATAGATGGCACCGAAGAAGAGCGGCGAGATGATGCCGGCGATCGCGCCGACACTGTTGTTCGCGCCCTGCAACTGCCCCTGTTCGGATTCGGAGACGTGGCGCGTCATCAGCGACTGGATGGTCGGCATGGCGAGGCCCCACAGCGCGTTTGGCAGCATGGCGGCGACGAACAGCCAGCCGGTGGACGCGAGGCCCATGGACGCAATGCCGATCGCGCCGAAGCAGAGGCCCACGACCATGGTGGTGCGGTCGCCCAGCCGTTTCACGACCGGGCCTACAGCCAAACCCTGCACCCCCATGTCCAGCAGGCCGACCAGCGCCAGCAGCCCGCCCACCTGCCACGCGCCCCAGCCATAGCGGTCGCCGGCATAGAGGACGAAGATGGCGGAGAAGATGTGGTGGGCGAAATAGAGGAGGAAATTGCCGACGGCGAGGCTGGACAGTTCGGGGTGCGAGCGGAGCAGTTTGAGCGCGCCGAAGGGGTTGGCGCGGCGCCAGCTGAACGCCATGCGCTTTGCCGGGGCGAGCGATTCTGGCAGGACGAAGAAGCCGTAGACGAAGGCGAGGCCGGAGAGGATGGCGGCGGCCCAGAAGGGCGCGCGCAGCGAAACCTCGCCCAGCAGGCCGCCGATCAGCGGCCCGGCGACGAAGCCCGCGCTGAAGGCTGCGCCGATCAGGCCATAGCCCCTAGCGCGATCCTGTGGCGGGGTGATGTCGGCCATATAGGCGAAGGTGGAGGTGAAGCTGGACGAGGTTACGCCCGCCAGGATGCGGCCAAGCGCCAGCCACCAGAGATTGGGCGCGAGCGCCATCAGCACATAGTCGAGCGCCAAGCCCGCGACCGAGATGAGGATCACCGGGCGGCGGCCGAAACGGTCGGACAGCGAGCCGATGAGCGGCGAGCAGATGAACTGCATGCCCGCCCAGAGCGCGACGAACAGGCCGTTCCACATGCCGGCCGCCGCGTCCGAACCGGACAGGGTTTCGATCAGCTGCGGCAGGACCGGGATGACGATGCCCATCGACATGACGTCGAGCAGCGCCGTGATGAGGATGAAGGCGATCGCGGCGGTGCGACGGGGGGAAGCGGGCGGGGCGATCATGGCAACGGCCTATCCGCGCGCGGCGCTTATGCCAAGGGCAACGGTCCCAGGCGCAGGCTCCATCCCAGCAGCAGCAACGACCAGGCGCAGGCGACCCACAAGGCGTCAAGGCCGATGGCGCCGAACAGGACGGTGCCGACGATCGCGCCCGCAATCAGGCTGAGCCACAGCATCAGCCATAGCAGCCATCCCCAGCGCGGCCCGCCGGCGAGGGCGGCGGCGATCGCCTGTCCCATCTTGACGAGGGCGCCGGTCATGTAAGTCACGCCGATGCTGACTTCGCCGTCGCGCTGGAAGACATTGTTGACCGCGCCCATCGCCGCCGCCATCGGCACGGTGAGCAGGTCGCCATGCCGATCCGCGAGCAGCGCCGCTACGATCAGCAGGGCCAGGACCAGCGCCAGCACCACCTGCTTGCGCCAGCGGCCCGCCCGTCGCGCCAAAAGCGCGCCCGCGACGACCCCGGCCAGGAAGGCGGCGATGAGGCCAGCAGCCGTGGCCGCTACCGCGGAGCCGGTCGCGACGCCCACGGCCATGCGGGTCGAATTGCCGCTCATGAAGGATACGAACAGCCCGCCTAGTCTCAGCAGGCCGAGCGCATCGACCATGCCGGCCAGCGCGGCCAGGCCAAAGGCAAGCATATGGCGGGAAAGGGGCTGGCTGCGCATGGGCTATCCCTAGAGCGCGCAGCACTTGTCCGTCTTTATTTTCTTAGCGGGCTGCGATGTCGCGGCTGAGATAGACCTCGGCGACGCGGCCGTCCTTCATCGCGCAGGTGAAGCGGCGCGAGACGCCGTCATTGGCGCGATAGCTGGTGCGGGTTTCGACATAGCCGTCGATATTATAGCCGTCGGCGGTGGCGAGCGGCGTTTCCATGTGGCGGACTTCGGCATAGCCGCCTTCGCGCTGCTGCGCCTCGTCGCGGGCGGCGATCGCGCAGGCGTCGGTCATGTCGGCGTCCGGCGCGGCGACATCGGAGAAGTCGGCGTCGTCGCGCGGCGCGTCGTTGCGGGCGTCCGTGCCATAATCGGTGCCGCTGCGGGGTGGGGGCGCATCATATGTCCCGCCGGTGTTCGGGTCGCGGACCTGCTTGTTCCTGTTCACGGAGGAGGCGACGACCGCCACCGCGCCAAGGATGGCGGCAACGCCGATCGCGTCGCCCAGGCCAAAGCCGTCGCCGCGGCGATGGTGGCGGTTCCAGCCGCCATGGCCGCCGCCATTCCAGCCGCGGTCATAGCCGTAGCGCGGGCGCGCCTCGGCCGCGGTCACGCTGCCCAGCAGCAGCCCTGCGCTCACCAGCGCCCCGGTCATCCAGCGTGTCTTGGTCCCGATCATGCCTGCGTCTCCATACGATGGATGGGGGTATAGCTGCGGTCGGCTGTCGCGCGGCTGAATAGGATCAGTCCGGCTTGGCCTTGATCTTCAATCCGGTGAAATAAGCCGCAAAGCTGTAGCTGTCGGCATATTCGTCGATCAGCTTATCCACCGGCTTGCCCGATCCATGGCCGGCGCGGTTTTCGACGCGGAGCAGGCGGGGGCGGGCGCCCAGGTCCGCGGCCTGGAGCGCGGCGGCATATTTGAAGCTGTGGGCGGGGACGACGCGGTCATCGGTGTCGGCGGTGGTGACGAGGATGGCGGGATAATCTTTGCCGCCCAATATGTTGTGATAGGGCGAATAGCCGTAGAGCAGCGGGAAATCCGCCGCCTTGTCGGGCGATCCATAATCGTCGATCCAGTAGCGCCCGGCGGTGAAGCGGTCGAAGCGGAGCATGTCCATCACGCCGACGGCGGGCAGCGCGGCGACGAACAGGTCGGGGCGCTGGTTGACCACCGCGCCGACCAGCAGCCCGCCGTTGGAGCGGCCCTCTATCGCCAGGCCATCGGGCGGGGTGAAGCCGTTGGCCTTGAGATATTCGGCCGCGGCGATGAAATCGTCGAAGACATTCTGCTTGTTCGCGCCGCGCCCGGCATCGTGCCACGCCTTCCCATATTCGCCGCCGCCGCGCAGATTGGCGATGGCGTAGGCGCCGCCCTGTTCCAGCCAGGCCATGCGCGTGGCCGAATAGCCGGGCGTCAGGCTGATGTTGAAGCCGCCATAGCCGTAGAGGATGGTGGGCGCTGCGATCGCGCGGTCGGCCAGCGCCTTTTTGCGCAGGATCGTCATCGGGATCAGCGTGCCGTCCTTCGACGGGTAGAGGCGCTGTTCGATGCCGAAATCCTGGGGGTCGAAGGGCAGGTCGGGCTGGGCGAAGATCTGGCTTTGCAGGCTGGCCGTGTCGAAGCGGTAGATGCTGGACGGGGTGACGAAGCCGGAGAAGCTGAAAAAGGTTTCAGGGTCGCCCTCCCGCCCGCCAAAGCCCGCTGCGGTGCCGAAGCCGGGGAGCGGCACGTCGGTCACCTTGCGCCCGTCCAGTTCGACCAGTTCGGCGACGGTCTGGGCGTCGCTCATATAGGCCAGGATCATGCGGTTGCCGACCAGCGAGCCGCCCGCCAGCGTTTCGGGCCGTTCGCGCACCACTTCCCGCGGTCCCCGGCGCGGCCGCGATGCGTCGAGCGTCACCACCCGCATATGGGGGGCACGGTCGTCGGTCAGGAAGAAGAGGGTTGCGCCCTTGCTGCCGATCAGGCGCCAGTCCTGCGCCGGTCCCTTGACCAGCAGGCGGGGCTTGATCGGGCCGCCGGTGAGTTCGGCGACGTGGAGTTCGCGGCGGGGGTCTATGCCCTGGAAGGAGCTGATGACCAGCCAGCGGCCATCGCCCGTCACTTGCGCCTGATGGCTGAGCGCGGGCCGGTCTGGTGTGGCGTAGATCAGCTGGTCCTGCGCCTGGAGAGTGCCGATGCGGTGATAATAGAGCTGCTGGTCTTCGCTGGCGGAGCGGAAGGCCTGGCCGTCCTGGGGTGCGGCGAAGCGGGAGTAGAAAAAGCCCTCTGCCCGGCCGTCCCAGGCGATCTGGGAGAATTTCACCCATTCGACCCGGTCGTCCAGCACTTTGCCGGTATCGACGTCGAGCAGCTTGAGCGTGCGCCAGTCGCTGCCGGCCTCCTGCACCGCGAAGGCGAGGGTGCGGCCGTCGGGGGAGGGGGTCCATTCTGCCAGCGCGCTCGCGCCGTCCTTCGCCCAGTCGTTGGGGTCGAGCAGCAGCCGTTGCTTGCCGGTCAGTCCTTCGCGGACATAGAGCGGGGTCTGGTTTTCCAGCCCCTTGTTATAGCCGTAAAAATAGCGGCCGCCCGCCTTGCGCGGCACGGTGAAGCGGCCATGCGACAGCAGCGCCTGCATCCGGCTCTTGAGCGCTTCGCGGCCGGGCAGGTCGTCGAGATAGCGGCGGGTGAGGGCGTTTTCCTGCCCCACCCAGTCGCGCACCGCGGGGTCGGCGCGCAGGTCGTTTTCGAGCCAGCGATAGGGATCGGCGACCTTCACGCCAAAATGATCCTCGACCAGGTCCAGCCGTTTGGCGATCGGATAGCGCAGCGCGTCGGACGCCTTGCGCCCGCCCGCATCGATGGCGGCGGCTTCCGGAGCCGCCCCCTCCGGTGCCGCCGAGACGGGGCGCGGAGTCAGCGAGAGGGCCGCCAGCAACAGCGGCAGCAGGATCAGGGCAGCGGCGCGCATCCTCTCTGTTCGACTCTTTTCCAAACGACAACAGGCCGTGGCTCCTAGAGAGCCACGGCCTGTTGGTAAAGTGCCAGTCCCTTAATGCGGGACTGGTCGGATCAGGCTTCTTCCAGCTCGTCGTCCGCGCTGAAGACCGGACCGCTGTCCTGGCCCTTGGCGCTGACGTCGCGGTCGACCAGTTCGATGATCGCCATCGGCGCCGCGTCAGACGCACGGAAACCGGCCTTGATCACGCGGGTATAGCCGCCGTTGCGAGCCTTGTAACGCTCGGCCAGGATTTCGAACAGCTTGATCAGCTGGGCATCGTCCTTCAGGCGGGCGTCGGCCAGACGACGGTTGGACAGGCCACCCTTCTTGGCGAGGGTGATCAGCTTTTCGACGTAGGGACGCAGAGCCTTCGCCTTGACCGCGCCGGTCATGATCTGCTCATGCTTGATGAGCGAGGCGGCCAGGTTGCGCAGCAGCGCATTACGATGGCCGGTGGCGCGTTGCAGCCTACGCTGACCCATTCTGTGACGCATGTTTCATTCCTTCGTTCGTTAAGGGACCGTGCAAGGTATCCCAGACCAGGCGGTTTTCAGGGGACCGCCCAATAACCCCTGTTCCGTCACCCCGGCCTATGCCGGGATGACGGCGATGGGGATCAGCCCAGCAGCTCTTGTTCGAGCTTCTTGGCCATTTCCTCGATATTCTCCGGCGGCCAGCCGGGGATGTCCATACCCAGGCGCAGGCCCATGGACGACAGCACTTCCTTGATTTCGTTCAGCGATTTGCGGCCGAAATTGGGGGTGCGCAGCATCTCGGCTTCGGTCTTCTGGACCAGATCGCCGATATAGATGATGTTGTCGTTCTTGAGGCAGTTGGCCGAGCGGACCGACAGTTCCAGTTCGTCCACCTTCTTGAGAAGATAGCGGTTGATCTGGTTGGTGTCGCTTTCGCCTTCCGACGCCGCAGCAGCGGTGTGACCCGCAGCAGGGGCGGCGGCGGGCAGCGCGTCTTCGAAGTGGACGAACAGCTGAAGCTGGTCCTGCAGGATACGGGCGGCATAGGCCACCGCGTCTTCCGGCGTGACGGTGCCATCGGTTTCGATGGTCAGCGACAGCTTGTCATAGTCCAGTTCCTGGCCGACGCGGGTGTTGTCCACCTTGTAGGCGACCTGACGGACCGGCGAGTAGAGCGCGTCGATCGGGATGAGGCCGATCGGGGCGTCTGCCGGGCGGTTGGCGACGGCGGGGACATAGCCCTTGCCGATGTCAGCCGTCAGTTCCATGTTGAGCGTCGCGCCCTGGTCCAGATGGCAGATGATCAGATCGGGGTTCATCACTTCGATGTCGCCCACGACGCTGATATCGCCAGCCTTCACCACGGCCGGGCCGGTGGCGGAGAGTTGGAGGCGCTTTGGCCCGTCGCCTTCCATGCGCAGGGCGACCTGCTTGATGTTGAGGACGATGTCGGTCACGTCTTCGCGGACGCCCGCGAGCGACGAGAATTCATGCAGGACGTTCTCGATCTTGATCGAGGTGACCGCCGCGCCCTGGAGCGAGGAAAGAAGAACCCGCCGCAACGCATTGCCGAGCGTCAGACCGAACCCGCGCTCAAGCGGTTCGGCGACGAAGGTCGCTTTCCGCTTGCCGTCGCTGGTTGGCTTGATTTCGAGGGCGTTGGGCTTCTTCAATTCCTGCCAGTTCTTCATGTTGACAGTCATGTAATTCCCCTGGGGATGTGGCCGAAACGCTTATCATCCTGCACCCGACAGGACGTTGCGGCCGATGTAGACGGGAAACGGGCGGCGCGTCCGCCGCCCGCATATCGCTCAGCCGCTGTTAGACGCGGCGACGCTTGGACGGACGCACGCCATTGTGCGGGATCGGCGTCACGTCGCGGATGGAGGTGATGTGGAAGCCGACGGCCTGCAGTGCGCGCAGAGCCGATTCACGGCCCGAACCGGGGCCTTTGACTTCGACTTCGAGGGTGCGCACGCCATGTTCGGATGCCTTGCGACCCGCATCTTCGGCGCACACCTGCGCGGCGTACGGGGTCGACTTGCGGCTGCCCTTGAAGCCCATCATGCCGGCCGAGGACCACGAAATCGTGTTACCCTGCGCGTCGGTGATGGTCACCATGGTATTGTTGAAGCTGGCGTTGACGTGGGCCACGCCGGCCGAGATATTTTTGCGTTCGCGGCGCTTAATGCGCTGGGGTTCGCGTGCCATGTTGCTCTAATCCTACTGAAATCGTTCAAAAGCAGAAGTCGCCGGAGGGTCATGCCAAATGCGTGACCCTCAACGATTACTTCTTCTTGCCAGCGATCGCCTTTGCCTTGCCCTTGCGGGTGCGCGCATTGGTGTGCGTGCGCTGGCCGCGGACCGGCAGGCCCTTGCGATGACGCAGGCCGCGATAGCAGGCCAGATCCATCAGGCGCTTGATGTTCATCGCGGTTTCGCGACGCAGGTCGCCCTCGACGGACAGGCCGGCGTCGATGGTTTCACGGATCTGCAACACTTCGGCGTCGGACAAGTCCTGCACGCGGCGGCTGTGATCGATGCCCAGCTTGTCGGCGATGTCCACGGCGGTCTTGCGACCGATGCCGTGGATGTAGGTCAGCGCGATGATCACGCGCTTGTTGGTCGGGATGTTAACACCCGCAATACGTGCCATGGTAATAGTGTCTCCTGCTCCACAGGGCCGACCGGAGTCGTCCCTATCTCAAAGCGTCCGAGCCGATTTTCCCTGGCCAGGAAAAACGGCCAATTACATAACCCCAGGACGCAAAAAAGACGGCCAGTGCCAAAAGCACCGCCGCTCGCCACGTTCAGGGGAAGGGGGCCTTTAGCGATTCGGCGGAAAACTGTCAATTGCCGTGCGGTCGGACGCAGCGGGTTGGCGGCTCGACCCTTTTCGGGTTGAGCGGGGGGCAAGCGTCCGGCATGGAAGGCTATGCGTCTTATCCCATCCTTCACCGCGCTTGCGCCGTTTCTGATCCTGCTGGGTTCCTGCGTCGGTCCCGGCGCACAGCGGCCGGTGGAGAGGCCCGCGCCCGCACGCCCGGCCCCGGCCGCACCGGCACCGGCACCGGTGCCACAGGCGCAGCCCGCGCCGGTGGCAACCGAATGGCAATATCGGCCGGTCGCGCCGGGCAGCTGGCGCTACCGCGCAGAGGCGGCGGGATCGTCCGCGGCGTTCGGTTCCGGCGTCACCGACGCGCAACTGACGCTGCGGTGCGATCGCGCCAGCCGCCGGGTCAGCCTGGCGCGCGCCGGGGCGGGGGGTGTGCAGGGCGCGCTGATCGTGCGGACCAGCTATGGTGCGGCGAGTTGGCCGGCGACAGTGTCTGCCGGGGCGGCGGGGCAACTGGTCGCCTTCCGCGCGGCATCCGACACGGGACTCGACCAGCTGGCCTATAGCCGTGGCAAGATTGCGGTGGAGGCGGCGGGGCAACCGATGCTGATCGTCCCGGCCTGGGCCGAGATATCGCGCGTGATCGAGGATTGCCGGGGATAGGCGGCGCGGGCGGTTCGGCCCGAAACGCGGACGGGCAAGTATGATTCGAAAAAAGAAAATTACAAGGCTTGATCATGCCCTGCGTCTGATTCAAAGTCTGTCCCGTGGCCGGTCAGAGGTTACATCGAAGTCGGTCACGCGGGCTTCAACTTAGCGAAAGGAGGTGATCCGATGTCTCATGGTTCAGCATTGGGGTCGGTTCAGTCCATTCGGGAAACGCGCCGCTGAGCGACGCCTTGGCGTCGACGCCCTTCATCAGAGACTATGAGCGCCAATAGACAGGCCATGTCTCTGCGCGGGCGATAGCGCGATACTCCGTTTTCCTTGGGCGGTCCTCCGGCCGCTGACCATGCACATGATGGGCCGTCGGGTTTTGTCCCGACGGCCCCTCTCATGCTTTGCGTGGTCGATATCTTATTGCAGGGTGGGGCATGGGCCGGGCCGATCTTCAGCTGGTCAGCGTTCAAGCCCCTTCGCCTTGCCCCAGGCGCGCGCGGCGGTGTAGCCCAGATAGCCGGTGCCGAAGAGCGCGTAGAGCGGTTCGGGCAGGGCATTGAGATAGGCGCGCATCCCGGCGGTGATCGCCGCCGCCGTGGCCGGATGGATGCCCGCGATCAGGCCCATCGGCACCGACCAGAGCAGCAGCGCGTACATGATATAGAGAAAGGCCGGGCGGGCGCGCCTGACCCACGGATCGGTCGGGTCGGGTTCGGATTCCTGCTGCATCTTCGCCTCCTTTAACCGATCCGGTTGGCGAGCCAGCCGTAGAGAAAGGCTTCGTTGGCCGGGCGCTGTTCCGCCAGGGCGACATAGCGTTCGCCCTGGAGCGCCTCCATCGGCTTGAGCAGGACCTTGTCGCCCGCCGCGCCGCGCAGGGAGCGGAAGGCGCGCAAGGCGGCGAGGGTTCGCGCGCCGATCGCCCGGTCCACCTTGATATCGGGATAATCCTGCTGGTTGCGGTTGAGCGCCCGCTGGAGGAAGCCGGTCGCGGTGGCGACGCCCATATTGACGCCGGTGTCGAACAGTTCGGCGGCGATCGGTCCGCTCATTTCGGCGATAAAGGCATAGCCCGGCCGGTCCCAATAAAGGCGGCGGTAGATTCCCTCTGCCACGCTGCGCGGCATCGCCTTCATATCGCCGGCATAGCCATTGGCGCGGGCGACGTCCAAGGTGATGCCCATATTGGTCGGGCCGCCGCGATCGGCGGGGTGCTGGCTATAGCCGCCTTCGCGGGCAATAACCTCGTCGATCAGGTCATGAATGTCCATATGCGCCTCCTGTTTGGCATGAGGCGAATCATTTATCCCATATGGTTCGTTGTAGGACAGGGGGAAATTGAGAGATGCCGGATGGTAGCGCGTGAAGGTTTCTTCATCTTCGCCCGCGTCGGCCTCGTGCGTTCATTTTCAGGCGCTGCTGCGCCATCGTCATTCTGCTACAGCTGCGTCATGGACATCTGGAACACCATTCCCAGCGCGCTGCATGTAGCTTTGATTGCATTTGTCGGCGGGCTTGCAGGCTGGGTTGGCCATGGATTTAGTTTCGTTCTGAAGCGCTGGTGGACGGGGTCACCTAAGCATGACCAAGCCAACTATCTCAGCACCGTCGCCGATCTAGGTGTTAAGCTACGTGCCAATGGCATGACGATGGAAGATGTCCGCCAACTTGAAGCCATAATGCGTGACCCCTCAATTTCTTCCAGCACTACCGCGCAGCGGGTTGTTGAGGACTTTGCCGAAGATGCAAGCGAACCCGATGCTTTTCATTCTAACGTCGCAATGAAGGCGCGCACTGGGGCTGCTTACGAAGTTGCCGAAGCCAAGCTTCAGCAGGTTCTTATGGATTTACAACTGCTCTTGTCAGAACGGGAGAATGGAGCATTAGAGATCGCTCAGCAACATTGGCGCGAGTACCGTCGCGCTCTAGAGGACTGCGCACTTTTAGAGTATGGGGGCGGCACGCACGCGCCTCTAGCGATGGTATTCGCCGGTCTCAATGAAACTGAGCGGCGAGCGGACGAATTGCGGGCTCAAGTCGGGCAACGAAGTGCGCACTGATTCTGGCAACTCTTACACGGTGCCCTTAAACGAAAACGGGCAGCTTCCGCTACCCGCATGATCCATTGCCTATGCTTGATCGCCTCCCGCGCTTGCGCTTGGGAGATTTTCGGGCGTCCGTCCCCCGGACGGCCGCTTCTTCCGAAAATCTTGGTCGGGACGAGAGGATTCGAACCTCCGACCCCCACACCCCCAGTGTGATGCGCTACCAGGCTGCGCTACGTCCCGACCGGAGGGCGCCCAATATAAGCACAAATGGGAAGTTGCAAGCGCTCAATCGTATCTCTTTGCGCCGACCGTCCGAATCCCTAATCATATTGCCTCTGCGCCCCCATCTGTGTTAGCCGCCCGCGCTTGATCCGTGGACGCCGAGAGGGCGTGCGCGACCGACAGAGAATAAGGCAGTCCCACCCATGTTCATTACCCCAGCCTTTGCCCAGACCGCGGGCGGGCAAGCCTCCGGTGCCGGAATCCTGGTGCAGATGGCGCCGCTGGTCCTGATCTTCGTCGTCTTCTATTTCCTGCTGATCCGTCCGCAGCAAAAGAAGATGAAGGCGCATAAGGCCAAGATCGACGCCGTGAAGAAGGGCGATCAGGTCATCACCGGTGGCGGCCTGGTCGGCAAGGTCGTGCGCGTGGACGAGATTTACGCCGATATCGAACTGGCGCCGGGCCTGAAGGTCAAGGCGGTCAAGTCGACCCTGACCGAGGTGATCGATCCGACCGCCGCCAAGCCCGCGAACGACTGAGCGCCTCCATGCTGAACTTCTCGCGCTGGGCGGTCTTTGCGATCATCCTGCCTCTGGCGATCGGCGTGCTGTGCGCCATTCCCAGCTTCCTGCCGGACGCGACCGTGGCGCAGCTGCCCGGCTTCATGCACACGCGCGTCAATCTGGGCCTCGACCTGTCGGGCGGCAGCCATCTGCTGCTCGAAGCATCGACGCAGGATGTGGCCAAGCAGCGCCTGACGAATATGGAAGAGCAGGTCCGCACCGAATTGCGCCGGGGCGATCCCAGGATCGCGATCGGCGATATTTCGGGCCGCGACGGCAAGCTCAGCTTCATGGTGCGCGACCCCGCGCAGGTCGATGCCGCCGTCGAGCGCATCCGGCCGCTGACGCAAGGCGCGGGGCTGACCGGCCAGCGTGATTTCAATGTCGAGGTGGTCAACAGCTCCACCATCGTCATCACACCGACCGATGCGGGCATCAAGAATGCGATCAAGAGCGCGATGGAGGTGTCGACCGAAGTCATCCGCCGCCGGATCGACGAAATGGGCACGCGCGAACCGACGATCCAGCAGCAGGGCGACAATCGTATCGTCGTGCAGGTGCCGGGGCTGCAAGACCCCAAGGCGTTGAAGGCCCTGCTGGGCCAGACCGCCAAGCTGGAATTCAAGCTGGTCGACACGACCGCCAATCCGTCCGAAGTGGCGCAAGGGCGTGCGCCGGTGGGCAGCGAAGTGCTGCCTTACGTCAACAACCCGTCGGGCGTGCCGTTCATCGCGGTCAAGCGTCAGGTGATGGTGTCGGGCGAAGACCTGACCGACGCGACCCAGGGCTATGACCAGAGCAACCAGGCGATCGTCAATATCCGTTTCAACAGTTCAGGTGGCCGCAAGTTCGGGCAGGTGACGTCGCAGAACGTCAACCGCCCCTTCGCGATCATATTGGACGGCAAGGTGCTGTCGGCGCCCAACATCAACGAACCGATCCTGGGCGGCAGCGCGCAGGTCAGCGGCAGCTTCACCGTGGAAAGCGCCAACCAGCTCGCCATCGCGCTGCGGTCGGGCAAGCTGCCGGTGAACTTCGTGGTGGTGGAAGAGCGCACCGTGGGACCGGGGCTGGGCGCGGATTCGATCCGGGCGGGCCTGATCGCATCGGTGGTCGCGGTGGTCGCGGTCGCGGTCTTCATGTTCGTGAGCTATGGCCGGTTCGGCATGTATGCGAACCTGGCGGTCGCCATCAACGTGGCGGTGATCCTGGGCGTCATGGGCATATTGGGCGCGACGCTGACCTTGCCGGGTATTGCCGGTTTCGTGCTGACTATCGGCACCGCGGTCGACGCGAACGTCTTGATCTACGAGCGTATCCGCGAGGAACGGCGACGTGGACGCAATGTCGTGGCGGCGATCGAGCATGGCTATAAGGAAGCCAGCCGCACGATCTTCGAAGCGAACGTGACCCACGCTATTGCCGGCGGTATCATGCTGGCGCTGGGGTCGGGGCCGGTCAAGGGCTTCGCCATCGTGCTGCTGATCGGCATCGCGACCAGCGTGTTCACAGCCGTCACCTTCACCCGCATGGTCGTCGCGAACTGGGTGCGCCGCACCCGTCCGACCGACATTCATATTTAAGAGGGGCGGGAGGACACACCCATGAAACTTCTCAAGCTCGTCCCCGACAATACCAATATCGGCTTCGTCGCGGTGCGGAAATGGGCGTTTGCGCTCACCGCACTGCTGACCGTGCTGGCCGTCGGCGCGACCGCGCACAAGGGCCTCAATCTGGGCGTCGATTTCGTCGGCGGCCTGATGATCGAGGCGAAATTTCCGCAGGCGGTGGAAACCGACAAGGTGCGCGCGACCATCGGCACGCTGGGCGTGGGCGAAAGCTCGCTCCAGCAGTTCGGTGATCCCAAGACGGTGCAAATCCGCCTGCCGCTGCCCGACCAGGGCGGGGCCGGTGCGGCGAACGCTGTGGTGGAAAAGACAAGGCTGGCGATGGTCGCGCAATTCCCCGGCGTCACCTTCTCCCGCTACGACACGGTGTCGGGCAAAGTGTCGGGCGAGCTGATCCAGAATGGCGTGCTGGCGGTCGTGCTGGCGATCCTGGGCATCGCGGTGTTCAGCTGGTTCCGCTATGAATGGCAGTTCGGCGTTTCGACCTTCGTCGCGATCGTGCATGACGTGTTGATGACGCTGGGCTTCTTCGCGATCACGCAGTTGGAGTTCGACCTCAACATCATCGCGGCGGTGCTGACGATCGTGGGCTATTCGATCAACGACAAGATGGTGATCGACGACCGTATCCGCGAAAATATGCGCAAATATCGCAAGATGGACATGAAGTCGCTGATCGACCTGTCCGTCAACGAAACGCTGCCGCGTACCGTCATGACGTCCGTCACGATCCTGCTGGCGCTGGGCGCGCTGCTGTTGCTGGGCGGACATGTGCTGCGCGGCTTTACCGCGGCCATGATGCTGGGCATTATCGTGGGCACCTATTCGTCGGTCTATGTATCGTCTTCGCTGCTGATCTCGCTGGGCCTGACCCCGCAGACGTCGGAGAAGAAGGCGGCCAAGAAGGGCGAATATGCTGGGACCGCCGAGCGCGTAGGTCCGCGCGATGATGGGGCGAAGCCCTGAGCGATGCCGGCATAAAGCTGCGCCGGGACGATGACGGTCAGGGACCGATCGTCACCGGCTTTCAGGGCCGGGGCTTTCGTGTCAGGGACGATGTCTTTCCCGACGGCCTGCTGCTCAGCCCGGTGCGAGCGCTGGCCTGGGCCGATGCGCCGGGCGTGGACGCGCTGACGGTGGAGTCGCTGGGCGACCTGTTCGCTACAGACCCCAAGCCTGAATTTCTGCTGCTGGGCACCGGTGCCGGGTTGCGTCAGCCGCCGCGCGCCTTCGTCCGCGCGGTCGAGGCGCTGGCGATCGGCGTGGAGGCGATGGATAGCCGCGCTGCGGCCCGCGCCTGGGGCGTGCTGCGCGCGGAGGAGCGGCAGATCGTGGCGGCGTTGCTGCCGCTTTAAGGCAAACATCGTCATTGCGAGCGTAGCGAAGCAATCCAGTGGCGTGACCTTGGATTGCTTCGCTACACTCGCAATGACGGATGATGGGTTGCGACGCTTGCCCTCGCCGCACCGCTCCGCCAAGCTGCACGCCTCTTCCATCCAAGGGGCTTTTCCATGGCATTTCGTCGTCCCGCCGCCGCGCTCATCGCGGCGCTTCTCGTCACCACCAGCGCCCATGCCGCGACCCCCGATGCGCAGGCGCGCGGGGACGAGGCTGCTTTCCGGGGGCTTTACAAGGAATTGGTCGAAACCGATTCGAGCTGGCCCGACGGCAGTTGCACCGTCGCGGCGGAGCGGATGGGCGCGCGGTTGAAGGCGGCGGGCTATGCGACAAGCGACGTGTCGATCATTGTCGATCCGGCGCATCCCAAAGAAGGCAATCTGTCGGCCATCCTGCGCGGCAGCGACGCCAAGCTGCCCGCCATCCTGCTGCTCGCCCATATCGACGTGGTGGCGGCCAAGCGGGCCGACTGGGAACGCGATCCGTTCAGCCTGATTGAGGAGGGCGGCTATTTTTATGGCCGGGGCACGTCCGACGACAAGGCGATGGCGGCGGCCTTCACCGACCAGATGGTCCGCTACAAGACCGAGGGCTATAGCCCCAAGCGCACGATCAAGCTGGCGCTGACCTGTGGCGAGGAGACGGAGAAGGCGCTGAACGGCGTCGAATATCTGCTCAAGACCAAACCCGATGCGCTGAAGGCCGGATGGGCGCTGAACGAGGGCGGCGGCGGGTCGCTGGACGAGAGCGGCAAGCCGGTGAGCCAGGGCGTGCAAGCGGGCGAGAAAGTCTATCAGGACTTCACCTTCACCGCGACCGCGCCGGGCGGCCACAGTTCGCGGCAGACCCCGCATGTCAACGCGATCGGCTGGATGGCGGCGGCGCTGGCGCGGGTCAACGCCTATGATTTTCCGGTGAACCTGACGCCGGCGGCCAAGGCCTATTTCGGCGCGTCGGCGTCGCTCTATCCCGCCAAGGTGTCGGGCGCGATGGCGGCGATCGGCGCGGGCAAGGCGAGCGAGGCCGATTATGCCGCCGTGTCGGCCGAGAGCGCCAGCTGGAACGCGACGCTGCGCACCACCTGCATCCCGACGCTCATCAATGGCGGCCACGCGCCCAATGCCCAGCCGCAGTCGGTGACGGCGAATGTCAATTGCCGGATCATTCCGGGGGAGGCCGTGGACGCCGTGTTGGCGCGATTGAGCGAGGTGGCCGCCGATCCGAAGGTCAAGGTGACGCTGGCCGATCCGCCACAGCCCAAATCCTCCGCGCCCGAATTGACGCCGCAGATCATGGGGCCGATCCAGGCGCTGACCAAGGAGATGTGGCCGGGCGTGCCGGTGATCCCACGCCTGGCGACTGGTGCGACCGACGGGCGTTTCACCAATGCGGCGGGCATCCCGACTTATGGCGTGTCGGGCATGTTCGCCGACCCGGACGGGCAGGGCGTCCATGGCCTCAATGAACGCATCCGTGTCAAGTCGCTGCTGGACGGGCGGGCGTTCCTCTACCGGCTGGTGAAGCTGTATACGCAGTGAGAGGCGACGTGGGCCAAGGAGGTTGGTAAAACCGGACGTGGTGTAAATCCGCTTGAAGTCATCACGCTCTATTGCTTCTCCGCCCCAACGGAAAAGGGCCGCCCCATCGGGCGGCCCTTTCCTTTCGGCTGGGAGCCGGAAATCAGAAGCGGAATTTTACGCCGGCGCGATAGCTCTGATATTTCACGTCGCTGCGCCACAGGGTTGTGTCGGCCGACAGGCTGAGGTCGACATTGCCAGTGGTGATCGTCAGGCCGCCGCCGACCTCGCCCCAATTCTGGTCCGAACCGCCGAGCGCGAAGGGTGCCAGGCTGCCGGTGCCACCGACCAGATTGGCCAGGAAAAAGCCCGGCTGATCGTTGAATTCATGGACGAAGTTGGCGGTCACATAGGGTTTGAACCCGCCATTATTGGCCTTTACAGTGGCACCCAGGCGACCCTGCGCGCTGCGAATGGCACGGCGTTCGATCACCAGCGCTGCGTCGCCGCCATATTCGGCCAGATTGCCTGCGCTGATATAGGCACCGCGGATCGAGGCGCGCGGTACGATGCTGAAGGTGTCGCTACCCAGCGCCTTGCTGAGCCCCAATTCGCCCGACAGCGCCAATTCCTGGTCGCTGCCATTAAGGGTGTAGGGGGTGACGCCGACGGCGAAGGAACGGCGCGAGCGGGTGGCGAGGGTGCCGGCGCTGGCGACGCCGTCCAGCTTGACGCCGCCCAGGTCGAAGGCACCATAGACGGTGCCCTGATAGAGCCGCGCGCGCGCCGTGTCATTGGCGCCGGTATTGCCCTTCAATTCGCTGAAGGAGGCCGCCAGGCCGATCACGCCATTGTCGCCAAACGCCTTTTCGACGCCCATCGCGGCATACCAGCCATCGAACTGGTCACGGCCGAGCGGAACGGCGGTGCGCATCGGTGCGCTCTTGCCGTCGAGATAGCCGCCCGCCAGGAAGGCGCTCATATCGTCGGGCAGGACGCCTTCGCGGGTCGTCGTGTCGCCGCCGCCGCCCTGGTCCATGCCCAGGTCGATATTGTTGAGGCTGGCGGAGGCGAGCTGGATCGGCTGGCCGACCATGGTCAGTGTGCCGCCGAGCGAACCGGCGTCCAGCTTGGTCAGGCGATCGCGATAGAAGCGCGCCATATTGTCGTTGAGTACTTCGGCCATCGACGTCTTGAGCGCTTCGGTGCGCGGCGCCATCGCTTCGAACGTCGCCTGGACCCCGGCGATGCTCAGCAGGTCCGCTTCGCCATAGAGGGTGGCGAAATTGGCGTAGCGCGACCGGTTCTGGTCGAGCAGCTGGGCGAAGCTGGTTTGGTTCTGCGCCGCCGGGTTGACGACAGCGGCATAAAGACCCGCGTCGATCCGCACGCTGACGCTATAGTCGCCATAGATCAGCACCGGCTTGAGCACCGCGGACAGCTGCGCCGGGGCGGTGAAGGTGCCGTCGATGCCGCCTTCCGCCGTTACGAACGTATATTGGTTGCCAAAGCGGATCTTGGTGCCGGTAGCCTGGCCGAAGGCCACCCGGCCGCCCAGCGCCGCGATGCCGTCGATCGGATCGCCGGCCGCGAGCAGCGACACGTCGCCATCGGCCTGCGCTGCGGTGATCGCAGCGGCGCTGCGCTGCTCCGCCGTGCCACCGCCGCCATCGCCGCCGCCGGTGTCGGGGGTTTCGCCGCCATCGTCTTCGCCGCCATCATCCGCGACGAACTCCGTGGCCTTGACCGCCAACACGTCCGACACGCCGTTGGCGCCCAAATCGATCTGGAGCGTGCTTCCCGACGTCAGCAGGGCATTGCCCTCTACGGTCAGCGTGCCGATGGTGCCGATACCGCCGGGGGCGACGGTGCCCAGGATGTTGGTGAAGAAGGGCGTGCGCAGCGTGCCGCTGCCCGAGAGGAGGCCGGTCAGCAGGAAATAGTCGCCCGGCGTTTCGATCGTGCCGTTGACGTTCACCACCCCGGCGAGGTGGGAAATGTCCATCAGGCTGGTCAGCGAGCCGCCGGCCGTGACGTCCAGCGCGGCACCGGTGCCGGCGATGGTGAACCGGTCCACGGTGGAGTCGGTGTCGAGCGTGGTCTTGCCGGTGGCGCTCAGCGTCACGTCATAATAGCGGCCAATGATCCCCTGCGACGCCAGCGGGTCGATATTATTGGGGACGAAATTGGTGGCGCCGGGCAGGCCATTGGCCAGCGTCGGGCTTGGCAGGACGGCAGCGCTATCGCCTTCGGCCTGCGCCTCATGCTCGGCGCCGTCGAGCAGCGTGACGCTCTGCGCGTTCGGGCTGCGCTCCGCGATCTCGACCTTGCCGATAGAATTGGCGCGGGTGGCTGACCCTGCCGGTGTCGCGGTCGTCCCGCCCTCTTCGGTGACGGGCTGGCCGTTCACGATCAGCGTGTCGGTGCCGACATCGTAGCAGATATCGTCAGGGCTGTAGCAGAGCTGGCCGAATTTCGAGGCGCTGTCTTCGCCAAAGGCGCCCGCGCCCGGCGTCGTGGGTATGCCGTTGACCAGGGCGCCGTTGCTGTCGATGATCCGATAATTGGGATCGAGCGCGGTGATCCAGTGGGAGGCGTCGCTCCACTTGCCATCGCCCGCCTTGGCCGTGGCGTAGCGATAGGGGTTGTTCTGCGCAATCCAGTCCCAGAACAGGTAGAGCGGCTGATAGAAGGACGAGCCGCCGTAGGAACTTTGCGGCTGTTCGAAGAAGTAGCGGCTGCCGCCCGACAGGACGCCCAATATGGTCTTTTCATCGAAGGCCTGGTCCAGGATCAGCGGGCCGCCCGAATCGCCGCCGGCGGTGCTGCCTTCGTTGGGCAGGGCGTCATCCTTGAACAGGTTGAAGTCGAAGGGGTTTTCGCGGGTCGGATCGTCGAAATCCGTGTGGTAGAGATTCTGCGTATAGCCGCCCGCTTCGCCGAAGAGGAAGCTGTCGACGTCGTCGAGCGAGCCCAGCATGCCCAGGAAATTTTCGGCCGTTTTGCGGCGGAAGTCGATGCCTAAGCTGCTGCCGGTGGTACCGCTGCCGGTGCGGCCATAGCCGGTGATGGTGACATGATAGCCGGTGCCGCTCGTCTCGCTGATGGAGGACGGAGCGGGCAGGGCGGAAAACAGCATAGTCCAGGTCGGCACGTCGGATGCGGGCGTGTCCAGCGTCGCCATCGCGACGTCGCCATACAGGAAGCTGAGCGCCGGCGGATCGAGCGAATCGGGGTTATAGGCGATGTTGTTGACGTTGTAGACGCTGAGCGCCGTGTTGGTCTGGAACCCGCTGTTCAGCCAGCTGACGAGGCCCGGCCGGGCGTTGTTCTGGAACGCAAAGGCGACGGGCACCCCGTCGTTGACGGTGCTGTAGTCAGCGGACGTCAGGTCGTTGACGCAATGGGCGGCGAAGATGACGGTGCGCGGGTTGATCAGCGTGCCGGTGCAGACGAAGCCATCGGCGCGATACATGATGCCGACGCCATTGACGTCGCTGCCGTCAATGATGTCCGCGGGGCTTTTGTCGTCGGTAGGGACGACGGCCTGGGCCATCGGTGCGACGGTAAGGGCGGCGATGGCCGCCGACGCCAGCAAGGCAGGACGACTGACGCGCGCCAACAGGCCCGCACCATTCTTGCGAATGTGCATGATATAAACTCCCCAAAGACCGAGCGGGAAGCTAATCAACTGTATTGCCCAAGACAATCCGACAATCATGAAATCTTGTGTTATGTATCCAAAACATCACAGCATGTCTGTTTTGTCCTAAAGGGTAGTGGTGTCGCCCAGGCGATCTTGTTCTTTGCTGATCCGAAACGAACCTTCCTTTTCATGCGCGTGCAAGGCGTATCGTTAATCCTTGTTAAGTCTTGCATCGGTGGCCGTGCCGGCCGCGCCTTGCGCGATGCGTCATATCTGCCTAAGCATAGTGGCAAGTTCCGGTCCCCCCTTTGGTGGCTGGCGAATATAGAAGCGAGTTACGGCATGGTGCAGCAGAGCCGCCCATCGCCGCAGAGTTCCGGCCCGGCCGGCCGTTATGCGGGCAAACGCGCCCGCCCCGGTCCGGGCGATGGGAGCAAGGCTGCGGCCATTCCGCCCCCGTCGACGCAACGGGGTTTTCCGCCCCATGGCGCGCGTGAGCGTCGATCCTATGCCGCCATCGACCTGGGCACCAATAATTGCCGGCTGCTGATCGCCAAGCCATCCGCCGACGGCTTCATCGTCATCGACGCCTTTTCGCGCATCGTCCGGCTGGGCGAGGGACTGGCCGCGACCGGCCGGATCAGCGATGCGGCGATCGACCGTGCGATCGCCGCGCTGTCCGTCTGCGCCGACAAGCTGCGTCGCCGCCATGTGACGCTGGCGCGGTCGGTCGCGACCGAAGCCTGCCGCCGGGCGTCCAACGGGGAGGAGTTCATCCAGCGCGTCTATCGTGAGACGGGCATCGCGCTCGACATCATCAGCGCGCAGGAAGAGGCGCGGCTGGCGGTGCTGGGGTGCCATGCGCTGCTGGAGCCGGGCGACGGGCCGGCGCTGATCTTCGACATTGGCGGCGGATCGACCGAACTGGTGCTGGTCGATTCGAGCGGATCGGCGGGCGCGCCGCGGATCGTCGATTGGGTCAGCGCGCCCTGGGGCGTCGTGTCGCTGACCGAGAGCGAGGCGTTCGACCATGGCGACAAGGCGGAGCGGCTGGCGGCCTATGACCGGATGCGGGCGCGGGTTAGCGAGGCCTTTTCGCCGCTCGCCCGGCGTTTGCCGCACGGGGCGGAGGATATCCGCCTGCTCGGCACATCGGGCACGGTGACGACGCTGGCCAGCCTGCACCTCAACCTGCCACGCTATGACCGGCAGGCGATCGACGGACTGATCGTGCCGTGCGAATCGATGCGCGCCATTTCGGAGCGGCTGTCGACCATGGCGCTGGCGGAGCGGCAGAAGCTGCCCTGCATCGGCACCGAGCGCGCCGACCTGGTGGTGGCGGGCTGCGCCATATTGGAATCGATCCTAGACATCTGGCCGGCCGCACGACTGGGCGTGGCCGATCGGGGGATTCGCGAAGGCATATTGCGCGGCCTGATGGACCGCGACGGGAGAGTGATGTGAGGGGCGCTGGCGCAGGCAGGGTGCGGGTCAAAACCGCCAAGGGGCGCACGGCGCAGTCGGTGCGCTGGCTGGAGCGCCATCTGAACGATCCCTATGTCAAAAAGGCCAAGGCCGAAGGATGGCGCAGCCGCGCCGCGTTCAAACTGATCGAGCTGGACGAGAAATTCCATTTCGTGAAGGGATCTAAGGCGGTCGTGGACTTAGGGGTAGCGCCGGGCGGATGGGCGCAGGTGGTGCGCAAGCTGGCACCCAAGGCGGCCGTGGTGGGCATCGACCTGTTGCCGGTTGATCCGATCGGGGGCGTGACCCTGTTCGAAATGGATTTCATGGACGACAAGGCGCCGCAGATGCTGTGCGATGCGTTGGGCGATGCGCCGGATCTGGTGATTTCCGACATGGCGGCCAATACGGTCGGCCATGCCGCGACCGACCATTTGCGCACCATGGGCCTGGTCGAGGCGGCGGCCTGGTTTGCGGTCGAGAATCTGCGCAAGGGCGGGACGTTCGTGGCGAAGGTGTTTGCGGGCGGGACCGACGGCGAATTGCTGGTCCTGCTCAAGAAGAATTTCACGACGATCAAGCACGCCAAGCCGCCCGCCAGCCGCAAGGGCAGCGTCGAATGGTATGTCGTGGCGCAGGGGTTCAAGGGGCGGCCGGACGAGCCTGCAAGGGGCCGGGCCGGGGAGCCGATCGAGGAATAGTCCAGTGATGGACTGACGGGGCAGCGGGGAAAAGGCGGGGGCATTTGGTCGCAACGGTATCGACGGTCGCTTATCTGGGGCTGGAGGCGCGCGCCGTGGAGGTGCAGTGCCAACTGGTGCCGGGCCTCCCCAACTTCATCCTGGTCGGCCTGCCCGACAAGGCGGTGGCGGAAAGTCGCGAGCGGGTGCGCAATGCCATTGCCGCGATCGGCCTGTCGTTGCCGCCCAAACGGATCACGGTGAACCTGTCGCCCGCCGACCTGCCCAAGGAGGGCGTGCCTCTCACGTTTCTGAAACCTATCAATTTGGGTTAAGGTATCGGAAAAGCCTGTTTTTTTTGACACTGCCGAATTGATAGGCTGCCATAAAATCTGAGTGACCAGGGAAGTTCGAATTTTATATTCGAACTTCCCTGGTCACAACCGCCGAAGGCGGCACTTCCTTAGCGCCACAGCCAACGTGTGCGGCAAGGCCTGAGGGGGCTGAAGACGGCTCCATGGGGCCACTTTGTCATCGAGGCTACACATCAGACATCTGGTGCCGCTCAAGAACCTGTGACAGGCGGGGTCACAGACGTGAGATGAGGCAGCGCCTGAGCGGGTTTTGTTGTCGATCAACGTTGGCGGTTGCTTTTCTCATTTTGGGACATTTAGCGGTCTGGCCGCAGATGCTCTCATTAGCGACTAAGGTAGCACTCGAAATTTTTGAGGTTTTCGAAATGCTAGACCTAATTCAGATAGTCTCATCCACAGGCAATGACATCGCGCTGAAGCGAGTCGAAAGGAAGTTGTCGGAGTCTGACTTTAAGGCGATAATAGTCGACGCTGGCGGGCAAAATGATATTGCCGAAGCTGGCGCGAAGATGATTGAACAGATTCTTGAGAACTCCATCAATCCGACGCAGGTGCAAATTATTTCAGCAGATTCTTTGGACAGGCTGATGCGATCCGACGCGCTTGCGGCGAGTTTGGGGAGAGATATGTCTGACCCCGCCGCTTACGGCGGATATCCGCCAGTCCTGGTTGTGGTTGGTTCGCCCGAGTATGCGATCGCCCGTCCAAACGTTTTCTCAATCGATGAATTCGTCGGTCTTGAACTCGGCCAACTGCGTGACCTGTTTGATACGGATGACAGCGAACAGTAGCACGAACCGGATGGTCAGGGGCGGCATCTGTGGACACCCCTTCGGATGCAAGCAGTAAATTCGGGTACGTCGGCACGTAGTCGGATGCTGCCATCTGTCCGGCCTCGATGTGCAGCGCTTTTGCTGCGGGCCAGTATGGGAGTTCGCAGACCGGATCCATTTCAGCTAAGCGCGCTTGGGTAGCGCTCTGCCGTTCACTGGTTCTTCCAGCCCCGTCTCGCCGACTGTTGTGCCATACCCTCCTTCGACCGCCTACGCCCCCGACGCCTCTGGCCCCGACCTTGGCTTATGCCGCGATCGCTGCCGGAGCTCTGTAATCCTCGTTCTTCGTCAGCAGCGCCCAAGCCATGCGTGCCATTTTGTTGGCGAGCGCGACCGAGACCAGCATGCGCGGCTTACGAGCGAGCATGCCCTCCAACCACGAGCCCGCGGGCGCACCACGGCGGCACGCCTGTTGCACCACCGAGCTGCCGCCGATGATCAGCAGTCGTCTGATGTTACGCTCGCCCATCTTCGAGATGCTGCCGAGCCGCTGTTTGCCGCCCGTCGAATGCTGTCGTGGGGCAAGCCCCAACCACGCTGCGAAGTCGCGGCTTCTGCGGAAGGTCTCCACCGGCGGTGCCAGCGCGATAATTGCTGTCGCGGCGATTGGCCCGATGCCGGGGATGGTCATGAGTCGCCGCGCGGCCTCATCCTCCTTGGCGCGCCTGGCGATCTCGCGGTCAAGCGTGGCGATCCGCTCATCAAGCTCAGCCAGCATGTCGACCATGAGCCTGAACATTGGGACTGCTGCTTCAGGCAGACTCGAGGCCATCTCATCCTCGTCGAGCAGGTCGGCTAGCATCGTCATGCTCGCCTTTCCGCGTGGTGCCACCCAGCCATATTCCGCCAGATGCCCGCGGATCGCATTGGTGAGCTGCGTCCGTTGGCGAACGGCTAGGTCGCGGGTACGGAACACCAGCGCTGCCGCCTGCTGCGCTTCGGTCTTCACCGCAACGAAGCGCATGCCTGGCCGTTGCGCTGCCTCGCAGATCGCCTCGGCATCGATCGCATCGTTCTTGTGCCGCTTCACTAATCACGAGGTCCCCATAATGCGGAGGAACGCGGCCTGATTGGCGGATTTTC